>NZ_BBZB01000001.1:2400000-3600000 GCF_001269985.1 Pseudoalteromonas sp. '520P1 No. 423' | reverse complement strand
ATAAAAAGTATTTCAGCCGGAGAATTCTTCAAATTATACCCAGATATTAAAAGGCGTTATTTCTGGGGAGGGAAGCTTTGGACTCAGAGTTATTTTGTTGAAACAATTGGAAATGCAACGGAAGATACTATTCGTAAATATGTGCAAAACCAATTGGTTGAATTGGATAAAAAAGAAGAGCTCGGAAGTCAGTTAGGACTCTTTTGAAACTCGGTCGCTTGCGGCCGATTCTTTTATAAAGTTACTGAACACTTTTCCTGACAGTGAAATAAAAATTACAAGTAAAGAAGATAAAGGTAATTTATATGTTGCTGTTGTAGCCTCATCTCAAGGTGCCGAAACAGTATACTTATATGATAATAAAAATAATAAAATTTCTGTATTGTTTCAGCTTAAAGCTAACTCAGCTAATAATGATGTAGCTAAAGCCAAGTCTAAAAAACAAAGCTTAAAATAATAATATAGCTAAGAAGTAAATTACATTTGGTTGAGTAAATTAATAAACATTGTTTTTAACACCTCATTGTAAGCCAGTAATTAGTCGTTACTGGCTTTTTTAATTGATAAATATAAAAATCAGGAATTGATGTTTCTTGTCGAAAACTTAAGTTCAACTATAATTTTAAGAGAAATAAACGTGTAACCAAGGCATAAAAGGATTTAGAGCCGATGGAAAATAATGAAAACTACAATAGAGTACTTTTTGAAAATACCGTAATTGGGTTAGCTTTATGTCGCATGAACGGCGATTTAATTGATGTAAATACTGCCTATTAAAAAATATTAGTCATTCAGTTGAGCAAGTACTCACCTTAAGTTACTGGCAAATCACACCTGAAAAATATTATTCGCAAGAAAAAACACAATTATAAAGCCTACAAAAAACCGGCAGATATAGACCCTATGAAAAGGAGTATATTCACGCTGATGGTCATTTAGTGCCAGTACGCTTATCGGGCCAAATTGTTACCATAGACGAGGAGGAATATATTTGGTCCAGCGTTGAAGATATGACTTGTATTAAAATCGCAGAATTAGAGCGTGAAAGTTTGATCGGTAAATTAGAAAAATCATTACAAGAAATAAAGACCCTAAAGGGTTTGAACCCTATATGTAGTTATTGCAAAGTGATACGAAATGAAGATGGAACTTGGGAGATGTTAGAGTCTTAATTAGCGAATCACAGTGATGCGCAATTTAGTCATGGCACTTGCACTGATTGTTTAGAGAAAGAGCTAGAAAAAATAAAATCTATCAATGCAAGTGAAGGCGTTATTAAATAATAACTTGATAATAGCGTATTCATTTAAAATGAGATTCAAGTGAATACGCAATTGATTTATCCTTAACATTGAAGTGGGTTATCAGACTTAAGTAAGGCGATTATCTCGCCATCTGAATTATGTTTAAAGGCTAATAAATCACCTTGTACAATATTAGCATCAAGTGCGTTATTGTATTTTAATTGATTTAATAGTGATGCATTAATTTGTACTAGTAACCCTTTATTACAAGACTCGATATACCAATTATCAGTTTTATTAACTAACACGCCTTTGAATTCATGATATTTTTTTAGGTTAGATTGGGACTGAACTCGTTTTTCATTAGCTTGCTTTAGCGCTAAAAGTGATTCACTATTTTGTGCAATCGTTTTAATTTTTTTGTGATAAGTATTTTCTTCAACATAGTGAACTTCAATGAGCGCATTTGTAGGAGAATAGACTACTTCATCAATCTGGTTAATGTATTCTTCTTGGTTAAAAAATAGTGTAAATAAAGTGAATAATGCAACTGCAGTTAAGCTAATCTGAAACGTATTAATCCAATTAAATTTATTTATAGGTTTTTCTGTTCTGCCTAACAGTTTTTTTTCGTCTATAGATAATGTATTGCTAGATTTATGGTTTTTATATAATTGACTTAGTTTATCGTCAAACTTGTCTTTTGGTTGTGACATATTAGCCTCCTATATGTTGTCTAAAGTAAGATTTAGCGTAACGCAATCTAGTTTTTATTGTTTGTTCTTTTTCTTGTGTGATTTGCGCTATTTGTAAAATAGAAAACCCTTCTTGTTGTAAAACAAAAGCTTCTCTTTGCTTAAAAGGTAAGTTTTCTAATACTTGCTTAAATCTTATTTGAATATCGTTATCCAGTGTATCTTGATTTAATGGTTCAGCCTCAGTTTGGTCATCAAAAAGGTCTTGATAACGGTTTTTCTTTCTAAATTCATCAAATAAAGTATTACGGCCAACAGTAAATAACCAAGCTTTAAATGTCCCTTTATTTTGATAATACTCACGTTTATCGATTACCTTGAGCCAAGTTTTTTGGCTAATGTCTTTCGCTAATTCACTATCACTTTGACTTAATAAAAAATGATAAAGGTCATCAGCATGTAATTCTACTAGCCTTTGTAGTAACTCACTTTTTCCTGATTTAGAATAAAGAGACATCAAAGTTTCGGCATCTTTTTTTGGTATTAACCATTCTTTAAAACTTAATATCATCAATAAATGTATCCTTATCACTTACTACTTAAAAGTATTAGGAGTGCTTGCACACTCCTAATTCGAACAAAAAACTTATAGATTGTGGTCTAACTTAAAGTCTAGTTGAATACTTTGTCCTGTTTGCGCAACCGCTTTACCATTAAGCATTTTTGGTTTGTATTTCCATTTTTTTAGTGCGCGTAGCGCTTCTTTATCAAATATACGTTTAGGTTCAGAGTTTATAATGTATGGAGAAATAACAGTACCTATTTCTGATATGGTAAACCCAAGCTGTACCCAACCTTCTTTGCCATCCCTTGCTGCTGTAATTGGATATTTAGGTGTGATCCTCACTAAAGGCGTTGCTTCACCTTGAGAGCCTATCATAGTGGGTATTTTTATCGTTGAACTGACCATTTTTATAACAGGTGCAAAGTGGGTTAACGGGTTTCCTGGATCGACAGTTTCTACCTGAGGTGGCATATTTTTAGGGGGCTGCGGTTTTACTTGTGGTGGAGGAGGCACTCGGGTAATTAATTTGACTGCTTTTATGGGTGGCGCTTGCATTACATCTATTTCTATTATCTCTGGTGCATCCACAGCAGTTTTATATTCACTTTTAATTAAATAATGCATAAATGCAAAAGTGATTATGGTTGTAATGCTTGCGCCAATTATAAAAGATGAAAATTTAAAACTTTTATATAAAGGACTTTGGTTGATTGCTAATGTCATAAGTTTCTCCAGGGGTTTTATCTTCTAAAAATGTAAGACTCATATATAAAACGCCGTAAAAAACCAGAAGGGGTTAAATTATTTTTTAAATATTAAAAATTTTTTATTCGAAGATAATTTAAATTAGCAGGGGAAGTTAATTTTTTTTGCATGATTAAGGAAGTTAAGCTGCTTTTAGCTCAATTGTTGTACATTAATGAAACTCGTATTTTTGACGTGTTTAAGTATAATGTCGCTATTAAATTTATATTTGAGATATGTTGTGGCAGAAGTAAGGGCAAGAGTCCAACTTAAGGTTGGCAAAAATAGTGATGTCTTAGCGCAATTAGTATCATTTACCGGCCTAAAAGATCAATTAGAACATGTCGCTTTGATTTTTAATGACGCAGATAAAAATCAAGAAACACCTTTAGTGCGTATGCACTCAGAATGTTTAACTGGCGACGTTTTTCATTCATCACGATGTGATTGTGGTGAACAGCTAAATGAATCAATCGAAAAAATGCATCAAGAAGGTGGTATTTTACTTTACTTACGTCAAGAAGGACGTGGTATTGGTTTATATAATAAAATTGATGCGTATGTATTACAGTCGCAAGGTATGAATACTTATGAAGCGAATAATCACTTAGGATTTGAAGACGATTTACGTGATTTTTCTGATGCTGTTTTAATGTTAAAAGCCTTAGGTATCTCTCAAGTTCAATTATTAACAAATAACCCTAGAAAAATAAATGCATTAAAAGATGCGGGTATAACAGTTAATAATGTAGTTGGTACACATGCCCATGTTAAAGAGGGTAATAAAGCCTATTTAGAAACTAAAGTTAAACATGGTTCACATCGTTTAGACTTAGGTAAAGTAATTAGTATTCGTAAAGAGAATGAAGATAAATAATGGCAATAGAATTAAGAGTTTTTAAAGCGCAATCTGGATTAGAGTGGTTTAAGGCTGCATGGCAAATTTTTAAGTCTCAGCCAGGCACTTTTATTTTTATGCATCTGTTCATCATTATAGTGGGCTTTATTCCATTTTTGATGCCTTTATTGCAAATTCCAGCCGCTTTAGCTGCACCATTTTTAATTGCAGGGTTTTATCGCGCTGTTTTGGCTAAGCTTCAAGGTCAAAAAATTGCACTTGCTGATATTTTAAAACCATTTTCAGAGAAGGGCACTAGACTCGGTTTATTCCGTTTGGGCTTATATCAAATGGCTGCCGGTATTTTATTAGCGCTTGCTAGTAGTGTTTTATTTGAAGATGCATTATTAATTTTACAAGAAAATGCACAAAATCCAGAGTTTGTGGTTGAGCAATTTATCGCTGCAATACAGCCTGCTAATGTCATTTTATTTATCAGTTTAATTGCTGTTTATATGATGGCTTTTGCGTTTGCAGTTCCGCTTGTTTATTTCAAAAAGAAAGAAGCTATTTTTGAAGTTATAAAAGCAAGTTTATTATCTTTTTGGCACAACTTTGCTGCTTTAGGTGTTTTTGGTGGCATTTTATCTGTATTGATTTTAATTTCATCTTTACTGTCTTTAATTCCATTATTGATTGTTATGCCGATAAGTTACATCGCATTCTTTATTGCTTATCAAGCCATCTTTCAATTAAACGAAGTAAACATAGACCAAAATAATGATGAACCGCCAAGTTCACATGGCCAGTTTAATGCCTAAAGAAAGATGTTAAATGGACGAACAAGCCAAGCAGAAATTAAAAAATTATGTTTTATGGTTATTATCACGACAAGAATACTCTCGTCGTGATTTAACTTTTAAGCTACAGAAAAAAGAAGCATCACCAGAATATATTGAGTCACTATTAGACTGGTGTGAAAGCCTTAATTATATTGATGAAACACGTTATTGCGAAGGTTTTATTCGACGCCATTTAGCCAAAAATCATGGTTATGCCCGAATAAAATCAGAAGCAGGCGCTAAAGGCATTGATAAAACACTGTTAGCATTTCAAATTGAAGAAATGGAAATAGATTGGTTTCAATTAGCCAGAACAGCATATATTAAGAAGTTTTCGAATATTACAGACACGCCCGACTACAAGCAAAAAGCGAAAATAGTACGCTATTTAATGTACCGGGGTTTTAACTATGAACAAATTGAATTCGCATATACCCATAACCAATCATAGTTATGGATTTCAGCGAATCAAACCTAAGTTAGATTCTAGGCATAAAAGTAATGAAATGGCTTTCCCCTTTTTACTTTTATAACAATGAAGATGACTTTGATTTGTTTCGCCCTTTGGGAATTTAAGCGAAAAGCCAGCTCTGTGTTATCACCTTTGCTAAGGCCTATGCCTTAAAAAGGTGTACCATTGGCTGCAAGTGATGCCTTGATCTGGCTTCTCGCTTAAACTCTGAAACCTTAAATATGAATGGCTATGGGTATAGTGTCAGACGAGTGAGATAACCCATGCAACACATGAGCACAGCAAAATTACGTCAAACTTTTTTAGATTTTTATGCTAGTAAACAGCATCAAATCGTACCTTCTAGCAGCTTAGTACCAGGTAATGATCCAACTTTATTATTCACCAATGCGGGAATGGTTCAGTTTAAGGATGTATTTTTAGGTGGTGAAAGCCGTCCTTATACACGAGCTACAAGTTCACAGCGTTGTGTACGTGCCGGTGGTAAACATAATGATTTAGAAAATGTGGGTTACACAGCTCGTCACCATACATTTTTTGAAATGTTAGGTAACTTTAGCTTCGGCGATTACTTTAAAGTTGAAGCAATTCAATTCGCATGGCATTTTTTAACTGAAGTAATTCAATTACCAAAAGAAAAGCTATGGGTAACTGTTTACACTGAAGATGATGAAGCAGCAGATATTTGGATTAACCAAATTGGTGTAAATCCTGATCGTGTATCACGCATTGGTGCTAAAGATAACTTCTGGTCTATGGGTGATACGGGTCCATGTGGTCCATGTACTGAAATTTTCTTTGATCACGGAGAAGATATTTTTGGTGGTCCTCCAGGCACGCCAGATGAAGATGGTGACCGTTACATTGAAATTTGGAACTTAGTTTTCATGCAATTTAACCGTCATGCTGATGGCACTATGGAACCTTTACCTAAGCCTTCTGTTGATACTGGTATGGGTCTTGAACGTATCGCTGCAATTTTACAAGGCGTACATTCAAACTATGAAATTGATATCTTCAAAAACTTAATTAGTTCTGCTGCTGCTGTAACAAATGCAACAGATTTAGAAGATAAATCTCTACGCGTTGTAGCCGATCACATTCGTTCTTGTGCATTTTTAATTGTTGATGGTGTTATGCCATCAAATGAAGGCCGTGGTTATGTATTACGCCGTATTATTCGTCGTGCTGTTCGCCATGGTAATAAGCTAGGTGCGACAGGTTCATTCTTCCATAAGTTAGTTGCTTCATTAATTAATGAAATGGGCGATGCTTATCCAGAACTTGCTAAGCAACAAGCGATTGTTGAAAAAGTATTAAGAATTGAAGAAGAGCAATTCAGTAAAACATTAGATCGTGGTCTAGTGATTTTAGAAGATAGCTTAAAAGCACTTGAAGGTACTGTGATACCAGGTGATTTAGTATTTAAACTTTATGATACTTATGGTTTCCCTTCAGATTTAACTGCAGATGTAGCTCGTGAACGCGAATTAACAATTGATGAAGATGGCTTTAAAGCTGCCATGCAAGTTCAGCGCGAAACAGCGCAAAAAGCAGGTAAGTTTGGTACTGATTATAACGAACAATTAAAGTCAGATCACACAACATCGTTTAAAGGTTACCAAAACGATCATATCAGCAGTACTGTGATTGAGTTGTTTGCCAATGGCGAAAATGCATCTGTACTAGGAGATGGCCAAGAAGGTATTGTGATTTTAGATCGCACTACTTTCTATCCTGAATCAGGTGGTCAAATTGGTGATGCCGGTATTATTAAAGTAACAGGTGGTGAGTTTGTTGTTACTAATACAACTAAGCTTGGTAACGCGATAGCGCATCAAGGTAAAGTTGTAGGTTCAATTGGCTTAAACGACCGTGTTGAAGCACAAATTGATGTGGATCGTCGTGATAGTATTCGTAAAAACCATACTGCAACGCATTTATTACATGAAGCATTACGCCAAGTGCTTGGTGAACATGTAACTCAAAAAGGTTCATTAAATGGACCTGACCGTTTACGTTTCGATTTCTCTCATTTTGAAGGTGTAACAAAAGAAGAGCTACTTAAGATTGAAACGCAAGTAAATACAGAGATCCGTCGTAATCTTGATTTAAATACTGAGTTAATGCAAATTGACGAAGCGAAAGAAAAAGGTGCAATGGCGCTGTTTGGCGAAAAGTATGATGATGAAGTACGTGTTGTTAGCATAGGCGACTTCTCAATCGAATTATGTGGTGGTACTCACGTAAATCGTATTGGTGATATTGGTTTATTTAAATTGGTATCAGAAAGCGGCATTGCTGCAGGTGTGCGCCGTATTGAAGCTGTAACAGGTGTTGCTGCATTAGATCATATTAATGCGCAAGCTGAAGTATTAAATAAAATTGCAAGCTTAGTAAAAGCCGATAGCAATAGCGTACTTGATAAAGTATCTGCCCTTGTTGATAAAGCAAAAGGCTTAGAAAAAGAAATCGGTCAACTTAACGAGAAACTTGCAAGTGCTGCAGGTGCTTCATTATTAGATTCAGTAATTGATATCAATGGCGTTAAAGTTTTAATCGCTAATGTTGAAGGGACTGAATCTAAAGCATTACGTGGTATGGTGGATGACCTTAAAGTAAAACTTAATTCAGGCATTATTGTATTAGGTGTTGCTGCAGGCGCTAAAGTAAGCTTAATTGCTGGTGTAACTAAAGATTTAACTGGTCAATTTAAAGCCGGTGAATTAGTTAACTTTTTAGCACAACAAGTTGGCGGTAAAGGTGGTGGTCGCCCAGATATGGCACAAGCCGGTGGTTCACAACCTGAAAACCTAACTTCAGCGTTAGACAGTGTTGAAGCTTGGATTTCTGAAAAAGTTTAAGTTTGAATTTGTAACCTCCAGATATGGTCAACATAATCGGAGGTTCACAACCTGAAAACCTAACTTCAGCGTTAGATAGTGTTGAAGCTTGGATAGGCGAAAAAGTTTAATTTATTAGTAAAAAGTAACCTCCAGATATGGTCAACACAATTGGAGGTTCACAACCTGAAAACCTAACTTCAGCGTTAGATAGTGTTGAAGCTTGGATAGGCGAAAAAGTTTAATTTATTAGTAAAAAGTAACCTCCAGATATGGTCAACATAATCGGAGGTTCACAGCCTGCAAACCTAACTTCAGCGTTAGACAGTGTTGAAGCTTGGATTTCTGAAAAAGCTTAGACTCTAAGTTTTTTCATTAAAACCTATATAGCCGTTTGATATTTTCTCAAGTGGCTTTTTATTTTTGTGCCTACCCTCGAAAAGTAAAAAATCAATAAACTCATTTATTTAAACATCTTCATCAAAAACTAACTGTCATTTCCAAGTATTATTTCTCAAAATTTGCGCTTAAAGCTTAAAATATAAAAAAATCAAATGTTTTTAGTGTGAATTTATTTCCATAAAGGGTGCATTCAGTTTCAATAGCGTATTCTATTTTTATCAAGTAAAAGCTTGTCTTTCATTGCTTTTTTAGCAAATACAGCTTTAATAAGAGTATGAAAAAAACCAATTAGAACTTTTACTTACTTTTCTCTGTTTTATTCTTTAAAATAAGAAGGGACGGAATCTTTTAATTTTATGAAATACTAGGAGCAAGCGCATGCTAATACTAACTCGTCGCGTCGGTGAGACCCTTATGATAGGTGATGAAGTTACAGTTACTGTACTGGGTGTTAAAGGTAATCAAGTACGTATCGGTGTAAATGCACCAAAAGACATCTCTGTGCATCGTGAAGAGATTTATATGCGCATTCAAGCTGAAAAAGCAAACCCTTCAGCGGGTAACGAATAAGTAATTATTTGATTTAATAACTTAGGTTAATAAGTCAAAATAAAAATGCCAATCAGATCACTGATTGGCATTTTTTGTTTTCTATAATAAATATTTAATCAAACCTCCATATTAGAGGTTTTGTTAATACCAGTTACGTTAATTAACGGAACTGGTATATCTACTAATTAAAGGTTTTCAATCGTTGTTTTCTGTTCAACTAATTTTGCTTTAGCTTCACTTAATTCTGCAAAGATTGCTTTTTCTTTATTAAGTACCGCTTCAGGTGCTTTGCTCACAAATTTTTCATTGTTAAGTTTACCTGTAACACGGCCTAGCTCTTTTTCTAATTTCTCTAACTGTTTATTTAGACGTGCAACTTCTGCTGCAACATCAATTAAACCCGCCATAGGAATTAATACTTCTAAGCTTCCTACCATAGCAGTTGCTGATGCCGGCGCTTGTTCGCCATCACTTAGAGCTGTAAAGCTCTCCAGTTTAGCCAGAGAAGCTAAGAAGGCTTTATTTTCATCTAAACGGCGTTGATCATCGTTTGATACATTTTTAAGTAATACATTAAGCGGCGTATTAGGACTGATGTCCATTTCACCACGAATATTACGTATTGCTAAAATGAATTGTTTAACCCATTCTAAATCAGCCATCGAATCAGTATCTACATTCGCTTCATTAAATGAAGGGAAAGCTTGAACCATAATACTGGTATCAGTTGTATTTAAACCTGCAAGCGGTGCAACACGTTGCCAGATAGTTTCTGTGATGTAAGGCATTAATGGGTGCATTAAGCGTAACAAACTTTCAAGTACAGTAATTAATGTATGGCGCGTACCACGTTGCTCAGCTTCAGTGCCTTGCATTATTACTGGTTTAGTCAACTCTAAGTACCAACCACAGAACTCGTTCCATGTGAAATCGTAAATAGTATTTGCTGCTAAATCAAAACGGTAGTTATCTAAGTGCTCAGTAAATACTTTTACTGTTTGCTCAAATTGACCTAAAACCCAACGATCAGCTAATGAATATTGTTTTTCAAGATCGTTAGTAAAACCACAATCTTGTTCTTCAGTATTCATTAATACATAACGGCTCGCATTCCATAACTTATTACAGAAATTACGGTAACCTTCTAAACGGCTCATATCCCAGTTGATATCACGACCCGTTGATGCCATTGCTGCTAGCGTGAAACGTAATGCATCAGTACCATGTGCTTCAATTCCGCCTGCAAATACTTTACGTGTATCTTTTTCAATTTTAGCAGCAAGCTTAGGTTGCATCATGTTACCAGTACGTTTTTCAACTAGGCTTTCAAGATCAATGCCATCGATCATATCTAATGGGTCGAGGACGTTACCTTTAGACTTCGACATTTTATCGCCGTTATCATCACGAATAAGGCCTGTTACATAAACGGTTTTAAATGGTACTTGTGGTTTACCATTTTCATCTTTGTTGAAGTGCATGGTCATCATGATCATACGCGCAACCCAGAAGAAAATGATATCAAAACCTGTTACTAATACATCTGAAGGGTGGAAAGTTTTTAAATCTTCAGTTTGTGCAGGCCAGCCTTGTGTTGAGAAAGTCCAAAGTGCAGATGAGAACCAAGTATCTAATACGTCATCATCTTGCTTAAGGGCAACATCATCAGCAATATTGTTATCGCGACGTACTTCAGCTTCATCACGACCAACAAATACATTACCTTCGTTATCATACCAAGCTGGGATACGATGTCCCCACCAAAGTTGACGTGAAATACACCAGTCTTGAATATCATTCATCCAAGAAAAATACATGTTTTCGTATTGTTTAGGCACAAATTCAATTTCACCGTCTTCAACTGCTTTAGTTGCAGTTTCAGCTAGTGGTGCCACACGTACATACCACTGATCTGTTAGTAGTGGCTCGATTACGACACCTGAACGATCACCATAAGGAACAGTTAAACCGTGGTCTTCAATTTCTTCTAATAAACCCGCTTGTTCAAACTCAGCTACAATAGCCTTTCTTGCTGCAAAACGGTCTAAACCATGTAAACGCTCAGGAATTGGTGCGTCAAACTCAAGCTCTTTACCATCAAAAGTATACGCTTCACCTTGTGTTAATATGGCTGCGTCTTTATCAAAGATATTAACCATTGGAAGTTGATGACGTTTACCCACTTCATTATCGTTAAAGTCGTGACCAGGCGTGATTTTCACACAACCTGTGCCTTTTTCCATATCTGCATGTTCATCTGCAACGATAGTGACACGACGATTTACGATAGGCAGTAAGATATCTTTACCGATCAGGTCTTGGTAACGTTCATCATCTGCATTAACCGCAACACCTGTATCACCTAACATAGTTTCAGGACGTGTTGTTGCCACTACGATGTAATCTTTACCTTCTTTGGTTTTTAGGCCATCAGCTAAAGGATAACGTAAGTGCCACATATGGCCTTTTTTATCTTTATTTTCTACTTCTAAATCAGAGATAGCTGTATGAAGCTTTGGATCCCAGTTTACTAGGCGTTTACCACGGTAAATTAAGTCTTCTTTATGTAAACGAACAAATACTTCTTTTACTGCTTCAGATAAACCATCGTCCATTGTAAAACGTTCACGATCCCAATCAACTGATGCGCCTAAACGTCGAAGTTGTTTTGTGATAGTGCCGCCAGATTGCTCTTTCCAATCCCAGATCTTATCGATAAATGCATCGCGACCTAAATCATGACGTGTTTTACCTTCTTCAGCAGCCAATTTACGCTCAACGAGCATTTGTGTTGCAATACCAGCGTGATCGGTACCAACTTGCCATAAAGTATTGTTACCTTGCATACGCTTATAACGTGTAAGGGTATCCATAATGGTATCTTGGAATGCATGGCCCATATGTAGGCTACCAGTGACATTTGGTGGTGGGATCATAATTGAATATGCTTCACCTTTACCAGATGGTTTAAAGTAACCTTTTTCTTCCCACCCTTGATATAAAGACTGTTCAATATCTTGCGGGTTATATGTTTTTTCCATTATTGGAGCCTTAATCTAATTTTTTAGTTTAACTATTAACTATCTATCAAGTTTAAATATCTTGTGTAGAAATATTAACGCCCATTTGTCGTAAATATTTATACCTTTCTCTCGCTGCTTGTTTAAGGCTTGTATCGCTAGGAACAAAATCAAAAACTTGACTAAATCTGTTTATAAAATCAGGCACTTTAGTTGCCAAATTAATTAAAATTCTTCTATTGCCAACAGGAGTTGAATCACCGATTTCTACCGGAGCCCCATTTGCAGGACCTTCACCTTGAAGGTTATGTGGTACAAAGCTGTTTGCTTCAAAAGACCACAAATACTCATCTATAATGTGAGAGTCGTTTTTATCGTTTGTATAAATAAAAACACGCTTCCCTTGCCTAAATTGATCCGCGGCCAAGCGCGCAGCGAGATCAAAATGAGCAGGAATATTTGTTTCCAGCTCAGATTTATCTAGCGCTTCGTTGTGTTTTAAAACGTAAAAAATAGCGTTCATAACAGTCTTTTTATTTAAGCAATGGCGTATTCTATAAAAACTAATCCCCTATCGCAAAAGCGAAAGGGGATTTATTTTTAAATCTTGATATATTTTTAAGCTTAAAAGTTCAAAAGTAATTAAATTCTAAACTTAAAGCATTGATATCGCAGCTAAGCTTCTGGCGTTTGAACTTCTTCAGCTTTGTTTAATAAGTATTGGGCTAGCATGGGAACTGGTCTTCCTGTAGCGCCCTTGTTTGCGCCACTTTTCCATGCAGTGCCTGCGATGTCTAAATGTGCCCAGTTATACTTTTTAGTAAATTTAGATAAGAAACATGCTGCGGTAATTGTGCCTGCGGCTTTGCCACCTAAATTAGTAAAGTCAGCAAACGGGCTTGCAAGTTGTTCTTGGTAATCATCCCATAAAGGTAATTGCCACGCTCTATCACCACTTTGCTCGGATGCTTTTAGAATATCGTGTGCTAATGGATTATGGTTTGCTAAAACGCCAGTTGCATGATGTCCTAATGCAACAATGACAGCACCCGTTAGTGTTGCAACATCAATTACAAGTTCAGGATCAAAACTTTCAACATACGTAAGTGCATCACATAATACTAATCGACCTTCGGCATCTGTATTTAATACTTCTACAGTTTGGCCTGACATAGTTGTTAAAACATCACCAGGACGATAAGCATTTGAGCCAGGCATGTTTTCACAGCCAGCAAGTACACCAATTACATTTATAGGTAAGTTCATTTGCGCTAATGTGCGCATAGTACCAATAACACCCGCAGCACCGCCCATATCATATTTCATTTCATCCATGCCTTCGCCTGGTTTTAATGAAATACCACCTGAGTCAAATGTCAGACCTTTACCAACTAAAACGATTGGCGCTTGATCTTCTGAGGCACCGTTATAATGAATAACAGACATAACAGATTCATTTTCACTACCACGACCTACCGCTAAGTATGAGTTCATACCAAGCTCAGCCATTTCTTTTTCGCCTACTAAATTAACTGTGACTTTATCAAATTCAGCTGCAATTTTTTGCGATTCTTCGCCTAAATATGCTGGGTTACAGATATTTGGCGGCATATTAGCGACGTCTTTACATAGCTTCATACCTTCAGCGATTGCAAGACCATGGTCGATTGCATTCTCACCGATTGTCAGTTCACGGCGTGTTGGTACATTAAATACGATTTTACGTAATGGACGTCTGGTATCGCTTTTTTTACTTTTAAGCTGATCAAATGTATATAAGCTGTCTTGTGTTGTCTCAACTGCTTGACGTACTTTCCAGTATGTATCTCTGCCTTTAACATGTTGTTCAGTTAAAAAGCATACAGCTTCCATTGAACCTGTTTCATTCAAAGTACTTATTGTTTTAGAGATGATTTGCTTGTATTGCTTGTCATCTAATTCACGTTCTTTACCACAACCAACAAGTAATATGCGCTCACTCAGTACATTTGGTACATGGTGAAGCAATAACATTTGTCCTGGTTTGCCTTCTAAATCTCCACGGCGTAATAAATTTGAGATATAGCCATCGCTGATGCGATCTAATTGCTCACCAATTGGAGATAAACGTCGCGGTTCGTATACACCTACAACAATACAAGCACTTCTTTGCTTTTCCGGACTTCCGCTTTTTACGCTAAATTCCATAGCGACACCTGCCTTTAATCTGCTTTCTATTGACGCTGATTACAACTTTTTGTGTACCTTCAGCGTCAATGACATATAATTAACTTCTAAAAATAACAAGTTTACTCGAAATTCCACACTATTCCAGTGAAAAGAGATGTTTATAGGGGCATAGATTGCTAATTTTTCGTTATTTGACTGCAGAGGTACTAAAATCTCAATTTGCAGTCTTCTTTACTTTGATGACTATTTTTGTAAGTGAAAAGTTTGTTCGGATATTAACTTCTGCTTCAGAAGGCGGGATCCCAGGCAAATTAGTGATGTCATTTTTGGCACTTAAGTTACCTCAATTAGCTTCTTTAATTTTACCTTTGAGTATATTTCTCGGTATTATTTTAGCTTATAGCCGGATTTATGCTGATAGTGAAATGACAGTATTGAAGGCGTGTGGCGTAAGTGAGTGGTATGTCACACGAGTGACTTTAGTTTCAAGTTTTATCATGGCGATATTCGCAGGTATTGTTACTTTATATCTGGCGCCCTGGGCTGCAGAACAAGAATATCAGTTAATAGAGCAAGCTGAGGCAGACGCGGGTTTATCATCTTTAAGAGCAGGGCGTTTTCAACAAACCGAAAATGGTAAAGCGGTTGTTTTTATTCATGATATAAATCAAGGTGGCAGTGAGTTAAATCGTGTTTTTGTCGCGCAGTTGCCAGAATCCGAAAACGAAAATGAATTAACACCGATTGATAACAAAAAAGCACAACTTGTTTATGCTGATAAAGGCACTGTTGTTGAAGATGTATCTGGGGAGCAAAAACTCATATTAAGTGATGGTAAAAGATATGAAATTAAAAATAAGAGTCAAGCATTAACCTATACCCAATTTGAAGGTTATCAAGTTCAAATTCAAGAACAAGCAATAGAACACAAAAGACGAAAGCTTAAAGCGGTGCCAAGCCATGATCTTGCTGTTATGGATAATAATGAAGCTAGAGCTGAGTTCCAGTGGCGTATTGCGATCCCATTATCTATTCCTATTTTAACATTACTAGCAGTACCTTTAAGTGTGGTTAATCCTCGTCAAGGGAAGTTTGCTAAGTTAGTGCCTGCACTTGGTTTATATCTTGGATATTTCATATTTTTAAATGCAGCTAAGTTTGCCTTAGCTGATGGAGAAATACCGCAATCACTTGGTTTGTGGTGGATTCATTTATCAGCGTTATTTATTGGTTCCTTATTGATTTTAAAAGGCAGGCCCATAGGTTCATTTATTTTTTCTAAGTTTAGAAAAACAGCTAGTTGATTGAAAAATTAGTTAATATTAAAAATTAGAATCGTTTATTTTAAGCATTATTAAAAAGGCATGATGAGTTGAAAACACTTGATTGGTATCTAGGTCGTAGCATTATTCAAACCACAGGGTTTGCATTAATGGTGTTAGTTGGTCTCAATACCTTAATTAAATTTATTGATCAGCTACGTTCAGTTGGTCGTGGCACTTATGACTTGGCGGCTGCGGGGCTTTATACTTTATATAGTATGCCAGGTGACTTAGTATTATTTTTTCCTATGGCTGCGCTTATAGGTGGTTTAACGGGTTTAGGGGCGCTTGCGTCTAATAGTGAGCTTGTGGTGATGCAGTCTGCGGGCATGTCACGTTTACAAATTATTATATCGGTAATGAAAACCGCTTTATTTTTAGCGCTGTGCATGATGGCATTAGGTGAGTGGGGCGTACCAGAAGCGCAAAAAAAAGCAAAAGAGCTACGTGCATCGGCAATATCTGGTGGCAGTGTTTTTAATGCTAAAAAAGGCATTTGGGCAAAGGATAGTGATGTATTTATAAATATAGAGAATGTGGATTCATCAGGGCGATTAAATGGCCTTAATATGTATAACTTTGATAAAGAAACTTTAGAGCTAAAGCAGGTTACTCAGGCAAAAACTGCAATACCTCACGCACAAGGTTGGATGCTAAGTGATGTCAACCGCATCAATTTAGGTGAAGATAAAGTTACGTCTGAAAAGCTAGCACAATCACTTTACCACTCGGATTTAACACCAGAAAAATTAGGCGTTGTTTCAGTTAAACCTGAGGCTTTGGCATTTACTGGTTTAGTGTCTTATTTAAATTACTTAAAGCAAAATGATCAAGATACCAGTAATTATGAGTTGGCTTTCTGGCGTAAGATTATGCAACCGGTATCGATTGCTGTGATGTTACTTGTTGCTTTATCCTTTATTTTTGGGCCGTTACGAACAGTCACTATGGGTGCAAGAATCATAATGGGTGTTGTTACAGGCATTGTATTTAACTTAACAGATAAGATTTTTGGACCGATAGTATTGGTTTATGAAATACCTCCAGTAATAGGGGCTATCGTTCCAAGTCTGTTATTTATCGCTTTTGCGACTTATTTACTTAATAAGAGAAGCTAATTACAGAAATCACCCTCGGGATTTACTGAGGGTGATTTATTTAAATTTATTTATAAAGCGCTAACTCTTAAACCTCTTCTACATTAGCATCTGAAATTAAGTTTATTAACTCATCTTGAAACTCAAACAATTCCGGCTCAATATCTTGTATCGAAGCACCTTTCTTAAGTGATAGCTCCATTGTTTCGGCTAGATTTTTAAGTTTTGGCACGCCTGTATAACAACATGCACCATGAAACTTATGTATGATTTGCAGGATTTTTTCACGCTCTCTATCTATATAGGCTTGCTCTAAGGTTTTTTGTGTTTCAGGGATGCTCAGCATTAACATATTAAGCATTTCATGGGCAAGTCCACTTTTTCCGCCTGCACGTTCTAAAGCTAACTTCCAATCAACAATACTGCTTATAAAGGGTGCATTGGGTGAGTTTAGTATGTGTGAATTTGTTTTAGCTTTAGGTATTTTTAACTGGGCTTTAGGCATGTTATGTTCACCGTATTCATGAATTGCTTGGCGTAACATATCTTCATCTAATGGTTTAGTTAAATATCCTCTAAAACCAATCTTTAATAGGTGTTCTTTTTCACTGGCCAGTGCATGGGCTGTAACGGCAATAATCGGGGTATCTTCATTTAAAGAGGAATCTAAAATCATTTTACAGGCGGTAATGCCATCCATAATAGGCATTTGAATATCTAAAAAGATTAAATCATATTTATGAGTTTTAGCTAAACTTAGCGCTTGAGCACCGTTATGTGCGGTATCTAAATTTTCAATTTGCTCTTCTAATAATGTACAGATCAACTTAAGGTTGGCGGCGTTATCATCAACAACTAATGCTTTTAAAGGTAAAATTTTATCGCAGGTGGTCGGCGTATGAATAGATGGATGATCTAACCTGTATGGCGCTGCTAACGTTTCACATAATTTCTTATGGTTAACAGGTTTACTTAAACAAGCATCAGCACCAATACCAACAAGCGCTTCACGCATATTATGAGAAATAGTATTGACCATTAAATAAAGGTAGTCAGTGTGCTCACGAGTCATACTGATCAAAGTACGTATATCTTTCATTGTATCTGGTGATGCACTATAGCCGATTATTGACATATCGAAATTAAACTCTTGATTCAATGCAGCTTCAAGCTCATCTATGGTTTTACATGCCTCAACATGAATACCCCAATTTTCTAATATTGTTAAAGTTGCATCATGGGAATGTTCATGGGGTTCAAAATATAAAACCCGTTTCTGTTTTAAACTATTAATTGGTAATATTTCTATATGGTTATGTTCAGGTAGTTCAAACATGGCATTAAATGTAAAGCAGCTGCCTTTACCTAAAGCTGAATTTAATGAAATTCCGCCCTTCATTGCTTCAACAATATGTTTAGTAATGATTAAACCTAAACCTGTACCGCCAAATTTCCTGGTAATGCTTGAATCTGCTTGGCCAAATGCCATAAACAAAGAATCTTGCTTATCGGCACTAATGCCATGACCTGTATCTTTAATCGCAACCAATAAAGAGGTGTGTTTTATATCGAAAAGTCGGCATTCTATATCAACAGTAATGCTGCCTGATTCGGTAAATTTAATTGCATTACTTATCAGGTTTATTAATACTTGTTTAAATCGTGTAGGGTCGCCAATTAAGTTTTCAGGCACTTTCTCTTGGATATAAATTGATAACTCTAATGACTTTTCATGGGCGCTTGGTGCTAATAAAGTGAGCACTTCATTTACCGTATCTCGTAATTGAAAATGTATTTTTTCTAATTCCATCGCGCCGGCTTCAAGTTTAGAAAAGTCTAAAATGTCACTAATAATACTTAATAAACTATTAGCAGATAACTCAATAGTATCGAGATAATCAATTTGATTTTTATTTAACGGAGTTTTATAAAGTTGTCTGGTAAAACCAATTACGCCATTTAATGGTGTTCTAAGTTCATGACTCATTTTTGCTAAAAAATCGGATTTTACTTTATTGGCATCTTGCGCTTCTTGTTTGGCGATATTTAATTGAATATTTTGTGTTTCATATTGTTCAAATGTTTCTCGATTATCACTGAGCGCTTGATCAATATGTTTTTGCATTTCATCTTTTTGCATCACCATATTATGGGATATGTTATTTAAACCTTGCCTAATTAGTTCAAACTCGCCGCCCATAGGTCTATCTATGGAAATATCTTGATTGCCACTTTTTAATGTATCTATTGCCAATACTATTTTTTTAAGGGGTTGAGATAATCTTTGACTTAACTTTAAGGCAAAGATTAGCGCAAAAATTAAAGTTGATAAAATAACCAAAAGACTAAAAATCGCTGATTGTTGTTTTGCCATAATGGCTTGATCTTTATTGATTTGGATTGCAACAAACCCAATAATAGGCAAGGCTTGAGTTAAGCTAGAATTATCACTAGAAGCATTATGATCAAAAATAGGCGTATGGAAAACGATATAATTATCGTAAAATGTAACAAGAGTACTTTTGCTTGAATTTGTTTTTTGTTCTAGCTGTGAAAAGTGGCGATGGTAGTTACTGGTAACAACGAAGTTATTATCATGATCGAATATGGCGATGCTTTTTATTAAAGGTGATTGTTTATTATGACTATGGCTAATTAAACGATTTAACGTATTTTTATTTTTATTGACTAAGGCATCTTCAGCTGAAATAGCTAAAGGTTCAATGATATTAGTGCCTTGTTCAACTAAAAAGTCATTTAATTCCAAATAACGATTTATAGTAAAATAAGATCCGAGTACTAAACCTATGATCATTGCGGGTACTAAAGTGAGTAATAAAACCCATTCTTTTAAACCTAATTTAGTCATATAAAGTAATTTATTAATATTTTTTTAATTGAATTACTAAGAGTAAAGCTTAAGTTTTGCTTAATCAATCATTGTGCTTTTATTTATTGAATTTAAAGTGCAATTTAGTTTACTGACGACACAATCAAGGCATTATTAATGGCACAATTTTTCAAGCCACAGAAAAAAACAGTTGCAAAAGGAAAGCAGCAATTGACTATCGATACTTTAAACCATGAAGGGGTAGGTATAACGAGAGTAAATAACAAAGTGGGTTTTGTTGAAGGTGCTTTGCCTAGAGAAGTTGTTTTGGCAAGTCCAACACAAACTAAAGCGAAGTTTGAGCGCTTTTCAGTAAGCAAAGTTATAAAGCCAAGTGAGTTCAGAGTTAAACCATTTTGTACTCATTACAATACATGTGGTGGCTGTCAGTTACAGCACTTAGCGCCAGAACAACAGTTAGTAGAAAAACAAAAAGCGGTTAACTCATTATTTGAAAAGTTTTTAGGTGATGCAAATACAGATTTAAATTGGCAATCAGCTATAGATAGCCAACCTTTAACGTATCGCCGTACAGCACGTATCGCTGTTTTTTACGATAAAAATAAAAAAGAGTATTTATTTGGTTATCGTCAAAAAGGTTCAAAAAAGATAATCAACATTAATAACTGCCAAGTTTTAGAGTCATGTTTTAGTAATATATTTGAAGTATTCCATCCACTTCTAAAAAGGCTTAAAACAGGTCAATCAATTACCCACTTACAGTTATATAGAACCCAAGACCAAGCTTTAATTATAATTCGTCATATTAGAGCTTTAACTGAAAACGATATTAATTTACTGTCATCTGAGGCGGATAAAAATGGCTGGAAAATAGTATTAGAAGGCGAAACTGGTCAATATGAATTTAGTGATAAACATGCAAGTACCCAAGCTGTTATTAATAATAAAAATATTCATCTTCTGCATTACGATATAAATGAATTTAATCTTAAGTTTAATTTTTCATTCGACAACTTTATTCAAGTGAATCATAAAGTTAATGGATTGATGTTAAAACAGGCAATTGACTGGTTAAATTTAAAAAGTGATGAAAAAATACTGGACTTATTTTGTGGTATTGGTAATTTTAGTTTGCCTATGGCTCAAAGAGCAAGCTCGGTGGTTGGCATTGAAGGTGTTGCTTCCTCTGTTGAGATGGCAAAATTTAATGCCAAGAATAATCAAATAGAAAATGTGCGGTTTTTTTGTCAAGACCTCAATGAATCGATGGCAAAGGCAAAATGGTTTAATGAAGAATACGATGTGCTTGTATTAGACCCATCAAGAGCGGGGGCATTCGATATTTTATCTCAGCTTAAACTTAAACGTTTTGCACGTATTTTGTATGTATCTTGCGACCCAGTAACTTTAGCAAGAGATAGTAAATTAATTATAGATGCTGGTTTTAAAATAAGTAAAACTGGTTTAATGAACATGTTTCCGCACACTGGACATGTTGAAACTATGGCGTTGTTTACAAAGTCATAGTAGGTATTAGTCGCTAAAAGGAAGTGTTTTATGGTTTCAATTCGTCAATCACATATAAATGATGATACAGAGACTCATTGGCTAGAATTAATTGATTTGAATGATGAACAGCTAGATGCCATGCGTTTAGCGATTGAGTTTTGTCAGGATTTAGATGAAAACTTACCATTTGAGCAATCAAAGGAAATGGTTGAAATATTAGCTGAGCTTAATATGGATCCTGAAACACTTGCGACCGCCTATTTAACACCTTTATATTTAAGAAAAGTCATCACTATTGAAGATGTTGAAGAAAAACTAGGAAAGTCTTTAGCAACTTTGCTTAAAGGTGTTTTTCAAATGGCGACAATCAGTACCTTAGCACACCAAAATAAAGGTACAATACAGATAGATAATATCAGACGTATGCTTTTAGCTATGGTGGAAGATGTACGTGCTGTTGTCATTAAACTTGCTGAACAAGTATGTCATTTACGCAGTGTCAAAAATGCCAGTGAAGAAGAGCGTGTAATTGCTGCTAAAGAAACCAGTAGTATTTTTGCACCCTTAGCAAACCGTTTAGGCATTGGCCAAATAAAGTGGGAATTAGAAGATCTTTCTTTTCGTTACTTGCATCCCGAGTATTATAAAAAAATAGCCAAGTTATTAGATGATAAACGTTTAGACCGTGAATCTTATATGACGAATATGGTCGCGTCTATTCAATCTAAATTAGATGAAGCCAATGTAGATGCACAAGTCGAAGGGCGCCCCAAGCATATTTTTAGCATTTACAAAAAAATGTATAAAAAGAATTATGACTTTGAACAGTTATTTGATATTCGCGCAATAAGGGTTGTGGTTGATCATATTCAAGATTGTTATGCCGCTTTAGGGATAGTGCATACCAACTGGCAGCATTTACATAAAGAATTTGATGATTATGTTGCCACGCCTAAACCTAATGGCTATCAATCAATTCATACAGTTGTGCTTGGCCCTGAAGGTAAAACAGTTGAAGTGCAAATTCGAACGCAAGGCATGCATGAAGATGCTGAATTGGGTGTTGCTGCCCATTGGAAATATAAAGAGGGATCATTACCAAGTAAAAAATCAGGGTATGATCAAAAAATAAATTGGTTACGCTCTTTATTACAATGGCAAGAAGAAGTCGTTGATGATTCAAGTCTTGCCGATGATCAAGAACTTGCTGAAGAGCTAAAAAATCAAGTTATTGAAGACCGTGCTTATGTATTTACCCCTTCCGGTGATATTGTTGATTTACCTATGGGGTCTACGCCACTAGATTTTGCTTATTATATTCATTCTAATGTCGGTCATAGATGTATAGGCGCTAAAATATTTGGCAAAATAGTGCCATTTACGCATCAGTTAGTGACGAGAGATCAAATAGAGATCCTCACTAAAAAAGAGCCTAGCCCAAGTAGAGATTGGTTAAACCCATCACTTGGTTATATCAAGTCATCTAGGGCGCGCGCTAAAATACATCATTGGTTTAAGCAACAAGATAGAGATAAAAACTTAGCTGCAGGCAAAGAGATTGCAGATGCTGAACTGGTAAAACATGATTTAACTATTAAAGAATTAGACGGGGCGGTAAAGCGTTTTAATTTCAATCAAGTTGATGAGTTATTAGTTGCAATTGGTGCGGGTGATGTGCGTTTAGCGCAATTTATAAATTACCTACAAAGCAAACAAATAAAAGATGATATCCCTAAATTTAAACATCACCATAAAGCAGTATCAACGAAAGGTGATAAAAACGGCATTATAGTTGATGGTGTCGGCAGCTTAATGAGCCATGTTGCTGGTTGTTGCCAACCAGTACCAGGTGATGTGATATCAGGCTATATTACCTTAGGTAGAGGCATTGCGGTTCATAGAAGTGACTGTGAGCAATTTATTCAACTAAGTAACTCAACACCAGAACGTGTCACCGATGTTAGCTGGGCTGCAGATGTGCAAACAAGCTATGCTTTAACAATACGCATAGAGGCTAATGATAGACCTGCACTGATGCGAGATATTAGCTCGGTATTGGCAAATGAAAAAATCAATGTATTAAATATGAGCTTAAATACCCAGCCGCAAAAGCAGTTAGCGATATTTGATATGAAGCTTGAAATTACAGATTTATCTACAATGAATCGCGTCTTGACAAAAGTACAGCAAATTGAAGGCGTATATGAAGCCAGTCGTCATCATTAATAACAACTAAATAATATGAAAAGGCGAAGTATATCTTCGCCTTTTCCATATCTAGAAGGTAATAAACTTTGAGCCAGTCAATAGAAAATTTAATTAACATCATGCAGAAGCTTCGTACTCCTAATACAGGCTGCCCATGGGATTTAAAACAAACCTATCAATCAATCGTACCACATACAATAGAAGAAGCTTATGAAGTTGCCGATGCGATAGAGCAAGGGGATATGGATGAACTTAAAAAGGAGCTAGGTGACTTGTTATTCCAAGTGGTTTTTTATGCACAATTGGCCACTGAAGATAAGCTTTTTGACTTTAATGGTGTTGTTGATGCTGTGTGTGAAAAACTGACACGTCGTCACCCACATGTTTTTGGTGAAGAAAAACTTGAAGATGAGCATAAAATAAAGCAAAACTGGGAAAATGAGAAAGCCAAAGAAAGACAGATTAAAGCAGGGGAGGCGATTTCTGTTTTAGCTGATATTCCTAAAAACTTACCAGCATTGAGCCAAGCAAATAAAATACAAAAACGTGTTGCCCATATTGGGTTTGATTGGCCTGAAATATCTGGTGCATGGGAAAAAGTAAAAGAAGAAGTCATAGAAGTAGAGGAAGAGTTAGAATTAGATTCAAACTCAGATAAAACCGCAGAAGAAATAGGTGACTTAATGTTTGCCTTAGTAAATGTTGCCAGACATGCAAAACGAGACCCTGAGCAATTATTGCGTCAAGCAAATCAAAAGTTTACTAATAGGTTTATGCAAGTGGAATATCACCTTAATAATCACAAGATTAAATTTGAAGATGCTACATTGGCGCAGATGGAGCAAGCATGGGATCAAGTGAAGATAAATGAGAAAAAGAAATAATCATATTTTTTATAATTCTCATTGAGAAAAGACGAGCTTTTTAGTATAATTTTTTCCCGTCTTGATTTCGTTTTTTCTCACATTTAGGGTTCTCATGAGTACAAAATTTATCTTCGTAACGGGTGGCGTTGTTTCATCTTTGGGTAAAGGTATTGCTGCTGCATCATTAGCTGCAATTTTAGAAGCGCGCGGCTTAAAAGTGACAATTCTAAAACTAGACCCATATATCAATGTTGACCCTGGTACTATGAGTCCAATTCAACACGGTGAGGTTTTTGTTACAGAAGATGGTGCAGAAACAGATCTAGATTTAGGTCACTACGAACGTTTTATTCGCACCAAAATGACTAAGAAAAACAACTTTACACAAGGCCGTGTATTTGAAGATGTTTTACGTCGTGAGCGTAAAGGTGAGTACTTAGGTGCTACCATCCAAGTGATCCCGCATAT
This sequence comes from Pseudoalteromonas sp. '520P1 No. 423', assembly GCF_001269985.1. Taxonomy (NCBI): domain Bacteria; kingdom Pseudomonadati; phylum Pseudomonadota; class Gammaproteobacteria; order Alteromonadales; family Pseudoalteromonadaceae; genus Pseudoalteromonas; species Pseudoalteromonas sp. '520P1 No. 423'. The sequence continues at coordinate 3,575,293 of NZ_BBZB01000001.1, read as the reverse complement.
TACAAATGACATCAAACGTCGCGTAATTGAAGGTGCTGAAGGTTATGATATTGCTATGGTAGAAATTGGCGGTACAGTAGGTGATATTGAATCACTTCCTTTCCTTGAAGCAATTCGTCAATTGGGTACTGAACTAGGTCGTGAATCTGCATTATTCATGCATTTAACACTACTACCTTACTTAGGTGCTGCTGGTGAACTTAAAACTAAGCCAACGCAACACTCTGTAAAAGAGCTTCGTTCAATAGGTATTCAACCTGACGTATTGGTATGTCGTTCAAATCGCACAATTCCTGCAAATGAACGCGCTAAGATTTCATTATTTACTAATGTTGAAGAAAAAGCGGTTATCTCATTAAAAGATGTACCGAGCATTTACCAAATTCCAGCATTATTAAAATCTCAAGGGTTAGATGATTTAGTATGTCGTCGCTTCCATTTAGATTGTCCAGAAGCAAATCTTGAAGAGTGGGAACAGGTTCTTTATCAAGAGTCTAACCCAACAACAGAATTAACGATTGGTATGGTTGGTAAATACATTGAATTACCAGATGCATATAAATCAGTAAATGAAGCATTAAAACACGCAGGTCTTAAAAACCGCGTCACAGTTAACATTCAATATGTTGACTCTCAAGACGTAGAAAGCAAAGGCGTAGAGGTATTAGCTGGTTTAGACGCGATACTTGTACCAGGTGGTTTTGGCGGCCGAGGTGTTGAAGGTAAAATCCGTACAGCACAATACGCGCGTGAAAATAAAGTACCTTACTTAGGCATCTGTTTAGGTATGCAGGTTGCTTTAATTGAGTACGCACGTAATGTTGCAGGTCTTGAAGATGCAAACTCAACGGAGTTTGATTCAAACTCTAGCGCACCAGTTGTAGGCCTTATCACTGAATGGTTAGATTCAGAAGGTAAAGTTGAGCAACGTGATGAAGCGTCTGATTTAGGTGGCACGATGCGTTTAGGTTCGCAAAAATGTCATTTAACGCCGGGTTCTAAAGTACGTGAAGTATACGGTTCAGATGAAATATTTGAGCGTCATCGTCATCGTTATGAAGTTAACAATAACTTCATTGAAAAGTTAGAAGCGGCTGGTCTTGCTTTCACTGGTTTATCTGAAGATAAAAAATTAGTAGAAATCATTGAAAATAAAGATCATCCTTGGTTTATTGCTGCTCAGTTCCACCCTGAGTTCACTTCAACGCCTCGTGATGGACACCCATTATTTGAAGGTTTTGTTGCAGCAGCCAAAGAATATCAAAAATCATCATTACCATCGTAATGACATAATAGAAGCCGTGCATTGACACGGCTTTTTTATTGCTAAAAATTAATACTGTTCTATTGAATGAGTATTAATATCCACGAATTACTAAAACTATCATTGGGAAGAGGAACTAAAATGTCAAAAATAGTAAAAATCATTGGTCGTGAAATAATGGATTCACGCGGTAATCCAACTGTTGAAGCAGATGTACATTTAGATAACGGTCTTTGGGGCCGTGCATGTGCACCATCTGGCGCATCAACAGGTAGCCGTGAAGCATTAGAATTACGCGATGGTGATAAATCACGTTATTTAGGCAAAGGTGTTCTAACAGCAGTAAATTACATTAATGGCGAACTTGGCCAAGCTTTAATTGGTCAGAATCCAGTTGAGCAAGCTAAAATTGATGCCATTATGATTGAGCTTGATGGTACAGAAAATAAAGAAAAATTTGGCGCAAACTCTATTCTAGCTGTGTCATTAGCAGTTGCTAAAGCTGCAGCACTTGATAAAGGTGTTGAGCTTTACGAACATATCGCTGATTTAAATGGCACTTCAGGCCAATATTCTATGCCAGTACCTATGATGAATATCATCAACGGTGGTGAGCATGCTGATAACAACGTTGATATTCAAGAGTTCATGATCCAGCCAGTAGGCGCATCAACTTTCACTGAAGCTTTACGTATGGGTGCTGAAATTTTCCATACACTTAAAAAAGTATTAAGTGATCGTGGTTTAAGCACTGCAGTTGGTGATGAAGGTGGTTTTGCACCAGATTTAGCATCAAATGAAGAAGCACTTGCTATCATTACTGAAGCTGTAACACTTGCTGGTTACGAAATGAATAAAGATATCACATTAGCATTAGATTGTGCTGCACCTGAATTCTTCGTAGACGGTAAATACGACCTTAAAGGTGAAGGTAAAGTATTTGATTCAGCTGGTTTCGCTGATTACTTAGCGGGTCTTTCTGAGCGCCACCCAATTGTTTCAATTGAAGATGGCTTAGACGAAAGTGATTGGGCTGGTTGGAAAATCTTAACTGATAAAATCGGTGAGAAAGTACAATTAGTAGGTGATGATTTATTTGTTACTAATACTAAAATCCTTAAGCGTGGTATTGATGAAAACATCGGTAACTCTATCTTAATCAAATTCAACCAAATTGGTTCGCTTACTGAAACTTTAGAAGCAATCAAAATGGCTAAAGATGCTGGTTTTACAGTTGTTATTTCACATCGTTCAGGTGAAACTGAAGATGCAACAATTGCTGATTTAGCGGTAGGTACTGCTGCAGGTCAAATCAAAACTGGTTCACTATGTCGTTCTGACCGTGTTTCTAAATATAACCAACTACTTCGTATTGAAGGTACTTTAGGCGATAAAGTTGCTTATAAAGGCCGTAGCGAAATTAAAGGTCAATAATAAATCTGCTCACTAGCATGATTTAAATAAAAGGTTTGGTTTTACACCAAACCTTTTCCATATTTGAAAATAACCTACCTATTAACTCTAAAATAATTCTAACATCTTTAAAAATCACTCAAAGCTTTTCATAACACATTTATATTAAAGTTATATATAAGTGATTAGTCGTGGCTATTAAATTAAAAGAACATGAAAATTCAACAACACAAGCACTGACTGAAGTAGCACTTGCTTTATCTATGGCATTTTTTGCACTGCTGATTTTGGCTTTAATATCTATGGGTGTGCCAGCAGAATCAAAACAGGTATCAGAGTTAGCTAAAGCAAAAACGATAGCAGTCACTAAAGAAAATACAGACAAAGAAAAGCAAACAAAAGGGGAAGCGCTTAAATATGTAATTTATTATCATGGTCTTTTTTATGATACAGATCTGAATTCAATTAAAGCTAACAGTTTTAACCCTCAAGATAAGCTTATTTTAGCTATCGAAAGTAATTTGCCTATTTCTAAGGTTATTACACTTAAAACACAAATAAACAGCTCAAACCTTTTGATAACAACCTTAAACGAGCAATGGTTATCACGTCTGGAGGAAATATAATGGTTTCAATAATCAAAATGTGTAATAGGAGTATAAGGAATATAGCTAATAGTATTAAAGCCTGTTTTATCTTTATGTTATTACTGTGTGCTACTCATAATGCACAAGCGTCATATCAATCTGAAAAATTAAAAGTGATGAATACTATCATTGAAAAGTCGATAGCATATGATCTAGACCCAATTTTGGCATTGTCAGTTGCCAAGGTCGAATCTAACTTTGAAGGCGATGCTTTAAGTCATGCAGGGGCCAGAGGTGTGATGCAAATTATGCCCGCAACAGCTATGGGGGAGTTTAACGTATCAGCAGCACAGCTTTATGATATCTCAACTAATATAGATATAGGCATTCGGTATTTAAAGCAGTTAATGAATATGTACGACCAAAGGTTAGATATTGCTTTATCTCATTACAATGGTGGCTCAGCTGTTAGGCAGTATGATGGCAGTTTAAAAGTGATCCCTGCAACACATAAGTATGTGCGTAAAGTTATATCAACGAGCAAAAATTTTAAAAACCATGTATTTGTAAATAAACTAATAAAAAAACATATTAATGAATACTTTGCTAAAAATAGTGACAGCGAAGCGGTATTGGATGAAATTGATGACTATAAGTATTTATCAGAAGATGAATTAGCTAAATTAAGCCATATAAGAAAGATCAGACGTCACAATTTAACCCGCAATAAAAAATATAGAGCGCCGCAGCAAAGTAAAGAATCAAATATAAATAAACAAAGTAATCATGTTGAAGACATTAGCATGTTGACACGTAAGCAAAAAGTAAGACAATGGGAGTCAATTTACAAACCAAATGGTCAGTTATCTAATTAATGGCTATTTGGTAACTCATAACTGAATAAAGCATTAAAAGGTTAAGGAAAATAGAACAAAATAATGTAGGGCCTATAAATATCAATGAAAACCAAACACTTAAAGTCAAAAGTGAGTTGAGGTTTCTGTATGCAAAAATTATAGATATATTAACACATAAAGGTGAAATCTCCGGTGGTGACAAACAGGAGTTAAACACTTTAGCTCATGTTGCTGGGTTAGACGAAACGGCTTTAATGTGTTTTATTTCTGAGATTGAGCTCAGTATCAGAGAGCAACTAATACCGTTGAAAAATTGGTTAGCTAGCTTAGAAAAGCATATTTCAGTTATTGAAACAGATAATAAATTAAAAAAAGCATTAATTGAATCAGGCAAGGAAATTGGTTTAACAGAGCTGCAGATCACTGATTTTTTTAAAGATAAGCTGCAAGAATTGAAATCAAATCCTACAAAATTAAATGAAAAGAAAATAAGCAGGAACAACTCTGAAAACATTCAAAAATATTTAAAATCAATCATTCAAGTTTGCCAAGCCTATAAAAATAAAATAATTATATTAATAACCCTAATCGCTTTAACATTCACAGCGATAAGCTGGATTGAACATTTTCAATTAGAAGAAAATGCTTGGAAGAAAGCTAAAGAAACAAATGATATAGATAGTTATGAACGCTTTAGCCAATCTTTCTCTAATGGTGAGTATGATGAATTGGCGCAATCCAGAGCTGATGAAATTATTCATGATAAGTGGACTGCGGCTAAAGTTGAAAATTCAGAATTAGCTTATAAAAACTATATCGAAAAGAATCCTCAAAGCCCTTATCTAAAACAAGCAAGAGATAATTTAAATCAATTAATAACAGATAAAAAAAATAAATTTAATCAACAAGATGATGCCGCTTGGCAGAATGCCCAAAAAATTAATAATGAAGTCTCATATCAAAAGTACTTATCAAATTATATGAGTGGCAAGTATGCCAAACAGGCTGAAAATAACTTATCACATTTAGTTTTAATGCGTAAAAACAAAGCCATAGAGTTAGATAATCAAGCTTGGCTGTTAGCAAATAAAACCGATACAGAACAAAGCTATACAGCGTACTTAAATGAGTATCCTGAGGGACAATATACTGATAGTGCATTGGCGAAAGTGGAACAATTAAAAAATAAACGTACATTTTTACACTCTTTTGATGTGCAATTTATAACGATCCCTTCAGGTGACTTTATGATGGGTGTAAAAAATATTTCTAGTTATGAAGTACCTGTGCATAAGGTAAAAGTCGCGACTTTTAAGCTTATGGCTACAGAAGTCACATTTGCATTATGGCAAGCATGTTATCAAGACAAAGTCTGTTTACATCAGCCTAAAGGTTTTATAAATAGTAAAAATAAACCTGTGGTTAATATCAGTTGGAATGAAATAACCAAACAGTTTATACCTTGGTTTAATAAAAAAACAGGGCAAAAATATCGTTTACCTAGCGAAGCTGAATGGGAGTATGCAGCAAGAGCGGGAAGTTATGATAAATACACATGGGGCGACCGTATCAATTGCTCACAAGCGCGATTTGGGTATTATTCAAATCAGTGTGAAAAACAAAAGTATCCTGACGATGTTAAAACATATCCTAAAAATAGGTTTGGTTTATATGATATGCACGGTAATGTGAAAGAACTCGTGCAAGACTGTTGGAATGATAATTTTAAGAATGCGCCCAATGATGGCTCTGCTTGGTTAACAGGGCGTTGTAGTAAGGCCGTATTAAAAGATGGCTCCTACAAAAGCAAACAAAGCCAATTACGTTTAGGTGTGAGGTATCGTCACGATAAAAATGCACGTTTTGATGATGATGGTTTTCGACTAGCGCAAGATTTATAAACAGAGGAAGTGATATTTTGCAAAAAATGACAAGTGTGATCACTAACTTTGGTGTAAGTGATGAGCTGCAAGGCATATTTTATTCCTTAAGAGAAATGCCGTCATTACACAATAGTGAACAAACAAAGTTTAAAAAACATGAAATAGATAGCTTATCGCAAAATATAGTCTGTCGAAATTATGGCAAGCTTTGCTTAGAATTAAGTTATTTATGTTTTGCGATCATCAATTATCAGGCGCCTGAAAAGAATGAAAATACACGTCGTTTTTCACCATTATTAAGTTACTTTTGGCAAAATGAGTTTTTATCACAAGCACATTTTAGAAATCACTTTCAAAACAAGTTTAGTAGTAATGAATATGAGATATTAATTACTGATAACCTACTGCGTGTAAACCTTAAAAGCACACAATTTGATATATCAATTTCTAGAGTAGGTTTACTCGCTGCACTTTTGGAGTTTATTGTTTATGTAGACCCTAATTTAATCAATGAATTTGAATTAAGTTTAGTATCCGCAGACACATTAAAAATAAAAGAAATCACATCTGACTTACAAAAAAAGATATATCAATTTTTAACGCAACATTTGTCATCAGCGCAAGAGCAGCGACGCTTTCGTTTTATGGCAAGTTTTTTAGATAATCAGACTACTTCAGAAAGTAAACTTGATAGCACGTCATGGCTAACCGATGAATATATTTTAAACTTTTGGTTTAATGCCAGTGAAGAGGGCAATAATTTAGGTTTTAAGTTATTTTCTAGCTGTTTCTATGAGTTGGTTTCATTTCATCATGCTTTATCTGTTTCTTATTCAAAAATAAATGCACGTTCATCTTTATCAATTGGTGAAAACATTGAAGCAGGAGAAGTCTCGGCAGACTTATTAGAGCAAACTTTAGTACAGCTACAACAAGATAAACTAGAGATAGATTGGTTAAATGAAAAACCTAAATTTTTAACAAAAAACCAAACCTTGGCTTTAAAACCCATTATTGAATGTTTGCCTTTTTCTAAAAAGTTAGTACTTACAGTTGCTAGAGTGCATGTATTTGGTAGTTTGCAAGCTGCAATAGTACAAGCGGCTCGAAAAAAAGATAATCAGTTAATCACTCAAAAAATCAATCAACCCCCTGAAACAAACTATCAATTATTCAATGCGTTAATATCTGAGATTTATCAGCAAATTATTGATACTTTGTGGGCTTTATTACATATAAACCATCAGCATGAACAAGCACAAATGTTTACTTTGTTTAATCAGTTAGTAACAGATAAAAAGTTACTAAAAGAATTACAAGCATTATTAGCACTGCAAGTAAATAGTACTAAGATAAAAAATATCAATGCGCTATTTAATGAAATGGTTCAATGGCAATTAAAGTTACCTGAATTAAATAAAACATTAAAACATGCAAACCGAGTTTTTAATGCGAATAATAAAGCAGGGTTTAATACATTACCGCAATTGCAAGAACTTGATGTTTATCATGAAGGCCAAGACTTATTGCTAAAGTTAAAACAAGAGTTAAACTGCTTTATTGGTCAGTTAGATACATTGTTAAGCGAACAATCTCAGCAAGCTAATTCAAAAGGTGAAAATTTTCGCTCAGATACTTTCATATTCTTTAATAAGTTAAATTCACTTTATGGAGTGAGCGATGAATAATGAACAGCAATCTTGTAACAATAGTTTGGCAGAGAAAGTTTATATTGCACATCAGCATCTAAAACAAATACACGAAACACAAAATCACTCAGTTGTTTTATTTGGCGATTTATTTGCTTATATATTTGCCAAAGACAAAGCTAATACATTAAAAATTGAGTTAGCCATCAAACAAAACTTAAATACTCGAAACCAGTATTTAATGCTACTTGAGCAATATCAGTTTTCAATAAGTGACTATCAAGCAGCTGCAAGCAGTGAACATGATTTAAATGAACGATTTGGAGAAGGTTTTACTTTAAAATTTAAAGCGACTAAAAAACATGTTGATCAAATATATGTCATATTAATGATAGAACACAGTGCTGCGCATCATCAAACGGATGAAATTATTTTACACTGTCAATTAAACGAGCAAGTTAAACGCGTACAATTTCCTAATTTAATTGATGGCAGGAGCCAGCTAATACTCGAACAAGAATCACCAGAATATCAATTATTAAGTAATGCAAATGCAAAAATATTTTTATTATAATGAAAAGTCCTAAATGAAGAGCCATGTTTTTATAGCGACAACACAAGGCTTAGTTGCCGTTCAGGATATAGAGTTAATTGATGATCCTGATGTTATGTCACTTGTATGCCTTAATGGCACCGCGCAATCATTAAATATAAGTAATGCTTATCATAGTTTTGTAAAAAAAGGCTCTGGTATTATTCAAAAAGATTTTAATGGTCAGTCTTATCGCATTGATGTATCGGGCAATATAGATCATGGTAACAGCTGGCAATTAGGGTTTTATATTGCGCACTATTTAGAATCAATTGATTTATTAGGAGATGGCGTACCTAATGAAAATGATCATATATTCTGTTTAACTGGCGAAATCAATATAAAAGATAAGTCAGTTAAAAATGTTACTCATATAACAACTAAACTTAAGCTTGCACAAAATCAAATTTTGACTTGGCAAAACTTAGGTTTTGACGTTAAATTTTTATTGCCTGTACAAGATTATTTAACAGAAAAACTAACACCTTATAAAGCATATTGCATTCAAGTTTCTGATTTAGAACAGGCGAAATCACATTTGCCTAAAGCTAATAAGGAGGTGACTAGCAATATTCACTTAATTAATAAACCAGCGAACAGTTTAAAAAAAATATCACCCCAGAACTATATAGCTCACAATAAAAATGCACTATATTTGATAGTACTTAGCGTTTTACTTTTATTATTTATTATAAATACACAGACTGCTCAAGATAATGAATCACAACAAAAGGTTGCGCTCTTTGAAGATGATAACCACCCAGAAAATAAAGTTAATGTGACAAATGAAAACCCATATTTAATTGCACATGTTCGAGAAAAAACGTATTTAAATACCGATAATAAAAAGTGTGATGAGCCACTTTCTACAAATAAATTAGATTTAGTAAATGGTCGATTTAAAACTTTAGCACATGCCAAATTATGTCAGTTATCATTTATCGCACCAGAAAACACCAAACAAGTGTTTATGTTTACTCGGTATAAAAAAGAGCTTATTAATTTAAAACCTGAAAAAAACACTTGGCCAATCACAATACCAAGCAATTTAAATAATGATCTTTTTTATTTATTATTGCCTTTATCTTCACCTTTAACTGATGCTCAAATTATTTCTTTAAATAATGAAATTAAACAGATTAAAGGCCCTATAACAGTCGCTTCCATTTCACCTATTCTAAAACGATTATCAATAAATACGCGTTTACTTCAGCATAAACTTATGACTTTTTAAATTAATCTAAAATTAAATAATAATAAATTAATTATAACCCCCAAAAAAAACCTCAAAGCTTTTCATAGTTAATTTCATACCAATAGATTTAATAATTTTGGAGTGAAAATGAAAACGCATCAGTTTATATATTTAACTTTAGCAACAAGCATCGCTTTATTAACGGGTTGTAGCTCAACTACACCTACTAACAAAGAAAGCCAGTCAATCTCTAACATCGCTGTTGTTGATTCTAATGTACAAGAGAAACAGCCTGAGTATGTTCAACCAGTTACTTTAGATGAAGACTGTAAACACAACGCTTTGGCTTTAGATAACGCAGCCAGAACATCAAGTTCAACGGCACAGTATTTAGCTTCAGCACGTTTATTATCAAATTGTATAAGTGACTTTTCACATAAAGTGCCGTTGCACCTGTCACAAGATGTGATGCAACTGCATGCATTATCGATTTTTAATTACATAAAAGGCGGGGATGTAAGTCAGGCAAAAATGGCTTTTGTGCAATTTAAATCTGCATTTCCAGGGCAAGATTTATATTTCAACGATTACACCTCATTAATTGATACCGCAACGGCATTATTAGAGCCTTCTAAAATCAATGCGCAGCAGGTGGTTTCTTTAAATATTAGCCCGCAATTAAGAGAAGAACTTCAGCGTCGTCAATATTGGTTAAACCACTAAATAAAAATAGAGGAGAGAGTCATGTTATTACATAAAGTAGTTTTCTTATTCATATTAACTAGCTTTAGTTTTTCAGCTATGAGTTCTGCTGATGGTCAAAAGTCTAAAGTGAGTTGGCAACCGGTAGCAAGTGATAAACTGATCCGTTTACCTGTCAATATTATTGAAAAACGTGTTGAGCAAGACTTTAATATGTCACCTATGGCATCACGTGTTAGCAATATTGAAAAAGAAATGCTTAATACAGTGAATAAGATGAAAGTCTTAGGCGAACAATTATCAAATGCGCAAGATGAAGATTTGATAGAACAGCGTCACGCTCTGTTACAGCAAAAGTCACATTATTTAGACTTATTACAAGAAAGTCAAAATTTAAGACAGCGCGCGTTAGTTACTAAACAAGATTTGTATTTAAATATTCTAGATAAAATGACCGCTCAAAATCAGTCAAATTCTAGCAGTTTAGGTTATCAGCTGCGTCAATCACAAAAAGCAGCCAGAGTACGTATGGAAAAAATGATCACCCGTGTTGACCAGCACTTAGTAAATGGCGGTTATGACGAAGCATCCCCTTATGCTACTGAGTATGCTACCAACTTAGATAAAATTAATCAGCTTAAAAACAAAATAAGCCAACATAGCGCCAATAAATCACCGACTTTAAATGGGGTAGAGGTCACCTCACAAGAATATTTGCGCCAATTATTAATTGATGTGTCATCAGAGCAATCTCTGTTAGACCAAGAAAGTTTGTTATTAAGTTATATGGCAAGACTTGTTGCCTTAGATGCAAATGAGATGGAGTACCAAATGTCTTACGGTGCAGATGAGATGGAAGTTAACAGACAAGAAATCACATCCCCTTCAAGTGTTGCAGATTTATTTTTATAGGAATTAAGGAACATATTATGAATACAGTAATGAAAACTAAAACGGTTATTGTGTCTTTATCAATCGGTTTTTTAGCAAGTGCTTTTTCTCTATCAGTAAACGCACAATCAGCTTTAACGCTTGAAAATTTAGAGCGAGAACGTGCTGCGATGTTAAAAACATTTACCAGCGACCAAATCACGCCAAAACAGCAAAAAATGAGTATGAATGCGAGTTACCGCAGATTAACAGATGTAGAGCGTATGGTGTTACGTGATGATAGATTGTTAAATAATCAGTCAGCTATCGTACAAAGAGCGTTTCAAAACTATGAACTGACATTTTTAATCCATGCTAGTGCAGAGAAAAACTTATTACCTATGGAGCTTTGGTTAAGTGAACTGAACATTAGCAGTAATAGCATTTTATCGACTAAAAAAGGACGCCGCTAATGTCTACTATGGAGGTGAAAAACACATCGTTAATGATGAGCTTTAGCCAAAATATAAAAAGCACATTAGGGCTAATGGGTGGAGTCGGTATTATTTTATTAGCGCTAGTCAGTTTTGTTATGCAAATGAATTTAGCTGACTTATTTGTTTGGTTAGAAAAGGTATTTAGTTGGAGCTTTATATTTTGTTATAGCTTGCTATTGGTCATAGGTATCTATTCTGGCGCTAAAGTAAAAACGGCCAATAATACTGAATATTGGTATGAAGTGGGTAGCCAAGTTTCAAATGGCATTGCAACTTTAGCATTAACATTTACCTTACTCGGTATTAGCTTAGGCATTGGCTCTTTAGGACAGCAGTCATTAACGCCAGAGTCGGTTCATTTAGTGATAGGTGAGTTAACTACTCATTTTTCAACGGCATTTATGACCACCGTAATAGGGTTACCAACGGCAAACTTGATCAGAGCTTGGGTATCTTTAAGTGCAATTGCTGATACACCAGATCAAAATTGAGCGCTTTTAGTTTTGCCATATTATTGAATTATGAAGTTTAGATTTTAAATAGGATAAAATTATGAAAACACTTATTTATAGCATTTTTTACTTAAGCGTTATTACTGCAATTGGTTATCTTGCTTATAGTAACTCAAGCAGTAAAGCATGGTTATCAAGTGTATTTACAACACAAAACCAAGGTAAATCAAGCCAAGAAATGCTGGTGGATATAACGCAATCAATCAATATGCAATTTCAAACATTGCAGCAAAAAAATGAAGTTCAAAGCAAAACGGTTGCTATGTTAGAGCAACAAATGAATGAAATAAAAGCACAAATGAAAGAGATGTCCGATGCAGCCAAAATAAAAGAGAGTCAACAAGAACAACAAGTAGCAAAGCAAAATAAAATGATAGTTTCAGATGATACTTTAGCAACTAAAATACAAACTAGCCAAATTACACAGCAGCAAGATATGCAAGCTATTGCACAGCGCAAAATGTCATTAAGAGAGATTGCAGATAAAATGAATATGAAGGCGTTAAATAGCCTTAATCCAGGTTAAACACAGTTATAAAACTGATTTGATTGAGGTGACACTATTATGATTAATTTAAAGTCGAACATTCAAAAAAAGGGGCTGTTTTTATTAACAACGTCATTATGTTTAATAGCCATTTTATACCTGTTAAATCAGAAAGTAATAGAGCAACATCAAATAAAAAAATTAGCTAATAAATTTTTACAGGAGCAGCCAGAGCAACAAATTCAAAAAGAAAAACAAGCACCAAACACCACTGAGATCAACTTATCAAATATTGAGTTACCCGCACCACCAAAAATAAAAAGGGGTCGGAGTCAATTAAATCAAAATAAGCCAAATAAAATCGCAAATACAAAAAATCAAAACACTCAGCATAAAAGTACCAAAGCGATTAAACATCAAGATACAAAAAATGATAAACCAGTGACAGATCAGCAAGCGATAAAAAACTATCAAGATGTATTAGCTGGAAAAGGGCCTTCAATAGAAGTGGCATGGCCAAATTTAGTCAGTGAACGTGAAATGTTATTTCAGTTATTAACGCAATGCACAGGTATGAGGCTAGGTACCTTAAATAATGGTGATATTAACTTAATAGCAAATAGCCACGTAAAAAACGTAAAGCTGAGCGATTTTGTGCGTATTATTAATGGCAAAATGACAAAAAGTGAAAAGTATCAATTTTCAAATACTCAATCAGGCACCCCGGTAAGGTTATTTCCGCTATCAATTGATATAAACCTAATTAAAAAACTCAGTGAAACAAAAACATACTATAAAAGTCAATTTATCACGGGGCAGTACCAAGTTGCTTTAGGTAATATTTGGTTAAAAAATATCTCTTATGATGGCATTCAAGCAAAAGGCCCAAGATTATTATGGCAAAATGATTGTTAACAACCTATTTATTTGGCTTAAATGCTGCATAATGTAAAGTATACTTATTAAGGCGGAAGTCAGAATGCGACTGTGGCACAGCATATTATTTTTGTTATTTAACTTATGTTCCCTAACGCCGGCCTTGGCTGCAGATAAACCCAATATTCTTATAATTGGTGAAGATGCTGCAGGTGATTCGGTACCTAGCGATAGCAGGATTTTCAAACGTGTTTTAGATGCTTTAATTAACCAAATGCATGATCGAGGCTTTGATGTGTATGATCAAGCAATATTGACCTTATCAAATAGAAATAGCGCTAAAATTCGAAGGACTGACAGTGAACTGATTGAAATTGCGCGAGCCAGTAAAAGGCCTCCTATTGATATTGTTGTTATTTTTCAAATATATGCCAGTACACAAAATTTAACATCTCGCACCAGAATAAATACTTTGCTGATGGGCCGTTTATTAAATGTAAAAACAGGCAAGCACTTAGGTAGCTTTGAAGTCGATAGCGGTAAAAGCTTTAACGGACCTGTTGAGTGTAAACAAGAATGTATATTGACCGTGGTGGGAGATAAATCGCGGGTATTAGCAAATGACTTAGGTGCAGTATTAGCCGAAAAGCTATTATGGATAAATAATGGTGATGAAATATCAGATCATAATGATTCAAATAGCATGACAACTGAATATGCTCTGATCTTTGATGGTTTTAACGCTAAAGAATATATGGCAATAGAAGAGTATTTAGTGATTTTTTCAGGGTATGCTCATCATAGACCAATCGAAATCAGACATACCCGCAGTGAAATTTGGTATCAATCAACAATCGGTACTGCTAAGTTAGATCGCAACTTAAACAAAATGCTTACTGAATTAGATATGCAAAGTGTTATTAATTTTGAAGGGAATACTTTTACAGTGAAAAGAATTACCTTTAGAAATAAAAAAGCAAAGGAAAATAATGAAGTTTGGTAAAGTTTATTTTGTTATATTTTTACTGTTTTTTTTATTAACCGATAAAACTTTAGCGCAATCAAACTGGCAACTCGTTGTTGTACCACAAGGAAATGTAAGTAAAAAACAAAATAACATCGCCCCTAAAATATACTTAGATATCACAAGTGCACTCTCAACTCAGTTAGTAAATGATAACTTTACTGTATTTGATCAATCATTATTAAACTTAAATAATTGCATAAATAAAACCTGCGACGTGATCTCAGATAATAAATTATTAAGCTTAGCTCAAACCTATAATTATAAATCACAGCAATTAGCAGTTAATTTAGCCATAGTTTATCGAATTGAAATCTTTGATGAAACTATATTTAATGTTAAAGGAATGCGTTTCAGTTTTTCAAGCTATTTAGTTGATTTAGACTCAGGCGAAAGAGTTGAATCTTATAGTGACTCTAAAAGGTATAACGATTTAACCGTAAACTGTGAAGGTGAGTGTTTTAAGCGCTGGCAGGCAAAAAAAGCTTATCAATTAGCGCAAGATGCTGGTTATATATTAGCTTTAAAGATTAACCGATTACCTAAGCGTTATCGCTATGATTTAGAGTTTAGTCGCTTTAATTCAAGAGACCTAAAAGCCATCACTTCATTTTTAAATGCTATTTCAGAAAATAAAACATATATATCTTTGTCTGATTTTACAATAAAAGGGACGGACTCAAATAATGAAAGTAATAAACTGATTACTTTGACGTCAAGTTACCCTGCTAGCGAGCTAAATCAATTATTGCAAAAAGAGTTTGAGCAACACTCTTTAACGGTTTTAATTGATTATAGAAGTAAGCTAAGCAAGTTCACCATAGTCAAAAGTACATCACCTATACCAATACAGTTTTTAAGTGTGCTATTGATAGCTTTATTTTTAGGCACTTTTATCTATTACTGTTTTTATAAGTTAAATCAAAAATCAGCCGTAAAAAAAGTAAAACAAGCGATTACAGCTAAAGAGTATTACTTAGCTTATTCTCTGTTAGATAAACAATTAAAAAACAAAAATATAAAAAAGTCAGTCGTGAGTGAGTTAGGCTTATTAAGAAAAAACCTTAATGAATATATAGTTCATATACAAGGGAATGTTGTTGCAGATAAGGCCTTGTCAGGCGTGCACTTTTTCATAGATAAACAAATCGATTTATGTAAAGTGAAAGCGGATCATGACCATTTAACTATAAACAATCATCAGCTCAGTTTTGGTTATCAACATTTAGATGAAGCAGGAAAACAGTGCCAATTTATTTATAAAAACAATCACTTTTATTTGCTAGGACAAGGCAGTAAATATGGTTGTCAATATAATGACAACCAGTTATTACAAGGCAGGTTAGTGCAAATAGAAGCTGATAGTAGGCTTCTACTTGCCAATGATATTAACCAAGAGCTAAAGGCTTGCCAATTAATGCTTAACCTAAGTCAGTATGATTCTTCAGCTTTGATTATTTCTTTTAATTCATTACCTTTACAGTTTTTAGAGTCTAATGATTTAGCTATAGTATGGCCTGATCATGAGCTAGATTTAAATAAAACTTGGGTAATGCTTGGAGAACGACTGGCGTTAGGCACGCAAGATAAAAACATTATTGATATTGGCTGCATTAATGGCTCTGAGGCTATTGCTTATTTAAGTTATGATTCAGGTTATTTTATTGAACCTGTGAACAGAAAAACGCCTAAGTTAAAAATGAATAGCCAAGAGATATACGCTAAAGTTCCTATCGATAAAAATGCATTGATCAGCTTAGATGGCTGTGAATTTAGTTTAAATTCCAAATTGAGCTTTTAAAATATCTCCAGTGAAATTTGTTTTTAAATAGAAACCTCTAGGTAAAGTCTGAATTATTTTACCATTAGGACCTATGGCATCAGTTAATGCTTTAGAATTAGCTGCTTTAGGTCTAATTTGCAGTACTTGACCTAGTTTTCCGTTGATTTGATCTATTTCACCAAGCGCAATCATTTCAATTTGTTGCTCCCAGTCTTTTTGTAATAATGCTTCTTGGCTTGGTGTAGGTTGCCATAAAAATCCTGAACCAATAATTCTCTGTTCAGGAGCAATATCTCTTTCAGATAAAATAGGTAGCCATAAAACATGATTAAGTTTCTTTTTAACAGGCGACTTTTGCCATGTTAGCCCTTGTAACTCTTTAAGAGGAACAACAGATACAAAGGTTGTTTCAATGGGTTTGCCTGAGTAAGAAATTGGTAGTGTTTTTAATTCAATGCCCAAATTAATAAAGTCAGGTTCAGGTTTAGAGCCTGCCATAGCACCTAATACCCATTCTATTAATTGTCCGATCCAGCCTTTTTCTCTCAATAAGTCTTTAGGTGTTTTAAATTGGTACTTAGATGCTAAATCACCTATTGTTAGCCCTGCAATATCATCAACGCGGCGTAATAATTCATTGATAGATTGTGGTGCACTAGGGCGCATGCTTGTGGACATTTTAAATACCGAACAATTTTAGGAGCTAAATAATAGCAAAAAATTGTTTTTAACCCTACTTTTCTTAATAAAACACTTGATATTTGTTTTGAAATTCAAATTTTTAAATTTAACAGTGTATAACTTTATAGCAGTGTGTTTTTTGTTCTATTTTGTTTTTGTTGTTTTCTTATGACTCTAAAATAGATTTGAAATTTATATCCTATTGTTTTTAATGTTTTTTTTTATTTTTTTTGTGTTCTTTTATTTATGTTTTAATAGTTTTAGCTTTAAAATACAGGAATATGAACATAGTTATCCACAGAATCTGTGGAAAAAGCTGTTTTAGTTATCTCGACCTGTGGATTTGTTTGCAAAATATACGTATATGTTAAATGTTATGCACAGCAGTAATTATTATAATCATAACCTTGCCGTGGTAGATGCATTATGGAACAATCAACATAGAATATATGATTTTTAAGAGGCACTATAGGTGATTGACGCCGAAGGATTTCGTGCTAATGTTGGAATTGTGATCTGTAATAACCAAGGTCAGGTCTTTTGGGCTAGACGTTACGGTCAACATTCATGGCAATTCCCACAAGGTGGCGTAGATGATGGGGAAACCCCTGAAGAGACTATGTACCGTGAACTTCATGAAGAAGTAGGGCTATTACCTGAAGATGTTGAAATAGTAGCAAGCTCAAAACATTGGTTACGCTATAAGTTACCAAAAAGGCTGATCAGACGAGACTCAAGTCCAGTATGTATTGGTCAAAAACAAAAATGGTTTTTACTTAAGTTAAGATGTAAAGATGAAGATGTTAATCTATTAAAAACAAATCATCCAGAGTTTGATGATTGGCGTTGGGTGAGTTATTGGTATCCGGTACGCCAAGTTGTTTCTTTTAAACGAGATGTTTACCGACGAGTTATGAAAGAATTTGCGCCTATTGCAATGCCTTTTTATAAAAAAGAAACGCATTTAAAAGAGCCTTGGCGCCAACGAGATAAACGATATTAAACTCACAGTCCTTGATTAGGGAGAATAAGGAGTTTAGTTGTGATGCACAGTATATTGAGGCTAGTTTATTAAATGCTAGCCATACTTCGTAAAATTGCACAGGCTGTTTCTCAACAGCCTGATTTGACCAGTGCGCTTGAAACCTTTGTTTCTTTAGTTAAAGAATCAATGAAAACCCAATCCTGCTCAGTATATTTTGCTGATTATAATCAAGAAAACTTTGTATTAATGGCAACTAAAGGACTGAACCCTAAAGCCGTTGGTAAATTTAGAATCGGTTTTACTGAAGGCTTGGTTGGCCTTGTTGCACAACGTGAAGAGCCTTTAAATTTAGCATTTGCTCAAGACCACCCTAGATTTATTTATTCCCCTGATGTTGATGAAGATAATTACAATGCTTTTTTAGCTGTGCCTATAGTGCATCAAAAAAAAATATTGGGCGTTATTGTTATTCAGCAAAACTTAGCTCGTGTATTTAGCCAAGATGAAGAGTCATTTTTAATTACTTTATCGGCACAGCTTGCTTCACAACTGGCTCATGCTGAAATAAGCGAAATACTCAAACAAGATGAAAAAACGCATCAAACCTCCTGTTTAAAAGGTGCTTCAGGTGCGCCTGGTATTGCCATAGGCGAAGCTTTTGTTGTAATGCCTAAGCTTTCGTTTGCAAATTTTGAATTGAAAAAAACTGATTTAGCAGTCAGCAGTCATATTGAGCAAATAAAATTATTTAGGCAAGCAGTTGCCGCTACTCGTAATGAATTTTCAACTATGTCACAGGAGTTAAGTGATACTTTACCTAACGAAGCTTTAGCTGTTTTTCAGGTCTATCAGCAGTTATTAGATGCCAAAAGCTTAGGCCAAAAAGTTGAAAAAGAAATAAAACATGGCTGGTGTGCCAAAAGTGCTTTAAAACGTGTCATTGAAAGTCTTGTTGGCCAGTTTATGGCGATGCAAGATAACTATATCAAAGAGCGTGCTATTGATGTTCAAGATATCGGTATACGGGTATTACATCATATTGTTGATACGGAATGCGCTTTAAAAACTTATCCAGATAATATGATTTTGGTAACTGATGTACTTACCCCAAGCATGTTAGCGCAAGTGACCAAAGATAAATTAATGGGTATTATTAGTATTAGTGGTGGTTCAAATTCACATGCATCTATTTTAACAAAAGCATTAGGTATTCCAGCTGTTTGGGGTGTCACTGACTTGCCTTTATTACAAGTTGATGGCAAAGAAATGATTATTGATGCTTATGCATCAAAAGTTTACATTTCACCTTCTAATATTTTAAAACAAGAATATAGCCAGTTTAAAAAGCAAGAAGGCATATTACATGATCAGTTTGAATCTGAATATCAATTAGATGCCTGCACTTTAGATGGCGAGCATATTCAGTTACTACTCAATGCGGGGCTTGAAGTCTCAACTGAGCTTACCAATGCACACTTTTGTGACGGTGTTGGTTTATATCGAACTGAAGCTTGGTTTATGCAGAAGTCACAGTTTCCAACACAGTTAGAGCAAGAGAACTGGTATAGAGAAGTGCTCACTAGCTATCATCCATCACCTGTGATCATGAGAACACTCGATATAGGTGGAGATAAGGTTTTAAGCTATTTTGATGTTGAAGAAGAAAACCCATTTTTGGGTTGGCGGGGTATTAGATTTAGTTTAGATCACCCTGAGTTATTTTTAGAGCAGTTAAAAGCGATGCTTAAAGCCAATGCGGGTTTAGGTAATTTAAAAATATTATTGCCTATGGTTACTAATGTGACAGAGGTAGAAGAAGCGCAACGCTTATTAAAACAAGCTTACTTTGAACTAGAAGATGAATGGGCTGATCAATTCTATAAAATAGAGCAGCCAGAAGTTGGTGTAATGTTAGAAGTGCCTTCTAGTATATTTTTACTGCCTGAATGGGCTAAAAAAGTAGATTTTTGTTCTGTAGGTAGTAATGACTTGACGCAATATTTACTTGCCGTAGATCGTACAAATTCGCAAGTTGCAGGATTATTTGACCCTTATCACCCCTCAGTTTTAAGGGCGTTAAATCAAATTGCACAAAATTGCATGCAGCATGAATTACCTTTTAGCTTATGTGGCGAGTTGGCTGCTGATCCTGAAGGTGCGATATTATTAGTTGCTATGGGTTATAGGAGTTTAAGCATGAACCCAAGTTCGATTAATAAAGTAAAATGGGTATTAAGAAGATTAAAAATTACAGACATGGAAGATTTACTCAAATCTTGTTTAGGGCAATCGTCAGCTATTGAAGTACATAGAATAATTCGCAACTTTATTATCTTAAATGGATTGAGCCAGTTACTTTATAAAGTTAAAGAAGCTTAAGTTGATATTTCTGTCGGATTAAGACATTGAGTATATAAAGTTAAAGCCGCATAAAGTAAAATACAAAAATAATAAAGATTGAATAATTTTTTAGCTTAGGGCACGTATGAGTGATTTGTTGTGGGTTTTACTAAGCTGTGCACTTTTAGGATGCTTAGTTGGTTTTTTAGCGGGGTTGTTAGGCATAGGTGGTGGGTTAATTATCGTGCCATTTTTAAGTGGTATTTTAGTACACTTTAACTTGGTTGCATTTGATCGGGTTATGGTAATCGCAATTGCAACATCATTAGCATCAATCATTTTTACATCAATCTCTTCTGCTATTGCTCATCATAAACACAACAATATTCCTAGGGATATCACACCTTGGATTATGGGAGGAGTCGCAGTAGGCGCATTAATAAGTGGCTTTATAGCAGGCTCAATTCCCTCAAAAATATTGAAAATTATTTTTGCTATTTGTGTTACATTTATCGCATTAAGAATGTTGATTAATTCAAAGCAAAAAACTCACAGAAAACTACCGAAAAAGCCGGTTCTCACAGCGATGACAGCTTCTCTTGGAGGACTGTCTGGGTTATTAGGCATCGGTGGCGGTGCATTGCTAGTGCCTTTATTGACACATTTTTCAGTTAATATGAAAAAAGCCATAGGTTGTTCAGCTGCCTGCGGCATTGTGATTGCGATATTTGGTACTTTTGGTTATGTCTCGTCTGGTTGGTCTGTTACTCAGGTTAATCAAGGATTCGTAGGTTATGTGTATTTGCCTGCAT
Organism: Pseudoalteromonas sp. '520P1 No. 423'; assembly: GCF_001269985.1. NCBI lineage: Bacteria > Pseudomonadati > Pseudomonadota > Gammaproteobacteria > Alteromonadales > Pseudoalteromonadaceae > Pseudoalteromonas > Pseudoalteromonas sp. '520P1 No. 423'. The sequence continues at coordinate 3,554,284 of NZ_BBZB01000001.1, read as the reverse complement.
TATTGGCAATAGTGAGCACATCGGCAATTTTTGCCCAATTGGGGGCAAAAGCGACACAACATTTGCCGGTCAAGATTATTAAAAAAATTTTTGCAGTTATTTTAAGCATTATCGCTGTACGTATGTTATTAGTTTAAAAATTTATTTTAATTACTCAAAAGAATAAAAGTACTTTATAGGTATAAAAAATGAAACAATATTTAGATTTAATGCGCCATGTAAAAGAGCAGGGCACTAAAAAAGAAGATAGAACAGGCACAGGTACTATTAGCGTATTTGGCTATCAAATGCGTTTTAATTTAAGTGGAGGTTTTCCATTAGTAACAACAAAAAAATGCCACTTAAAATCTATTATTCATGAGCTTTTATGGTTTTTACAAGGCGATACCAATATTAAATACCTTAAAGATAACGGTGTTAATATTTGGAATGGCTGGGCGACAGATGAAGGTGAGTTAGGTCCAGTTTATGGTAAACAATGGCGTAGTTGGGTAGGTCACGATGGTCAGGTAATAGATCAAATATCTGAATTAGTTGAGCAAATTAAAACTAATCCTGATTCACGTCGTTTAATTATAAGCGCATGGAATCCGGCTGTTTTACCTGATACGGACTATTCCCCAGCCGAAAATGCAGCTATGGGCAAGCAGGCTTTGCCGCCATGTCATACATTGTTTCAGTTTTATGTTTTAGATGGCAAATTATCATGTCAATTATATCAAAGAAGTGCTGATATTTTACTTGGCGTCCCATTTAATATCGCAAGTTATGCTTTATTAACTATGATGCTGGCACAAGTATGTGATTTAGAAGTCGGTGATTTTGTTCATACATTTGGTGATGCGCATTTATATTTAAATCATATGGAGCAAGTGGAAGAGCAGTTATCACGTAAACCACATTCGTTACCAACTATGGCTATTAATCCAGATGTTAAAGATATATTTGGTTTTAAGTTTGAAGACTTCGAATTAAAAAACTATGAATCTCATCCCGCTATTAAAGCACCAATCGCAATTTAATCAAAATAAAGAAATACTAGGTAAAAAAATGTCAAAAGTATTAAAAGCAGTGATCCCAGTTGCAGGATTAGGAACTCGTATGTTGCCTGCAACAAAAGCAATTCCAAAAGAAATGCTACCAATTGTAGATAAGCCTTTAATTCAATATGTTGTGAATGAAGCGATATCGGCAGGAATAAAAGAAATTGTATTAGTAACTCATAATAGTAAAAATGCCATTGAAAACCATTTTGATACAAGCTTTGAATTAGAGGCTACACTTGAAAAACGTGTAAAACGTCAGCTACTTGACGAAGTTAAATCTATATGTCCTAAAGATGTAACGATTATTCATGTGCGCCAAGGCGTAGCTAAAGGTTTAGGTCATGCGATTGCGTGTGCTCACCCTATCATTGGTGATAGCCCATTTGTGGTTATTTTACCTGATGTAATAATGGATGATTTTAGCGCTGATCTTAAAAAAGATAACTTAGCTGATATGCTTAAAATATTTGGTGAGACTCACAAAAGCCAAATTATGGTAGAGAATGTACCACATCATCAAGTGGATCAGTTTGGTATTGTTGATATTAATGGTGTAGAGCTAGCACCGGGTCAAGCATCTGAAATTAAAGCTATGGTAGAAAAGCCGCCAATAGATGAAGCACCATCAGATTTAGCTGTAGTTGGGCGTTATGTTTTAAGTGAAAATATTTGGCCACTACTAAAACGTACCGCACCAGGCGCGGGTGATGAAATTCAATTAACAGATTCAATCGCTATGCTAATGGAAAGCGAGGCTGTTGAAGCATATTACATGAAAGGCAAAAGCCATGACTGCGGTAGTAAAATAGGCTACATGAAAGCCAATATTGATTTTGCATTAAGACGCGATGACATGAAAGAGGAATTATTAGAGTTTATTAAAACGTTAGTATAAAAATTGTAATGAAAAGTGCTAATTGGCACTTTTTTTGCATCTGCTCTACTGTTTAGTTCAATTTGGGTAGAAATTAATGCGTTTCATAATTATAACATTAGCCATTTATTTGTCGGCTTGTTCGGTTTTTACTGATGATGACAACTTAGATTTGCAAAATAAAGATATAAACCACTTTTCTAAACCACAAATGTCAGAGTTTAGTGCCCATCATTATAGTGAGCAAATCGCTTTAGAGCTGCTGCAGCAATTTCGTCCAATAAAACCAAATACTTCAATTGCTGTAGGAACTTTAGTTCCTGTTAATACATTAACATCAATCTCAGAAAAAGGGCCTTCCAAATTAATTGGTTTGCAAATGCAAGAAGGTTTAACGACTGCTGTTGCTCAGTTAGGGTTTGAAGTAATAGAGTATAAAACTTTACCTAAAATTATTTTAAAACCAGGACAAGATAGCATGTTATCGAGAGATGTTAGTCAGTTAAAAGATAAGCATAAAATTGACTATTTTATTACTGGTACTTTGACTGAGGTTCAAGACCAATATATTGTAAATGTGAAGCTTATAGATAGCCGTAGTAATGTGATTCATGGCGCAGCTACAAAATCAGTCCCACTCAATGCTTTCTGGTCTCAGGAAAAAGTGCAGTTGAGAGATGGTTCTTTAATTCGTAATCATTATTAATGGAGAGTTCAATGCGTTTTAATTACTTAATTATAGCGGCTGGGTTAAGTTTATCTGCTTGTAGTATGTTTAACACCCAAGAAATAAGTGAGCCTTTTGATGATAAGAGTAAATCATCAGGTAACAACTTTCAGTCATATTCAGGTAAAAGTGTATTGGCTGCTTCTAAAAACACCAGTAACTTTAGAACAGTAAAAAACATTAACCATTATGTTAGAGGAATAATGCATGGGCTTATTGATAATATTCAGTATGTTAATAGTCAAACTCCAATAGGCGTTACCAGCTTTGTTTTTTTAGATGGGGATTATGAAAAAGCCCCGTTAATTGGAAATCAATTGTCAGAAAGTTTTATGCATGAGGTTCATAAGTTTGGTATTCCTGTTATAGATTTTAAAACTACAGATTATATTCGTGTAGCCCCTAGTGGCGACTATATATTTAGCCGAGATTTTTTGGAGTTAAAAGGTAATTTACCTATAAAATATGTATTAGGTGGCACATTAGTAAAACTTGACTCAGGTTATATGGTAAATGCAAGAATAGTGGGTGTTAAATCTAAGGCGATAGTGGCTTCATCTCAAGGTTTTATTCCTTCTCATGCGGTCAATGCGTTAATTTCAAGTTCACTTGAAGATGGTATTCCTTTAGTTCAAGGTGAAGAGCCTTAACGCTTAAAGAGATAATTATGAATATTTTAAAGCTTATTTTTCTAACTTTTATTTTTATATTATTAACTGCTTGTACTTCAACTAGTGAAAATAGAGACAATGAATGTGAACTTGATTTAGTTGATAGTTATTGTGATGAAGTAGAAGTTGAGGTTAATAAAGATGCTTTAGTATTTAAAACAAAAGCAGATTATGTCATTAATAATACCAAGCTTTTGAGTGAATACGTGGAGCAAATGGCTATGGGGCTTATGGATAGTTTTCAAGCTTATGCCCCAGATACAAAAATTGCTGTAACTTCCTTTGTTGATCTTAATGGTAATTTACAAAGTACAAATATGTTAGGAAATCAGATTTCAGAAAGCTTTATTCATGAAGTACAACAATATGGCATACCTGTAGTTGATTTTAAAGTGATGCAGTATATTGAAGTGAACAATAGGGGCGACTTTGTTTTTTCACGTAATAATCAAAAATTAGCGGAGTCTCTAGAAGCAGATTACATCTTATCAGGTACATTAGTTTATACAGCGTCTGGTGTTGTTGTAAATGCCAGAATAGTTAACATGTCATCTAAAGTAATTATTGCTTCAACTAAAGGCTTGATACCTACATTTATATTAGAATCTACATTATCACCTAAATTGACGAGTGAAGACACTAATGGCTAAGGGCTTAAAATGAAATATATTTTGTTTATATTAGTATTCGTGATAGTAGGTTGTAGTATCTTTGAAAATAATGATATAGAAAAAAAACGAAAGCAAAAACCTGCAACACAGGTGGTAATTAAAGGTGAAACTCAATTAGAAAAATATGCACGCCTGCGAGCTGAAAATAATAAAAACTTAAAAAGTAACTTACCTTCAGAGCAAGCTAAAAAAATAAAAAATGAGGTCAAGAGAATAACACTTAAGCTATTAAGTAAATTAGATGTATTAGATGGTAATAAATCAATTGTTATTGAACCAATTACAATAGCGGACAAAATGCCTTCTAAATTTACAGAAGTGAGAAATCAAATAGAGTTTCTGTTAATAAATGAGATGTTTGAATTTGGTATACCAGTTATGGATTTCTCTAGAAAAAATAAAGGCTCAGACCTTATCCTCCAGAGTCATTTAAGCTTGTATCAAGAAAGCTATATGCTTAGCACATTTGTTAAGAGTAGAGTCTCTGGTGAAATTAAATCAGCAGCTCAAATCTCATTAGATAATAATTTATTAGAGCAGCTAAAAGATGGAGTTAGAGTTTTAAAGTAACCAAAGCTAGGTGTTCACATCGGTTACTTATTGGTTTAATATGAGTTTATATTTATAGGGTCTCATTAGCTCAGCTGGATAGAGCGGTCCCCTCCTAAGGGATAGGTCAGAGGTTCGAATCCTCTATGGGACGCCATTAATTTAAGTATTTCTCTAGCGCTTCTGAACCACCAATATGCTTACCAGCTATAAATGCTTGAGGTACAGTATCGTTACCAGTAATTGCTTTTAAGCTGGTAAATGATGCATCTTGACCTAAAACGATTTCCTCAAAACTCACGCCTTTTTCTGTTAGTAAGTCTTTTGCTTTTTGACAGAACTGACAGCCAGGTTTAGTGAACATTGATACTGCTTCTAGTGGTTTTTGATTTGGGTTGATATAATTTAGCATAGTATCGGCATCTGATACTTCAAATGGGTCGCCTGGTACGTCTGCTTCAATAAACATCTTATCAATTACGCCATCTTTAACTAGCATAGAATAACGCCAGCTGCGTTTACCAAAGCCTATGTCTGATTTATCAACTAACATGCCCATACCTTTGCTAAACTGACCATTGCCATCTGGGATTAACTGGATATTGTCAGCTTCTTGACTTGTAGCCCAAGCATTCATAACAAAAGTATCGTTCACTGAGATACATACAATGTCATCTACGCCATTTTCTTTAAATACAGATGCCAGTTCGTTAAAGCGTGGTAAATGTGTTGATGAACATGTTGGTGTGAAAGCACCTGGTAGCGAAAATACAACAACCGTTTTGCCTTTAAAAATCTCACTTGTAGATAATTGAACCCAATCATCATTTTTACGAATAGGGAATGTAACATTTGGAACTGTTTGACCTTCGATATTTTTAAGCATTATAAATCCTGTTATTTTGTATGATTTGTTTCGTTTGTATGAGCCTAGTATTACTCAGATTGTTAAATAGGTCTAATTGATTGTAGTTATTAATGTGATTGGTAAAATCGATTGGTTTGTTTTAAATATTTACTTTTATGAATGTTTTAAGGTGTACAATGTTTTAGCTGACTTAACTTGAAATCAAAAACAGATCTTCGATAAAACAATTCGAAGATGACGGGGGGAGGTTATGCGTGTAATAGACCTTCGATAAAACAATTCGAAGATGACAGGGAGGTTATGCGTGTAATAGACCTTAGATAATATAATTTGAAGATAATTTGGTTATGCGTGTAATAGACCTTAGATAATACAATTTGAAGATAATTTGGTTATGAGTGATTAATGACTCTGTAAAATATTACAATAAATGCGCTTCTCAGCGCATTTAATTCAGCTTTATAGTTCAGTCTCTTCAACTTCTATTAATAATACGATATCGCTAGTTTGAACATTAGCTAATAGTTCATCGCCAATGCTATTAGCTATAGCGCTACGGTTATAAACTTGATTAACTCTGATTTGGTTAGCACTTGTAATGATATAAGGCTGTTGAACTCCTTGCTCATCAGTAAAAAAAGATTGATATGCAATAGCAAAAGATTGGCCTTTTTTAACGCCATGCTGTTTGCCTAAATTAAAGGTAACAGTATTGTCTTTAATATATTTTATTTTTCCTTGAATTGGTAAGCAAGATAGTTTTTCTTGTAAATCTAGACTAATTTGATTTGATAGTTCATTTAAAGCTTGTCCATATTCTGAATGCCAAAAAATATTGCTTTTGGTATCAACTTTTTCGGTTTTATCAAAACGCCAAATGCCGCTTGTAGCATAATCTTGTTGTAAAATAACTTCTTGTGTAATTGCATTAAAAAGAATGAGTTCAAAATCAAAAAATCGCTCAAAACTGTTTGATTGCCAAAACATGATGTCAGAATTTTGCTGTGAGCCCATAGATATATCTTTGATCTTAGAAATTAAAACATATTGACTGTCACTATTTTGTGCTACCTGTTCAATAAGCCTAGGGTCAAAATTATACTGTTGATTAAAAAAATCGTTCACTGAAATTGCTTGTTGATAGTAGGCTCTAGGTGTAATTGATTCTGCTGATTTAATACTTTTGAATATTTTTGCGCTAAAGGTTTTATTAATGTCAAAAATTTGGCCATTTCGAGCCTGTTCTTGATTAGGCATTTGTGTTTGTGTAATCGCTAAGCTTTTTTTAAACTCAGATGAAAAACATTGTTTTTCATCTGCAAAAATATCTAAACGTAAGGTAACAGAAACTGATTCGCTTGAATAAACTTCATCGACTAACTCAATATTTTGTATTTCGCCATGGGAGCTGACATGGGTTTGTTCTTGTGTCATTAAACCATTAGCAACAGTCTGCACGCTAGTGACAGATGCACCCGCGAATATAAGAGCTTGTTTAATTGCATCTTCTATGGCTCTTGTTTTTGCACTTTGAGTATCACCGTCTCTTATTTGAGATTGCCCAGTAGATTCATACCATTGAGCGTGTGAGGGAAGTGTTATGCACAATAAAAATAGGAAAAAGTACTTATTCATAAATCGCTCTTTAATTTGTAAAGCATTACATTTTTAATCATAAAGATAGTAAATAAAGCAAATCCTATACCAATCAAGCCAAACTATTTTCATTAATACAAAATGGGCATATAACATGCATAGATAAGATATCAAAAATAACTTTCATCGGATGTAAGTCGACATTATGAATAAGCTAATAATAGGTACCTGTATCGCATCAATCTTAGGTGGATGTTCAAGTATGTTTAATAAACATGTTGAATATGATTATCTGCAACCGGACTCTTTTCCTATTTTAAAAGCGGTTGGTTATGCGCCTATTAGTTTACAGCCTGGTAAAAACCAGCAGCAAAAAGAGATTTTAGCGATTAAAGCATCAAAGCTAGAAGCTTACAGAGAACTTGTTGAGCAAGTATACGGCCAACAAATTACAGCTAACTCATCTGTTCGTGGCATGATCACAACCAATGATACGTTAAACTCTAAAGTTCAAGGCGCTGTTAGAGGCGCTAAAGTGATTAAAAGTTATGCGATTGGCGATAGTTATGCTACAGAATTAGAGCTTGATATGAAGTTAGTTCATGATTTGTATATAGGTCAAGTTAAACCAAGAACGGTAAAAAAGATCACATATTATTAAATTAAGCCGAGTGATTAGGCTTTTATACCTTTGCTTAATAATGTGCCTGCTTGAGACTTACCTTTATTATCATAAGTAAGAGACTTGATTGAACCAAGTAATATATCGGTTACTTTTTTTACGGCGATGTGCGTTTGGTGGGCTGCATGAGCGTTTGTATCATTTTGTTGCTTACAATTATTTAATTGCTCATTTATAGCGTTAATATCCTCTTTTATTGAAGGCACCACTTCTTTTATTTGTTCAAGAGAAGAGTTGATTAACTTTTTATCTAAAGTTGATATTTTATTTAATAAAATGACTTTTTCTTTTGCTGTACTTTCTAAAGCATTACCATTTCTGGAATTGATTGATTCTAATTCATTTTGTAAAATTAGCCATAAAGCATCTAAGTTTTGCTTTTGCTCAATTAAAGACTGCTGAATATTTTGTACTTCATTTTGTTCAATCATTTTATTAACCGTATAAATCGAATTCGAAGCCAGCTATTTTTTCAGCTAGTTTTTCTGCATTCACTTGATAATTACCTTCACTAATCGCTTTTTTAAGTTCGTTTACTTTTTTGCTATCAAAACCTTGCGATTGTTCAGCCTTTTCCTGTAAGCCTCGAAGTTGTTGTGCTTGAGGTGTTAAACTTACAGAGTCAGTAGCTGCTTTAGCTGTCGCTGCGGGCTGATTTTGTACTGGTGTCGTTGAATTGTCTTTACTGACATTCAGCTGCTTTGAATTTGTATAGGCAACATTTTGTTGATTGCCTTTATTTACTTGGTTAACCATGAGATATCTCGCATTAAAATTTCACTACTTTTAGTATCGGCCAATTTTAGAAATAGTTTAACATATATCTTAAATACTTACTTTAACTTGATCAACACCTAGTACTTTAGCATGTAACTTCTTACCAGACTTAGAGTTTTTAACAGAAATATTTTGGCCAATAATTCCATCTTGTAGCGCAAATCCTGCTGTTTTTATTCTTAATCCACGTACACCTGCAAAAATAGTGACCTTATCTCCCTTACAAACCATACAAACTTGCTTATAAGTGATTGCTGATCCACTTCTTAAATTCCGTTTACTACGACTTCCTAATAGAGTAGTGCTTTGTGTTTCATTTAAATATTGTGTTCTGATTAAATGTTTTTGCATTTGTTTTATACTGAGATGTTCTTTTGTAATAATTTCGCCTTTATTTAGGTTTTGATTGACAACAACAATAGGGGCAAGCTCCATAATTTTGACCTGAACATATAAATTCCACTTTTTTTCATCTAAACACTTAATTTGTATCGTACTCTGCCGATTACTTCTTTGTACTTTTGCTGAATTGATTAATAATTCAGTATCACAATTTTTATCGGGTATTCTTGGATCAATGGCAAGCGCTGATAGTTTTCGCGTACCATTAGTCAAACCTTGTAAATCTTGTTCTAAATAATTTATAGCAAGCTGCTCTAATTGCGCTTTTGAATAGCTTACTGCTGTGACGTTATTGGATAATAACGTCAAAAATATAAAAAAAATTAACTTATGATGATTTTTATTAAACAAACTCATTATGTTTCTACTATGCTTTATGTTGAAAACAGGGTATAAATATTTTGCGTCAATAATCAGACGCTTGCTGTATACAAATTTACTTATACTTTTTATGGAAGCAATATTCATTCCTAATATTTAGCTTTTCATTCAGGAGATTGAAATGGCGGGCATTTTAGACTCGGTCAACCAAAGAACACAGTTAGTAGGTCAAAATAGACTAGAGCTTTTGTTATTTAAACTTAGAGGCCGTCAGCGCTTTGGTATAAACGTGTTTAAAGTGAGGGAGGTTTTACAATGCCCACGACTAACTTCGTTACCAAAATCGAATTCGTATATTAGAGGTGTGGCACATATACGTGGTCAAACTATTTCTGTAATTGACTTATCTATGGCAATAGGTGGTAATCCCATTGATGATATTGAAAATGGCTTTATTATCATTGCTGAATATAATCGTTCTGTGCAAGGCTTTTTAGTTGGATCAGTTGAGCGTATAGTGAATATGAATTGGGAGTCTATTTTACCTCCTCCATCAGGCTCTGGTAGAAATTCATATCTTACAGCTGTGACTGAAATAGAAAAAGAACTTGTAGAAATCCTTGATGTTGAAAAAATATTAAGTGATATTTGCCCTGTTGATACAGCGGTTAGCTCTGAGATTGTAGATGACGGCGAAATTCAAAAAGATTTAGGAGAGCGTATTATTTTTATAGCTGATGATTCTGCTGTCGCCCGTAATCAAATAAAAAGAGCGCTTGAACCTCTGGGTATTCAAACCGAACTTGCTAAAAATGGTAAAGAAGCACTTATTAGGCTCAGAGAAATTGCAGAAAAAGAATGTACAACAGATATAACCGAAAGAATTGGTTTGTTAATTTCAGATGTAGAAATGCCTGAAATGGATGGTTATACATTAACTGCAGAAATAAAAGCTGATCCTCGATTAGCACCTTTGCATGTTATATTACATACTTCATTAAGTGGGGTTTTCAATCAAGCTATGATTGAAAAAGTAGGTGCAGATGACTTTATTGCTAAATTTAACCCCGATGAATTGGCTGCAGCAGTTAAAAAATGGGTTCACTGTGATTAATATTCACTTTAACTTAATATATAGGTATATCAAATTTGGCTAATAAAAACTTAGAGCAGCATGAATATAATCAATTTCGCACTTTTTTAGAACAGCAGTGCGGGATTGTTTTGGGTGATAACAAGTTGTATCTAGTAAAAAGCCGTTTAGCACCTTTAATGGGGCGCTTTGAAGTTGAATCATTATCTGAATTGGTAAGTAAAACTTTAAGCCCTAGAGAGCGGCAATTGCGTGCCGCGGTTGTTGATGCAATGACAACCAACGAGACTTTATGGTTTAGAGATCAATATCCATTTGAGCTTTTAAAAAGTAAAATATTCCCAGAATTTAAGAGTTTACGTCGTCCAGTTAAAATTTGGTCAGCGGCAAGTTCATCAGGGCAAGAACCTTACTCGATTGCAATGACAACTGCTGAATATCAGGCTAAAAATTTAGGTTCTTTTACTGCTGGAGCCCAAATTGTAGGTACTGATATTTCAAATACTATGCTGGACTTGTGTAAAAATGCAGAATATGACTCTTTAGCATTAGCGAGAGGCCTTTCTACTGAAAGACGTAAAAAGTTTTTTATGGATAGTGGTCATGGTATGGCAAAGGTTGTTGAACCGGTAAGAAAAATGGCGACATTTAGACATCTCAATTTACTAGATTCTTATGCTTTGATGGGGAAGTTTGATATTATTTTTTGTCGTAATGTACTTATTTACTTTTCTCCTGAAATAAAATCTAAAATCATTGGGCAGTTTGCACAGGCTTTAAATCCAAAGGGATATTTATTTTTAGGCGCGTCAGAATCTATGACGGGATTGAATGACGATTTTGAGATGATCCGTTGTAATCCTGGTATAATTTACCAAAAAAAATAACTATAATTAGACTTGAAGTAAAGAATTTTTTTGTTTTAAGTCTCCCATTTAAGTTGCTGTTTTATCTGCTTTTATTGTTTTTTTTGAATTCACGTTATCTTTATTGCACCTCCTTATTTATTAATCCTTAGCAACATGGTCTAACCTTTGCTTTAATTCCCTAAAGTCAAAAATTTGGAGGGGTTATGGCGATCAGTTTTGAAAAAGCTTTTGGCATACATCCAAGCGCTATGACAGCAAGATCACAGCGTGCAGAAATTATAGCAACAAACATAGCTAATGCAGATACACCTGGTTATAAAGCCAAAGATATAGATTTTGCAGCCGTGTTAAATCAGGCTAAGTCAAAACAATCGAGTTCAATGACCAGAACTCATGAGAAGCACTTCAATATTAATGCTAATTCTATTAATGCTAATGCGCAATTTCGTAACCCTTTGCAGCCTGATACTGGCGATGGAAATTCAGTTGATGTACAAGTGGAACGAAACTTGTATGTACAAAACTCAGTAGAATATCAGGCAAGTCTAAGATTTTTGACAGGTAAGATCCAAGGGCTTAAAAAAGCATTGAGCGGGCAATAGGGCATGAGAGGTAATTTATGAGTTTATTTAATGTATTTGATATAGCTGGTACGGGTATGAGCGCGCAATCAGTGCGTCTAAATACAACAGCAAGTAACCTTTCAAATGCCAATTCAGTAAGTTCAAGTGTTGATGAAACATATAGAGCGAGGCATCCAGTATTTGCCGCAGAATTGACAAAAGCTGCCGCAGCCCAAGGAGGTGAATCTGTTGGAGTAAAAGTCTTAGGCATTGTTGAAAGTGATAAACCTTTAAATGTTGAATATAACCCCGGTCATCCAATGGCTGATAAGGAAGGTTATATATATAGGCCTAACGTTAATACGGTAGAAGAAATGGCTAATATGATTTCAGCATCACGGGCATATCAAACAAATGTACAAATAGCGGATGCAGCAAAAACCATGTTAAGTAAAACAATTTTACTTGGCCAACGTTAATAGGAGCATAAAATGATAAATCCAATTAATGGCAGCCAAAGCAGTAGTTATGTCGATAGTTTGCGAAAAAATGCAGAAAAGGAACCTGATTCTGTACCACAAGGTGAATTGACTCAAGAAGACTTTTTTACTCTAATGACAAAGCAATTGGCGATGCAAGACCCTTCGAATCCGACAGATAATGAAGCCATGATGCAGCAGATGACAAATATGTCTATGGCAGAAGGCATTACAAATATGTCAACAAAGTTTGATGAATTTGCTGAATCAATGTCTTCTAATCAAGCTTTACAAGCGTCGAGTTTAGTTGGACGAGATGTATTGGTTGATACGCATTATGTAACAAATACAGCTGGTGAAGAAATGTCAGGCCGTATTCCTCTAGAGTATCCTGCTTCTGATATTAAAATTCGTATCGAAGATGAAAATGGTGTTGTTGTAGGAGAAGTACCTATGGCTGCTTCTAACGGCGGTAACTTAGAATTTAAATGGGATGGAAAAGACTCACAAGGAAATTCAGTTCCAGATGGTAAGTATAAAATTAGAGCCGTTGGTTTAGTGCAAAATGTGCCAGGTGAAAATGGGACTTTAAAAGCACAGCATATTGAATTACCAGTCCAAATGCGTACTCGTGTTGATAGTGTAAGCATGGGACAAAATGGAACTGGATTAACACTCAACTTCAAAGATTTAGGTAGTGTGAAGTTTGAAGATGTGATTGAAGTTAGTTAATAAGGTAGGAATTATATATGTCATTTAATATAGCTACATGGACTCCCCGTTGTCAAGCAATAACACTTTTTGATAACAAGAAGATCTGACAGCAGCTCTACATTCGGCGTTTTTTAGCTTTGTTACGCTATCGCCCTGATGATTTGCGCTTGAGCAATGCCTCATTCGTTAAACAGAATCTTCTTTTATAAAGAATTATTCTTCCCGACTAAACAGGCTTTCTTGCTCTCGGTCTGACCGTGTTATCGTCAATTGCTAATGCACAGACTCGGTGAGTTAAACTCTTTTTTATTTAACTTTGTTACTTTAAAACTTATTTTACATAATCAATTTGATATTCTTTTTCTGAATGTAACAGTGCCCAAATTAAGCGGGCATTCTTTGCAGCTAATGCAACCGTTGCACGTTTAAAACCGCGTCGTTCAATGAGGTCTTTGACCCACAGACTCGTTCGGTCTGTTTTATTTTTGCAGTTTGCGATTACTGCTCGAGCACCATGTATCAGGCAAGTGCGAATATGTTTTTCACCTCGTTTACTGATACGGCCTAATCGCGCAACCCCACCAGTTGAATATTGCCTTGGTACTAAACCAATCCATGCAGCAAAAGAACGACTGGTATCAAAATGTTTAGCATCATTTACTGTGGCGACTACGGCTGTTGCAGTGACCTCGCCAATACCTGGAATACTCATAAGCCTTTTGGCGTCTTTCATTTGGTTGGCGAGTTTGTACAGTTTTCTATCGTATTTGAGTATTTCTGCATTTAAAGATTTAATACTTTGCCATAAATCATTGAGCAATTCACGCGCAAGAAAAGGTAGGTTATTTTCAGCATCTTCAAGAATACCGTTAATGGCATTTTGTGCAGGGTATCGACCTTTTGGCATGATGATACCGAACTCAGCGAGTAAACCGCGTAATCGGTTTATACGTGCGGTTCTGTCTTTAATTGCACCTTGTCTGATGCGGTGTAAACACAGCACGGCTTGTTGTTCTTCGCTTTTAATACTGACAAAACGTGTTTTTGGTCTTGTAGCTGCTTCGCAAATAGCTTCAGCATCATTGGCGTCATTCTTTTCATTTTGGCGATAGGGAATAACAAATTTAGACGCCATAATACGCACATCATGACCGAGTTTGATAAATTCCCTTGCCCAATAGTGGGCACCGGAGCAAGCTTCCATTGCAATAATACAGGGTGGAAGTTGTGTTATTTCCTCTAATAGCTTGTTTCTTTTGATAGTTTTTCTTAATTTACACTTGTCATGCTTATCAACACCGTGGATACTAAAAACTAATTTGGCTAAATCAATGCCAACAACTTTAATTAAAGACATATGGGCTCTCCATTTTTTGACTGTTTACACTTTCAATATGGCACAAATGCCAATTGGATGGGGAGTCCATATCATTCGTTAAGCGGCTTAACAGCAGCTCAAAAAGACTTAGATACAACAGCAAATAATATTGCCAACGTAAATACTTATGGTTTTAAAGAATCAAGAGCTGAATTTGCAGATGTATTTTCTACTTCTTTATTCTCTAATTCTAAAACACAAAATGGTGGTGGTGTTTTAACACAAGATGTTGCTCAGCAATTCCATCAAGGTAGTTTATTATTCACATCTAACTCGTTAGATATGGCTGTAAGTGGTAATGGTTTTTTTGTGACAACAGACGGTCCATTGAGTCGAGATTTCACTTATACCCGTGCAGGTGCATTTAAGCTTGATGATGAAAACCGTATTGTGACTTCAAACGGTGATTTTTTACAAGGATTACCTGTTAATGATGACGGTTCTGTAAAATCTGTCAGTTTAAGTACAACAGCACCGATTCAAATACCTGATAGTGCAGGTGCACCGGCTGCAACTTCACAAGTAGATTTAAGTTTTAATCTAGATTCAAATGCAACAAACTTAGATCCGTCTCTATTTGATCCAAATGATACTAATACATTTACTTCTTCAACCTCTACTGTTGTCTATGACTCTTTAGGTAATAGCAGAATTTCATCTGTTTATTATGTAAAAACGACTAATCCAGCAGCTTTAGGTGCAGGTGCGGGGGCTGCTCCAGGTACCCCTGGTGTTATCCCTGCTTCTACCAGTACTAATAATAATACATTTGTCATGTTCAGTACATTAACAGATGATGCCGGAAATGTAACACCTGTTGATTTACGTCAAGATCCTAACGTTGCAAACCCGGGAGCTTTAGAATATCAAGCTACAACAGGTCAAAGGGGTATGCTATTACAGTTTGATACATCAGGTGCCGTTATTCCTGGTACTTTTCCAACGCCAAGAACTGAGCCTTTAGGTGCTGTTGGTAATATTGCAACTCCTCCAGCAGTTCCTCATGATGGTGCTGGTGCGATTACTAATGGCGCGAACCCAGATCAAACTTTTAACTTTGTAATGACTAATTTGACTCAGTTTTCAACACCGTTTGAAGTATCTGCATTAAGTCAAGATGGTCAGACTGTGGGTCGATTAACTGGGATCTCAATTGGTACCGATGGTTTAATTGAAGCAAAATATTCAAATGGTGACTCTCAAGCCATTAGTAAAGTAGCACTTGTTCGTTTTCCAAATGATCAAGGTTTGACTCAAATAGGTAATACAAGCTGGACGTCAAGTCAAACTTCAGGTGATCCGCTTGCAGGCGAGCCAGACTCAGGTACTTTTGGTTCAATACGATCGGGCACACTTGAGCAATCAAACGTAAACTTAACCGGTGAATTAGTTGATTTGATCACTGCACAGAGAAACTTCCAAGCTAACTCTAGAGCACTTGAAGTAAATAACTCAATATCTCAAACAATCCTGCAAATCAGATAATAAAGTTGCTTTGAGCCTTTATTATGACACTTCAGTGGCATAGTTTTAAATTAATTATCAATAATTATTATTGGTAGTTAATTTAAAACTTTTAAATTCATAATTAATATTCCTCTCAAACCTCTATTTTCAATTAATATATTTTTAAAACTACTACTTTGTGTAATTAACAAAAAATAATTTTTATTCTTTGGCATTAAAATTGCTAGATATACTGTAAGTATCATTTTTTTGGCGTTTTACAATGGATAAATTGTTATATGTTTCGATGAGTGGCGCAAAACAAAACCTCATAGGAACGGCTGTAAGTGCCAATAATTTGGCTAACGCTAAAACAACCGGCTTTAAATCAGACTTCGAACAAGCGCGTTCTATGCAAGCTTTTGGTGAAGGTATGCCATCTAGAGTTTTTGCCATGACAGAAAGGCCCGGTTCAAATATGAGTTTAGGGCCTATCGCTACAACTGGACGTAATCTAGATATTGCAGTGTCTGGTGGTGGTTGGTTAAGCATTCAAGATAAAGAGGGTAAAGAAGTTTATACCCGAGAAGGTAACTTACATGTTTCAGCTACAGGAGAGTTATTAACTGCTAGAGGAAGCACCGTAATAGGTTCTGGTGGCCCCATTATATTACCTGTTCCAGTCGAAAAAATAGAAATTAGTAGTGACGGTACAATACAGGTTAGGCCTCAAGGTGCGCCTGCTAACTTTATGGAAGAGGTAGACCAATTAAAAATTATTAAACCAGAAAATAATAATCAATTAGAAAAAGGTTTAGATGGATTGTTCCGACCAAAAGATGCAAAAACCGCGGGGGAGTTATGTGGCTTTTGTGAATTAGATCCTAGTGTGAGTGTACTCAGTGGTGCGCTAGAAATGTCTAATGTAAACCCTGTAGAAGAAATGGTGGGCATGATCTCACATCAACGTCAGTTTGAGTTACAGGTCAAAATGATGAAAACAGCAGAGAAGATGGATGAAAGTCAATCTTCTTTACTTAGAATAGTTTAGGTAGGAGAGAAATAATGAACCCAGCATTGTGGATTAGTAAAACAGGGCTTGATGCTCAACAGACAGATATATCTGTTATTTCAAATAACTTAGCGAATGCTAGCACGGTTGGTTATAAAAAGAGCCGTGCAGTATTTGAAGATTTGTTATATCAAAATATCAATCAACCAGGTGGTCGTTCTTCTCAAGATACTGAATTGCCTTCAGGTTTAATGTTAGGTGCGGGTACTAAAGTTGTAGCAACTCAAAAAAACTTTTCACAAGGTAATTTATTAACTACAGATAACTCAATGGACTGGATGATTCAAGGGCAAGGTTTCTTTGAAGTATTAATGCCAGATGGTAGCCAAGCTTACACACGAGCGGGCCAGTTTACGACAGATGGTGATGGAAGAGTAGTGACCTCAGGTGCGGGCTTTCCTGTGCAACCTGAAATGAATGTACCTGACGATGCGCAATCACTTACCGTTTCTCAAGATGGTGAAGTCTCTGTGCATATTAGAGGTCAGGCTGAAAATGTGGTGATAGGCCAGTTAACCATTTCTGATTTTATTAACCCAGCAGGACTTGAGCCGACAGGTCAAAATTTATTTACTGAGACAGCAGTAAGCGGTGCCCCAGTACAAGGTAATCCAGGTGTACAAGGTTTAGGTATTATAGTCCAAGGTGCATTAGAGACATCTAATGTAAATACGACTGAAGAACTTGTTAATTTAATAGAAACACAAAGGGTTTATGAAATGAACTCTAAAGTCATTTCTGCGGTAGATGAAATGATGAGCTTTATTAACCAGCAACTATAAGCATTTTAGGAGATAGGGTTATGTCTAGATTAACGCGTGTTTTTAAACCTACAGTTAGTTTTGTTGTTTGTGTTTTACTTGCCGGCTGTGTATCGACTGCAAATCGACAAGTTGTTTCCAATGACCCTTATTATACTCCCATCGCTCCTGCTGCTGAGGCGAAAAATATAGTTCCAACAGGGTCATTATTTAATTCATACAGTAGTAATGATATGTACTCAGATAAAAAAGCGGTCAGAGTGGGTGATATCATTACTGTGATGCTTAAAGAGTCAACTCAAGCCTCGAAGAGCGCAAAAACGGAAACAGATAAAGAATCCGAATACAACTTAGACCCTATTGTTGGCTTGGGTGGAAAAAATGTAAATATCGGCGGCCAAAGTATCCAGTTAGGTATGAAGTCAGGTGGTTCTTTTACTGGAGAGGGTAAATCTAATCAATCAAATAGTTTAAGCGGTAATATAACTGTGAACGTAATGCGGGTATTAGCAAATGGTAATTTAATGATCCGTGGTGAAAAATGGCTAACATTAAATACTGGAGAAGAGTTTATTAGAGTTGAAGGTATTGTAAGATCTATTGATGTCAGTGCTGAAAATACAGTTGAATCAAACAGAATCGCAAATGCACGTATTCAATATTCAGGTAAAGGTGATTTGCAAGAAACACAAAGTGCAGGCTGGTTATCAGGTTTTTTTATGAGCGTATTATCTCCTTTTTAGGAGAGGCAATTTATGAATATTACACATTTTTTAAAGCTACTTTTATTTTTATCCTTATTTACTTTTTCCATGCAAGCTCTTGCAGAGCGCATTAAAGATGTTGCTATGGTAGAAGGTATACGTTCTAACCAATTATTAGGTTACGGTTTAGTGGTAGGTTTACCTGGCACGGGTGAAAAAACGCTTTATACTGAGCAAACATTTAAAGCGATGTTAAAAAGTTTTGGCATTACCTTGCCTGAAAGTGCAAGGCCTAAAATTAAAAATGTAGCGGTTGTTGCCGTGCATGCTGATTTACCTGCTTTTGCAAAGCCAGGACAACTAATTGATTTAACGGCTTCTTCAATAGGAAGTGCTGGAAGTTTACGGGGTGGCACATTATTACAAACTTTTTTAAAGGGTGTTGATGGTAATGTTTATGCAATCGCTCAAGGTAGTTTAATTGTAAGTGGATTAGGTGCTGAAGGGTTAGATGGCAGTAGTGTCTTAATCAATACCCCTACAGTAGGGCGAATTCCAAACGGTGCTACAGTAGAGCGTTCAGTTCCTAGTCCATTTGGAAAAGGCGATTACATTACTTTTAATTTGAATAATCCTGATTTTACATCAGCAAAGCGCCTAGCTGATTCAATTAATGACTTAGTCGGACCTAATACGGCTCGCCCTATGGATGCAACTTCAATTAGAGTGACTGCTCCTCGAGATGTTTCGCAGCGTGTTGCCTATTTAGCAACTTTAGAGAACCTTGAATTTAAGCCCGCAGATACAGGCGCTAAAATTATTGTTAACTCAAGAACAGGCACAATTGTAATCGGTAAAGATGTAAAATTGCAACCAGCCGCAATTACTCATGGCGGTTTGACAGTCACTATAGCTGAGCAACAGGAAGTTGATCAACCAGACCCTTTTTCTGAAGGCCAAACCGTTGTTACAACACAAAGCATAGTTGATGTTTCTCGTGATGATACTCGCGCTTTTGTTTTTGACCCTGGTGTCAGTTTAGATGATTTAGTCAGAGCGATTAATGAAGTCGGTGCAGCACCAGGCGATTTAATGGCAATACTCGAAGCGCTCAAAGAAGCTGGCGCATTAAGTGGGCAGTTAATCGTAATATAAATTAGCGATATATATTTGAAAATTACCAAGCGCCTCGTTAGGGGGCTTTGTAATTATATGATGTTGTTTCCCCTTTCATTTCTTACTCTCATTTACCCTTCTAAATTAATACTTTTTAGCGTATTTGTTAAGGTAGCTAAAGCTTAAATAATAAAATTAATATTCTGGCTTAATAGTTGCATTTTCCTTAATATTAATCAGTTCAGTGTCAATAAATTGTTATGAATGAAGTCAACCAACAAATGCCAAGCAACTACTTTGATCTTAATAGTCTGAATGACTTAAGACATGATGCTACCAGTAGTAATGGTAATGATAGAGAGGCTTTAAAAAAAGCGGCTCAGCATTTTGAAGGTATATTCATGAATATGTTGATGCAAAGTATGCGTAAAGCAAATGAAGCTTTTGAATCAGATAGTCCTATGAATAGCAGTTCTACAAAATTTTATGAAGGCATGTTTGATCAGCAATTAACATCAGATCTTTCTCAAAATGGCTCATTAGGTTTAGCTGATTTAATTGTTCAACAATTAAGTCCTGATTACCAAACTTATAAGCCGGCTTCTGTTTTACGAAGTGATGCCAGTTTAAATAATGATCCATCTAAAACAGAACAAGTAAATAACTTCGTTTTACAAAACGTAAAAACACACAATTTACCAGAAAAAGAAAGCACGCCTCAATGGATAACTGAGCGATTTAAACAACAGCAAGCTGAGTTTCTAGCAAGTAAATCGCAAGAAAAAGCACAAATTGAGAATGTGCAAACAGCTAAGTTTGAAACGCCTACTGATTTTATTAATACAATGTGGCAATTTGCCAAAAAGGCAGCGGAAAAAATTAACCTAGATCCTGCCGTCATGGTTGCACAAGCTGCACTTGAAACAGGTTGGGGCAAACATATTATTAACCAGCCAAATGGTACCTCAAGTAATAATCTATTTAACATTAAAGCAGATAAAAGCTGGCAGGGTGACAGTGTCAAAAAATCAACTTTAGAGTTTGAAGATGGAGTGGCGGTCAAGAAAAATGCAGCTTTCAGAGCATATCAAACCATTGAAGACAGTTTTAATGACTTTACTGATTTTTTGAGAACGGGCCAACGTTACCAAGAATCACTTTCTAAATCTTCAAACCGGGAACAGTTTTTGCATTCGCTACAGAAAGCTGGTTACGCCACAGATCCTAATTATGCTGAAAAGATTATAGGGATATTAAAAAGCGATCGATTTAGTCAAGGTCTAAAGCAAGTGGTAGGTAACTAATATCAAATAATTTTGGAGTTGTAGGTTATGGGTTTTGGTATTTTAGGAACAGGGGTATCTGGATTAGCAGCAGCACAAAAAGGCTTAGATACTACTGGGCATAATATTGCAAATGCGAATACCAAAGGTTTTAACAGGCAGACTGTTGAGCAAACATCAACGGTTGGTATTCCGTTCGGTGGTGTTTTTTTAGGAAATGGCACACAAATCTCTTCAATTTCACGCGCATTTAATGAATTCTCATTTTCTGAAGTGATCTACAATAAAAGTCAATATAACTTTAATAATGCGATGACTGTAAATGCATCTCGTTTAGATAATTTTTTAGCTGATACAAACACTGGCATCACTAAAAATATTGAAGATATGTTTGATGCCGTAAATGGGGTAACGGAAGAACCCACAATGGTTTCTGCGCGAAATGTATTTTTAAGTTCAGCTGAATCTACAGCAAAACGCTTTAATAATATGTTTACAGAAGTTGAGCAGCAGCACCTTGGCAATATAAATCAAGAAATAGAAACAACTGTAGCTTCAATTAATGAAATTAGTACTAGAATTGCACAATTAAATGGTGAGATTGCAGTCGCATCTTCCGTTGCTGACAACGGTTTTCCGCCAAACGATTTATTAGATAAAAGAGATCAATTAGTTAGTCAGTTAAGTGAATATGTAGAAGTCGGCACTTTGGAACTACCTGATGGCACAATTAATTTAACCATAGGTTCAGGATTAACGTTAGTCACAGGAACATTCCCAATCTCTCTTTCTGTCGAAAGAAATGAATTTGATACTAATACATTAGAAATAGGCATTTCTCCAACGCCAGGAGCACCAAGTAAAGTCATAGTAACAGAGCAACTACAGGGTGGTTCTTTGAGCGGTATTATAAAAACCAGAGATGATTTACTTTTACCTGCGATTAGGGATATGGGCAAAATGGCATTGGCATACGCAGATACATTCAATCGCCAACAGTCTTTGGGCCGAGATTTAAATGGCGATGAAGGGAGCAATTTATATAAAGATATTAATGATCCACAACTGGCTTTATCGCGGACATTAAACTCAAGAAATAATCCAGCGGTCACAGATTTTTCGGTGAATATTAACAATACAGCTTTATTGACAAACCAAGATTATTCTATGGTGGTTGATCCTGGTGGTAACTTAGTTGTCACAGATAAAGATAATAATACTTTAGTGACTTTTACAGCGGTTGATATTACAGCCATGTCACCGCCAACAAATACAAGATTGCAAATTCCGGGCACTGGTATTGACATTAATATTGCTAATAATAATTTAGTTGTAGGCGATAAGTTTTCAATTAGACCCACTTATACCGGCGCTAGGGATATTAATTTAGAAATCGAAGACCCTAATCTTGTTGCCGCAGCTGATAATTATCTGCAAACGACTGCAGTCACTAATCCAAATAATATTGCATTAAATCTCTATGAAATTGCTAATACAGCTGATACAAATTTTCCAAATGCAGTGAACTTTCCACCGCCATTGGATCCCCAAATTACAATAGTCGTCAATGGCGCTGGCACGCAATATAGTATACAAGATTCAGCAGGCACACCGTTAGTTGCACCCGCTGGCGGACCCTTTAACATAACAGCAGATCAAATCATAACGGTCCCGGGCATGCGAGTTGAACTCAAAGGAAATTTAGCCGGTAACGAAGTGTTCACTATTACCAACCAAGATAGTGCGCCACCATTTGATAATAAGCAATTTGGCCAAGGTGATAATACCAATGCACTAACCATGTTGGATTATCAAACCAAAAAAACTTTAGATGGCGGTACTAATACTTTCTCTGAATCTTATGCCGAACTTGTTACTTTTGTCGGTGTGATTACCCAAAGCGGCAAAATAAGTGCTGATTCTTTTCAAGCTCTACTTAAAGGCGCTGAAGAGAGAATGTCTGCCGTGTCGGGCGTTAATTTAGATGAGGAGGCGGCAAATTTGATCCGCTATCAGCAAGCATATTCAGCTTCCGCTAGAATTATTTCTGTTGCTAATGAAATATTTGATACTTTGATACAATCAGTAAGGTAGGAAAAAATTATGCGAATAGGAACACAAAATTTTTATGACCGCAGTTTATTTTCGCTACAAACACGGCAAACAGAATTGGATCGTGCACAAGAAGAAGTATCTTCAGGTAAAAAAGTAATTGTGCCATCAGATGATCCGGTTGCTGCTAATTCAATCATTAAATTAAAAAAAGAACTCGATGTCTCTGCTAGATTTATAAAATCCCAAGATGCAGCTCTAAGGTTTAACAATGAAGGCGAAGCACATTTAAAGAGTATGACGAATGTTTTATACAGAACTCAAGAATTAATGATTCAATCACTCAATGGTACACTAGATTCGGAAGGGTTAAAGGCCATAGGGTTAGAGCTTCAAGCAAATTATGATGAAATGTTGGCATTAACTAACTCTAAAAATGCTAATGGCGATTATTTTTATTCCGGTTTTAAAACAGAGCAAACCCCCTTTGAAGAAGATTCGTTTGGTTATGCCCAGTATCAAGGTGATGATGGTCAAAGAGAAGTATTGGTCGCGGCTTCTTTTTTATTGCCCGTCAATGATGCTGGTAGCAGCTTTATTTCAAACGTTCCCTCTAATTATGGCGGTTTTAGTGCGCCTGCTGCGGTTAGTGGTGCACAAATATCAACAGGTTTGGTGACAGATCCGTCTGAGTTTACACAGCCCACCGCACCAGCGAGTACTTTTCAAATTCAATTTAATGCAACGGTACCATTAAGCTGGCAAGCAACAGATGTGGCAACAGGTACATTAATTGCCGGTCCAAATGAATATCAAGCAGGTGATGAACTGACTGTTCAGGGGATTACAGTTAAAACAGATGTCAATAGTCCACCTGTAGCAGGCGATTTGTTCGATTTAAAGCAAGATTCTGCTTCAGATCCGCAAACAAATATCTTATGGGTTATTCAGCAAGCTATAGATGCAACACAGTTTGTAGGTAATACCTATACTGCGCAAAGTCAAGCAGGATCTAATATTACGGCTACAGGCGGTGAAGTATTAAATAGCGAGCAGCACACCCCTGCTGACTTTCAAGTCAGTTTTCCAGCTCCAGGGCAAATACAGGTCGATGAAGTCGATCGCTCAACCATACCTGTGACGGTTATTGCAAACACAATACCTGCACAAGCTTATAATGCAGCGGGAACAACAATTGCCTTTAATGGAACCGAAATGCAGTTTTCTGGTGCTCAAACAGTTGGTGAAATTGTTAGAATAGATCGTCCTGAAAATACTCGTCGTGCAGATTTAATTGGCAGTTTACAATTAGAGCTAAAAGATAGTTTTATTAATATTGATAACATTAGGTCTCAAATAGGTGCTCGTTTAAATACAATATCAAATGAAGCAAATGCGGTAGAGTCATACAAACTTGTTTTATCTAAAAATTTGTCATCATTAGAAGATGTTGATTTATATGAAGCAATGACTAATTTACAAACGGCTTTAACTGGTTTACAAGCGAGTCAGCAAAGTTTTGCTAAAATACAAAATCTCAGTTTATTTAATTATTTATAATTAAACTGGACAATGTTTTACAGCAAGATCTATAAACAGATAAAGCCTCTTTAAAAAGAGGCTTTATCTGTTTATAGATCTTGTGCCAGTGAGCCATTTGATTGACGGCCAATGACGGCAAAATTTTTCCGTATGTTTTATTAATCAGTTAAATAATAGGTATTACCTTGCTCCAGAGCCCTTTATATATAGATTAAAAATAAAACTATTCATTATTTTTAAATTAGGCATACATATTGCTTTATATTAAACAACACCAAATAGAAGGTAATTAACTATGGCTTTAAGTGTAAATACTAACGTTGCATCGTTGAACGGGCAACGAAATTTATCAAAATCAGGAATGGCGCTAGAAACATCAATGCAACGTCTGTCGTCAGGGCTACGAATCAACAGTGCAAAAGACGATGCTGCTGGTATGCAAATAGCAAACCGTTTAACTTCTCAGATAAATGGGTTATCAGTTGCTCAACGAAATGCCAATGATGGTATTTCTATGGCGCAAACTGCTGAAGGTGCGATGCAAGAGTCTTCGAGTATTTTACAACGCATGCGAGACCTGTCATTGCAAGCAGCAAATGGTTCTAATTCAGCCACAGACAGAGGAGCGTTACAAAAAGAAGTGTCTGCTTTGCAAACAGAATTAACACGCATCGCCGAAACAACCTCATTTGGTGATCAGCAGTTGCTCGATGGCAGTTTTGGTACTAAATCTTTTCAAGTTGGTGCCAATGCCAATGAAACGATTACGGTTAGCTTAGGTGATTTTAAAGCGTCAAGTATCGGCAGTAACAGAATGGATTTGGCAAGTACCACGATTGCTGGTTTAGGTCAAGGTGGTAGTACAGGTGCAGCTAACACAGCTGGTGGTAATAATGTAGCAGCAAGCACTTATAGTATTGTTGGCAGAGACGGTACGACACAAACAGTGACGACACTTGCTGATGAAGAGGCCAGTTCAATAGCCGATAAAATTAATGCCTTGTCTACTAAAACAGGCGTCAATGCAGATGCCCGTACACAAGTTGAATTGAGTGCTTTAGGTAGCACGGCGAATGTGACATTTCAACTTAATGGCACTGCAATTTCAAGTGCTTCAGACTTTTCGTTGATGGCAAAAGCGATTAATGAAAAATCAGGACAAACTGGAGTGTCAGCTGCCACTAATGATGCGGGTAATTTAATCTTAACTGATGAATCAGGCAAAGACATTGATATTCTCGATTTTAAAGAGGATGGTGGTACTGGCACGGTTGTCGCTAAAGGTATGTCATATGATGGCACTGCCGGTGCAGCTGCGACATTAGGTGGCGCGACAGGTACCGATTCTGAATCATTTGCAGGTTCCATTAGGCTGGATTCTACAGACAGTTATTCAGTTACCGCAGGCGATGCGTCACTTGCTGCGGCAACGACGGCAACAGCATCTACATTAGAGCCGGTGGGCAATGTCGATTTAGCGACTCAATCAGGCGCCCAAGATGCCTTGGCTGTTATTGATGGCGCATTGGCTACTATTGATGCGCAACGCGCTGATTTAGGTGCGGTTCAAAATCGTTTTAGTCACACTATTAGCAATTTGGCTAATATAGAGGAAAATGTATCTGCATCACGTAGTCGAATTCAAGACACTGATTTTGCATCAGAAACAGCTGTGATGACAAAAAATCAAATATTACAGCAAGCAGGTACATCTATCTTATCTCAAGCGAATCAAATACCACAAGCGGCTATCAGTTTATTAGGTGGTTAACATTCGCATTTGGTCGTGGTTATAAGTAATATTAAAAAGGCCAGTATATAAGATTGGCCTTTTTTACGATTAATGGTAAATTTTGGGTTGAATGATGAGTATAAAAAATAATTTAGCAAAAGCTGAAATTTATTACCAAGAAGGTGAGTTTGAACAGGCCATATATATTTGTCAAAAAATACTAGAAAAGAAATCAAAGTTGTTTAATGCATTACAAATTAAAGCTGCTTGTTATCAAGGTCTTGGAGAGTTAACCGAGGCGCTTTCGATTTTTCATCAATTGATTGCTATCAATGACAAACACGCTTCAACTTATAATAACATTGGCAATATATATTTACAGCAAAATAAAGTTACTGAAGCCAAGAAGTTTTACCAAAAAGCTCAAAATGTTGCTCCTCAAATGGCTGAAGCAAGTAATAACCTAGGCATATGTAATCAAAAATTAGGTGATTTTTCACTTGCCCAGAGCAATTATAAAAAGGCGATCACACTCGACGGTAAAATAGCTGATTATCATTACAATTTAGGTGTCTTGTATGCGGATTTGGGCTATTTTGATAGTGCTATTAATACATTTTTAAAAACATTAGAGTTAAATAAAAATAAATCTTCAGTTTATTGGCACGTTGTTAAGTGTTACATGTACCAACATCGCTATCAAGATGCACTGGAAGTCATCGATATGGGGCTACTCAGTAAAACACTGTCGGATGATGAACTTTGTGAATTATTAGTTGCTAAAGCGATGCTATTTTGGCTTTTTTATAGTCCAGATGAAGTTGAACATGCATTACAACTAAGTCGCTCTATATACAGTTATGAAAACGATTCTCATAATATGAATAATATGATTATTTTTCATCGCTACATTAGTACTTTATTACAAAGAAGAAAGGAAAAACAATTTTTATATCAACAAAATGTTTTGTCACAGCAAGAAACATTATCGATTAAACCTATATACTTTATCTCTGAAAGCCATGGCTTCTCTCCCAATGACACCCTGATCACTTATCAAAAACAACGGTATGTTGTTCGTTCACTTTTTATTTTTGGCGCTAAAATAATCCATTTTATAAAAAAACAAGATAACCGTTATAAAGCCAGTTTAAATGCAATATTGTCTGATATACCAAAGGGCAGTAAGCTCGTTATGGGGTTTGGTGAAATAGACTGCCGGATAAATGAAGGGATTTTTGTTCACTGTGCAAAAAGGGAATTAGATTTTCATGATGTCATTGATGATATGCTGATGCGTTATGTATCTATGTTACAACAACAAGCAGATAATCTCGATATCGAGTTTCTAATATATGGTGTGCCTGCCCCGCATCCTTTTTATGTAAAGCAGCTTAAAGGTGATGATAAAACCCAGTTTAAGCAATTAATTGCTTATTTTAATCAGTGTTTAGCATCTTTGTGTGATCAGTTTGGCTTTACTTATTTGGATGTTTATCAACTAACCCAATTAAATAAGGAAAGTAATCTAGTGTATCACACAGATGAAATTCATTTAAAGGCGGAAACTGTTTCTGAACTTTTTGAACAACTGAGCCATTAGTAATACATATGGTTACTGTGTAATTCTTTGATAACTGATAGCATTAGGATTACACACTTTATAGATGATTTTTTTGCTGCTTTATTGAGCTCAATGTATTTAACTGGATTATTTGCGGTGATAATAACAGATAACCACTATAACTAAAATTAACACAATTTTTGCTGGGCGTGATTGTAGCGCTGGTACTAGCTTTGGATGAGCGTTAAACAAATTTACAGTATGTTTTAAATCAATACAGCCGTTTGTTAAGCTAAATCACAATCGAGCCAAGTTGTGTTATATTCTTGTCAAATTGTGCCAATATCAATGATGAACGCTGTTTATTTCTCAGCTTACCCAGCCCAATACAACAAATATGTGATTTTGTTTCACGCCTTAAATGGTTGTAATAAACCATATGATTTAGTTTTATTATAAAAACAAGTAACTTTTTCGCTTATTTTTCAATTCAAGTGAGTCGCTATGTGGCAATTTAATTGGCTATAAGTCTCTGGCAAACAAAAGATTTACCTGCGCACACAGCCATTGTTAAAGTGAATTGTTTTACGTTGCGATAAATATGACGCTAGGCACCGTAATGTTGATGAATTGAAATGACTTAGAATCTGTTCAATCGTATTTCATGGGACGTTAAACAGTGAAAATTTATCTGGCGGTGATTTTTTGATAAAAACATTAAAGTTTATTTTGACCCTGCCGTTAACATTTACACAACGGAGCTTAAGGATGAAATATAAGAGTTCCAAATTTAAAATTTATTTATGAATGACACTTTGTAAGCAGGAGTTATAATATGGCTATCTCAGTAAGTACTAATGTTTCATCACTAAACGCACAAAGAAATTTATCTAAGTCGGGTTCTGATTTAGCAACTTCAATGCAGCGTTTATCTTCAGGTATGCGCATCAATAGTGCCAAAGATGATGCGGCTGGCATGCAAATTTCAAGCAGATTAACATCTCAAATAAATGGACTAGGTGTTGCTCAGCGTAACGCCAACGATGGTATTTCTATGGCGCAAACTGCAGAAGGCGCGATGCAAGAGTCTTCGAGTATTTTACAACGCATGCGAGACTTGTCACTGCAATCTGCAAATGGCTCAAACTCGTCAGCAGATAGAGAAGCGTTACAAAAAGAAGTGTCTGCTTTGCAAACAGAATTAACACGTATTGCAGATACCACTTCTTTTGGTGGCCAGCAACTGCTTGATGGCACGTTTGGTTCAAAAGACTTTCAGATTGGCTCAAATGCCAATGAAACAATTTCAGTGAGTTTAAGCAGTATTAAAGCATCAGATATCGGCAGTAACAGAATGGATTTGGCAAGTACCACGATTGCTGGTTTAGGTCAAGGTGGTAGTACAGGTGCAGCTAACACAGCTGGTGGTAATAATGTAGCAGCAAGCACTTATAGTATTGTTGGCAGGGACGGTACGACACAAACGGTGACGACACTTGCTGATGAAGAGGCCAGTTCAATAGCCGATAAAATTAATGCTTTGTCTACTAAAACAGGCGTCAATGCAGATGCCCGTACACAAGTTGAATTGAGTGCTTTAGGTAGTACGGCGAATGTGACATTTCAACTTAATGGCACCGCAATTTCAAGTGCTTCAGACTTTTCGTTGATGGCAAAAGCGATTAATGACAAATCAGGACAAACTGGGGTGTCAGCTGCCACTAATGATGCGGGTAATTTAATCTTAACTGATGAATCAGGCAAAGACATTGATATTCTCGATTTTAAAGAGGATGGTGGTACTGGCACGGTTGTCGCTAAAGGTATGTCATATGATGGCACTGCCGGTGCAGCTGCGACATTAGGTGGCGCGACAGGTACCGATTCTGAATCATTTGCAGGTTCCATTAGGCTGGATTCTACAGACAGTTATTCAGTTACCGCAGCCGATGCGTCACTTGCTGCGGCAACGACGGCAACAGCATCGACATTAGAAGCGGTAGGTAATGTCGATTTAGGCACTCAATCAGGCGCCCAAGATGCCTTGGCTGTTATTGATGGCGCACTGGCGAGCATTGATGCGCAACGCGCTGATTTAGGTGCGGTTCAAAATCGTTTTAGTCACACAATTAGCAATTTGGCTAATATAGAGGAAAATGTATCTGCATCACGTAGTCGAATTCAAGATACTGATTTTGCATCTGAAACAGCTATGATGACAAAAAATCAAATATTGCAACAGGCTGGTACTTCAATTCTTGCGCAATCAAATCAGTTACCGCAGGCAGCACTTAGCTTGTTAGGCTAATATATTGGTAAATGATTTAATAAAGGAAGGAGCCTAAGCCCTTCCTTTTTGCATTTTATTTAATTGTGTATAATTGGTAAAAAATGAACAAAGATAGTCGTATATTCACTAAGTTGGAGTAATACACATGGACTCTTTCAATGTTGACATAAATAGTAATTTAAATTTTTCAACTAAAGCAAAAAATGAGCAGCATAATAATAGTGATACCGTTGGGTTGAGTAAAGAAGTACAAAATACCAAACTGGCTTTAACTGACATTGATACTTCAACTAAAGAAACCAATGAATCTACTATTATAAAAGAACAGCCAACAGAGTTAGTTAATCTTGATGAGTTGGCGCAAAAATTGCAGGATTTTGCGGACGAAACAAATACAAGCTTAGAGTTTTTAGTCGATCAAGACTCTGGCCGAAATGTGATAAAAGTAATAGATAAAACAAGTGGTGATATAGTGAAACAGTACCCAACTGAAGAAGTATTGAGTATTGTTGCTAAGTTATCTGAAGCACCTGGTGCATTTATAAATTTTGAAGTTTAGTAGATAATGGTGTTGATATGTCTCTTTCATTTACAGGTATAGGTTCTGGATTAGAAGTTAACAAAATAGTGACTGCAATTGTTAATGCTGAAAAAGTACCTTATCAAGCACGTGTTACCAGTCAGCAAGGCGATTTTACCGCAGACATCTCAGCTGTTGGTTCTTTAAAAGCCTCTCTTGAAGAAATGACCTCCTCACTATCAGGTTTATCTGATAAAGATAAATATCAACAACGAAGTATTTCAGGTAACGATGACTTTGTATCACTGAGCTCAAATAAAGACGCTGAAGTGGGCAGTTATTCTGTAAAAGTAGATCAATTAGCAATGAGTCATAAATTAATGTCTGCAGCAATAGGTAGTACTGATACTGTTGGCAAAGGCACAATGGCTTTTAAATCAGGCTCCAATGACTTCACTATTGACGTATCTGATACCGCCACTTTAAGTGAATTGAGAGATCAAATTAATAAAAGCAATGATAATACATCAGTTATTGCGACTATTATTACAGATAGTGATGGTCAACATCTGGTTTTAAGTAGTAAAACAACAGGTGTCGGTAACATGGTAGAAGTGACAGTTACAGATGATGATGGCAATAATACAGATGTACAGGGCTTATCTCAATTAGCTTACAGTGGTCATAAATATACTTCAGATACAATACCTCAAGGTGTGAATTTAGGTGAAGGGACTATCGCTATTACCTCTAATACAAATTCATTTAATATTGCTGTTTCAGCTACTGCACCGCTTAATGAAATTCGAGATTTAATTAATAATAGCAATGATAACAACTCTGTAGTTGCAAGTGTTATTACAGAAAACAGTGGTGATGAACGCCTAGTGCTGACGAGTATCGATACTGGTATATCAGATAATATTACATTGTCGGTGACAGACTCTGATAGCAATAATACAGATGCGAGTGGTTTATCTCGCCTAGTCAATGGTGCACAAACAGCAGGCGCTATTACTAATGTAGCACAAATCAACAAAGCTCAAGATGCAAAAATTACCATTGATGGCACTGTTGTAGTTAAAAGTAATACCAATAATTTTAAAGATGTTATTGATGGCATAGATATCACAGCAAATAAAGTACATGACACTAGCGATGACATTAGTAATATTAAAGTTTCTGAAAATAATAATAATGTCGCTACAGGCCTCAATAGTTTCATAGAAAAATTTAATGCTTTTGTAGATTTGAGTAAGCAATTAGGCGCAGCAAGTGAAAATAATGCTGGCACTTTATCTGGTGACGCTATGCTGCGAAACTCTATGAATCAGATCCGTTCTATCTTTTCAACACAATTTGATACTGCAAACAACAGTACTTTAGCCTTAAGTCAATTAGGCATTCGAACAGAACGAAACGGCTATTTAAGTTTAGATAATGATACCTTAAATGAGATGATTGAACAGGATCCTGATGCAGTTCAAAATTTTTTAATTGGTAGTGATAGCGACTCTGGCTTCGTAAATACATTAACGCAAAAGTTAGAGGTATATACAGGTAAAGGCGGTTTGATTGAAAAAAGAATAGAAGGAAAAGAAAGTCAAATTGCTCGCTTGCAAGAAGATGTTGATAAATTCAATCAAAAAATGGCGTCATTAGAGTCAAGGTTGTATGCGCAATACAACGCAATGGATTTACTGGTGGCCAATATGAATTCGACAGGGTCATACTTACAACAACAACTTGATAATATGCCTGGTGTTGTTAAAAACTCAAAATGATTTAGGTTCGTAAAAAATCTAAATGAAAATTTAAGGCCTGTTTATAGAGGCCTTTTTTGTTTGCCCAGCGAAGCTGGCAAACCCGATAGGCTTAAAGATGCCTTATTACCCTGACTAAGGGGAAGATAATCTGAATGGCAAGGGCGTCACTGGCTAGCGGAGAGGTCTGAAGGAAGCCATAGAAAGTTAGAGGTACACAACTAACCGTAACCTGTTTCAGCGGTATTGATGGATAAGCGTCCAAAATAGCGCAAAGTCCTATACTTAGTCAGACCAATACTGTGTTTGAGGGTGGCATTTCTAACTGGGAGCTAGTGCAGTAACTGGGGAAGCCCGTCATCTAAACTTAATTTTAGTAAGTGGCTTAAATTCAAGAGGAAACTCAAGCTTTATTGTCGATGTGAGGTGGCAGATGAACCTGGAGTAGTGAGTAAGTCTAGGCCGTTGAAAGCCAGAAATGGTGTAGAGGAGAAAACTAAGCCGACTATCAGCAATGTGTTTGATAGAGTCAATTTGAGTCAAAAGCTTTAATTGATTGCGAAGGGGGAAGTGAACACGGCTAGCGCATTTTAATCATAAGGTTCTGTGAGAGGGATGAGGAAAAAGCCTCACCCTACTCGATGTTTTAATTAATGCATTTTTAAAGGGCTGCCTATCTTAATTCATAGGCAGTAACATTGGTTGTACTCGTGTTTTATAACTTTAAATTGAACGATATTTAGCTATCGCTTTATTACTTTTCTTATTTTTTAATATCTTATTTGATAATTCTTTTTGCATTTTTTTAATTGCAATAGCATGAGTATCGATTAAAAATTTTAAATTTGATAATTCAATAGCGCTAAGTTTGATGGGGTCACTTTCACAGAGTGCGTGAATATGTTTATCAAGTAATGTATAAGTATCGGTTGCTAATTGCATTTCTGCTTTGGAAATAGCACCAGTAAACGTCATAACTAAATTATTCAGCTTACGATCTTTACATGAAAACTCCATAAATTAAACTGTTTGTGCTTGCAAAACTTGATCTTTTTGACGCATATCAGCTGGAATAGCATCCCAACCTTCTTTAATTGTTTTTATAATATCTGACACTTCAGTTAAAGCATCAATATCATTTTTCAAGTTTCCTTCAACTAATCTACGTTGGCAGTACGCATATAAAGCCGATAAATTATCTGAAATTTCAGCACCGGCTTGCATATTTAAAGCATCTTCAAGTGCGCCGATTAATAAAATACAGGTAGAAATATTCTCACCTTTTTTTTCTATTTCATTTCGAGTAATAAAACCTTTTGCAGCTGCCAGTTTACCAATCACATTAACGAATATAAGATTTATTTGCTCATATGGAGTCATATCTTGAACATTATTAACATTAACTTGACGGTATTTTTTTATAGATAAATGTGCCATAACGGGATCCTAAAAATTAACATGTAAAATTTCAAGCAAGAAAAGTGCCATAATAAATATAAGAAATTCACATTATACTTACAGTATCGCCCAATTATTTAATTTCTTGAATCTTTTTACTAAATTAAATATTAGTTGAGTTTGATAGCTAAAATGGAACTTCATTTGGATCTGATGGGTAAGTTAAAATAAATACGTCAAAATAATAACATACGTCAAAAAAATGCCACTAATAACTTGCATCGTAGTTAAATCAGATTACAATCATAAGCATAATAAAAATATCTAGTAGTCCTAATATATGATAGGTCCAGCAAAAGTATTAATATTTGATGAAAATCAAAGCAGGGCACAGGCATTGTCAGCTTCATTATCGTTTATTGATGAAGCGAATCAAATCGTAAGTGATAGAGATTATAAAAAATATGCTTCGCCAGTCGATTGTGTAACTGCTTTTATTCTAGGCGCTAGCAGCTCGCTTGAACATGAAGTTATTATTCGTGAAAATCCAGCTATTCCATTTCTATTATTAGGTGAGACTTTAGAACCGTTATTATCATTTGCTAATGTTATCGGTTTAATTAGTGAGCCTTTTAACTACGAAATAACCACGCAACTTATCCATGATTGCCAAGAATATCATCGTCTGATCCCTAGAAGCCACAATTCAAGTCGTGGCTCAAAGCATTTTGATGGCTTAATAGGTGAAACACCAAGCATTAAAAATGTGCGCTTTTTAATTGAGCAAGTTGCAATAACAAATGCCAATGTTTTAATTTTAGGTGAGTCAGGTACGGGTAAAGAAGTGGTTGCACGTAATATTCATTTATTATCCAAACGTGTAAGTGGTCCTTTTGTGCCTGTAAACTGTGGCGCAATTCCAGCTGAGTTACTTGAAAGTGAATTATTTGGTCATGAAAAAGGTGCATTTACCGGTGCGATTTCTGCGCGTAAAGGTCGCTTTGAATTAGCACAGGGCGGTACTTTATTTCTTGATGAAATTGGTGATATGCCGCTGCAAATGCAAGTTAAATTATTACGTGTATTACAAGAGCGTACCTATGAAAGAGTGGGTGGTAATAAATCAATTTCAGCAGATGTACGTGTCATCGCAGCAACTCATCGCAACTTAGATGAAATGATTGAAGCTGGCTCGTTTAGAGAAGATTTGTACTACCGATTAAATGTTTTTCCTATCGAGAATCCCGCTTTAAAAGAGCGAAGAGAAGACATTCCATTATTACTTAAAGAATTAATGAAAAGAAACTGTGAACAGGGGGGGTATTCTGCAAAGTTCACTGAGCAAGCTTTAGATAATCTCAAAGAGCATAACTGGCCTGGCAATGTCAGAGAATTAGCTAATTTAGTTGAACGCATGGTGATCATGTTTCCTGACAAAGTGGTTGATGCACAAGATTTGCCTAAAAAATATCAACATTTAGAAGTTGATGCGTTCGTACCTGAATACCCAGAAGAGATTTTAGAGCGACAAGCATTAAATGATATATTTGGCTCTGGTTTTTCTGATGGTGCGGATTATGACGATGATGAAGCTGAGTTTGAGCAACCAGATAGCATTATGGGTTTATTACCTGATGAAGGTATTCAGCTTAAAGAGTATCTAGGTGAGCTGGAAGTGAGCTTAATAACACAAGCTTTAGAACGTCATGATTTTGTTGTTGCCAGAGCTGCTGAAATATTAGGTGTTAGACGCACAACTTTGGTTGAAAAAATGAAAAAATATAATTTAACGAAAGATTAAGACTTAAGTAAGTTATAAAATATAGGGCTATTTATAGCCCTTTTTTATATTCTTCAATAATTTTAGCTCTTCTATGACAATTAAAACTATGATCGTTAACCATGCCACAAGCCTGCATATGCGCATAAACTGTAGTGGGACCTAAAAATTTAATTTATTACGAATGATCCCTGCATTATTTAATAGTTCTTCGATTTTATTTTCATCATATTTAGCAACTTTAATAGGATCAAAATTGTCGAACGCCTTACGATAACTCTCACGTTTTTTAAAACTGTATACCAACTTAGGCCTGCTTGAGCTGACTCTAATGTAATAAACTCAAATAGCTTTTGATCATCAAATAAAGGCACACCCCATTCTTCATCATGATATTTTATACAATCAGTTTTTGTTAAATCTAACCAAGGGCAGTATTCACACATTAAATGGCTCGCTAATTAAATTTTATAGTAATACCTTAACACAGCTAAAAATAGCCAGATATAGCTCACGCCATTTTATTGACCAGTCTAAATTAATCTCAACCATCTGTATTTAAAGGTTTATTTTTTGGCACGATCTCTGCTTTAGTCAATGTAGATTTTTATTTTGTCAGGTTTAAAAGTTATGGCGCTAGCACAAGTATTTCAAAATGATTATACAAGTTCGCAATATAACCCTTGTTTAATGCAAGAGTCATATGTGGGTGAGTTAAATGAATTAAGACAGCAATCAAGTTGGCTTAATCATTTAGTTGATACTTTACCTGCTGGTGTTATTGTACTTGATGGCCGAGGCATGATAGCTCGGGCAAATCAAATTGCTATTGATATGCTAGGAGAACCACTTGAAGGTGAAAAATGGTTAACGATCATTCAAAGATCATTTTGTCCAAAGCAAGATGATGGCCATGAAGTATCATTAAAAGATGGTCGTAAAGTAAAGCTAAATATTTCAGCTTTATCCCCAGAACCTGGTCAACTCATTTTAATGACGGATTTGACAGAAACCCGTTTATTACAAGAGCGGTTAGCGCATATGCAAAGACTTGGTGCGTTAGGAAAAATGGTTGCATCATTAGCCCATCAAGTTCGTACGCCACTTTCTGCTGCGATGCTATATGCCGATCATTTAGGAAATCAAAACTTAAAAGCGCATTCT
This sequence comes from Pseudoalteromonas sp. '520P1 No. 423', assembly GCF_001269985.1. Taxonomy (NCBI): domain Bacteria; kingdom Pseudomonadati; phylum Pseudomonadota; class Gammaproteobacteria; order Alteromonadales; family Pseudoalteromonadaceae; genus Pseudoalteromonas; species Pseudoalteromonas sp. '520P1 No. 423'. Next base: position 3,517,817 of record NZ_BBZB01000001.1, on the reverse strand, counting down.
AGAGACAAATTTCATACAAAGCTGATGTCACGATTGCAAGATCTTGAAACACAAGTAAACGATATGCTGCTATTTGCAAAAAGTGGTGAGCAACAAGTTGTTGAAAAAGTGTCGATGCAGCAACTATTAACAGAAGTAAAAGCAAGCTCTGAAGCTATGGTTACACAACATAATGGTGAGTTGAACATTGAATTACCTGAGCCGGATATTGAAATTACCGGTAATAAAACCGCTTTAGCCAGTGCCATTGCTAATTTAATTCACAATAGTATTCAAGTGAAAGGCCCTGGCTCTAAAATTTTATTATCAGCGAAACGAGATGAAATAGAACCAGATATGGTTTGCATATGTGTATCAGATAATGGACCAGGCGTACCAAAAGAATTAGTCAGTAAGATATTTGAACCGTTTTTTACTACAAAAAGCCAAGGTACAGGGTTAGGTTTAGCGGTTGTAAATGCAGTTGCCAATAGCCACCAAGGCAAAGTAAGTTTAATGCAAGATCAAATCGAAGGCGCTGCGTTTAATATTCATTTACCGATTTTCTTACATGATCTGTAAATAACATCAATTTAGTAGTGATAACAATGAATAAAATGAAGTGTGATAATTGAAACTAATGAGAAGATTGTAAAATGTTTAAAGAGCCAAATTTGATAGTTTCAACAACACTAATTTCAATACAACCCAAAATAAACAAAAGGGTTTTGGAGAAATCATGAGCGACAATAAAATATTAGTAGTTGAAGATGACGCGGGTTTACGCGAAGCACTCATTGATACCTTACAGTTGGCTGGTATAGATTGCATCGAGGCAGACAGTGCAGAACAAGCAATCATGTTACTTAAAAAAGAAAAAGTATCTTTGGTTGTCAGTGATGTGCAGATGGGTGGTCTTTCAGGGATCGATTTACTTAAAAGCATAAAGCTAAATCAACCAGATTTACCCGTTCTTATGATGACTGCTTATGCAACAATCGATGATGCTGTTGAAGCCATGCGTTTAGGTGCTATCGATTACATGGCAAAACCTTTTGCGCCTCAAGTACTGCTTAATATGGTAAGTCGCTATTTACCTGAAAAAGAAAAAGAAACAGATGGCCCAATAGTAGCCGACAAACAAAGCTTAGCATTATTAGATTTAGCTCAAAAAGTGGCTAAATCTCAAGCGAGTGTGATGGTATTAGGACCTAGTGGCTCTGGTAAAGAAGTATTAGCAAGATATATTCATGATCATTCTGATCGTGCTGAATCTCCTTTTATCGCCATCAACTGTGCTGCAATTCCAGAAAATATGCTAGAAGCGACTTTATTTGGTTATGAAAAAGGAGCGTTCACAGGTGCAATAGCTGCTTGTCCTGGTAAGTTTGAACAAGCACAAAAAGGCACTATATTACTTGATGAAATCACGGAAATGGATTTGAGCTTACAAGCTAAATTATTACGTGTATTGCAAGAGCGCGAAGTTGAAAGATTAGGTAGCCGAAAAACAATTAAACTTGATGTCAGAGTATTGGCGACCAGTAATAGAGATTTAAAAATAGCAGTTGCTGAAGGTAAGTTTAGAGAAGATTTATACTATCGTTTAAATGTATTTCCTTTACAGTGGTTACCACTTAAAGACAGACCCGATGATATATTGCCTCTGGCGGAACATTTAATTGCGAGACATTGTGAAAGAGCGGAACAAATAAAGCCTAATTTAACTGATGCAGCTAAACATAAGCTATATCAACACTCATGGCCAGGTAATGTGAGGGAGCTCGATAATGTTATTCAGCGTGCTTTAATTCTACAATCAAGTGATGTAATCGATGAGAATGAAGTATTTTTAGAGCTGGTACAGCCGACTATTACTGAAAACCAAGTAATAGAAGAAGCTGTAACTGAAGTAACGGTCGCTACTGTGCAAAATATGGCGCCAACTTTTAGTGAACCTAGCTTTAAAGATGAATTAAAAGATCAAGAAAATAAGATTATATTGGAAACTTTAGAGTCTTGTCAGGGTCGTCGTAAAGATGTGGCTGAAAAGCTAGGTATTAGCCCCAGAACTCTACGTTATAAATTAGCAAAAATGAGAGACTTAGGTATTCAAGTACCCGCATAATATTTAAAAATATATAAAGAAGACTAAAACCCATTTAGTCTTCTTTCTTCAGTTAAAACGCTTTAAATAACCTCCTTACAATTAGCCAGTCTCCAGACTGAGTCAAAACTCTGACAATAAAAGTTACACTCAAAGTAAATTATCTAACACAATGAATTTAAACACTATATTGGTGTTGGCAAGTATATTGCTTACTATTCGTTATAGTGTTTATAAGTAATGGAGAAATAATGAAAATACCAGCAAATTCGATATTCCAAGAAATGCAATCTATGGCTGTTGAAGCCGGGACTAAAACACAAAATAGATTACCAGTTCAAGGCACTTCTAGTGCAGAGTTTGGTGACTTATTAAAAAGTGCCATAGACAATGTTGCAGGCTTACAAGCAGACGCTAAAGATAAAGTGACAGCTGTTGAAATGGGTGATAGACGCGTATCACTTGCTGAAGCTATGATTGCATCACAAAAGTCGTCAGTGGCATTTGAGGCAACTGTTCAAGTTCGTAATAAACTCGTTGAAGCTTACAAAGATATAATGAATATGCCTGTTTAGAGTAATAATCAATACTCTAAACAGGATAAGTGATAAAATAGCGTTAACTAATTAATATGCATAAAAATATGAATAATATGGCCATTAAATATAGGCTATGGAGTTATTTTGAACCAAGCTAACCAGAGTACAGATCTCTCAATCCCAGATGCTGGCGGCACATTAGATGCTGGCGGTGTGTCAGATTCGGGACAAGAGCAAAAATCAGGGTTTTTAAGTGCCCTCAGTGGAGTTGATGTTTTACGTCAAGTCACATTAATTATTGCTCTGACTATCTGTTTAGCGATTGCGGTATTTATTATTATTTGGGCGCGCCAGCCAGATATGCGTCCACTAGGAAAAATGCCTACCAATGAGTTAATTCAAACATTAGATTTCTTAGATGCGCAAAAAATTGATTATAAACTTGATGGCAATATCGTTTTAGTACCAGAAACAGATTACCAAACGATTAAACTTTTAATGCAAAGAGAAGGGTTAGAGCAAGAGCCCAACTCTGGCACCGATATTTTAATGCAAGATATGGGTTTTGGTGTAAGCCAAAGATTAGAGCGTGAGCGCTTAAAACACGGTAGAGAGCAACAATTAGCACGTACAATAGAAGAATTAAAAAATATAAATCGCGCTAAGGTATTGCTAGCAATTCCAAAAGAAAATGTATTTGCAAGGTTAGAGAAAAAACCTTCCGCAACGGTTGTATTAACTTTAAAGCGAGGACGTATATTACGTGGCGAAGAAGTTGATGCAATCGTTGATATTATCGCATCTGCAGTACAAGGCTTAGAGCCATCTAGAGTAACAGTAACAGATCAAAATGGACGATTATTAAACTCGGGTTCTCAAAACTCGTTATCGGCACGTTCTCGTAAAGAATATGATATAGAACTGAAACGTGAACAAGCTTACTTAGAAAAAATAGACACTATTCTTATTCCTGTTGTTGGTTTAGGTAGTTATACCGCACAAGTTGATTTAATGATGGACTTTAGTGCTGTAGAAGAAACGCAAAAGCGCTTTAATCCAGATTTACCAGCCATTCGTAGTGAAATGACCATAGAAGAAAATAATATAGGTGGTTTAGCTGTAGGTATTCCAGGTGCTTTGTCTAATCAGCCGCCTGTAAAATCTAATATTCCAGAAAAAGCGACTGATGGTAATGCTTCAACAAGTGCGCCAAGTCGTAATCATAAAGAAGCAACACGTAATTACGAATTAGATACAACCATATCTCATAAAAGACAACAAACCGGAGTAATACGTAGAATTAGTGTTGCTGTAGCAATTGATTATAAGTTAGCAACAAATGCTGAAGGTGCCACATCTCAAGTGCCTCGTACCCAGCAAGAGTTAGCAAATATTCGCCGATTATTGCAAGGTGGCGTTGGCTTTAATATGCAACGAGGTGATGTACTTGAAGTTGTTACTGTGCCATTTGTAAAAGCAGCAACATCTGAAATAGTAGAGTTACCTATATGGGAACAACCATGGTTTATTAAGGTTATTCGCTTAGCGCTAGGTGCAATTGTCATTATTGTATTGATTTTAGCTGTTGTACGTCCAATGTTGAAGAAACTGATTAACCCAGATGATACACTTGAAGAATATGATGAAGACTCGTTAAGCTCTGGTGTAGATTTAGGCGATAGTACTATTGACATGTTGTCTCAAGAATTTGATGAATCAGCTGTCGGCTTTGCACCAGATGGAACTTTACAGTTACCAGATTTACATGGTGATGAAGACTTATTAAAAGCAGTTAGAGCACTGGTTGCAAATGAACCTGAATTATCCTCTCAAGTAGTGAAAGCGTGGTTGACCGAAGATGACTGATGAAGAAACACAAGAAGCAACAGGTAGTTTTGATGTTGATAAATTAGACGGTGTAGAGAAAGCGTCAATTTTATTACTAAGCTTGTCTGAAGAAGATGCAGCACAAATTTTAAAAAACTTAGAGCCAAAGCAGGTTCAAAAAGTGGGCATGGCAATGGCTGGATTAGCAGACTTAAGCCAAGATAAAATCACTGCTGTGCATAAACTTTTTATCGATCAGATCCAAAGCTTCAGTAATATTGGTTTCCAATCTGAAGATTTCATCAAAAAAGCACTAACAGCAGCACTAGGTGAAGAAAAAGCAGCAAATATTATTGACCAAATTATAATGGGTTCAGGCGCAAAGGGCCTAGATTCACTAAAATGGATGGACTCTAAGCAAGTTGCTAATATTATTAGAAATGAGCATCCTCAAATACAAACAATTGTATTGTCATACTTAGACCCTGAACAATCAGCTGAAATTGTTGCGCAATTCCCAGAGAAAGTACGTTTAGACTTAACAATGCGTATTGCTAACTTAGAAGAAGTTCAACCTGCTGCATTACAAGAACTAAATGAAATAATGGAAAAACAATTTGCAGGACAAGCAGGCGCACAAGCAGCTAAAATGGGCGGATTAAAAGCAGCCGCTGACATCATGAATTACCTTGATACAAATATTGAGGGTCAACTGATGGATTCAATCCGTGAGCATGATGAAGATATGTCACAGCAGATTCAAGACTTGATGTTTGTATTTGATAACTTAATTGATGTAGATGATCGTGGCATTCAAGCTATTTTACGTGAGGTGCAACAAGATGTACTAATGAAAGCAATTAAAGGTGCTGACGAAGGTCTTAAAGATAATATACTTAAAAATATGTCAAAACGTGCAGCAGAAATGCTTGCCGATGACTTAGAAGCGATGGGCCCTGTTCGTATAAGTGAAGTAGAAGCAGCTCAAAAAGAAATCTTAGCCGTATCTAGAAGATTAGCTGATGCGGGCGAAATAATGCTCGGCGGCGGCGGCGGCGAAGAATTCTTATAATGAAGATATTTAGGCGAGGAGCCTCAAAGTTAAATGAAGTTAGGTAAATATCGTAATGGTCACCCTATTCAATCTGAAGAGGCTGTCAGAGAGCTATTAAAAAACTGGTCAGCCCCAGAAGTGAGTGATGAAAGTAAAGAACAAGACTTTACTGGTCGCTCAACTGCTATAGGTACGTCATTAGAAGATTTGTATAATCCGCCTGTAAAACAGACAGAAGGAATTGAAATTGAGGAAGAAGAGCAAGTTGTAGCACCTATGACTTTGCAAGAGTTGGAAGATATTCGTCAAGCGGCATATGACGAAGGCTTTAACCAAGGTAAAGAGGAAGGTTATCCGGTTGGTCTTGAAGAAGGAAAAACAAAAGGAATACAATCGGGATTTGAAGAAGGCTTAACTCAAGGTAAAGAGCAGGGGATTGAACTCGCTCAACCTATAGTTGATGAAAAACTAGAGCAACTAGACACTTTATTTAATGCTTTAAATACACCTTTAAGACACTACGATGAAGCCGCAGAAATGCAGTTAATCGCATTAACAACTATGTTAGCTGAAGCGGTTATTTATACCGAAGTAAAAACAAATCCAAAAGCCATATTATCGACCTTAAAACAATGCATGGATGCGTTACCTTTAATGCAACAGCAATGTGAAATACAGCTTCATCCTGATGACTTTACAAATATAGTTTCTAGTTATGGTCAAGATGAGATAGATAAAAGAGGTTGGCGATTAAAATCGGAACCAAGTTTAGAGTCAGGGGGCTGTATTGTTAACGCCAATAACTCATCAATAGACTTTAGTTTACAAAGTCGCATATCTGATACATTAAATAGCTTTTTACATGCTTCAGGCATAGATAAAACATCTGAAGACTAGTTGTATTTTAAGTACTGAGGTAATTCATGCAGTCTATTGACTTGGCAGAGAAGTTAGCAACTTATAAAAAGAATATTCAAAAAGTGCCACCCGCTATTGCAGGCAGCTTAACACGAGTTGTTGGCCTAACTCTTCAAGCACAAGGTGTAAAAGCACCAATAGGCAGTCATTGCCAAATAGAAACGCTTCATGGTTTAGTTGATGCAGAAGTGATAGGTTTTAATGGCGATACTTTATATTTAATGCCAAATGATACCATTTCGGGCATGTTACCTGGCGCAAGAGTGATCCCCCAAGTAAAAGATCAAGGCCTGCCTGTTGGCATGGGCCTATTAGGGCGAGTTGTTGATGGTTTAGGCAGGCCATTGGATGGTTTAGGTCCAGTGGTCAGTGAAAAAAAATTAAAATTTGCTCAAAACCAAATTAACCCTTTATCAAGACGATCTATTACACAGCCTATGGATGTTGGCGTTCGTGCAATAAACTCAGTCATTACTGTAGGTCAAGGTCAAAGAATGGGTTTGTTTGCCGGTAGTGGTGTGGGTAAATCTGTATTGCTGGGCATGATGACGCGAGGGTCTACCGCAGATGTCACTGTTGTGGGGCTAGTGGGTGAACGTGGTAGAGAAGTAAAAGAATTTATTGAAGAGATTTTAGGTGAAGAAGGGAGAAAACGCTCCGTTGTTGTTGCAGCTCCTGCAGATTCTTCACCATTAATGCGACTTAAAGGCTGTGAAACCGCAGTAACGATAGCTGAGTACTTTAGAGATCAAGGTTTAAATGTTTTGCTGTTACTTGATTCTGTGACGCGATATGCAATGGCGCAAAGAGAAATAGCTTTAGCGGTTGGTGAGCCGCCAGCTACAAAAGGCTATCCACCTTCTGTTTTTGCAAAACTACCTGCTTTGGTTGAGCGAGCTGGTAACGGTGGCGAAGGACAAGGCTCTATAACTGCATTTTTTACCGTATTATCGGAAGGCGATGATATGCAAGACCCGATTGCTGATGCTGCAAGAGCAATATTAGATGGTCATATTGTATTATCAAGAGAGCTGGCTGATAGTGGCCATTACCCTGCAATTGATATTGAAAAATCGATTAGTCGTGTAATGCCACAGGTTGTATCTCAAGCGCATATGCAACAAGCACGAGTCATAAAGCAAGTTTATTCAATGTATCAACAAAATAAAGATATGATCACCCTAGGCGCTTATCAAAAAGGAACTGATCAGGTATTAGATAAAGCGATTTCAATGATCCCAACTGTAAATCAATTTCTTCAACAGGGTATGACAGATGTCATTCCATATGATGAAGGGCTGCAAGGTTTAGCACAGCTGCTAGGTCAGGCTTAATTACTTAAGGAAAACTAATGGCATTAAAACAACTCAAATTAGTTTTAAAAGTAACTTCTGATAAAGAAGAGAAGTTACGCTTAGAATATATTAAGTCACAACAATACTTGAATGATAGTCAAGAGAAGTTAAACGGTTTATCTGAGTTTAAATTTGACTATATGAAACAATTACAAGCCAAGGGGGAATCTGGATTAACGGGTGCAAACTATAGTCATTATCAATCATTTATAGCTAAAATTGAGAATGCTATGGATCAACAAATTCAAGTTATTAATACGGCAAAACAAGTTGTTGCACAAAGAAAAGAAATTTGGCTAGAACAACAAAGCAAAGCTAAAGCAATTGAAAAATTAATAGAGAAAAAGAATGCTCAGCTATTTCATAAATTAAATAAAGCTGAACAAGTGAGTTTAGATGAATTTACTACCAACCAATTTATACAACGCCAAAACCGATTATAAAATACTTCAGGTAACTCTGGCTTAGTTATTGCTTTTAAATCTATAGCACCTTTATAAAGTTAAAATTAGATTTAAACCATATTCGTTGAATAACTGCGATTTATAAATGAGGTAAATATGGTAAGCATAGATACAGCACTTCCAATTTCAAATAATTCTATTTCAAAACAAAGTACTGCAAATGACATTGGCAGTAAGCAAGATGGTGACGATTTATTTGCAACTATGTTTAGTGCACATGTAACCGAAGAAGCTAATGCGCTTGCTATATCTTCAACTAACAATATCGACACTGTAGACGAAATTAATGGGCAAAGTGGCAAAAAATTGCCAAATTTATCAGAGTTGGATGTCTTCAAGCTTAATGAGGTCAATCAATTAGATAAAAAAAATCAAAAAATCACTGATGTAAATATAGAAAAAAATGAAAAAATTCCAATGTTCGTGGATTTTACAGCTGAAAATGTTGAATCGCTTAATAACTCAGATGATTCTTTTCTGTCGCAAATTCAAGCATCAAATAAAATGAGTTTAAAGGTGTCTGATGAAGCACTTATTAATAATGCAGAAATTAAAAGCTCTAAACTGACCTTAGAACTAGCAATTGATATATCTAAAATATCTCTCAAAGAGCCCGCAGTGGAAGCTACAGTTACTCCAATAAAAAATCATTTAGGTCTAAAAGATGAGTTAGGTTTAAAAGATGATTTAGGTATAAAAGATGAGTTAGGTATAAAAGAGAATCATATTTCAAGTTATATTTCAAAAACAGATGAGAAAATCGGTGAAAACAAGATAGTGCTTAATGACTCAGTGATAAATCAGTTAAAACATGTTCTTCCTGAACTTTCTGTAGTACAAAAATCACAATTAAAACAAAGTCTAGAGTCGGCTTTAGGTGAATTGGAAAAGCAAAAAACCTCAAGTGACATTGAGGCTGAAATAAATAAACTAAGTACTATTTTATTACAAGTTGATGAGTTTATCTCAAAGGAAGGCGTTAAATCTGAGAAAGTTATACCAACACAATCCTTAAATGGTGAGACTGATAATCAAGTAAAAGAAGCTCCTTTAGAGTTTGAACCTGAAGTTCAAGCAATGGCAAAGGCCGCACCTGAAAATAATGCTGTGGCTACTCCAGTGATAGCACCACAGGTAAGTACTATAAAAAGTGACATAACTCATCCTGGGGCTAAAAAAATAGAACAAAATTTTGCGTTAGGTAAAGATAAAAATGACAATGCAAACCTTCAAAATGCATATACATCAGAAAATAATGATTTAGTCGCTGAAGAAGATAGCTTAGTTAGTATTAAGTCTTCAGCTGAATCGAGCAATACAGTTAAAGTAACCAGCCCTAACAGCGACACTACAGCGGTAGCACAAATAAATAAATCAAATGTAAATTCAACTTTTAATGATGTGATCAGACAATTAGAGCCTCAGCCTATTACGGATGTAGAGTTTGACCCTGTGAGTGATTTAACTAATTCAATCACTTCAACCCAAACTAGCACATCATTAAATCAGAAATTAGAAAATGATAAATTATTACAGCAGCCAATTAACATAGCGCGCTCAGATGCTGCTAAATTGCTTAATGAACGTGTCACATTTATGTTAAGCCAACATAATCCCCAGGCAGATATTCGGTTAGACCCACCTGAATTAGGCAGTATGATAATTCGAATTCGTACGGATGCAGAACAAGCTCAAATTAATTTTTCTGTGCAAAACCAAGAGGCTAAAGAGTTATTAGAAGACTCAATGCCTAAATTAAGAGAAATGCTGGCTGAGCAAGGTATTGATTTAGGGGAGAGCAATATAGATCAACAGCAGCAAGGTCAAAGCGAGCAGGAAAGTACAAAGGATAATCAAAAATCAGGGCCATTAAGCAGTACTGAAAATGATGAAGAGATAGCGTCAGTGAAAGTTGCAGGAAATAAACTGGGCGGAGTTGATTTTTATGCTTAAAATATTCAATGAAATTGGTATGATAGCCGTTATAATTAATGAATAACACGATAAGACTCTATCAGGGAATATAAATGGCTGAAGAAAATGATTTAGAAATAGAAACGGGTGGTGGTAAAAGTAAAAAAATGCTTTTCATTATAATCGCTATCGTTGTTTTAATTGCTGGTGGCGCGGGTGCTTTTTTCATAATGTCTGGTGATGATGCGCCTGAAACAGAGGAAACATTAGCTGAAGAATCATTAGAAACACAAAGTGCAGCACCATCAGGTGAAACTGCAGAAATGGGGTCAGCACTGTATGTTGGCATGCCAAGACCTTTTGTTTTTAATGTACCTGGTGCTGGACGAGATCGTTTAGTGCAAATTAAAGTACAACTATTGGTTCGTGGTGATGCAAATGAAGAAGCAGCCAAAAGACATATTCCTTTAATTGAAGGCACATTATTAAGCATTTTTTCTACTGCTAATGCGGATGCATTAAGTACAAGTGCGGGAAAAGCTGATTTAAGAACAAAGTCTTTACAAGAAGTTCAAAAGTCACTAAGTGAAATTGAAGGCAATAAAGTAGTTGAAAAAATACTCTTTACTGGTTTTGTAATGCAATAATGAGGATATAGGGTGAGCGATTTATTATCCCAAGACGAAATTGATGCGCTATTACATGGTGTTGATGAGGTCGAGGAAGACGAAGAAGATGCCGGCAGTGAATCCGGGGATGGGAGTACGATACAGTATGACTTTTCTTCTCAAGACCGAATTGTTCGTGGGCGAATGCCTACCCTGGAGATCGTAAATGAACGATTTGCACGTCATATGCGGATCAGTTTATTTAATATGATGCGTCGCACTGCGGAGGTATCAATTAATGGTGTACAAATGATCAAGTTTGGTGAATATATCCATACTTTATTTGTACCAACAAGCTTAAATATGGTGCGTTTTAGACCTTTAAAAGGGACTGGTTTAATTACCATGGAAGCACGTTTAGTATTTATTCTTGTTGATAACTTCTTTGGTGGTGATGGTCGATACCACGCCAAGATTGAAGGTCGAGAATTTACACCAACCGAACGTCGTATCGTTCAGATGCTACTTAAAATTATTTTTGAAGATTATAAAGACGCTTGGGCACCTGTTATGGATGTCTCGTTTGAGTACCTTGATTCAGAAGTTAACCCTGCAATGGCAAATATTGTAAGTCCAACTGAGGTTGTTGTTATTAGCTCTTTTCATATTGAGTTAGACGGTGGTGGTGGAGATTTTCATATTGCCTTACCTTATTCTATGCTTGAACCGATACGTGAATTACTTGATGCGGGTGTGCAATCTGATACTGAAGATACGGATTTACGCTGGAGTAAAGCGTTAAGAGATGAAATTATGGATGTTGAGGTTGACTTATCAACACGTATGCTTGAAGTTGATTTATCCTTATCTCAAATAATGGAACTTGAAACGGGAGATGTCATTCCTGTTGATATGCCTGAGCATATTACGGTATTTATAGAAGACTTACCGACATATCGCGCTAAAATGGGTCGCTCAAGAGATAATATTGCAGTTCAAATTAGTGAAAAAATAAAACGACCAGAGTCAGTTAAGTCTGAATTACATGTATTTACCAAAGGCGGTAAAAAGCTTGATTCAGATGCGGAGTTGTCATTGTTAGAAGATGATTTACATTTATCTGAAGGTGTTGATTTAGACTGGTAGCGCACAAAAATTAAGTTTAGACAGTTATTTTAGAAAGTTTTAGAGGTTTTTTATATGAGCGATGATCAAGATACAATGGATGAATGGGCTGCAGCCCTAGCCGAAGCGGAAGGTGATGACGAAGGTGGCCAGAGTGGTGAAGCCGAAGTTGCCCAGTTAGAAGAATTAACCGATGAAAAAGCCGACTTAACTGTTGATGAAAAAAGAAAGCTGGATACTATTTTAGATATTCCAGTGACTATTTCAATGGAAGTAGGGCGTTCTCGCATTAGCATAAGAAATTTACTGCAATTAAACCAAGGCTCGGTTGTTGAGCTTGACCGTGTTGCAGGTGAGCCTTTAGATGTGTTAGTTAATGGCACTTTGATTGCGCATGGTGAAGTAGTTGTTGTAAATGATAAATTTGGTATTCGTTTAACAGATGTAATTAGCCAAATTGAAAGGATCAAAAAATTACGATGATAAAGTACCTCGCTTTTCTTGGTATATTTTTGCAATCAAATCTAGTATTTGCGGCGAAAGAAGGCATGCAAAACTTGATGTCGATGGCAATGTCCCTTGCGCTTGTTATTTGCATTATCGTAATTTTGGCTATTTTGGTTAAAAAGTTTAACCCACAGCTGACTAATCTGGATGAATTTAAGGTTATTCGCTCTATTCCACTTGGCAGTAAAGAGCGTTTAATTGTGATTGAAATAGACGATAAACAGCATTTATTAGGGGTGACACCTCATACAATTAATTACTTGTATCAGTTGGAAAAACCACTAGAAGCAAAAGAGATACCGCAATTGGCAAAGTCATTTAGTCAATTACTCAATCCGAAAAAAACAAATTTACAACAAAAGAATAATAAAAATGTATAAAATTATAATGGTGATTCTGTTGTTTTTTGTCTGTGGCAATGCATATGCAGATCAAGGATTACAAGCTTTAACTATTACTTCAAATCCTGATGGTTCACAAGACTATTCAGTAACGTTGCAAGTATTGGCTATGATGACTGCGCTGAGTTTTATTCCAGCAGCTGTTATTATGATGACATCATTTACTAGAATAATCGTTGTTCTAGGTATATTGCGACAAGCCATTGGTTTACAGCAAACGCCTTCAAACCAAATACTTGTTGGTATGTCATTGTTTATGAGTTTATTTATTATGGGGCCTGTTTATAATCAAATAAATGATCGTGCAATCACGCCGTATTTAAATGAGGAAATGACATCAATACAGGCGCTATCAGAAGCTAAAGAGCCATTAAAAGCATTTATGCTATCGCAAACAAGAATTAAAGATTTAGAAACCTTTGCTCAAATTGCAGGCCATACTCAATTAGATAAACCTGAAGATACGCCTTTTTTAGTCATTATACCGGCATTCATTACCAGTGAATTACAGACTGCATTTATTATTGGTTTTATGTTTTTCATTCCATTTTTAATTGTAGATTTAGTAGTTGCAAGTATCTTGATGGCAATGGGTATGATGATGCTATCCCCAATGATTGTTTCTATGCCATTTAAAATTATGTTATTTGTTTTAGTCGATGGTTGGGGACTTGTTATGGGCACGCTCGCAAAAAGTTTTGGTTTGGGAGTTTAAATGGAACCAGAAGTTGTTGTTGAAATAATGAGCGATGCTTTGTTTTTAGTTATAAAGCTTGTTTCAGTGATTATAGTGCCAAGCTTACTGATAGGTTTAGTTGTTGCAGTATTTCAAGCTGCAACTTCTATCAATGAGCAAACCTTAAGTTTCCTACCTCGCTTAATAGTTACTTTAGTTGTATTGATTGTTGGTGGTCATTGGTTAACCCAAGAACTTATCGACTTTTTTAAAACTATAATCATGAATATCCCTTCAGTAATGGGGTAATTTAAGTACAATGGAATATCCTGTATCTATCATAATACAATGGCTTTCTGACTTTATGTTACCTTTTATACGTATTTCTAGCATGTTGATGGTAATGGCTGGCATAGGTGCAAAAAATGTATCAAGTCGCATTAAAATTTCCTTAGCTATGTTAATCACTTTTGTTGCAATGCCAACAATACCACCCTCTGAATTTACTAACTTAATGTCATTAGAAATGGTATTAGTTGCGATTCAGCAATTGCTGATAGGCGTTGCTATCGGTTTTGCTTCTATTTTGTTATTAAATACCTTTGTTTTAGCCGGCCAAATTTTGGCAATGCAAACAGGTCTAGGTTTTGCTTCAGTAATAGACCCTTCAAATGGTCAAAGTGTACCTGCTGTAGGTCAATTTTATTTGATTTTGGCTACTTTGCTTTTTTGGATATATGGTGGTCATTTAATGATGATACAAATGGTGGTAAGTAGTTTTATTATGATCCCAATTGATGGCACTTGGTGGAATATCGAAAACTATAGAACAATAGCTAATTGGGGCGGTTGGTTATTTGCCACTGCTCTCGTTTTATCTTTAGCACCATTAACAGCTATGTTGATCATTAGTATGTCATTTGGTGTGATGACTCGTGCAGCACCCCAGTTGAATATATTCTCTATCGGTTTTCCATTTACCTTAGTAACAGGTTTAGTCATCATATGGGCTACATTAGGTAACTTCACCGCACAGTTTGATCTTCAGTGGCATCAAATGGTTCAATTGATATGTGGTATGGTAGGCTGTAGTTAAAGAGCTAAGAACTATAGAATTAAAGTTACAGGGTGTGTCAGATCTACAATGGCATCAAATGGTTCGATTAATATGTGGCATGGTAGGCTGTAGTTAAAGAACTAAAGAATTAAAATTACAGCGTAAGACAGATCTACAATGGCATCAAATGGTTCGATTAATATGTGGCATGGTAGGCTGTAGTTAAAGAACTAAAGAATTAAAATTACAGCGTAAGACAGATCTACAATGGCATCAAATGATTCGATTAATATGTGATTTAGTAGGTTGTAGTTAATTTTTAAAATCTTGATAAAAGGTAAGGTATGGCTGAAGATTCGGGTGCAGAAAAAACAGAAGACCCCACCGCCAAGCGTTTAGAAGACGCAAAAAAGAAAGGTCAAATAGCCCGCTCTAAAGAAACGGGTACTGCATTTGTTTTAATTATGTCTGCTGTTTCTTTAATTATATACGGGCCTGATATTGGTAAAGCATTATTAAAAGTAATGAAAAGAATGCTGAGTCTAAATCATAATGAAACTTACGATACTACTAAGATGTTTTCTGCCTGGGGTGAAGTTGCAGGAGAGCTTTGGTTTGGTTTAGCCATGTTTGTTTCTATTATTTTAGCGGCCGCATTTATAGGAAATACTTTTTTAGGTGGTTTTAATTTTAGCTGGGGCGCAGCTGCACCTAAAGCAAGTAAAATGTCTATTTACAAAGGTTTTGGTCGCATGTTTGGACCTCAGGCTGCGATTGAATTGACAAAAGCATTATTAAAGTTTGGTCTGGTCGCTGGCGTCGCAATTTTTATTATTATGGGCTATTTTGATGAAATATTGCATCTAAGTATAGAGTCAGCCCCAAGTAATATAAAGCATTCTCTTACTATTCTAGCTTGGGTCTTTTTAGGTTTATCTTGTACATTAACTATCGTTGCTTTAGTAGATGCGCCATTTCAAAAATGGAACCATAACAAGCAGTTAAAAATGAGTTTGCAAGAAATTAAAGATGAGTATAAAAATAGTGAAGGTGATCCGCAAATTAAAGCAAGGATCAGACAAACACAAAGAGAAATGTCACAGCGACGCATGATGCAAGATGTACCTGATGCTGATGTTATCGTAACTAATCCTACTCATTATGCTGTCGCTATTAAATATGATACAGACAAAGCTGGGGCGCCGATAGTTTTAGCTAAAGGCATAGACCAAATGGCATTACAAATACGAAAAATAGCAAAAGAGCATGAAGTGCCAGTTTTAGAATCACCGCCATTAGCGAGATCTTTACATCACTTTACAGATGTAGGAGCGCAAATTCCAGATCAGCTATTTGTTGCAGTTGCACAAGTATTAGCATATGTTTTTCAGCTAAAACAATATAAAAAAGGACGAGGTCAACGACCTACTAAATTAAGTAAAAAGCTTCCAATCCCAGATGAGTTTAAGCAGTAATTATACCAATTCTAATAAATAAATAATCTAAATGGTCTAAATATACAATAGGTGCGTTGCTTGCATGCAGGTACTTAGGTTTAGTCTGGAACTATAAGCCTGTGCTTTCAATCCCAATAGTCAGCGATTACTCAATCAAGCGTCTAACTCTTGATAATTTATCCAAATTTATATTTGCTCACTAACCCATTAGAACAGGTATGAACTTTAATTCAATACTTTATAAAGATGGAATGATAATTGCCTTTACTCAGGCAAGTGTCAATTTTTTGTAATTGTAGTTGTATGGATTTGAAAGCGGTTTTTACTCAGTTAAATAATGAAAAAATGGATTACCTTAAGGGGGTTGGTACGCCTTTATTGGTTTTAGCAGCGCTTGCTATGGTGGTATTGCCTATGCCTCCATTTTTATTGGATATGCTGTTTTCTTTTAATATCGCTTTAGCATTACTCGTATTATTAATCACTGTTTATACACTTAAACCCGTTGATTTTGGTGCTTTCCCTACCGTAATTCTTATCGCAACAGTATTGAGGCTAGCCTTAAATGTTGCCAGTACCCGAGTTGTATTATTAGAAGGTCATAATGGCTCCGACGCCGCAGGTCAAGTAATAGCAGCATTTGGTAATGTTGTGATTGGTGGTAACTATGCTGTAGGTTTAGTTGTATTTATAATCCTGATCATTATTAACTTTGTTGTAATTACAAAGGGTGCAGGACGTATATCTGAAGTATCTGCACGTTTTACATTAGATGCTATGCCAGGTAAACAAATGGCAATTGATGCAGACTTAAATGCGGGTTTTATTACTGCGGATGAAGCGAGAAACCGACGTGGAGAAGTAACACGAGAGGCTGATTTTTATGGTTCAATGGATGGTGCAAGTAAATTTGTAAAAGGCGATGCTATCGCGGGTATCGTGATATTAGTGATCAATATTGTAGGTGGCTTGTTTATTGGCATGATCCAGCATGATTTGTCATTTAATGTCGCTATGGAAGTATATACGCTACTAACAATTGGTGATGGTCTGGTTGCTCAGCTGCCATCTCTACTATTGTCAATTGGTACAGCCATTGTTGTAACCCGCCAAAATGAATCACATAAAATGGGTGAGCAAATATCTAAGCAATTAGGTAATGAAAAAGCACTTTATATTGCATCAGGTATAATGATCACTATGGGTTTAGTGCCTGGTATGCCGCATTTAGCTTTTATTTCTTTAGGATTAATCATTGGTGCTATTGGTTATTATGGGCATAAACAAGCTAACAAACAACAAGCACAAGCAGAGCAAAGTGCTGCAGGTGGGCAATTAACTACAAATGCCGCTGGAGCTGCAGTACCGGCAGCGCAAGAGCAAAAAGAGCTAGGTTGGGATGATGTTCAACAAGTTGATGTAATAGGTTTAGAGGTGGGTTATAGACTTATTCCTATGGTAGATCAAGTACAAGGCGGTGAGCTATTAAGTCGAATCAAAGGCGTACGTAAAAAACTATCACAAGAATTGGGATTTTTAGTACCACCAGTGCATATCAGAGATAATCTTGAATTAGATCCAAACGCATACCAAATTACCTTAATGGGTGTTTCTACTGGTGTTGGTGAGCTTAAGCATGGCAATGAACTTGCGATTAATCCAGGTCAAGTATTTGGTTCTGTACCCGGTATTGAAACAAAAGATCCGGCTTTTGGTTTAGATGCAGTCTGGATTGCACCTGAGCAAAAAGATGAAGCGCAATCTTTAGGGTATACAGTTGTAGATGCTGCAACGGTTGTTGCAACTCATATAAGTCAGCTTTTACATAACAATGCCTCTTTATTGTTAGGTCATGAAGAAGTACAAAACTTATTAGATATGCTTGAAAAAAGTCATCCTCGTTTAGTTGAAGGTTTAGTGCCAGATGTATTACCGCTCACAACTATCGTAAAAGTATTACAAAACTTATTGAATGAAGGTGTGCCAATTAGGGATATGCGTTCAATTGTACAAACCCTTGTTGAATACGGACCAAGAAGCCAAGATGCTGATGTACTAACCGCTGCAGTGCGTATTTCACTAAGAAGATTAATAATCCAAGACGTTGCGGGCGCATCAAATGAAATACCTGTCATAACTTTGGCTCCTGAGTTGGAACAGATGTTGCATCAGTCACTTCAGAATGCAGGCGATGAAGGTGCTGGCATAGAACCTGGGCTTGCTGAGAGGTTGCAAAACTCACTTAGTGAAGCACATCAAAACCAGGAAATGTCAGGTGAACCTTCAATATTGTTGACCTCAGGTATGTTAAGAACGGTTTTATCACGATTTGTTAAAAATACAATACCAGGTTTACGCGTCGTTTCTTATCAAGAAGTACCAGATGAAAAGCAAATTAAAATTATCAGCTCTGTTGGTCAGCAATAATAAGGATAAGGGGTAGAATGTGAAGATTAAACGTTTTTTTGCAAAAGATATGCGCACAGCACTTAATGAAGTTAAAGAAGAGCTAGGTGTAGATGCTGTAATTATGTCAAATAAAAAAATGGCTGATGGTGTTGAAATTGTTGCTGCCGTTGATTACGACAAAACGCCAGCTCAGGCTAAGCCTGCAGCTCGAGTTGAAACACAGGCTGCACAACATCTGACTAATCAGACAAGAGCACGTGCAAATCTAAACACTCACTCACAAATGGCTTCACAATATAGTTCAAAGGTTAATAACTTTGTTCGCCCTAAACCATTAGCAGCAAAACCTGAGCCTGAAGCAAAAATTGCGGATAGTTTAGAGGCCTTATTAAATAGGCAGTCTACTCAGTCTAGAGAAAACGAAAAGTCAAATATGTTTAATAACAAGTTTGATGAATCTATCGAGGAAATAAATGATTCATTTGAATCTCCTTGGTATAACAAGTCAAATGCTCCAGAGAAAAAAGCTGTTAAAGCAGAACATAAAGAGATAAAAGAGCAAAATAATAACGAAATGCAAGCGATGCAAGATGAAATGGCTGCAATTCGCCAATTATTAGAGCATCAAGTATCAGGTTTAATGACACAAGATTTAGCGCGCAGAGATCCAACTCGTGCATATATGATAGAAAGACTTAAAGGCATGGGCATCAATGATGATGTCGCAGATCAAATGGCATGTTTTATTCCTGATGATGTATCAGAAAAAAAAGCATGGGAAGCTTTGTTAGAAATGGTACAAAGCCAGCTTTATACAACGAATAATGAAATATTACGTCAAGGCGGTGTTTTTGCACTTGTAGGGCCAACAGGTGTTGGTAAAACAACAACAGTCGCAAAGCTTGCAGCTTTAGGTGCACAAAAATTTGGCGCTGATAAAGTTGCGTTAATTACAACGGATACCTATCGTATTGGTGCATATGAACAGCTTGCAACTTATGGCCGAATTATAGGTTGTCCAGTTAAGCAAGTTAAAGATGCTAATGAATTAGCTGAAGTTTTATACCATTTACGTGGTAAGCGTCTAGTATTAGTAGATACGGCTGGAATGAGTCAAAGAGATTTGCGTCTGACCGAGCAGTTAAATACATTAATGAGAAATGTTAGAGTTGATATTCGTAGTTATTTGGTTTTAAGTGCAACTGCACAGATGGGCGTTTTGCAAGAAACAGTAAAACACTTTAAAAAGGTACAGTTAAGTGGTTGTATTTTCACCAAACTTGACGAATGTCTAAGTTTAGGAGAAATTATCAGTATTGCGATTCAAAATCGTCTGCCGATAGGGTATCTTACTAATGGTCAGCGCGTACCTGAAGACATTCGAGTTGCAAATGCTGAAAAATTGGTTAAAAAAGCAGAACAATTGTATGCTAAAAAGACTAACGCACAATATCACAGAGATTCAACGGTAGAATCTCAAACAGTAGGAATGTATGATTAATACAGTTATGGATCAAGCAAGTGGCCTGCGTAAAATGAAACAGAACAATAATGCAGTTAAAGTAATCTCAGTGACTGGCGGCAAAGGCGGCGTAGGTAAAACAAATGCCTCTTTGAATATTGCAATAGCCATGGGACAACAAGGTAAACGTGTCCTTGTATTAGATGCCGATTTAGGTTTAGCTAACTGTGATGTCATGTTAGGTCTACGTGTAGAAAAAAATTTATCACACGTGCTTTCTGGCGAGTGTGAATTAGAAGATATTTTAGTTGAAGGGCCTCACGGCATTAGAATTGTGCCTGCAACATCTGGCTCGCAAACGATGGTTGAGCTTTCACCTTCAGAACATGCAGGGTTAATTCGTGCATTTAGTGAACTTAATGCCGATTATGATGTATTAATTGTTGATACTGCAGCAGGTATCTCTGAAATGGTATTAAGCTTTTCTCGTGCAGCACAAGATGTATTAATGGTGGTGTGTGATGAGCCAACTTCAATTACAGATGCATATGCCTTAATTAAGATATTAAGCAGAGAACATGGTGTTTATAAGTTTAAAATTATTGCAAATATGGTAAGAAGTTTAAGAGAAGGTCAAGAACTATTTGCTAAACTGTCTAAAGTAACAGATAGGTTTTTAGACGTTTCATTAGAATTAGTGGCAACAGTACCTTTTGATGAAAATATGAGAAAGTCAACGCGTAAGCAAAAAGCAATTGTTGACCTTTTTCCTAAATCTCCCGCCGCAATCGCATTTAAGACTTTAGCTACAAAAGCAGCTAAATGGCCAATTCCAAATCAGCCTTCGGGGCATCTGGAATTTTTTATTGAAAAATTAGTAAACCGCTAAAGGCATTTTTATTAGTGAATAAAGTAGCCGGATACAGTGATAATAACCATATTGCACAAGTTGTAGAGCGTCATACGCCTTTAGTTAAGCGTATAGCTTATCATATGTTGGCGAGACTCCCCGCAAGTGTGCAGTTGGATGATTTAATTCAATCAGGCATGATAGGTTTGATTGAAGCTGCTAAAAACTTTGATGGCACAAAAGGCGCTAGTTTTGAAACATTTGGTGGCATAAGAATCAGAGGTGCTATGCTAGATGAAATTAGGAAAGGCGATTGGGTACCAAGGTCTGTTCACAGAAACAGCCGTCAGGTTGCTCAAGCCATTTCAGAATTAGAATCTCAGCTAGGTCGAGAAGTAAAAGGCATAGAAGTTGCTGAAAAACTTGATATTACACTCGATGAATACCATCATATCCTTAATGATGTGAATTCAGGTAAAATTCTAGGAATAGAAGATCTCGGTGTTGATGAAGATGTGCTGCAAATATCATCGGATAAATCATTAAGTAATTCGCCTTTTGCGTCAATAAAAAATGATAAGTTTAATGTTTCATTAGTAAAGGCAATAAAAACATTGCCTGAAAGAGATGCTCTTGTATTATCTCTTTACTATAATGAAGAAATGAATTTAAAAGAGATTGGACAAATACTTGATGTAAGTGAGTCTCGTGTTAGTCAGATACATGGACAGGCAATGATAAGGCTAAAAGCTAAAATCAGTGACTGGGTTTAATAAAGTGGTTGTAACCTTGAGTTCGTACCTCACAGGAGGATGTTTTGGATAAAAATATGAAAGTTCTTGTAGTTGATGACTTTTCTACTATGAGAAGAATCATTAAAAATTTGCTAAGAGACTTAGGCTTTACTAATGTCCAAGAAGCAGATGATGGTAGTACTGCACTACCTATGCTACAAAACCAAGAGTTTGATTTTGTAGTAACCGATTGGAATATGCCTGGTATGCAAGGTATAGACTTACTAAGAGCGATTCGAGCTGATGATAGCTTAAAGCATATACCAGTATTAATGGTAACTGCTGAAGCTAAAAAAGAACAAATAATAGCTGCTGCACAAGCTGGCGTTAATGGTTATATTGTTAAGCCCTTCACAGCAGGCACGCTTAAAACCAAATTAGAAAAAGTGTTTGAGCGCTTAGGTTAAATTATGGATGAGTTAATAATTTCAACTGATTTACCTCAAATTACACTTGAACAAGCTAGACAACTTGTATCATTACTTGAAAGTAATGAACAAGCACAAGCTGATGAATTGCTATTGCAAATAACAACACAAATGCAATCTGAGCTATTTGAAGAGGTTGGTAAGTTAACTCGTCAATTACATGACTCATTAAATAACTTTCAGTTAGATTCAAAGCTTACCGATTTAACGAAAGAAGCATTACCAGATGCAAAAGAGCGTTTAAATTATGTCATAAAAATGACAGAGCAAGCTGCGAATAAAACCATGGATGCGATAGAAGCAGGTTTACCAATAGCTGATGAGCTAAAAAACGAACTTGATAACATTAAACCCTCATGGGATCGACTTATGAGTCGCGACCTTAAATTAGGCGAGTTTAAATCCTTATGTCATGGGTTAGATTCGTTTATTTTAAATACGCAGGGTAATACTCAAAAGCTACAAAGCTTAATGACAGAGGTCTTAATGGCCCAAGATTTTCAAGATTTAACAGGGCAAGTTATTCGCAGAGTGATAGAGCTTGTGCGTGAAGTTGAAGAAAGCCTTATTCATATGTTGAAAGTTTTTGGCTCGCCAATTGATGGTGAATTACCTGTAAAAGAAGTTATTGAAGAAAAAAATATAGAATCATCTCTACAAGTTGAAAAAGAATTAGATCAAGTTGCAGAGGGTCCGATTATAGATGCATTAGAACGTGATGATGTTGTATCAGATCAAGATGATGTTGACGACTTATTATCAAGTTTAGGTTTCTAAAAGGGAGAACTGCTGCATGAGTTTTGAACTAGATGAAGATATTTTGCAGGATTTTTTGGTTGAGGCCGGAGAAATTCTCGAATTATTATCTGAGCAGCTTATAGAATTAGAAAATAACCCTGAAGATGCTGATTTATTAAATGCAATATTTAGAGGTTTTCATACTGTCAAAGGTGGTGCTGGATTTTTAGCAATGACTGAGCTTGTAGATGCTTGTCATGGTGCAGAAAATGTTTTTGATATTTTACGTCAAGGGCAAATAAGTGTCACTCCAGAACTTATGGATGTTATTTTACAAGCATTAGATTGTATAAATATTATGTTTGCTTGTATTCAAAATAGAGAAAAGCCTGAAGCCGCCGATCCTAACCTACTAAAAGCGATGCATGACCTTTGCAAACCTCAAAGTGAAGGCGAAGTGTCACCTCCTCATGAAGCTACAGCTCCAGAAGTCGATAATTCTCTCACAACAAGTCCTGAAGAAGATTTAAGCTCTGATTTTGATGACGTATTGTTTGATATGGATGATACAAGTTCAGATGATTCAAATATTGATGATATATCAGAAGATGAATTTGAAAGCTTATTAGATGAACTTCATGGAGCAGGAAAAGGGCCTATAGTTGAAGAGTCAAAAGGGCAACCAGAAATCACAAATGATGCATCTGATGGCGATATTACAGATGATCAATTTGAAAACTTGTTAGACGAATTGCATGGGGTTGGATCGTTTGGTGAAACCCAAAGCACAGCTCCAGAAGAGAAGAATAATGTCGTTGAAAGTACGCCTATAGCTAGTTCTGATTCTGAAGATATTTCAGATGATGAATTTGAAGCTTTATTAGATGAACTTCATGGCAAAGGACAGGGTCCTAAAACGGTAGAATCCGCGCCAACTCCAGCTCAAAAACCTGAGGTTGCAAGTAAACCTAAAATTGAGAAAAAAGTAGAAAAACCAGTAACGAAACCAGTACTAAAACCACAAGCAAAAGCGGAAGAAAAGCCTAAACCAGTAGCAAAACCGGCTGCAGAAAAACCATCTGCTAAATCTCCTGCAGTACAAGCTGAAACAACGGTTCGAGTAGACACTAAACGTCTTGATCAAATAATGAATATGGTTGGTGAACTTGTTTTAGTTAGAAATAGATTAGTAAGCCTAGGTGCGACTAATAGTAGCGAAAGTATGAATAAGGCAATTTCAAATCTTGATGTTGTGACAGCTGATTTGCAAAGTGCTGTGATGAAAACACGGATGCAACCTATTAAAAAGGTATTTGGTCGTTTTCCTCGTGTTGTTCGTGATTTAGCACGTAGTTTGAAAAAAGATATTAACCTTCAATTAGTTGGTGAAGATACTGATTTAGATAAAAACTTAGTTGAAGCACTTGCTGATCCTTTAGTGCATTTAGTTAGGAACTCAGTTGATCATGGTATTGAAATGCCAGATGAACGTGAAGCAACAGGTAAATCTAGAACAGGTACAGTTACACTTTCAGCCTCTCAAGAAGGTGATCATATACTTTTAACCATCAAAGATGATGGTGCAGGTATGGATCCTGATAAGTTAAAAGATATTGCAATTGGTAAAGGTGTAATTGATGCCGATTTTGCATCAAGAATGACTGATAATGAAGCGTTTAATTTAATATTTGCACCAGGTTTTTCGACTAAAGAAGAAATATCTGATATTTCAGGTCGCGGTGTGGGTATGGATGTTGTTAAAACAAAAATCACTCAGCTAAATGGTTCAATTAATATTGAATCTCAAAGAGGAACAGGTACGACATTAGAAATTAAGGTACCACTGACTTTAGCAATATTACCAACATTAATGGTACTTGTTGAAGAGCAGACATTCGCACTTCCTCTAGCTTGTGTAAATGAAATATTCCATCTCGATTTATCGAAAACAAATATAGTTGATGGTCAATTAACAATTATTGTTAGAGATAAGGCAATTCCATTATTTTATCTTGAAAGTTGGCTTGTTAAAAACCCATCTTCAATTGCAGATCAACGCAGTGGAGATGGACATGTTGTTATCGTTCAATTAGGAACGCAGCAAATAGGCTTTGCCGTTGACTCTTTAATAGGTCAAGAAGAAGTAGTAATAAAACCCTTAGATGCCTTACTACAAGGAACTCCGGGCATGGCAGGTGCTACAATAACTTCTGATGGTGGAATCGCTCTAATACTAGATGTACCTAATTTATTAAAGCACTATGCTGGAAAAGTAAAATAACTAAATGAGTAAATTGAATGACAATTAAAGTTTTAGTTGTTGATGATTCAAGTTTTTTTAGACGAAGAGTCAGTGAAATATTAAATCAAGATCCAGAATTAGAAGTAATCGATACAGCAAATAATGGTAAAGAAGCGGTTGAAAAAGCGGCTAAAATAAAACCAGATGTGATTACTATGGATGTTGAAATGCCTATACTTGATGGTATAAGCGCTGTAAAACAAATAATGAAGGCATCTCCGGTGCCAATATTAATGTTTTCTTCTTTAACTCACCATGGTGCAAGTGCAACTTTTGATGCACTTGACGCAGGTGCTTTAGACTTTTTACCTAAAAAGTTTGAAGATATAGCACGAGATAAAGAAGAAGCAATTAAATTATTGCAACAAAAGGTAAAGGAGATAGGTCGACGAAGATTAAGCCGCTTTGTAAGAAAACCGTGCCCAATAGAAAAGCCGGTTATTAAATCTCGTCCAGTAAAACCTGCTGAGAATAACTTTGAGGCTAGAAGAAAAACAACGCAAGATGTAAGAGCTTCAGGAAAAACATATAAAATAGTAGCGATTGGTACATCAACAGGGGGGCCCGTTGCACTACAAAGTATACTGACACAGTTACCATCAAACTTCCCTCATCCGATTCTTTTAATACAGCATATGCCTGCAGCTTTTACCCCTGCATTTGCAGTTCGTCTGAATTCCTTATGTAAAATTCAAGTGAAAGAAGCGCAAAATGGTGAGGCATTAAAAGCTGGCACCGCTTATTTAGCACCTGGTGGTAAGCAGATGTTGGTTGAAGGCAGAGGTTCAGGTCAAAAGATACGAATTTATGAAGACGAAGGAACCAGAGTCACATATAAACCGAGTGTTGATATCACGTTTGCAAGTTTAGCAAAAAGCTATACAAATTCTGTTTTAGCCATTGTATTAACAGGCATGGGAGCTGATGGTCGAGATGGTGCTAGATTGTTAAAACAAGCTGGCTCTAAGATATGGGTTCAAGATGAAAAAACCTGTGTTGTATATGGCATGCCTCAAGCGGTTGCCAACGCAGGGCTTGCTGAAGCAAGTATTGCATTGCCAGATGTCGCAAGTCGCATAACAAGAGAAGTCGGTTGTGGATAAACTATCAATTTCAGGCTTGTTAATTGCTATATTTGCAATTGGTTTTGGTTATTGGTTTGAAGGCGGATTATTATTAAGTTTAGTGAATTATTCAGCCCTCTTGATTGTAATAGGCGGCACATTAGGTGCTGTTATGCTGCAATCTCCTGCGGGAATTTTCCTGCAAGGAATAAAAATGTTTACCTGGATAATAATACCGCCGAGTTATCCAGTAGATAAGGGGATTTCTCAAATAAAGTCATGGTCACATAAAGCACGTCAAGACGGTTATTTATCATTAGAAAATGAAGCTTTAATTAGCAAAGATTATTTTGTTTCTAAGGGCCTTAATATGATGATTGATGGTGTTCAACCTGAGCAATTTCGAGAGACAATGGAAGTTGAACTTATTTTACACCGAGATGCCTTGATTAAATCTTCAAAAATTTATGAAGCGATGGGCGGGTATAGTCCGACAATTGGAATTTTAGGCGCAGTTTTAGGTTTAATACAAGCTATGAATTTTATTAAAGAGCCTGAATTACTTGGGGCAGGGATCGCAACTGCATTTGTTGCAACTATTTATGGAGTGGGTTTTGCTAATTTACTTTTTTTACCTGTTGCAAATAAGCTCAAATGTATTGTTGAAGAGCAGATTATGTACCATGAATTATTAGCTGAAGGTATGTTGTCTATATTGCAAGGAGAGAGTCCTAGCAATATAGAATTAAAGCTTTCTGCATATCAAACACAGAAGCATTACTCTCAAGTAAATACGATTATAGAAAGTTGAGCTACTAAGTATTATGAGGCGTTATCGTAAATCTGCATTAGAAAATAACCATGAGAATTTAGATCGTTGGTTAGTTTCTTATGCAGATTATATGACACTCATGTTTGCTTTTTTTGTGGTTCTATATTCTTTGGCTATTACCAATGAAAACGAATTTAAGATTTTATCAGACTCACTTGAGCAAGTATTTGATAAAACCGCTAATCAGCATGAACAGCAAGATGCAGGGGTTGAAGGTGAAGGGCTGTTAACAAAAAATGCGGTTGATACTGAGTTTGTATTATATGGTAATTCAATCATTGATGAGAAAGAAGGCCCTGAGTTAGTTGATGGTTTTGGGGATTTAGCTAATCTAAAACAAAAAAAGCTAGGAAGCCCCTTAGATTCGCTAGAGCAAGATCTAAAAACTGCGCTATCGGATGAAATTGAGACAGGGCAAGCTAAGTTAGAGCTAAATCAAGATTGGTTAACAATAGAGCTTAATTCAGGTTTGTTATTTGGAAGTGGCAGCTCAGCTTCCACTCATGCAATAGAGCAGGTTGTTTCTAAAGTTTATGATGTAATCAATAGTGTAGAAAATTATATTCGCGTTAGGGGTTATACTGATAATCAGCCTATCAGTAATGAAGTATTTAGTTCTAACTGGCAGTTATCAGTCAGTCGTGCCACGCAAATGCTGCTAGCACTTGAGAATAAAGGGATTAATCCAGCAAGAATGGCGATTGAAGGTTATGGGCAATATGCTCCATTTGCCAGTAATACGTCACCGAAAGGGCGTGCCGAAAATAGAAAGGTCGTTATTGCACTTTCAAAGTTTGGTATGTTTTCCCAGAGTGATTCTCAGGTGATTGCTGTAGAAAATCTAGAACAAGATAAACAAGAATTAGAAGCCCAATTAAAAAAAATAGAACAGCAAGAAATAGATGATAAAACTATCAAGATTATTAATTTACCTGATGGTGGGATAAGAATTACAACTCGAGAAAAAGAGCAGTAGAAAGGATCAAATTTGAAAATTTGGACAGTTGCGAATCAAAAAGGTGGTGTAGGTAAAACAACTACCACAGTAACTTTAGGTGGCATTCTTGCATCTCAAGGTAAGCGAGTATTACTCATTGATACTGATCCTCATGCATCACTCACCTACTATTTTGGCATTGATTCTGAAGAATTAGAAGTGAGTGTGTACGATGTTTTCTCTCGAAGTAAAGGCTTGAATAAAGAAGAAATATTGCAAGCGTTATGTCCTTCAACTATGGATAATTTAGATATATTACCTGCGACCATGGCAATAGCAACTTTAGATCGTAGCATGGGTAATAAAAGTGGCATGGGCTTAATTTTAACTAAAGCTTTGGCTAAAATTGCAGATGAGTATGATTATGCCATTTTAGACTGTCCTCCTGTATTAGGCGTTTTGATGGTTAATGCGTTGGCGGCAAGTGAAAGAGTTTTAATCCCTGTACAAACAGAGTTTTTAGCTTTGAAAGGTTTAGATCGCATGATGAGAACAATGCAATTAATGCAAAGTTCACAATCTAAGAAATATCAATATACGATCATTCCTACTATGTATGATAAGCGCACTAAAGCTTCATTAGAGGCATATAAAACATTACGAGCAACATATGATGAAAAAGTATGGCCTGGGGTGATCCCAATCGATACTAAATTTAGAGATGCAAGCCTAGCGATGAAATCACCGGTAATCTATTGTCCCAAGGCAAGAGGAGTTTATGCATATATGGCATTATTAGACCACCTTTTAAAGCTTGATAAAAAAACTTGCTCTGAGGCAATCAATGAATAAACCTTTATTTGCTAATGAACAAATAATGAAACAATATCTCACAGCTCTATTAACAGAAGATGAGGTATTAAATAAAACTGTTTTACAGCCTGTTGAAAAGTTACTAGAGCAAGTTGTAGAGCCAAAAAATGTTCCTGCGATTAAAAAAGTAACTAAACCCGCTGAAATTAAAGTTAAGTCTAAGCAAGATGAAGAAAAACCGCCTACAATCTCTATAATAGTAGATGATATAAAAGAATTACAAAAGCAAGAAAGTATAGCGAGTGTAAAGCAAGAAGCAGAATACCGAACAGGTGAATTTCAAGCCTTGTTTTTTAAAGTTGCAGGATTGACTTTAGCTGTACCATTGAAGTCTTTAGGCGGCATTCATAAACTTGAAGAAATAAATAAAGTATTCGCTAAACCAAAATGGTTTAAAGGTGTTATGTTAAACCGTGGTACTAAATTGAACGTAATTGATACGGCACAATGGGTTATGCCTGAAAAGTTTAATAAAGAACTTGAGGAAAGTTTAAATTATCAATATCTTATAATGCTAGGTGAAACAAGCTGGGGTTTACAGGCTGAAAGTTTAATTAACAATGTTACGTTACAAAGTGATGATGTTAAATGGCGAGAGCAATCAGGAAAACGCCCTTGGTTAGCAGGTTTAATAAAAGAAAAAATGTGTGCTTTGATTGATGTTGATTCATTAACTGAATTACTCGAGCAAGGGTTAGATAGCAGAGAGTTTGAAAAATAAATATCACGAATGAAAATAATGGCGTGGGAGCATGAATATGAATGAAGAAAGAATAACATCAGTAAATGCAGATGCAAGTGATGATGTATTACAGTGGGTGACATTTCGACTAGAGAATGAAACTTATGGTATTAATGTAATGCAGGTACAAGAAGTATTACGTTATACAGAAATCGCTCCTGTTCCTGGCGCACCAAGTTACGTACTTGGAATAATAAACTTACGTGGTAACGTAGTAACAGTAATTGATACGAGTACACGTTTTGGTTTATCAGGTTTAGATGTAACAGATGATTCTCGCATTGTTATTATCGAAGCTGAAAAGCAAGTTATTGGTATCTTAGTTGATAGTGTTGCTGAAGTGGTTTATTTAAGACGTTCAGAAATTGATAGTACGCCAAACATTGGCACAGAAGAAAGTGCTAAGTTTATTCAAGGTGTATCTAATCGTAATGAACAATTATTAATTTTAGTTGATTTAGATAAGTTGTTGAGTGAAGAAGAATGGAGAGACCTAAATGACTTTTAGTGTTTTTCCTCTAACATTAAGTCAATATTGCATAGGTTGTTAGAATTGGAAAATATTTTACTAATTTTAACTATTATAAGCTTTGTATTCTCGTTCAGTATTATAGTTTTTTTATTTTTATCGAATAAAAAAGTTAAAATTTTAAATAGTGACTTAAATAAAAGGTTTTCAGATTTAAAGCAGCAAAATACAATTTTACGCAGTGAAATAGACGAATTACGAGGTGGTCTATTGAATATGGGTAAACGTATTGTACAACAAGAGAAGCTAAGTCAGGAGTTATCAGAAAATCAACAAGCGCTTCAATATAGCGACCCAGACTCTAAAATGTATTCTCGTGCTGTTAAAATGGTGGAACTTGGTGCGCAATTAGATGAAGTTATGAAAGAGTGTGAATTACCAAGAGCTGAAGCAGAATTGTTGATCTCTTTGCATCAACAAAAATAAAGACACTTGATTGGCTTAGTTACTGCTACTTCCATCACCTCATTCGTTTTGGAAGTAGTGAGCATTTAAGCTTTTATGTTTAAATTACCTGTAAGCCCTTGCCATCCTGTGGGAAACTTCCCTTGCATTACGTATGAAAAAGCGATTAACTCTGCAATAACAATATAAAGTTCTTTTGGGATCTCTTGTCCTAACTCTAATTGTTTTAATGTATCTGCTAGCATTTTATCTTCATGTATTAAAACTCCTTTATCTTTTGCCTGTTCAATAATGTGATCTGCAAAATCACCAAAGCCCTTGATTGTAACGTTAGGAACTGATTTTCCGTCATAAAGTAAGCCTATTGCAGATTTATTGCCACTATTTTTAACATCATCTTTGTCCATAACTTACACCTTAATATTGATAATTGAATGTGCTTTATAGTTGTCGGTAGTGCGCTCGGAAGAAAATTCAATCGCCATTTTACCAACAGATAGACCATGCTCAATCAGCCTTTGTTTTAGCATTTGAATATAGGGTTGTGCTTTATCTACCAATGATTGATTTAAGCTTGAAAAAGTACAATCTACATTTTTATCCATCAATTGTGCATTGGCTTGTAATTGTCCTAAAGCTTCAAAATTAAAGTTTAATCGTATAAACCAAACGTCTTTACCTTCGCCATTTTTTGTGTTCTTTTTGTAATGGCCTAAATCAATTTCAGTTTGTTTTACTGTATCTGGTAATTGCATAGGCAGTAGGAACTGTAAGATGGAGTTAGATAAATTATCAGTTTGATTGTTTACAGATTGACCTTGAATAAGTTGTTGTTGAGATTGTTGCACTGTTTGTTGAATTTGGCCTAGCTCTTGTAATAAAGCGAACCCTGATTTTGTATTTGTTTCTTTTATTACATTCGCGGTTTTTAATTTAAGTCCAGGGAAAATCAGTTGTAATAATTGATCTAACTTTAAAGATTGTTTATTTGCTAAGTCCTTATTACTTTGAACATTTTCGCTCACACTATGAGATGTTAGTATGGTGAGAGCGAGATCTTGCAGTGAGTTATTAAAAGTATTTTCTTTCTCGGTTTTATTTAATAAGTTAGGTTGAACTGATGATAATATTTCAGTGCGTATTTTATCTGCTGAAATATTTGTTTGATTTATCATTCTACTAAAAGCATGGTTTACGAGTTTATTTAAATCGGGAGTTTCAGGATCACTATTTATATTTAATATATTTTCTGTTTTTATATTTGCTGTCGAGCTAGGAGTTCTTTTGGGACCGGTTGTTAGCTTGTTAATTAGGTTAAAGTTAATTTGCTTATTACCTTTATGAGGTTCAAGTTTAGGTTTTAGTTCAACCTTCATTAAACTGACATCTGTTTGGCTAGCAGTTTGCTTTATATCTTTTTTGATTGTTACGTTTGATTGTTGCTGAGCTTCTAGTAAATTCGGTGTTGCTTTAATTGTTGCTTGATGAACTTGATGCTTTTGTGTCTGAGTGGGTAAATCTTTTGCTGTTGTATTTATTGCTTTACTCGTTTGAGTCTCTATAACTTGTTTATTTTTGTTTTCACTTATCGGGGAGGTTATTTCGAGTTTTATCTGGCGTGTTTCATTTTGTTTTACATTTAGCGATAAAGCAGCTTTGAAAGAATTAACTATTTTTTCTAATGGGGCTTTAAAGTTATCACCTTTTGATATTGCTAAGTTAGCAGTGGTTTGATCTTTAGGTTTTTGAATCGTAACTTTGTTAGACTCATTTATTACTATGTTTTGATGAATACTTTCTTTTGTGTGCTTATTAATATTTGTGTCAGTATCAGTTTTGACGCTATTATTCATTAATGATGTAAATATACTCTTAGTTAGGTTAAGTGTTATAGGAGAGCTAATAGGCTTGATTTGAGTGATATTACCTTGAGTTATTAGCTTTGCATTTTGCCACTTTGGAATACTTTCTGAAATATTGACGTTTACGACTGCTATATTATTATTTTGCTTAATTTGAGTGTTTGCTGAATTCGTATTTTTTATCATTAAATCAACGGGTGTTGTTTTTAACCATTGTGTCACCTTTTCAATCGGCAATTTTAGTTCTAATGCCGGTGACGTTGATTTAGGGAGGAATACCTTAGCTGATATCTGTTTGTTTGACTCTTGTAAATTTAGAAAAATATGAGAATTCGAGTTTATTTGGTTTGCGATATTAGGTGGTAATTGAATATTTGCTTTAAGAGAAGGAATAATAAGTGTATTTTTAAGGTTTTTATTTAATTTTGCTAGAAGAGATATTTCTTGGTTTGCTTTTAATGCAAAACCTTTATCTATGAAAGTCTCTTTTTGTGCTTTTGGTTGAACAAATAAATTAAGTATTTTTAATATATCTTGAGTACTTAATGGTGATGTTATTTTGTTTGTATTTGCAATTAAAGTTATTTTTGAACCATCACCATTAATAATCAATTTACCATCATTGAGTTTAATATCTTTATTGTTTATTGAGTCTAAGGCGAGCGATACCTTTTCCCATTTACCATTTAGTTTAATCTCTAGTTGTAGTTTTGAACCGCTACTAGATACGTTTTTGACGTCATAGGCGATGTTAGATTTTAGATGTTTAGGTAAAGATGATGCATCATCAGTTATAGAAAACTGCTGTGCAATTGTATTTTTTGAAATGCCTTTAGTATCAGTCATATAAAGTGAGTTACTTATTATGTTTCATTTAACAATTTAAACCTTAAATTTTATTTTATCTTTATAAAAAACCATTATATAAAACTAAATATTGGCATAAATCAATTTTTTGTCGATTTGCTCTTAATTCCAGCTAAAGCTTTTACGCTTTGTAATACCATTATGATAGACTACTTCCTAAAGAAAATACCCCTAAAAAGTTTAGGGCTGTTAAGAGTGTTTTTAGTTGTTAAAAGTTGAAAATATAACCTGTATTAGGCAAGACCGCTGTTTGTTTGAGGACTTAAGTTTTGAGTTACCTCAAGGCACAATCATGCAAATTGAAGGTCCTAATGGTGCCGGGAAAACATCATTGTTTCGGATCTTATCTGGATTTACAAGATTAGAGCAGGGCAATCGCTTTTGGTTTAATAAAAATATATCAGAGGATGAAGAAAACTTTTTTTCTGAATTATTATATATAGGCCATAAAACGGGTGTAAATACACAGCTTAATGCGATTGAAAATATTCAGTTTTGGCAAGAAATTCATGGTTACGCGCAATCTTCAAAGCAAAATTCGCTAGATGTTTATGAAGTATTAGCTAATTTAGGTTTGGTTGGTTTGGAAGATATTCCCGTTAGAATGTTATCAGCAGGCCAGCAACGTAGAGTTGCTTTAGCTCGGTTATGGATTTCAGATGCAAAACTGTGGATGTTGGATGAGCCTTTTACAGCAGTTGATAAAAAAGGGGTTACCTTACTTCAAGAGCAGTTCAAGCTGCAGCTAAATAGAGGTGGCAGTATCTTGTTAACCTCTCATCAAGATTTAACAGAACATTTTGATGATTTAAAAATATTATCTTTGGAGTACCGTATTTAATGCAAAGAGAATATTCATACCGTCAGTTATTTTTTTCAGTATATAAAAAAGATGTATTACTGGCTTTTAGGCAGCGTTCTGAAATCATAAATCCTTTACTATTTTTCTTGATTGTCATTAGTTTATTTCCATTGGGAATAGGCCCTGAACCACAGTTATTAGCACGCATGGCTCCAGGAATTATTTGGGTCGCAGCTTTACTGTCAACTATGTTGGGTTTAGACAAAATATTTAGAGACGATTATCAAGACGGTTCGTTAGAGCAGTTATTAATGAGCCCGTACCCTACATCGCTTATTGTTATTGCTAAAATAGCAGCACATTGGTCGATCACTGGGTTACCACTTGTTTTATTATCACCCATGTTTGGTTTATTACTGAATATGGATTCAAATTCAATGCAGGCAGCGATAGTGACATTGCTTATAGGCACGCCGTTATTAAGTTTAATTGGTGCGATTGGTGCTGGTTTAACTGTTGGTTTACAAAAAGGGGGAGTTTTACTCAGTTTATTGGTTTTACCTTTGTATATTCCAGTGCTTATTTTTGCAACGTCGGCAATAGACACCAGTGCAATGTCGCTGGATTATAGTGCTCAACTTGCAATTTTAGGTGCAATGTTAGCTGTAGGTTTGGTTACGGCACCATTTGCTGTTTCATCAGCATTAAAAGTCAGTGTGAGTTAATTTAAATTTTATATTGCTGTAGCAAGTCAATATAATGCGTCGTGTTTAAAAAGAGTGTGGATTAGTTATGTGGAAGTGGTTACATCCTTATGCAAAGGCACAAACAGCCTACCGATTGTGTAATACCTTATTGCCGTATTTAGCGGTTGTTGCTGTGATAAGTTTAGTTGTGGGCTGGGTCTGGGGGTTAGGTTTTGCGCCTGCAGATTATCAACAAAAAGACAGTTATAGAATTATTTTTATACATGTCCCGTCAGCCATTCTATCTATGGGGGCATATTCTTCAATGGCAATCGCTGCGTTTATTGCCTTAGTTTGGCAGCTAAGAAATGCGGAGCTTGCTGTTATTGCAATTGCACCCGTGGGCGCAGCGATTACTTTAATAGCATTAATTACAGGCGCTGCATGGGGTAAACCTATGTGGGGTGCTTGGTGGGTGTGGGATGCAAGATTAACATCAGAGTTAATTTTATTATTTTTATATTTAGGTGTTATTTCGCTTTATAACGCTTTTGAAGATAAAGGCAGTGCGGGTCGTGCATCTTGTATACTTGCCCTGGTAGGGGCAATAAATTTACCTGTTATTCACTTTTCAGTTGAATGGTGGAATACGCTTCATCAAGGAGCGACAATCACTAAGTTTGATGGTGGTGCGATTGATTCGAGCATGTTCTGGCCATTAATGTTAAATATCTTTGCATTTGCTGCTTTTGTTGGCGCTGTTGTATTGATGCGTTTAAAAAATGAAATATTGTTACGAGAAAAACATCGTCCTTGGGTACGTGATTTAATTAAAAATCAAACTCCCAATGTAGTAAGTAAGGTAGGAGATAAAGATGCAGTTTAATTCATTTTCAGACTTTATAGCCATGGGTGGTTATGGCTTTTATGTTTGGTTATCCTTTGGAACATGTGCATTGATTTTAATCGGTATTTTCTTAGATAGTAAACTTAGTCACCAACATACTTTAAATGCGCTTGCTAAACAGATAGATCGTGAAGCACGTATTAAAAAAGCAAAGCAGGAGTCACAATAATGAACCCTAGAAGAAAAAAACGCATGATGACACTGCTTGCAGTGGTTTTTGGTTTAGGAACTGCTGTTGGTTTAGTACTTTATGCACTTCAAGGTAATATCAACTTGTTCTATACACCAACTGAATTAATTGAAGGTAAAGGTCCTGAAAAACAAAAACCTTTTGTTGGTCAAAAGTTAAGGATTGGTGGCATGGTGCTGCCAGGTTCTGTGGTAAGAGATCCTAATTCTTTACATGTTGAATTTAAATTAATGGATAAAGGCCCAATTGTAAAAATACTGTATAAAGGTATTTTACCTGACTTATTTAGAGAAGGTCAGGGTATCGTAGCGCAAGGAAACCTTGTAGCACCAGATACAATTGAAGCATTTGAAGTATTGGCTAAGCATGATGAAGAATATATGCCGCCAGAAGTTGCAGAAGCTTTAAAAGGCATTAAGCATGAAAAACCTGTTTATAATAATGCCAAAGGAGATTACTAATGATCCCAGAGTTGGGTTATATCTCATTAACCATTGCGTTAGGTTTATCTATTTTATTATGTATTTACCCTTTATGGGGAGCGTATACAAATAACCTCAGATTAATGCGTGCAGCACCTGCATTTGCTATTGGCCAATGTGTATTTGTTTTTATTTCTTATGCTGCATTAGTATATGCCAGCCTAACCGATGACTTTACTTTAGTGTATGTGGCAAGTAACTCAAGTAGCTCGTTACCTTGGTATTATAAAATAACTTCTACTTGGGGGGGGCATGAAGGCGCGATGCTTTTATGGGTGGTAATGCAAGCTGGTTGGACTGCATTAGTATCAATTTCATCTAAATCTTTACCTTGGCCATTACGTGCACGTGTACTAAGTGTTTTAGGTTTTTTAGGTGTCGGTTTTATGTTCTATACCTTATTAATGTCTAGCCCATTTGAATCTTTATTACCTTATTACCCTGTTGAAGGTCATGATTTGAATCCGCTTTTACAAGACCCAGGTATGATTATTCATCCACCATTGTTATATATGGGTTATGTGGGGTTATCTGTTTCTTTCTCTTTCGCAATTGCAGCTTTATTGACTGGTAAGCTTGATAATACTTGGGCTAAATGGTCTAGACCTTGGACGATAGCTGCTTGGTTATTCTTAACATTAGGTATTACATTAGGGAGTTGGTGGGCATACTCAGAGCTAGGCTGGGGCGGCTGGTGGTTCTGGGATCCAGTTGAAAATGCGTCATTGATGCCATGGTTAATTGCAACAGCATTGCTGCATTCACTTGCCGCAACAGAAAAGCGTGGCGTATTTAAATCATGGACTGTTTTATTAGCAATTGCTGGCTTCTCATTTAGTTTGTTAGGCACATTCATAGTACGCTCTGGTGTACTTGTATCTGTGCATGCATTTACGACAGATCCAGGGCGAGGCATGTTTATACTTGGTTTCTTGGCAATTGTTGTAGGTGGTAGTTTAGCCTTATATGCGATGCGTGCATCTGAAGTTAATAGTGTAGGGCGTTACCGATTATTCTCAAGAGAAGTTGCGCTATGGCTAAATAATATTTTGTTATGTGTTGCAGCCTTAATTGTTTTATTAGGCACGTTATTACCATTAGTGCACAAAGAACTTGGTATGGGTTCTATTTCAATAGGCGAACCTTTCTTTAATGAAATGTTTAGCTATTTATTGGTTCCTTTTGCATTTGCTTTAGGTGTTGCACCATTATTACGCTGGAAACAAAATAAATTTAAAGCATTAAAAAATAAATTATTGTTAATCGCTTTATTAAGCATCGTCATTACCGCAAGCTGGTTATACTCAAGTTACGATGTAGTTTCATCAATGACATTTATTGCTGTTCTTTTAGCTGTGTGGGTTACAATTTCTACGGTATGTGATGTTGTAGAAAGAGCAACGAAACAAACAAGTCTGATCGTTGGTTTAAAGCAGTTGACTAATAGTTATTGGGCAATGGTAAGTGGTCACTTTGGTTTTGCATGTGTTGTTATCAGTGTTGCATTAACATCAGCTTATTCAGTTGAACGTGACGTTAGAATGATGCCAGGTGAAACAGTGACATTAAATGAATATGTTTACCGCTTTGATGGTATTAAAGAAATAGTAGGTGCAAATTATACAGGTCATGCTGCTATTGTAAGTATTCATAAAGAAGGCGAAAAAGTCACTAAATTATACGCTGAGAAACGTCGTTATAATGTCGGCATGCAGTTTATGACTGAAGCGGCAGTTGATGCGTCTTTAGGACGTGACTTATATGTTGCTTTAGGTGAACAACTTAGTAATGGTGCTTGGGCTCTTAGAATCTATCATAAGCCGTATATCCGTTGGATGTGGCTCGGTGGTTTGATTATGTCTTTTGCAGGCTTACTTATTTTACTAGATAAACGTTACCGAGGTACTTCAAAGGCTTCGCAAAAAACAAAAGATAGTAAAGCGTCATCTCAACCAGTTACATCTGGTGAGGTAAGCTGATGAGTGAAGAAAGTAAAAACAGCAAACTGATGTTTGCTGTACCTTTAATTATTTTTTTCTTGCTATGTATTTTTTTATTTAAGGGTTTATTTTCAAATCCAAGAGAATTACAAACAGGGCGTTTAGGTCAGGAAATCCCAGCATTTAATTTACCTGACTTAATGCAAGATAATAAAAACTGGTCTGAAAAAGATTTATTAGGAAAAGTCTATTTAATCAATGTGTGGGGCACTTGGTGTCCGACATGTTTAGTAGAATTACCTTACCTTACAAAATTACGTGAACGCGGTGTTGAAATCATCGGTCTTTATTTAGAGCAAGGTTATGATCCTGATTTTGATGGTGAGTTTAATATCCAAGCATTAAGAGATGAAGTATCTCAAATGCTTGCCCGTACCGGTAACCCATATCAATACAATATATTTGATTTAAACCGCAGTTTAGCTTTTGATTTAGGTGTGTCTGGCGCACCTGAAACATTTTTAGTTGATAGTAAAGGGGTTATTTTACTACATCATACTGGCGACTTAAATGAGCGTACATGGCGTGCTAAATTCGCTCCTAAGTTTACTGAATTAAAAGAGGTTAAGTTGTAATAATGAAATATTTCCTTTTTATCGTATTAATGGGTTTCTCTGCATTGACTTTTGCAGTTGAAGAGGCTCAAACCTTTAAAAATGCGCAGCAAGCGCAACTTTTCAAAGAGTTAAGCTTAGAGCTCAGATGTCCTAAGTGTCAAAATCAAAACATCGCAGATTCGAATGCTGTTGTAGCTAAGGATTTACGCGATAAAGTGATTGAATTAGTAAAATTAGATAAATCGAAAGATTTTATTGTTGAATATATGATTGATAGGTATGGATACTTTGTACATTACAAGCCTCCAGTAACTGCATCAACTTTAGTTTTATGGGTTGTACCAATTTTATTTGTACTGTTTGGTTTTGGCTCGGTTATATTCCGTCAAAAAAAATCAGCGGTTGAGCAAAAATGGTCTGACAAAGATGAGGCTCAATTAACGAAACTTATTTCTAAATATCAAGCTAGTTCAGCTCAAGTGAAACAGGAGTCAGGTCAATGATATTACTTTGGTCTTCTATGGTTTTATTAGCAATATTAGGTGCGATATTTGTTGTTATTCCATTTATTCGAAAATCAGTAAGTGAACCTATTCCAGAGAAAGGAAGCGGTGAGAATGCCCAGCGGATTGATATTTATCATCAGCGTCTAGCTGAGCTGGATGATGATATTAAAATTTCAAAAATTAGTGCTGATGATTTTAATTCTGCTGTAATAGAGCTAAAAAAAGGTTTGTTAAGTGAGCTTTCTCCTGAAAAAAATTTAAATTTTAAAGGTAATAACGTAACTTTACTATTAGCTGGTAGCTTATTTTTAATCAGTTTTACCTGTATATTTTATTATGCAACAGGCAATCATAATCAGTTTAACCAATGGCAAAAAGCACAGGTAGCACTACCTGAATTAGGTAAGCGTGCCATGATGCAGCAAGGTGAACCTTTAACTGCCAATGAGTTGCAACAATTTGCTTTAGCACTTAGAACTAAAATTGCTAAGCAAGGTGAAGATGAAATGGCTTGGATGTTGCTTGGGCAAGTAAGTATGTCACTAGGTGACTATAAATCTGCAATGCAAGCTTTTGATAAAACATTAAACTTGAACCCTCATAATGTCACTGTTCTATTAAGCTATACCCAATTGCTGCTAATAAGCGGTGAGCCTGATTATAATCGTGCAGGAAAAATGCTTACGACTATTTTATCAGTTGAGCCTTCAAACTTTGATGCCATTTCTTTATTAGGTTTAATTGCATATGAACGAGGTGATTTATTAGAAGCTAAAGCGGCATTTGATATGTTACTTGGCTCTATGAGCAAAGATGATGAGCGTTATGCCATGATAAAATCTCGTGTAGAAGAATTGACTGGAAAGTTAAATTCAATGCCTACTCAGCATCCAGTCGTTGATAATACGCAAGTAAATATACCTGTTGAAACACCATCTAACAAAATTGAACAAAGTTCTACTGGACAGAGCAATGCGATTAAAGTGAAAATTGCACTTGCAGCAAACTTAGTGGATAAAATCCCTAATAACGCAACTTTATTTGTATTTGCAAAAGCGGCATCAGGGCCTAGAATGCCATTGGCTGTTGTGAAAAAAAATCAATTTAGTTTTCCATTAGAAGTAACATTATCTGAAGAAAATTCGATGGTTGAAGCGTTATCACTTGCACAATTTGAGCAGGTTATTGTGACTGTAAGAATATCGGTTGATGAAAATGTAATGTCTGCGGCTGGAGAGCTTCAAGGCCAAAGCAGTACAATTGAAGTAAAAAATTCACCTGAGGTAACTGTCTTAGTTGATCAGTTACTGTAATAAGGAATGTTAATGTTTAAAAATGCAGTGTTCTTTTTAATTTTATTTTCATTAATAGGCTGTGCACAAGTGCCTGTTGACAAGCAAGATGAAAAAGATCCACTACAAACAATAAATCGTCCGTTATATGATTTTAATATGGATGTTTTAGATGCTTATATTTTAAGGCCAGCAGCTGTGGGTTATGTTGCAATTACACCACAGCCTGTACGTAGAGGTTTAGTGAACTTAACTGAAAATATAGGTGAGCCAGTTGACAGTATAAATGCTGCTTTACAAGGCAAACCTGGTAATGCCGGTATTAGTGCTGCTAGATTTTTAGTCAACTCTACGGTTGGTCTGTTTGGTATTTTTGACGTTGCTTCTGAAATAGGTTTAACTCAAGTTGATGAAGATTTCGGACAAACCCTAGGCGTATGGGGCGCTGATGATGGTGCTTATCTTATGCTTCCTGGTTATGGTCCAAGTACTGTTCGAAACATTTCCGGAGATGTAGTTGATGGGTTTGCTATACCTTCTATCGCTTTGAGTTTACCGCAAACAATACTGCGATATACTATTAAAGGGTTAGAGGCTAGGGCGTCTTTGTTTCCTCAAGAAGCTTTACTTAACGAGTCTTTAGACCCGTATATTTTTGTTAAAGAGGTATATCTTCAAAGACAATTATTTGAGCTTTATGATGGCAACCCGCCATTAGAGGAAGATGATGAAGAGTTTGATGAAGATTTTTTAGAAGAGCTAGAGTAATAATAGTAGCGATAATTTACGGTTCATTTAATTATTGGAATTTGTATGTATAAAAAAGCTGAAATTAATCATTTCAGCTTTTTATTTTTTTATTGAGCGTTTGAGTTATTTTGACATCGCTTCCATCTGCGTATTAGCCCAATGCACAGCATCATGATAAGAGTCAGGTATTGTTTTTACATCAATGCTAAGTTGCTCAGAAATCACTTTCGCTTCTCCCCAATCAGCAAGTTCATAATGCGCAACTAAAGATAAATAATCTGCAATTAACCCTTCTTTTTTTAATATTGCATCTTTAATTTCAATTGATAGCGGTAGTTTCTCTAAAATTTCAGCCATATCTTGATCTAATATGCCATCGATTAATGAAAACATACCCGCTAGGAAAGCCATAGGCGTGTCTTTCATTTTACCATGCTTAATTGCTAGGCATTCAGCAAAACGTGCTCTTGTAAGTGATAGACGCATTAACTCAGGTGGCTTTGCTGAAGCAACTTGCGCTGTAAATAAAACAGACAAAAATTTTTTAAGTTCTTCTAAGCCTAATACAACCAAAGCTTGTTTGATTGTGCTGATTTCGGCTCTGCGTTTAAATGCTGCTGAATTTGTATAACGTAATAGTTTATAAGCTAAGTTAACATCTCTTTGAAATACTTCTGATATCTTTTTTAAATCCATTTCAGATTTTGATGTTTCATATAAAAGCTCAGCTAATGTAATTTGTGATGGTGCTAAGTTTTTACTTTGAATAACCTCAGGTTTAGAAAAGAAATAACCTTGAAAATATTCAAATCCCATATCCATAGCCGCTTGGAATTGTTCATGAGTTTCGACTTTCTCGGCTAAAAGTTTAATATTCTTATATGGTGCGACATCTTTAATTACTTGTTTGATTTTATCCATTCCTATTTCTAAAAAATCAATTTTTATGATATCGATATAAGGATAAAAATGCTTCCATACAGGATTATGAATATAGTCATCTAACGCAAGTGTATAACCTAATTCTTTAAGTTCCTTAACAATAGCTAGTAATCGCTTACCTGGTTGTACTGTTTCTAGGATCTCAACTACGACTTGTTCTTTATTTAACATCGTTGCATAGCGTTTTTGCAGTGTATCAAGGGTGAAGTTGATAAATGCAGGTTTATCACCTGTTATATCAGCTAAGCCAAGTTGGCTGCCTTCTATTAATTTTGTGGTTGCTTCATTTTCGTCGATATTAGGAAATACATTATCTAAGCTATCGCGAAATAATAATTCATAAGCAAACAGCTTTTTTTCGCGATCTAGTATTGGTTGTCGTGCTGCGTAAAAATACATAAATAATGAACCTGTAACCCAAATATATTAATTATTGCCCTGCTACCTTGAATATATTGTAAATGGGATGTTTTTTCATTATATATTTTCAATTATCTGAGACTATTGTGTAGTTATCGCATCCATATTCTCATTTGGGTGTAGCGTGATATAGTAATGAATTATTAAATAATGGTACTGTACGTAACTATTACACATATACCCAAGTCACTTCAGAATATGAGTTGCAGGATTTAATTTAGAGGTGTTTTGGGTATGAAAATCTCATTTTGGAGGTCCGCTTGGAGTTTGGAACGCTTATTTCATTAGCGATATATTTTATCGTTATGCTTGGCATAGGTTTATATGCTTATAAAAAATCAACCAGTGATGTATCAGGCTATATGCTAGGGGGCAGAAGTTTAAGCCCGAGCGTAGCTGCTTTATCTGCGGGTGCGTCAGATATGAGCGGTTGGATGCTAATGGGTTTACCTGGTGCTATGTATATTGCTGGTATTAGCAGCTTATGGATTGGTATTGGTCTTGTAATTGGTGCATTTTTAAATTACTTAATAGTCGCGCCAAGATTACGTACTTATACCGAAATAGCGAATGACTCTATTACGTTACCAGATTTCTTTGAGAATCGTTTTGAAGATAAATCTCATATGTTACGCCTAGTATCATCTGTTGTGATCATTGTATTTTTTACCTTATATACATCTTCGGGAATTGTTGCTGGCGGTAAATTATTTGAATCATCATTTGGGATGGATTACGAGCTAGGCTTATATGTTACAGCTGGCGTAGTTGTTGCTTACACATTATTTGGTGGTTTTTTAGCGGTAAGCCTTACAGACTTTGTTCAAGGCTGTATTATGTTTGTTGCTTTAATTTTAGTGCCATTTGTAGCCATCAGCGAAGTTGGCGGAATAAGTTAAATGCATGAATCTATTACGACTATTAATCCTGAGTTGTTAAATATGTTTAATGGCGTGAGCTTGTTAGGCATTATTT
Organism: Pseudoalteromonas sp. '520P1 No. 423'; assembly: GCF_001269985.1. Lineage (NCBI taxonomy): Bacteria > Pseudomonadati > Pseudomonadota > Gammaproteobacteria > Alteromonadales > Pseudoalteromonadaceae > Pseudoalteromonas > Pseudoalteromonas sp. '520P1 No. 423'. Next base: position 3,474,226 of record NZ_BBZB01000001.1, on the reverse strand, counting down.
CGGCTATGGCTTGGGGTTTAGGTTACTTTGGTCAACCGCATATTATTGTTAGATTTATGGCTATCCGTTCAGTGAAAGATGTGCCAGTAGCAAGACGTATCGGCATGAGTTGGATGATAGTATCGCTTATAGGTGCTATGGCAACAGGTTTTGCTGGTATTGCTTATGTTGCGTCAACGGGCATTCAATTAGATGATCCAGAAACAATATTCATTTTACTATCCCAGATATTATTCCATCCATTAATTGCTGGTTTTTTATTGGCTGCAATATTAGCGGCAATTATGAGTACCATATCATCTCAATTATTAGTGACTTCAAGCTCTTTAACAGGTGACTTTTATCAAGCATTTTTGAATAAAGATGCAACAGATAAACAGTTAGTTTTAGTTGGCCGTATCTCTGTATTTTTAGTGGCTTTAGTGGCGATATTTTTAGCATATGATAGAGATAGCTCTATTCTTACACTAGTAAGTAACGCATGGGCTGGTTTTGGTGCTGCGTTTGGTCCTGTTGTGATATTGAGCCTTTACTGGAATAAAATGAATCGCAATGGTGCTTTAGCTGGCATGGTTGTAGGTGCTGCAACAGTATTGTTCTGGATATATGCACCAATCACAATTAATGGTCAATCTTTAAGTGCAACTATGTATGAGCTAGTACCTGGCTTTATTTTATGTACTTTGACTATCATCGTTGTAAGTAAGCTTTCAGGCCAGCCAAAGCAGTCAGTTAGTAATAAATTTGATGAGATGCTTAAAGAACATTAAATTTGCTACGCAACTTTAATTAAGGTCACTACGTGGCGTTACTTTTAAGTATAAAAAAAGCATATTCAAAGTTTGAATATGCTTTTTTATTGAAATGATTAACCTTTAATAGAAGCGCTATTATGCTTTATCTTCAATACCAACAATCAACCATGGTGAATCAGCTTGCGTAAGGTTTCTTTCTAAATGCCAAACCTCATCAATTACTTGCTCATCAGCTTGCTCTGTTAAATCACGGTACTTACCCGTAAACTTAACACTGACTTCCCAAAGCACTGGGCTAGTATTTGCTCTAGCTAATTCACAATCTACAAACATAACCTGTGTTTCAACGGTTTCAACATCTTTTCTTTCAGATGTTAATTCATTAAACAATTCAATCGAAACATATTCTTGAATTGTTTCTAAGTTGTTATCATTCCATGCTTTTTGAAGTGTATGGTAATGATCATTCGCACCTTTTAAGAAACCATTTACATCAAAGCCTTGTGGTAAATTAAATGGCACAGAGTCAGTTTGTTTAGCCGAGCTTGCTGAAAATGGTGTTACATTTTCTTTTTGTTGTTGAGCAGGGAAGAGTGCATTTTGTTGACCAGCATAAGCAGATTGTGTTTGCGCTTTTTTCTGCATAAAGCTTTTAAATAATTTAAATAATACAAACGCAACCAATGCCATTAATAGCATATCCATGATTTGCAAACCTTCAAAGTCTCCACCCATCATAGCAGCAATTAAACCACCCATAAGTAAACCACCAAAAATACCAGCCATTAAGCCTTTTTTACTTGATGATTTCTTTGGTGCTTCTTTTTGCTGTGTCGTAGAACCTTGTTTTTTTGCTTGAGTAGTTTGTTGTGTTTTACCTTTACTGCGACTACCAAACTTCTTACGTGCCTCAGAATCAAAGCTGGTTCCTAGCATTAAAGTAAAAAGAGTAAAGATTATAAATAGTTTTTTCATAACTGACCTGTTTAAAAATAATTCGGTCAAGATTGTAGGGTTTAGAAAATACTTGTCAATGTGTAATGGAGATTAAGTACGCTATTGTTTTCAAGGGTGAAATAAACGTAATTAAATTATAAGTTTATCTTAAATGTCGTTTTGTTGTATGTTTAATTTTAAATGAGGGGGATATTGATTGTACTTAAAACTCCTTTATAAGTTTTAAGTACAGTTTTTTTTATTTGCTACGAAGTAGCCTTTAATAAACCTGCTTAGCAGGTTTATTAAGTTTCCCAAATGATATTATCAGCAACTTGTTTTTGATACTTTTCTAAATCTTGACCATTTTCACCAAGCATAATTAAGCTTGCTTCTTGGGTTTGATAAATTTGACCATTGAAGCGTTCATTATTAAATTGAGATTGCGCATTATAGCCATTTTTACTTGGCACGATGAATAAAGTAACTGGGCCTTGAGCTGTTTGAAAAACTAGGTGCAAGCTTTTCTGTCCATCGAAATCACAAAAAGTTGAATAACTTACTTCACCCGGTAAGCTCGATACAGAACCTCCAAATGATGCGAGTTGCGTATTAATTTGCTCTAATTGATATCTTCTATCTGTTGGCTTCAATGAGTTTAGCTCATGATTGACATGGGCTAATGCATGTTGACCAATGTCTAAAGGAGCTTGTTTCATTGTAAAGTTAATTAATATACTACAACAAAATGCAACTGATGCAGCGATTGCTAAATGCACTCTGCGCTTTTTCTTATCAACTCTATGGCTTTCTATAGCTTGGTTTAAAATAAGTTTATCAGCTAAGTTTTCTGGCACTGGAATATTCAGTGCGTCAGTAATATCTTTATCAAGTTGTTTGATATCATTTAAAAATTTATTTCGATCAACATCTTCTTTGGCGAATGCTTCAATAAGAGGATCATTTTCATTCGGCTCAGCGTAGAGACGTCGGCGAAATTCGAGTTCATCCATCTTATTTTACTCCTCTTTGTATTGTGTCTGTTTGGGTTAAAGAATCTTTTAATTGATTACGCGCTCTAAATAAACGCGTCATTACGGTGTTTTTATTGAGCTCTAAAATTTCACTAATCTCTTCACCGGAGCAACCCATTACAATTTGTAATAATAAAGGTTCTCTATATTCGTCAGGTAATTTCATTATTTGGCGCTGTAAATTTGTTTGTTCCATATTTTGTTCAAGAGAATCAGTGGTGGTATCCATTAATGTATCTTGTTCAACATCAGAGTAATCAAATTGTTTCCGCTCAAATCGTCTGGCATTTTCACGTCTTAATATTGTGATCAACCATGACTTCGCTGCTTTTTGATCTAGCAGTGAATCCAATGAGCGCCATGCGCGTAAGAATGTTTCTTGTAATACGTCCTCTGCAACACTAGGGTCTCGACATAACCAACATGCAAACCGATATAGCTCACTATGGTATGTTTTAACTAATGCCTCGTAACGTTTTTGTTTATCAGCCATATCTATAATGACCTGACGTTCAGACTTTCTATTTCCAAACATTTTTATTTTTCTTATATTTTTTTGATGAATCATTATCTGTAGTGATGTCGGGAAAGTACAGGATATATGAACAAGATTTATTATTTTTACATTATTCAATAAATAGTCGGTTTAATGCTAATAAAATTGTTTTTTTTTTGCTAAAATTTCCGCCTTATAATTTAAGGCAGGCATTATGGAGCAATTGGATGTTTGAAGTGAACCCTGTGATGAATCAAATCAAGGATATTCGCGAAAGAACCGATATGCTTAGGGGGTACCTTTGACTACCCTCTAAGAAAAGAGCGGTTAGAAGAAGTGAATGCCGAACTTGAAGATTCTGCAGTATGGAATGAACCTGAGCGTGCACAAGCGCTAGGTAAAGAAAAATCATCACTAGAAGCTATCGTAGAAACAATAGATGTGCTTGATGCAGGTGTTGAAGATGTTGAAGGCTTAGTTGAATTAGCTGTTGAAGCCGAAGATGAAGATACTTTCGATGAAGCACTATCAGAAGCCAATGCTTTGATTGTGCAATTAGAAAAGCTAGAATTTCGTCGTATGTTCTCTGGTGCGCAAGATGAAAATAACGCATATTTAGATTTACAATCAGGATCAGGCGGCACAGAAGCCCAAGACTGGTGTGAAATGTTGCTTCGTATGTATTTACGTTGGGCTGAAGCGAAAGGCTTTAAAGCACAAGTTATTGAAGTAACACCTGGTGATGTTGCAGGTATTAAAGGCGCAACAATTCAAGTGACAGGCCAATACGCTTATGGTTGGTTACGTACAGAAACAGGCGTACACCGTTTAGTACGTAAAAGCCCATTTGATTCAAGTGGTCGTCGCCATACGTCATTTGCTTCTGCGTTTATTTATCCAGAAATTGATGACAATATAGAAATTGATATCAATCCTGCTGAATTACGTATTGATGTATACCGAGCATCAGGTGCCGGTGGTCAGCACGTAAATACCACAGAATCAGCGGTACGTATTACTCACGTACCAACAAATACTGTTGTGCAATGTCAAAATGAACGTTCACAGCATAAAAATAAAGCTCACGCAATGAAACAACTTAAAGCTAAGTTGTTTGAGTTAGAGTTACAAAAGCAAAATTCTGAAAAGCAATCTCAGGAGGATGCAAAATCTGATATTGGTTGGGGTAGTCAAATTAGATCTTATGTACTTGATGATTCTCGTATTAAAGATTTACGTACGGGAATTGAAAACCGTAATACTCAAGCTGTACTAGATGGTGACTTAGATAGGTTTATTGAAGCAAGCCTTAAATCAGGTTTGTAATTAATATAACGAATAGATAACAGAATCGATAAAGAGTTGAAAATGACAGATCAAATTCAAGATGAAAATAAGCTAATTGCAGAACGTAGAGGCAAATTAGACACAATCCGTGAAAACTGCCCTGCAAATGGTCACCCTAACCAGTTTAATCGTGAACATTATACTTTAGACTTACAAACTGAGTTTGGCGAAAAGTCAAAAGAAGAATTAGTAGAGTTAAATCAGGTAGTATCAATTGCTGGCCGTATTTTAGCTAAACGTGGTCCTTTTTATGTTGTACAAGACATGAAAGGCCGAATTCAAGCATATGCAGCAAAACCAGTACAAAAAGACTTAAAAGAAAAGTATGGCCAATTAGATATCGGTGACATTATCGGTGTAACTGGTTCGTTAAATAAATCAGGTAAAGGTGATTTATATGTTGATATGGCTGAGTACCAGTTATTAACTAAATCATTACGTCCATTACCTGAGAAATTTCATGGTCTATCTGATCAAGAAACTAAATACCGCCAACGTTATGTTGATTTGATCACTAATGAAGATACGCGTAATACATTCCGTATCCGTTCTAAAGTTGTTGAAGGTATTCGTCGTTTCTTAGCTGACCGTGACTTCATGGAAGTTGAAACGCCAATGTTACAAACTATCCCTGGTGGTGCAACGGCTCGTCCATTTGAAACGCATCATAATGCGTTAGATATCGATATGTATTTGCGTATCGCACCAGAACTTTACCTTAAGCGTTTAGTTGTTGGTGGTTTTGAGCGTGTATTCGAAATCAACCGTAACTTTAGAAATGAAGGTTTATCTACGCGTCATAACCCCGAATTCACTATGATTGAATTCTACCAAGCATATGCTGACTACAATGACTTAATGAACTTAACAGAAGATATGTTACGTACAGTTGCAACTGATGTACTTGGTTCACCTATCGTAATTAATACGACGAAAGATGAAGCGGGTGAAGTTGTAGAATCAGTTGAGTATGATTTTGGAAAACCATTTACTCGAATCACTATGGCTGATGCAATCTTAAAATATAACCCAGACTTTAAAGCCGAAGTATTCCAAGATCCTGAAAATCATTTTGAAGAGTTAAAAGCATACGCTAAACAAGTGCATGTTCGTATACCTGAAAAATGTGTTTGGGGTCCAGGCAAGTTCTTATGTGAGATCTTTGAAGAAACTGCTGAGCACAAATTAATACAGCCTACTTTTATTACTGCTTATCCATGGGAAGTATCACCATTAGCACGTCGTAATGATGATAATGCATTTGTAACAGATAGATTTGAATTTTTTGTTGGTGGTCGTGAATTAGCGAATGGTTTCTCTGAGCTAAATGATGCATCTGATCAAGCTGAGCGTTTCTCTCGTCAAGTTGAAGAAAAAGATGCCGGTGATGATGAAGCGATGCATTTCGATGAAGATTACATCCGTGCATTAGAATATGGTTTGCCACCTACGGCTGGTGAAGGCATTGGTATAGATCGCTTAGTAATGCTATTTACTGATTCATCAACAATTAAAGATGTTATTTTATTCCCGCATATGCGACCAGAAGTAGAATAATAGACTCTTAAGTCATCCTTTTTTAAAAACGCCGCATTAGCGGCGTTTTTTATTTGAATTAAAAGATGATAAATATTTGAAATATTGTTTTGATTTTAAGCTAATTAAACATAAAATAAACAATGGTGTGTAAAGACTGAGCATACAGTGAAATTCCTTATAAAAAGGTTTGACTTATTTTTCGAAGTCTTTATTATACGCCCCAACAAGACGGAGAGGTGGCCGAGTGGCCGAAGGCGCTCCCCTGCTAAGGGAGTATAGGGTTTGTAGCTCTATCGAGGGTTCGAATCCCTCCTTCTCCGCCATTTATTTTATATTTGGTTCTTGTTAATGTGATTATGAAGCGGGTGCATAGCTCAGCTGGATAGAGTACTCGGCTACGAACCGAGCGGTCGGAGGTTCGAATCCTCCTGCGCCCACCACTTCATGACATCAAATTTAAGATGTAAAAATAAATAAACAGTAATTCTAAAGTGGGTGCATAGCTCAGCTGGATAGAGTACTCGGCTACGAACCGAGCGGTCGGAGGTTCGAATCCTCCTGCGCCCACCACTTTAGAACATCAAATTTAAGATGTTAAAATAAATAAACAGTAATTCTAAAGCGGGTGCATAGCTCAGCTGGATAGAGTACTCGGCTACGAACCGAGCGGTCGGAGGTTCGAATCCTCCTGCGCCCACCACTTTAGAACATCAAATTTAAGATGTTAAAATAAATAAACAGTAACTTTAAAGTGGGTGCATAGCTCAGCTGGATAGAGTACTCGGCTACGAACCGAGCGGTCGGAGGTTCGAATCCTCCTGCGCCCACCACTTTAGACTCTTTCATTAGAGATACAAGCCGACATAAAGTCGGTTTTTTTGTGCCTTAAATTTGAGTTTGTGGCTCTTCAGATTCTCACCATAACAAAGAACTTTATTTATTTACCAGCAGACTATAGCTAAATAAAAATAATATGACATAATAATTTGCTGACTTATAGTATCGATTTTCGCCGGCACGTATTGGCTTAAAAAGAAAGTTATAACCTCACATTTGAAAACACCAGTGAGCAAATCGCTATCAGCTTAAGAACATTATTTCGCTGGCATAACAACATCACCCCATGCTCTACCCGCCAAAAACCGGCAACTAAGCTTGATATGGACAAACTTGCAAAAGATGTAGAGAACTATCCTGATGATTATCAGTAGGAGCGAGCCAAACGGCTAAATGTGGGCAACCTGCCATTCATTAGGGTCTAAAACGACTCAAGATTACCTATAAAAAAACGTTGAGTCACCCCAAAGCGAATTATGAAGCTCGCGTATGTTTTAGGGAAAAATATCCGCTTATGAAAAAGCAGGTAATCAAATCGTTTATTTGGATGAAAGTGGCTTTGCTCAGTGTATGCCACGCCTTTATGTGTATGCAAAAGTGGGTCCCGCTGCTATGGCAACCATGACTGGCATGCTAGAGGTCGAGTAAATGTTATCGGGGCAATTATCGGTGCTACATTTGTCACGCTGAGTGTTTTTTCTTGCGACATCAACTCAGACGTATTCTACGCATGGCTAACCCAAGGTTTACTCCCTAAAATATCTAATGATGCAGTGATTGTCATGGACAATGCTTCGTTTCATAAAAGAGAGGATATGTTGGATGCTATTGATGAGCATGGATGCAAATTGGAATTTTACCGCCATACAGTCCTGACTTGAATCCAATAGAAAAAAAGTGGGCACAAGTTAAAGCTATATACTTTTCAATGCACTCATAAGCAAAGGGTATAAAATAGGTAAGATAATAGAAGTGAGTACAGCACTGACAATTAAAGATACCGACGCAAAAGCACCTATTTTAGAATCAATCTCTACAGCACGTGCTGTACCAAGTGCATGGCATGCTGCTCCCATAGCTAATCCTTGTGCAGCTTTATCTGATACACCTATTAATTTTAAAAATGGATGAGCAAAAATAGCCCCTAATACGCCAATTAATATTACAATAGCGGCGGCGAGTGCGGCGATCCCACCTAAAGAGTTTGTTAATGTCATTGCAATAGGTGAGGTTACGGCATTGGGTGCGACAGAGGCGATTATCTGATTATCAGCACCTAAGATATAAGCGATAAATAAAGCTGTGCTTGTAGAACTTAGTACACCTAAAGTACAAGCGATTAAAATATTCTTTAATTGTGATTTTATATAAACAAACTCTTTATATAATGGCACTGCTAACGCCACAATTGCAGGCTCTAATAATAAAGTTAAAGGTAAATTACTGTTTGCATAGTCTGAGTAAGTACTGTCACTTGAAATTAAAATGAGCATAATTAAAAGCATAGTCAATAAAATCGGGTTAAGAATAAGCCAAGTCGTTATATTTTGAATAGTTTTAAATATTAAAAATATAACGATGGTAAGAATAATTCCTATATAAATCATGATATCGACTTATTTAACTTCTGAAATATAAGGCCGACGACAGCTAAAGTGATAACGCAGCTTGCAATAACACTGATACTTATCGTTATTAAGTTATCTTTTAATAATCCTAAATGCTCAATAAGCCCTACAAGTGTCGGAATAAAAAGCAAAGGCATATATTTTAATAATGGCACAGAGCAAGGTAATACGGTGTGATGTTTTACAACGCCAGTCATTAATAAAGTAAAAAGTATTAACATGCCAAAAATGGCACTTGGAAAAACAAGGTTAAATGTGTAAGAAATTAGCTTGCCTGCAAATAGACAAGCTAAAATAATGATTGTACTGATAAAATACTTCAAAATTTAATATACACCGACGAATACTTAACTAATAAGCTAACATATAAATCATGACTCGGTTACTAGCCATTTGGTTACCAGTGGGATCTGGGTGAAAACTCAGCTTGTTGTTTTTTCTGATTTGCTTTGATTACTTTTTTTGTGTTTTTATTAAGCAATAGTTTGATTTGATTGCAAGTTTCTCTGGCTAAGATTCTTCGATTATTTGATTGGTGGCTTGTTTGATATAAACGTTTTACTGCTGCAATTGTATCAGGTGATTTTTGTATTATCTGCTCTAATAAAATATTAGTTTGCCCATCTAAATCATCAGTTATAAAGCTAATTAAATTTTGATCTAATGCTTGTTGGGCTGAAATGGGTTCAGCATGTGTTGTTAACCAAAGCGCTTGATCATATGGTATAAGTTTAGCCAATTGGACACTTGCTCCCATATCTGGGCACAATCCCCAGCGTGCTTCCATAATTGCAAAGCTACAATCTTTACGTGCAATTCGGTGATCTGCACCCAAAGCGATCTGCATACCACCTCCCCAACAACGGCCATGAATTTGTGCAATGACAGGAATTGACAGTGACTGCCAACCTAGTGTGACTCTTTGAGCTAAGTTTTGGTTTCCTGGTAGCCATTTGAATAATAGTTTGAATACTTGAATGGGCTGTTTCATCACACTGGCAACATCTAAGCCTGTGCAAAAGTCATTGCCATTTGCTTTTAAAATAACGGCGCGGATATTTTTATCTTTTTTTATTTTTTTTATCACGCGGTCTATCGCTAGGAACATAGAGAAATTAAGTGCATTGAGTTTTTCTGAGCGGTTTAACGTGACAGTGGCAATTTGGTTATTAATACTAAGTATAATTAGATTGTTACTCATCGGACCTCCTTTTTAATCAGCGTAAAATTTTAATAGCAAAAAGTAAAGTGGCAAATGTAAGGAACTGGAAGATAAATAATCAGTCTACTCATACTAGGTTCATTTTTCTATCGTTACAATTAAGGCGATGACTTACTAATCAAGCTATTTAAGGTTTTGATGAAAAGTCACATTTTGTAGACTTTTGATAATATATAATAATTTCATTATTTATCAGCTTAATAAAATAAATCGCTGAGTTATTGTCTTTTATCAGTCAATTACATTACTTTATTATTGATAAGTATTACTATTGTTAATAACACGTTATTTTTTAAATCAAATTAAAACAGTTAAAGGAAGATTATTTATGTCTGCGCATGATTCGCTTAATAAATATAATAAACAAATAAAATCAAAGTTGATTCAAGGCGTATTGATATCTTCAATCGCTTTAGCTTTAACTGCTTGTGGGAAACAAGAAGCAGTAAAAAAAGTAACGCCGCCAGCAGCTGTTTCTGTTTATACAATTAAAACAGATGAAGTTGGTAATTACAGAGAATTTGTAGCGCGTACACAAGCGCATCAAGAAGCTGAAATAAAAGCACGTGTTGAAGGCGAATTATTAAAAAGGCACTTTAATGAAGGTACTGCAATCGCACAAGGCCAAGCATTATTAGAGATAGATCCAGCTGAATTTCAAGCCAGCCTTATTCAAGCTCAAGCTGATCTTAAAAGTAAAATAGCGGCTCAAAATGGTGCTGTAAGAGATTTAAAACGTGGTAAAGATGTTGCAAAGCAAGGATTTATTTCTCAATCTGATTTAGATAAATTAACAACAAATGCGGCACAAACTTCGGCTGCAGTAAAAGCTGCTGAAGCAGCTCTGGCCAAGGCGAAACTTAATTTAAGCTATACCAAAATATCGGCACCTTTTTCTGGAAAAATCGGTAAAGTAAACTTTAATGTCGGTAATATTGTTGGCCCACAAAGTAACGCTTTAGCAACGTTGACTTCAATAGATCCTATTTATGTAAATTTTCAGGTTGAAGAGTCTGATTACATCACTTATTTACAAAAACACAAAGAGATTAAATCTACTCAACAAGTACCTATGGATTTAGCTCTTCGTTTACCTAATAATTCTCAGTATGGGCAAATGGGTAAATTAGACTTTGCAGATACTAAAATCGATCAAGGTACAGGTACTGTTGAAATGCGTGCGGTTTTTCCAAATCCTGAAGGAATTGTACTACCGGGTTTATTTGTAACTTTAATTGTAGAAAGCCAAGATAAAAAAGCCATGTCTTTAGTACCTCAAGCTGCTGTGCAAGAAAACCAACAAGGTAAGTTTGTATTAGTAATAGATGAAAACAATAAGGTTGTTACACGTCATGTCAAACTAGGACGTCGTATTAATGCAATGTGGTTAGTGGAGTCGGGGTTAAAAGCGAACGAAAGCGTGATTATTGAAGGTCTGCAAAAAGTAAAACAAGGCGTTGAAGTTAATCCTGTTGAAAAATCTGTAAATGCAATTACAGGCGTTATAAATAATATAAGCGCAAAATAGAGGCCGACTATGATCAGTAAAATATTTATCAATAGACCTAAGCTTGCCTTAGTCATTTCTATTGTGATCACATTAGCAGGTTTAATCTCTTTGGGATTATTGCCAGTTAATATGTATCCACAAATAACACCGCCTCAAGTGCAAATTACGGCTATGTATCCAGGTGCGAGTGCACAAGTTGTTGAAGAGTCGGTACTTAGACCTATTGAAGAGCAAATAAATGGGGTTGAAGATATGATGTATATCGAATCAACCGCATCAAATAATGGTACTGCAACTATTAATGTATTCTTTAAAGTAGGTACTGATAGTGATATTGCGCAAGTTAATGTGCAAAATCGTGTTGCTTTGGCAGAAAGCGGTTTACCCGAAGAAGTAAAGCGTCAAGGTGTGAGTGTTAAAAAGCAATCTACCAGCATGTTAATGGGTATTACTTTATATTCAGAGAAAGAAAATTTAGATGAAATTTTTCTAAGTAACTACGCAACTAATTATCTTGCTGAACCTATTAGTCGTTTAAAAGGGGTTGCAGCAGCCTCTGTGATGGGTGAAAAAAGCTACTCTATGCGTATTTGGTTAAAGCCAGATAAAATGGCTTCATTAGGTGTTACGGTTAGTGAGATTCAAGGTGCTTTAAAAGAGCAAAATTTGATAGTTGCAGCAGGTAAACTAGGTGCATCTCCTTCATTACCTAACCAACAGTTTGAATATTCAATTCAAGCAAAAGGTCGTCTAAAAACAGTTGAAGAGTTTGGTCAAACGATTATTCGTGCTAATAATGACGGAAGATTTGTTCGTTTAACTGATATCGCAAGTATAGAGTTAGGCTCTCAAGATTATAGTATTCAAGCTAAATTAAACGGTAATGATACTGCATTTTTAGTTATTTATCAGTTATCTGATGCCAATGCAACTGAAGTAGCGGCATCAGTTAAAGCACAGATGGAAATTTTATCAGAGCGTTTTCCTGATGGTTTAAAATATTCAATTCCATTTGATACAACTAAGTTTATTGACCGTTCAATTGAAGAAGTTGTCGTTACACTATTTCAAGCCGTAGTATTAGTAATATTAGTGGTTTTTTTATTCTTACAAAACTGGCGTGCAACGCTTATCCCATCTGTTGCAATCCCTATTTCTTTAATTGGTACGTTTGCATTTATGATGCTAATGGGTTACTCAATTAATACCATTACGTTATTTGGTTTAGTATTGGCTATCGGTATTGTTGTTGATGATGCCATTGTTGTAATTGAAAATGTAGAACGTTTACTTAAAGAAGATAAGTTACCAATCAAAGAAGCAGTAACTAAAGCGATGCAACAAGTATCAGGACCTATCATTGCCACCACTTTAGTACTACTTGCTGTGTTTGTGCCTGTTGCATTTATGCCAGGTATAACAGGTGAGCTATATAAACAATTTTCTGTAACGATTTCTTTTGCTGTGATTATTTCATCTATTAATGCGCTGACTTTAAGTCCTGCTTTATGTGTATTGCTATTAAATGAAAAAGCTATGAAACCAATTGGCTGGCTTGCGCCTTTAGAGCGTGGCATTAAAAAGATGACTGCTAGTTATACAGGTAAAATAGATTTTTTATTAAAACGTTCAGCACGTATCGGTATATTAGCCTTAATTATGTTTGCAGCAACGGGTTGGTTAACTAAAGAAGTACCAACAGGTTTTGTACCAGGTGAAGATCAAGGCTATGTATTTGTAAATGTTCAATTACCTGATGCAGCTTCAAGTGTCAGAACTGCTGAAGTAATGAGTAAAGTCGGTGAAATTATTAAAAATGATCCTGCGGTAACAGACTTTATTAGTGTTGCAGGTACGTCATTATTAAGTGGTGCGGGCTCTAATAATGGTTTAGGTATCATTATATTAAAAGATTGGGAAGATAGAACTACGCCTGAGCTTGGGTTACGACAAGTCATTCGTCGTATTATGGGCCAGCTTTGGACTATGCCTGATGCACAAGTGATGGTATTTAACCCGCCACCAATTCCTGGTCTTGGTAATAGTTCTGGTTTTGAATTTAGATTACAAGATAGTGAAGGGCGCGATCCAATGGAGTTAGCGCAAGTGATGAATGGTTTAATTTATGAAGCGAACCAAAGACCTGAACTAACTCGTGTATTTAGTACTTTTAGTGCTAACGTGCCGCAATACTTTTTAGAAGTCGATCGTAATAAAGCCAAGGCACAAGGTGTTGCACTGAGTGATATATTTACGACATTACAGGCACAGCTTGGCTCTATGTATATCAATGACTTTAATCAGTTTGGACGTACATATCGTGTAATGATCCAAGCAGAAACTAAGTTTAGAAAAGACCCATCTGATTTAAGATATTATTTTGTTAGAAATGCACAGGGCGATATGGTGCCATTAACAACACTTGCTAAATTAGAGCCAATTCTTGGGCCAACAAGCATGAATCACTTCAACCTATATCGTAGTGCAAGTATTACAGGTTCTGCAGCACCGGGTTATTCTAGTGGTGAAGCCATAGCTGTGATGCAAGAATTAGCTGAAAACTTACCGGATGGTTATATATATGAGTGGGCGGGTCAATCTAAGCAAGAACTTGAAGCGGGTGATTTAGCGCCTATGCTATTTGCTTTAGCAATTGTATTTGTTTACTTGTTCTTAGTGGCGCAATATGAAAGTTGGACAATTCCATTCTCGGTTATTTCAGCTGTACCACTTGCCGTATTTGGTTCTATGCTAACTTTATATACTTTAGGTATGGAAAATAACATCTATGCGCAAGTTGGTTTAGTGTTACTGATTGGTTTATCAACTAAAACAGCGATATTGATTGTTGAATTTGCGATGGAACTTAGGGCGCAAGGTCAAAGTATTTATGAAGCTGCACTTAATGCTGCAAGATTACGATTTAGAGCAGTATTGATGACGGCCTTATCATTTGTACTTGGTGTATTGCCTTTAGTATTTTCATCGGGCGCAGGTGCAAGTAGTCGTATTTTCCTTGGTATCACAGTATTAGCAGGTATGATAACTGCAACGATATTTGGTACCTTGTTTATTCCTGTATTTTATTCACTTATTCAAAGAATGCGTGAAAAGTTTAAAGGGAAGCCAAGCGAGAGCCTTTAAACTTGAATGTTTTTTATAAAAGCCAAGTTTTACTTGGCTTTTTTTTTGATTAAGGTATAACGATTCAATTAAATAAATTAGGTAGATAATATGGAAAGTCAATCACATTTGTGGACGTTAGAAGAAGTTGGCAAGCAAGCTTATGATGTGTTTTTAGAGCTAGCACCAGATAACTTAAAACCAGAAGATATCACTAAATTTAACAATGATCGAGAAGAGCATGGGTTTATTGAAGAAGATATCGCAGACGAGAGCTGGAATGGCTTTGTGGAATTCGAAATAGATCAAGAAGATTATGCTCAAGTCATTGTTGGCTTAGAATATGACGGTATTGGCGCAGAAAACCAAGATATTATTTTTGCTAAAATATTAATTAGTCGTGATAAAGCGGCACCTTTTTGTCACGTAATTTGGAAAGATTAGGAGTTTAAAATGTATTACCGAGTATTGATGTTGGCTTGTACTTTAGCCAGTTTCACAACTCATGCTAAAGAGTCTTTTTTTGAAGAATTATCTGAATATGGTCAATTGGATGATGATGAAATTCACAATGAGAGGCATGGAGAGCTATTTTACGGTGATACCGAATTCGGTTTTATTGTAACTTCAGGTAATACAGATTCATTAGCTGTAAAGTTAAAAGCAAATGTTTTTCAAGATTTTGATAAATGGCGTAATCAATTTAAGTTTGATAGCTTGCTTAAAAAAGATAAAAATCAAGATACCGGCGAGACCGAAAAGTCTGCCGAACGTTATTTTGCTTCTGCCCAAGGCAACTATAAATTAGGAGAGCAAGAAGCCTCTTTTTTTATCTATAGTGACTTTGAAAAAGATAAATTTAGCGGTTTTGATTACCAAACATCTTTATCATCGGGCTATGGCAATCGTTTATACTCAGGTGAAAAGAATACCTTAGATTTTGATATTGGTCCTGGTGTAAACTACCAAGTCAAAGAAGAGAATATTTCAGAGGCGGGTTTGTTAATTCGCTTGGCTTTGCATTGGCAAAGAAACATTTCTGAAAGAACCCGCTTTAACCAAACTTTAAGCAGCGAAAAGTCACTGTCGGGATTAAATTCAAGGTTAAAATCAGAAACATCTTTAATTAGTCAAATAAATAATGATTTCTCATTGAAGTTTTCATACCTATATCGTTATAACTCGACACCTGAAGATGATAAACTGAATTTTGATGGCGAGACCAGCGCTACCATAGTATATAACTTCCAATAATTTACATATGAGCTAAAGAGAATTAATTTTGAATTCAACACCAGTATATCAACACAAACAGTTTGCTTATATTATTTTTATCTTATTAAGCTGGATCGCAACTTTTACTGCATTGGCTATTGCTTTATTAGGTCCTATGATCCCTATGGTGATATTTTTAATCATACTTGTAGTTGTGGGTTTTTTATTTCATGGACTAACGATAAAAGTAATTGATGATGAAGTCTCTTGGGGTTTTGGTCCAGGTGTTTTTGGCAAAACAGTTAAACTATCCGATATAGAAAGTGTAAAACCTGTTACAAACTCATTTCGCCATGGTGTTGGTGTTAGGATCACCCATGATGGTTGGGTATATGCAGTACATGGGTTTAGCGCTGTTGAGTTAGAACTTAAAGATGGTACTGCTATTCGTTTAGGTACTAACGATCAAGAGAAATTATTATCTTCGTTAGAGTCGATACTAAAGAAATAAAAGTAGACGAGACTTTAGTTGCGTAAATTAAAGACATAAAAAAACCGCCTACAGGCGGTTTTTTTATGTCTTGCAGTGGGCTTAGCTTTTACAGCTACCAGTGCTACAACAATCATCGTCTTCACCATGGTCATGTGAGTGATCTTCAGAATGATCGTGGCCACAACCGCCAGCATTATGAACATGTCCATGCGCTAACTCTTCTTCAGTTGCATCACGGACTTCAAGTACTTCAACATCAAAAGTAAGGTCAATACCTGAAAGAGGGTGGTTACCATCAATTACAACGTCATCACCTTGAATTTCAATTACAGTTACAGATTGTTCACCTTGATCTGTTGTTGCACGAAATTGCATACCAACTTCAACTTCAATGCCTTCAAACATATCTTTAGAGACAGCTTGCATCAAACCTTCATGACGTTCGCCATAACCATCGATCGCAGGAACTTCAACAGTGAATTTATCACCAACAGTTTTTTCTAATAGTGCCTTTTCAAGACCAGGGATCAAAAAGCCACTACCAATAATCATTTCAAGCGGCTCATTATCAAATGAACTATCAATCGCGTTTTGGTTTTGATCCATCACACTGTAGTGCATTTTTACAACTGTTTTGTCAGCTATTTTCATTTTTAAATTTCCAGATTAATTTTCTTCAATAAGGCTATAAGGTAATGCCTTAATAGTGAAAGAAATTGGGTTGTCTTGTTTTGTTCTAAGTGGTGTATCTAATGCGATATCGTTAGGCATAACTGCTAAAGCGTATGCTTTATTGTTATCAGAATCGAAGCTGGTTTGCAGTAATTTACCTGCACGTCGCCAGTTTTCACCCAGTTGCAGTTCAACTTCGTTAGCTTCAAGTCCCTTAGTAGAATCAGCCTCTAAAATATACATAGCGCGTTTGTTTTTGCCTAAGAACTTCATTCTAGCAACGGTTTCTTGACCTTTGTAACAGCCTTTTTTGAAGCTGATACCACCAATTGCCTGTAAGTTTACCATTTGTGGAACAAACTCAGAAATTGATTGGCCGTTTAGTTTAGGTTCGCCCGCTAATATGGCTATACTGTTCCATTTATCTTCATTATCTAACAGTGAAAATGAAGTTGGAAGTTGATCAAGCTTTGTTTTATCTATGCATAAAATAAGGCGATTATTATCTAACTTGATCGCTTTTCCTAAACTGAAGTCTGCTGCGCAGTTATCTGATTCAGGGAATTGAATGTTTAGCTCATTTAAAGCACTGGAAAGATCATCACCAAAAATACCTATCAGCTGGTGGCTTTCATTTTTTACAATATCGACCTTTGCAAAAACAGCATACTTTTTAAATTCTGCTAAAGCATTTTCAAATTCATCTTTAGATGTGATTGCAAAATAATCATCTTGATAATTAAAAAATCTTAAAATAGCCCAAAGTTTACCTTTGGCGTCACATTGTCCAGCCCACAGGAATGAATCATTGGTAAATAAATTTGTATCTTGAGTTATTTGACCGTGAAGATATGACTTTTTATCTTCACCAGTAAATTGGATCAATTGATCCGATAAATGACAAGCATATATTTGAGGCATTAGCTTTTTAGTATCAGTTGATTTATATGTACATAATAACGTATTTACAGTGCTAAACATCAAAAATTTGATAGAATAAAGATAATTAAATAAAATGACAGATGATTTAGATGAATAACTTAGATAGTAAGGCAAAATTACGTTGGGCTTGCCGCCGTGGTATGTTGGAATTAGATGTATTATTTATGCCTTTTGTTGAAGATGCATATGATTCATTGTCAGATAATGAGAAAGCTATCTTTCAGCGTTTATTAACTGGTGAAGATCCTGAGCTTTTTGCTTGGTTTATGGGTCATGAAGAATGTAAAGATAAAGACCTTAACTCTATGGTTAAACTTATCTTAAACCGCGTTAAAGTTTAACGATTTGCCTGATATAAACACAGGCTATAAAATCACCTTTAGTGAAAATAAAAAAGATATGTCGCTTATCGCTGCCTTTTTTATTTTCGTTTTTTTTGTGTTAATCATCTCTAGCACACATACTATTTCATATGTTATTAGTTTTATTACTTGCATATTCAGTTATATATATTGCCGCTATAAAATCCCGGAAATCTGGCCTGAATCGGGCTCTTTGTTATTATTTTCCAAAGATAAAATTGAACTGAATTTATCGAGTCAGAGTGTTATTAATATTAATCAAGGTAATTCATCAATAGCTCTGGTGATGACCTCAAGTATTCAAAACGATCGGTTTATTATATTATGTCTTCAAATTCAGAATACACATTCAAATAATAAAAATTGGCTGATCCTTAAAAGGGAAAGTATGAATACAACCGATTTTACTCGGTTGCGTCGTATGATCTTGGCGTTAAAAACTAATCAGCAAAGTTAGCTCTGAATTGTTTTAAAATTCAGTATGGTTTGTTTGGTTAGGTTTTAAGATTGTTGGTTCAGGTGAAGTTAATTGTTCGGGGTAATCTAATGTGTAGTGTAAGCCTCTGCTTTCTTTACGCGAAAGTGCACATTGAATTATCAACTCTGCCACTTGTACTAAATTTCTTAACTCTAATAAATTATTACTGACTTTAAAATTAGCATAATAATCTTGAATTTCTTGCTGTAATAACTCAACCCTTCTTTGCGCGCGTTCTAAACGTTTAGTTGTTCTTACGATGCCGACATAATCCCACATAAATAATCGAAGTTCATGCCAGTTATGAGTGATAACAACTTCTTCATCTGAATCTGAAACGCGACTCTCATCCCATTCAGGAATTGAATTAAGGCTAGATGATTCACTTGCATCAAATTTAGTTAAAATATCTTTAGCGGCAGCATGAGCAAAAACAATACACTCTAATAAAGAGTTACTCGCCATACGGTTAGCACCGTGTAGACCGGTATAAGCGACTTCTCCAATGGCATAAAGATTATCTAAATCAGTTTTACCATTGAAGTCAGTTACAACACCACCACAGGTATAATGTGCAGCAGGTACCACAGGTAAAGCTTCTCTTGTGATATCTAGACCAACACTTAAACACTTTGCGTAAATAGTCGGGAAATGTTCAATTATGAAATCTTTATCTTTATGGCTAATATCCAGATAAACACAATTAGCGCCTAAACGTTTCATTTCAAAATCTATTGCGCGCGCTACGATATCTCTTGGTGCAAGCTCTGCACGCTCGTCAAAGTCAGGCATAAAACGCGTACCATCGGGACGTTTTAAATATGCGCCTTCACCACGCATCGCTTCTGTAATTAAAAAGTTTTGTAATTCTGGATGATATAAACTTGTTGGATGAAATTGATTAAATTCCATATTACCGACACGGCAACCAGCTCGCCATGCCATCGCAATCCCATCACCACTGGCGATATCTGGATTCGAAGTATAAAGGTAAACTTTACTTGCACCCCCTGTTGCAAGAGATACAAATTTTGCGGATATGGTTTCTACTTGTTCTTTATTTCTGTTCCAAACATAAAGCCCTTGGCAGTGACTTTTATCTGTTTTTGAAATAACTAAATCAATTGCATTATACTTCTCAAGCAAGGTAATGTTGTCATGTTCTTTTACCCGTGAGATTAAAGTTGTTTGCACCGCTTTACCTGTAGCGTCTGCTGCATGCAATATACGTCTATGACTATGCCCACCTTCTCTGGTTAGGTGATAACGCTCTTTGCCTGCACTGTCATGCTCCATATCAAAGGGAACACCTTGTTTGATTAACCACTTCATACAAGATTTTGCATTACTCGCAGTATAATGCACCGCATCTCGACTACATAGGCCAGCTCCGGCATCTAAAGTATCTTCCACATGAGAGTCTACGCTATCATTTTTATCAAATACTGCTGCAATACCGCCTTGAGCATATAATGTAGAACCTTCATTTAAAGGGCCTTTACTAACGACGAGTACTTTACAGTGATTAGCTAAAGTTAATGCAAGAGAAAGTCCTGCAGCGCCACTGCCAATAATAACGACATCAGTATTATGGTGTTTTTGTTGGTTCATGTATTTGTATCACTTAGGTTACAATGCATATACTTAAATAATCTGAGACACTGGTTTTAAGATTGTTTAAGTATACTTTTCATTTATTTTAAAAAAATTTGCAAAGAAATAGAACTTTTTATTTATATCTTGGTCTGATTATTTGAATTAAGACATATTGTAATAAAAAACAGTAGTAAAAAGTAACATTGATTTTGCGAAATAATAATAGGAGTACCGGCTCGAATGAGCGAGCAGGAATTAGATTTAGCGATAATAAGAAAGGTTCAGCAAGGGGATAAAAACGCCTTCAACCTATTGGTCAGGAAATATCAGAATAAAGTAGCAAGCTTGATATCGCGTTATGTATCAAATCATGCAGATGTTTCTGATGTTGCACAAGAGGCTTTTATAAAGGCTTATCGTGCATTACCAGGCTTTAGAGGAGACAGTGCATTTTATACTTGGTTGTATCGTATTGCTGTAAATTGCGCTAAAAATTATTTGGTGGCTCAAAAAAGAAAGCCGCCTGCAAATGATGTAGATGCCGATGACGCTGAGTTTTATGACGGCGCACATGCTTTAAAAGTAAGTGCTACGCCAGAGAATTTATTGTTAAGTGATGAAGTTAAAAAGGTAATTTTTTCTACCATTGAGACTTTACCTGACGATTTAAAAACAGCGATAACTCTACGAGAACTTGAAGGCATGAGTTATGAAGATATCGCTTTGATCATGGATTGCCCCGTTGGGACAGTTAGATCTCGCATATTTAGAGCACGTGAAGCAATTGACAGTAAGTTAAATCCTTTAATCGAAAATGAATAAGCATCACAGTTAATCGATGCAAAAACAGGCGAGTTAGAATATGACTATTAAGCAGTTAACCGAACAAGATAAAGCTGAAATATCTGCGTTTTTAGATGCAGAAGAAGGCATGAGTGATTTTATGGCTCAATCTGAAGCGGGAAAAACGCTAGAAAGATATTCTTTAATTGGTGATGCAATGCGCGCCGATGATAAAGATTTCATTCATTTAGATATAGCAAGTAAAGTAGCAAGCCAATTAGAGCATGAGCCTATTTTTGCAGACTTTAATAAATCAGAAGTAAAAACAGCAGCCGTTAAAGAAGAAAAAGTGCCAGATAATATAGTGGCATTTAATTGGAAGAAACCGTTTAGCCAAATTGCAATAGCTGCAAGTGTTGCTATGTTTGCGATTATTGGTGTGCAAACCGTACCTTCAGATGAATCGCAGGCTATAACTGAGTCATTACCGAGTTTACAAACGGTTCCTTTTGGCGGTATGGTAGCGCCAGTGAGTTACTCTACAGAGCAACCAGCATTGAAAAATGCAGCTTCTGGATTGAGGAAGTTACAACAGCAACGTATAGGGGCTTTGGTTTTAGAGCATCAAAGACAAACTCGTATTGCTAGTTCAGCAAAAAAACAGCAAAATGAAGACTTAAATAATCATGAAAATGAGGATGCCAAATAAAATAATGAGAAAATTAACCTCTGTAAGTAGTATTTTTCTTTTTATAGGTACTTATTTTGTCGCAATGAGCGCTCCAGTTTACAGTAACTCTGTAGTGGCGCAAGATAGTGAAGTAACAACCCAAATAAATAAAGAAGCACGTCCAGAAACAGCAAAATCATTGCTGATGAAAATGTCAGAAGCCGTTCATAAAAACAACTTTAACGCCTCATTTGCAGTCGTTAAAGGTAATAATATGGAACCTTATAAATGGTTGCATGGCATTAATGGCAATGATGAATTAGAGCACTTAAGTTTATTAAATGGCGCAGGACTTGAAGTTTTTCGTGTTAACAATAAAGTCACCTATTTTGAACCACAATCTGCACCTTATACTGTAATAGCCAAACATATTTCAGGTCCTATCCCTGATGTTTTATTTCAAGATATTACCGTATTAGAACAAGCATATAATTTTACGCTAGGCGGAAAGGGTCGAATCGCCGGGCGTGCAGCGCAATTAGTAAAAATTGAAGCTAAAGATGAATCTAAGTTTAATTATTGGTTATGGTTAGATTTAGAGTCCACTTTATTGCTAAAAGCCGCTTATGTTAATAATAAAGGGGAAGCACTAGAACAGCTGCAATTAACCCACGTTAGCATGACCAAACATATCGCACCTGAACTTATTGAAATGAGTAAAAAACAGCTTCCTGAAGTTGTTGCCCTAGAAAAAGAAGTTTCGAGCGGTGATATCAAAGATGCACAAGGAAATTGGTTAATAGGCTGGTTACCTGATGGTTTTAAATTATTAAAATCAGATCGTCATAACTTAAATTTAAATAATGAGTTAGCTGACTATTACTTATATGGTGATGGTTTAATCGAAGTTTCTGTTTTTGTCCAACGCCCATTACCAGGTAAAAGAAGAGGTGGTATTTTATCTTCAGGGGCGACTTCGATATTTGTCCATAATGCTGATGGCTATGATGTTTCTGTTGTTGGCAATATTCCTGGCATGACAGCAAAAACAATCGCACAATCAGTTCAGCGAAAATAAAGTGTTATTTTTATTTTGAGTAAGTTGAGTAAATAGCGTGATAGAACAAACTTTAACTGTTACCTCTGTGGATGGCTTAACAGCATTTTTAAGACCAGAAGAAAAACCTACCTGTGAAGGATGTAATGGTCAATGTGGCAGCAAAATATTTAGCAAGCTTTTTGGTGATAAATCACCTGAGCTTGCTTTTGTTTTTGAAGAGCAACTCAACATCGGACAAAAAGTAAAAATGGCACTTGATGATAGTCATGTACTCAAAAGCTCACTGCTAGTTTATTTATTACCACTATTATTTGCGATTGTTTTTGCTATTTCAGGTGCTGCATTAATGTCATTATCTGAAGGTTGGCAAATCTTGTTAGCATTTATTGGCGGTGTCATTGGTTTATTATTAGCCAAAAAACAGCTTAAAAAAGTAAATTATGATATAAAAGTCATAAAAATTTACCCAAATAGCCTACCATTAACGCAAATAGATGGTGATTAGGCGCATTTAATTGTAAAATTCCCCTTTCGCGCTATTGTCTTTAATAATAGCTGTCCTTTTTTTTATAGTAGTATTGAATCCAGTTTATGAAGCATATCCGTAATTTTTCGATCATCGCACATATTGACCATGGTAAATCAACTCTTTCAGATCGTCTGATCCATTTTTGTGGTGGTTTATCAGACCGTGAAATGCAAGCTCAAGTTTTGGATTCAATGGACATTGAACGCGAACGTGGTATTACCATTAAAGCGCAAAGTGTCACTTTGGACTACAAAGCAAAAGATGGTGAGACTTACCAACTAAATTTCATCGACACACCTGGTCATGTAGATTTTTCTTATGAAGTATCACGATCTCTTGCTGCCTGTGAAGGTGCATTATTAGTAGTTGATGCCGGTCAGGGCGTTGAAGCGCAGACAGTTGCCAACTGTTACACTGCATTAGAAATGGACGTAGAAGTACTTCCTATTTTAAATAAAATTGATTTACCACAGGCAGAGCCTGAACGTGTTTCAGAAGAAATTGAAGACATTGTTGGCATCGAAGCGACAGATGCTGTGCAATGCTCTGCTAAAACAGGCATAGGTATACAAGATGTTTTAGAAACCATTGTTGAAAATATCCCAGCACCAAAAGGGGAAACAGACGCACCTTTGCTAGCCTTAATTATAGATTCGTGGTTTGACCCATACCAAGGTGTTGTATCTTTAGTACGTATTAAGCAAGGTGTATTAAACTCAGGTGATAAAATCAGAGTTATGTCGACAGACCAAATACACGGCGCTGATAATATTGGTATTTTCACTCCTAAGCAAACTGCAACGCAAACTCTAAAAACAGGTGAAGTTGGATTTATTATCGCCGGCATTAAAGAGATCCACGGTGCACCAGTAGGTGATACAATCACTTTAGCGCGTAAAGGCGCTGAAGAACCTTTATCTGGTTTTGAAAAGGCAAAACCACAAGTTTACGCTGGTATGTTCCCTATCTCATCTGATGATTACGAGAACTTCCGTGATGCACTTGCAAAACTGAGCCTAAATGATGCTTCTTTATTTTATGAGCCAGAGAGTTCAACT
Organism: Pseudoalteromonas sp. '520P1 No. 423'; assembly: GCF_001269985.1. Classification (NCBI taxonomy): domain Bacteria; kingdom Pseudomonadati; phylum Pseudomonadota; class Gammaproteobacteria; order Alteromonadales; family Pseudoalteromonadaceae; genus Pseudoalteromonas; species Pseudoalteromonas sp. '520P1 No. 423'. The sequence continues at coordinate 3,449,941 of NZ_BBZB01000001.1, read as the reverse complement.
GCACTAGGTTTTGGTTTCCGTTGTGGTTTCCTTGGTATGTTACACATGGAAATTATTCAAGAGCGTTTAGAGCGTGAATACGATATGGATTTAATTACCACTGCGCCAACGGTAATTTATGAAATTGAAACTAAACGTGAAACAATTCAAATTGATAATCCGTCTGAACTGCCGCCACTTAACGATATTGTTGAAATTCGTGAGCCTATCGTGGAAGCACATATATTAGTACCAAAAGATTACTTAGGTAATGTCATTACTTTATGTATCGAAAAACGTGGTATGCAAACTAATATGTCTTACCATGGTAATCAAGTCGCTCTTACTTATGAATTACCTATGGCTGAAGTAGTAATGGATTTCTTTGATAAATTGAAATCAACTAGCCGTGGTTTTGCATCATTGGATTATAATTTTAAGCATTTCCAAGCATCAAACATGGTTCGTGTTGATATCTTAATTAATGGTGAGCGTGTAGATGCGTTAGCTATTATTGTACATCATGAAAGCGCACAAACGCGTGGTCGCCAATTAGCAGAAGCACTAAAAGAGCTTATTCCACGTCAGCAGTTTGATATTGCGATTCAAGCCGCGATTGGTGCACATGTTATTGCCCGTACAACAATTAAGCAGTTACGTAAAAATGTAATCGCAAAATGTTACGGTGGTGATGTGAGTCGTAAGAAAAAATTACTGAAAAAACAAAAAGAAGGTAAAAAACGCATGAAGCAAGTGGGTAATGTTGAAGTCCCACAAGAAGCGTTTTTAGCAATCCTCAAAGTTGGTAAATAAGGAAAACACATATTATGGCAGGGTATTTTTCAACCTTTTTAGTGATCTTGACATTAGGCAGTGGCTTAATTTGGTTAGTTGACCATTTAGTGTTTGCGCCTAAAAGAAAAGAGCGCATTGCATTAGCACAAAGTTCATCTGGTGTTGCACTTGATCAAGAAGCGCTTGAAAAAATAGCGCCATTACCTGCTATAACTGAATCTGCAATCTCGATATTTCCGATGATTGCAGCTATCACAGTGTTTAGATCTTTTATATTTGAACCTTTCCAGATTCCGTCGGGTTCAATGATGCCTACGTTACTTGTTGGTGATTTTATATTAGTTCAAAAGTATACCTACGGTATAAAAGACCCAGTTTGGCGTACACAGTTAGTTGAAATGGACAATCCTGAACGTGGCGACATTACAGTATTTAAATATCCTTTAGATACGAATGTTGATTTTATTAAACGTGTTGTTGGATTACCAGGTGATACAGTTGTTTATCGAAATAAACAACTGTATATAAAACCACAATGTCAGTCAGGTGAAACACAAAATGCAGATCTTAAATGTGGTGAGTTTAATAAAATAGGTTTAAATCTTGTAAATGAAGATGAGTTTTCAATGCAAGGAATGGCTCTACCGCGTTTAACTGAAGATTTATCAGGTGGGCATGATATTTTAATTAACCCTATGGCACTAGAAGCAAAAGGTCGTTACTTCACACAACCTGGTACTAAAGCTGATGAATGGCGTGTGCCAGCGGACAGTTACTTTGTAATGGGTGATAACCGAGATAATAGTGCTGATGGTCGTTTTTGGGGATTTGTACCAAAAGAAAATTTAGTAGGTAAAGCCGTTTTTATCTGGATGAGTTTCGAATTTGATAACACAGCAGATGACTTTTTACCTGGTTGGATACCAACAGGCGTTCGTTTTAATCGGTTAGGTTCTATCCAATAAGCCTAGTTTTACAGCGTAATTTAAAGAATGAAAATTAGATAATGAAAAAAGACGCAAAAGATTTATATTCTAAAATTGGGTATTCGTTTGTAAACCCTCAGTTATTAGAGCAAGCTTTAACACATAGAAGCCATAAAGGTCAGCATAACGAAAGACTGGAGTTTTTAGGTGATTCAATATTGAGTTTTGTTATTGCTGATAAACTTTATCATCAATTTCCAAAAGCAAGAGAAGGTGATTTAAGCCGAATGCGCTCAACTTTAGTGCGAGGACAAACCCTTGCAGAGTTTGGCGTTGAGTTTAAGTTAGGCGACTTTTTAAGATTAGGTCCTGGAGAGCTGAAAAGTGGCGGTTATCGCAGAGAGTCAACGTTAGCTGATGCTGTTGAAGCGATAATAGGTGCCGTATTTTTAGATTCTGGTATCGATAATTGTCAGGAACTAATCTTAAAGTGGTATGCATCTCGTCTTGAAGCGATTTCACCTGAAATCAATCAAAAAGATCCAAAAACCTTATTACAAGAGTATCTACAAGCGCGTAAATTACCTTTACCTAGCTATACTGTAATAGATACGAAAGGGCAGGCACATAACCAAATGTTTACGGTTGAGTGTGTTGTTGAAGGTATGGATAGCTTTACATGTGCGGGAACATCTCGACGCAAAGCTGAGCAAAAATCAGCTGAACTTGCGTTACATAAATTAAAGAATGAAGCTAAAAAATGAAACCTGAAAACGATATAAAACACGATGAAGCACCTGATAGCATTTTATCTGATAGCTTAGATCTTAAACATGATATTCCAGATACCCACTGTGGCATGGTTGCCATTGTAGGTCGTCCAAATGTGGGTAAATCTACTTTATTAAATGAAATAATCGAACAAAAGGTGAGCATTACTTCTCGTAAACCACAAACGACTAGACATCGTATTATGGGTATACATACAGAAGATAATTATCAAGCTGTTTATATTGATACTCCTGGGTTACATATAGATGAAAAACGTGCCATTAACCGTTTAATGAACCGTGCTGCAAGTAGTTCTATTGGTGATGTTGAGTTAATTCTATTTTTAGTTGAAGGCACACATTGGACTGAAGATGATGAAATGGTACTAAATAAGGTAATGCTTAGTGGTACGCCTGTTTTATTATTGATCAATAAAGTTGACTTAGTTAAAGATAAAGAAGAGTTATTACCTCATCTTGAGTTTTTAGCGAAAAAAGGTGACTTTTTAGATATTTTACCTATCTCTGCGACTAAAGGTAAAAATATCGAAATAATCAAAAATCATGTAAAAGATCACTTACAGCCTTGTGAGTTTTATTTTCCTGAAGATTATGTTACCGATAGATCTATGCGCTTTTTAGCCGCTGAAATCATTCGAGAAAAGTTAATGCGCTTTATGGGCGATGAAGTACCTTACTCAATTACTGTAGAAATCGAGCAGTTCAAATGGCAAGACAATGGCGTTTGGCAGGTAAATGGCTTGATATTAGTAGAGCGTGAAACTCAAAAGCGTATGGTGATTGGCAATAAAGGCGAAAAGCTGAAAACAATTGGCCGAGAAGCGCGTAAAGACATGGAAACCATGTTGGATAACAAAGTTTTCTTAGAGCTTTGGGTTAAAGTGAAGTCTGGCTGGGCTGATGACGAACGTGCTCTACGTAGCTTAGGTTATGGTAGCGAATAGCGAATTATAAAATAAAATGAATACAACACTTTACAATGCATATCTATTGCATCACAGACCTTATAGTGATTCGCAAATAATGATTGATATGCTTGTAGAGGGCGTAGGGCAACTTAGAATGCTTGCTAGACTTAAAGGCAGGCATTCAATTAAACACAAAGCACAACTGCAACCATTCCAACAACTTCTGATCAGCTTTACTGGTAAAGGTGATTTAAAATACCTCACACAATTTGAATTATCTGGTAAAGTCACTTTACTTAAAGGCAAATCTCTTTATTGCGGGTTTTATTTAAATGAATTATGCCAACGCATCATTCCCCATAATGAACCTATAGAAGATGCTTACGAGCTTTATCATCAGCATATTAATCATTTACAACAAGATAATGAAGTAGAGCTTTATTTGAGAACATTTGAATTTCAATTGTTAGAATTATTAGGCTATGGCATTGATTTTGAGTTTGATATCGCTGGCGATAAAATTCAAACTAAAAGTCAATACCAGTTTTTTGATGAAATGGGATGGGGAAAAATACTGCAAAATGAAGCTGACTATTATAGCTATCAGCAAGCTGTATGCGGTGAACAATTATTAGCAATTTTAAACTATGACTTTAGAAAGTCATCCGTAAGGCAATTGGCGAAACAACTCAGTCGCTATTTATTAAAACCCTTATTGGGAAATAAACCTTTAAAAAGCAGAGAGCTATTTATAAAGCCCTGATTTTATAAAATTATAAGGCAATAACAATGAAAGATGTTTTATTAGGTATTAATGTTGACCACATAGCCACATTACGCCAAGTGAGGGGCACAACTTATCCAGAACCTTCTCATGCAGCAAGCGTTGCAGAGCATGCTGGTGCTGATGGTATTACAATTCATTTACGTGAAGATCGCCGTCATATACAAGACAGAGATGTTGCAGTGATGAAGCAGACAATTCAAACCAGAATGAATCTTGAAATTGCTGTAACTGAAGAAATGATTGCAATAGCAATAGATACTCAACCTGAATATGTATGCTTAGTACCAGAAAAACGTGAAGAGCTGACAACAGAAGGTGGTTTAGATGTTGCTGGCAATCAAGACAAAATAGCTGATGCAGTAAAGCGTTTAACAGATGCGGGTATTAAAGTGTCTTTATTTGTAGATGCAGATGAAAAGCAGTTAAAAGCCTGCTCACATGTGGGTGCACCTTATATTGAAATTCATACTGGTGCTTACGCTGATGCCCAAAATGATAAAGATCAATTAGCAGAACTAAACCGTATTAAAGATGGTGTTGCTTTTGCTGCAGGCCTTGATTTGATTGTCAATGCAGGTCATGGCTTAAATTATCATAATGTAAAACCAATTGCGGCAATAGAAGAGATTTATGAGCTAAATATTGGTCATGCAATCATTGCACGTGCGGCGATTGATGGTTTAGAAAAAGCAGTTAGAGATATGAAACGTTTAATGGTTGAAGCGAGACTTTAATTTAAAAACGGCTAGCAGTAAAAATTTAGCGAGTAAGCATACTCGCTAAATTAATAACATAATTAGTCCATAGATTGATAAATGCGTTTATTTTCTTCTTTAGTTAAAGTAACCATTTCTGTATTAGCAGCATAATCTTGTAAAGCACGTTTATTTTTAAAATCAATAACAACTAATAAATTACCTAGACCCAATAGCGAACAGAAAGCGCGAATAATCCCCTGCTTAATAGAGATATTACTGCCATCTAAGTTTTGAACTTTTAAACGCCATGAGCGCATACCAATTGTTTGTCCGCCTTTAGTCCAAAAATAAACAAAAAAAGCACAATTAACACCGATTAATAAAATACCTCGAATACTCTCTAAGATCAGGTTGCTCTCAATTAAATCTGAAACATCAATTGCATTACCCAATTTGAGTACTTCTAAAGAGATTAACCCTTGTACAGAAAATAAAAAAAGTACCGTAGTTACCATAGAGAACGCAACAACAACCAAAGCGTCATATACCCAAGAAGCTAATCTGCGACCAAGTCCTGTTCTTGGAAAGTTTATTTCGTTACTCGTCATTTCATACCTAATTTATTTAAAGCGTTTTCGCAAGAACTTATTTTATCAAACCAGATAACGTGAGGGAATTTATTAGATAAAAATGTTTATTAAAACTAAATATTCTTAGATATAGCCATCAATAAAATCAATAATACTTATATTGAACAATAACCGAGCAGTTAGCCGGTATAGGGGAAAAAGTACTTGCCGCACAGTCTGATCTTTGTATAATACTTTGCATAAAGACAAGAGCATCTAAAAAATAACTTTTATAAAGCTTGAGCTCTAAAGTGGTTTTTCTTTATTTTTTCATCTGTTTTAATACTGATTAAAGCGAGAGAGTGAAAGAAAAATTATGCCAGTATGATGGAATTGGTAGACATAGGGGATTCAAAATCCCCCGCCTTCGGGTGTGGCGGTTCGAGTCCGCCTACTGGTACCACTTATTTAGAACCCTAACCAATTGGTTAGGGTTTTTTTATGCTTAATTTTTTATTCTTCTAAAATAAAGGCTTAACTTATATTTTAGGTTTGAGTTTAAAGATCAAAACACATTTCAGTAAACCAAAATAAACCCCAACTTATATTTTTTAGTATGACTCCAATATCTATAAAACGATTCTTTGCAAATTAAAATGAAGAAAATGTAATGTAAGAGAGCTATTTTGGGGGTGTAATATAGTTATTTAAAGTTACTTAACCTGAGCTGCGCATAAGAATTGAACTAAATGCCCAAATTGCGATCAGATCGTTTGACTAGAACTTTCAATCACAAGGACTTGGGCATGATTAATTTAGACTTTATTTTCACTGATGACTTCTGTCTTAAATTTGAACCTCAGTGGCAAAATCACCTTATCGAAATTGGACTTAAACAAAGAATTAAGCCTTCTAAACTTACAACGAGTGAGGTAATGACGATTGTTATTGCTTTTCATCGCTCTGGTTACCGTGATTTTAAAACCTATTATATCAATCATGTATGTCAATATTGGTGTAAAGAATTTCCACAATTGGTTAGCTATACGAGAATGCTAAAACTATTACAATCTGTCCTCACACCGTTTTGTAGCTATATGACACATCGACAAGCAAAACCGATAGGGATAGCTTTAGTTGATGCAACTAAAATACAAGTTTGTCACCAGTTACGTATTCCTAGACATAAAGTTTTTAACGGTAGTGCCGAGCGAGGAAAAGGAACTATGTGTTGGTTCTATGGATTTAAACTTCATTTAATCATTAATGATGAAGGTGGGATTTTAGCTGTGAAAATTACAGCAGGAAATGTAGATGACAGAAACCCTATCCCAGATATGGTAAAAAATTTATGGGGTTAATTATATGGAGATAAGGGTTACTTATCTAAAAAGTTGGAAGCCGAATTTGCTGAAAAAAATATCAATTTTGTAACTGGAATTAGAAAAAATATGAAAGCCAAGTTATGAAAGTATGGGATAAAATTAATGCTTAGAAAACGTTTTATTGTTGAAACTGTTTTTGACCAATTAAAAAATATATCTCAGATAGAGCATTCTAGGCATCGTAGTTGCGTAAGCTTTTTGGTTAACTTAATCGCTGGATTAATTGCATATACTTTTCAAAAAAAACAGCCAAGTATTAGAATAATTCGGCTAGACAAAGAGTTTCTTATGCAGATCTGAGGTTAATTACCTCAATGTATTATATTGAGATCTGATCGCGACTAAAGTAAAAGGTTCAATTTATAATGATCTTGCCGTGACAAATTTTGTTTTTTCATTTAAAGTGTTTGATATATAAGTGTTATTACAGATACACTAAATTCAAAATCCTTTGCCTTCGGGCGTGACGGTTCAAGTCCGTCCTCCGGTACCATTTTAAGACCTTGCTATTGCAAGGTTTTTTTATGCCTGAAATTTACTTAAATCAATAGCTAAATTTTACATAATTCCAATGTAGGCGCTATGTAGACCATAAACGACATTTATAATTTACTACTTTTCAAAGTCACTATGCCACTAAAGATATGTAAAGTTTGGAGGAGTGGTAAAGCGTGGTCGGAGAAGTGGCTATAGTAGCCTTACCTTTTGATGGTGTAACAAATTGATTTAAATTGGCATTTAATAAGTTCTGATGTGTTTATTAGCTCGATATAATATATCAAAGGAAGTGTTAACTGCTGAATTTGAACGTGACTGTACATTGCAATTACTTCTTATTAACTATTTGTGACACTTTGTCTTTGTATATTCGCCCAACCGGTACAACAAAATCATTAATATGTACTTCACTGGCCTTGATTAATGTCAATGCATGATGGGCAACCATGTATGAACGATGTACTCGAGAAAAATGTTCCTCTGGCAATAATCGCTCAAAATCAGAAATTTTCATTTGGCTTAGTAACTGAGAGCCTTTTAAATAAACTGAGGAATAGTTGCCATTTGCTTTAACATAAAGTAATTCATTTAATGCCACTTGATGATGTTTTTTATCATCCTTTATAAAGATACTTTCTTGCAGGGCATTGCTGCTGTTCCCACTTTGCATATGACTTTCGATCAACGCTTGTTTATCGGTTATCTTTTGAAATGTTTTACCAAACCGTTCAGCATTAAACGGTTTAAGTAAGTAGTCACTTATTTCGTATTCATAGCTTTCTAATGCATACTCTTGGTGTGCTGAAATAACAACGATTTGTGGGGGCTGTTTGAGTGCGGTTAAAAATTCAAACCCCGTCATTTTCGGCATATTAATATCTAGAAAAATCACGTCAACTTGTTTCGATTGCATCAATTGTTCAGCTTGCATCGCATTAAAACACGAACCCACTAAGTTTAATGTCGGATGAGCTTGTGCAAATCGAGTGATCAATTTATGCGCGGTTGGCTCATCGTCGATGATCAAATAATTCATTAAGTTAATCCGTCTATATAATCCGTTTATGTTAAGTCTATCGAAACTGTTGTTTTATAAAGGCTATCGGTAACATTTGTTTTTATTTGGTGTTTATCTGGAAAAAGCAAAACAAGCCTGCGCTTTAAATTGTCTAATCCCAGTCCACCGCTTGCTCGTTGCTTTTTATTTTTCTCTAATACCGTTTTGTCGAAATTATTTTTGATCGTAAATTCGATCATCTCCGGCTTAGTCGTTAAACAAAAATGAATATACTGACCATCGGTTAAGGTATCAACACCGTGTTTGAAGGCGTTTTCTAGCAAATTAATGAATAATAGTGGCGGAATACGTTGTTGATCATTGGTGATATGTCGTTCAAAACGAATATCCAATCGGTGTTGATGGCGCAGTTGATTTAGTTCAATGAAATTTTCCAAATATGCAATTTCGTCCTCCACCGATACTGTATGTTTACGGCCACCATAAATTGTAAAACGCATCATTTGAGACAGCCGGTATATTACCTCTTCAGTTAAATCAGACTTCTCAACGGCTAGCCCATATAAGTTATTTAAAGTATTAAAGAAAAAGTGTGGATTAATTTGACTTTTTAGTAAACTCAGTTCAGCTTTGAGTGTTTCTTGATGTAAATGGTCAATGTACTGTTTTTGTTTTGCCCTATCTTGTATCAAATAAATAAGCGGTAGCATCAAGCTAATGGTTAAAAATACAATCAGTACCTCAGGGTTTGTGGCAAGATAGATAAGATATAGGCTGACGCCATAACCTAATACTAGCGCAATACTCTTTAACAAAACGTTCAAAATAGCCTTCTTTTTAGCGAAATTCGTCGTTCGACAATGTTTAATCGTCGTTCGTCATTTCATTATTTATTTAATTTTTAGTGATTGTACTATACAGAAAAACAGAAAACACTTCGGACGGACGTATGTTAACTATTAGAAATTTATCAAAAACTTATGACAATGGAGTTCAAGCGCTTAAATCAGTATCACTTGACATAGAACCTGGTTTATTTGGCTTACTTGGGCCAAATGGAGCTGGAAAGTCATCTTTAATGCGCACAATCGCGACGTTGCAACAACCTTCTCACGGACAAATTAGTTTTGATAATAAAGACATTGTTAAAAACCCTAATGTATTACGTGAATGTTTAGGCTATTTGCCGCAAGAATTTGGTGTATACCCGAAAGCCAGCTGCTATGAATTGTTAAATCATTTAGCGTTATTAAAAGGTATTGTTGATAAAGAGCAGCGTCAAACACAAATAGAAAATCTACTGCATTTAACCAATTTATACGACAAGCGTCACAATGACGTTGCGACGTATTCAGGCGGTATGAAACAGCGTTTTGGTATTGCGCAAGCCTTACTAGGTGACCCAAAACTTATTATTGTTGATGAACCAACCGCAGGGCTGGATCCGCAAGAACGCAACCGTTTTCATAATTTATTGTGTGAAATCAGCGAAAACATAGTTGTTATTTTATCAACACATATCGTTGAAGATGTCAGTCAACTTTGTCCAAACATGGCAATTCTTATTAATGGTCAGATTCAATTGCATGGAAAACCTGCTTCGTTAATCCGTACGTTAGACGGTCGAGTCTGGTCAAAAATGGTCAATAGAGCAGAAGCTGCAGACTACCGCACTAGATTCAACGTTTTATCTGAACGATTAATTACTGGCAAAACTCAACTAATCATTGAAAGTGAATTCCAACCAGAAATTGGATTCAAGCCCATTACTCCAGATTTAGAAGATGTTTACTTTTCTACGTTAAACAAGGCTCAAGGTATTGGTCATACAAATCAAGGGGATCAAGATGTTGCTTAAGTTATTACCCTTTGAATTAAAACAACAGATCAAGCAAGGTGGCTTTTGGGCAGCTTCAATCGCTATGATATGGATGGCCGTTTTAATCACTACGCAGCGCGGTTCTGGTTTAGTCTTTGCAAACTCTGCTCACGCTATAAGCCAAACATTATTGTTTATTGCGCCTAATATAATTTTTGTTACTTGTGTCTTAGCGTCGGCTACCGTTTTGCGAGATAGCCAATACAAGATGGAGTCACTAATTTTTACCACGCCAATTGACAAATTAAAGTATTTAGCCAGTAGATACATCAGCATTGCCCTTGCTACGTGTGCGATATTATTCATGGCACTTATTGGCATGATGATTACCCCGCTATTTTTAGATGCCGAATTGGTAGGTCCATTTCAATTAAATTACTACATCAGTAATTATCTGCTGTTTATCGTACCTTCCGTATTTTTATGTACCTCCATAGTATTTGCTGCGGCAATGTTAAGTAAAAGTATGATCACGGTATTTGTTTCTGGGATCATGTTATACGTGATATATATCGTAGGGTCGATATTTGGCAATTCACCATTAATGGCTACATCATCCGTATTATCGGAGGGATATGGCTTCGCTTCATTAATTGAACCATACGGTCTAATCGCTTTTGCAGAACAATCTGCTTATTGGAGTGCTGAGCAACGCAATACTTTTATGCCTTCGCTAACAGGGGCATTGTTATTCAACCGTATTTTATGGCTAGCAATAAGCCTTAGTTTATTTGTCTTTACTTATAGAGTATTCAGCTTTAGGGCTGAACATAAAATAAAAACGAAAAAGAACGTTCAAGATCTATCTGCTACAGCAGAACCTGAACACAAACGTTTCACGCCATATACCAGCCCAAAACCTGTGATTGATTTTAACCAAATTAATTGGCCAGTAGCATGGTCAAAATTCAACATAGAGTACATGACCGCGACACGTGGCAAAGTATTCATGGTGCTGTTGATCACCACTATCGCCTTTACATTAGGAAACTTAATTAACAGTGTTTTTGATGGTCCAGTCGCAGGAGGTCAAGCATTCTTGCCACAAACAGCGTTAATTCTAGGCTGGTTACAAGAACCATTAGCAAAAATTGGTATGTTAGTGGTGATTTTCTTTACGGTAGAACTATATTGGAATGAACGTTTAATCAAAATCGCACCATTAATTGATTGCACACCTACGCAAAATTTTACTTTTTATTTTGCAAAATTAGCGGCAGTACTTACCATCGGTTTTACCTTAATACTGGTGAGCATTACCTCGGCGATTCTATTCCAGTTGTCGCAAGGTTATTTAGATATTCAACCTCAACAGTATTTATTGCTGTTCTATTACAGTGGCGTTCCTATGTTGTTGGCAGCTTTATTAACGCTATTTTTACAGCGTTTTGCCAAAGTAAAAGCCATTGGGTTGTTATTAGGTGTTGGTGTATTTGTACTAAATGGCGTAGCGAAAGGCATGTTACTTGACCATCCATTAACAGTATTTGCCTATCAACCTTATTTCATGTTCTCTGATATGGCTGACACGATTTATCATGCACAAGCTGCTCATTGGTACAACATTTACTGGCTTTCTTTAACAGGTACTTTAGGTGTAATCACCGTTAAATTCTGGCAACGCGGCAGTACAGTTACAGCAGAAAAATTAACGAAAAAAGCCCGTGTGCTGTTGGCAAGCTTAATGTTGGTTTGTGTCACTAGCGCTAGCTATATTTTCTACCAAAAAAATATGTTTAATACCTTTATGACAGAGGAACAAAAGATTGCGCTAATGGCAGACTACGAAAAACAATATAAGTCATACCAAGGTAAATCGTCACCTACAATTGTTGACGTTAAGTTAGCGATGGATATCTTTCCTGAGAATCGTAGTTATCAAATACGAGGCAGTTATATCATTGAAAACCAATCTGATCAGCCGATCACAGATGTATTGGTGTCGGTATTGCGTCAAAGCCATGTGAACTATCAGGTAGAATTAGCGGGTGCAGAATTAATCAAACATGATCAAGTACATCAAACCATGTTGTTTACTTTGACAACACCTTTAGCGCCGAATAAAACAACCTCTGTTGAGTTTTCGCTAACCGCAACACATAACGCTTTTGGCGAATTAGACGGTGAACACTATGTAACCGATGGCGGTAGTTATATAGAAGTTGAAGATGTGATACCACAATTTGGCTTTAACGAAGCTTACGTATTAACAGATGTGGACAATCGTAATGAGCATGATTTACCAAAATTAACGCGTACTATGCCAGAAAAGCACATGCACGTTGAAGCACACGATAAATTAATGTTTGACGCAGTCATTTCCACCACAATGCCGCAAACTGTGGTAACTGTTGGAACGCCTAAAAAGACGTGGATTAATGAAGGACGTCAATTCTTTCACTACCAGTCTGCCCAGCCAATTCAAGCACAGCTAGCTGTCGTTTCAGCGGAATTTACCACTGAAACAAAAAAACATAATGGTGTTGAATTAACGGTCTATCATGCACCTGAGCATAATCAAGACAACGAGATGATTTTAACGGCGTTAACACAATCAATGAATTACTTTACTAAACACTATATGCCTTATAAAGGTAAACATTATGCCATTGTAGAAATTCCATATTTTTCAGCAACTCAGTCATTTGGAAGTTCACAACCAGGTATGTACGTAGGGGTAGAGAATAGAATGTTTAACTTAGATAGCAGACAAGTAGATTTAGCCGAATTTAATCCTCAATTACGTGGAATTTCACATGAATTTGCTCACCAGTTCTGGGGCGACTATCTGGAGCCACATTACATTGCGGGCGCTCCAATGGTGACCGAAACATTAGCTAAATATACCGAGCTTGTTATGTTGAATCATATATATGGAGAAACAGCCGCTTTTGATTTAGTGAATCAATCGTTAGATTTTTATTTGAAAGTTCGTCCATACATGTCTGATATCGAACAACCGTTATATAGCATGGGACACGAGGCTCACTTGTTTTACGGTAAAGGTCAGCACAGTATGTACGCGCTATTGGATATCTTAGGTGAAGACAAGATTAACCAAGCATTAAAGCAACTTTTAACTGAAAAAGGCTACCCATACAAAGCGACAACATTGGATGTATTAGCTGCCTTTAGTCAGCAAGCTACACATGAGCAAGTAGAGCAAATAGATGATTTATTTAAGCGAGTGATATTCCACAGCTTTGAGATACATGGTGCAAAATCACAGCGAGTGTCGAACGAAGCTAATAGTGTATTTATGACCACTATTGATGTCAGTGTATTGAAGTTCGAATTGGACTTACAAACTAACGAAGAGCAAGCCGCGCCTATCAATGAATATATCGATGTCGCCCTTTATGACGGCTACCCAATGTATGACGATAGCAACGCTATGTTAATTGAAAAAGTAAAATTCTATAAAGATCGTAGTGAAGTGACTTTATATACAGAAAGACAACCTACACATGTACAGGTAGATCCTAAATTGCGCAGAATAGACAGAAACTTGTCAGACAACGTTTTCACTATCAACTAGTCCCTTTATAAACACCAGCGGGAGTATTCTAGCTCTCGCTGTTCAACCATTTCACAACTTATTCATTGAAGTTACAGGAGCACATGATGAAACTCATCCATGGGGCAAAACTCGCCTTGTTCAACGCAATCTTAGGCACAGCTTATGTGCCAAAAGCCACATTAGCAGTAACCCTAGAGCATCAAAAAACTAATCAACAAACTTTAGAAGCGCTATATTATCAGCGTGACTATCAATCGGTAATAACTGCGCTTGATGTCCTCGATAGCCCCTTCAACGTAATGAAGATAACGCTGACGATGCTTTAGCGTCTTTCACAAAAGCACACCCGAACAATGCAAAAGTACAATATTGGGCGGGAAATTTATGGCAAATTGTCGCAAAAAATAGTTCGATGTTTTCCAAAATGTCGATATATAGCAATTATGTTGAGGCGATGACAAAAGCGGCCAAACTCGCACCCCAGAATGCTAGATACCAAATGGAAGCAGCTAAAGCTTATGGACAGCCCAGCATCATGGGCGGTGATAGTAATAAACAAGCGCCAATAGTAGCAAAATTATTGCAAGGAAGTTCTCCGTTCGCTCATATTGTACAGATGGACTTATTACAAAACACACAAAAGGAAAGTGAAGCGATCCATTATGCAACGGGTATTGCACAGCAATATAGCAACAACGTAGAAATTGTTGAACGAGCAGCGCAACTCTTATGGACATTTGGTGATAAAAATAAGGCAGGAGAATTGTTTTATCAGGCCTGCATGTTACCCGCACCGATAAAGGAAGCCTATCTGAAATGGGATACTGCGTGTTGGTATAGTGTTTTGTTTAGCGACAATGGTGAATTGTCATTAGAGCAAGGAATTACCGCTGGTAAACGATTACTTGCACAAAGCAGTGTAAAGGATAATGAATATCTAGAAAGCTTAGAACTTTATGCTCAGCTACTAGTGAAAGCAAGACAAACTGCGAATGCAATAAATGCTAGTATTCAATAAAATACGTAGACTTGCAAAGAATTTGTAAAGTGTTTATATTTGTTTTTATTTAATTGAAATATAAAGATAAATTTAGGCGTATACTTTTCAAAATCCCCCGCCTTCGGGTGTGGCGGTTCGAGTCCGCCTACTGGTACCACAATTTAGAACCCTTATCGTTTGGTGAGGGGTTTTTTATGTCTAATTTTTTATTATTCTAAAATAAAGGCTTAGCTTGTACTTTATATTTGAGTTTAAAGCCCACTTCAGTAAATCAAAATAAATTCAGTTTCTACTGTTTAGTGTAATCCCTAATATATGTAAAACGATTCTTTGCAAATATAAATGGAGAAAATTAAAGCTAGTGAGCTCTTTAGGAGGAGGCATAGTTATTTACAAGGTTACTATGTTTGTATTGGCCTTCAAACTATAATTTAAAGTTGATATGGTTTGATTACCATACAGTATTTCTTAAGGCTTGGCTCTGCCTTATATATCGTTAAGTTCCCACCGTATAAAATTTCAATTACTCGTTTTAATTCGGCATCATACTTCTCATGGTCAAATCAATAACCTAGAATAATTGACTTCACTTGTTTTGCGCTAAGATCTTTATCAATATATTTTTTTGAACTACCTTCCCTATGAAAATCTATAAAACGATGTTCTTTTTCATACCTCTAATCAGAGTGTTTAGTAAAAATAGCTGCCATTAAATTCATCATGTAGGAATCGTCAGATAACAAAAGCCTTTTAATTTCACTGATTGCAGTTCCTTCTTGTAACCCTCAGTTACTGTAAGCAATATAAAATTATATTTATAAGATAAATCTTTTTTGTTCGATGATTCGTATTGCATTGTAATTAAATTAAAACAACACAGTGTAATAAATGCTTAACCGGTTCTATAACGTACCGGTCAAGTTATGGAGAACTCAATGACAAGTCAATTTAATCAAAACAGTAAATTGGAAATATATGAAAGAAAAGTACCTTGGATTGCCCACAGTATTGTAACTTTGGCTATCTTGGCTATTTGTTTCCTAGTTGTTGTGGGTCTATTTAGTGCCAAACCCAAAGCCAACAGGTGGGGAGATAGGCCTGCTCCGAGTGTTGCTGTAGAAGTGAGACCCTTAGAGACCAAGTCATTCGATATCTGGGTAAACTCATACGGAACAGCTCAAGCACTTACCGAAACTCGTTTGGTTGCCGATATCAGTGGCCGGGTGGTAGCTGTTTCGCCAAATATTCGAGCTGGTGGCGTTTTTAAGAAAGGTGATATTTTAGCTAAAATTGATAGCAGAGACTTTGAAGTTGAGCTTGATATTGCAATTTCGCAGGCTGCGGATATTGAAGTGAAGTATATTCAAGAATTAGCCCAAGCAGAGCTTGCTGCGAAGGAGTGGAACACAATTCCCGAATCAAAAGCGGCACGAAAACTAGCATTAAGAGAGCCACAACTTGCCGCAGCAAAAGCATCACTACAAGCAGCAAAGTCAAAAGTTAAAAGGGCTAGGTTGAATTTACAAAGAACAGAAGTTGTTGCGCCATTTGATGGAAAAGTGCTTGAGCAATTAATAGACATTGGGGAGTTTGTAACCCCAAGTCAAACGATTGCGTCAATTTACAGTAATGATGTTGTTGAAGTGCGCCTACCTATCAAAGTAGACGATCTAGAACACTTACTCCTACCTGAAGGTGAAACTCTTGCTAACGAGCTACCTGCAGTATTATTTGAAAGTGATATGGGTAATCAAACGCATCAATGGATTGGAAAAATTGTTCGTACTGAAGGGGCTTTCGATCCTCGCACCAGAATGCTTTACGTTGTCGCACAAATAGAAAAGCCTTTTATACCCTCAAAGCAGAGACCAGCAGTGAGAATCGGCCAATTTATGAGAGCCAAAATAGAAGGCAAACGCTATGAAGATGTTTTTGTCATTCCTCGTCGTGCTGTTTCTCAAGATTTTATGGTGAGTGTCGTTGATAATGGCTTACTTAAAAAGCGTAAAATCACGCCTATCTGGACTGATAACGACTCAGTAGTGGTTGCTCCACAGCAGGCAAATACACTTTTAACGGTGAGCTATCAATCGTCCAACAATAATCTTTCTGCTGGCTTACTAAACAAATCAGATATCCTAATTCTTACTCCTACGGCTAATTTACCTGATGGTACAAAAGTAAAGCCGTTAGACGGCGATAATTCGCCAGTAAAAGAAGCCACTAAAAAGCAATTGATAGCAGAGTCTTCGGCTGTAAGCGAAAATACTGAAGTAGAGGATGCTTTTTCCCCTAATGCTTCGATGTCAGTTAGCGCGCAATAGGAGTTTGCATAATGATTGCTTGGTTTGCTAAAAACGATGTTGCTGCGAATATATTATTAGTATTAATAATGTTAGCTGGTGCCTATGTGATGCTCAACAAAGTGCCTGTTGATCTATTTCCTGAAATTGAAGTACGCAGTGTTAGCGTCAGCGTTACTTTACCCAGTGCATCGCCACAAGAAGTTGAAGAAGGCATCACGATTAAGATAGAAGAAGCGGTTCAAGATATTGAAGGTATCCGTCAAATTAATTCTCAAAGCAGTGAGGGCAGAGCATCCGTTACTTTATCTGTTGAAGAAGGCTATGACGTAAGGGAGCTGCTTGAAGAAGTAAAAATTCGCGTTGATGCGATTAGTAATTTTCCTGTAGAAGCGGAGAACTTATTAATTCAAGTGCCTCAATGGCGCAGAGATGCAATCGGAGTAATGATTTATGGTAATTATGATGCCGTAACATTAAGGCGTATGGCTGAAGACGTGAGGGATGAGCTTGTTCAATTAGATGATATATCCCAAGTAGCAATTGAGGATGTTCTTCCGTTTGAGATGTCTATTGAAATACCAGAATGGGCACTTCGTAAATATGACCTAACTTTGGCCCAGGTTTCTAATATTTTGCGCCAAAACTCCCGTGATTCTTCAGCAGGTAACCTACGAACGTCCGGTGGTGAGATCTTTATTCGCAGTAGAGGGCAAGCTTACCAAGCTAATGACTTTGCTAATATTCCTATTATTACCACTCAAGACGGCACCATGTTGCGCTTAGGAGATATAGCCAATATCAAGGATGCGTTTGCTGAAATATCGCTAAATACGCGTTTTAATGGTGTACCCGCAATAGAGATTGAAGTATTTAGAACCGGAAATGAAAGTGTTATCGATATAACCTCCGCGGTAAGAGATTACATTGAAGCAAAGCAAAGCCAATTGCCGCAAGGTCTATCAATGGACTACTGGCGAGATCGAAGCGAACCAGTAAAAGCAAGGCTTGATACGTTAACTAAGAGTGCATGGCAGGGCGCATTATTGGTGATAATTATGCTTGCGTTATTTTTAAGACCCGCAGTTGCCTTCTGGGTATGCTTGGGTATCCCTATGTGTTTTTTAGGGGCATTTCTATTCATGCCTTTATTCGGCGTCAGTATCAACCTGATGAGTCTATTTGCCTTTATATTAGTGCTCGGTATTGTCGTTGATGATGCGATTGTTACCGGCGAAAACGTGTATTCTCACTTACAACGAGGCGAAGATCCGCTAAAGGCTGCCATTAACGGAACGCGAGAAGTTGCGGTGCCGGTAACTTTTGGTATTTTAACCACTGCTGCAGCTTTTTTACCACTTGCCTTTCAAACAGGACGAGCTAGTTGGTATGCAGCCATCACGTTTGTAGTAGTGCCAGTATTATTATTTTCACTTATAGAGTCGAAATTTATCTTACCGGCACATCTAAAACATGTTCGCCCACTTTCAAATAATCCTTCTCGACTATCACAACTTCAACAAAAAATTGCTCGTTCACTGGAAGTGTTGATTGAAAAACTCTATCAACCAGCTCTAGCACAAGCAATGCGCTGGCGCTACGCAACGCTCGCGTTAATGGTTGCCGCTTTTATCATGGTGCTAGGCACTTTGTTTAGTGGGCACACTAAATTTGTATTTTTCCCTCGTATACAAAGTGAGGTAGCTACGGCAAATTTGATCATGCCTTCAGGGACAGCATTCAACTCTACTGACAGTTATGTTAGAGCGATTACGCAGCATGCCCAAGATTTGCGCGAAGAATTTCGCGACCCTGAGACCGGAGAGTCTGTTATTCGTAATATTTATGCGATCAGTGGAGGGAGAAATTCAACAACGGGCAGAGTTCGTGTTGAAACAGTCCCGCCTGAAAAACGCACTTTAGTGGTAACGACACAAGATATTGTCAATGAATGGCGTAAGCGTGTTGGACCAATCCCAGGGGCAGAGCAACTAAACTATCGTGCAGAGATTGGCGGTTGGGGTGGTTCTCCTATTGATATTGAACTGAAAAGCAACGATGTCAGTGCACTTAATGAGATCTCCGAGCAATTAAAAGTGAAGTTGGCTACTTATTCCGGTGTGTTTGATATAGAGGATTCCTTGTCAGATGGTAAAGAAGAGTTGCAGCTTGTTTTAAAACCTGAAGCAAGACTGTTAGGACTAGATCTTAATAGCGTTTCAAGTCAAGTGAGACAAGCCGTATTTGGTTTTGAAGTGCAGCGTATTCAGCGAGGTCGTGAAGAAGTTCGGGTTATGGTGAGATACCCTATCGAAGCGCGACAGTCTATTGAAACGTTAGAACAAATGATGATACGTATTGGCCCTAACCAAGAAGTCGCCTTATGGCAAGTCGCTGATGTTCTTCCTGGTGTGAGTCCAAATACAATTTTGCGGATAGATAGACAAAGAACCTTATCCGTAACGGCCGATTTTGATAAGAAAACAGGCGACATGTCTTTAGTTCAAAAAGAGCTGCAGTCTTGGTTAGCGATCAAAATGAATGCCTATCCGGGTGTTAGTTTTGAATTAGCAGGCGAGGCGAGAGATCAAAAAGAGTCATCTGAGGGGCTGATCGTTGGTGCGATAGCGTTATCGATATTAATTTATGTTTTATTGGCGATTCCATTTAAGTCGTATTCACAACCCTTGATTGTGATGTCAGTCATTCCTTTTGGATTGGTTGGCGCGGTGATAGGGCATTGGATCATGGGCTTGGATTTAACCTTGCTAAGTTTCATGGGCATATTAGCGTTATCTGGTGTAGTCGTTAATGACTCACTCGTGTTAGTTGACTATGTCAATCAACGTCGCTTGGCAGGTACGTCAGTGAAAAAAGCGGTTTATGAAGCAGGGGGAAGGCGCTTTAGAGCGGTATTGTTGACGTCTCTCACTACATTTGCAGGTTTGATACCATTACTCTTTGAAGAATCTACCCAGGCGCAATTTTTAATTCCAATGGCGGTGAGTTTAGGGTTTGGCATTATATTCGCCACGTTGATCACCTTGTTTATTGTGCCGATGAACTACCTTATTTTAGACGATTTAAAACGTTACTTTCAACAATATGGCAAAGATGTAAAGTCGCTTGTTATACGTTAGGTGTATAGATTGAAAAAAGAAAAGAAAATACCTACCTCTCGATTATCCAGATTAGCGACCTTAGGCTCCTTGGTCACTAAAGTCGCGAGTAATATGGTTTTAGACGGAGCAAAGCAATGGTCGAAAGGCCAACCGACATCCGTTAAAAAATTGCTCGTACAACCTAGCAATATTAAGCATTTAGCTGACAAACTGTCACAGCTTCGTGGTGCGGCAATGAAAGTAGGGCAATTGTTATCTATGGATGCCGGCGATTTGTTACCTGCAGAGTTAAGTCAGCTATTAGATAACCTCCGGTCAAACGCACAACCTATGCCACTCAAGCAATTGTTAGCAGTGTTAGAAAAGGAATGGGGATTTAGTTGGCTCGATAACTTTGCACACTTTGAGCTTAAACCTTTTGCTTCAGCATCTATTGGACAAGTTCATACGGCTTACCTTGATAATGGTAAAAAGCTTGCAGTAAAGGTGCAATATCAAGGTATTGCTGATGCGATTAGTAGTGATGTTGATAACGTTGCGGCATTATTAAAATTGTCAGGGCTGCTGCCCTCGCATATTAAGATTGATGAATTATTAGCAGAAGCGAAGCTGCAATTACTTGCCGAAGCGGATTACGTCAATGAAGCAAATTTTGTCAAAAACTACGCTGAGGTGCTCAGTGATGATCAATTTGTTTTACCTAGGGTTATTGAAGACTTTAGTACTCAGTCGATATTAGCCATGACATTTATTGAAGGTGTACCTATTGACGAAATAACGCTATTACCGCAACAATTAAGAGACAAGGCGGTTGAGTCACTCATTGGTTTGTTTTTCGATGAGCTTTTTACCTACCAGTTAATGCAAACAGATCCCAACTTTGCTAATTATCTCTATCAAGTTGATACCGAGCGTATAGTGCTACTTGATTTTGGTGCCACTCTGAAAATTCCACAGGCGATAAGTCGTGGTTATTTAGCCTTAATCAAAGCCAGTGTCAACAATGAAAAAATGGCTATGGTTGATGCAGCTAAAAGCATTGGTTTTTTTGCTGATAATATTGAATCAACCTACTTATCGCAGGTGTTAGACATTTTTGCCTTGGCCTGTGAGCCTTTGGTACATGACAAGACTTATGACTTTGCAAAGAGCGGTTTAGCGTTGAGAATTAAAGAGAAAGGTTTGTTAATTAATACTCAGCAAGAGCAATGGCACACACCACCGATTGATGCGGTATTTATCCACCGTAAACTAGCTGGATTGTATTTACTTGCTGCCAAGCTTGAGGCTAAAGTGAATACGCATCAGTTATTTTCTAAATTTATTCATCATGAGGCATAGTGAAATGCTTGAATATCCTGATAAATCGAGAGTTATTGAAATGGCCTGGGAAGATCGCACGCCATTTGAAGCCATCGAAATTTTATATGGCTTAACTGAGCCACAAGTGATTCGACTTATGCGCCAAGAATTAAAAAGTAAAACCTTTAAAAATTGGCGCAGTAGAGTATCGGGTCGAAAAACAAAATACTTAAGCATACGAAGCGAAGCCGTATCTCGCTCTCATTGTATGAGCCAATATAAAGTAAAATCAGCAAACAAAAGTAAGGCACGTTAAAAAACTTTAAAGAGTATCTAAGTTGCGCAAATAATCCTGAGCTTTGGCTAATGTTGCTTGTCATTGTTCTGCTGTTTGTTTGCGCCAATTTCGATAAACCATGGCTTGTCTTGGGTTTGATTCAAACAATTCGCTGTGTTTATCCATAAAATGCCAATACAAGCTATTTGAAGGCCAGGCATTCTCACTGGTCTTTTCTTTAACATTGTAATGACAGCTTTAGCAGTAATCACTCATTTTATTTACGTAATTACCACTGGCGGCATAGGCTTTTGAAGCAATAAGCCCACCATCAGTAAACTGACTCATACCGCGAGTATTAGGTAGTTAAACCCATTCAATAGCATCAACATAAATCCCCAAATACCATTGGTCAACTTGCGCAGGCTTTATGCCTGTTAATAAACAAAAGTTTCCGGTGATCATTAAGCGTTGAATATGATGTGCGTAACTATATTGCAGCGATTGATTGGCCATAATAATGTTGAGTCACCTTGTCCTATTGTTTTGAACTTATGACGGGCTAAGCGACCATTTATGTCACTAACATCATGACTAAATACTAATGGTGCGGGGATTGAGGCGATATCCTTTTTTTAAGTTTATTGCTATTTTGCTGATCATAATTCCACTTGCCACCCTCAGGTTTATTGTCATCGTCAACAAGCACAATAAAACGCTTTCGCCTATAGCGCCAATCGAGCTCAACTTCGTTAACTAAACAGCTAGCGACTATTTGTCGGTCTCTATTTGACATGAAACTTGTACTGTTTAGTTGATTCATTGGCTTGATGGCGTCGCTCATATTCACTAATTGCTTGCCAAACATTTTTAACACTAAGACAACCAATTGCTAACCAAGGGCTAAAGAGTGATGATCGCTGTAAACCATGAAAATCATTACGTGTTTGTTTGTAATGGTCTGCTGCGCCAGATAAAAATAATCTGCTAAATGCAGTGGAGCGACATCGTAACCACCTTTAATGGTTATTTCGTTTATTGCCTTGTATGGTGATTTTGATCAGGGAATAATTTGTCAACAACAATAATGGCATTGTCTAAAGATGTGCTTTCTATGGTATTGGTTGTTTGAAGATATTTATCATTACGTTGCCAATTTGAGATGAAGGCTCTATAACTATGTTAATTAAGTTTTTATCAACAACCTTTCTAAATTTCGAAAAACTACCGATAACTGCGTTGCTATTAACAATTAAGTCCTCGGTAAACAATGTATTCAACCATGCTGTTTCAAAAGTTACATCTGGTAATTTATTTTGTATCGCCTTTAAACTTTGGTTTTCTTGATAGCCTACTTGCTGAGCACAACCTAAGGTGTCTATTGCTAGCTCATCAACTAATTTAGGTAAAATATTTTCAGGCTCACCATCAATACCTTTAACTCAACATTTAAGTTCTGCGGAGCTTTTGCTAGTGCTTTTAATGATTGCTTTAAAAATTGCCATCGATTGAATCCCATTGCACTATTTAATAGCGATGATGAGTTAAACCATTGAGAGTTAATAAAGCAACAATGCAATGATTTGCTTTCGTTAGCTAGCTTGGCAAGTAGTGAGTTATCCTCAATGCGTAAATCATTGATAAACCAATATAGCGCCTTCATAGGTATCAGTTGCTGATGTATTTATAGAAAAAAGTAACTATTTCTGTTTCTCTTTATCATATACGTACAGTAATAGCTTTTTGATTAGTGCGATCAAGCATTAATAACAACATTTAATACGGCGAGCATAGACTCTGTTATGAAAGCCCTTTTCATTCAGACGTTACAGTTTGATAAAGTAGCATTTAAGTGGGCAATATTAGAGCCTCACCTAGTTAAAAGCTAAATTTGGCTGGCATGTAATCAAAGTTCTCTACAGGACTTAACTTACAACTCAAGACCAAAAGACCGGGGCAATAACTGAATGATAAACGGTTAATGTATTGAACTACATGGTAATAATCTGGGTAGATGGGCGTATAAGTGAATCTAAACATGTCCAACACTAGCTAAGTCTATTAGTGTGCTTGTCCATAATGGTCTATTAAGATACTGAATTATCTAGGTATTTGTGAATACTTCAAAATCCTTTGCCTTCAGGTGAGTTGGTGGGAGTCCGGCTACTGGTACCACTTTTTAACCCTTAGATTTGCTAAGGGTTTTTTATGCCTGAAATTTGACTAAATACAAAGAAAAGAGGCAGCTTTTAATTTACATCTATTTTGCATTTTACTTTTATTTTTTTGTTAATGTTAGTGCCTAATAACGGTAAAATCAAGTAGTTATCAAGTTCACCTTATTAAAGCTCAGCTTTAAATAAATATTTAAATAATGTTAAGTTATTTATATTAAAGGCTTTATTTGCTTTTTATGTCGTTAACACTGTATATTATTTTGCTGAGTTTAAAAGTTTGTATGTTATGTAAAAGGGGTTTGAAATTGATAAAAATTGATAATCTCACCCGAACTTATGGTTCTGGTGAGATTCAAGTCAATGCACTGAGCGATGTATCACTCACCATTGAAGAGAATGAGTTTGTGGCTGTTATGGGCACTTCTGGTTCAGGTAAGTCAACTTTAATGAATATTCTAGGCTGTTTAGATACGCCAACTTCGGGTGAGTATTTACTGTCAGATCAATCTATCAAAGAAATTGATGATGTGAGCTTATCTAAAATTAGAAATGAAAAAATAGGCTTTATTTTTCAAACATTCCATTTATTACCAAGATTAACAGCACTACAAAATGTGACCTTGCCATTGAGGTATAGTGATATAGATCCTGATGAAGCATTAAAGCTCGGCAATGAAATGTTAGATAAGGTTGGTTTGAAAGACCGTAGCCATCATAAACCATTTGAAATGTCAGGTGGTCAACGCCAAAGAGTTGCAATCGCAAGAGCACTAGTAAACAAACCAAAAGTGATTTTTGCTGATGAACCTACCGGTAATTTAGATTCAAAAACATCATATGAAATTATGGATTTGTTATGTCAATTACATGCTCAAGGTCAAACTATTGTAATGGTTACCCATGAGGAAGATATAGCGGCCTTTGCTAATCGAATTATTCGTATGAAAGACGGTAAAGTGGTTGAGGACAGATTATGTACCAAGCAATAATATTGGGTTTAGGTTTGTTATTAATGTCTCATGCTTCAATGGCATCAGTAATTTTATCTGGACAAGTTAAAGCTGCTGATAATCAAACATTTTATGCGCCAAAAACAGGCAGTTGGAAAGTTCAGGTACAATGGATGTTACCTGAAGGTGAAGTCGCTGAAAAAGGTGATCTTATTGTTGTATTTGATAGTGGCACAATTCAAAGTGAAATAGATCAACTAAAAACAAGTTTGATTTCCGCTGAAGAAGAGTTACATCGCATACAAAGTAGTAATGCTCAAAGTTTACTCGAAGCAAGTTATGGGAAAAAAAGAACTGAACTGTTATTAACTAAATCACGTATTGATGCGGGTGTGTCTGCTGATAATCTTAGCCAGTATGACTATAAAATGAATCAATTAGAATTTGAAAAAGCAGTGATAGCGGATGCAAAAGCACAAGAAACTTTAAAGCAAACTAAGGTTGCCAATAAAGTTGCTATAACTAAACAAAAAATAACAATAAAAAAATACCAACAGCAATTAAAGTATAATCAAAATAAATTCAAAAAAATGCGTGTTTATGCAGAACGTTCAGGTCCTGTGTTGTACGCAAGTCACCCTTGGAACGGAGAAAAAGTATTTGTCGGTATGACCGCGCAACCCGCTTGGAAAATTGCAGAGATCCCTTCTTTAAATGGCTTATATATTGAAGCCTGGGTTCATGAAGTTGATCATAAAAATTTGCTATTGAATAGTCAGGCACAACTGAAATTTGATGCTTACCCCAATACTCATTTATCAGCCAAATTAACCGAAATTTCTACGCAACCAGAGGCTCAAAAAGAGTGGGGGAATGATGTATATTACCGAACTGTTTTTGAGTTCAATGCTAATACGCATTTTAAAGTCTTACCAGGAATGAGCGCACAATTAGAGTTCGAGGGAATAATAAATGAATAAGCTATTTATATTATCTATTGTAGTTTTATTGCTTGGCTGTGAGCAAGTTGTAAGTGAAGCTGTAAAAGTAGAGAAAATAGAAGTCATAGTTTATGCCAGCGGAGAGCTTGAATCTAAACAAACAGCGGTTATAGCGCCTCCTTCAATAGCTAGAATGTGGCAGTACCAAATAAAACAGATGCTGCCTGAAAATACTCAAGTAAAAAAAGGGGAAGTACTGGTCTCTTTTGATGATAAAAAAATAACCGATAGATTGTTTGATAAGCAGGTTGAATTAGACCGTGCTCAAAAAGAATTAGATAATAAAAAAATAAAAGAAATAGCAACCGAACAAGAGTTCATATTAGCGGTAGCCGAAAAAGAAATGGAGTTTGAAAAAGCAAAACGTAAGGCAGAAATTGTTGATAATAGTCGTTCTGAAAATGATAGAAAAAAATCTGAAATCGACTTTACAGTAGCGAAAAATGATCTGTTCCTATCACAAGAAAAATTAAATTTTCATAAAAAAAATAGTATATTGAACCTTAAATTAGCCCAAGGGAAAGTAGCGCGTTTAACAGTTGAAGTAGATGACTTTAATAGAGATATAGAAAGACTGAAAGTTAAAGCGCCAATGGACGGTATGGTGATTTATAAAGCTAATTGGGAGGGAGAAAAACCAGCAGTTGGAGAAAGTGTACAGTTTGGACAACCTATCCTTGAGTTAGCCGTCATTGAACACATGCAGTTAAAAGTTCAAGTTGCAGAGCCAGATAGTGGTAAGTTGGTATTAGGGCAAAAAGTAAAAATTATACTTGATGGTACTCAAGAGCAAATCTTTAGCGGTAAAGTAGTCAATTTAGGTCGTGTATTTAGAAGTAAATCGGCTCAAGATAAAAAGCGTATTTTAGATACTATCATTGAATTTGATAAAACCAATTCGTCAGTAATGCGCCCGGGGATGACCGCTCGAATAGAGGTGATCACTAAAGTGCTTGATAAAGCGTTAACTTTACCTTTAGAGGCCGTGAAAGGCGCTGCTGATAGCAAAGTAATCACACTTGAGTCAGGTCTAGAGAAACCAGTAGAAGTCGCACATATCATAGGCAACAAAGTTGTGTTAGCTAAAGGTGTTAAACAAGGAGATATCGTCGCGCTATGAATAAATTAATTTTTATACCTATGCTCTTTTTATTAGCTTGTAATTCTCAGGAGAACGCTACTTTAAAGTACATAGTAAAAAATGAAAACTTTTCTGTCATCATACCTGCAAAAGGAGAGTTGTTTGCTGCCAAAGCAACAGTGATAAGTTCACCTGTTTCGCGTAATGGTGTGCAGAGTATTGCTTGGCTTGCACCTGAATTTTCTTTGGTTAAACAAGGTGATGTTATTGCGCGTTTTGATGGTGAAGCAATGCAAGTCAAAAGTAGAGAGAAAGAAAATGAACTTGCGATTACAAAACAAGAAATTATCGAAAAAACAGGTGCTTTAAGTAAAGAGCTTGATGCTATCAGTAAGGATATTTTAATCATAGATCAGGAAAAGCTTTTTGCTGAAAAATTCTCTATTGATGATGAAAGGATCCGCTCTAAATTAGAAATTATAGATTCACTGCAAAATACAGCTTATCTTGGCTCTAAGCAAGATTATTTAAATTGGAAAAGTGATAGTTTCAATGAAAGCTCAGCTGGAGATATGGACTTATTAAAAATGCAGCAAGATCAACATCAAGGTAAGCTTGATTTACTGAACGATAGTTTAAATCAATTAGAAATCAAAGCGCCACACGATGGTTTATTAGTTTATAAAAAAAATTGGCGTGGTGAAAAACCCAGAGCCGGCCAATCAATGTGGCCAGGTGAGAAAATCGCTGAGTTACCAAATATTACGCAAATGAAAGCCAAGTTATATGTCATTGAAAGTGAAGCAATTGACTTAGCTGAAGGCAAAGCCGTTAATTTGCAATTATTTGCATATTCAAATCTGCCTTTTAAGGGGGTGGTTGAATCGGTTGCTCCTTTCCCAGCGTCAATAAAAAGAGGTGATCCACAAAAGTACTTTGAAGTGATTGTGACTTTAGATGAACAAAACCCTAAACTTTTTGTTCCTGGCAGAAAATTACAAGCAAGTATTGAAATAGCAAAACCTGAATCTAAATTAATCGTACCGTTACAGGCCATATACACCAAAGAAAATCAATCATTTGTATACATTTATCAAGATGATGAATTAACTATGACAGCTGTAACATTAGGAAAAGCAAGTTTAAGTCATGTTGAAATATTGACTGGATTAACAGCGGGTCAGGAAATCACTTTAATGGATCAGGAGCAAAGCTAAATGAAATATCTTGATATATTTATTGATACTGCGGCAGAGTTAGCGCAGCATAAATTACGTACTTTGCTTACTTTATTAGGTATGATTTTTGGTGTAGGTGCGGTAATTGCGATGCTTAATATTGGTGAAGGTGCGGAGCGCGAAGCCTTAAAAATGATAGATACTATGGGTTTACATAATCTTATTATTGAAGCGAAAGAATTTGAAGATAAAGAGCTTAAAGAGCAGCGTAAACACTCAGCAGGGTTAAGTATTAGAGATGGTGAAATAGCAGCCAAATCATTACCTTTTGTCGAGGCTTTTAGTGCTCAAAAGTTAATTGATACGTATAGCATTTTCAGTGCCCAAGGTAAAAGTGATGGAGAGGCAATCGGTGTTAGTTCAAGCTTTTTTGAATTATCGAAATTTAATTTAGCACAAGGACGTATGCTCAATGACGATGATGATTTAAGTTTTTCTCAAGTTGTATTATTAGGCTCAGCTACTGCAAAACAGTTATTTCCTTTAGGTGGGGCTGTGGGCCAAAATATCAAAATAAACCATTTATGGTTTAAAGTAGTAGGTGTTCTAGAGGCCCCATTCTTGAAAAAACAAGAGTTTCAAGGCATTAAACTTGGTGGTGCACAAAGCCGCGTATTTGTACCACTTAAAACATCTATGCATAAGTTTGCAAGTAAAGAGCTAGATAGTGAAGTTACCAGTATTAAGTTAAAGATCAATAAGGCTGTAGACCCGATTGAGGCGGCTAAAGCAGTAAGTCATTTATTAACGCGTCGCCATAATAAAATAGATGATTACACTTTAGTGATCCCTGCGGCTTTACTCGCACAGCAAAAACAAACACAACAGATATTTAATATCGTAATGTCATGTGTTGCGGGTATTTCATTATTAGTAGGTGGCATAGGTATTATGAATATCATGCTTGCCACTGTACTTGAGCGTACTAAAGAAATTGGCTTATTACGTGCCATTGGTGCAACTCAAAAAGATATTCAACTACAGTTTATTTCAGAGAGCTTTACTATTTCAATATTAGGTGGAATATTAGGTGTGTTTTTTGGCATCTTATTGTCAGAGCTAATCTCTATTTATTCACAGTGGGCAGTTTCTTGGTCGCTAACTGCGATAATTTTATCGTTTAGTATATGTGCCATGGTAGGCCTCACTTTTGGTGTGTATCCCGCGATAAAAGCATCAAAGCTTGATCCAATTGATGCTTTACAAAGTGATTAGCTATCGATTTATATAAACCCTAATACATAATTATATTAGGGTTTTTTATAGATTAAATTAAAACTTAATCACAGATAATAGGTTTGAATATTTATCAGTCCATATTTGAGTTTCTTCAGGCTTTAAATTTAAATAAGTTGCTCTTATTTTTACCATGTCATTATTGATGAAATCTTTATTATGCGTTAAAACAACCCATTGTGTTGTTTGCTCTGCTGATGAACTTGAAGCTGCAATAAAATGGTTTAAAGGAATATTTAGCTTTACTGCTAATGCATTTATTAAAGGCAATAAATCTAAGTGGTTATTAGAGATATGTAATGCGAGTAATCCTTCTTTTTTAAGGTGTTTTAAATATAACTCAAATGCCTCAAGTGTTAATAAATGCACGGGTATTGCATCACTTGAAAAAGCATCTATAACAAGGGCATCATACTGTTGGCTTCCAGTATCTTTTAGCTCATTTTGCATCGTTATTCTTGCATCTCCAAGCCTAATATCTGTTTTTGCTTTGCTATCAGATAAGTAGCTGAAATGTTGTCTAGCAACGGTTGCAACATCAGGATTGAGTTCATAAAATACATAATGATCTTGTGGTTGTGCGTAGCTTGCTAAAGTGCCCGTGCCTAAGCCGACAATGCCAACTTTATTTGATTGCATCTTATCTAAGTTATTTAAAGCTAACGCTACGCCACTATTTGCACGGTAGTAACTAGTAGGTTTGCTTTTATACGCTTCAATAAGAGATTGGCTGCCATGGTTTGTTGCGCCATCAAATAACACTCTAATAGGGCTGTCGTTTAGTGTTTGATCTTTAACGGCCAAAACACCATAAAAATTACGACTATTATGCACATCTGATGTAAAATATCGGCTATCTAACTGATTAAAATAAAACCCAAAAGTAATGAAAGAAATACTTGAGGCGATACATAAAAACTTGTTATTGGCCTTTTTAATTTTACTTAGTTCAAGTGATTGGTTTTGCCAGTATAAGCTGAGTGAAAATAAAATATATATAAAACCAATTCCCACAATAAGTTCGTAATATTGCGAAAAAATTTTCTCAGCAACAATCGCTGTAAACAAGCTACCAATTACACCGCCTAGTGCAAGGATTAAATAAAATAGCGTTAACTTATTTTTATGTGGCTGTAATTTAGCGAGCTCCCCATGACAAATCATACATGCTGATAATAATAGTATGCTGTAAGTGAGCACTTGCTCTAGTAGGCTAAAGTGTATACCAACAAAGAATAAAAAAGTGCCAGCAAAACTGCTACATGCAAAACACGTAAACCAAAATTTTTGTATGTACCACTTAGGGCTATTAAAACAAATAATATAAGTCAATAAATAGATACATAAAGGCAGGATCCATAAAAATGGCGTTGGCGGAATATTAATAGTCATCGCACTGGTTGTTGCCATCATTAAAATAACACTACAAGCAGATAACCCTAACCATAAACAAACGTACTTACAATCGGTCGGCGCTTTATCATTCTTTTGGTTTTTAAGTAAGTAATTAAACTTAAATAATCTAAAACTACAAAAAAGAATACTGATCATAAATAGGTAATATCCATAGCCCCAAATAGTACTTTGAAGTGTGGTGTCTAAATTAGGCTCTATAACAAAGGGGTATGATAATAATGCCAATAAAGACCCTAAGTTTGATAAAGCATAAAGGCGATAAGGCTGATTGTTATTAGTGTTTAAACTGTACCATTTCTGAATTAATGGTGCTGTCGTGCTGAGTAAAAAATAGGGAAAGCCAATTGCCATAAAAAGGCTAGTTATGATATTGATTTGTGGCGTTTGGCTAGTCAGTAAATGTTCTGAATTCAATTGACCAATGGGCATAGCCACTAGACTTAATAAAATAAACCCGCTGTGGATCGTTATTTGTTGGTTAACTTTTTTTATTTTACTTAATGTATGTGCGTATAAATAACCAAGTAGTAAAAATAGTTGAAAAAATAACATACATGCAGTCCAAATTGCTGCACCACCACCAAAATAAGGCAAGGCCATTTTGGCTATAATAGGTTGCACTTGGAACAATAAAAAGGAACTAATAAAAATTGTGATTAAAAAGGGCATATAGAACAGAATTCTCAATAAAGGATATGGGTTTATGAAACAGTTACTTAAGTAGCGCTAATATCACATATTTTTAAAAAGTTATAAATAATTAAAAACTTTTCACAAGATTATTTATGAGCAATTAATGAATGCTACATGTGTAGCTATTACCAATATGAGAGTTTATGCTATTTAAATTAGGTTCATCTTTGTTGGAGGTTGGTATGCTTTATACTGGAACAGATATTTATTGTGATTTAATTTTAACAGGCGAGTTAGCTGTTGAGGTTGTACATGAAACAGATGCTATTTTAGCTTTTAAGCATACTCAGCCTCATTGGCAGGTGCATATTGTGGTGATCCCTAAGATGCATATTAGCTCATTTATTGAAGTCGAGTCTCCCTATAAAGCGGTATTTGATGAGTTGATTAAAGTTGTGCAGCTTATATCTAAAAAGGTCAGTGAGGAAAATGGTGCAGCCAGAGTAATGACTAACTTAGGTGATTACCAAGATTCAAAGCATCTGCATTTTCATGTGAACTTTGGTGAAATTATTAAAAGCTAGCTTAGACAATAATTGAAAAGGAAATTTACATGCGTTTTATTCTATTTTCATTGGCACTATTATCATTTTCACTCTTTGCCAGTAACCATAAAGAGGAGAAGCAGGCTGTAATAGAGGCTGTGAAAAATTACATGATATCTCAGCATAAGGCTAAGCCTGAATTAATGGAAAAGGCTTTGCATCCTGAATTAGCTAAAAGAACCCATTGGCAACAAAAAGATGGTTCAGAGTTTATTATGCAAACAAGCTTTGACACTATGCTTAAAGTAGCGAAAAACTATAATAAAAATGGAGATAAATTTGGAGATAATCCAAAAGTTGAAATAGAAGTTCTCGCTTTAGATAAACGCATTGCTTCTGTTAAATTAACTACTGATGATTGGGTTGATTATATGCATTTAGTTAAAAATGATAAAAACCAATGGCAAATTATTAATGTGCTTTTGCAGTATCATGATATTAAAAAACATTCATACTAATTAAAGACTGATAGATTTAAAAAAGAATAAAGCAAATAGTCACTTTATTCTTTTTCTTCAAGTAATTCTTTGATGGTAATGAATAGTGGGTAAAACCATTGATATTTATTACAAAACTCATCTAATTCAGCTGCGGTACTTGAGTTATGGATCAAGTGAAACGTAGTCATATTAGCCATTACAAATAGTTTAAATTTTTGACCGTTGCCCGTTTCATCATCTTTTATAATACTAGCTTGGTAGTATTCAAAATCTGTTTTTACGTTTTCAAGTAAAGCATCACGCTCAGAGGTTGATACCTTAGGAATATCTTCTTTCATGGTTATATATTTTAGCTGAATTACCCTTGGGCAAGAATATACCTTAATCGCTAGGAAAACACTTGAGTTATTCTGAAAAAATAATTGCGCTACTTTTTATTCTGCACTTTATTTAACGCGTTTTGTAATCTTTGAATAACTGACTTTGGTGTATCTAGGCTCATAGCCATACATGCTTGTCTTTCTTCGTTAGATAAAATTGAAAATACCTTTTTCAGTCTTGCTATAGGTAAACCTACTTGTTGCATTCTAAGTTCTAAAGGTTCTTCTTCTTGAATGATTAAATCTATTCTGCCTTTAAATAATTTTCGAATATTGGCTAATTCATCGGTTGCGATATCCACATTCTTATCGACAGAAAACCCTTGAGCCATCAAATAGTCATAAGTGACACCACTACCTACAACACCTAAATGGTATGACTTTAGATCAT
The DNA here is from genome assembly GCF_001269985.1 of Pseudoalteromonas sp. '520P1 No. 423'. Classification (NCBI taxonomy): domain Bacteria; kingdom Pseudomonadati; phylum Pseudomonadota; class Gammaproteobacteria; order Alteromonadales; family Pseudoalteromonadaceae; genus Pseudoalteromonas; species Pseudoalteromonas sp. '520P1 No. 423'. The sequence continues at coordinate 3,416,636 of NZ_BBZB01000001.1, read as the reverse complement.
CAATATGCTTTATTTTTATATCATTTCTATTATCTAAGCTGTATATGCTAACTCCTTGCGTTGAAATTAGCGGGCAAATCCATTGAAAATCAGACTCTCTACTGCCAATTCTAAAAATGGTGTAAATAAGGGTGTTTTTGTTGTTTTTAGACAGGTTATACGCTCTATTCCAGCCATATACTTCTATTTTGTATGTAAATCCCGCCTCTTTCATTACCTTTTTTAACATGTCTGTAGCTATGCCAACGACTTGATTATTGTGATTAACATAATTGAAAGGTGGCCATGGTTCAGTTACAACCAAAATGTCGTTATCCCTAATTAAATTTGGACGTTTTGATTCAGCAAAAGTGGGCGAGTCACTGAATATACATAACAAAATAAAAAAGAAGTATAAACGCATGTTCATAGAGATGTTAAGTTCAAAAAAATGATATTTAATTATGAGTAGTATCAATTAAAAAATCCAATAAAGGTCAAAATTACTGAATAAAAACTTGTTTGATATATTTATCTATTAAAATAAAAAACCAATATTAAGTGATCACAGGCTATTCTTTGAGGCGGCTAATGTTAAATACATATGATTGATTATTGGATCAAAAATGAATATATAATCCGCGGTATTATTTATTGATATTAATGACTTTAAAAACCTGAACGATAATTTTTTAAATGATGTGGTTGAGAAAGTTATGAAAGTATTTACTTTTACTCTAAGCATGAATTTAGAGGTGTTGATGTAATTGTCCGCTTAGTCAATAATGAATTTGTTGTGGTTTTACATATCAAATTTGAATCAGATTTAACAAATATGATCATTATATTTAAAATTCTAATTTACATAATTTAAGTACTCAAAATTTACCAATAAGTAATTTGAGTGTTGGGAAAATGACTTATAATAAAAAGAGAATAACTTGAGTGAGTTATTAAAATTAGTAGATCAAAATACGTATGAGAAGACAGCTTAATAATATTTTTCATACAAAAATCAAATTATAAGATTTAAACAGTGTTTCGTGTATTAGCTTATGTACAATAAACACTGTTTATATCTAAACCCAAACTGTGTAATACAAGTCGAAATTAAGCTGGGTAGTTAAGCAAAAATTTCTTCGACATCGTCTTCATAAGTGAATTCATTGTATTCAATCAATTCACGGCGTAAGCGTTGTTTTTCCTTAATAGCCTCTATTTCACGCCATTTTCTTTTTTTTGTTTTTCTTCCTCTGCGCTCAGATGTTGTATTCTCTGAGTCTTCTAGTAAATCTGAAATGTCGTCTAAAAACTGTGATTCTGCCATGATTATTTCCTTGTTTGTGGTTTATGCAAACTTTAGATTGAAAATATGACAGAAGTGTTACTTGTGAATGACAATTCAATGAAAGTATTATAAGAGGTCGTTATTAATTAACTTTCGCCAACCTTTTACGTTTTGTGGCCCTGTGATCCGCACTATGGTATTACGTAATAAACGGCCAAATAAACTTTTACCAAGCTTAGCTAGCTTTATCACTTTGTTTGATTCATCAATGACCCAACTGATCCGAGTAAGCCTCTGTTCTTTAAATAACCTCAAAACTTGTTCTGATGTATTGTTTGCGTCAACTAATAGTTGGCTTAGTGCTAAAACATCTTCGAGTGCCATCCCAACACCTTGTTGTAACGAAGGAGGGCAACCATGTAAAGCATCACCAATAAGCAATACATTATGTTTAAATACTTCACGAGATTTAACTGATTTTAGCTGGCCTTTAATAACCGCATCTGCGTTATAAATGGCATTTTTTACTGATTGCTCATAACCAGAAAACACCTGTTTCATACCTTGTTTGGCATCAAGTTTAAAAATCTCACCGGTAGGGTCTGAAATTTGACCATAACAATAAAGTTTATCTTTTGATATTGGGTAAAACATGAATAAATCATTTTCCCCAAGTAGGTAACTTGGTTGCATATTATGATTTGGATAATCAATACAAAAACGCCAGTTTGATACCTTTAAGTCTAGTAAATCTGGCGTATCAAATACTTTATTTCGTGTATCTGAATTAATACCATCTGCAGCTACTACTAAATCATATTCTTTTTGTGAGTTATCATTAAAAGAGACTAAACATGTATTGTCATTGTGCTGTAGATCACAGATGAATTTATTATATTGCACATTAGTTTCAATATCTTTAAGCAAAACCTGCATTAAATTATCACGCTCTAATGCCACAAAAGGCTGCTGATTGAGCGGCGCTTCTAATAATGAAGCTTTGCTCAATAGCTTTCTGGAGGCTTTTTCAAAACGCACTTCAGTCACTTGATGCGCATGTTTTAATATTTCATCTTTAAAACCTAAGCTTTCAAAACCAGCCATAGCATTTGCAGGTAAACAAATACCAGCACCTTGCAGGCGTGCACTTGGTGCTTTTTCAATGAGATCAATCTCATGCTGGGTATGCTTTAATTTATGAAAAAGGCTCAAACCCGCAATGCCAGAACCTACAATTAATATCTTCATATTCTGTCTTATTGTTTTAATTAAAGAAATTATCGCCGTTATCGTATTTTAAATAAAGAGATATTAATTGTTTAGTTTATGGTGCAGTATCATTAAAAGTTATCTTTTTAAGCCAAAGCTAAGGCCATGATACCAACAGTGCTATGTATTTCTTTTTCAAAGTAATCAACTTTTACACTTGGTGTTTATATTTTTACTTTATTGGCAAATGATAAGCCCCATTTGTAATTTTTTGTACTAATTTTTCTAAGATGTGAGTTATTAGCTAATTTGAAATATATTATAGTTGATACATTTTCTAAATCTTTTTCAGATTAGACACGATTAAGGTAATTATCATGCCAAATATAAATAATATAGGCGAGCAAGTAGTGAGGGCGTATAGGTTAGTTTACCCTATAACTATGGGTGTAAGATTCTATATAATACATTACACTAAACAATTAGGTTAATATCAGGTACTCGTTAAATAAAAATGATTTAAAGAGTACCAACTTTTTTAATGTGTTATTTAGCCACAAACTCTACCTGTGCTTCCACAAACGCCTGTTTGACATATGGCAGCACCTGTAAACGTGTCTCCAATTGTAGTATTACAATCATCAGTGTGTACAGGAGCACATTGATTAACTTTATTTGTATGGCAAAATGTGGTTCCATCACAAACATCAAAGTTTGTTGCCGGAGTTATACCGCCTGCTACATTAGGAGTTGCTGCTAATGGTAACTCGCCCAATTTAGAAACTAAATTTTTAATTTTTTTCTTTTTTAATCTCAATTTCATAACTATATTCCTTTTTAGATTTTATTTTGTACCTCTTTTAGATTACCTTTTGTTATTTTTGATTTCAATACTTTTTATTTTAGATAGTTAGTTGTATATATTTAGAAACATCCGGAGTATCTAGTTAGTGTTTACAATAGCTTTATTCTTATTCTGAATTTTATTAAATTTCATTTTATAATAAAAAACAGTTGGTTAAATTCATCTGTCTGGGGTACATTGCTGTTTTAGGTGATTTTTACATGTTACCGAAAAGCAATTAAAAAACATAAAAGGATATTTTGTGGTTCAGGCGTTAGAATATGCAATACAGAATAAAGAAATCATTAATCAAATTTTAAATAAATTTAATCAAAAAATTTTAAACTTAGAAAACCAAAATACAAATAGTGGTTTGCTCAGTGGCTTAACTGGAGATTTGCTTTTTTTATTTAAACTCAGTCAATATAATTTTGAATTAGTTGATGAGAATATTTTTAATGAGAAATTAGAGTTTTTGCAATCACAGTTATCATTGAGTATTAATCGTTATGATTTAAGTTCTGGGTTAAGTGGTCAAGGTTGGTTTTTAGAGTATATTAACCAAGCGCAAGAAGCTGATTATGATCCTGAGTTATGCGAAGAAATAGATGATATTTTGTTTAATACTCTCTGCATTGATAATTGGCAAGGTGAAATTGAAATGGTATTAGGTTTGTCTGGCATCGCTATGTATGCAGGAAGAAGGCAATTAAAATATCCATCTAAATCACTATTTGAAAAAATAATCAAACATTTTGAAGATTCAGCTATTCAAATATCTGAAAATACGCTTTCCTGGTCACAACCGAAAGATTCTGTGTATCGTTTTAATAAAGATGAGCCTGAAGCCGTAGAATATAACCTAGGGTTAGCCCATGGTGTTCCAAGTATTATTGCGGCTATATTGCCTGCTCTAAAAATTCCATCTTTATTTGATCGTACTAAACGCTTATTAGTCCAAAGTTGTGATTGGCTTTTAGACCAAGAGCTGAAAGAAGAGAACAAAATAAGCTGTTTCGGTTCATCTTGTAATGATAACAACGGTTCTCGTTTAGGCTGGTGTTATGGTGATTTAACGATAGCACTAACCTTAGCTCGTGTAGGGAATGCATTAGAAATGCCTTCATATATAAATAAGGCAAAAGAAATTAGTTTTCATTCGGCTCACAGAGATGAGAGGCAAGGAATGATCCGAGATGCAGGTTTGTGTCACGGGAGTGCTGGTTTAGTACTTATTTTTCAATTATTGCATCAAGAATTAAAAGAACCTCAACTATTACAAGCTGCAAATAAGTGGTTAACTTATACCTTAGAGCGATACAAAAACCATGAGTTGCATGGTTTATTTATGTATTCTGGGTTAACTAATCAATATGAAGAAGAAACTGGTTTTCTAATGGGTTATGGTGGGATTGGTTTATGTTTATTATCAGCTTTAGGTGAAGACGCCGATTGGGCTGATAGCTTGTTGATGGCGTAGATGAAAAGGTTTAAGAATAAATGTCAAAATCTAGTATAAAGCACCAAAATTTTTTTGTGATCCGCACACCAAGGTTACCTATAGATATTTTAAAGTCTTTAGGTACAAGCAAAAAGCAAACGCAACAAGTTCTTGAAAATTGGATAATGGATCCACAGATACAAGAAGCCCTATATTTAGCGAGTCCTTCTTTATTAGAACGAATAGAACAATTCTATAAAAATAAAAAAGAGAAAAAGAATGGGATTGTTAAAAAATCAGATATAAAACAGGCTAAAAAATTAGAATTAGCTTTGCTGAAGTATATGATTAGAATGTGTTCTCGACCAACACCTTTTGGGTTATTTTCCGGTATTAGCATGGGAGAAATAACCGACGAAACACGCATCATTAGTAGAGATTTATCTGAAGATAGTCGTAAAACAAGATTAGATATTTTTTATTTAAGTGCTATTAAAGAATATTTTTTAAAACACAATGCGCATAGTGAACAATTAAAATACTATCCAAATACTAGTCATTATTTTGTTGCTGAGCATTGCAGGTATATTGAAGCTTATCAATCCGAAGACTCTAGGCTGTATAGATTAAGTGCTATTGAAAGAGATGAGTATTTTGACTTTATATTATCAGTAGCTAAAAAAGGGCTCAGTTTTAATCAATTAGTAGATGTTTTTTTACAGCGTTTTTCTGATGAACAAGATAATCATGAAAATGAAACAGATAGGTCAGATGTAATTGATTATATTCAACAGTTAATTGATGAATCTGTTTTATTGGCTGATATTCCCTTACCTTTAACAGGAAAGGCTCCTGATGCGGTTTTGGTAGAGTCTTTAAATAAAATAGGACAAAGTGAAACTGCTGATCATTTGGCGACCTCTTTATTTCAATTAGAACAATTAGATAAGAAAGTTGATAGGTGTGTTTCAGATTACAAAAAAGTTTTTGAGTATTTAAACCAACTTCCCATAAAAACACAAGAAAATAAACTTTTTCAATTAGATGTATACCGCGCCTATTCACAGTGTGAACTTAGCCAAAATCAAATATCGAGCTTATTAAAACAAATTAAATTAATTAAAGCTTTATCTATTTCCAAACAAAATTCATTCAGAGATTTTATAAATAAATTTAATTCTCGGTTTGAAGGTCAATTTGTACCTTTGGATATATTACTTGATGATGAGTCAGGTATCAGTTTTTCAAATGAGTCTGGTTATGAAGCGCCATTACTTGCTGGTTTACATTTGAGAACAGCTTCTTCTGTTCAAGGTGGAGCTAACCAAATTTCATTATTAGATAACTTGATAACACAAGAAATAAGTACACCAAAAAATAGAAATAAATCAGTTATTAAACTTAGTTCTAAAGCGCTATTAAAACATCTTGATAAGCCTTTATCTGAAGTGGACTTACCGATATCTTTTGCTGCTATGATATCTTTATATGAAGATCAAAATACGGGTTCTTCAATCGTTCAATTCAACGGCTGTTATGGACCATCTGCGGCTAATTTATTGGGGCGTTTTTGTCATTTAAACAATGATTTAAAACGAAGTGTTATTACACATTTGGAAGCTGAAAGTAACCATTCAAGTGATGTCATTTTTGCTGAAATAGTGCATATGCCAGAAGGTAGACCTGGTAATGTAATTGCCAGACCTCATTTAAGAGAGTATGAAATAGTATTTTTAGCTGACTCAAGCTTATCTAGTGAATATCAAATTCAGATTAGTGATTTACATGTATGGGTTGAATCGGGTTTAGTTAAACTTTGGTCTAAGCGTCTAAACAAGCAAATTATTCCACGTTTATCTTCCGCTCATAATTATTCTGCACGTAGTTTAAGTGCTTATAAGTTTTTAAGTATGTTGCAGCACCAAGATGCTTCAGCACCTAGATTTACTTTACCTAGCAGTCAAGTTAATGTGTGTTTTGTACCTAGAATAATGTTAGATAATTTGATTTTATCTGAAAAGAAATGGCGCATTCCTCGTAAAGAAATTGAAGGATTGTTTAATGCTTCTGTAATAGAAAGTGATGGAATTGATATTCAAAAATGGCATGAACTTAAAGATATATATCAATTAGATGAGCATATTTCCTATGCAATGAGTGATAATGTTTTACAAATTCATTTACTAAACCCTTTAATGCTTGAAATATTGTTGGGAGAAACTAAAGGACAAGAAATTGTTGAATTAAAAGAGGTGCTTACTACACAATTTTCGACACCTGTTAAATCACATGAAGGGCTGAGTTATACTAATGAACTTATTATCCCTTTTTTGAATACTGGTGCAAAAGTACACAATCATTTTAGTGATGATCCTCAAAAAAATATTTTAGCAACACCAATAAAACGTCGTTTTTCACCCGGTTCACAATGGTTAAGTTTAAAAATATATACAGGAAATACAGCAGTCGAGAGTTTATTAGCTGAACATTTATTACCTGAAATAGAGCAATCATCTTCATTATTTAAAAAATGGTTTTTTATTCGTTATGGCGATCCCGATTGGCACTTAAGAATACGTTTTTTTGGTGAACCAAGTGAGTTATACGGACAACTTTTACCAAGACTGAATGCCTTACTTGACCCTATGGTTGAAAATAATGAAATACACAAAGTAGAATTATTTACATACGAAAGGGAAGTTGAGCGTTATGGTGGTCCAAATGCAATGGCATTGGTTGAAGACTTGTTTATGGCTGATAGTCAGCTAGTGATTGCAACAAGCCAATTAGAGTCTGAATTTAATGATGATGTACGATGCAGAGTTGCATTATTAATGACAGATCAGTTACTAAATGAGTTTAAATTTGACGCTAAAGAAAAATTGAATTTAATTAGTGATCTGAGGACTGGATTTGGCAAAGAATTTAATGAATCAAGTCAGTTAAGAAAACAGCTAGGAGACAAGTATAAAAAAATACAAAGCCAATTGTTTTCGGATTTTTCGAAAATACAAAAGCAATCTCTTACCGAATCAACACAAGAACAACAGCAGATTTTTGATATATTAGGTAACTGGAAAATACAAGTATCTCCAGTTATCAAACGTCTTAATCAATTGATATCATCAGATGAAGGTATTAAATGTAGTAAAGATACTTTAATGAGCTCTTTATTACACATGCATCATAACCGTATGTTTAAAGCATATGGTCGTGAACATGAGTTAGTGATGCACGATTTTCTTAGACGATATTATTTTTCGGCAGGAAAGAGAAATTAAATTTTACATAATGTAACTCAGTTAAGAGTTACATTATGATAATTATGTTATTAATTGAGCGATTTAAGATAAAGCTAGGTTAAATGGAACAGTTATTCAGACAAGAAGTAATAAATAAAAGAAAATACCGATTATCTGGGGTTGTGAGCTTAGTACAACCTCCGGTATTTAAGTATTTGACTTTATTAATATTAACGATTGTTATCATTAGTATCGTATTTTTAACTTTAGGCAGTTATACCCGAAAAGAAACGGTATCAGGTATTTTGCAACCAGATGCTGGTCTGCTAAAGCTAAAAGCACCCCAAATAGGTGTTATTACAGAGCTTTTAGTAAGAGAAGGCCAAAAAGTTAAAAAAGGTGATGCTTTATTACGTATAAAATCTGAAAAACATGGCGTTAAGGGATTAGAGTTAAATCAATCCATTATTAAGCAATATGAATTTCAAATAAATATTTTAAAATCGCAATTAACAAAACAAAGGCTTAAACATACTTTTGAAATACAAGCGTTGAAGAATAATTACAAAGATGCAGTTAAACGGTTAGCTCAACTCGAATTACAAAGTGATATTTTTAATGAGCGTGTTGTTATAAATAAAGAAATCGTTGATCAAGTAAGTAAACTTGCTGGAACGGGTTATATATCTGATCTCGAACTTAAAAAACAACAAGACAGTTTATTATCTTTAAATCAACAAGTTGCTAGAATTGATTCAGAACGATTATCAATACAAAATCAAAGGGAACAATTTAATAATCAGCTATCTCAATTACCAATAAACCAGGCAAAAGAAAATAATTTATTGGAAAGTCAAATAGCACAATTAGAGTCTCAATTACTCACAACGCAACAGCAAAGGTTAAGTGAATTAAGATCGCCAGCGAATGGTATTGTGACAGGTTTGATTGCAAAAACGGGCAAGTCAGTCAATTTAAACCAAAATTTATTAAATATTCTACCTGAAAACAGCAAGATGCAGGCTGTTATTTATATTCCAACTTCAGCATTTGGTTTTATTGAAATAGACCAAAAAACAAGGTTAAGATATCACGCATTTCCTTATCAAAAATATGGTATATATGAAGGTGTGATCTCACAAATAAGTGCAAATGTTATTTTACCCGATGAAACGGATATACCAGGATTAATCACTTTACCTTCATATCGTGTTGTTGTTTCATTAAAAACTCAAGATATCCAGGCTTATGGAAAAAATATTCCACTTCGCTCGGGTATGAGGTTAGATGCTGATATTGTGATTGAGCAGCGCTCTTTAGTACGTTGGTTATTTGATCCTGTTTTTAGTATTCAAGGCCAGTTGTAAGTTAATTTTCATAAGTATAAAAATAAAAAGAGTCGTTATAATGTCTTTAAATGACACAAATCCAGCGAGTAAATTACAATTTTGGCACCGCAAGAAACTGCCTTTAATTTTACAATCTGAGGCAACTGAATGCGGATTAGCGTGTTTAGCTATGGTTGCGGGATATCATGGTTATCAAAGTGATTTATTATCCATGCGTCAGCAATTCAGTCTATCACTAGAAGGCGCTACGTTACTTGATATAATGCAGTTTTCAGAGAAGTTATCGTTAACTTCAAGACCTTTACGAATTGAATTAGATGATCTTGAAGATTTGCAAACACCTTGTATTTTACATTGGGATTTGAATCATTTTGTGGTTTTAAAATCGGCAAATGCAAAGTCTATTGTGATATATGATCCCGCAAGTGGCGAAAAACGTTTAAGTTTAGCTGAAGCTTCAAATCACTTTACTGGCATAGCTCTTGAGCTGACACCAACAAAAGAGTTTACACTTAAAGAAAAACCGCCAAGCTTAAAGTTTTCAGATTTTTGGCAAAAAATAACAGGACTTAAAAGTTCTCTTATTTTGATTTTTGTTTTATCACTGTTACTGCAAGTTTTTGCTTTAGCAACACCTTATTATATTCAACTAGTCATTGATGATGTTATTTTAACTGCAGATACCTCCTTACTCACTGTATTGGGTATTGGCTTTGGTTTAGTGCTTATCTTTGAAATTGTTACCAATAGTCTCAGGGGATTTACTTTATTACATTTTGGTAGCTTGATGAATATCCAGTTGGGTGCAAATTTGTTTCATCATCTGGTTCGTTTGCCGCTAAATTATTTTGAGAAACGACATATGGGTGATGTTGTTTCACGGTTTGGATCATTACAGCAAGTTAAAGAGTTACTGACAACAGGAGTAATAGAAACCATAATCGATGGCTTGATGGCAATTATTACCCTTGTAATGATTTTCTTTTACAGTCCTTTGCTTTCTGCAGTTGTAGTCATCGCAGTCACTTTTTATGCGGTTTTAAGAATATTAATGTATCGACCTTTTCGAAATATAACCGAACAGGAGATTATAGCTCGAGCCGAGGAACATAGTAACTTTATGGAAACAGTCAGGGCGATCCAGACCATAAAATTATTTGGTTCTGAAGTTAAACGTGAAGGGCAATGGCAAAATCGGTACGCCAATGCGATAAATCAAAACATTCGTCTGGGACACTTTCAAATATCATATGCTGGGATAAATCGATTATTATTTGGTTTGGAAAATATAATAGTTATCTATCTTGCCGCGTCTTTAGTAATTCAAGGAGGGTTTAGTACAGGGATGCTATTTGCCTTTATGGCTTATAAACAGCAGTTTATGGATAAAACAGCGAAACTTATTGAAAAATTAATTGAATTTAAAATGCTGAGCTTACATTTTGAACGTTTAGCTGATATCGCTTTAACAGAGAAGGAGCCGTTGCTAGGTGACAATATTAAGCCGCATAATATTAAAGGCAAAATATTACTAAAGAACGTGTCGTTTAAATACAGCGACGCCACTCCTAATGTTATTGATGACCTTAGCATGGAAATAAGCCCTGGTGAATCAGTTGCGATTACCGGTCCTTCAGGTTGTGGGAAATCTACTTTATTAAAATTGATGTTAGGTTTAAATCATCATAATAGCGGTGATATCCTCATTGATGATATTCCACTAAATCAATTAGGACCTAGTCAATATCGTCAACAAATAGCTGCGGTAATGCAAAATGATGAGTTATTATCAGGCTCTGTTGCTGATAATATTGCTTTTTTTGATACACCAATTGATATGGAGCGTGTAGTCTATTGTGCTGAATTAGCCGCGATACATGATGATATAAGTAAAATGCCGATGGGGTACGATAGTTTAATTGGCGATATGGGGTCTAGTTTATCTGGTGGCCAAAAACAACGGTTAATCTTAGCAAGAGCTTTATATAAACAACCAAAAATATTATTTATGGATGAAGCTACTAGTCATTTAGATACAACTCTTGAATCAGATATCAATCAGGCAATAAAACAGTTAGATATAACCCGTGTGATCATAGCGCATAGAAAAGAGACGATAGCTTCAGCTGATAGAGAAATAAAACTAATAAAAGGGAATGAAATATCAAAGGTTGTTGAGAAAGCTTGATAAACCAGATAGTAAAAATATTGTATTAATAATAGTTTACATAAAATAAACGCGTTAAATTATTTATCGCGTTTATTTTATAATTATCTTTCAACTACTAATCAATGATTATTAAAAGCAGTATCCAGTTGTATCGCAAATAATCGGGCTTGTAGCACAAACTTTAGGGCTAGTGTATAAATTCACACCACCACCAATTTTAGGTGTCATATCTAGAGGTATTGATTTTTCATCATGAGACAAATTTTTATATTTTTCTTATTTAATTTAAGTTTCATTTGTTTTTCCTTTTTAAAATGAGTTTATATACTTATACGCTGTACCTGTTAAGTAAACTAATTTGACGCATAAATATACATTTATTAAACTGAAAATATAATTCACTTTAATATTAAATTATCAACTTGATTTTATATACTGATTGATTTTGTTCAGATAAAGTTTGTCTTTGATTAAATTAATAGTTATCTTTGTGGTGTAAAAACCTTAAACCATGGTACCAAGCTAACATACCAACAGTTCCATGCCTTTCTTGTTCAAAGTAATCTACTTTTACACTTGGCGTTAAGTTTTTAGTATTTTTTACTTTGTTGGCAAATGTTAAACCCCATTGATAATTTGTTTTACCAATTTTTCCAAGATGTGAGTTATTAGCTAATGCAAAATATATTTTAGCTGATACGTTTTCTAAATCTTTTTCAGAATAAACACGATTTAGGTAATTATCATGCCAAATATAAGTCGCATCTGTGATCAAGTAGTGGGTAAATAATTCAGGTTGACTCAATAATACATGGGCAGTAAATAAGCCTGCAAAAGATTCACCAATTAATGTGCGCTTATTATTTACACGAAAGTTATTTGCCATATAGGGAAATAGTTCTTTATTAATGAAGGCGATCAGTTTATTAGCATCACCTACCTTACCTAAATCATCTAATAACTTCCCCTCAAATGTAAATTCGGCAATGCTAGGTGTGAGATATTGCTCTCGAGAACCGACATTAGGGAGTGCAACAATAATATGCTCCTCAATTTGTTGTTCTAAGTTATAAGAGCTTAACGACTCAACCATACCCACTAAACCTTTAAAACGGGTTAAATCGCCGTCTAATGCGTAAATCACAGGGTAGGTTTTATTTGGTTTTTTATTATATGACGGAGGTAAATAAACAGAGAATGGGCGGTTTTGTTTTAATATTTGAGAATCTAAATGATGGGTTTGACCAATTTCAATATTCTTAGCTTGGGCAGCTAGAGAAACGGTTAATAAAATGATTAATGAAATAAACTTAAATTGACGCACGCTAACTTCCTTAAATTTTTTTAATTTAATATAAAGGCTTTTATTAGAAATTAAAAATGGGAAGTTGTTTCTATATGTTTTTAAGCAATAAAAAAGGCTTAACTAAATAGTCAAGCCTTTTACTGACGGGATCGTTTAAGTCATTTAAGCGATTTGTTTTTCAGCTAGGTTTAATTCCATCGTTGCTTTTAATAAGCGGTAAAGATTAATAGAGGCATCTATCTCTTCTTTACGATTTGTTAAACTTTCTATGTTTAAACCTAATGGCACATCTAAGTGTGCGCAGCTTTGTAAAATTTGGTTTAGATTGTCACGACAGATCCTAATAGATTCATTTAATGAATCACTTGAATCTAATATACGCCACTTTGTAGCTTCAGGCACTGAAATGCCTAACCACTTCATGAAATCTAACGTCTTTTCACCACCACATGGCGTGAAAGTTAGAATAATACGTTTTGGCGTGATCCCTTTATGACGACAGCTTCTTGAATAACTCGTGATTAAATCAATTGTTTCTTGTGCATTGTAAACTGCTTGAGAAATAAAAAACTCACAACCTTGATCGATTTTTTCTAATAAACGGTCATGTTCATTGCGTTTGCTTGCGTGACGTTCGGCAATTGTAACGCCACCTAAAAATACTTTACTTTTGTGGTTTGCTAATGTTTTATACGCATTCGGTAGGCTCAGTTTGATATCTCCACTAGAAGATGGACTACCTACTAATACTAAATTTTTAAGTTTGAATTTTTCTGCGGTTTCATCTAACCAAGCGTTAAACTCATTTTCATCACGTTGAGCCACACTTTTGTATGTAATCACGTCTAATTCAGATAATTTGCTAATAAGTTGGCTATATTCACGCGGATCAATTGTTTGTTTAAACGGGAATGGGCGTGGTACAGCTGTTCGACTACTTTCATCTTGGATGTCGTAAATGATCACGCCATCGTATTCAATTTCATGTAAACGATCTAATAGTTTATTAGCTATGGTTTCTAGTTGTGCTTTATCAGTGCCCATTTTTGGTGGAGTAGTACCGATCAGATATACACCTTGCTTTGGGTCTTGAATTTTCTGTTTTAATGATAAAGCCATTTTTTTTCCACCGTAATTATCTTAGGAATTAAATATAGCAGCCATTTAGACGTCTAGATAGTCTTTTTTTGTTGAGTCTTTTTCATTTGGCTTGAATTAAATTCAAGTTGATGCTTTGATGGCATAGTAATTACTGTTTACATTTTTTCACGTTATTCATCGGATTTACTCGATTAGAAAATATTGCTCTAGCATAATGAGGATGTTTGGTACTAATAAAGTTTAGTTCAATTAGTATTTCATATAATAAAAGTTCAGGGGAAATGAATGAAATTTAAAGTACTGGCATCTGCAATGGCTGTGTCTATGGCGTTATCGGGTTGTGTATTCCATATTGATGCAAATAATCGTGATAATAATGACAACTCTGCACAGGCTTCATCACAACAAACAGCAAGTGTAAAAGCCACTAAGCAGTCAAACAATAAAGTTTTTGCACAAGATTATGTATTAGAAGAGTTATCAAATGGCTTAAAGGTTATGGTAGTTAAAACTGATTACCCGGACGTTGTGTCATTACAAATTCCAGTATCTGTTGGTTCTCGTGATGAAGTAGAAGTTGGCAAAACAGGCTTTGCTCACTTTTTTGAGCATATGATGTTTAAAGGTTCAGAAAAATATCCGCAAGAAGTCTATTCAGATATTTTGAAAAACTCAGGTGTTGATAACCGCGCTTATACAACAAATGATTATACAAACTACCATTTAAACTTTTCAAAAGAGCATTTAGCTAAAGTATTAGAAATAGAAGCTGATATCTTTCAAAATTTATCTTATACAGAAGAGCAATTTAGAACAGAAGCTCAAACGGTTAAAGGCGAATATTTAAAGAATAATGCAAGCCCAATTCGTAAATTGTTATCAGCTGTACGCAAAGAAGCATTTGATACCCATACATACAAACATACTACTATGGGTTTTTTTGAAGATATTCAAGCAATGCCAGATCAAATGGAATATGGTCAAAAGTTCTTTGAAAATTTCTATGTGCCAAAAAATGTATCATTAGTTATTGTAGGTGATGTAGATCCTGCTCAAACTATGCAATTAGTTAAACAAACTTGGGGGCAGTGGCAAGCAAAGGGCGTAGATGCTGTTGTACCAGCAGAGCCTAAACAAACTGCGCCTAAATACATTCACGAAAAAAATGATGGCTTACCTGGTCATTGGTTATTAGTGTCTTACAAAGGTACGGCTTGGCAGCCTAAGCAAAAAGACAGAGCGGGCTTAGATTTAATCTCTCAACTTTATTTTTCTGAAAATTCAGATTTATATCAAGAGCTAGTAGTAGAAAAACAAATTGCCAGCCAAATGTTTACTTATAATCCAGAAACCAAAGATGAAGGCTTATTACACGTATTTGTGAAGGTAGATAAAGAGTCTGATTTAGCGGTAGCACGAGATTTAATCAATGATACGTATGCACAAGTGCGTACTGAGTTAGTGAATGCTGATAAGTTAGCTAACTTGAAGTCTAACTTAAAATATAGCTTTATAAATGGTTTAGATTCATCTCAATCAATTGCTTCAACACTTGCAAGTTATATGCATTTTGAGCGTGATCCTGAAGTGATTAATCAGCTTTACGCTAGTTCAGATGCAATAACAGCGCAAGATATTAAAACTATCGCAAATAAATATTTTGTAGATAGTAGTCGTACAACCGTGACTATGTCTGATTTAAAAACGGTATCAGGGTTTGAGCAAGAAGTTGATTTAAATACAGCAGTAACGGCTTTAAATAACAAACCAACAAAACGTTACTTTAATGTATTAGATAAAACAAATGACTCACCTTTAGTTGATGTGAACTTTTTATTTTACACCGGCGCGGCTGCAGATCCACAAGGTAAAAAAGGCTTAGCTGCATTAACCGCTAATATGATTTCACAAGGTGGCTCAGAGTCTCGTAGCTATAAAGAAATCAAAAAAGCCATGTATCCATTGGCTGGCAGTTTTTCTGCTCAATTAGATAAGGAAATGATGTCTTTTTCTGGTAGAGTGCATAAAAATAATGCTGATACTTGGTATGCATTAATTAGCGATCAATTATTAAATCCAGGCTGGCGTGAAGATGATTTTAAACGCATCAAAAAAGAAATGATCGATGGCATTAAGTCAGGTCTAAAAGCCTCTAATGATGAAGAGTTAGGCAAAGAAGTGCTTTACGCTAAACTTTATGAAAACCATGTATATGAAAGTTATAACTATGGTGATTTATCGGATTTAGAAGCGATCACTTTAGCAGATGTTAAGGCTTTTTATAAAGCAGAGTTAACACAAGCTAAATTAAACGTCGGTATTACAGGTGCGATGCCTAAGAAATTGAAACAAGACATGTTTACAGATTTAATGAGCCTGCCTAAAGGTGATGAATCTAGATTAACAGTGGCAGATGCACCTAAATTAGTTGGCCATCATGCAACTATCGTTGAAAAGTCAGCTAAATCGACAGCTGTATCATTTGGTTTCCCTATTGATACCATTCGTAGTGATAAAGACTGGACAGCACTTTGGTTAGTACGCTCGTATTTTGGTGAACATAGAAGCTCTAATAGCTTCTTATATCAAAGAATTCGTCAAACGCGTGGTATGAACTATGGTGATTACTCTTATATTGAATATTTCCCTCGTGGTATGTATCAAACAAAGCCTGATGCTAATTTAGGGCGCTCTGAACAAATCTTCCAAATTTGGCTAAGACCATTACGTTCAAATAATGATGCTCATTTTGCAACACGTACTGCTTTATTTGAATTAGACAACTTAATAAAAGAAGGTATGACACAAGAAAGTTTTGAAGCAACTCGTAATTTCTTAACTAACTTTGTACCACAAATGGTTGCTAGCCAAGATAAACAGTTAGGTTATGCGCTCGATAGCCAGTTCTATAAAACGGATGAGTTTGTATCTTATGTACGTAAACAAATAGAATCTCTAACAGTTGAAGATATAAACCGTGTAATAAAAGAGAACTTACAAATTGATAATATTCAATACGTATTTATTACGGGTGATGGTAAAGATATGCAAAAACGCTTAGCGTCTGAGCAGGTTTCACCTTTAAAATATAATACTGATAAACCAGCTGAACTTATCGCTGAAGATAAGATCATTGAAAGTTATAAACTGAGTATTCCTAAAAAGAATATTGAAGTATTAGCAATAGATGATGTTTTTAAATAAACTTTTTAGTTTTTAAGATAAGCCCATTGCAATATATGTTGTAATGGGCTTTTTTATGTAAAAATTGATTGATTAGTTTTCTACACGTGTTTCAGCTTGCAATATATTGGCGACAGCGATCAGTAATTCATCTCCTGCATCATGTCCAAGTTGATCGTTTATAGGTTTAAAGTTATCTAAATCAATCATAACTAAGCTGACGTCATGACTTTGTCGTTTTGCGAGCACCAGGGCTTTTTCTAAAAATGGCATTAAAAAGTGGCGGTTATATAAGCCAGTTAGATGATCTGTCATAGCGACTTGTTCTAATGCATGTTGCTGGTGTTTTACTTGCAAATATAAATGATGGGCTAAAACAAGGTTATTTACTCTTGCTGCTAGCTCTGCTTAGATCACAGGTTTAGTGATGAAGTCGTTTGCACCTTTTTTTAATGCATCAATGCGTTGTGTTGAATTGAGTTTTCCCGATAGCGCTAAAATTGGGATCAAAGACTTTCCATTGTCTTATTTGCAACAGATAAATGATCTTCTACATATAATACATGACCAGATCTTTCACATTTTATGATTTCATTTTGAGTGCTAAACTTAATACCTGTCATATTTGATAAGTGCATTGAAATACATATGAAATCAAAGGTACTTTTATAATAATGCATAAGCCAATTAAAACCGCGCCTATAAATATCATATTAATTGAACCAAATTTCTCTTGAGTTTGCCTGTAAAAAGTGAAGGTACAAACATAGCTAGTACGTGCCATTGAATAATAAAAGCGGAGTCTTTGAAGTCAAAACCATGGCGGTGCATGGCAAGGGGGGTTGCTGTCATCCATAGGCTCATTAAAGTAAAACTAATCATTGCAGCAGTAACAGCTATGATAAATTTTGGTTGTATTAATATCGTTTTTAAATCCCTTTTAGGGTCTTCATTTTGTGCTTGTTGTACTTTAGCAGAAGAGACAAACTGCAATATAAAAATAGCCAAATTATAAAGGCAGGCAAGGGCTATAAATGTATTGCTAAAATTAAGCGAAGGTAATAATTTCTCGACCTAAATCGCTAAGTTTCGACCTAAAATGGCTGAGATTATGCCACTTGCCATTATAAATGAGATTACACGACTTGGATTTTTTGGATCAGCCTCAATCGCTGCAAAGCGATAAAGGGTGGCAAAAAAATAAGCTAAATGAACTTTTTTCTAATGCATAAACCGCTATTAAAATACCCACGATGCCGATTGCATTAACTAAGCTAAAGCCATTTTTTCTGCCTGTTTTGCCATTAGTAAGGAGGCTGGAATAGTTGCAAATAATAAACCTAAACTTTGTGTCGCAACGGGTAGGGTGATCCACCCTTCATTAGGGCTGAGTTGCTGGCCAATGAGTGCAGTCACTGTTACTAGCATAATGTTACCAGTGGTAATTAAACCTTGGCAAAAAGCGAGTATTAATACATTTTTATTCATTTATAGTTTTAGTATTTTTTTAGACGTCGAAAATACGTGTTTATTTGCGTAAACACAAACTTATATTTTGTTACATTTAATGCTATTTAACTTTTAGTTATGACTTATAACCAATAAAGCAAGGATGTGATCACACATTAAACATGAATTCAGTTAAACTGTTATAATAAGAAGTGAACGATCGTATATTGATAAGAGTACAGCATAATGCGTTATGAAGTTTGGGAACAATTAAGAGTTGAAGCAACTGCCTTAGTAAAAAAAGAACCACTTTTGGCAAGTCATGTATATTCATGTGTTTTAAACCATGAGTGTTTAGGATCTGCTTTGAGTTTTATTGTTGCCAATAAGTTATCTGATGCAGTGGTCTCTCCTTTCACTTTTAGAGAGTTATTTGATCAGGCTTTTGTTGATTGTGATCGCATGCTGACTTTTGTTGCAACTGATATTAAAGCGGTAACAGAGCGAGATCCTGCAGCGGTTAATTATTTAACTGTTCTACTGAACCTTAAAGGGTTTCAATCAATTCAAGTACACAGATTAGCACACTGTTTATGGCGCCAAGACCGTAAAGAACTCGCTCGTTTTATTCAAAGCCGCAACTCAGAAGTGTTCGGTGTTGATATTCATCCTGCCTGTAAAGTAGGTAAAGGCATAATGTTTGACCATGCAACAGGTATTGTTATTGGCGAAACAGCTGTTATTGAAGACAACGTATCGATTCTACAGTCCGTTACTTTAGGCGGTACAGGTAATGAGCAAGGCGATCGACATCCTAAAATCCGTGAAGGTGTATTAATTGGTGCAGGCGCTAAAGTATTAGGCAATATTGAAGTAGGTGCGGGTGCTAAAGTTGGTTCAGGTTCTGTTGTACTAAATGATGTTAAACCACATACAACAGTAGTCGGTGTACCTGCTAAATCAGTTGGTAAACCAGATTCTCAATGCCCAGCTAAATCTATGGAACAAAATTTTTATGAAGATGAAGATTCATTATCAAGTTCATATTTGTAAGCTTAACTTCTAAAAACGACATTAAAGGCGACTTAACTCGCCTTTTTTATTAACTGATTTCTATTACTTTACTTATCACTTTACCATCAGCTAGTTGAGTTACTAATTCATCTTCAAGGCTAGTTGATTTAACTGAATTGATCACTTTCCCTTGATTACTGGTAATTGAGTATCCTCGTGCAAGTACTGTTAGCGGGCTTGTGCTATCTAATTTTGAAGCCGATATAGCCAGTTTATTTTGACAAGTCTGTAATTTAGCCGAAATCGCATTTTCTAACTTATTTTTTAAATAAGCCAAGTTCATATTTGCTTGATTTATACTATCTTGTGGGTTGTATCTTTGTAACTTTGGTTTTAAATAGTTTAACTGATGCTGATTATTATTGATCTTTCTTTCAATGGCACGTTGAAGCCTCATTGATAGCTCATCTAGTTTTTGACTTTGCTGCTGTAATTTATGTTCTGGGTGATGTAACTTTAAATTTTGGTATAAATCGTTTTGTTTATGTTGTTGCTGTGTTAAATATAAAGTAAACGCACGTTGTAATCGGCTTTTAAATTCATTTATTTGATTATGTATATAGCTTGAATCAGGACTTACTAACTCTGCTGCTGCTGAAGGTGTTGCTGCACGTACATCTGCAACAAAATCACTGATGGTCGTATCTATCTCATGGCCTACAGCACTTACAATCGGAATATCAGAATTAAAAATAGCATAAGCAAGTTGTTCATGATTAAAAGACCATAAATCTTCTAATGAGCCACCACCGCGACCTAAAATAATGACATCAACTTCATCTCTTTGATTGGCTAGATTAATTTTTTCTATCAATTGCTGGTGGACTTGTGCACCTTGCACTTGGGCTGGATATAAAATAACTTCAAGTTGCGGAGCGCGTCGCTTTAATACAGTTAAAATATCTTTAAAAGCAGCACCCGTTGCAGAGGTGATCACACCCACTTTATTTATAGCACTTGGCAAAGCTTGTTTATCCATGGCATTGAATAAACCTTCAGCGGCTAATTTTTGTTGTAACGCTTCAAACTCTTGTTTTAATAAACCTTGTCCAGCGGGTTCAATTTGCTCAACGATAAGCTGATAATCACCCCGTGGCTCATATAAGGAAATACGTGCACATACGGTGACTTGCTCACCATTTTTAGGTCTAAAACTTGATGCGCGATTATTGCCTCGCCACATAGCAGCACGAATTTGTGCGTTATCGTCTTTTAAAGTGAAATACCAATGTCCTGATGCAGGCGCAACAAAATTAGAAATTTCTCCGTTCAAAGTGAGTGAAGCAAAGTTACGCTCTAATAAAAAGCGAATTTCTTTGTTTAATTTTGAGACTGTGTAAACTAGTTGTTTACTTTGCATTTTTTCTGAGCCAAACATGATTTTCCAAGTGAATAAATTGTAGCGTGTCCACTGTACCACAAATAAATAATTATTTTAATTTACTAAACGACAAACTGCTGTTAAAATCCGGCCGCAACTCTATATAATTTTATATTAACCTTCAATTGTGAGAAGTTGCCACATGCTACGAATAGCTAAAGAAGCTTTAACCTTTGATGACGTACTTTTAGTACCTGGTCATTCTACTGTATTACCTCATACTGCCAATCTAAATACGCGCTTAACGCGTGGTATTGAACTTAATTTACCTTTAGTATCTGCTTCAATGGATACAGTGACAGAAGCGCGTCTTGCGATCGCTATGGCACAAGAGGGCGGTTTAGGTTTTATTCATAAAAATATGACGATTGAAGAACAAGCTAACAATGTTCGTAAAGTAAAAAATTACGAAGCAGGGATTGTTTCTGAACCTGTTACTGTTACTGCAGAGTTAACAATTAAAGATGCATTAATCTTATCTGAAGATAAAGGTTTTTCTGGTTTTCCAGTAACTGATGCTAACAATACTTTAATGGGCATAGTGACAAGCCGTGATATGCGTTTTGAAACTAAATTAGAGCAACCAGTTTCAACTGTTATGACTAAGCAAGATAAATTAGTGACAGTGAAAGAGGGCGCCAAACGTGAAGAAATTTTAAGCTTAATGCATGAACACAGAATTGAAAAAATTCTTGTCGTTGATGATGCATTTAAACTTAAAGGCATGATCACAGTAAAAGATTACCAAAAAGCACAAGAGAAGCCGAATGCATGTAAAGACGAATTTGGTCGTTTACGTGTTGGTGCTGCTGTAGGTGTTGGTGCTGGTACTGATGAACGCATTCATGCACTAGTTGAAGCCGGCCTTGATGTATTACTAATCGATACTTCTCATGGTCACTCTCAAGGTGTTATTGACCGTGTTGCCCAAGCACGTAAAGATTTCCCAGATTTACAAATAGTTGCTGGTAATGTTGCAACAGCTGAAGGTGCTATTGCACTTGCAGATGCGGGTGTAGATGCTGTTAAAGTTGGTATCGGCCCAGGCTCTATCTGTACTACACGTATCGTTACAGGTTGTGGTGTACCGCAAATTACTGCAATTTCAGATGCTGTTGAAGGCTTAAAAGGTCGCGGTATTCCAGTGATTGCTGATGGTGGTATTCGTTTCTCAGGCGATATCGCTAAAGCACTTGTTGCTGGTGCATCATGTGTAATGGTAGGTTCTATGCTTGCTGGTACTGAAGAAGCGCCAGGTGAAGTTGAGCTATACCAAGGTCGTTACTACAAATCATACCGTGGTATGGGTAGTTTAGGTGCGATGAACCAAAAAGAAGGTTCATCAGATCGTTACTTCCAAGACTCTAAAGAAGCTGAAAAGCTCGTTCCTGAAGGTATTGAAGGTCGTGTTGCATATAAAGGGCCTATTGCTAATATTATACATCAGCAAGTTGGTGGTATCCGTAGCTCTATGGGCTTAACGGGTTGTGCAACTATCACAGAAATGAACAGTAAACCTATGTTTGTACGTGTTACTTCTGCTGGTATGGGTGAGTCGCACGTTCATGACGTGCAAATCACTAAAGAAGCGCCAAACTACCGTCAATAGAATTACTAATAAATTCTATTAAGTCCACAGGATGACAAAAGCATAATAAGGGCTAACATGAGTTAGCCTTTATTTATACTTTTATAGCAGAATATTAAAACATCGTATTATCTGCTTGATCCTGAAATATTCAATAGCAAAGCTATTACCAGTAAAAATATCGAAATATGATTTTATTTTGGAATTTTTAAGAGAGACTATTCATGAGCAAAAACATACACGATTCACGTATCCTAATTTTAGATTTCGGTTCTCAATACACACAATTAATTGCACGAAAAATACGTGAAATTGGTGTTTACTGTGAACTTTGGGCATGGGATGTTACTGAAGAACAAATTAAAGAATTTAATCCTCAAGGTATCATATTATCTGGTGGTCCTGAGTCGACTACATTAGAAGGTAGTCCACGTGCACCTGAATATGTATTTAATGCAGGTGTGCCAGTATTGGGTGTATGTTACGGCATGCAAACAATGGCAAAACAACTTGGCGGTAAAGTTGAAAGCTCAGATAAAAAAGAGTTTGGTTACGCACAAGTAGAAAACATTGCACATTCTAATCTAATGGAAAATATTGAAGATCATTTATCAGACAATGGTAATGGTTTATTAGATGTGTGGATGAGCCACGGCGATAAAGTAATTGAAATTCCAAGTGACTTTACAACAATTGCACAAACAGATACTTGTCCTCATGCAATTATGGCTAATGATGAAAAACGTTTCTACGGCATTCAATTCCACCCAGAAGTAACACATACAAAACAAGGCTTACGTATTTTAGAACGTTTTGCGATTGATATTTGTGGCTGTGAAAAATTATGGACGCCAGCAAAAATTATTGAAGACGCTGTTGCGCGTATGAAAGAGCAAGTTGGCGATGATGAAGTAATTCTTGGTTTATCGGGTGGTGTTGATTCATCAGTTGTTGCTATGTTATTAAATCGTGCTATTGGCGATAAACTAACATGTGTATTTGTTGATAACGGTCTGCTTCGTTTAAACGAAGGTCAGCAAGTGATGGAAATGTTTGGTGATCACTTTGGTTTAAATATTATAAAAGTGGATGCTGAAGCGCAGTTCTTAAAAGATCTTGAAGGCTTATCAGATCCAGAACTTAAGCGTAAAGCCATTGGCCATACATTTATTGATATTTTTGATGCTGAATCTAAAAAGCTTAAAAATGCAAAATGGTTAGCACAAGGTACTATTTACCCTGACGTTATCGAATCAGCTGCATCAGCCACTGGTAAAGCACATGTAATTAAATCACATCATAACGTAGGTGGCTTACCTGACGATATGGAAATGGGTTTAGTTGAGCCTTTACGTGAATTATTTAAAGATGAAGTACGTAAAATTGGTTTAGAGCTAGGTTTACCATATGACATGCTTTACCGTCATCCTTTCCCTGGACCAGGTTTAGGTGTACGTGTTCTTGGCGAGATCAAAAAAGAATATTGTGACTTATTACGTCGTGCAGATGCAATCTTCATTGAAGAATTACATAAAGCTGAATTATACCATAAAGTAAGCCAAGCATTTACCGTATTTTTGCCAGTTAAATCTGTTGGCGTTATGGGCGATGCACGTAAATATGATTGGGTTGTATCATTACGTTGTGTTGAAACAATTGATTTTATGACAGCGCGTTGGTCACATTTGCCATATGATTTCTTAGGTTTAGTTTCAAATAGAATCATAAATGAAATTGATGGTATTTCTCGCGTTGTTTATGATATTTCAGGAAAACCACCTGCAACAATAGAGTGGGAATAATTTAAATTATTTAAAAATAGTTTAAATATTTTTTAAAAATGCGGCTTTTTAGTCGCGTTTTTTGTTTTTAATAATTTCATTAAAAATAAAACATTAATGAAATTTAACTGTTTTATTGGTTTTTTAGAGGTAATTGATGGCTAAATAATCGTTGTGTTTAATTACTAAGCGGTTAATTAAAAAAGTGAAAAAAGTACTTTACCTTTAAAGTTATCTCCCTATAATACGACGTCATTGCAGGGGCGTAGTTCCAATTGGTAGAACAGCGGTCTCCAAAACCGATGGTTGGGAGTTCGAGTCTCTCCGCCCCTGCCACTTCTTTCTTATATCTTAGCTTTACCTTAAATTACAAACTCCTTAAAATACTTTATCTTCAATTTTGTTTTTAGCTTTTAGACTGGAAATTTTAAATGCACTTAAATTATGCCGATATTTTTGGTGTCGAATCATTAAGTTTAAATAAACACTTTTCAAAGCCAATAGACAGTGATGAACAAAGTAACTTTGATGCAGCTTTTCATATGCCTGAACAACTTCAAAGTGATTTGATTAAAACGATCGAATCGCTCAATGTTGATAATAACCAGGCGTATTGTTTAGTTGCCCAAGAAAAGGCCGGTTATGAAATATTACAGACCGATGTTTTGAGTATTTCAATTTGTTTTGAAGGTTTAAGCATTGAACATAAAAAACAGCTATGGCTGGCATTAACCAATACTCTAAAAATTAGCAGTGACGCTCTATGACAAAAATACAAGCACTAACAGAGGCTAGTGTTGATTCTATGATGTTAATAGAACAATCTTGCCATACTCACCCAATGACGCACAAAAACATGCTATCGTGCTTTGGCGGGCGCTATTTTAGTAAAGGCCTATATATCGCTGATACCTTAGTTGGTTTTTATATGGCTGAAATGGCAGGTCCTGATTTTACTTTAATGGATATTTGCATTGCACCTCAGTATCAAGGTAAAGGGTATGCTAAATTATTAATCGCAAACTTTATTGAAGAAGCGAATAATCGTAGTGCTGAAAGTATATTCTTAGAAGTGAGAGTCAGTAACCTCAGTGCAATTTCACTCTATGAAAAATGTGGCTTTAATGAGATGGGAATAAGAAAAGATTATTATCCTGCAGATAATGGACGTGAAGATGGTAAATTAATGGGCTTAGTGCTGTTCTCTTTTATTTAAATAATAGATCTGTTTAATAAAGTTATGCACTTTGGTTTATAGAATGTATTAGCTTATCAAAACTATGCTGTACATTATCATACTCTTGTTGTTTTAAATTCATTTCTAACGTGGAAGCCGCATCGCTAATCGCCATAAAACCAAAACAACCAGAGCTGCCTTTAATGTTATGTGACAAGTCTTTTAGTTTTTCCCACTGTTGCGCGTCGTGGAATGATTCAAGATCAGTTATAAGGCCTGGCAATTTGCTTTTATAAGTCTCATTTAATCTTGTAAATTCATTGTTAGCTAAAATATCATCCCACTTTTGATTACTTATTTTTTGTAAGCTCAGATATTTTTCAAGTGTAAATTCAAGTGCTTTTTTATCAATTGGTTTGGCTAGCGCTTCATTACAACCTGCTTCAATATAGGTTTCTACATCATGTTTCATTACATTTGCAGTCAAAGCGATGATTGGACCATCATAAGCCGTATGTCTTAGCATTTGAGTGGCTTCTTGGCCTCCCATAACGGGCATTTGCATATCCATTAGGATTAAGTCGTAATCATTAGTTAAAGCCATTTCAACGGCTTCAGAACCATTGTTGGCAAACTCTGGATTTAACCCCCAATGTTCAAGCAATAACCTTATTAATTCTTGATTATCTAAGTTATCTTCTGCGACTAGAATTTTTGCATCATAATGTGCTGATTCAATTGGTTGTTTTATTATTTTAATCGGATTTAAATCTACTGTTGATTCTAATAGTTTAATATCAGTATTTTGGTTATTTGTTGCTATGCTGAGAGAAAAACGACTGCCTATCCCTTTTTCACTGGCCACTTCAACATCCCCGCCTAATAAATGAGCCAAGTTTTTAGAAATACATAGACCTAAACCTGTTCCACCAAATTTTCTTGTGGTACTTGAATCAGCTTGCTCAAAAGGTTTAAAAATTCTTTCGAGCTCATTTTTAGACATGCCGATACCTGAATCGGTAATTACAAATTTGAGCTTTTGAATATTGGGAATAAATTCAATAGCAAGGCTTACATAACCTTGCTCGGTAAACTTTACGCCATTAGTACAAATGTTGAGTAAAACTTGTTTAAGTCGCGTGATATCGCTTTTGATTGTTTTAGGTAAAGGGAAGGTATAGTCAATTCTAAATTCTAAGTTTTTGCTGTTAGCTAAAACATTGATAACAGAATTAACATCTTCAATAAGTTGTGCTAAATCAAATTCTTGTTGTTCTATTTCTAATTTTTCGGCCTCAATTTTAGAAAGATCTAAAATGTTATTTATCAACTCTAGCAGGTGCTTTGAATTTCTTAATACTGTATTTAAATGATTATCTTTAATATGGTGAACCTCTTTTACAAGCATTTGCTCAGTAAAACCGATAATCGCGGTAAGCGGTGTACGGATCTCATGGCTCATATTTGCTAAAAATCGACTTTTCAGCTCGCTTGCCTGTTTTGCTTGATCTATAGCATGTTCAAGTTGATGATTCATTTTTGCTAGTGCTTCAGTTCTTGCATGAACTTTATCTTCAAGATGTTCCTTATAGTCTTCTAATTGACCTTGGTAATGCCTGATCTGATTAACCATGTGATTAAAGTCGTGAAATAATGCGCCCATTTCATCTTTACTAACAATCGGTAATCGTACTTTTAGATCGCCATCACCGACCCTTTGGCTGGCTTTACCTAATTGAGCTAGTGGGGTTAACAATAATGTTCTGACAACGATAAAAATTAATATAGGCAATAAAACGACAGAAATAAGCACGATTAATGCGGTGATCAGACTAATCGTTTTACCTGATTCATATAAAGTATCTTTAGGGATCGAAGACGCGTAATAAGAGCCATCATTCATTTGATATGAATATAACATACGAGACTTTTGATCTATGCTACTTATTTTTAAGGGAATAAGGTGCTCGCCTTTTGCAGCAAGTTTAATATTTGTTAATTCATATTCAGTTAAAAATATACCGCGTTTTGAAAAATCAGAACTAAATAATATTTTGCCTTCGTTATTTATAATTAGGTTAAGTGTATGCTCATAAGGTGCATCTAAAATGCTCGCATTAATCACTGATGGGTCTAAATGCAATATTAAATAGGCTAATAGTTTGGGGCTTTCTAAATCAAACTGTGATTTAAAAATGGGTTTTACAAAGTAAATAGATGTTGTGCCATTTTCTGATTGCTGCATAAACTGCATTCTAGAGAGGTTATTTTTTTTAAAAAATTTAGTAAATGGATATTTTTTTGGTTCAGCAAAGAGGTCACTAGAATAAAAAGCTAAACTTTTTTCTTCTAAGGTGATTAAATCAATACTTAATATATCAGGATATGCATCTGTATAACTGGCAAAAACATCTAATAGATCGCCAATTCGAACGGTATTATTAGAAGGTTTATTTGAGTCTGTTTCTATAAATTGGCTTAAAACGGGTGAATTAGATAAAAGATCTGTTGCGGAGTGAAATACTTCAATGTAATTGAAAATATTTTGCTGTTGTTGCTGAACAAAGTGACTCACAATTATATCAGCTTGTTTTTCTGTAGATTGCGTTACATTGGATAATGTAAATCCACCTAAAAAAAGTAAAGGAATAATCACAAGTGGCGTTACATACCAAAGTAACTTAATGCTCAACTTGCTTTCAATCATTATTTATTCTTCCTTTCCTTATTTTTTTGCTAAATAGTTACTACTTTTTATTTATAACATCTGGTGGATCATAATTAAATAGATTAATCTGTTTGTATCAATAGTTTATTTTAATAAAGGACTTATTTTAAATAATAGCATGATCTTCAGTTTACAAAGCAAGGAGAAACTAACAAGGATGAATAAGTGGCGTTTGGGCACTTATGCATTTGTGTTTGCTATTTTTTCTTTTTCGCTTAGTGCAACTGAGCTGCCAGCAAGCCTTCAAGTTGTTTTAATATCTAAAATCCTGTCTTTTGAACACTCTAGCAGCCATAAAAAACAAGTATCTATTTTTGTGCTCGGTTCGCCAAAGATATACCAAGCATTTAATAAACTCAAAATTAAAAATTATGGTGAAATTAGTATAAACCAATTAGAAATAGGCGCTAGTTTACCAAAAAAATCTTTTAATATAATTTATGTTGGCGATGAAAAAAAAATAGAAGCCGCTGTGAGGTATGCTGAACAGAATAATGCTTTATTAGTTGCACCAAATACCCAATGGGTCAAAAAAGGAATAACCGTCGCGATAGGCACAAAAGATGGTCGACCACATTTTTATATTAACTTAGCGACAAGTGCTGCTTCAGGGTTAAAGTGGGATCAGAAAATCTTAAAAGTCGCCGAAATATACTAATACTATTAATTGTAAAACTAAGCTCTGAATGCTCATTTGGTTGTCGCATTGGTATATGAAAAATAGAACAAGCGGATCCATTAAGTTTAATTTAAAAACGCTAACTAAAATTTCACTCTTATTTTTGCTTCTATCACGCGACCTGGTTGCGGATGATAAGGTGGGATGAATCCTAGAGGGTTCGCGTTATTCAGTGGGTCATATCGGGATATATCACTACTGCCATCTTGCCTACCAACCCCAAGATATTTTTCATCGAATAAGTTTTTAATTTCAATCGAAGGTGTCAGTGTTAATTCACCAATATTAAAGTTTTTATAACTCACTAATAAGTTAGCTACATGATAATTAGGTACATTTTTAGTGAAGTAGCTATTAATTTCAGGTGCTTGCCTATCAAGAGCATGATTGAACCTTAAATTGATATTTAATTTGTCGTTTAAAGTTAAATAATTTAAGCCCCAATTGATCTTGTTTTTTGCAATATGTGCTAAAGGATTGTTATGGCAAGCATGTTTACCATCGGTATATTGATAATTTAAATATAGTGATAAAGAATGACTTGGTCGCCACTGGCTATCCAAAGAAAAACCATATGTATCAGTATGATCTCGATTCATATATCCGCTACCACTATCTGAGTTATCAATTTTTAAAGTAATGATATCGGTTTGTTGGCTAAAGAAAACGGATGCTTTTAAACTGGCATCAAAATCATCTGAATTAGATGCCAATTGACTGACTATTTCATAGGTTTTTATTTTTTCCGGCTGTAAATCATGATTGCCTCTAAATTCATCATTTAGCTCAAAAATAGAAGGCTCTCTAAATGCTTCACCATATAAAAATTTAATACGCCAATCTGCTTTTTCGATATACTCATCTGCATTATAAGTTAAAGCAATTCTTGGGTTTGTTGTTGAATCATGCTCATCACTTATGCCATGTCTTAAACCTAATGTGTAATCAATATTGGTTGTAAGTGTGTTTTGATATTGAATATAAATTGCTTTTTCATCTACTTTATTGACTTGCGCATATTCATATTGATTTAAGCTATTCCCCATTAATGCTTGTAGCCAAGATGAATGAGTACCTTGGTTGTTTATATCTTGATAAGCACCGAGAGAAACAACTTGCTCCATTTTATCTGAGCTTTGTAGTCTGTAACCAAATAATAGGTTTTGCTTGGGGTTAATTTGCCATTCAAGTTGTTGCTCAAAACCTGTTTGCGAACTTACGCTATGGTAACTTTTAACTAAATCTACAAACCTGTAACTATATTGAAAACCCGTATCGGGTAGTTGTTTATTTTGTCGATACCAAAGTTTATTGATAAGTGAAATGTTTGAATTTATGTTGTAATCAGCATCTATATTAAATGATTGTGCACTATGGTGTTTTTTATAACTTGAAGCCCGGGTTTGATATTCAAAGCCAGTAATATAGTTACCAAGCCCTTGCTTTTGATCCCAAAGCGACATGCCTAAAGTGAATTGTGTAAAGCCGTTTTTGACGGTTTGTTTAGGTCGCCAAATAGCTTTACCTCTTAAAGCCCATTCTTTACTCTGATTATTATAACCAAGTTGTTGATTGGTTCCTGCGAATGGATTGGGGCTTTCTCTAATAAAGTTACCTTGCTCATCATAGTTATAAGTAATATGTGTAGGCCAAGGTAGTGAAGAAAAATATCCAGCTGGATCTGCACGATCTAGTCCAGAATCACCATCTGTTTCATAAAGCCTACCAGATGCTTGTAAATATAGTTCACTAAATTGATGGTCAACAATAAAGCTATTTGAGCGAGCATTATTTTCACCCATGGTAGATAAAAATTGGTCGCCAATTTCATTGTCTGATTGCGCAGTAATAAAGTGGATGATACCAGAATAAGCATTGGCACCATATGTTGCAGAGCCTGGGCCTTGAATAATTTCTATTCGTTTTAAATCGACAAAAATTTGTTGATTATCCCAAGGCTGGGACCAATTAAATGCAATATGATTTTGTACAATACCATCAACTAAAATGAGCAATTGCACATTACCAGGAGATCCGCCAATACCACGGTTGATGCTATGTGTTGTATATTCACCCGCATTTGATTCTCCTGTCGCAAAATCAAAACCAGGTACATCTTTTAATACTTCAACTAAATTTTCGTAACCGCGCTGTTCAATGGTATTAGCTGAAACTACAGTGATATTGGCTGGTGCATCAAGTATTTTTTGACTTTTCCGACTGGCACTGACCACTTCTAAGTTAAGTAACTCATTTAATGATAACGATTGTAATTTATCTATATTGTAAATATTAGCTTCAGCCCCATTCGCATGAAGTTCATTGGAGGTAAATAATAAAACTAATATGGATAAGTACGAGTATTTCATCAATAAATTAAATAACTTGATAGATGATTCTAACTTAGCATAAAAGTGTTAATAAGTTTACGCAAATGAGTAAATTATTTTCATTTTATATTTTTTATAATTCGCTATTTCCTCTGCAAAAAGTAATTTTTTTTTGCTATAATCGGGTCCATTTTTTTATTCTATTAATTCTGAGATTGGCGGTTTAAATGTCCAGTGTTCCAACTGAGGTAGCGAAAAGACGCACCTTCGCGATTATTTCGCATCCTGATGCCGGTAAAACGACTATTACTGAAAAAGTTCTTTTATTCGGAAACGCTTTGCAAAAAGCCGGTACAGTAAAAGGGCGCGGCTCTAATCAACATGCTAAA
The DNA here is from genome assembly GCF_001269985.1 of Pseudoalteromonas sp. '520P1 No. 423'. Classification (NCBI taxonomy): domain Bacteria; kingdom Pseudomonadati; phylum Pseudomonadota; class Gammaproteobacteria; order Alteromonadales; family Pseudoalteromonadaceae; genus Pseudoalteromonas; species Pseudoalteromonas sp. '520P1 No. 423'. Next base: position 3,384,948 of record NZ_BBZB01000001.1, on the reverse strand, counting down.
TCTGATTGGATGGAAATGGAAAAAGAGCGTGGTATCTCTGTTACTACTTCTGTAATGCAATTTCCATATAACGATCGTTTAGTTAATTTACTAGATACTCCTGGACATGAAGATTTCTCGGAAGATACTTATCGTACATTAACTGCTGTTGATTCATGTTTAATGGTCATTGATGCTGCTAAAGGTGTAGAAGATCGTACTCGTAAATTAATGGAAGTAACACGTTTACGTACAACACCAATTGTTACTTTCATGAATAAATGTGACCGTGATACACGTGATCCAATGGAAGTATTAGATGAAGTAGAACATGAGCTTAAAATTGCTTGTGCTCCAGTTACTTGGCCAATTGGTTGTGGTAAAGAGTTTAAAGGTGTTTATCACATACATCGTGATGAAACGATTCTTTATCAAACAGGTCAAGGTCATACAATTCAAGAAGTACGCATTATTAAAGGCTTAGATAATACCGACCTTGATGCTGAAATTGGTGAAGACCTAGCTGAAAGTTTACGTGAAGAGTTAGAACTTGTAATCGGTGCTTCACATGAATTTGATCAAGAACTATTTTTAAAAGGTGAATTATCACCTGTTTACTTTGGTACTGCATTAGGTAACTTTGGTGTAGATCATATGTTAGATGGTTTAACAAAATGGGCTCCAGAGCCATTATCTCGTCAAACAGCTGAACGTGAAGTTGAAGCAAAAGAAGAAAAGTTCTCAGGCTTTGTATTTAAAATACAAGCTAATATGGATCCAAAACATCGTGACCGAATTGCATTTATGCGTATTGTATCGGGCAAATATAGCCAAGGTATGAAAATGGATCATGTTCGTTTAGGTAAAAAAGTAAGCATCTCAGATGCGGTAACTTTTATGGCTGGTGATCGTGCTCGTGCAGAAGAGGCTTTTGCAGGTGATATTATCGGTTTACATAATCACGGTACCATTCAAATTGGTGATACTTTTACGCAAGGTGAAAAGTTAAAATTCAGTGGCATACCTAACTTCGCACCGGAATTATTCCGTCGTATTCGTTTAAAAGATCCGTTAAAGCAAAAACAACTTCTTAAAGGGCTTATTCAGTTATCTGAAGAAGGTGCTGTTCAAGTATTTAGGCCTTTGATCAGTAATGACCTCATTGTTGGTGCCGTTGGTGTACTACAGTTTGATGTTGTTGTTGCACGCTTAAAATCAGAATATAACGTTGATGCTATTTACGAGAGTGTTAATGTCGCAACTGCGCGTTGGGTTACATGTGATGATGAGAAAAAACTTGCAGAATTTAAGCGTAAATGTGAAGTGAACTTATCGTTAGATGGCGGTGGTAACTTGTCTTATGTTGCACCTAGTATGGTTAATTTGAACCTATCTAGAGAGCGTTATCCAGATGTTGAGTTCCATCAGACACGTGAACACTAATTTTTCGGCTCATAAATGATGATGGCTGCATTGCCCTAATCATTTATGAATTGAAAAAGATTTATTTGATAAAAATAAGATGATAAATCATCTTAAATCGAAAGAATTTAAAGAGATAAAAATGAATATTCGTCAATTATTAGTAGAAAGAGCCCTAGTGGCTATGGATGCTGCTGGCTTACCTGAAGGTTCAAATCCAGCAGTAACACAAAGCACACGCCCACAATTTGGTGATTACCAAATAAATGGTGCGATGGGCGCGGCAAAAAAATTAAAAACTAATCCACGTGAATTAGCACAGAAAATTATTGATAACTTATCAGTAGATGATATTGCTGCAAAAATTGAAATTGCAGGACCTGGTTTTATCAATATTCATTTAAAATCTGAGTTTTTATCTGAAAAATTAGTTGCTGCAAATACTGATGAAAAATTAGGTGTAGCAGAACATAAAGATGATAAAAAAGTTGTTGTAGATTATTCATCTCCTAACTTAGCCAAAGAAATGCACGTTGGTCATTTACGTTCAACTATTATAGGCGATTCAGTTGTTCGTGCGCTTGAGTTCAGAGGTGATACTGTTGTTCGCCAAAATCACATGGGTGATTGGGGTACGCAGTTTGGTATGCTAATCGCGCATTTAGAAGATTTATTAGAGCAAGGAATTGATTTAGAATCAGTGGCATTAGCTGATTTAGAAAGCTTCTACCGAGATTCTAAAACGCGCTTTGATGACGAAGAAGGTTTTGCTGATCGTGCACGTAGTTACGTAGTTAAATTACAAAGTGGAGATGCGCATTGTAATAAACTATGGAAGTTATTCATTGATACTTCAGTTAAACATTCTAATGAAGTTTACCAAAAGTTAAATGTAACTCTAAAGCCTGAACATATTATGGCTGAGAGTGCTTACAATGGTGAATTAAACAATATTATCACCTTGTTAAAAGATAAAAGTATTGCACAAGAATCACAAGGTGCACAAGTTGTATTCCTTGATGAATTAGCAAATAAAGATGGCGAACCATCAGTATTTATCGTGCAAAAATCAGGTGGTGGTTTTTTATATGCAACAACTGATTTAGCGGCATGTGATTATCGTTCAAACAAGTTAATGGCAGATCGTATTTTAATTTTTGTAGATGCACGCCAAAGTTTACACTTCAATCAAGTAGAATTAGCGGCGCGTAAAGCTGATTTATTACGTGAAGAAACAAGCTACGAATTTTGTCCATTTGGCACTATGATGGGTGCTGATGGTAAACCGTTTAAAACACGTACTGGCGGCACTGTTAAGCTAGCTGATTTATTAGAAGAAGCTATCACTCGTGCAACAGCTAAACTAGCTGAGCGAGAATCGGATATGTCAGAAGAAGAACGTAACGAAGTAGCACGTAAAGTAGGTATCGGCGCAGTTAAATACGCTGACTTATCTAAAAACCGTACGAGCGATTACATATTCAACTGGGATACGATGTTAAGCTTTGAAGGTGCAACAGCACCTTACTTACAATACGCTTATACACGTGTTCGTAGTATCTTCCGTAAAGCAGATGTTGATACTGCTACTTTTAGTGCGGATATCATTATTAATGAGCCTCCAGAAAAAACATTAGCACTAAAACTTCTTCAACTAGAGGAAGTATTAGATCAAATGATCAATGATGCAACACCACATGTTTTATGTGCTTATTTATACGAATTATCTAGCCTTTACATGACATTCTATGAAGCATGCCCTGTACTTAAAGAAGGTGTAGAAACTGAAGTTAAAGAAAGTCGTTTAGTACTGTGTAATTTAGTTGCTAAAACACTTGCTAAGGGTTTAGATTTACTCGGCATAGAAGTAATGGAAAAAATGTAACCTAGAGATTGAATTTGCCTTGTTAATTCCTCATATAATTGTAAGCAGGCAGATATCAGATTTATTTATGCGTCTGCTCATAAGAATAAGGTATTTAAATGCCTCGTTTAAACTCAAATAGTTTGAAAAATACCAGATGTATGTTCATCGGCTAAATCAGAAAAGAGTCTCGGACTGCTAAAATAGTTTAAAAATTTGATTGTGATTACTTGAAAAGCTTTCAACGATTTTGTTGGAAGCTTTTTTGTTTTCGAAATAGCATTAAATTTTTAAATTCTAATTTAAAAATAAGGTATTATTACACCATTAACATAAAGAGTCCGTATTAAACCTACACTGGATCAAAGATGAAATTAGAAGATATTAGAAGAGAATATTTAAAAGACGGTTTAAGAAGAGATCTATTGCTTCATGATCCTATTTCACAGTTTGAATCATGGTTAAAGCAAGCTGTTGATGCAGAACTTGCTGATCCAACAGCTATGGTAGTGGCAACAGTTGATGAAAATGGTCAGCCTTCCCAACGTATCGTTTTATTAAAGCATTTAGATGAAAATGGCTTTGTATTTTTTACCAATACAGAATCTAGAAAAGCACAAGAACTCGCACAAAACAATCAAGTGTGCTTACATTTTCCTTGGCATAATTTAGAGAGACAAGTCATTGTTTATGGTAAAGCCGTGCCACTGTCAAAAATGGCTGTTACTAAATACTTTTTATCGCGACCAAAAGAGAGTCAAATCGCTGCTTGGGCTTCAGCGCAAAGCCGTCCAGTTTCATCAAGAAATGTATTGATGGAAAAATTCTCTCAAGTGAAAAGTAAATTTGCACAAGGTGAAGTACCACTGCCTTCATTTTGGGGCGGATATTGTATTGAACCGCATAAAGTTGAGTTTTGGCAGGGCGGTGCGAATCGTTTGCATGATAGATTTATGTATCAAAAGCAATCTGATGGTACATGGCAAGTTGAACGTTTAAATCCTTAATATATGAAACTAAATGATGCCTGAAGATCAATTTTTTGATTCACATTGCCATATAGACTTTTCTGAGTTTGATGGCAATCGAGAAGTGCTATTACAGCAAGCTCTAAATTCAGGTATCAATAAAATGTTAGTGCCGGGGATCACGTTGGAACAATCAAAACATCTCTTGTGCTCACAGTTACCAAAGTTAAAGTTGCCTCAGCTATATTATGCAATTGGATTACACCCCTATTTTTTATCTGAACATCAAACTGATCATATTGAAGCACTCGAACAACTTTATATATTAAATCGTGATAAAGTCGTTGCGATAGGAGAGTGTGGAATTGACAGCAGTATTAGCGATATAGAAAAACAAAAACAGATTTTTATAGCGCATATTCACTTAGCAAATAAATACCAATTGCCTCTGATTGTGCATCACAGGCAGAGTCATCATCTAATAGCTCAAGCTTTTAAGCAAAATAAACCTAAATTTGGTGGTGTGATACACGCTTTTAATGGCAGTCTACAACAAGCAAAGACATATATTAAAATGGGTTTTAAAATTGGTGTTGGGGGAGTGATCACTTATCAAAGAGCTAAAAAAACACGAAACACCATTAGTCAGTTACCATTAAAATCTTTATTACTTGAAACAGATGCGCCTTCTATGCCTATAAGTGGCATGCAAGGTGAAATAAATACACCCATTGCTTTAATTACTATTTTTGAGCAGTTAGCATCGCTTAGAGATGAAAATAAAGATGAAATAGTCAAGCAGCTTTATAAAAACAGCTTAAGTACTTTTAATTTAAACTAATTGATTATTGTTTTAAAATCTTTTTTGTATAGCGATTTACTTGCCAGCGTTTAATCGTTCGTGCCGCTAACCAAGTTAAGATGCAGCTTAAAATTAGCATTAAACCTATTTGTCTGCCTAATTGATGAAAATGATTATGACCTTCATTCATTGCAGCGCGAGATAAATACGTTATTCTTACAAATCCGATACGGTTCTTGCCATCAAACATGGGTTGAATGACAGGTGATGATAGCTTTGAGATCCCAGGCATAGCATTAGGTTGTTTTAAATACTCTTGATATAAAACACTTCCCTCACTTTGAGTAATCAAAGTGCCATGTTTATCAAAAATTGACGCTGAAACAATAAAAGGGTCTTTTACCATATTGTTTACTATAGATTTTAATTGCTTGGTTTGGTTGCTATTTATTGCATCGCTTGCAGAATAAGACATTTGCAAGGCTAAGCTTCTTGCGGTGTGATGAGTTTGTTTGGCGATGATTTCGTGGCTATCAAAACTTGAAGTTAAACCCAAATTAATCAGTAAAGATAAACAGATGAGCGTAAGCGCCAAGCGAGAGACTCGTTGATATATTGTTGCTATGGCTGGGTTGTTAAGTTGTTTTTTTTTCATATTGCTCACTATGTTGCAGACATTCTCTCTATTTCTTGGTAAAAATGCAAATACTTACCTTATGTATAAAAGTGCATTACTTGGAGCTATAAATGTCATCTTATAATTTGTCTGACACTCAGGGCAAAAAACTATCATCAATATTAAAATTAGATCAATGGTTTAGGTTATCTATCAGAGAGTCAATTATAACTGAAAATGCACTACAGCCGTGTTCACAAATGAATTATTTATTGGCATTTGGTTGTGAAATAACTACATCTCACATAAATAAAATTACAGATTTTTTAAAATCAAAACAAATAGATGATGCAAATATTTGTTATTTTCAACCAGATTCTAAACTAGAGCCCGCTTTGGTGATTCAGTGTCAATTTGATATTGCTCACTTAAAACCTCTAATAGCAGCGCTTTCACAAGCACTTTCTTGCCAACTGGCTGTATTTGATGATGCTCCAAAAATAACACAACTAGGCTTGCTAGTAATGGATATGGATTCAACCGCAATTACAATTGAATGCATTGATGAAATTGCGCGATTAGCTAATGTATATGAAGAAGTCGCTTCTGTTACTGCACAAGCTATGAGCGGCGCCTTAGAGTTCAGTGATAGCTTGAAGTTAAGAGTATCAAAACTTGAAGGTATAGAGTTAAAATTAATTGAAAAGTTAAAAAAACAGCTGCCATTAATGCCAGGTGTTTTAGATTTATGTGAATATCTAAAATCAAAAGGTTGGACATTAGCAATTGCTTCAGGTGGTTTTATTCCTTTTGCTGAGCGTGTCCAGCAGCTAATAGGCTTAGATTTTATTCATGCAAATGAACTTGAAGTCAAAGGTGATAAACTAACAGGCAATGTATTAGGTGTAATTGTAGATGCGCAAGAAAAAGCTAATTTTTTGAATAAAATGGCTAACGAGCTAAATATAGATATAAAGCAAACATTAGCTATGGGTGATGGCGCAAATGATTTAAAAATGATGTCTGCTGCAGGTTTGGGTATTGCGGTACATGGTAAACCTAAAGTGGTTAAAGAAGCTGATGTTGCAATAAATGACGGTTCATTACTTCAGGTGGCATATTTTATTTCAATACCAAACAGATAGAGTTAATAAGCTAAAGTTTAGTTAACTTTAGCTTATTCTTTGTAACCATTGTTTTTTTCTTTGTTGCATGGCTGAAACTAAACTGGCTTCAATATTAAACCTTTGCATTAACTCATTAGAAATATCTAACATTTCACCCACACCAACAACTGACCACAGCTCATTCTCTAAAACTTTTGCTTTGTGCAGGGCATACTGTGTGATATAGCTTAATTCTTTTGATAAATAATCGGTATCAGGACGACCAGTTCTTGAAATATATACTCTAAAACCAAAAAACAACTCTCGTTTAATGCAAGCGGTTACAAAGCTTTTTTTATTAATTTCATTGGTATCTAACGGTATATAATCAATAATGATTGCTGATTTAATATCTTTTGCGGCAGGATTAAAGCGCAAATATAATTCTAATTGAAATGGCTTGTCTTGGCGCTTCATATCTCTTAATTTAGGCATAAGTAAGTCATTGATTACATGGCTTGGAAAAATACTTTCAATATTAAAATGTGAATCAAGTAAACCAAATTGACTTAAAATTAAATGTAATGGACTCGCATATAAGCCATGACCAATTGCGCCGACTGAATAACTAGGTCCTAATTTATGGATATAGAATGGGAATTGGCACACAGCTTTAGTTTGCATATTTCTTAATGCAGTTGATAGGCCTGGTATCTTAGGTGATTCTTCCGATGCTTTTAATTTAGATTTATTATGAGAAATTAATTGAGTGAAAAATGTTGTACCAATATGTTCGCTTTCAAGTGTCGGGCGATAGCTTCGTAAGTTAATGATGGTTTTAGTTTTACTAACCGCCATGACCTCATAAGGTAAATTATTTAAGTCATGTTTTTTAGTGATTTTTTGTAGGTCTGGTAGTGCCATCAATAATAGATCACTAGCGATATATTCAGTTGGTTTAGTCAGTTCAATTTGTAAACCACTTTCTGAGAAATCTCTGGTTGAGCCTGTTACTTGACCCTTATCTTCTTGTTCTAAAATAACGGCAGTTTTGTACAAATAACGAGTTTCAGATCTTAAATTGACATATTCTAAAGAAACAACATCAATATTAGGATAGCTAGCTTGTTTAGCATGCCCAAATTGCTTTAAAGCGTTTGCTTGATCTTTATTAAACTTATTTTTTTGATACTCAGCTTGTGATTGCTTTGTTGTAATATCAGTTAATAAAGCCAAGTATTTTATATCTTTAATCACACCTTGCACGCGAGGCGAGGGTGGTTTGTTTAATTTTGCAATTTCAGAATCGGCAGTTTCTGGTAGTGATAATGGAATAAAGGCATCATCAGTATGCGTTGGCATAATTTGGATTTTAAAAGTACGCCAACTTAATTTGCTACTACCAAAACCTAAAAATAGGTTCTTTAATGCTGGAGTTTTTAATAGCTCATAATCAGTGGCTGAATAATAATAAATTTTTTCAGCAGAAATATGAGTAAAGCAATAAAATAAACCTTCTTTAACGTGCCCCGGTTGAGATAAAATTTCGGCCAGCCTAGCTTTATGTAAAATACTGCTTAAAATAAAGTTTTTATTTTCATCATTAAAGTATCTTATTGTATCTATGTTATTTTCATTACTTAGAAGTAAACTTGGTACTAATGTATGATCACTTTCACTGAAAAAAACCGGTAAAGATGTGACCCGTGGCAAATAATATTGCTCATAACCCTTAACAATAACTGCGTCTAAGGTATTGTCTAAATTCACTTTATAACGGCGTTTATTGCCATGAATAAAACTTCTTAAAAAATCATCAAAACTTGCGCTGTTTTCAGTGAAAGTGCGTTTCATTCTAATATGATTTGTATCATCATTGATGGCCTCTACTGCAACTACCTCATATTCAACACCATCTTTTAAGCCCAATTCAAAATCTTGTTCTAAACCAATTAAACGCATTTTTATTTTTTGTTCACGTTTAAACTGATATCTGACAGGCATTTTTACTTTACATCCGCTGACAGAAATATCTGATGTACTCGCTTCAATTGAATCAGATGGTGATAATTGGATTTTAATTTTTATCGCATAGTTCATTCGCTCTTCAATACGAGTATCGTATGAGGCGAACTTTACCATGTGACAAAGAGTATCAGTTGATTGTTCCTCAGTCACTTTAGGTTTAGTCAAAGCTTGTTGCTTGGCTTTTTTTTGTAGTACCTTATGGTTATTTTCTGTATTGGTCACTGCTTCATATACAGCTAATGTATAATCACCGTGTTGTTTTATTGCTTTTTCAAACACTTCAATGGCCAAATTATCCATAAAGTGCTGTTTATCTTTATATTCATAAGGTCTAACTTCACCTGTAACTTGACCTCTTAAATCAATAAATCGTGCAACAGGTTGCGAAAGGCGAGTCATTTCCATTTTTAATAGAAATTGATCAGGCTTAGATAGCTGAGCTGTTTTCTTTTTAAAAACAGTATCAAATTTTGTTTTGCCTAAATCAGATTTAAGGTCTTGGATTAAATCTTGATGTTTAAGCAGGACATCATCAGCCATATAAAGGGTTCCGTCATCTATATAAAGTAAGTTTATTGTTATTAATTATTATAATAGCGGCAATTAATTGTCGTTAAAACTAATAATACATTTAAAAAGCGGTAAATAGTCATAAAAATATTAACCAAGCAAAAAATATGCCTTAAAATATCTAATTATATGACTTATCAATCAATTCCGTTTATATTCACTTTAGTAAAAATTTTACTGAAGCAGTATATCTGTCATCTATGGAGAGAAAATGAAAAAACTATTAATTGGTACTGCTGTTGTGGCTGCCATCGCAGGTGGCATTAGCTACGCAAATTATGCATTAATGCTAGATGCAAAAGCTGAGGTTGATAAGCAACTTGCGATGATAAATTCTGAGTTAGGGGTTAAGATAGATTATCAAGATGTATCAGTGAATGTATTAGAAAAATCATTTTTAATTGAAAAAATTAAGTTGGCCGCCCCAGATGGTAGTCATTTTGCGGATGTGAAATCAGTTAAAGTTATTGGTTATGATCCTCAAAAAATAACAGATTATGCCGAATTTAATTTAAAAGAATTAGTCATTTCAGATGCAGTAAAGCAACAGTTACCACAAGGGGTTGCTGATGAGTTTATAAACTCAAAGATCAACTTACTGTCTAGTATGAAATATGACGAAAGTAATAATCATGCTGATTTTAAAAATGAAATACAATCATCAGGTGTTGCTGGTTTTAAGTTTGATTTATCGCTTGCTAATGTAAAAGAATTGTTTGATTTATCAGTGAAGATGAATGAACAGCATAGAGCTCTAGTTTTGTCAGGAAAAGAGCAAACACTAGAGCAGCAATTCCAACAACAAACACAACTTATGAATGTTATTCAGGGTGTAAAACCTGAAACTGTGAGCTTTGAAATTACTAATCTATGTAAGTTAGAGTCAGCTTTGACTCAGTTAGCTTCTGCTCAGAAAATGGAATTAGTGCAATTACAAGAAATGATAAAGCAACAGCTATCATTTTCACCAGCACCTCAAGTATTAAAAGAGGGGTTAACAACTTTTATAGATAACTTAGGCTTTTTAAATATTTCCATTGCAGTGCCTGATAATATGAGCGTTGCAGACTTTCAAAAACCAGAAACGTTACAAAAACTGGCCTCACCTGAAGAAATGGCGAAGTTTTTCAATTTAACAGTAGCTGCAAAATAATAGGAAAGTAGATTAGAGATTAGTAATGTTTAATCTTTAAAGCACAGTATCTTTTAAAAAGCTGCTGTGCTAATCAATTGAAGGTGCTTTTATATTGTTTCTAAAGCGACTTGGTGTATAGCCCTTCATTTTTAAAAAACGTCTATTAAAATTTGATATATTATTGAAACCACATTGATCGCTGATCACGGATATAGGTAAGTTGGAACTAATGAGTAGTTTACATGCTTGACCAATTTTTAACTGATTAATAAACTCAGTTAATGTACGCTCAGTGCGTTTTTTGAAGAAACGATGAAAATGATTGGTACTCATATGAACCATTTCAGCTAAATCTTCAGCATAAATCTGCACAGTGTAATTATCTTGAATATATTTGATAACCTTATCTAATTTATCAATCTCACTCCGACCTTTTGAACCGTAACTATATTGACTACTAGATAATAGTTTAGTTTGCTGATCTACACACATTAAATCTAATAACTGAACAAGTAAAACATATCGTGATAAAGGTGAAGCATCTGGCATTTTTTTAAATAGCGCAATTGCTTCTATTGCTGATTGATGACTAAACTCTATGCCTCTATGAGATAATTTAAACATTTCTTTAAGTATATTTAACTCAACATTGTCATCTATAATACTATCCATCCATTTTAAAGGGATTTGAGCTACATAAACAATTTGCTCCGTTTTATCTAGATTTTTTTTAGAGTGCCAAGTGTGGGGTAAGTTAGGGCCAACAAGCACTAAGTCAGCTTCGCGGTATGATGCGATATTGTCACCGACATACCTGATCCCTTTACTATTTAAAGTAAGGCAAATTTCATATTCTGGATGGTAGTGCCAATTAAAATCTATATTTGGCATAGTGTATTTAACAAAACGCCAAGAGCAATTGCTACTTGGTAGTACTTTTTCACACATAGGTTTCATAAAAATAAATCCATTTATCTTTTTTCTAAAAACTCATTTTGAGTTTTGTAGTTCAAAGCACATCTAGAATAAAACGATTTAATTGAATCCATTCTTATCTGAACTTCATGAGGTTGAGGGCGCTGTAATGTAGTTGAGTCAGGAAATAAACCCATGCCAGATAATAAACAGTGCCATGACATACTTGTATAATATTTATCTACATTCTGACGATTCAATTGAGCGGTTAAATTCTCACCTTTTCCCCAGCAGGAGTATATGTTTTTCAATGAGTCGGAAATTAGGTGAGGGTTTGCTGCATTCTCTCGCCAATATTGCGTATCTTTGCGGGAATTAGTTTTGTAATGAGTGACTATATAATCTCTGATCCCATCAAAATATTGATTTATATTTGCATTGAAAATGATTTGATTCTTAGGTGTAAACTGACCTTTTTCGAATTCGTCGACAAAAATGGCAGCCGTTTGTTGAACTAAAAATAATGCAGTTGCTTCCAATGGTTCTATGAAACCTTGAGATAAACCAATACAAAGACAATTCTTATACCAATGACTCTCACGTCTACCTACTTTCATTTTTAAATGTTTTGCCTCAACATCTGAATCTAATAAATTTAATTGTGACCTGAGTTCGGTTTCTGCTAAATCGGGACTACAAAAATCAGTGCTATATACATAGCCATTACCAGTTCTATTAGTTAAAGGTATTTTCCAAGCCCAGCCATTTTTTAACGCGCTAGAAGTTGTCTCAGATTTCAAAATGGTTTGTTTAGGAGTACTAATAGCAACTCCTGCATTATTAAAAAGTAAGTTACTATAATCAACAAAAGGTACTTTTAGCGTTTTGTCTATTAATGTTGCATTAAAACCAGAACAATCAATAAAAAAATCAGCTTGAAAAATTTGGCTATCTTCTGATATGAGATGTTTGATATTGCCATCAGGTTTTAATTCAGCGCTGCTAATCTTGCTTTGTTGATATTTAACTCCCATTGCGAGCGCTTTATTTTTTAAAAATTGACCTAGTAAGTGAGAATCAAAGTGGTAGCCATATTCAGTTTCGAAAGGAAAATTATAATCTGCAATGGGAGCTAAATTATTTTTAGCTAAATAATGGGCAAAAAAGAAATCATTAGGGTGGGCTACTACATCAGAACCTTTTCGTCTCATTTGTGTATTGAAATAAAAAGCAGAAGTAAATTTATCATCTAATTGTGAAGGAAAAGGATGAAAGTAACTTTCAAATCCCGGTTTGGTTGACCAATTATTAAATGTAATACCAGTTTTATATGTCGCATTACATTGCCCCATCCACTCGGATTCTGCAATATTGAGTTTTTTAAAAAATGTTTTTAATGCAGGTGTAGAACCTTCGCCAACACCTATGACAGGAATATCTTTTGACTCGATTAAGGTGATCTCAAATTCTTTTTTTATCCAGGCATGGGCGAATATCAAAGCTGACATCCAACCAGCAGTACCTCCACCAAGTACGATTATTTTTTTATTTTGCATGACAGTCTCACGTAATAATTACCTAAAAAGCCTCCATAGAGTGTATAGAGGCTTTATTGTTTTTATATACGACTTTTGTTCTACTTTAAGTCATTTATTAGAGGTTTATAAACGACCTCTAATACCTAAAGTCATACGACGTTCATAAATATTTTGTGAAATAGTATTACCCGACCACTGAGAATAGTTGTTTTCATATTCCTCTGTCATATTACTACCAGATGCATAAACACTTATATTTTCATTAATGTCGTAACTTGCAGAAAGGTCGATGTACGTTGTTGCTTCAGTCCAGATAGGAAGCGTGCCAATACCAAATACATTACTATTTTCAGCTAGGCGTTCACTACGATAGTTAGCTGCGATACGGAATTGGAAGCCTGATTTTTCATACCATAAAACAGCGTTTCCTGACTCTTTTGAGTTATCAACGATAGGTAAGGTTTTACCTGCAAAGTCTTCATTACCACTTTCACTTGGTGCATATGTATAATTTAATTGTGCACCAAACCCACTTAAGAAGCCGGGTAAGAAATCGAACCCTTGCTGATAAGAAAATTCAACACCTGAAATCGTACCACCATTACCATTTACTTCACCAGTAACGACAACTTCTCGACGCACTACGCCATCACCATCTGGTAAGCCCATCATTTGAGAGCCAGTTTCAATAAATGAATCGATTTCCATGCTAAATACAGCGACAGAAACTAAACCACTTGGAGCGAAGTACCATTCGGCACCGATATCCATATTAGTTGAACGCCATGGATCAAGTTGTGGATTACCGTTTAGCGCACCAGTAACTGCAACTTGAAGATCTGGCGATACGCCAAGCTCATCAGCACGATCACCTGCACGACTGCGCCCCACAGATAAACCTCGACCTAAACGACCCAAATCTAAACGTGTCATTGTTTTACCGTATGCGGCACGTACAATAAACTCATCAGTTAAGTCAAAAGCAATATTTGCAGCTGGTAAGAAGTCAGAATAGTCTCGCTCAGTTCTTATATCACCATCATCACCATCAGCAGTACAAAGCACACAAGGTGATGCACCAAGCTCATTTTGTAGAATATCTAAATTAGTTTTGATGTATTGGAAACCAACATTTGCGCGATAATCATCTCCATTAAAGTTAGCTTTAAAATAAGCAGTTTGAGTTTCTTCTGTTACTTGATAAGAATCTTTAGGGCTTGATAGCTTTTTGTTATTTGGATAAATTGCATTTTGGAATGCCCAAGGATCATCCATTACTTTAGGGTCGATAAAGTAATAGCTGCCAGAACTTGCAGGTCCAAAATCATTTGTTTGTGTGATCCATTCGCTAGGTAAATCAGTGAAATATTGTGTAGAGCCTAATGTTAAGTCACCATTTGCAACACTTAATTCACCATCACCATTGGTATCACCTAATGCACCACCTGAGTCTTTCCACATTACATCTCTTGTAATATCCCCTGTTGTCATCGGTGCAACCATGATCCAAGTATCACGTTCTACATCACGTTTGCCCCAACGAACTCCAAAATCAACTGATGATAAATGGTCACCTTCTAAACTGTAATTACCATCAAAGCGTAATACATCGAGTGTAGCATCCTCTTCAAAGTTGTTTTCTGAATAAGTTGATACTAAATTGTAACGGCTTAAATCAGAACCAAATGCTTCACCATTTATACTTGGGAATGATAATGATGGGTGAGCGCCTGTAATATCGTATGTTACTTGTGGGCGTTCAGGACCGTAACCTCTAGGGTTTACAGGCTCAGCACCAGAACCATCATTACGACTTAGTCCATGCTGTGCGCCACTTGTTAAATAACCTTGGGCAACATTTTCTGTATGTGTCCTTTCTGCTTCACCATGTAAGTAACGTACTGAACCTGAAAAGTCTCCACCATTATCAAATGCTAAACCTAAGTTAATATTGAGTGAGTTTCTATCATTCGTTTGACTTTCAGAGTAAGCATTTATACGTGGTGCATCTAGCATTACAACATCAGATGTATATAAAGAACCACCAAAGTCGTTAGGACCACGCTCTACAGGGTTTTGAGGTTTTATCCAACCATAATCAGACCAGGCATTATCAGCAACTAAACCTTGACTACGATCAGCATCTTCCATTTCTGTATAAAATACATCAGCTGTGAGTTCGAGTGACTCCGATAGTGTCGCTTGAAAACTAGAGCTTAAACCCAAACGCTCACGTTCAGAAAAGCGGTTCATAATACCGTAATCAACAAATCCAAAATAACTATCGTTAGTATCACCATCACCATTTACATCGGTAGCATTTGACGCACAGGGCCAAGCACAACCATCGCCTTCACCATAAGCTAAAGCCCAGCCTTCATGAGGTGCACCATAACGGTAGTTTGCTAAGTTATTTTTATCATATGAAACTGAGAATAAGGCACCTATTTCATCGCCATTATAGCCAACAAAACCTGTGTATTTGCCATCATTTTCTTCTGAAAAAGAGCCTGTTGTTGCTTCTGCTGAACCGGCAACAGTAAATCCTTCACTTAAATCAAATGGACGTCTTGTTTTTAAGTTAACAGTTCCTGAAATACCGCCTGCTAAAATATCTGATGTAGGTGATTTTAATACATCCATACCTGATACTAATGAAGAAGGAATATCAGTAAAGTCTGGTTGAGTTGTTGTGATTGAACCTGCGCTTAAGAATTGTTCGCCATTGAGTAAAGTACCAACTTGAGGCATACCACGTACATTGATAGTTGCACCTTCACCAGCAGAGCGACGAATTTGAATCCCTGGGACACGTTGCAATGAATCTGCAATTGTAATATCTGGTAGTTTACCTATATCTTCTGCAGTAATTGAGTCAGAAACACCATTTGCAAAACGTTTAGTATTTAAGCTTTTTTCTGTAGAGGCACGAATACCTCTTACTTCTATTACTTCAAGGTTTTCATTCTTTACACCCTGCTTTTCTTCAGCAATAGCACTAAATGATAATAAGCTTGCGGCTATGCTTAGTGATAGAGCTGATTTTTTGAAAGAAACGCTCCCTGACAGCGCTGTCTTTATGTTCGTATTCATTTATTCCATTCCCCTAGATATCGATAGTTATTTTTAAGTAATGTTTATTTTTTGTTATTTTGGAAATAACATCCTTAGTGTGCAGAGTATTTAGCGTAAATAGTGATACTATTTTGGCTTTTATTAGTATTTTTCTATCAAATTACAACTCTTATTTTAACTAGTAGTTTACATAAGTAAATCGATGGTGATAGAAAAGTATGGCTATTGAATTGGTTAGTATCTCTTTTAATGATATTTGCGTGCAATATTTAAAATAGAGATTAACGGTATCCAGACATTTTATATATTTAGTTGTTTGGTTAATCCCCTCATATATGTTCTGCCCAGTGCATATATAGTTTTTCTCTTTGTTAAATCTGAGCTTTAGTTAAATAAACTAAAGCTCAGGTTATTTAATTTAAAAAAACCGAGAGAAAATCATGAATAAAAATAAAGTAGTCGTTATTTTGGTTTTATTAACCTTTTTTGTTATCTCATTTATAACAAATATCTTAGGACCTATTTTTCCTGCATTTATAGAAAGTTTTGACATTGGTTTTGTTTTAGCGGGTTTCTTTCCTTTTTCTTTTTTTATTTCTTATGGGTTGATGTCGGTACCTTCGGGGATGTTGGTACATAAATTTGGTGAAAAGCGCGTTATTTTAAGTGCTTTTATTTTAAGTTTTTTAGGTGCTAGTTTATTTTCCTTTCTTCCAAGCTTTTCAATCGCAATGTGTTCTCTATTTTTAATTGGTTGTGCTATGTCTATGCTACAAGTTGCTATCAATCCTTTATTAAGAGCCAGTGGAGGCAGTGAAAACTTTGCATTTTTATCCGTATCAGCACAATTACTATTTGGTTTAGCAGGTGTTGTAACACCTTTAGTATATTCAAATGTGATACAAGAAATGTCGCAACAGACAGTGCTAGGAAATATTTTTAATGCTTTAGTTCCTAGCAATATGATGTGGTTATCTATGTACTGGGTTTTTGCTGCTATTTCGTTATTGATGATCATTATTGTGTTATCTATCCCAATTCAAAATGTTAAAAAAACACAAGACGAAGTGACAGCTCCATTGCAAGTTTATCCTCAATTACTTAAGCAACCAATCGTCATTAAATTTTTCTTTGCGATTGTATGTTATGTCGCGGTAGAACAAGGTATTGCAAATTCAATTTCACTATTTTTACAGCAATATCACGGTTTAGAGCCTAATACTATTGGCGCCGCTGTCGTCAGTGATTTCTGGCTTGCACTAACTTTTGGCTGTTTATTAGGCTTAGTTTTATTAAAAGTTTTTGATGCCAAACATCTGCTAATTGCATTTAGTTTGTTGGCAATGCTGAGTTTTAGTGGTGCTTTATTTGGAAGTGCTGAAATTTGCGTCATTGCTTTTCCTGCAATTGGCTTCTTTTTATCTATTATGTGGTCAGTGTTATTTTCATTAGCACTTAATTCTTTACCAAAAGATCATGGTTCATTTTCGGGCATATTATGTACAGGTATTTTAGGTGGTGCGATTGCTTCCCCAGTAATTGGTTTATTAGCCGAATCTTTTGATAGTTTAAGGATAGGTATGTTAATTATTTTAGTACCACTCATTTATATTTTTAGTGTGGGGATTTGGGCTAACCCATTAGTAAAAAATCAAAGAATTCAGTTTTCGAAATCAAAGAAAATTCAAACAGTGTAAGTAGTAAAGTCTTATTTGGAGTTAAAGTGGATAGTAAAGTTTTATGTATTGATCTTGGTGGTACTAAATTAAGTTTGGCACATGTATCTAATGGTGATATTACAAACCAACAAACTTATAAAGTACCCTCACTTGTATCATTATCTGAGTTTAATCAATTTTTGTTTAATGCAATAACGCCCTTTGTAACTAATGAGGTAAATGGCATTTCTATCGGGGTACCTAGTCTGGTTGATATGTCATCAGGTAAAGTTCTAGAAACGGTCAATATTCCAGCATGGCAGAATATTGAAATTAAATCGCTATTGGAAAGTCAGTTTAAGATCCCTGTTATTGTTAATAATGATGCAAATTGTTTTGCTGTTGGTGAATATCATTATGGTTTAGGGAAGCAGTGTAACAACATTATAGGTGTATGTATGGGTACAGGTTTAGGTGCTGGATTGATATTAAACGGCAAGCTATATACCGGAAATTATAGCGCTGCAGGTGAGCTTGGTAGCTTTCCTTATTTAGATGCAACGATTGAAGATTATTGTTCTGGTAAATTGTTTACCAATTATTTTAATACTTCTGGCGCTCAGGCTTTTATAAAAGCAAGTGAAGGATGTGATAAAACAATGGAAATATTTAAACAGCTTGGTTGCCATGTTGGGGCTGCATTACATCAAGTCATTCTTTCTTTTGATCCGGATAAAGTCGTTTTAGGTGGCTCGGTAAGCAAAAGTTTTAAACTTTTTCACAATTCAATGATGCAAACTTTAAAAGGTTTGGTACATCCTACTTTATTTAAAAATATACAAGTTGTGCAAAGTGAATTAGAGCATGCCGCTTTATTAGGTGCTTACAAAATATTTATCGATGAAAAGTAGAAGGAAGAATGATGCGTTATTTTAGTATGTTAGCTTTATTTTGTTTATTGGTTGGATGTCAAGGAATAGAAAAAACAACTTCATTTACTCAGCAAAACCTAAATGACTTTTCAAATTCTGTGGAGGTAAAATATGGGCTATTAAACTCTTTACCAAAATCATGTCCTAATGAATTAAAACAATGTTATTACTCAAAAATTGAAATAACGCTTCCTTATGATTTAAAAGATAACAATTGGGAGATTTATTTTAGTCAGCTAACACCGGTTATATCCGATGAATCGCAATATTTTGATATTATTCATATAAATGGAGATTTACAAAAGTTAGTGCCAACACTTTTATTTAATGGTTTTAAATCAGATGATACTCAGGAAGTGACTTTTTATAGTTCAGGCTCTCAAATCTCTCGTTCAGAGTTTATGCCAAACTTTATCGCCAATTATAAAGGGTTAGAAGCCAAAATTATTGAAAGTACAAAAACAGGCATTGAACCTGATTCAGGATTAGAAACCCAACCTTATTTATTGCCTTTTACGGATAAGGCAACGCAATTTAAATTATCTAAAAATGATAAAACTGTTTGGGCCAGTAGTCAGGCTTTATATCAATCAACACCTGAAATACATGAAAATATAGATATAAGCGCACAATTAATACCGAAACCAAAAAATTTGCAAGTAGATGTAAGTTTGGCTGTTTTAGATTTATCTTTAGGAGTTAACTTTACTTTAACTGGTTTAAGTGATTCTGATATACAAGCAGCAATCTCAAGGTTGAGTTTTTTAGGCATACCACAAAATAAAAAAGGCGTGGCAATTAAACTCAGTGTAAATAAATCCTTAAAATTGGATCCTGAAGGATATCAATTAAGTGCTAATAAAGAAGGCATTGAAATAACTGCATCAGATCCAACTGGTATATTTTATGGTTTGATGTCAGTCTCGGGCTTGGTATCAACTGATAATTTAACTATTCCTTTTTTAACGATTGAAGATACGCCTAGATATGATTTTAGAGGGCTTCATATAGATGTAGCTCGAAATTTTCGCTCTAAAGCTTTTATTTTAAAAACCTTAGATCAAATGGCTGCATATAAGCTCAATAAGTTACACTTACATTTGGCAGATGATGAAGGCTGGCGATTAGAAATAGAGGGCTTAGAAGAGCTTACCAGTATAGGTGCGAAACGTTGTTTTGATTTATCAGAACAATCATGTCTTTTACCGCAATTAGGGGCTGGCGTAACAGGTAATAGCCATTTAGATGGTTTTTATTCTAAACAAGATTATCTAGATATTTTAGTTTATGCCAAACATCGTCATATTCAAGTGATCCCTTCTTTAGATATGCCTGGGCATAGCCGCGCTGCTGTGGTTTCAATGCAGGCAAGATATCAAAAATATATCTCAACAGATAAGAATAAAGCCGAGCAATATTGGCTAACAGAGCCAGAAGATAAAACGCAATACGCTTCGATTCAGCATTACAATGATAATACATTAAATGTGTGTTTAGACAGTACTTACGATTTTATTGATAAAGTGATCTCTGAAGTACAAAAGCTTCATCAAAAGTCAGGTATGCCATTAAGCATCTATCATATAGGTGCGGATGAAACAGCTGGGGCTTGGGTTAAATCACCTGCTTGTATTGCTTTGAAAAACAGAGAGGGTGAAGCACTTAAAGGTTTACATACTTTGAATGGTTACTTTATCGAGAAAGTAGCCAATATGCTGGATAAAAAAGGAATACAGGTCGCTGGCTGGAATGATGGCATGGGAGAAACTCGTCCAGAAAAAATGCCCAAGAACGTACAAACAAATTCTTGGGCGCTGTTATTTGAAGAAGGTCATAAAGTGACGCATAATCAAGCTAATTTAGAGTGGCAAACAGTTTTATCTACACCAGAAGTAACTTATTTTGACTTCCCTTATGAAGCACATCCAAAAGAGCGGGGTAATCATTGGGCTGCCCGTAATATTGATAGCAGAAAAGTATTTGAATTTATGCCTGATAACTTGCCTGCGCATGCTCAAATTTGGACTGACGTTAAAAATCAATCATATCAAGCAAATGATAGCCGCAGTAACCTCAATAATGGCGTTAAATTTAAAGGCATACAAGCACACCTTTGGAGTGAAATGATCCGCTCTGATCAACAAGCTGAATATATGCTTTTCCCTAGATTATTAGCTTTTGCAGAGCGAGCATGGCACAAGCCAGACTGGGAATTAGATTATAACTATCAAGGTATGCATTTTGATAAAAGTAGTCAGCACTTTAGCGATGAAGCTAAAAGGTTACGCGAAGTTGATTGGCAGCGATTTGCCTCTATCGTGGGTAAGAAGGAATTAGCTAAGTTAGAAATGGCCAATATATTTTATCGTATTCCTTCTGTAGCCACTAAAGTCGATGAAGGAAAGTTAAGCACTAAAACGCTCTATCCAAATCTGCCTATCGAGTTTAAAAATAAACAAGGAGTTTGGCAGGCTTTATCTGGCGAAGAAAAAAGTGAAAACATAAAGGCGATCAGAGCTGTATCTGTATTGGGTTCTAGAAAAGGACGCAGCCTTAATTTATAGCGCCAGTAATTTCAATGCGCTCCTGGTTTGATAGCCTAATAGTTATGCCGTCTAATGTTTTGATTTCGTTTACAGAGATATCTTTTTTCTAACAAGATAAGATTGTTCATTGGTCGAAGTAGGTGAAATGATAGAACGTTAACCACTTTATTATCATCTTTCCATTGCATAAATATATAGGCTGCACTGAGGCATAATGATAAAGCGGCAAATCCAAAAGTCAGGTATTTAACTTGTGAAGGAACACCTGTTTTTATGTGTTTTGATTTGGAAGATGTTTGATTCTTTTTTCTAAGATAAAACATAACAGATACTATGATTAAAATAGTAATGATAATTTTTGTTAACACCGCTCTTGCCTCTAAATTTTTATAAATGCAACGCGTATTTCACATCAAAAAAGCCATGCGGTTGCATGGCTAAATCAATATTTTTTGTAATAGATATGTCTAGTGAAGGATACGCGCTTTAATTGTGCCTTCGATTGCGCGTAACTCTTTTAATGCAACATCAGAATGCTCAGTATTTACATCAATTACAACATAACCGATATTATCATCTGTTTGCAGATATTGTGCAGCGATATTAATACCATGCTGTGCAAAGGCTTGGTTAATTTGAGTTAATACACCTGGGTGATTTTGATGAATATGTAATAAGCGACTACGACCTTGAAGTTCAGGCAATGATACCTCAGGGAAGTTAACAGCTGATACTGTAGAGCCGTTATCAGAGTACTTAGCAAGTTTACCCGCAACTTCAATACCGATATTTTCTTGTGCTTCTTGTGTCGAACCACCAACATGCGGAGTTAAAATAACATTATCAAACTCACGTAATGGCGAAATAAATTCTTCATCATTTGATTTAGGTTCAACAGGGAATACGTCAATTGCAGCGCCCGCAAGTTTGTCTTCAGACAAAGTTTGCGCTAATGCATCAATATCAACCACTGTGCCACGAGAAGCGTTGATTAAAATCGCTCCTTGCTTCATTACCTCAAGTTCAGCTGCACCTATCAGGTTTTTAGTTTGAGCCGTTTCAGGCACATGTAAACTGATCACATCAGAAGTTTGCAATAATGCTGTTAAGCTATGAACTTGATTTGTATTACCTAAGGTTAATTTATCTTCGATATCATAAAATTGCACATCCATACCAATATGTTCAGCCATGATCCCTAATTGCGTACCAATGTGGCCATAACCGATAATTCCTAAGGTTTTACCACGCGCTTCATAAGAACCAACTGCAGATTTGAACCACTCTCCGCGATGTGCCATCGCGTTTCTTTTTGGAATGCCACGAAGTAACATGATCATTTGACCCAATACTAACTCAGCTACTGAACGAGTATTTGAAAATGGTGCATTAAAAACGGCAATACCGCGTTTTTGTGCATCAAGTAAATCAACTTGATTAGTACCAATACAAAAACAACCTATACCAATTAATTTTTCGGCTGCACCTAATACATCTGATGTAAGGTGAGTACGAGAGCGTATACCAACAAAATGAACATCTTTTATTTTTTCAATCAGTTCAGCTTCAGGCAATGACGTTTTGACATATTCAATATGAGTGTAACCATTGCGTTTTAGTGTTTCTACAGCGCTTTGGTGTAGACCCTCTAATAATAGAATTTTAATTTTTTCTTTTGCCAAAGATATTTTGTTCATTGCCTGAGCCTATTAATCAATTATTTAATTGTTTGTGGACCGTCAGGTGTGCCAACAATAACAATATCTGCACCGCGTTGTGCAAATAAGCCGTTTGTAACTACACCAACAATCTGGTTTATTTTTTCTTCTAATGCTTTAGCATCAGTAATCTGTAAATTGTATACGTCTAAAATAACATTGCCGTTATCTGTAATCACACCTGTACGGTAGGTCGGATCACCACCTAGCTTAACGAGTTCACGTGCAACATAGCTGCGAGCCATAGGGATCACTTCAACAGGTAATGGAAAATCACCCATTACTTCAACTTGTTTTGTGCTATCTACAATACACACGAACTTTTTAGCAACTGCAGCGACAATTTTTTCTCTTGTTAATGCTGCGCCACCACCTTTGATCATATCTTTTTGATGATTAATTTCATCTGCGCCATCTACATAAACACTTAGATTATCAACGCTATTTAAATCAAAAATTTCGATACCCAGTGCTTTTAGCTTTTCAGTTGAAGCTTCTGAACTTGATACCGCACCAATAAGTGTATCTTTCACTGTGCCTAACGCATCAATAAAGTGATTTACGGTTGAACCCGTACCTACACCAACAATGCTGTTTTCTTCAACATATTCTAGTGCAGCCCAAGCTGCAGCTTTTTTCATTTCATCTTGCGTCATGTGTGTCTCCGGCTTTAAAGTATTTTTTAAATATACTTCAGAGTTTATAATCTAAGAACGGTATTTTTTGCTTCGGCATTATACTAACTATTAAGCTACCAGCGGTAGATTTTTTCAGGGGTTACGATGGTTTTTAGTGGGATATCCCAACTTTCAATTGGCAATGACTCTACCTTTTGACAATTATGTGCAATGCCAATTAATAAAGGTTTTTGCCAACCTTCTGTATAATACCTAGCGAGTGTGCGGTCATAAAACCCACCACCCATACCTAATCGGTTACCTGAATCATCAAACGCCACGAGCGGCGTAAATATAATATCCAACTCATTTACAGGACAAACATGACTGCAATTTAATTCGGGTTCAAAGATACCATAGCGATTAGCTTTCATGGGTGAGTTTTTCTCATACTTCTGAAATAGTAAATTTCCGGGTGTAAAAGGATGAATTACAGGTAGATATATTTCATGGTTACCTTGTTGTAATTTATCTATTAATTTCGATGTTTTTAGCTCGCCGTCATTACTTAAGTAGAGTGCTATTTTAGCGTTATTATAGCTGTTTAATAGTTGAGATAAATTCACTTTAATGGAGTTCGCGGCAATTTTTTGTTCTTTAAGTGATAATGAATTGCGTTTTTTTCGAACTAAATCTCTAATTTCTGATCTTTTCAAGGCTGAGTCACTTAAAACTTTAATAAATCAGGGTAAGCTAAACTAATGCCAAGCGCGATTAGTAAGAGTACAAAAATTGAGGAAGTAATCGCCAAAAATAGGCGGTTAGGGCCTTTTTTTATAGGGGAGTCAAAATCTTCATCAAACTCCAAAGGTTCTGGAGACTCTAATAAGTCATTATCATCATCTAAAGAGGGTAATTGTGCTGATGTATTTTGAGAAAGTTCATCTACCTTTTCTTCTAATCTAATAAGGCTTGTTGTGATGTAATCAAGTGCGCTCATTATTTTTGCGTCTTTTTCAGCTTGGCTGATAGATAAACTTTGATTATTTTGCTTTACACCTACAGAACTTACTTTAGCTGTAATATCAACAATATTGACATTGATGCCCATCGTTGCGAATACCTTTTGTTGCTTTAAGGCTTTTTCTTGGCTAATGGCATTAAATACTTCTTCGCCTTGCAGGAATTTATCAGCGACTGCAGAACTTAACTTTAATTTTGTTTGTAAAATGTCTCTAGCTTGAAGTTCACTAAGCTTACTAGATAATGACTCAAAAGTTATTTTAAAGCTTAAACTCATGAAGTGTGTCTCGATATGCATTTTCGTGTGAATTATATAGAAATTATATAGGGTTTATCTCAGTTGTCGAAATTTAATTGAAGAGAATCTGGTATAAGCTCTTTAATTACATAAAAAAAGCCGATTTTAAAAATCGGCTTTTTGAATAAAATGTATCAATCTAGTATTTTGCTGATTCACTTTTCTTAGGTAAAGCTGTTTGAATAAACTCTCTTAAATCTTGATTAGAGCTTTCTAAATCTGCACGACGTAAATACATCATGTGTCCGCTTCTATAACCTTTAAAGCTCATTCTGTCTTTCATTTTACCACTAGGGTCTAACTGCCACATGGTATATTTAGCATCAAAGTAGTTAGTAGCACCGTCGTAGTAACCCGCTTGAACCATCACGTTTAAGTATGGATTTTGTGCCATAGCTTGGCGTAAGTTTTCGCCTGTTTTGTTTTTAGTGCGATCCCAAGGGTGAACAGGGCCAAACATATTATATTTAAGATCTGTTTTGTAGTTTAACTCATCACGTAAATAAGAATTGATAGCAGGTGTAAATGAGTGCAACCAAGATGTCAGTTCAGCAGAGTAATCAGGGCGTTCGCCAGCATCACGTTTATCTATGCCTAAGTAACGAGAGTCAAGACGACCTAATGTGACACCTCTATCACGAAGTAGTTCTTTCCAGAAAAATGACGCTGGTATATCTAAGTTGTTTTGTGCAACAAATTGTTCAGAAAGACCCGAGTAATGCGCCATTTTTTTGATGACCTTTTGTTTTTCTTCAGCAGAAATAAAGCCACCTTTTGAAATAGCAGGGATAAGTTCATTAATTGTGAATGATTCAACTTCTGGTAATAGGGCTTCTAAATCTTGCTGTTGTAAGTCATTTGATAATGCTTTGTGGTACCAAGCTGCAGCGGTGAAGTAAGGTAGGCGATTAGCCGCTTTAACAGGTCCATCACGTTTAATACCAATATCAGTTGGTGATACTAAAACAACACCGTTTAAGTACATCCATTGTCTATTTTGTAATTCTAGTGCTAAACCAGAAACGCGTGTTGTACCGTAGCTTTCACCTATTAAAAATTTAGGAGATAACCAACGGTCATGGCGACTAACAAAAGTATTCACCCATTGTGCTAAATATTTAACGTCAGCGTTAACCCCAAAAAACATTTCTTTTTGTTTCGCTTTTGAAGGTAGTTCGCCTTTTTCATTTTCTAAAACACGAGAAAACCCAGTATTTACAGGATTTACATATAGGATATCTGCAATGTCTAATACAGAAAATGGATTATCTTGCACACCATACGGCTGTAAAGGATAACCTTCATTATCGATATTTAATACACGTGGACCCGTATAAGCGATATGCATCCATACAGATGCTGAACCTGGACCACCATTAAATGAAATAAGAAGAGGGCGTTTTGCTTTATTTCTAACACCTTTTTTCTGGTAATAGCTGTAATGTAGACTTGCAACAGCATCACCGTTCTCATTCCATACAGGTTGAGTGCCAGTTGTTGTGCTATAAGCTATTTTTTCGCCTAATATTTTAACTTTATGCTCAGTAACAACAGTATTATCAGCTTCTATACGTCTGTTATTATTTTCTTTATTACTATCAGTCGCGGCCCAAGCCGTATTAACTGTGCATAAAGCGATAAAACCAAGGGTTTTAACCAGTTTCATGGTGTGTCCTAAATATATTAAAGTGACATTAGCATGCAATATCCAATTTATAACCGCAAAACTCTTGAGACTGAATAGCCAATAAACGCGTTAAAATTAGCACAACAGTATCAATGTACTTTTCTAAAAAAGTTTAATAAGAAATAGTCGCTTTATATGTGTTTTATGAACAAGGTATAGAATAGAAGTATAGTTTGAAATAGATAACTCTGAATACATAATTATTTAGTTAGTCTTTTGTGTAAATATTTCCATTTTAAATATAAGCGGTAATATTGTATGTTGGTTGTATCTTTTTACATACGGCCTTTAAATGATAACAAACTGTAACAAGTTGTGTTTTTTGCAACGTAATAATGTTAATGTGCATGCTCATTTCTAGATAAGTGTGGAGTATATCTAATGCAAAGGGTGTTAATTGTTGAAGATAGTAAAGTAGTACAGCAAGTATTACGTCATTTGACTGCACAATTAGATGTGCCTATAGATTTTGCTTGGTCTTTACGCGAAGCTGCAACTTTTCTTAAAAATCATACTTATGACTTAGCTTTAGTTGATTTAACTCTTCCTGATGCGCCAAATGGTGAGGTGGCAAAACTTACCTTAAATCAAAAAATTCCGACAGTTGTGCTTACCTCAACAATTGAAGAGTATAAGCGTCAGCAAATGTTAGAAATGGGCGTTGTTGATTATGTTTTAAAAGATAACCGCGACTCTTATTTGTTTGCTGTTAAATTAATCACTCAATTACTTGAAAACAAAGGTCGTAAAGTCTTAGTTGCAGATGATTCTAAAACTAGCCGAAAAATGATGAAGCATATGTTAGAGCAATTGCTTTATGATGTTATCGAAGCTGAAGATGGTGCCCAAGCGCTAGAGGTTTTATCAAAAGATCAAACGATTAATTTGTTGATGACTGATTATGCCATGCCAGAAATGGATGGTTTTGAACTGGTAAAAGCAATTCGTAATAAGCGGGGCAGAGATGAACTTGCCATTATTGGTATTTCAGGCTCAGGTAGTCAAAGCCTATCTGCAAAATTTATTAAAAATGGTGCAAATGATTTTTTAGTTAAACCATTTTTACCTGAAGAATTCCATTGTCGTGTAATGCAAACCATGGAACAAATTAAGTTAATTGCGGAAATTAAAGATACTGCAAATCGAGATTACTTAACGAACCTCTATAACCGAAGATATTTTTACAACCAATCTGAGCGCACTGTTAAATCATTAAAACACAGTAATGAAGCAGCTGTCATGGTGATGCTAGATATCGATCACTTTAAACCGATAAATGATACTTATGGGCATCAAGCAGGTGATAGTGTGCTAGTTGCAGTTTCAAATGCGATGCAAAAGTATTTCTCTAATTATCTAGTGGCTAGAGTCGGTGGAGAAGAGTTTGCTATTTTATTAAAGGGCTTAAACTTAGAGCAAGCATTTGAATTCGTTGATGAGTTTAGATTTCAAATCTCAAATACAAGTTTTAATTTTTCTGGTCAACCAATAGGTGTATCAATTAGTGCTGGTATTGCATTATCAGAAGATGAAGAGTTATCACAATTGATAAATATTGCAGACTCAGCATTATACGATGCTAAAAGCCAAGGAAGAAATCAGGTTGTACAATATCAAATAGAAGTATGTGATGAGCTGAAATAGCTTAAGTTAAATAAAATAGACAGATACAAAAAAACCGAGCTAAGCTCGGTTTTTTGTTTTTTATTAAAGCTGGGTAAATTCTAAAAGCTGCTTTAGTTTAGTTGCTTGTCTGCGGGAGATCTCTACTGTTTGACCATTGCTTAGTTTAGCCTCTAATCCATAGCTAATTGCTTGTTCCATGCTCTCTATCGCGTCTAAACGAATAATATCTGAACGACTCGCTCTAAAGTAATGACTTGCATCTAATTTAGCTTCAATTTTATTGAGTGAGCTATGTAAAAAAGCTTTACCGTGAGGCGTATAAATAGCTGCATGGTTACCAATAGATTCAAAACGAATTATATCGCTCAGAGGAATTATGCGCATAGTTTCGCCATATTTAACCATTAACTTATGGTCATCAGGTAAGCCCGTTTGTTGTTTAGACTGCTCTAATCTGGCTTCTAATTTGGCGATTGCATCTGAAAGTCGTTCTGGGTTTACCGGTTTTACGAGGTAATCCATCGCATTTAAAGAAAATGCATCAACAGCAAATTGGTCATAAGCGGTACAAAAAATAATGTTTACGTCATCGCCTAGAGATTCAGCAAGTTCCAAACCTGTTGAGCCTGGCATATGAATATCTAAGAATATTGCATCTGGCTGTTGCTCTTTGATTTTTATAGCTGCTTCATCTGCATTTTTAGCTTCATCAATAATTTCAATGTTAGAATGCTTTGATAATAGACGTTTTAATTCGTTTCTTGCCAAACGTTCATCATCTACAATAATCACTTTCATACTTGTCATTTTTTTATTTAAAGCTTATTAAGCTCTAACTCCATCTTGTAGCTGTTAGTTGTTAATTCTTGTTTTAATGTATATTTCACTGCACCATCAAGTGGTGAAAGTTCATTGCTAAAGTCGATATCGCCTTGCTTTAATTTAGGTGATTGCGCTAAGTGTAGCGAAAATAAAACCCCTGAATCAGTTGCAGAACAAGTTAAGTTAAGGGTATTTTCAAACACACTATAGGCATCTTTTTCATGCAGTATTTTTTCTACTACAGGCAATAAAACAGAACAAGGCAGTTTTAATTGTTCGCCTAAATGCATTCCGTCTAACTTAACTGTAATACGCTCTTCTAAGCGCAGTTGTTCAAGACTTAAATATTGGGTGATATGACTTAATTCATTGTGTACTGAAGTGGCAATTTTACCATCAGCTAATTTGTAACGTAATAGATGAGCTAATTCGCTGAGTAGTTCACTTGCTTTGTCCTGATCCTCAAAAATAGTATAGCGAATCGCATTCATACTATTAAATATGAAATGAGGATTAAGTGCAGAATCAGGTTGTTTATTGAACATAAATAGCTTTATCCATATTTTCTCGAAAGTAGTATTACGTTTCTTTTTTATTATCGATCATCATCAGTCTAAATTTAAAATTGCTTTATGCCTAATGTTAAATGATAAAGGGTTAATATTGGTGTTAAGTGGTAATAGCATTAGTCGCTGAGTTTATTTTTAAAGGCAAGGTTAAAATAAGTTTATGACTTTGCCAGTCTTTTTTTACATCCAATCGCGCTTGGTTTTTATACATATATTGCAGTCTTAATCTTAAATTTTTAAGATAACTAAAATCTGATTTATACTTTTTAACTGAAGTATGTAACATCTCTATTTTGTAGTTATCACTTACAATATAACCGTCAATACTTAATGCATGAGTTTGATTTTTAGCATTATTTAATATGTGTGACAACATAAAAATCATGCTCATAGCGGGCAAATTAGGAATGTTTTCTTGGTTTTTTAGTGAAATATGTATTGTTTCAGGAGATCTGTTTTGCTCTTTTAATAAACCTAAATAATTATTGAGACTCATTAATTCTTCGTTGATATCTGCATGATTTGTTTTACTAGACATTAAGTTATATCTGAACAATTCAGAAGCTTGCGTGACAATGTCAGCTGCTAATTCGGTATCTTTATCAATTGAAGTTTTAATGGCATCCATAGTGGCATATAAAAACTCAGGATTAATTTGATTAAGTAATAATTTTAATTCTTGACTATCGCTTTGCTCTTTCAGTTGCTTATAAAAGCGACTTGATGAAATAAAACTATAAAGTACTAACCATGTTCCAGAAGTCGTCCAATAACCGGACCAAGTTAATAAAATTTTCATTTCAAAGGATATGTCAGAGACTTCAGAATTCATAGCCTCAGACATATCAGTAAAAGTAAATGTAGGAGGACCTAACTTTAAATAAGACATATCCACTAAAAAATAAAATGAGCCACAAATAAGTGAGTTTAATAAAAGCCATAGAATATTTTTAAATATGCCGTTATTTCTCTTTTCAGCAAACTTGTAGATACCTCTAGCAATTATATGGCAGCTTAAAAACATATTTACAATACTGACTAAGACAAATGACATTATTTGAGGTTTACTTGCTATTAAGGACAGTGTTGTTAAGCTAGAAATTGTACTCATAATTGCAAAAACTAAAAAACATATCCCTTGATATTGCCAGTAATTTTTACCAACTTGCGTTAAATAAGTAGACTTCATTATTTATCCTTTAGCGGTAAAGTAAGGGTGGCTGTAAATAAATCTTTTGTTTTATCTACCTTTATATGCGCAGTGTCACCGTACATTAAAAATAAACGTTGCTCTAAATTTGATAAGCCAGTGCCTGTGCCTTGGGCTTTATATTTTCCATGATATAGCGGGTTAGTAACTGATAATTGCCAATGTTTATTTGTTTTATGGGCTTTGATTGACAATAAACTTTGTTCAATGCGCGGGGCAATACCGTGTTTAATGGCATTTTCAAGTAAGGTTAATAATCCCATTGTGGGTACTTGCAACTTTAAAATTTCAGGTTCTATAAAAATTTCTATTAATAAACGCTCTTCTAATCTCGTTTGCTCTATATCTAAATAAAACTCACATACGCGTAATTCATCTTCTAATGAGGCCGTTATTTTTTGATTTGAGCTCAAATTATATCTAAATAGCTCTGTTAGTTTATCAACTAACTCTTTTGCTAGCGCTTTATCCTCAAAAATCATTCCTCTAATGCTGTTCATCGAGTTGAATAAAAAGTGTGGATTGAGCTGGCTCATTAATAAGGCAAGCTGCCCTGACTTTACTTTTTCTTTAATTTGTACGCGATTTCTGATGCTGGTTAGTAAAAAATACCATGTACTCCAGGCACTATATAATAGCGTTGTAGCAAACAGCATGGTTAATGCGTAAGTAAATTGCCAACGCGGGCTATAAGCGCCCATGTTTTCTAAATAAGCTTGGGATTCATTACCAATACGTAATGCTTTAGTTGCGCTATCAATATCAGGAGAAAGTACAGACTGTAAATTAATGACCAGTGTGCTATCGACCAAACAAGACATTAAAATGCATCCGATCACAGTGGCAAATAGTTTTTTACCTGTGATGCCGGCTTGCTGTTGATATTTAATTGCGCCACGAATAACAAAGTGCGTTAAAGCAACAAGTAAGACTGAGTTGATGATAAATAGCGTGAAAACCGCCCATTCTGGATATATAGCAAATTTATATTGTCTAATAGGTAGAAATTGAAGCGCAAACAGAATACATGCAGTTAGTGCCTGAATAATCCAGTAACTCATTGAAAATCAAAATCCTTTATTATTTATTCTTATTGGATATTTATTTATGCTCAAGCCAGATATTGAGTCTATATGTAAATAATGCCACATTTTATCTAATTTGTATCTGTATTAGTCACTTCCCTTTTAATTTCACGCACCATATACGCCTATTTATGCACCAATTCTGTGCATTGGTACTTCTATTACTGTCTTTATTTATTCCAACTATCTGAAATTTAGTTCTTTTTATTTCTGGCATAAAGGTTGGATTACTTAGTTTATAAATATAGTTAGTTACAAAATAATTAGCAGTTTAGAACTAAAAAGTAACCTATTTAACTAGCAAAAAATTGAACATAAGGGGAATTAACCATGAAAATGATCACTGCCATTATCAAACCTTTCAAACTTGATGATGTAAGAGAGGCGCTTTCTGACTTAGGTGTTGAAGGTATGACAGTTGTAGATGTGAAGGGTTTTGGTCGTCAAAGAGGCCATACAGAGCTTTATCGCGGTGCAGAGTATCAAGTTGATTTTATCCCAAAAATAAAATTAGAAATCGCTACCAGAACTGAAAATGTAGACCGTTTGATTGAAGTGATCACACGTGTTGGCTCAACAGGAAAAATTGGTGACGGAAAAATATTTGTATATGACTTAGATCAAATCGTACGTATTCGTACTGGTGAACTAGATGATGAAGCAATTTAAGGGGATAGAATAATGGAAAATACAGTATTAGAACTCAAATTTGCCTTAGATACTTTTTACTTTTTAGTATCCGGTATTTTAGTAATGTGGATGGCTGCAGGTTTTGCCATGTTAGAAGCAGGTTTAGTGCGCTCTAAAAATACCACTGAAATTTTAACAAAAAATGTCGCGCTTTATGCTATCGCTTGTACCATGTTTTTATTAGTTGGTTATAACATCATGTATGTAGATAACGCTGAAGGTGGTTTTATTCCAAGTTTAGGTGCTTTGATTGGTACTCAAGCCGAAGGTGCAGATCATTCTTTAGAGTCTGATTTTTTCTTCCAAGTTGTATTTGTTGCAACAGCGATGTCAATTGTTTCAGGTGCTGTAGCTGAGCGTATGAAACTTTGGTCTTTCTTAATTTTCACTGTGGTACTGACAGGTTTTATTTATCCTTTAGAAGGTTATTGGACTTGGGGTGGTGGCTTTTTATCAGAGTTAGGTTTTGTTGATTTTGCAGGTTCTGGCATTGTACATATGGCAGGTGCTGCAGCGGCTTTAGCTGGTGTGATTTTATTAGGTGCGCGTAAAGGTAAATACGGTAAAAAAGGTGAGATTTACCCAATTCCAGGTTCTAACTTACCACTTGCAACTTTAGGTACATTTATCTTATGGATGGGTTGGTTTGGTTTTAACGGTGGTTCACAATTACTTTTATCTGATATGGAAAACGCTTCTGCTATCGGTAAAATTATGGTCAATACCAATGCAGCAGCAGCAGCGGGTGCAATAGCTGCATTGTTAGTATGTAAGTTACAGTGGGGCAAAGCTGATTTAACTATGGTATTAAATGGTGCATTAGCTGGTTTAGTTGTAATTACTGCAGATCCGGCATCGCCTTCACCTGTTTTATCTCTGTTATTAGGTGGTTTAGGTGGCTCTTTAGTGGTATTTAGTATCGTAATGTTAGATAAACTTAAAATAGATGATCCAGTAGGTGCAATTTCAGTTCATGGTGTATGTGGTATTTTAGGTTTATTATTAGTACCAATTTCAAATGCTGAAGCAACAATAATAAAACAGTTAATCGGTATCGCTTGTATCTTTAGCTTTGTATTTATTGCGTCATTTGTTACTTGGATGATAATTAAGAAGACAATGGGTATACGTGTTGGCGAAGAAGAAGAGTTAAACGGTATGGATCAACATGATTGTGGAATTGATGCATATCCTGAATTTGTTTCAATGCGTAACTAGTACGATAGAAATAGAAGATATCCGATAGAATCATGAAATATGATTAAACCTTAAAATCCTCACTATTTATAGTGGGGACTTTTTTATTTTTGCTAATCTTATAAAAGAGTGATTTTTAGAGATTTCGATTATATCTATATCGGCTTGAGTTGTTGAAGGTGATATTTGTTTAAATGATCTTATTGCTTTGTCTTTAGGTGATGGGTACCTCATAGATAAAGCATTTTCAGTCAAACAAGCATCTGAGCTTATTTTAGAGAAAAATTATGATGTTGTTCTGCTTGATTATTATTTACCAAATGGTGTAGGCATAGATATAGCTAATTGCCTAAAATCTCAAAATACACTGCCCATTATAGTGTTTATTAGTGCCTCAGATGACTTAGATATAAAAATGGCTGCTTTTAATAGTGGAGCGATTGAATGGATAGATAAAAAAGTTTTTAGCCTGCAATACTAACCATAAAATTGATGTTACATTAAAAGTAAAAAAACTCATTCGATGCGATAAGACAGGCTGAAAAATCCTCTAATGAAGTTGTTTTTGCTGCCATGTCAGATTCATTTGTATGGGGCACAGCAGCTAAAGCGATACAATCGAGTTTATTAAGTCGTAATATTAATTCTTTTATTAATACAATTTTTAAATACTTCAATGATTTAGATTTAATTGCATCCATTGATATTAATGAGAATCAACACTTAAGTTTTTGGGATAGTCCAACTGATGGCGCAACTGGTATGGAAGAAGACTTACTTATATTGGCGATGCAAACAGGGAAGAGAGTTTTAAATGTTGGTCGTCGTTATTTTATTCAAACAGAAAATTTAAGTTTTTTAATTAAAAATATTCCTGAAGATGAGGTTAAAAAAAGGTCAGTTATTAGATGTGTTAGCTGCAGTTAACCGATAAAGAAGAATTAAATCTCACTTAGTTAACAGAAAAAACATTACTGAAGTTTGAGCAAATGGCTGATAGTCATTTAAATATAATCTGATCATTAGATGATGTAATGCAGGATTTTCAAAAGCAATTAAAGTAATACCCATTAAAATATCTTTATTTTGCTCGATATAAAATTACTGTCATATTAAAGGTTTATAATTTTTATTTCATAGATTAAAAATACGCATTGCGCCTCTTTAAAATTTCAATATAATCTTACATATATTTGCTTATCCGTATATAAGAATGTTAACTGAAATATCTCAATTTTATAAAACGTGCAGTGAGCCAGTTAGGCTAAGAATTTTAAATATACTGTTAAATAATCAACAAGTATGTGTATGTGATCTGGTGACTACACTCGATTTACAACAGAGTA
Organism: Pseudoalteromonas sp. '520P1 No. 423'; assembly: GCF_001269985.1. Lineage (NCBI taxonomy): Bacteria > Pseudomonadati > Pseudomonadota > Gammaproteobacteria > Alteromonadales > Pseudoalteromonadaceae > Pseudoalteromonas > Pseudoalteromonas sp. '520P1 No. 423'. The sequence continues at coordinate 3,349,906 of NZ_BBZB01000001.1, read as the reverse complement.
TGATCAGTAGACATTTAACTTACTTAAAAAATGCCAATATTGTTACCGTAAGCCGTTCGGGGACTTGGCGTTATTATGAAATAAACTCAAAATTATCAACAGATAAGCAAGATGTGCTGACAATATTAAAAGTGCAGCTTTTGCAAGATGAGCAATGCTGTGCAGATATAAATCAATTTAAAACAAGTTGTTGTGATTAAGGAATAAAAAATGAAAGTTGCTATTAATGGTTTTGGCCGTATGGGTAAATTACTAACTCGTTTATTAATCGAGCTAGGCACTCATGAAATCGTGTATATCAATGATCCTGCTTGTGATGCAAAAACAGTTGCACACTTATTAGCGTTTGATTCAGTTCAAGGGCGTTTTAAAGATAATGAAATTACCTCTTCAGAATCACAAGTAATCATAAAAAACTCAAAAATTGATGTAATAAGCACAGCTGATTTAAATGCATTACCTGTAGATAATATCGATTTATTAATTGATTGTTCGGGTAAATATCGCCAGTCAGCATTATTTCAAGACTTATTAAATAAAGGCCTTAAAAAAGTTTTAGTTGCATGTCCAGTAAAAGATGATGGTGCAATAAACTTAGTATATGGCGTTAATCATCAAGATTATGATGCAGATATACATAACGTGATCACTGCTGCTTCTTGTACTACAAACTGTTTAGCACCTGTAATTAAAGTTTTAAAAGAGTCTGTAGGCATCAAACATGGTGCAATGACAACGATTCACGATATTACCAATACGCAAACAATCGTTGATAAAGCACATAAAGATTTACGACGTGCACGTGCCTGTGGCGAGTCTCTTATTCCGACAAGTTCAGGCTCAACAACTGCAATTATGACAATATTCCCTGATCTACAAGGCAAGTTAGATGGTTTAGCAGTACGTGTGCCTTTATTGAGTGGGTCTTTAGTTGATTTAGTGATTGAAACAGAGCAAGAAACATCAGTTGAGCAAATTAATCAGCTGTTTGATGATGCTAAAAATGGCGAGCTTAAAGATATTTTAGATATTGAATATCGTCCATTAGTATCAGTTGATTTTGTTGGTGATCAGCATAGTGCCATAGTTGATGGCTTATCTACTCAAGTGATCAACAAAACTATGGTTAAGGTACTTGCTTGGTACGATAACGAAATTAATTATGTAAGTCGCATGCAAGATATTGTTGATTTAATAGATCAAAAAAGTCATTAGTTTAAATAGCAACTAAATCAAATTAGTCATTCCCGAGATCTGTTATCGGGAATCTTTTGGCAATTTAATTAGATATAGTGAAAGGTGTAATTTAAACAGAGATCTCCGATCGAAGATGTCCTAGTTATGCTTTTTAAGTTTATGCTGATTTTCTAAAATAGAGTACAAGTAACAAATGAAATATAGCATTAAAGATTACAAGTAGATCACAGGCTCTTAGCTTAGATAGTTTACTTTTCAGAGTATTAATTGAATGAAACAAAGCATAAAAGATTATATGTGGATCACTGGTTCTTATTGGGGATTCACACTCACAGATGGCGCACTTCGAATGCTGGTAGTTTTATACTTTCACCAGCTTGGCTACAGCTCGTTAGAAGTTGCTTCATTATTTTTATTTTATGAATTTTTTGGTATAGTCACTAATTTATTTGGTGGCTGGTTAGGGGCAAGGTTTGGTTTGAAAACCACTTTATTTAGTGGTTTAGCGTTGCAAATAGTCGCGCTGGTATTGCTCGCACAAACACAATGGCTTAGTGTCATTTTTGTTATGTTAATGCAGGCTATTTCAGGTATAGCCAAAGACCTCAATAAAATGAGTGCTAAAACAGCCATTAAACAATTAGTACCAGAAAATGATGGTTCAACTTTATTTAAATGGGTGAGTATTTTAACTGGTTCTAAAAATGCATTAAAAGGCATCGGCTTCTTTTTAGGCGGTGTTTTACTAAGTGTATTTGGCTATGAAAATGCACTGTATATTTTGGCTATAGGGTTACTATTAGTCGCTACTTTATGTGCGCTAAATTTAAAGTCGAGCCTAAAAGCTAAAAAATATAAAGCCAAATTCAGTGAGTTATTTTCAAAAAGTGAATCAATTAATTTATTGTCTGCAGCGAGATTCTTTTTGTTTAGTGCTAGAGATATCTGGTTTGTTGTCGCTTTGCCGGTATTTTTGATATCTGAACTTGAATGGCATCACAGCTCTGTGGGGGTTTTGATGGCTTCTTGGGTTATTCTTTATGGTATTGTGCAGTCAATATCACCCAATTTATTAGGCTTTAAAACGCAACATCCAAATGCCAATACCGCAGTAAAAAGTGCATTAGCATTACTTGCGGCGCCTTTAAGCATGATAGTCGCAAACTTTATAGGTCTTAGCGCACAAAATGTAGTAGTTATTGGTTTATTATTTTTTGCAGTCGTTTTTGCTATTAACTCTGCGGTTCATTCATTTTTAATTGTACATTATGCTAATAGTGAAAACGCTTCATTAGATGTGGGTTTTTATTATATGGCTAATGCCAGTGGTAGGTTGTTGGGCACGATCTTATCTGGTTTTTTATATCAGCAATACGGGTTTCAAAGCACCATATGGACTAGCTTTATTTTAATCGCTTTATGTGTATTGATCAGTATCAGATTAGCCAATAAAACAACTCACTAATTTATCATTAATTGTTAAATTTCAGTAATGGCCTTTTGACAAGCAGTTAAAAGGTTATTGCTTAAATCTTTATCGTTTAGTGCTCGAGAAATCGCTAAACCACCAATCATAAGTACCACGCTTTGCAACGCTTGTTGCTGATCTTCAGTATGTATACTGGCTTGCTCAACAAAGCATTTGAACATTTTTGTATAGGTGTTTTTGATTTCTTCATTTTGCTGTGAAATATCAGATACTAAAAAGGCTAAGGGGCAGGGGGCTTCTTCGCATTCATCTCTATGAGTTTGGCTTAAATAATATTGTGCAATATTGACTAAACTAGCATTGCTGTTTTTAGGCTTACGGGTTTGTGCGGTTTGCGCGCCTTTAATTAAGGACTGTGAGTATAAATCGCTCTTTGATTTGAAGTGTGAATAAAAAGCGCCTCGGGTAAGCTTAGCATCTTGCATAACTTGATCAATAGAAATCTTTTCAAAGCCATTATGAGCAAATAGTTTAGCCGCACTGGCTAAAATCTTATCTTTTGTTTGCTGTTTATGTTCTTTATGCCAAGCCATTATCAATACTCTTTGTTTGTAGTTTTATGAATTATGTCACAATTTTAAAATATGTTCTTGAACATATTTAAAATCAGATTAGATTAATATTTATTCACAATAAAGGAAGAAAAGAAATGAGCTTAAATATTAATTCAGATCCAGTACATATTTTTGGTTTACCTAAATCTAACTTTGTTCGCACAGTTATGTTGATCTGTGAACAAAAAGGAATTAAATATACAGTGGGGTTTGAAGTAAAAGGCAAACCTGTCGAGTTTAAAAGTGACGCACATTTAAAAATGCACCCTTATGGCAAGATCCCAATTTTATTGCATAATGATTTTGCATTAGCTGAAACAGCTTCAATCTGTCGTTATTTAGATAATAATTTTACTGGCACTAAAGTGCAATTCGAACAAGAGCAAAAATCAGCATATCATGATGCTTTTTGTGCAATTGCATCGATTGATATAGACAAGGCAATTTTAAGAGATTTTTTAGTCGAATTTGCATTTCCAAAAGGAGAAAACGGCACTGTACGTATGGATGTTGTTAAAGCTGCGATACCTAATGTTCATAATGCTTTAAGGGTTATAGGGCAAGAACTAGCAAGTAATAATCAGGTTATAAATGGTGAGAAATTAAGCATTGCTGATGCCTTATTAGCGCCAATGCTTCACTATATAAATACTGTTACACGTGATTTTAAGCTGTTATCAGAGCACCCTGAAGTGGGAAGCTATTTAACAAAGTTAATGACGTTTGACTCTTGTAAAAAAGTTTTACTATAAAGTTACCAACCACAAAAAAAGCCATTAATGAATGGCCTTTTGTAAACTTTAGTTTTTCATTTATTCGGAATAAAGATCTGTTATAAATCTGTCTGAACGAGGAAGATAGTAATCATCGTAATCTAATGAAAAGGCAACATTTGTTGCTTTTCCTTTTAGCTCACTTCGTGGTACAAAACCATAAGCACGAGAATCAGCACTGTTTCTACGATTATCTCCCATTACTAAATAATGATCTTCAGGAACTAAAACAGTAGAAAAGTTACTAAATTGCTCATTACCATTTTTTTCAATACGAATTTTATGGGTAAAACCGTTAATTGTTTCATTGGCAAAGAGTTCATTACTATTGTGAGTTGTTACAGTGTGGTTAAGCTTTTCACCATTAATAAATAAGACTTCATCTTTTAAGCTGACCTTGTCACCCGGAAGTCCAATAACACGTTTTATTAATCTGTTTTGTGCAGCATCAGATTCAAAAACAATGATTTCACCTCTTTTTGGCTCTCCTGTTCTAACAATTGAAGTATGACTGAACGGCACTCTTAAATCATAAGCCATTTTATTTACTACAATACGATCCCCTTCTTTAATGGTTGGCTGCATTGAACCTGTTGGCACTGTATACCAATCGGCTACAGCACTTCTAAATACTGACATTAAAACGATAAATACCACAAGTTGTCTATTATTTATCCAAAAAGTTTTTAATTTACTCATAAAGTGATGTTCCCTATTTATAGTTTTTCTAATGCTATTATATGAGTAGGCCACATAAAGAATAAAAAGTTCATCGTTGAAATGTTTCAAAATATGTAAAGCCATTTTTTTAGTTATGACCTTGCGTAATGTAAGGTTACAATGACTCAAAACTATTTATATGTGTTGAATAACCTTGTTACCTGTTGAAGAAATTTATCCCTCATTAGTTGAAACCTTAAATAATAATACAATGACTTTATTACAAGCGCCGCCAGGTGCGGGTAAATCAACTTGGTTACCGTTACAACTTATTAGAGATAATTACTTTAAACATATTATTATGCTAGAGCCTAGGCGTTTAGCTGCGCGTAATATTGCAGGTTATTTGGCGCAATGCCAAAATGAAAAAATAGGCCAAAGCATTGGTTTACGGATACGCCAAGAAAAACAAGTCAGCAAAGATACCCGCTTAGAAATCGTAACTGAGGGCATGCTCACACGTATGCTACAAAACGATCCGGAATTAACAGGTGTAGATTTAGTTATATTTGATGAATTTCATGAACGTTCAATTGCTGCAGATACTGCATTAGCTTTTGCTTTAGAAACACAATCTGCTTTAAGAGATGATTTAAAAGTATTATTAATGTCGGCAACGTTAGACGCTGAACATATAACCCAAAAACTGGCTTCGTTTGATCATGATTGTCCTGTTATCACAAGTGAAGGGCGCAGTTACCCAATTGATGAAAAATATATTCCTTTAAAAGACGAAACTCGCTGGTTAGAGCAGATCCCAAGTATTATTAAACAAGCATTAGCAGAGCAAACAGGTAGTGTTTTAGTATTTTTACCGGGTCAAAAAGAAATAAACTTTGTTGCGCGTAATTTAAATGAGCTTGATGCAGATACAAGTGTATTTAGCTTATATGGTGAACAAGATAAAAATACCCAACAACAAGCAATAAAACCAGCCGAGTCAGGTAAACGTAAAGTGGTATTAACCACTAATGTTGCCGAAACCAGTTTAACCATAGCAGGCATTCGCATTGTGATAGATAGCGGTAAAAAGCGGGCTGCTAAGTTTAATTTAAAAACAGGTGTTACTGAGCTTATTACCAGCAATATATCGCAATCGTCTGCAGTGCAAAGAGCGGGACGTGCCGGAAGAATTGAATCGGGCATTGTATATAGGTTAGGTTCTAAGCAAACTTTTGAGCGCCGTAATAGCCATGATTTACCAGATATATTAAGTTCAGATATAAGTAACTTTGTACTTGAAGCAAAGCTGTGGGGCGCAGATATAAATGAATTATGTTTATTAGATAAACCTTTACTAGGGCAAATTGTACAAGCACAATCATTATTAGTCATGCTTGAGGCTATTGATGAAAATGGCAAATTAACAACAATAGGGCAAAAGGTATTATCTTTTGGCGCTGATATTCGTTTAGCCCATATGTTAGTAAAAGCGCAAACATTAGAAAATCAATATCCCGGCATTACAGTTTTAGCAGTGTATTTAACAGCATTATTAGAGAGCGGTGTGAAAAGTAGTAATGAACTATCTATCGCTTTACATAGCCAAGTTCAAAATCCACATCCTGTATTTAAAAAACAATTAAGTTATTGGCTTAAACGCTTAAAATTAAAACCTGTATATGAATTAGAATCATCTTATTTAAGCATCTTACTTGCTTTGGCATATCCAGATCGCCTTGCTAAAAAGCGCGGCAATGGTTATTTACTTGCCAATGGCGCCGGTGCCGATTTATCTCAAGATTATTGGCATGAAGATGAGTTTATTTGTATTGCACAAATGGGCGGGTTAAAAGGTAGTAAAGTTTTCAGTGCAACGCCTTGTGATATGGCATTACTTGAAGAGGCTTTACCGCATTTATTTAATGAAATAGAAATCTGTGAATTTGATGAAAAAGCAGGGCGTTTTATTCATGAAAACCGCATTATGCTAGGTGCTCTGAGTGTAACTGAACAACAAATTCATACAGGCATAGATCAAAGCTTAAGAATACAAGCCTGGCTAGGGTTAGTGAAAAAACATGGCTTTAAAATATTTGTCGAAAATAAAGATGCCAAACAGCTATTTATACGTATGTCTCTAGCAGCTAAGTATTTTCCTGAGCAATATAACCCAATAAATATGAATCTATTATTAGGTTCTCTAGAAACTTGGTTAGCGCCTTATTTATCGGATATTAAAAAGTTAGAACAGCTAAAAAAATTCAATTATCTAGAAGCGTTAAAAAATGTATTTGATTGGCAAATGCAAAGTAGTTTAAATGACATTTTGCCGTTACGGATGTCGGTGCCAAGTGGTTCAAATGTTCGTATTGAATATCAACTTGATGGTCCTGCAAAACTCGCTGTACGCATGCAAGAAGTGTTTGGGTTAGCAAGTACGCCTATGCTGGCACAAGGTAAATTACCATTGCTGATGGAGCTATTATCTCCTGCGAAACGCCCACTGCAATTAACCCAAGACTTAGCCACTTTTTGGCAAGGCAGTTATAAAGACATTCAAAAAGAGATGAAGGGCAGGTATCCCAGACATTTTTGGCCAGATGAGCCCGCAACTGCACAAGCTACCAATAAGGTAAAAAGTAAGATGTAACATTTATTTCATAGATTTAAAGCAGCTCCATTAAAAATGGAGCTATCTAAAATTTAGTTGTTACTCCATTTTATTTATTGCGGTTTGAATACATTAATCATTTCAGACCATTCTTGCTCTAGTGTAACAAAGCTTTTACCTGTTACAGATTTAATTGCTTGGCCTTGATATATTCTGAAATATTTATCTAGGCCATAGTTTTCAATTAAAAACTGGGTAAATGCGCCTTCTTGCAGATAAGCTAATTGCCTACCTAATCCAGTTTTAGATGAATGTCTGATCTCTTCTGCTTGTTCAAGTGAAATTAATGCGCCGTATTTATGAGATTTAATGGCAACACTGCGATAAAGATCAATACCAAAATTGGGATATTCAGCTTCTTCACCAAACCTATGTTGCATAAAAACAGCTAATCCATCATCAAAAAAACGATCTTCATAGCCATTCTTTTTCTTTTTACGAAAGGCACTGACTGAATAAACGTGAGTTAATTCATGAATGATGGCAAGTCCTTTTCCTTCATACTCATGTTCTTCACCAAAAGCCTTTAAAACACGACTTTCAGGTATATGAATCGTATTCCAATCTTGATAGGGTATTCTTTTTGTTTTGGATATATAAACAAGCAAACGTTCTTTAATAGGTGTTCCTTCATACTCTTTTGATTGTTTTAAATAAGACTGAACTATTTTAATATTATGCTCGATCTCTCTTGCCAGCTTTTCGATAACGTTAATTGGCACGTTAGTATCATAAATAACAGTAAAGTCTTTGGTTTTAAACTCTAGTGCATTGCTTAAAAAAGACTGAAGTAAACATGCTAACACTAGTAGAATTTTAATTGTTGTATTCATTTTGACTCTTAGTTTGTGAGCGTTATAACTTCTTTTTGTAAAGAAGCTATAATTTAAATTAATAAATGTTTATGAGTGTTTAAATCTATTTAGAAAACTGCAGTTTTACTTGTCTGACTTTATGCTCAATTGAGAGTCCAACAATACCGGCTAAAATAGCGAGTAAGCCTAATATACGTAACCAGTTATTAAAACCTCTATTATTATCAAATTTTTGCTTGCGGCTTAAATAGTAAAACCGTTTACCGCCGTCAATTTCTTTCACAAAATACTCGCCTTGTGAGTCCTTAAATTCTAACTGATGAAAATTCAACCTTGCCAACACATCATCAGTCATTTGCTTCTTATGTGCTGTAAATATTCGTAAAGGCTCATCTTTTTTAACTATGCCTAACGACTCATAACTAAAAGTTCGTGTGGTATCGGGCTTATATATCCATTCTTGTTCGCCAGATATTAAAGCCGTAGCACCTAAAATAATTAATAATGAAGAAATCCAAATCCAACGTAACATGTATTTCATTGATTGGGTTTGGTATTGTTTTAAGTTACTTTTCACAACACTGAGTTTGCTTAAGGTTTGTTTAATATACTCAGGTTCAAATTGATTAATAAAAGATTCAAATTCAATTTCGAAAGCATTTAAAATTTGATTAAAAATTTCATCTGATGGAAATGCTTTATCATTTTCTAGTTTAGATAAGTAAGATTGCTCTATACCTATGAGTTGAGCAAGTTCAGGTTGGCTCATTTCTTTATCTGTTCTGAGGTGTTTTATTTTTTGACCTAATGTCATGGGTTATTTCCTTTATCTTTAAAAAACAATGACATTCTTGAGTATTCATTTGGGAATAAACAGATGAATATTAGGTGATATCAATGAATATAAAGACTTTTTGGAAATATTTACAGCGTTATTCTAGTTTAAATTTAAAGATTGAAGCCATTGAGCATGATATTGAGACATTTTTTTATGGCGTTTTGATTGTTGGTGATCAATTTTATCTTGTGCAGAAAAAAATGGGCCTACGCGACAAAAGGCACAATACTTATCCGATAAACTTGTTTTAGCATAATGAGGTATTGTGAGTTTTGTACTTAACTCAGTATGGGTTTGATTACTATAAACATAAGTATTACCTTGGGTATCTTTTACATGTTTATCTCTATCAACATTTCGAATTTTGTATCCCGGAAAGTCAGTGATATCAAAATTCATTTGTCCTAAATATGCAATTGGATTTTTGTCATTTTCAAGACCTAATAATAGTGAGTTTTCAATATCCCATTCTCTATAAGGTTTTACATCCTTAGAAGTAATGAAACATAAGTTTTCACCCTTAGGATCTAAAAAATGGCTAAAAGCGTTAGTTAAAAAAGAGCGTAGTAAATGTCTATTAAGCGTATTAACTGAAATAGGAGTTTGACCACATTGTTGTTGAAAGTCTTCTTTTGATGAAAAAGCGGGTATTAACGGGAATTGGAATATTACTAAATCATATGAATGTTTACTTAAAGTTGACCAAGAGTCATTATTTTTTACGTCAAATAGCGTAAGCACTTCGCAATTATTTTGACGTAATGTTTGATAAGCTTTGTCATCATATTTATCTGTGAGTGTTTTTAAGGAGTCAAAAATAGTTGCTGTTAATTTTTTAGGTTTATGGTGATTAAATAATGAAGCAGAGAAAGATAAATCACCATCGCCTATGGTTAAAATTCGCCAGTTTGGATTGATAAACATTTATCGCCTCTTGAGGATTATTAAAAGGGCGAGATTATAGCTTACCAATAGCGTTTAACCTAGTTGATAAGCTAACTGTTTTTGTAACGTTTAGTCTCTTAATTTAAGTAATTTCGTATCTATAATACTAATTTGCCATTGATTCACTTGTTGCTTTTTAGCCAGTTTTAACGCTTTTTCAAAATAAGAAATAGCTGACTTATCATCTTTTAATTGCTCATACGTCGTGGCGATACTTTTTAAGTATTCAATTGAGGTTTCAAATTTACTTTCAAGTGATTTAAGTAAAGCTAAGGCGGCTTTAGGTGAATTAAAGTGGCTAACATAACTTGCTTGCATGATAATAAATGCTTGTTCAGATGCGGGGAGAGATTTGATTGTTTGTTCCATAAATGGTGCTAGTTCATCTGCTTTTTTATTCATATAAAAGTAACGAATGGCAGATTTAATGCTAGGCGTAGGAATAGCTTGATTTATATTTAGTTCAGAAACTAGTTTGGCATAATGTGAAACAATAGAGTTAGGAGTATGTTTCTTTCTCAACATTTTTTCAGCAATGAACCAGCCTTTAAATATTGATTTTAAACTGTTTCTTAATGATATTAAACCTACAGAATTATGATTTTCATCTGGGTAATGCGTGAATTTCCAATTGATATTGGCAGGTTGTAGTTCATCTAATATATTTATAAAGCCATATTGATTCATACGTGTTTCATCGCCCAGAGATAAATATAATGAAACAGGTTTGTGATTACTGTTAGCAATTTTATCGTTAGCTGTTTTAGTGAATGCTTGTTTGTTTAACCATAGCGATGGACTTGTCGAAATATAATTATTAAATGAGTCAGGCTGTTCAACTAACGCATTTAAAACAAATAAACCTGCAATAGAGTGTCCAACTAAAATATTATTATCAGCAGTTCTGTAGTGTTTATTGATATAAGGTTTAAGCTCTTTATTTATAAAAGATAAAAACTCATTTGCTTTGCCTTTATCTTCTGCTTTTAAAGGTGAAGTCAGTCCTTCAGGCGTCATATATTGACGATACTTATCTGTGCCTTTATCAGCAATGCCAACTAAAATCACATCAGGTATTAACTGTGCTTTATTTGCCATTAAATCTAACATGCCAGAAACCGCATGAAAGTTATAATCGCCATCTAATAAATAGATCACTGGGTAAGTTGCAGTTGGGTTCGCTTGGTAGTTTTCAGGTAATAAAACTTGAAGTTCACGTTGTTCACTCAAAACTTTTGAGTTGATTTTAACTCTTTCACCTAAGTTAAAGTGAGTTGCTAGCGTACTTTGGCTTAGCAAAATAAAAAATGTAGAGAGGATGAAGCTGATTGTTCTTATCATGTTTTTTCCGTTTATTGATTCCGTGTATTAGTTTTTTATAACTTAACTGGTTTGTTATTGGCTTGATTTATTATGTAGTTGATAACTATTTTTCCTAAACCTTTGCCTTGATATTCAGGATGAATTTGAATCTGCAAAACTTCGAACGCTGCATCATGAGTTAAATATTTAATCGTGCCTACTTTTTCATTTTTATAATAAATAATTTTGAGCCGACTCCTTTTCCTTGATAAGCTTCGCTGACACCCATACCAAGACTGGCGACATGTCTTCGCCTTGGAGAGATAAAGTGTTCAATGTTAATTTGACCACATATTTTGTTATCTACCATGGCAACTAAGCTGTGAACATTATCAGGCCAGTTTTCTAACTTTTTTCGCCAAACATCTTCACTGGGAAAAGGCAACTGTAAAGTACCAGCATAGCAACTTTTTTGTTCATAAATTTGCTTTATAGCGATAAAATCAGATTGATTACTATGTCTAATTTGAATGTCCATTTCTAATGATTTCCTTATAGTTATATCAATTTAAGCGATACAGCTAAGGTTTTAGCTGTAATAAATAATACCAATATCAAAATGCTATAAATACTATATGCCATGTACTTATTTGGTTTATGTGTAAATTTAACTAAAACAAACAGCATTAAACTATAAATTATGAGCTCACTAGAGAACTTTATTTGCGTTAATAAATTTTGTTTATCTTGCGTCCAGTTTTCAGCTAATACATGAGTGAAAATTTGACCCCATAAAAGTTGATAAACCACTGCTATTGGTAAAAATATCACAGTAAAAGTTTTGTAGATTGATAATTGATTTTTCATTGTTTTCTTTAATGTAAATAAATACGTTACTGTAAGAACTTCTCTTTTTCATCGATAATACATTGCTCGACAGTTGTTGGTTGATTGCTTCTATCTGTTACCCAACATTCATCATAAATAGAACAGTAACAAAGTTCGAGAGATATTTTTTTATCAGCATCAAAAAATAACTTTGTATTTTTTCCTTTATATCTAAGTGATGTTATTACGCCCTGAGAAGGCAAGATACGAGTGCCAGTATGTGATTGAATGAAGTTTTTAAAGTTAGATATGTCTGTCCATTGTTTAATTATTTTTGAATCATAGCTCACTTTTGCATATTTGATTAATGCAGGTCCAGTACCGTTATTTGACACGCCATATTCAAAAAATTTTTCTGGATGAAAGCTTTTATATATTTCAAGCCTAGGCCAAACTGAAGCTTTAGCATAAGCACGATCAGTTGCTGCTGAATAGATAGAAACACCTGCTGTGATAATACTGATAAAGAGTGCTGATAAAGCGATAATCATTTCAGGGCTGCGGAATATAGATTTATTGCTCATTTTTGAAATTATCCAAATGTAAAATTATTTTTTTTATTAACCTAGATAATAAAGTATTTATTTCATTAAAACAGGGTTTATCGCGTAACGATTTAAAAGTGTTTTAAAATAAAACGGCAAAAAGAGCTTTAGTATTAACAATATCATATAAATTTACCTTCCTGATGTTAATATATACACACTTCTTTTATCAGAGAAACCAAATTGAAATTTGAAAATAAAAATGTATTACTTTTTGATTTAGACGGTACTTTAGTTGATAGCGCACCTGATTTAGCATTAGCGGTAAACCAAACATTAACTGAACTTGGCATGACAACGTTTGAGCAAGATATTATTCATGGTTGGGTTGGTAATGGCGCACAAGTTTTAATAAATCGTGCATTATCAGGTTCAGTTGATGTATCAAAAACACTTGATGCGGCACTGAGTGAAAAAGCATTGGCAATATTCTTGGCTGCTTATGAAGCGAATGTATGTGTTGAAACTGTGACTTACCCTAACGTAGGTGACACGTTAAAAGCATTAAAAGAAAAAGGTTTTAGATTAGCGATTATTACCAATAAACCAGAGCGTTTTATTGCGCCAATTCTATCGGGTTTAGGTTTAAATGGTTTATTTGAGCTAATAATAGGTGGTGATACTTTAGCTAAACGTAAGCCAGATCCTTTGCAGTTAAATTATGCATGTGAACAACTCGCCGTTACTGCTAATGAATGTATTATGATAGGCGATTCTAAAAACGATATTTTGGCTGCCAAAGCGACCAATATGCAAAGTGTTGGTTTAACGTATGGTTATAATTATGGTGAAGCGATAGATGTTTATCAGCCTGAGCTAGTTTTATCTGACTTTGCAGACTTATTAACTGTGCTTTAATTTTGTAGCAGTTCTTTCATTTGTCGTCCCCGAAGTATTGTATCGGGGATCTTGTTTAAAAGTTATATAAAAGTGCAAGAGATCTCCGATAAAACAACTCGGAGATGACGGGATTAAAGTACGCGGAAATACAGATTACCTAACTTTAATTTATGAGACTTTAAACTTATACTTCTATACGTCGTCCTCGAAGTCTTGTATCGAGGACCTTGTTTTAAATTCCATTACCTTTCATTTTTATACCAATTGTATTAATTAACTTCCCATTCAGCGGGAGTTAAAAGCGCTTTAGACAAGGCAAATAATTGAAGCCATAGTTATTCTATTTCAAAATTATTTAACGCAGTATAAAACGCTTTTAAACCCGCCTTACAGGAGCCTCTGGGGATTTACACTTCGTTGTTATGTTATCTTTTAAGGGAATGACCATTACTGCGATAACATGCCTAGAATTGAAAACCCCCAAAGGCTCTGAGTGGGAACTTACTTAATACAATTGGTATTACTCACTAACTTGGCCAACCACTTTTGCTAAATCAATGGGGTAATTTCTTTGTTTTGCTAATTTAATTGCAAGGTTTGTTACTTCACTTTGATTTAATGAATCGGTCACTGGATAGTGTTCTGTTTGGTATGCTGCTTTTGAATCTAATAAACCAACTTCTACTAACTTTTCAACAATTAAGTTTGCACCATCTATCGCAGATGAGGCTTTTACAATCTCAGCTCTTGCGTAGTTATGTCCACTGAAAGTCACATCAGCAGCGCGTAAATCAGCATCAGCACCGGGTATTTGTTGAGCGCCAAATAAAGGGTTTCCGCCCATTTCTGCACTACTAAAATTAGGTATAAATTGACTCATATGTGAAATAGATTTATTTGTTCTTGCATACACGTTTCTTGCTTGCCAAGCATCGTCTATCTTTGTAATAAACTCTTGTTCTAACTGAGGTTGAGCACTTTTTGAAGTTGTAGCAACTAAGCCATTTTTGAATAAAGTAATATCTTGTGTCATGCCATGTAGTTGAAAATAACCATTGGCATAAGGGGTTAATTGCGCCATGCCTTGAGGTGTGCCGCGTTCACCATAAAAAATCACTTCAGGCCACTGACCTTCACATTGTTGCCAATGGGTTATATATGCAGCTTTAAACTCCACCATACGTTCACGCTTTAAAGTAAGCATGTCATCAATTTCACCGGTTTTAAAACCACATGCGTTGACTAAGTAATCGACTTTAATAGGCGCCTGATCATCTGTTTTTAAAACCCACTGATTATTGCCTTTAGTTATATTGGTTACTTTGGTGTTTGTAAGTACTTGGCAACTATTTAGCTTGTCTGTGGCTAAAATAGCTGAGGCTGCAAGACGAAAAGCACTTAAACCATATTCTTGAACTAAAACTAATGGAAATTTAACAGCATCAAAATCAATATTTTTAGCGACAGGTATCATCCAATCATCTAAAGTTTCAGTTTGTTTAGGTAAATCTTTTTTAGCTAGTTTTATTAATTTACTTTTCGTATACAGCGCAAAATAATCGTTTGCTGGACCTAAAACCTGATTAGAGCCATCTTGAGTGATCAATTGTGCATACTCAGTTCTTAGCTTTTCCAAACGTGACATTAAATCTTCAGGATTGCCTTTATCTGCTTCAGGGATTGCAACAACTGTAGGGCGAATATTTGCGCTGTGTTTATAAAGCTTAAGAGTATCAATTGATTGGCGTAGAAGCGTGATGCATTGCTCTTCTGATATCTCTCGATATAAATTACCGCCCGCGTGTAAATGGCAAATTGGCGGACCATTTACTAATGAAGGTCCTTTTTCGATGAGCGTGACTTTTATATTAAGTTCGGCTAAACGTAATGCTATGGTTGAACCTGCTATACCACCGCCAATAATACCAATATGAATTGGTCTTGGCTGAGAATTTAACGGATTAATATCTGACATAGCTAATTTTTAGGTACCTGAAATCAATAAACCCGCGCATTTTACGTGCCTGAGAAGTATTTTTACAGTATTTAATTAAAAAATATGTATTAATTTTAATATGAAATGAATATATATTAAAACCCTATAAACTCTAGGGTTTTAATAAGTTTAGGTAAAATTAGAAAGGCATTGGATATTGTTTTAATACTTGTTTGATATCTGATAGCACAGCATCGCTCAGTGGTTCACTAAATGCTGCTATATTTTCTTCAAGTTGTGTCATATTAGTGGCGCCAATAATGGTAGAAGTCACACCATTTACTTGATCGCACCAACCTAATGCCAGTTTAGTAGGAGATATATCATGTTGTTTTGCAATATCTAAATATGCATCAACGGCTTTACTTGAGTGTTCGGTATCTCTAAATAAACCATTGCGCTGCATAAAGGTCCAGCGACTCCCTTCAGGGCGAGCACCATTTTGATATTTACCCGTTAATAAACCAGTAGCAAGCGGTGACCAAGGTAGGTAAGCGATATCTTCATTTACACAGTTTTCAATTAAATATGGCCAGTCTTTAGCATGTAATAAGCTAAATTCATTTTGAATTGATACCATGCGCGGTAGGTTATGCTGCTCGCTTAAACGTAAATATTGATTTATTCCCCAAGGCGTATCGTCAGACAAACCGCAATAACCGATTTTTCCTGCCTTTACACATTTATCTAACCCTTGCAAAATGTCTAACATTTGCTCGGTTTGTTCAGTGGCATTTACATCTGTGTAATTGATATTGCCAGGCCATTGATTGCCAAAATGTGGCGATGTACGGTTTGGCCAATGCAATTGATATAAATCGATATAATCAGTTTGTAGTCGTTTTAAGGAGTCTTCTACCGCCTGTACTACGGTTTTGCCACTAATTTTACTGCCTTCACGGATATAAGAAAAACCAGGACCAGCAATTTTTGATGCCAGTACGATTTCTTTACGGCGAGATGGGTTAGCATTAAGCCAATTACCTATTATTGCTTCTGTTTTTCCATAAGTCTCTTCAGATGGCGGTACTGCATACATTTCTGCTGTATCAATAAAGTTAATACCTTGTTCTTGAGCGTAATCTAATTGGGCATTGGCATCTTGTTGATTATTTTGTAATCCCCAAGTCATACTGCCTAAACAAATGCGGGATACCTCTAATGGGCTACTACCTAAACGAACATATTTCATGCGTATTCCTTAATTATTTTCTTGAGCAGCTAAGCAAATCTATTCTATCTGCTAAAACATCTGTATCCTAGACACTAAATTTAAATAGTGATGCAAAATGGTTACATTTTTTTGTTTCAAATTATTTTATCTAGTAAATAAAAGACGTAATATAAAATAGATGGCAACTAAAAAAACATCAGATAAAAACGCTCCTGCAAAAGAAAAAGCAGTGAAAAAAACAGCTGGAAAAAAAGAATCAGTAAAAAAGCCTGCAGCTAAAAAAACAGCAAAAAAATCACCTGCTAAAAAAGCAACTCAAAAAAAAACAACTAACAAAAAAATATCTAAAGCACCGCTAAAGTCGCGCATTTTTAGTTGGATTTTTTCTGTTACTTGGAAGTCGGCTTTAGCGGTTTCTTTGTGTGCCATTTTATATTTTATATATTTAGATTCAAAAATAACCCGCCAATTTGAAGGCAATAAATGGCAATTACCAGCACAAATATATGCCCGTGCTATGACGTTTTATCCGGGGCAATATTTATCTAGTGATGAAGTGATATGGGAGCTGAACCGACTTAACTATTCTGAAGTTAATCATATTACCAATACAGGGCAATACGTCATAAATAAAAGTAAGAACGGGCATCGAATTCGTATTCATCGCCGTGCTTTTGAATTTCATACCGGTACTGAGTCAGATATTATTATTGAGTTAGTATTTGGCTCCAAGCGTTTGGTGGCAATTAAAGATAGTAGAGGCAGACAGCTAGGTGGTGCCAAGCTAGAGCCAGTACAAATTGCACGTTTGAGTAATGCAACAGGGCAAGACCGTGAATTTGTACCACTAGAACGTATGCCTGATATGTTAAAAGAAACATTACAGGTAGTAGAAGATAAGGATTTTTATAGTCATCATGGCGTATCCCCATTTTCTATCTTACGCGCTTTATATACCAATATTAAAGCGGGTAGAACAGTTCAAGGTGGTAGTACGTTAACGCAGCAGTTAGCTAAAAATTTTTATTTAACACGTGAACGTACCTTAATGCGTAAAATCAATGAAGCCTTTATTGCGCTGATATTAGATTACCGTTATAGCAAAGATCAGATTTTAGAGGCTTACTTAAATGAGGTGTATTTAGGTCAAGCTTATAATCAAGGTGTTCACGGTATGGGACTAGCCAGTGATTTTTACTTTGCTAAACCAATAGATGAGCTTGAATTTGATCAAGTTGCTTTATTAATCGGCATGGTTAAAGGCCCTTCATTTTATAACCCAAGACGTTATCCTGAACGTGCTATGAAACGCCGTGATTTAGTGCTGCGTTTAATGGCTGAAAATCAACTTATTAGCCCTAGAGAATATAAACAGGCATTAAATCGTCCGCTTAATATTCAATCGTTAAAGCGCAGTGCCAAAGTAGCGCATCCTGGGTATTTAGATTTAGTGAGTCGTCATCTAAAAACTTTACTACCTGATGTAGATACCATAGATGCAGGTGTGCGAGTATTTACTTATTTTGATCTGCAAAAACAAACAGCGATGGAGCATTCTGTTGTAAATAGTCTGTATTATTTAGAAAAACGTAAAAAAACCGACAAATTGCAAGCGGCTATGATTTCAGTGAATTTACAACATGCTGGGGTCTCCGCTTTAGTTGCAGGGCGTAAAACGGGCTATTCAGGTTTTAATCGCGTATTAGATGCTAAACGCAATATTGGCTCTTTAGTTAAACCTGCAGTTTATTTAACGGCATTACAGGAGCCTGAATATAGCTTAGGGACCTTATTACAAGATGAAGCAATAACACTTAATGATGAAACAGGGCGTAACTGGCAACCTGCAAATTACGATAGAAAATTCCGTGGTCCTATGCCGCTGTATAAAGCATTTAGTAATAGTATTAATTTACCTGCCGTGCATTTAGGTTTAGAAGTCGGCGTTGAAAATGTTGCTAACACTTTAAACAAGCTCGGTGCAAAACAAGATATTCAAACATATCCTTCTTTATTGTTAGGTGCGGTTGAAATGTCGAGCTTTGAAGTCGCTCAAATGTACACAACTTTAGGTTTATCGGGTTATTACCAAAAACTCACTTCAATTGCTGCCATTACCGATTCGGTTGGTAATATATTGCATCAACATAAAGCCAAACCTAAAAAAGTGTTTGATCAAGAATCTAGCTATTTAACCCGATACGCAATGAAAAAAGTAACGCGTGAAGGTACCGCAAAACGTTTGAAATCACACTTTCCTACAATGCAATTAGCAGGTAAAACAGGCACTACAAACAACTTAAGAGATAGTTGGTTCGCAGGTTTTGACCAAAATACAGCTACTGTAATTTGGGTGGGCCGTGATGATAATAAATCAACTTCACTTACGGGTAGCAGCGGTGCGTTAGAGCTTTATATTCGTTATTTAAAACAGCTGAATCCTGAATCAATTGCAGAAACACGACCAAACACGATTAAATGGGCCTTTGTAAATGAAGAAACTGGCAAACAAGCGCCACCAGGCTGTGGCACTGTTATAAAGTTACCTGTTAGAGTCAGTGAGTTTAACCCTAGACCTAAGTGTGAGCGCTAAATATGAATATTAAAACACTCATACAAACAAAAACACTCATGGTTCAAGGAACAACTTCTGATGCCGGGAAAACGACTTTAGTTTGTGGTTTAGGTCGCGTATTTAAACGCAAAGGGATACAAGTTGCTCCCTTTAAGCCTCAAAATATGGCATTGAATAGTGCTGTGACAATTGATGGTGGTGAAATTGGTCGTGCGCAAGCATTACAAGCACAGGCCTGTGATTTAGAGCCTATCTGTGATTTTAACCCTGTATTGTTAAAACCCAGCTCAGATATTGGCTGCCAAGTGATCATTAACGGTAAAGTTGCAGCACAATTAGATGCGCAAAACTACCACGAATACAAACCAACAGCGATGGAAGCGGTGCTTAAAGCACATCAACGTTTATCTACTGATTTTGAAAATATATTAGTTGAAGGGGCTGGGAGTCCTGCAGAAATCAATCTACGTGATCGTGATATTGCCAATATGGGATTTGCTGAAGAAGTTGATTGCCCTGTCATTTTAATTGCAGATATAGACAAAGGCGGGGTATTTGCACATTTAACGGGTACTTTAGCGTGTTTAAGTGAATCGGAACAAAAAAGGGTGATCGGTTTTGTGATCAACCGTTTTAGAGGCGACCCGGCTTTATTAACTTCAGGATTAGATTGGCTTGAAGAAAAAACAGGCAAGCCAGTACTTGGGGTTTTACCTTATTTACAAGGTTTACACTTAGACAGTGAAGATTCAGTTGCGCAAGAGCAAGTAATAGATAAACCAAAACTAAATGTTGTGATCCCTGTTTATCCAAGAGCCAGTAATCATAATGATTTTGACTCTTTACGCGCGCACCCCGATGTTAATGTGCAGTTAGTTGGGCCGCAGCTCATTGGTGCGCAAGCAACAAACAGTGAATTACAGTCAAATAAACCACAAGCTGATTTACTCATTTTACCTGGTTCTAAAAATACGCAAGCAGATTTAGCTTGGTTTAAAGAGCAAGGCTGGGAAGACTACTTAAAACGCCACTTAAGATATGGCGGTAAAGTATTGGCTATTTGCGGTGGTCTGCAAATGTTAGGGCAAGAAATTAAAGACCCAGATGGCATAGAAAGCCCACAATGCAAAACCACACAAGGTTTAGGTTTATTACCGTTTGTTACGACATTAAAAGCGAATAAAGAACTGAGCTTAAAAAATGGGGTTTTAGACTTACCAGATCAAAATAAAGTCGATATTCAAGGATATGAAATTCATGCAGGTGATACTTTAATTGATAATTCAATAAATACAGCAGATATAAAACAAGTGGTATTTGATAACGATAAATTAAAAGCATCATTTGGCTCGGGTGTTCTATCAGACGATGAGCAAATATTTGCCAGTTATTGGCACGGGTTAATGGATACGCCAGCAGCACTGACTGCTATTTTAAATTGGGCTACTGATACAAAAAATGGTTCTGAATTTAAACACCTTGATTACCAAGTATTACGTGAACAAAGCATTAATCATTTGGCTGACAGCATAGAAAAAGAATTTGATTGGGATAAATTAACGGCGGCACTTAATAAGTTTAACGGCTAGTTTAAAAAAAGAGATAATAAAAACTGCGTTTTATTATCTCTTTTTGAATAAAGGTTTATTTTTCACCTTCGGTTATACGGTCATTATCAGCTTGGGTGTCACTTTCATTTCGTAAAAATCCAGCTGCATCACCTTGAGATGATAATTGTTCAGATGTATTTCTTGATGCCTGATTAACTTTTAAAATATTTTCAGCATGTTGTAAATCGGCAGTATTGGTAAAGCCTGCAATATTTTCACGCGCTTTTAAGAAGTCTCTAATCTCATTAATAATACTTTGCAGTTCACTTTCATTTTTTTCCATAGACATAACATAACGTTGCATCTCAATATTATTATTGCCGCTAGATGCAAAAGTGCTTGTTGTGATACGAGAGCTTACCACCCAAGGTGTAATAGATGACTTTACAACAACATTTTCGCTTCGCGTTGAATCATGAATAGACATACCCGTTGATATTTTAGACTCTGCAAAAGTACCTTCAGTTTTCATATACATTAATAAAGAATCAAATTGCACTTCAGCCCAAAAAATATGAGAGAAGTTTTCCATCAGACGACCAATAGTTACAAAAATTTGCCACATAAATAATGTTGTAATTAAGCCAACGCCAATAACAGAGCCTTGCGCTATGATGTCAGAAAGTACAGATTGTCCTTGTTGTCCAGATAACTGAGGAGGGTTATTAATCATGTTTTGAACATATTCAACAACTATAGCAATATCTGTTGTTAAGCTAAAAAATACAAATGCAGCAGTGACCAGCAATACTTGAGCAGAAATGGTGGCGGCTAATCGCACTAACTTAAAGTTTTTACTATGTTCTGTCGGTTTAAACTCAGGTTGTGTTTCTATGAGTAATTCACCAGAGAAAGAGCCTTTACCTTGGCTTTGCTCATTTAATACGGGATCAAAATTAAGATAAGTTCGGTTTGGTATCTCTTTGTAGCGGCGATTGGCTAATACGATATTTTCAATATTAATAAAAACTTCGTTAGGATGAACAGACTCTTGTAAGTTTTCTCTAAATTCACTTACTTCTGTTTTAGGTTCAGATTGTTGACTGCGAATAACCACCATGAAGATGATAAGTGCGCAACTAATGGCACCTAAAATAAATAACAATATAAGACTTGGCCAAGCTGAAAAGAACTGTGCCTTATCAAATAATTGATTTAAGGTATCAGGTTTATCAATGTTTTTAGTGATAAAGTGGTATCCCATACCAATTACAACAGGAAAAATAATAGAGAAGGCAATTATCTTTGCAAGGCTGCCAGCGTCAGCGCTTTTAAGTTGCTTAACTTTTCTTAAATCCACTGCTGATGCCGCTTTTCGCCATGCGGTGATAAGATAGCCTAACAATAAAACTGAAAATGCAGGGATAATAATATGTCCAGCTTCTCCGGCTAAACCACTCGATGACACAAAATAAGTTAAACCAAAAGCAACTAAGGCAACAAAAGTGGTTAATAAAATAGCGATCACTTCTTGCATGATATTACGGATTGGATAAGGTAAAAATATTAGCTTTGGAAAAATAGAGTGAACAAAACGACCCATCCAGCCTTGAGGCTCTTTAAATGTGGTGTTTTTACGACCCATTAGCATAGATTCTAATGTTGATGCTTCATAAGCTAATGCGTTTTGTTTTTTTTCTAAATTAGCGTTATCAGATTCACTTTTTGTTTGGTTATATGCCAAGGAACTAGGAATAGAACGACCAACAAAAAACTTAAACAATTGAAATAAACCGCTACCACAACGGGTTAAACCACTGATAAGTAGAACTAAGCCAAAAATAGCATAAATCCAAGCTTCGATCATATTTTTTTCAATAATATGCGTGATTTGAAATAAGCTATAAAAACCTAAACATGAAATTAGTAGTCCGCCTATTGTGCGCGCTAATCCCTCTTTTTTAAAGGGATTGGTGATCCCTAAACCGCTAGACCCAAAGTCATATGCCATTTTATACTCCAGTATAAATTTATCCGTTTACTTAATTTAAAAGTATTTAAATACTTTCAATATATAGATCATACCTGCTAACGAATTAATTTTCATGAAGTTTTTGATACAACAATAATGTACAAGTTTTTTATTGTTGGTATGTTAATTTTAAGGCTATTATTTCCAATTGTGTCATTTAGATTTAAAAGAGGAAAGATTTTGACTGAAAAAGCAGCATTTACTTTGCATCAAGAACTCGGTGGACTTGAAATGGTTGAAGCTGATTTTTGTAATCATAATTTTTCAAAGCATAGCCATGAAACATACACGATAAATGTGATTGAAAAAGGTGCGCAACGATTTTTAAGTTCAGGTAATAATTATATGGCACCCGAACATAGTATTATTTTTGTAAATGCTGATGAAGTACATACTGGCCAATCAGGCACAGATAATGGTTGGTCATATCGTGGTATCGCGCCATTTGAATCACATTTTACTAAATTAGCATCTGATATTGGATTAACTGAAGGTTTTGCGCCTTATTTTCCTAATGCAGTTGTACAAGATCCACAAATGGCTACTGAATTACGTCAGTTATTTCATATCCTTGCCAGCTCAGATAATACGCTTTTACGTGAAACCATGCTGTATTAACGCGTTTAATGCTCAAGCATGGTAAAAGCCGAAGTGAGATAGAGCAACAGCAAACATCCAGCCAAAAGCTTGAATGGGTTAAACAATATATTAACGATCATTTAGAACAAAATATAACGTTAGAAACCTTAGCTAAAATAAGTGATTTTACGCCATTTTATTTAGTAAGACAGTTTCAAAAAATGTATGGGTTACCGCCTCATGCTTATCAAATTCAGCAAAGGCTACGTAAAAGTAAATCTCTATTACGGCAAGGAAATAAGGTTGCTGATGTAGCTACAGATGTTGGTTTTTACGATCAGAGCCACTTTCATCGCCACTTTAAAAAAGCCAATGGCGTAACCCCAAGTCGTTATGCGAGACAAGTAGGTTAAATCTTTTAGGTCAAAATAATAAACACTATTACGCCGATTAAGCTTATATACCCAAACCACTCCAAGATGCAGAATTCAGTTGGCGTTAGAAACGCTTTAGACAAGGCATTGATTGCAGATAATGGTCATTCCCTTTTCAAAATCAATAACGCAGTATAAAGCGTTTCTAAACCAACCCTGCGGGGACATCTGAGCAAATTATGCTCGTTGTCCCATCTTCTTTTAAGGGAGCAACCATTAATACAAAGATGCGCCTAGATCATGATTTGCTCAGCAGTCCTGAAACTCGCATCTTGAAGTGGCTTGGGTATACATATATTAATCAATAGTTGACATATCAAGATTACAGATGTAATTTAAATTACATCTGTAATCTATGCTGTTGCTGTCTATATGAATTATTTAAAATCGTTATCTTTATCAATGTTATTAGTGTGTTTTTTCGCCAAAGGTGAAGATATTAATGATAAAACTTTACAGTGTTATGCTGAACCGTCAGAGCCAGGTATTGCGATACTAGTAAGTAAACAGGGTAAGGTCATTTATAAACATGCATTAGGCTTAGCTGATGTATCAAAAACAACCTCCATAACAACTGATTCTATATTTCAAATAGGTTCAATTACCAAGCAATTTACAGCCGCTGCTATTTTGTTATTAGAGCAACAAAATAAGCTCTCACTGAGTGATACTTTGAGTGACTTTCTCCCATATTACTCAAAAGCAGGAAAGAAAATCACTTTAGGGCAAATGTTGAGTCATACTTCAGGGCTGCCTAATTACTTAGGAAACTCAGAAACCATGTTAAAAGCCAAAAAATATGCTCACATCGATATGATATTAACGCAACTATCGAAAGATCCGCTTATTGCTGAGCCGGGTGAGCAATATGCTTATTCCAATACTGCGTATGTATTTTTAGGAAAAGTCATTGAGCAAGTATCGGGTCTGAGCTATGCCCAATTTATGCAGCAAAACATTTTTAATCCACTGAATCTTAAAAATACTTTTGTAATAACTACAACAGAGTCAGATCCAAAAATAGTAAAAGGCTATGAAAAAAATAAAGATGGCCAAATAATTGATTTAATGCCGGTCGACCGAAGTTGGATTGCTGCTGCAGGTGCGATTGCTTCAAATTTAGGTGATATGCATAAATGGCATTTAAGTTTAATAAATGGTGATCTTATCAATGCACAAAATTTTAAAAAAATGATAACCCCCTTTAAGTTAAACTCAGGAGAAGCTATAAATTACGGGTTAGGATTTGATATTTACTCAATTAACCATAAAAAAAGTATCAGCCATCAAGGCTCAGTGCCGGGTTTCTTTAGTTTTTCTGCATATTTTCCGGAACAAAATGTATATGGTATCGCCCTTAGTAATAGCAATACGCATCCAGGTCCTGCTTGATTACATATACTGAGTAAAGGCTTAAAAACTTTACCTGACAAAGTAAGCGTTATTAACCCATTAGATATAAATAGACTTGTTGGGCAATATGATATAGGTGATGGAGAAGTGAGAACCATTAGTTTTGAAAACAATCAGTTGTTCTCTCAAAAACAAGGTAAAGAAAAATATCCATTAGTTTTAAGAGAAAATAACGCGTTTTCTTTTGAGTGCGATTCTGATTATTTTCAATTGATTACAACTGGTGAAGGTAAAGTGGGATTACAAAGGAGGTCTTTGTATTTTGGTAAAGGGAATATTTCATTTAAGCTACTTTAATAAAGTATGTTTATATCAATAAAGTTACTTATATTGGGATTATATTAATTTTAAATATAATCCCTAATACATTCTTTTCTTAAACTAACACCCCCGATTGTTGCGGTTGGGCAATGCGAACTATCTGTTTTTGGCTATAGAGCCATATGCTCAGTGATAAAATAAACAATGCTAAAATACTCCATAGATTGATAGTTTGAGTTTTAAACTTGCTATCAAATTGAGGTACTGTGCTTAAATCTTTTAGTGTGGCATTGGCGCTACAACCAGAGCATGGAGAAAAATCATTATTTTCATTTGCTTTAGCTATTTCACGACTAAAAAATACTTGTAGTTCGCTGTGGTGACGCTCAACATTTTTCATAAAAGCGTGATGTCTTAAAAGATCGTTTCCTGCTAATGAGACAAGTTGTGCTTGAACTAGGGTCGCTGGCGATAAAAACTTAAAGTTATCGGCAAAAGTTTGTTGAGTATTTTTAGCCTGTTCGAACACTTGATCTAAATGCGCCATGGATTTTTCTATCGCATTAATTGATGCAATTTTCTTTAATGCAAAGTCTGCAGGTTTGTTTTGATTGGCCAATTCAGGATGATCTTGAAAAAACGCAGCAAGGGTTTTTTCTGATGCTTTTTTTGCTTCGTCGGCGCTGTGGCGCAGCTCATCTAAATAATGCAAACGAGAAGGCGTTGGGTAAAGTTGATTGATGCTGGTATTTATTGCAGCAGGGAGCACGATAACTAGCATAAGCCAAATAGTCATGAGTTTAGCTGCATTGTTAGCAACAGTCTTACCTTTACTAATAACCCAAACACTGATCGCCAGCCAAAATACGGTATAGCTAATTACAATCAGTATATAGCTTACAATTTGAGATAAGCTGATACCTATTTGCTGTGTCACTAAAAGAAAAATACTTATAATTAGAAAGGGCCCAACCACTAAGCTAGCTCTTAGTAAAATTTGCATATTAATAAGGGTTTTAATATTTGCGCCTTGTAACAGCATTAAACGTAATTGACCTTGTTGTCTTTCTTGAGAAAGCGCGTTAAAGCACACTGCAATAATTAACAAGGGTAGAATATAAATAATGACAAAGCTTAAATCAAACTGACCGAGCATGAGTTTTAATGGATGCTGGTAATCATATTGGTGAATAATATTTTGCTTTTCTTTTACTAACATTTTGAAAAAATAAGGTAAAACATCTGACTGACCTGTCGCGATAGGTGAAGTAGGTAAGGGCGGTTTACTCGCGTAGTTAACCATTAGGTAAAATGCTTGCCCGCGTAAGTCGTATTGATCTTGCCACCATTTTATATCTTTGGTTTTCAGCAGGCGCTCTTCTAATCCCTCAGCAGCTTTGTTTAGCGCCATTGCTTGTTCTATTTTTGCTTGCTGTATGACTTGATGTTGCTGTTGACTATGATTAAAACCACTAAAAAATGCGATAGTTGCACATGCACAGCTAATAACGACAACCCAAGTAATGAGTTTTTCGCGCCATAGGTTTTTAAGTTCGGTAGAGAGTAACAGGTTAATCATCTTTGTTCCTCACGTTTTATTTTTTTAAGAGTGAAAGCACACAACACTGTTAGCGTCACTAACCAAGCTAATAAGTTTAAAAAACTAGGTATATATTGCTGGTAAAGTTGACTAAATGAAGGGCTTTGATAGTTAAATTTTGGTATTTTTTGCCATAATTCAACGCCAGCTTTATAGTGGCCAGTTGTTTTATGTGCGTTATCTCTTTGGTTAAAGTTAAGGGTTTCTTGAATTAATCGTCGTTGCTTTTCAGCTTCGGCAGAAAAGTGTAAATGATGCTTAAAATCAGTTTCAGCCAATCCCATAGAAAGAGTTTGTAATGCGATAAATGGGCTTAAAATACCAAGTTGTTGGTAAGTGTCTGATTGAGACTGGAGTTGGTTATTACGCTCAGAAAATAATAAATCAAATTTTTTGTCAGCATATTGTTCACCAAATTGAAGCTGTGCTCCTCCCCAATTAAAGGGAAGTTGGTCGGTTGTACTCACTTTATACTGCGCTAATGTTTGTTGCTTAAATTTAGCGATTGCTTGTTCACGTTCTGGTGTATACACATCGCTTTTTAATCGTGATTCGAATGCTTGGCTAGATATCACAGGATTAGCTATTGTAGCGTAATACATTGCTAATTTAGGGAGTAACAAACTGGTAAATACCCAAAGACTTAATAAAATTATGAGAGCTTTTCTGGCACTGTTTGCTAATGATGAAATTGCGACTGTAAGTAAACACCAAATAAAGACATATATAAGATAAACGCCTAAAAATAAACCGGCTCTTAAGTGTATGGTATTAAATATTAATATGCTGATCGCTACAGGAATAAGTAAAGCACTTGCAATAGTAAATAACATCAATGTTTTGGTAAAAAATAGCCGTGCTGGACTGACACCCATAGCTAATAATTGTTTTAATGTACCTTGTTCTCGCTCTGTGGCAACTAAACCAAAACCGATTAATACCACAAGTAAAGGTAGCAATACTTGTAGCACAAAAGCGGGTGAAAGCTGACCAAATCGCGCAATAGATAATGTATCTTGTATTGGTCTAAACAAAGCGTTATTGCGGGTATGTGCTTCAAGTCTAATCACATTACCTTGATAGTCTTGTAGTCCTGAATCTAAAAGTGACAATGATGATGCAGGCTTCATTACATATGTACCATAATGGGCAGCAGAATGAGGACCTTTATCGCCTTGATTTAGCCAGCGTGCTCGCTCTGATTCAGAGACAGCTTGTTGATCTGCCACATATTGACTATGACTTTGCCAGCTAGATAAACAGGCAACTAACAATAATAATGCCGCGATTCCCAGTAACCAAGTTAGTTGACCTTGTCGCTTGGTATCAACCCACTCTTTTTTAAGTGCAAGTGTTAGCATGTAACAGCTCCCTTTATATGTTCAAGGTATACCGTTTCAAGTTGTACTTGCTTAATTTGTTCAAAACCTAAAGTATCGACTAATTGACCTTGATTTATGATAGCAACACGATGGGCATCTTCTTGGGCTCTAAAAAGATCATGTGTAGCCATTAAAATAGCAACGCCTTGAGAGGCCAGTTTTTTTAATAAATGGCTAAACTCATGGCTAGCTGAAGGATCAAGCCCAGAAGTCGGCTCATCTAAAATAAGCGCTTGAGCATTTTTAGAGAGTGCGATGGCAATGCCTACTTTTTGTCGCATGCCTTTTGAGTAACCAGCCACTTGTTTTGTGAATGCATGTTCAGGTAAACCAACAAATTTGAGCCGTTCTTTAAATTCTAATTCTGTTTTTTCAATTTGTGCCATTTTGCTAAAATAAATCAGGTTTTCTATACCTGTGAGTCGGGGATATAGTGCAACTTGTTCCGGTATATAGGCTATTTTTTTTCGGGCGGTAATAACATCTTGCTGCGGATCAATACCTGCAATACTAATCTCACCACTATCTGGTTTTAAAAAACCTAATAAACAATTTATAGTTGTGGTTTTTCCTGCGCCATTAGGCCCAAGTAAAGCAAGTATTTCGCCTTTGTTGACGTTAAGTGAAAGCCCATTTAGTGCTTGATAATCACCAAATTGCTTTTTTAAATTATTGATGGTGATCACCACATCAGATTGTTTTGCCATCATTTTTTCCTTGTTAATTAAATATTGTTCAATTAGCCCCTAGATACGACTCAATCTATGCTTTGTATGGAGCAGATAAATCGATAAATGGTTTTATAGTAGGTCGTTTTGTGACAGGTATTGTAACGTCTTAGTGAAATAATTTTGATATGTTATATTATAGCTATTATTTTTTGTAGATATTAATATTCTTTTATTCCGAACGCGTTAATTTTTGTTGGTGAGAAGCTGGTTATACAATGGCATTTGAAAATATAAGTTACATGTAATCAATGACTTAATTAAAGAACTGATCATTGATTTATTACGTATATATCTGAGGTGATTTATAAATTGGTTTAAGCTTTAACGGCTAGAAATATAGCTTGATATTATGCTTAGCAACTTATTGATAGACAAAGCGCTGTTTTGAGTAAAGCGATTAATGCTATTTTTAATAAGGGACTTGTTTTGTTTTTGGTACTAAGAAAATAACCTCATTGAGCCAGAAAAGACTCGAGATCTGTTTATGTGTTGTAACAGTTTTTGATTTGCGCGTGATCTTTTACGTTTTGCTGCAAGCAACAAAGTACAGACATTACAACTATTTGATGTATTGTTGCTTACTTTTTTAGTGCACCCTTTTTGATTGCAAGTTTGTTTTTCCATTGGTGTAAATTGCTCTTTAATAATTTATTATGTCGTCATTATTAAAGATATTTCTTAGGATAAATTATTTAAATTACCAGCGGTATAACTCGATGCTAAGCGGTCATTATCAGTTATAAACCTATTGATAAGCTTATTTAAAAATGCCTTGTTGGTATGCGGTTGTTACTTTGTTGATTATTTCTGCATGGCTTAAATTGATTTTATTGAGCTTACTAAAGCCAAAATACGTTTTTTTATTTCTAAGTTCCTCTAAGGTAATGGGAGATACTTTTAAGTCTGAGTTGTTTATTTCTTTAGTTAGGGCCGTTAGCGTGACTGGAGTTATCATTATGAGGTCTATTCGATCTTTTAGTAATAATGAAAAACCAATCCGTGAACTTTGTATTGAAATTTTCTTTAATGAGTTATCGTTATCAAATCGAGGGAAATATAACGTACCTCTCTCAACACCAATAATTTTTCCTTTTAAGTCATTATATGTATTAATTGAAATTCCTTTTTTTGAAACCACTTTCATTGTATCTGCAGATTTAAAAGGTGCATAAAAAGCAAACTTACTTCTTTCATCTGTTGGGTTCAGGCCTGCTACTACATCAACTTCTCCTTTTTTTAGCATCACAATGCATCTTGCAAAATTGGGTGAACGTTGAAATTTTAAATGTCTTTTTAATACATTACTTAGTTTCTCTAATGCTGAAATATGAATGCCGTGTGGTTTATCACTTAGGTATTGGTAAGGGGGATGTTCATCAATACAGGCAACTAAATCTTCATCATGTGCATGTATAAGTGATGTCCATAAAAAACATAAAAAAAGCAAAGCAGATTTTTTCATCATTCAGAAACCTAAATTGTATTATTTAGCAGTAAGTTTACACTATATTGAGCCATTTATTTTTTAGCTTATGATTTCCAAATTGGCTTTGTATTAAAATTTGCATTTTTATATAAAAAGAAAAAACATTTAATTACTTTAATGTAGCACTTTAAACTTGCGGTTTTTAGCTGTTTTAGAAAATAAATCTAAGTCACTTAACTAGCTTGAAATTTTTCGAGTAATTGATAAATAAAGTGAATGATAGGTATGTTTGTATTAGTTTTTAATTGCTATTTATCTTTTTATTGAAAAATGGATATATGGTTAATAGCCCTTTTTTATATGAATTAAAGCTATCGTAAGATGTTTATAGTTACGAATAAACTATTTTTAAATGTTGAGCTGTTTTGTAGGCAGGGATTTGCTTCAAAAGATGTAAACACTAGAGTGAATCAGGAGAAATTACCGATAATCCGCTTAGTTTTTAAAGAGAGTGCGATAAGGTTTAATTTCTTTAGATATTCATGTGTAAACTCAGTGGCATAACTATAAAGCTAATGAATTGATTGCATCGGTTACGGTTTTAAATTGAATTTTAGTCAAACACAATTCTGCTTTTGAAAACTCATGGGCTTGAATTAACTCAGTCAGTGTTTGCAAAGATACAGGCAAGCCAATTTTTAAAAAAGTAAACTCATTGGTATTAGTTTGGCGTACTTGATAGGTTTGACCTGTTGAGTCGATTAAGTAGTCTTCGTCATGACAAATTAATGATTCAAATTCACTAGATAAATCAGCTTTAGAGCTGAGGTATATTAACTCATCATCGCCATATAATTTGAATATAGTAGGATACTTAATCATATGACTCTCTTTACGGCTCATATTTTAAAAAGATCCCCTTTATAAACACTATGGGGATGACAAACTAAATCACTTATAAGACACTGGTAAAGGCTTAGCTTATTTAAAGTAGTCCATTTTATCTTGAAGTTCAGCCGACATTTTAGCTAAATGAGTTGATTCTTGCTCTGTGGTTTGTGCTGAACTTAAAGTATCTTCAGCTAATAGGCCTATTTCAATCGAGCAGTTAAGTGCTTGCTCAGTTGAATGGGTTTGATTACTTGAAAGTTGCACGATATCGGCACTGAAACTATCAATATTTAACATACCTTGCTCAGCTTGATTAAGTATTTCACGGGTTTGATTTGCAGCTGAAACACCTTGCTCCATTTTTTCAACACTTGATTGCATTTTACTTTGAGTATCATTTGAAGCGGTTTGTAATGAACTAATGATTGAATGAATT
Organism: Pseudoalteromonas sp. '520P1 No. 423'; assembly: GCF_001269985.1. Taxonomy (NCBI): domain Bacteria; kingdom Pseudomonadati; phylum Pseudomonadota; class Gammaproteobacteria; order Alteromonadales; family Pseudoalteromonadaceae; genus Pseudoalteromonas; species Pseudoalteromonas sp. '520P1 No. 423'. The sequence continues at coordinate 3,317,906 of NZ_BBZB01000001.1, read as the reverse complement.
TCTTCTGTTTGCTGTTGTGTGCGTTTTGCTAATGTTCTAACTTCATCGGCTACAACAGCAAAACCTCGACCTTGTTCGCCTGCTCGGGCGGCTTCAATAGCGGCATTAAGTGCCAGTAAGTTTGTTTGTTCGGCTATGCCGCTTATCGCTAAGCTTACTTTACTAATGTTTTGCGTATCTTCAGCGAGTTTATCTAAAGCTATTTTACTGAGTTCAAATTCACCTTGTAAATCTGCCATATGGTTTGCCAAAGAAATTGTATTTAGTGTGCCTTGTTTTACATGTGAGCCTGCGTTTTGAGCTAAGTTTACGGCCTCTTGCGCTTTAGACTCTACTTCGTGAGCTGAAGCTGTCATATCACTGAGCAGTGCATTAATATCGGCTGTTTTATTTTGTTGCTGTGATACATCTATGCGTGTTTTTTCACTTACTTGGGCTAAATCTTGGGTTGCATTACCTAACTCTGAAGACGTTTCTTTTGCTTGGTCTACTAACTCTGAAAACTTAACCAACATTTTGTTATATAGCAGTGCTATTTGCGATAATTCATCATTACCTGTTAATTGGGCTATGGCTTTTAAATCGCCTTGTGCTGCATGATTTACTGCTTTTGAAAAACTTTTAATTGTGCCTACAACTGAAAAGTAAAACCCTAGCATTAAATAGAAAGCCAGCATTAAGCTTAAAATGGAAGCAAATAATACTAATCTGTTAATCCACTGCTCTGTAGCGAGTTTATTTTCTAGCTGAGCTATTAAAACAGGTAACAGGTGGTTAATGAGTTGGCTTAGGTTATTTAAGGTACTTTTTTGTGCTTGGTTAAATTGTGATGAAGCAATATTTATTTCATCAGGCTCTAATATTTTGGCATCAATGAGCTTTTTAAGTTCTATAATCACATCTTGTGTCGCAGTGATTTTACTTTCTAATATCGCTTTTATGTCGCTGTTGTATTGCGTAGCTACTTGTACTTTTTGAACCAATTCTGATGCAGCAAATGGCAGCGATTTATTTGCATTTGATAAGGCTATATAGGTATCTGGTGTAAAGCTTCCAGCATTAATCACTGTGCTTGCTTGTTCTGATGCTAAACGGGTTTGCTCAATGAGTTTTGGCAAAGATTCCACTAAAGCACGATTTAAATAAGTACTTGATAAATTATCTATAATGGCTAATGAAGATTGAATTGAAATAGACTCAAGCACTTTACTAGCAGAGTCACTGTTGGTTTGGTAACCCGCTTTATTTGCGATTATTTTTGCTTGAGATTCGTTTTTATCAATGATGGTATTGAGCACTTGTGGATAAATTTTTAAACCCATAAGTTCTTGTTGTGTAATATCTATTGAAGCAGCCAATTTTGAATTTAGAAAAAATAAGCTCAAGCTTAACGGTAATAATAAAATACCAAAAACTAAAGTAATTTTTTTAGAATACTTTAGTTGCTCCATTAACTTTGTAGCTGGTCTGGCGAACTTCCTTAAGCCTGTCATATTATCTTCTTCTAATTAGCTAGTATTCACATATTAAATACAGTAGAACAGTATTGTGATGATTTTAGTTCAAAAAAATGAAGAATAAAGGAAATAGTGCGTAAACTTGGTTAATTACAATAAAAAACGCCGAGTTATCACTCGGCGTTTTTGAAATTATCAAACGTTTTTAATCAGACTTATAATTTAGCAAAAACGCGTGCAGCCGCTTCAATTGTAAGCTTTATTTCTTCATCGCCATGCTCTGTGCATACAAAACCTGTTTCGTATGCAGATGGCGCTAAGTACACACCTTCTTCTAGCATTAGGTGGAAGAAACGTTTAAAGCGCTCAGCATCACATTTAGTTGCTTGCTCATAGGTTGTAATTGTTTTCTCTTCAGTGAAGAAAAAACCAAACATACCGCCAGCATAGTTAGTTGTTAAAGGAATGCCTGCTTTATCAGCTTCTTGTTGAAAGCCTTCACATAATCGAATACTTTTTGCTTCTAAATCAGCATGTAAGCCTGGTTTAGAGATAAGCTCTAATGACTTAAGGCCTGCAGCCATAGCAATAGGGTTACCTGAAAGCGTACCAGCTTGATAAACTGGACCTACAGGTGCAATGAAGTCCATGATTTCTTTTTTGCCGCCAAATGCGCCAACTGGCATACCGCCGCCAATTACTTTACCTAAAGTTGTTAAATCTGGAGTGATATTGTAATAAGCCTGTGCGCAGCCTAATGCAACACGAAAACCTGTCATTACTTCATCAAAAATAAGTACTGATTTGTATTCATCACATACAGAGCGTAAACCTTCTAAAAAGCCTTCAACTGGTGGAATACAGTTCATGTTACCAGCAACTGGCTCAACAATAATACAGGCGATTTCATCTGCGTATTTTACAAAGATATCTTTTACTTCATCTAAGTTATTAAATGAGACTGTTAAAGTATGTTTTGCGAAATCTTCTGGAATACCTGGAGAATTAGGTACACCCATAGTTAACGCGCCAGAACCTGCTTTAACTAATAAAGAGTCAGCATGACCGTGGTAACAGCCTTCAAACTTAAGTATTTTGTCACGACCAGTAAAACCACGGGCTAAACGTATCGCACTCATAGTTGCTTCAGTACCAGAACTTACCATACGTACTTTTTCAATTGATGGTACTAGCTCTTTTACTTTCTCAGCCATTAAAATTTCAGTTTCGGTTGGTGCGCCATAGCTTAGGCCATGTTCAACAGCATCTAAAACAGCTTGTTTAATTTCTGGGTGATTATGGCCTAAAATCATAGGACCCCAAGAACCAACATAATCTATGTATTCTTTACCATCGGCATCTTTCATACGCGCGCCTTGCGCTCGCTTAATAAATAAAGGTGTACCGCCTACGCCATTAAATGCACGTACTGGTGAATTTACGCCACCAGGAATAGAGTCTTGCGCTCTTTGAAATAAGTCTTGGCTAGTTGTCATGAAAATGCCTTAATAATGTGTTTTTAATATGTTTGTATTAGTAATTTCAAATGGTTATTAGCTGTTTTTCTTTGCGCTATACCAAGGAACTTCCGTTTCGTATTTATCAACTAGGTTTTCAACACCTAAAGTTAATGCAAATAGTGCCATTCTGGCGATTACACCATTTTGTACTTGACGGAAAATTGCTAAGTTATCGTTGTTATTTAAATCGTTATCTAATTCGTTTGCATCACCTCGGCTATCACGCGGTAATGGATGCATAAGTACTGAGTTTTTATTACAGTGTGCATCGTAAATAGCTTGGCTTATTTTGAACCCACCACGATATTTATTCGCTTCTTCTTGAGAAGGAAAACGCTCTTCTTGAATACGTGTTTGGTAAACAATATCTGCAGCTAAATTACCTTCCATTTGGTTTACTAATTCAATTTGATGACCTGAATTTGTTACTGCATCTAAAACATAGTCAGGCATTTGTAAGCCGTCTGGAGAAACCATAGTGAATTTCACACCTTTATAGTGACATAAAAGTTTAGATAAAGAGTGAACAGTACGGCCATATTTTAAATCACCTACAAGGGCGATATGCATGCCATCAATGTTACGATCAAAGCGGTTTAGCTCTTTTTCAATAGTTAATAAATCTAATAACGCTTGAGTAGGGTGCTCGTTTGGTCCATCACCACCATTAATTACTGGTACTGTTGAACCTGTTGCAAATTCGGCAACTGAATTAGCGTCTGGGTGACGCATTGCAACTGCATCTGCATATGATGAAATAACACGTGCTGTATCGTAAAGTGATTCACCTTTGGCTAGTGCTGAGCTTTGCATGCCTGTGGTTTCGCGAACTAATCCGCCTAATAAATTAAAGGCGGTACCAAAACTTACACGAGTACGTGTACTTGGCTCAAAAAACAAGTTAGCTAAAACTGCACCTTCAAGCACTTTTGTACGTTTTTGTTTTTTAGCGTAAGGTTCCATTTTTTTTGCAACAGCAAAAATAGCCTCAATACTATCCCTATTTAATTGATTAACCGAAAGAATATGTTCGCCTTGAAAGTTCAGCATGTGTTCAATCCTATATAGTATGTTGGCAGTAAATTTGGGGAGATAATTGTTGGCTGCAGATTATACCCATGATGTCCCTAGATGACAAAGCATCTCGCGGTATCTTATGTATAATTTGCAGCTTAAAAGCAGTTTAAAAAAGCGGTTTTATTACCGCTAAAAAGATAATCGCTAATAATACTAAAACAGGTAGTTCATTTATTACTCGGTAAAATTTATCACTGCGTTTATTTCTGTCATGTTTAAAGTCAGCTAAAAGCTTAAAGCAGTAACCGTGATATATGTACAAAGCGATAACTAATATGAGTTTGTAATGTAACCACATGCTGACCTTAAACCATTCTCGGCCATATTCAAAAATCATTAATACGCCAAAAACCAAAGTTAATACTGCAAATGGCGTAACAAAGTATAATAACTTACGCTCCATCGTTTTAAGCATTTCTTGGCTATCTTTATTATCTGTCATTGCGTGATTTACAAATAATCGTGGTAAATAAAAAATGCCAGCAAACCAGGCAACCATAAAAAATATGTGCAGCGATTTGTATATTAAAAGTGTTGTCATTACTTGCCTTTATAACGGTTAAATTGACGGTTTAAACTAAACTATTTCTTATCGTTAGTATTTGATGAATATGATCCCAGCGTATCAGCCCCATGATTTGTTCATTGTCTAATTGGTTATAGATATAAACTGAGCTACTACGTTTATCTTTTAAAATATCAAATACATCAGCAAGGGTACATTGGCTGCTGAGTCCTTCCAATTCTACATATTGTATTGGAATGGCATTATCTGACATTAAACTTAAATCATATTCGGCTAATCGGTAGCCATTTTCTTCATCAAATACAATTAATGGTGCTTGATTTTCTGGATCTGAAGTTACGGCATTAAGCGTTGCGTTAATTTGATCTTTATCATCTGAATATAATAATTTGAAATTTTCGTCCATTTCAGCCATTACACCAATTTTTTGCAATGCTTCTACGGCAGGAGAAATTTGATACGGCAATCCTTGAAAGTCTAACTGTTGTAAAAATATAGAGCGATTGCCAAAAAATTGTAAGGCACTTACATAAGCTGTGGTGATCACTACCATAGCGGGCACCGTTATATGTGAGCTTGAGGTCATTTCCATTACAGCAACCAAAGCTGCCAATGGTGCATGTAATGTAGCTGCAAACAAACCCGCCATACCTAATACTGCATAGGTACCCACAACATAATCATCAGGGCTCAGATAACTGCCAAAATACGACATTAAAGTGCCAATCAATACACCTAAACCAAATACTGAGCCAATTATGCCGCCAGGAATACCTAAGCCTAAAACAAATAGTGTAGCGATAAGCTTGGCAATTAAAATTGTCATTAATAATTGTAAGTTTTCTGCGGAGATAACAGATAAATGAATGGCACTCATACCTGAGCCCATAGCTTGAGGCACTAAAAATGAAATAAGCCCCATAATCGTTCCTGCTAATAATAAGCGCGGAAACATGCTAATGCGTCTAAAAACTTTGATAACGTACATTAAGTTTCGATTAAATGCATAGGCAATTGCGCCTAATGTTAATCCGCAGATAATTAAATAAGGATAATGCCAAATAGGTAAGGGTGTTACATTAATAAGTGATAATTCATAGGTGTTGCCAAAAACGAACTGTGTTGTCACAGCGCCAGTCACTGCAGCTAAGATAATTGGTACAAAAATATGAATTTTATATTCTCTTAGCACTACTTCCATTACAAAGATAACCGCAGCTAAAGGAGTATTGAACGAAGCAGAAATACCTGCTGCAACGCCACAACCTACTAAGGTGCGCATTGAGTTATAGGGCAAATGAAGTTTAGAGCCAATAAAGCTGGCTCCTGCGGCACCTATGTGAATAGAAGGCCCTTCTCTACCTACGGTAAAACCACTTATAAGGGCAATTGCACCGCCTAAAAATTGGTTTAATGTACTATTAATCGGGATGTTGCCGTAATTTTGTTTTATGCGATGGATAATAAATGGCACGCCTAAACGATAATGTTTATAGCGAGAAATCATGGCGATGGCATAAATAAGTAAAGCACCAATAACTGGGATAAATAGTCTATATAATTCGGGAAGTTCAGTGTAGTTATCGGATTCAGGTAAAAAAATGGCTTGCACGCCAATGATAAGTAATCTGAATATAATGATTAAGATAGCTGCAAATAAGCCAGCAACGATACCTAGCAGACACAGTTGAGCCGACGTTTTAGGTTTGGATAAACTTTTTCTGAGCGCTTCAAGCGATGTATGTGTCAACTCAAACAAAGAGATACCTATAAAATATGAGTACCAAAAAAGTAATTGCAGTTTATCAGAAGCTTAGTGAATTTTCATAAAAATAAGCGCTAAAATTAGATTAATTTAGCTTTGTCTATCCTGTGTATTTTTTAGTAAATACTTGATTAAAACAGTCAGGTATTAGATAATCGAGCTATATAAATTTATTTAAGTAGAAGTATGTCTGAGCAATTACCGATACAATTTACGGATAATGCAGCAAACAAAGTTAAGCAGCTAATCGAGGAGGAAGAGAATCCAGAACTTAAACTTCGTGTTTATGTTACGGGCGGAGGCTGTTCAGGGTTTCAATATGGTTTTACTTTTGATGAAAAAACCAACCCAGGTGATATGACTATTGAAAAAAATGGCGTAACGTTAGTGGTAGACCCTATGAGTATTCAATACTTAGTTGATGGCACTGTTGATTACACTGAAGGACTTGAAGGTTCTCGCTTTTTTGTAAATAATCCAAACGCAACAGCAACGTGTGGCTGTGGTTCATCATTTAGTGTTTAATAAATAAACTAAATATTATTAGTAAGTTAAAAAAGCCGCATCATGCGGTTTTTTTGTTTCTGTTATCTGGAATGTAAAGCTTGTTTACATCTTATTACTTACTTTGCCTGCAAAAACTTCGTATGATTGAGAGATAATAATTATTAGCATTAACCTTGGAGAGAAAGGATGCATACATTTCAGCGCATTCGTCAATTGTTAGATGAAAAACCGTTCATCATCGCATTAAGTATTAGTATTGGTATTATACTTTGGATGTTATCTGGACCCTCCAATGCACAAGACCCCAAAAACACTTCAAATAAAACAACAGATCAGCAAGCACCTTTAGCAAAAGTGAAAGTAGAAACACTAAAAGCCCAAGATATTTTTAAAACCCTTACATTATACGGAAAATCTGAACCTGATAAAATCTCCACTATCAGTGCGAGAGAAGAAGGTGAAGTAAAAGATATTTATGTTAAAGAGGGTCAATTTGTTGAAAAAGGCACTGTCATTTTATCTCTTGATCAATCTGACTTGAACGAAAGAATAGTCTCTGCAAAATCATTATTAGTTCAAAGAAAATTAGAGTATCAAGGCTTTGTTAAGTTAAAGCAAAAAGGCTTACAAGACGAAGTGAAACTGTCTCGTAGTAAAGCACAGCTAGAACAAGCAAAATCAGACCTTTCAAGTTTAAAATTGAGTTTATCTCGTAGCCAAATTAAAGCACCATTTAGCGGTGTAATTAATCAAAGACTTGTTGAAATTGGTAGCTATGTTGGTCGTGGTGACCCAATCTTAGAATTAGCTGATTTAGACCCATTAGTTGTGCGTGCTGATGTTACCCAGTCTGAAATTTTTGGATTAACCCTAGAGCAGGAAGTAAAAGCAACCTTAGTTAATAAAGAAACTTATTCTGGAAATATTAGATATATTGCATCAGTTGCAGATGACAATACTAATACTTTCAAAATTGAAGCTAAATTTTCAAACCCAGATATGAAGTTTAGAGCCGGTTTTTCAACGCAATTAGATATTGATTTTGAAGCCGTAAAAGCCATTCATATTAGCCCTGCATTTATGGCATTAGACCCTAAAGGTAGCATAGGCGTTAAAACATTAAATGATAAAAATGAAGTTGTGTTTTCCCCAATTAATATAGTGAAATCTACTTCAGAAGGTATTTGGATGTCAGGCTTAGGTGAAGAAGTTAAAGTAATCACCTTAGGCCAAGGTTTTGTAAGAATAGGTGATGTTGTTGAACCTGTTTTTTCAACTGATGATTCAATTAAAAAACAAGACTAAGGCCGAATAATGAAAACAATAATTGACGGCGTGTTAAATAAAACTAGAACGGTTTTATCTATTTTTTTTTTGTTGCTGATTGCAGGTTGGATGACCTATCAGAGCATTCCAAAAGAAGCTAACCCAGATGTAAATATTCCATTTATTTATGTATCAATTGTACATGATGGCATTTCACCTGAAGATGCAGAAAGACTGCTTATTCGCCCAATGGAAGTGGAATTTCGCGGAATACAGGGCGTAAAAGAAATGAAAGCCACTGCCAGTGAAGGACATGCTTCAATTACATTAGAGTTTTTGGCTGGATTAGATACGAACGATTTATTAGCTGAAGTACGAAACAAAGTGTCACTGGCAAAAGCGAAACTACCAAGCGAATCCGAAGAACCTGAAGTGCATGAAGTTCTGATGGAAGATCAGCAACCCACTATTACTCTTACTTTATCTGGAAACGTGCCTGAACGTGGGTTATTAACAATAGCGCGTAATTTAAAAGATGATATTGAAGGTATATCGAGTGTAATGGAAGTGGATATTGGTGGCGACCGTGAAGATATGGTTGAAATCATTGTTGATCCATTATTGATGGTATCTTATGGCTTAGATCAAACTGATATTTATAATCTAATCAGTAATAATAATAAATTAGTTGCCGCAGGTACTTTAGATACAGGTAAAGGCCGATTTGCCATTAAAATCCCATCAGTTTTCGAAACAATTCAAGACGTCATGGAGCAACCAGTCAAGGTTGTTGGTGATAAAGTTGTGCGTTTTATGGATGTGGCACAAATACGTCGCTCTTATAAAGATCCTACTTCCATTGCCCGTATTAATGGGGAATCAGCCGTTGCTTTAGAAGTTAAAAAGCGCAGTGGCGAAAATATCATAGATACAGTGAATGAAGTGAAAGAGATTGTTGAAAAAGCAAAAGTACTTTGGCCTGATCACATTAAAGTAAATTATACTGCTGATAGCTCACAAGACGTAAAAGATATGCTTTCAGACTTACAAAATAATGTAATGTCAGCTGTTTTATTAGTGGTGGTAGTGATTATTGCTATTTTAGGCAGTCGCTCTGCATTTTTAGTCGGGGTTGCGATACCAGGCTCATTTTTAACGGGCATTTTAGTACTTTCTTTATTTGGTTTAACGGTAAATATCGTGGTGTTATTTGCTTTGATCATGGCGGTAGGCATGTTGGTTGATGGCGCGATTGTTGTCACTGAATTTGCTGATCGTATGATGAGTGAAGGTATGCATCGTAAACAAGCTTATGCTATGGCTGCTAAACGTATGGCATGGCCTATTATCGCCTCTACTGCGACAACATTAGCGGCATTTGCGCCATTAATTTTTTGGCCAGGCATGATGGGCGAGTTTATGAAATATTTACCCATCACTTTAATTGCAACTTTAACAGCTTCATTGGTGATGGCGTTAATATTTGTGCCAGCATTAGGTAGCCTAATAGGTAAAGTAAGACCAATTAAAGAGTCTGAAAAACAAAAGTTAGTGGCTGCTGAAGAAGGCGATGTGACTAAATTACATGGTTTTAGCGGTAAGTATGTTCGTGTATTAGATAAAGCGATTTCACGCCCTTGGTGGGTTTTATTTGGTGCGATTATAATTTCGATTTTAGTGTTTGTTGGTTATGGTGCGTCAAAACTTGGGGTGCAATTTTTCCCTGAAGTTGAGCCGAATGGCATTAACTTAAAAGTACGTTCGTTTGGTGATTTATCAATTTATGAGAAAGACACCATAATGCAAGATGTTGAAGGTCGTATTTTATCAATAGAAGGCATTAAAACTATTTACTCGCGTACAGGCGGTAAAGACTTAATTGGTACAGTACGTTTAAATCTAGATGATTGGGACCAACGCTTACCTGCTGATGATATTATTGAACAAGTAATATTACTGACAGAAAATATTGCTGGTGTAGAAGTCGAGCTTAGAAAAGATGAAAACGGCCCTGGTGGTGGTAAAGATTTGTCTATTGAATTAAGTTCTAAATACCCTGAAGCCTTAAATAATGAAGCAAGACGTATTCGTCAAGCGCTAGAAGCTGATGGCTCATTTATGAATATAGATGATACCGCATCAAAACAAGGCATTGAATGGCAGCTTAAAATAGATAGAACTAACGCGGCAAGATTTGGTGCTGACGCCACGATGTTAGGCGCTAACGTGCAAATGATCACCAATGGTCTGAAATTAGGAGAATACCGCCCTGATGATGTAGATGACGAAATTGATATCAGAGTACGTTTTCCTCATGAGAAACGCGATTTAGGTCGAATAGAAACATTACGTATTAAAACCATGCATGGTCAAATTCCAGTATCCCATTTTGTTGAAAAATCGCCGGTGCAAAAGGTAGATACAATTCACAGAGTGGATAGTCATCGCGTTGTTACCGTTAATGCAGATATGAAAGCAGATCAGTTGTTAAGTCTTGCTTTACCTCGTTTACAAGCCCAACTTAAAGAGCAAGGAATGGATCCTAGAGTAAAATTAAAAGTGCGCGGTGAAAATGAAGAGCAAGATGAGTCTGAAGTATTTTTGAAAAATGCACTCATGGTTACACTGTTTGTTATGGGTCTTATTTTAGTAACTCAGTCTAATAGTTTTTATCAGGCGTTTTTGATTCTTAGTGCTGTGTTATTTTCTACAGTAGGTGTATTTTTAGGTCTGTTAATTTTACAGCAGCCATTTGGCATTGTTATGTCGGGTATCGGTGTTATCGCTTTAGCGGGGATTGTAGTGAACAATAATATTGTATTAATAGATACATATAACCTACTTAGAGCACAAGGCATGGCGGCTAAAGAAGCGATTCTTAGAACGGGAGCGCAAAGATTAAGACCTGTATTGTTAACAACGGTAACAACCATTTTAGGTTTAATGCCTATGGTATTGCAGGTGAATATAGATTTCTTTAATCGTGAAGTGGCAGTGGGTGCACCATCAACGCAGTGGTGGGTTCAGCTCTCGACAGCTGTTGCTGGTGGTTTGACCTTTGCAACGGTATTAACCTTAGTATTAACACCGTGTTTATTAATGCTCAGAGCAAGACGACAAGAAAGAAATCCACTTCACAAAATAAAAACCTTGTGAAGTTAGCTCCTAAATCAAATTAACTTTAAAAAACCACTTACTCAAGTGGTTTTTTATTGATTTGTAACAAAAATCATCAATGTAAAAAAGCCTAAAATTAAACTACTAAATCCAAGTATATATAAAAAACCTTTTTTACCTTGCTTTAAGCTTAAATTATTTTGTTTTAAAAAAAAGAACCACAAGAGACAAAGTACTATAGGAAGTAAAAACATTAATCGAATCATATTTGGCTAATTATCACTATTTTCTATTTATTAGTTAATAGAGTATACCAATACTCATTGGAAAGTCAGTTTTATGTGATTTAGACGCAGAATAATGAACATTCATCACATTTTATGTAATTGAAGGTGAATAACAGCTAATATTATACTATTAGTAATATCTAAATATTTTTTTAGACCTATATTAGGTAATTTCGTTAAAAACGGCTATACCTAATATATGGCTTGTGTTTTAATGGGGTCAAATCAATTGTTGCGTTTCAAAGCTTGAACGTTTTGAGCCATAGCATTGAGCATTATTGGGAGGGGCACTCCCATTTACTTTAATATAAAAAACATCTAGTAGGAGATGCTTTTATGATGGGAAAAACAGTTTCATCTGATGAAAATAGTAGACTAACGTCTTGGCTTAAAGAAAAACGTCAATAAAAAGGTCATACAATGAGAAGCCTAGCGCAAATTATTGGTACACCTCATTCATTCATCGGTAAAATAGAGAATCAAGAGCGCCGTTTAGACGTTGTTGAATTTGTTCGTTACTGTAACGCGTTGGAAGTCGATCCAACTGAAGGCTTAGCTTTATTAGATGCTGAATAGTTTTCGTACTAAGTCATTTAAATTGTATTTAAATGACTTTAAAAATAGAATGCAGGGAAGCATTTTATATTTATTTATACCACACTCAATGTATAAAATCCTAAAATCCAGTTTTCTAGCTCTTAGTACCTGTCTCCCTAATTTCCATTCTTATGAAAATTATTTTCTAAACGATACATATGATGTCTGATCAAGTATAAAAATACTAAAGATGGGATCACCATAACCGCCGTTAATACAAAAAATAATGCCCAATTACCATCTAACCAATCTACTAACATGCCACTTGAAGATGAAAGCAAGGTTCTAGCGAAATTACCTAGAGATGCAAGTAGCGCATATTGGGCTGCGGTAAAGCTACGATTACAGAGCATAGATAGAAATGCCACCATAGCGACGAGTGACCAAGCTTGTGTGAAACCATCAACTACTACTGTTAACGCATACATCCATTCAACAGGGCCAATAAGTGCGATAACCGCAAATAATAGGTTAGATAGTGCCATAGCAATACCACTTATAAATAAGCCTTTTACAATTCCGTATTTGTGATTAAATAAGCTGCCTAAAAAAGCAAAAACGATAGTGATTATACCAGTGCCAAATTTAGAATAAGTGCCAATTTGTGTATTGGTAAAACCCACTTCTTTATAAAAAACGATAGACATACGCCCTAAAAAAGCTTCGCCAATTTTAAATAAGAATATAAACGCAAGTAGAGCTAACGCTGTTTTAACGCCATTACGTTTAAAAAATTCTGAAAAGGGCGCTATCAGGGTAACTAAAAGCCAACTTGTTACTTTTGCTGAGATAGTATTTTGGTTATCAGTAAATAATGTTTTTTGATACTGAGTTTCGAGTTTTGATTGTATTTCATCTCGGTTAGAATCTGGTTCTTTTACCCAAAATACACATAAGCTTAAACAAAACATCATAAAAGCCAGTACAACATATACTTGGTTCCAGTCCCAACCAGGGAAATCTGCAAAGTAAAAAGGCACGGTGCCCAATAATGCGTAACCTGACCACCAACCTGATGTTGCCATTGCAGCCGCAGCAGTTGCCTTATGGCTCTCATTTTCAGCTAAGCTATCAATACGGAATGCATCAATCGAAATATCTTGTGTGGCCGATGCAATTGCTATCACAATTGAAATCATCGCAACTAATTTTAAGTTAGCACTTATATCAACAGTAGAAAGTAACAGCGTAGCTGCAATGATGAAAAACTGCGTGAATAAAATCCAACTACGTCTTAGGCCTAGTAGCTTATTTAAAATAGGTAATTTAACGCGGTCAACTAAAGGCGACCATAAGAAATTGATAGAATAAGCGCCAAAAACTAAACCAAAAAGACCTATGGTACTGCGAGACAAACCTTCATCTTTTAGCCAAGCTGAAAGCACAGAACCGATTAAAACCCAAGGAAAACCGCTGGCCATGCCAAAGATGAAAATACTTATTAAACGCTTATCTTTAAAATAGCTTAAGTATTCTTTCATTGAAATATCAGTGGTCATATCGGGTTCTTATCATTTTTATAAATTTAATACTCCCAAATGTTGGGAGTGTATATTGGAATAAACGTTATAGTTTTTCTTCAGGTAAGACGATTACATCATAAATTAATACAGGTTTGACTGGCACAAAGTCGTAGCCAATTTTTTCGTTATATCCTGTTTCAACTTTCATGATTTTATCTAACGTTTGGTAGCCTTCTGAAACACTACCAAATACAGCAAAACCCCAACCACGACCCGGATTTAAGTGGTGGTTATCGTCCATATTGAAAAAGAACTGACGATCAGCTGAGTGGGGTTTTCTATCTTGATATGCCATAGCAATAGAGTACATTTCATTTTTCATACCATTGCCGCTTTCGTTAAAAATAGGCGCAATTGTATGCATGCCATCATGATCTTTATCATAACCACCGCCTTGAATTACAAAGTCTTGCTCGTTTTCTTCGTCACGTTCTACACGATGAAAAATGGAGCCTTTATAATCGCCGTTAACGACATACGTTAAAAAGTTATTCACTGTAATAGGCGCGCGCGCGCGGTCTAGTTCAATAATGATATTACCCAGGCTTGTTTTAAGCTCTACTTTAGGAAATAAGTTACTTTTTTGCACAAATTTACCATCGGCAGCACTTAAAGCTGACATTGAAATCACTGCCATTGTGCTCAATATTAGCGTTTTAATGAATGGTTTTATCATGGGTATCCTTAACCTTGTAAAAATTCTTGAAGTTCAACATCGTTAACAATACGGGAAATCATTTGTTCTAACAATGTATTAAGCTGGCCTTCTACTTTTGCTTTGTCAAAAATTAGAGGCCCTTCGCTATTTTGACTGCCATTATAATATTTATTGAAGCTACGCTTACCTTTATTAAGTTTAACTTCTAATTCAATTATGCCTTCACTACGATACTTAAGTGTTTGTTGTTTTACGATGACTTCTAGTTGATGAATATGCAAAGCCATTTGATTTTGAGAAGACGCATTAATATTAACACCGTTTGTTTTTAACGCTTTGGATAAAGCACTATTAAGAGAGTGTTCTAAATCATTACTAGCGACTTTAGTCACATCATCTTTTTTCAAAATACGTAAAGTCGTGGGTGTTTCTCGATTATCTTGTACAGATAAATCTATATTATTTGCAATTGAAAGCTGAGCGGCTGCTGTGTAATTAGGAGCGATAATAATACGTTCAGGAAGGGACTGACATGCAGATACTGCAAGTATACAAAACAATAGGGCTATTTTTTTCATGGTGATCCGTGATATTTTTATTTGATTATAAATATTGCAATAAGGATATTTAATATAAAAGAGAAATATCCTTTTAATTGTTACATATTCTTTAAGATTGTAATGCTTTCTCTTTTGTTGAACTTAAAACCACAAAGCGACTATTTGAGCCAAGTAATTTACAGTTACCAAATATACGTTCTAACTTACCATGGTAATCAAGGTGACGATTACCAATAATACGTAGCTCACCGCCCACTTTTAATACACGTCGTGCATCAATAAACATTTGCCATGCAATATGATCTGTTACAGCTTGCTGCTGATGAAATGGGGGGTTACATAAAATAATATCTTGGCTCTCTGCGTCAAACCCCGTCATACAGTCATTTTGCATAAAAGTACATTGGTCTAACTTTTCTGGCAGGTTTTGCTGTATGTTTAATCCCGCAGAGTTTACTGCCATATCAGACTCATCCACAAAGATGATTTCTGAATTAGGACATTTAGTTAATGTTGTAAGACCAATCACACCATTACCACAGCCTAAATCTACTATGCTTTTTACCTTTTTAGTTTGTGGTAAAAAGTTTATAAAGAATCGTGCACCAATATCTAATGAATCACGTGAAAATACATTTGCATGATTATTAATTGTAAAGTCGGTGTTTTTCAGTTCCCACTTGATTGTCTCAGGTGTGTCTTGTGCTTGTTTTTCAAATTTAGCAAAGACTAGGCGAGATTTTTTTACGGCAAGGGATGTTTTAGCTTCGCCAATATATTTTTCAAAGGCTTTAGACGTTGAGTTATGGATATCTTTGGTTTTACCTGCACCTATCACTAAAGTACCTGGCTTTAATACTTGGCTTAATTTGGCAAGTTGGTGAGCTAATAAACCATTGTTTTTTGGAATTTTGATTAAGACTAAATCTATTTCACTTGATGGTAAGTCAAAACAGCTTAATAAATCTAAGTTAGCACTCGTTAGGTTATTTTTTTCGATATTGTATTTTGCTGCTTGATGCGCAATAAATGAATCGCTGATCAAAGTATTTGCTTTATCATTAAAATAACAACTTAAAGCACCAAAACTATCATTTAAGATAGCAATATTGTTAAGTTCGTTGTGATGTTCTTCAACATAATTTATTAAATATTCATCAGCAGAATCCCAAGCCTGCAAGCTACGCGTTTTTTGTTCTAAAGGAAAACGTTCTAAGGTAAATGTTTTATTTCCTAGCACTGCTTGGGTTAATTCTTGTATCATGAGTATTTTATACCAATATTATATTATTTATCTGAATTGATTTTACCATGCCTTTATTTAATTGTTCACCTGATTTACCAAACTGCTTCAATTATTATGTAAATTGCATAAGTGAAGCTAAATCTGACGCTTTGTATAACTACTTAGTGAGCAATATGAATTGGCAGCAACCTGTTATTTCTATGTTTGGTAAACAAGTATTAATACCAAGAAAGCAAGTTTATATGTCAGATGGTAAATTTAATTATGCTTATTCAGGTATGGCACTGGAAATTGAGCCTTGGGATCCTATTTTAGAAAAATTTGCATCCAGATTAACAAAACAATTTGAAGTGCCATTTAATGCGGTATTAGTTAATTGGTACCGAGATGGTAATGATAGTGTCGGGTGGCATGCAGATGATGAAGCTGAATTAGGCGTTGATCCTGTTATCGCCTCAATTTCATTAGGTGATCGCAGGTTATTTAAAATAAAAAATGTTGTAACTAAACAAACTTTTGATATTCAACTTGAAAATGGTAGTTGTTTACTGATGTCAGGTAAAAGCCAATCACAATATCAACATTGTTTACCTAAAATGGCCAATACCAATATTGGTAATTCTGTCAGAGGGAGAATAAACCTGACTTTTAGGTATATTCATCCTGATATTTAAAATAAAATAGTCTGATAATTTAGATTTAATGTGAAAGGTTTAGCATGCAAACTCAAATAGAACAAAAATTACAGGCTAACTTGGCTTGTCAGCATTTAGTGGTGACTAATGAAAGTCATATGCATAGCGCAGGTACGGATTCTCATTTTAAAGTTGTGATAGTCAGTTCTGATTTTGAAGGTAAACGCCTATTACAAAGACACCGTGCTATTAACAAGGTACTTGCTGATGAACTCGCGAATCATATTCACGCATTAGCGCTTCATACTTATACTGAACATGAGTGGACTGAGCTAAATGGAGAAGCACCATTATCTCCTAAATGTGCTGGCGGCTCTAAAAAATAGACTGTTTACTCCATATTAATGATTTCTATTTATATAACTCAAAAGAATAACAAAGGTTTATTCTAGGTTTAATAAATGTTAAATTCTCGCGATATATAAAAGTAATTATCGCGAGATGAATCACATTTTAACGAAAATACATCAAAAAATAGATCAATTCACCGAAGTCTTAGGTAATACGATAGCTTGGCTGACCGCTTTTATGGTGGTAATTATGTTATCCATTGTACTATTACGCTACGGCTTTAATATTGGTTGGATTGCTATGCAGGAATCCGCCTTATATCTACATGCCTTTGTATTTATGCTGGGCTGCTCTTACACCTTAAAACATAACGGTCATGTAAGAGTGGATATCTTCTATCGTAATTTCAGCCCTAAAAAACAAGCCTGGGTTAATTTACTCGGATGTTTACTGCTGTTAATTCCAGTAACAATTTTTATATCGGTCATGAGCTTCGAGTATGTTGTCAGTTCTTGGCAAGTAATGGAGGGATCTCGTGAAGCGGGCGGTTTGCCTGGCGTATTTATATTAAAGTCTTTGATCCCGTTGTTATCTTTTACACTTATTATTCAAGCAATTTCAGAAATGCTAAAAGCAATTGAAATTATCCTTGGAAAATCGCAAATTAATTAATCAGGAGTTAAGACCATGGAGTATATGGCCTTATATTTATTTATTGCAGTTTGCCTTGTTTTATTAATTGGCTTTCCTGTCGCATTTTCTTTAGCTGGCACTGCACTTGCTTTTGCTGGTGTTGGCATGATGTTAGGGCATTTTGATGCGTCATTTTTACATGCCATTCCTAATCGGTTATTTGGTATAGTCTCAAATTCAATTTTAATGGCTGTTCCCTTATTTATATTTATGGGCGTTATGCTCGAAAAGTCTAAAGTAGCTGAAAATCTTTTAGATGCTATGGCCCTTGTTATGGGAAAAACAAAGGCTGGCATGGGTATAGCGGTAACTTTAGTTGGTATGTTACTCGCTGCAAGTACCGGTATCGTTGGCGCAACTGTAGTTACTATGGGTTTATTGGCTTTGCCTACCATGCTAAAACGTGGTTATAGCGCGCAATATAGCTCGGGCATTATTGCGGCAACAGGCTCTTTGGGGCAAATTATTCCCCCTTCAATTGCGTTAGTCTTATTAGGTGATGTGCTTTCAAGTAGCTATCAGCAAGCCCAGCTTAATATGGGGATATTTTCACCTGAAACTATTTCTATTGCTGATTTGTTTGCCGGAGCGATGATCCCTGGGCTTATTTTAGTCTTGCTTTATATAATTTATTCTTTTGTTTTAGCTATTTTTAAACCTGAGCAAGTACCTTGTTTATTAGATGAAGATATTGAATATATTAAAAGTAGAAAATCAGTGGGTGTTTTTGCTGCATTGGTACCACCTTTATTACTGATTTTTTGTGTGCTCGGCTCTATTTTATTTGGTGTGGCAACGCCGACTGAAGCGGCTGGAGTAGGGGCTTTTGGTGCCTCTATTTTAGCTATTTGGCAAAAACAATTTACCTTAGTGAACTTGCAAGATGTGATGCGTCAAACTTTAAAAATAACGGCTATGGTATTTATGATTTTAATTGGTGCTTCCATTTTTTCATTGGTATTTAGAGGTTTTGGCGGCGAAGAGTTAATCGCAGGCTTTTTTGAGCAATTACCTGGTGGTGTAGTATCTGCAGTATTAATTGTAATGCTCGTGATGTTTTTATTAGGTTTTATTCTTGATTTTATTGAAATTACATTTGTTGTAGTACCAATTGTTGCACCTATATTACTGATGATGGGTGTTGACCCTATTTGGTTGGGTATAATGATAGCTGTAAATTTACAAACCTCATTCTTAACACCGCCATTTGGTTTTGCATTGTTTTATTTGCGAGGCGTAGCGCGAAAGTCAGTTTTAACATCTGATATATATAAAGGGGTGATTCCATTTATTATCATGCAACTGTTTCTCTTGATTTTAATGTCGGTTTATCCGAAAGTAGTCACTTGGCTTCCGGATTTGTTATACCCGTAGTGATTAATAATATGGGAACAAATTCGTACTTATTTAAATAACAACAATGATAAAACATTAAATAATCAATAAATATCATTAAAGTAAAGATAAAAAGTCAATATATTAGGTTTAAGTATTTAATTTAAATATAAAACCCAATTTAAAAGGGAGAGAAATAAAAATGAAATTGATCAAAAAGGCAGTTCTTGCAGGCCTTGTTAGTATGTTGATGTTTGGTTGTTCTGAGAAAAATAATAACTCAAATCAGGGAAACCAAACGCAAAAGGCTCAAGTCGAGCAGAAGTTTAACTGGAAACTTGTTACCAGTTGGCCAAAAAATTATCCGGGTTTAGGTACTGCCCCTGAAAGGTTTGCTAAAAACGTTAATTTAATGAGTAATGGCAGGTTAACGGTTAAAGTGTATGGGGCAGGGGAGTTAGTTCCGGGTTTTGAAGTTTTTGATACTGTTTCTGCCGGTACTGCACAGATGGGCCATAGTGCTGCTTATTATTGGAAAGGAAAATTACCTGCAGCGCAATTTTTTACTGCGATTCCTTTTGGTATGAACGCCCAAGAAATGAATGGTTGGTTACATCACGGTGGTGGTATGGATTTATGGCAAGATTTATATAAACCGTATAACTTGATCCCAGCGGCAGGTGGCAATACAGGTGTTCAAATGGCGGGTTGGTTTAAAAAAGAAATCAACACAGTTGAAGACTTAAAAGGTCTTAAAATGCGTATTCCTGGTTTAGGCGGTGAAGTACTTAAAAAGTTAGGTGGCTTGCCAGTATCATTAACGGGTGGTGAATTATTTACATCATTACAAACGGGCGCCATTGATGCGACTGAATGGGTTGGACCATATAATGACCTTGCATTTGGTTTAAATAAAGCCGCAGAATTTTATTATTATTCAGGTTGGCATGAGCCTGGCGCAAACCTTGAATTTTTAGTTAACCAAGATGCGTTTAATGAATTACCTAAAGACTTGCAAGCAATTGTAACAGCGGCAATGCGTGTTGCTAATACTGATATGCTTGATGAATATACAGCGCGTAATAATGATGCTTTAGAGCAATTAGTAAATAAACATGATGTCCAATTGAGAAAATTCTCACCAGAAATCATGGCTGCATTAAAGCAAGGCATGAATGAAGTAATGGAAAGCCAAATTGCAGCAGATCCTAAAATGAAAGAAATATGGCAGTCATATCAAGCTTTTTATAGCCAAGCTAAGACTTATCATGATATTTCTGAAAAAGAATATTATTTAAATAGATAATTTTATGTATAACATTTAAAGCCACATGAACTACCATGTGGCTTTTTAATTTTGACGTAATAAATAGCTCAATGAAAGCCGTTTTTTAAACTTATCGCTAAATACCACAGAAGAAATACAGCATCGTATATACTCAAACTACTTCAATGAGCGCGCTTCAGTGTTAATTAAATTGATTTTAAACTTACCTCTTAGGCGATTTACTGTAACTTTTACTATGCCCCCAACTTATAAAAATAGATCCGCATTACTATAAGGTGCTCTTTAATTATAATTCCCAGTGAAGCGCTGAACCGTTTATCTTGTGCTGGTTTGTGGATAGGTGATTGATAAGTTGCTTTTTAAAGCGCTATTTATTTTTAAGTTCATTATCTAATGTAAATAAATGGATAGATCAATTTGATTATGATTTGTTGGCAGCAAACTGGTAAGATAATTTCAATAAAGCTAACACATCCGACCTGTTTAACTGATTTAAGCGTTAAACTAGCACCTAATTTACTGAACAATTTAATAAGTATGGAATAATAATATGGTCATTAAGCCTAAAATCCGTGGATTCATCTGCACTAACGCACATCCTGTAGGCTGTGCAGAACATGTTAACGAACAAATAGCATATGTAAAATCAAATGGCCCAGTTGCAAATGGTCCAAAAAATGTTTTAGTGATAGGTGCCTCAACTGGTTATGGTTTGGCTTCTCGTATAACTGCTACTTTTGGTTCAGGTGCAAATACATTAGGTATTTTCTTTGAAAAAGAAGGGACAGAAAAGCGCACAGGTTCAGCTGGTTGGTATAATTCAGCTGCATTTCATGCTGAAGCTGAAAAAGCGGGTGTATATGCTAAGAGTATTAATGGCGATGCATTTTCTGATGAGATAAAAGCGAAAACGATTGAAACAATTAAAGCTGATATGGGCAAAATTGATTTAGTTATTTATTCTTTAGCTTCTCCACGTCGTACAGATCCAAAAACAGGTGAAGTACACTCATCTACTTTAAAGCCAATTGGTCAAGAGATCACAACAAAGAATCTAAATACTTCTAAACGTATTATTGATTCAGTG
Source organism: Pseudoalteromonas sp. '520P1 No. 423' (assembly GCF_001269985.1). NCBI lineage: Bacteria > Pseudomonadati > Pseudomonadota > Gammaproteobacteria > Alteromonadales > Pseudoalteromonadaceae > Pseudoalteromonas > Pseudoalteromonas sp. '520P1 No. 423'. The sequence goes on along the minus strand of NZ_BBZB01000001.1, from coordinate 3,296,411 downwards.
ACTGTAGAAGCGGCAAATGAAGATGAAATTGCTAATACTGTAAAAGTAATGGGCGGTGAAGATTGGGAGTTATGGCTAGAAGCATTAAATGATGCTGACGTGTTAGCTGATAACTTCAAAACAACTGCTTATACTTATATTGGTAAAGAATTAACTTGGCCTATTTACGGCCATGCAACAATTGGTAAAGCGAAAGAAGACTTAGATCGTGCAGCTGGCGCTATTAAAGCATTAACTGCAGATAAAAAAGGTGAAGCTTATGTTTCTTCACTGAATGCTGTAGTAACACAAGCAAGTTCTGCTATTCCAATTATGCCACTATATATTTCTGCTTTATTTAAAGTAATGAAAGCAGATGGTACTTATGAAGGCACAATTGAGCAAATTGATAGCTTATTTAGAGAAAATTTATTTGGTGCAACACCGCGATTTGATGCTGATGGTCATTTATTCCAAAACTACAAAGAATTAGAAGACGATGTACAACAACGTGTTCAAAAAGTATGGGATACAGTAGAGACTGATACAATTGATGAACTAACAGATTACGTTGGTTACCATAATGAGTTTTTACGTTTATTTGGCTTTGGTATTGATGCAGTAGATTACGATGCTGACATGAGTCCTGTTGCTGTTATTGAGCAAATGGTTTAAGCAAACATATTTTTAGCTTAGATATTTAATTTATGCTCAGAAGAACCACTTATCTTGGTTGAGGTAAGTGGTTTTTTTATGCCTAAATTTTAATTAATAAATTGCACTGAAAAACGTTTCTATATTTAGCTATAAGCTCATATCATGAAAATTTTTCAATAATAAACTGGTTAGTAGAGTTATTGATAGTTATTCTCAATAACAGTCGTTAATCGTACGTTTTTAATAAAAAAAAGTATCTTTTTTAGACTTTAGTCTATGCTTAATTATTGGGTGAAAATTAGGCATGTTTGTTTTTAATATAAATTAGTTAATTTGTAAGCATTAATTTCAAATATGCCCTCGCAAAGACTAGGGTTTTAATGTTAAAATCCCGCAAATTATTTTAGTTTCGCTGTGTAGTCTTTTCTTGTTTGAAATTTGAACTTCAAATGAGGCACCTTTACGGGAGCTTATAAAAAGTTGGGTTGCTTTTTTAAGTTAGATTACGTGGCCGGTTAGATGAACAGTTTCTTTCCTTTAATGTAATGCAAGTGTCTATGATCAATATAAAAAAAGGTCTGGATCTTCCAATAGAAGGTGCACCACAGCAAGTAATTCATGACGGCTCTGCCGTTAAACGAGTTGCCGTGCTTGGTGAGGAATTTATTGGAATGCGTCCGTCCATGCAAGTTCGATTGGGTGACCAAGTCAAAAAAGGCCAAGTTCTTTTTTCAGATAAAAAGACTCCTGGCGTAAAATTCACAGCAACAGCTTCGGGTGTTGTTAAAGAGATTAACCGTGGTGCAAAGCGTGTTTTGCAATCCGTTGTTATCGAAGTCGATGGCAATGAGCAAATCACTTTTGATTCTTTCACTTTAGATTCGCTTGCGACGCTAGATCGTGAAAAAGTTCAAAATGTACTTGTTGAATCGGGACAGTGGACAGCAATGCGCACTAGACCATTCAGTAAAGTGCCTGCTTTAGATGCAACGCCTAGTTCAATCTTTGTAACCGCAATGGATACTAATCCATTAGCCGTTGATCCAGTTGTTGTGATCGGTGAAAATAGCGAAGCTTTTGAAGCGGGTCTATCTGTGGTTTCACGTTTGACAGATGGTAAGGTTTTTGTTTGTAAACAAGCTGGAACGTCAATTCCAAACTCTTCAGTTGCTTCAGTTGAAGTACAAGAGTTTGCAGGTGTTCACCCAGCGGGTCTTGTGGGTACACATATCCATAACTTAGATCCAGTATCAGCTGACAAGCAAGTATGGCACTTAGGTTACCAAGACGTGATTGCGTTTGGTAAGCTTTTCCTTACAGGTGAAATTTTCACTGACCGTGTTATCTCAGTTGCAGGTCCTGCAGTTAAGAACCCACGTTTAGTTAAAACAAAACTTGGTGCTAATCTTGATGATTTAGTTAGTGGTGAATTAGAAGACGGCGAAAACCGTATTATTTCTGGTTCAGTATTATCTGGTTCTACTGCAAGCGGTCCACATGCTTACCTTGGTCGTTACCATAGTCAAGTATCAGTATTAGCTGAAGGTCGTGAAAAAGAATTATTCGGGTGGATCGCTCCAGGTTCGAAGAAATTCTCAGTAACTCGTACTTTCTTATCGCATTTATCGCCTAAGCGTCTATTTAATATGACGACTTCTACAGGTGGTTCTGAACGTTCTATGGTACCGATTGGTAACTACGAGCGCATCATGCCGTTAGATATCCTTCCAACTCATTTATTACGTGATTTAATTGTACGTGATCTTGATAGTGCTGTTTCTTTAGGTGCACTTGAATTAGATGAAGAAGATTTAGCGTTATGTACTTTCGTTTGCCCAGGTAAATACGAATATGGCGTAATTCTTCGTGATTGCCTGAATACAATCGAGAAGGAAGGCTAATAATGAGCTTAAAGAATTATTTAGAAAAGATTGAACCTAATTTTGAACCAGGTGGTAAATACGAAAAGTGGTTTGTGCTTTACGAAGCAGCTGCAACTATTTTCTATACTCCAGGTTTCGTAACTAAAAACGGTTCTCACGTACGTGATAATATCGACCTTAAACGTATTATGATCTTAGTTTGGATGGCAACATTCCCAGCTATGTTTTTTGGTATGTTTAACATTGGTCATCAAGCTGCTGACGCACTTGCTGGCGGCGCTGTTTTAGCTGATAGCTGGCAGGTTGGTTTGTTCCAAATGTTCGGTGGTGAATTAACTGCATCATCAGCATGGGGCGCCAAAATGTTTTATGGTGCATGTCATTATCTACCTATTTACGCAACTATCTTTATAGTTGGTGGTTTCTGGGAAGTATTATTTGCTGGTATTCGTAAACATGAAGTAAATGAAGGTTTCTTTGTTACTTCAGTATTGTTTTCACTGATCCTGCCTGCAACTATCCCATTATGGCAAGTCGCATTAGGTATTACTTTTGGTGTTGTAATCGCCAAAGAAGTATTTGGTGGTACAGGTCGTAACTTCTTAAACCCAGCTTTATCGGGCCGTGCATTCTTATTCTTTGCATATCCAGCAGCAATTTCCGGTGATACAGTTTGGACTGCAGTAGATAACTTCTCTGGTGCAACTATGCTTGCACAAGGTGTTATTGGTTCGATTGATTTTTCTGATATGAATGCATGGTTAAATGCATTTTATGGATTTATTCCAGGTTCAATGGGTGAAACATCAACTTTAGCCTTAGCGATTGGTGGTTTGTTCATTATGTACGTACGTATTGCTTCATGGCGCATCGTGTCTGGTGTAATGATTGGTATGATCGCAACTTCTTTACTACTAAACGCAGTGGGTTCTGATACGAATCAAATGTTTGCTATGCCTTGGCATTGGCATTTAGTACTAGGTGGTTTTGCTTTTGGTATGTTCTTCATGGCAACAGACCCAGTATCAGCAGCTTTCACTAACAAAGGTAAATGGTGCTATGGTGCTTTAATTGGTTTTATGGTTGTGATGATCCGTGTTGTAAACCCTGCATACCCAGAAGGTATGATGTTAGCAATTCTTTTCGCTAACTTGTTTGCACCGTTATTCGATCACTTCGTTGTACAGTCGAATATCAAACGGAGGTTAGCACGCAATGTCTAGTAATAAAGAAACAATCGGTAAAACGCTTGGTGTTGTAGTTGGATTATGTCTAGTGTGTGCTATTTTAGTATCAAGCGCAGCTGTTAAACTTCGTCCACTTCAAGATTTAAACAAAGCAATAGATGTTCAAACAAATATCTTAGCTGCTGCTGGCATTGAAGTGAAATCTGGCGATGATATTCAAGCTATCTTCGGTCAAAATGTTGAAGCTAAAGTAGTTAACATGAAAACAGGTAAGTTTGTTGATACTGATCCAAATAGCTTTGATTTTGAAAAAAGCAAATTTGATCAGAAAATATCTAAATCTTTAAAAGAGTTAGGTATTGAAGACAAAGCTGGTATTCAGCGTATGACTGATGAATCACCTGTGTACTTTGTAAAAGAAAATGGCAAAGTAAACACAATCATTTTACCTGTACAAGGTTATGGTTTATGGGGTGTTATGTTTGGTTTTATCGCACTTGATACTGATACGACTACTGTTAAAAACATTAACTTTTACAAGCACAATGAAACTCCTGGTCTAGGCGGCGAGATTCAAAACCCTAAATGGGTTTCAACTTGGGCTGGTAAACAGCTTCCTGTTGATGTACTTAAAGGTTACACAGGTAATGACGTGAATAAGTTAGATGGCCTTTCTGGTGCTACTTTAACTTCAATCGGTGTTGATAATACGTTTAAATTCTGGACAGGTGAAAACGGCTTCGGTCCTTTCCTTGCAGAAGTTCGTAAAGGAGCGTTGAACTAATGGCTGATTCTAAAGAAATCAAACAGGCGCTGTTAGGCCCTGTATTTGCTAATAACCCAATCGCATTACAAGTACTAGGTGTTTGTTCTGCATTAGCGGTAACTTCAAGCTTAAAAAATGCTTTGATAATGACTATGGCTGTAATGGTTGTAACTGCATTTTCAAGCATGTTTATTTCAATGCTACGTAACCACATACCTTCAAGTGTACGTATTATTGTTCAAATGACGATTATCGCATCTGTTGTAATTATCGTAGACCAAGTATTACAAGCATACTCTTATGCAACGGCAAAAGAGCTTTCAGTATTTGTTGGCCTAATCATTACTAACTGTATCGTAATGGGTCGTGCTGAAGCATACGCTATGAAAACTGGTCCTATGATGTCATTTGTTGATGGTTTAGGTAATGGTTTAGGTTACGGCGTAGTACTATTAACTGTTGGTTTTATTCGTGAACTATTCGGTAAAGGAACATTATTTGATGTTTCAATTATTCCATTAGTTGCAGACGGTGGTTGGTACCATCCTATGGGTCTATTGATCTTACCACCAAGTTCTTTCTTCATTATTGGTTTATTCATATGGGTACTACGTACTTATAAGAAAGACCAAGTAGAAAAGGCTTAAGGGGATAATAATGGAACATTATATTAGTTTATTTGTAAAAGCGGTTTTCGTAGAAAACTTAGCATTATCATTCTTCCTTGGTATGTGTACTTTCTTAGCTGTATCTAAAAAAGTAACTACAGCAATTGGTCTTGGTGTTGCAGTTATCTTTGTATTAGGTATTGCTGTACCGGTAAATAACTTAGTTTACCACGCTGTATTAGCACCGGGTTCTCTTGAATGGTTAGGTTACCCAGAAGCTGATTTAAGCTTCTTACGTTACTTAACGTTTATCGGTGTTATTGCTGCTTTAGTACAAATTGTTGAAATGGCTTTAGATAACTTCTTCCCTGCGTTATACAACGCACTAGGTATCTTCTTACCACTTATCACAGTTAACTGTGCAATCTTTGGTGCAGTAGCATTCATGGTTGAACGTAACTATAACTTTGGTGAGTCAGTTGTATATGGTATTGGTGCTGGTGTTGGTTGGGCGCTTGCGATTGCTACATTAGCTGGTATTCGTGAAAAGATGAAATATTCTGATATCCCTGATGGTCTTCGTGGCTTAGGTATTACGTTCATCACCGTTGGTCTTATGGGTCTTGGCTTTATGTCATTCTCTGGTATTTCACTTTAAAGGGCGATAGAAAATGGATATTATTTTTCTTGGCGTAGGTATGTTCACCGCTATCGTGGTACTACTTGTTTTAGTTATTTTAATGGCAAAAGCAAAGTTAGTTCCAAGTGGTGATATCACAATCGGTATCAATGAAGACGCTGATAAAGCAATTAAAACAACTGCAGGTAGTAAATTATTAGGTGCATTAGCCGACTCAGGTATTTTTGTATCTTCTGCTTGTGGTGGCGGTGGCTCATGTGGTCAGTGTCGTGTAAACATTAAATCTGGTGGTGGTGATATTCTACCAACTGAGCTTGACCATATTACTAAAGGTGAAGCAAGAGAAGGTTGTCGTTTAGCATGTCAGGTAAATGTTAAACGTGACATGGAAATTGAACTTGAAGAAGAAATCTTCGGTGTTAAAAGATGGGAATGTGAAGTTATCTCAAATGATAATAAAGCAACTTTCATCAAAGAGCTTAAGCTTGGCATCCCAGATGGTGAATCAGTTCCTTTCCGTGCAGGTGGTTATATTCAGATTGAAGCTCCACCACATCACGTAAAATATGCAGACTTTGATGTACCTGCTGAATACCGTGGTGACTGGGAACATTTTGGTTTCTTCAATTTAGAGTCTAAAGTAGATGATGAAACAATTCGTGCATACTCTATGGCTAACTATCCTGAAGAAGAAGGCATTATCATGCTTAACGTGCGTATCGCTTCGCCTCCTCCAAGAGACTTAAGCTTACCATGTGGTAAAATGTCATCTTACATTTGGTCACTTAAAGCTGGCGATAAAGTGACAATTTCAGGCCCATTTGGTGAGTTCTTCGCTAAAGAAACTGATAATGAAATGGTATTCGTTGGTGGTGGTGCTGGTATGGCTCCAATGCGTTCTCACATATTCGATCAACTTAAGCGTTTAAAATCTAAGCGTAAGATGAGCTTCTGGTATGGTGCGCGTTCTGTTCGTGAAATGTTCTATGTTGAAGATTTTGACGGATTAGCAGCTGAAAATCCAAACTTCGAATGGCATTGTGCTCTTTCAGATCCTCAACCTGAGGACAACTGGGAAGGTTACACTGGTTTCATTCATAATGTTCTTTTAGAAAACTACTTAAAAGATCATGAAGCACCTGAAGATTGTGAGTTCTACATGTGTGGTCCTCCAATGATGAATGCCGCTGTTATCAGCATGCTTAAAGAGCTAGGTGTTGAAGATGAAAATATCTTACTTGATGACTTTGGTGGTTAAGTAAAACACTCAACTAAAGCGACTATTAATTAGAAGCTTATAGTTTGAAGCTATAAAAAAGCTTGTTACTGGTTTATACTGGTAACAAGCTTCTTTTATGTGAAAAATGAAGTGATTTCACAATAAATTAATACGAAATGATTAATTTTTATTCCATAAATTAGAACCTAATCGACAATTAAACTGGAAATATTGATGGACTCTTACATCTCTAATAAATTCTTATTCAATAAAAAATGGATTTTTAGCTTTTTATTGGTGTTAACACTCTTTTTAATGTTGGGCTGTGAGCCAAATAATAAAAAAGAAAAATTCCAAGAAGTGCTTTTACAAGGTAAAACGATGGGCACAACATTTACTGTAAAAGTATTTGTGCCGGAATCAGAAGTTCGTTCATTAAATTTATTTTCAGATATAAAAGATTTGTTGGCTGAAATTAATCAATCTATGTCTACCTATATAGATGACTCAGAAATTAGTCAATTTAATCGTTTAGAAGCAAGTACAGTTTTTCCTTTATCAGCAGATTTTAGAACTGTTATGACTGAATCAATTAGACTAGCACAAAGTACTAAAACTTTTGATGTGACAATGGGACCATTAATTGATTTATGGGGATTTGGTCCAGATAAACAGCCAACAAAAGTACCGACTGCTGAACAACTAGAAAGTATTAAAGAAAAAATGGGTGTTGATAAGTTATCCTTATCAAATGCAGGTTTAACAAAATCTATCCAAGAATTAGAGTTGAGTTTCTCAGCGATAGCCAAAGGTTTTGGTGTAGATAAAGTCGCTGAATTATTAGAGATTAATGGTTATACCAACTATATGGTTGAGATTGGTGGTGAGTTAAGACTAAGTGGTACTAAACCCAATGGCGCTTTATGGAGGATTGCAATTGAGCAGCCTGATCCATCTTTATTTCAGCGCGCAGTTCATAAAGAGCTGAAGTTAGGGACTATTAGTGTAGCTACATCAGGTGACTACCGTATATTCTACGAACTAGAAGGCGAGACTTATGCGCATATTATCAGCCCAGAAACCGGCAAACCTATTAAGCAAGATTTAGTATCGGTCACTGTTTTACACCCATCATCTATGACTGCTGACGCATTAGCTACAGCTCTGACGGTCATGGGTACTGAAAAAGCAAAAGTATACGCAGAAGAAAATGATATTGCTGTATACCTTATTAGTAAAACAACTGAAGGATTAATGTCATATTCAAGCCCTCAGTTTGCGCCGTACTTATAAAGTATAAAATAGCGCGCATTTTAGTCACGCTATTTTGAGCTAAGTTTGAATTACTATAGTTATTGTTTTGTACTACCTGTATAATACGCCACGAAATTTAGCTTTTTCAATTTAGTGATTTTAGGGGCCTAGTTATGTCACTTTTTGTTCTTACATTTGTTTTACTGGTAATTGTTGCGGCAGCGATGGCTGTAGGTATGATGGTTAAAAATAAAGCTATGGCAAGTAGTTGTGGTGGTTTAGGTGCCATGGGTATTGAAAAAGCTTGTGATTGTGATGATCCATGTGATCGTAGAAAAGAACGCATGGCTAAAGAGCAATCTTGGAAAGATAATCAAATACTTTAGTTCAAACTAAAGTTTGACTATTAAGCCTCGTTTATCGAGGTTTTTTTGTGTTTAAAATTATTTAAATTTGACACTGTATAAATAAACAGTAAAAATAGCTGTATGAAAAAATTTATACATATAGACATGGATTGCTTTTATGCTGCAGTTGAAATGCGCGACAATCCAGCTTTGCGTGACGTCCCCTTAGCTATAGGGGGCAAGAGCCGAAGAGGCGTTATATCTACCTCTAACTATATTGCTCGCCAATATGGTGTACGTTCAGCTATGTCTAATTATAAAGCCCTGCAATTATGCCCTCACCTAGTATTAGTTCCTGGCCGCATGTCGGTATATAAAGAAGCTTCAAATCAAATACGCGAAATATTTCACCAATATACTGATTTAGTTGAGCCCCTTTCACTTGATGAAGCTTATTTAGATGTTACAGATTCCCCTCTTTGTTCAGGCAGTGCCACGTTAATGGCACAAGAAATAAGACAAAAGATATTTGATAAAACAGGCTTAACGGCATCAGCAGGTGTGGCCCCAATCAAGTTTATAGCCAAAATTGCCAGCGATGAAAATAAGCCAAATGGTCAATGTATTATTACCCCAGATAAAATAGCTGATTTCCTAACATCTTTACCTTTAGGTAAAATACCAGGGGTAGGTAAAGTGACTCTTGAGCGTTTATCAGCCTTGCAATTAAAAACGGGTAAAGATGTATTAGATAAAGGCGAAGATTGGATGTTACGCACTTTAAGCAATTTTGGTTATGACTTGTACCAAAAATGTGCGGGTAACTATCAAGGTAAAGTACACACTGAGCGTGTAAGGAAATCACTGAGTGTAGAGCATACTTATGAATTTGATTTAGACACAGAGCAAGCATGTTTAGAAAAATTACCAGGCTTATTAGAAGAGTTACAAAGGCGATTAGAGAAACAAAACTTAATCACCAGCATAAGTAAACTAAGCGTTAAAGTGAAGTTTTCAGATTTTGTTTCAACAACCGCAGATAAAGTATCAGATGGTTTATCCATTGATGTATTTTCTGCTTTGCTAAAAAAAGCGTTTGCTAGAGGTAAGTATAAAAGCGTGCGGTTGTTAGGCGTCGGTGTTGGCATAAAACCAGAAAAAAATACAGAAGGGCAACTTAGCTTTGATTGTTAGGTTTGTATCTTTGATGAATTTTATATATTATATCAGGTGCTTAAATCAATTCTGATATGCAACTTTTGGTTTAAGCAATATAAATGGACATAAAAAGTACAAGGAATGTATCGTGAAATTTTTTTATTACCTAGCCGTATGTGTTTTTGCATCGAGTTATGCGCACGCTAACAGTCAAAGCCTGATCTTATCTCCTTATCCAGATTCTAAAAGAGAGTCTTCAACTAAATATAATTATGTTGATTATAAACACATGCGTGACACAGATATTAAATCTGAAAACTTTACGAAGTTAATTTCAGGTGAGTATTATGGCGCATCATATATAGTAAAAGGCAAAGGTGTTCATTATAGCCAACTAATTAAAGATTACGCTACAGAGTTAAAAAGTAATGGGTTTAACATTCATGTGAACTGCATTGATAAAACATGCGGTAATAAATTACTTCAACGCTTTGCGAATACTGACTCATATCGTTATAAAACCTATCAGGGACACGATATATTTAACAATAAATCATTAGCGATCATTTCAGCAAGTAAAATGCAAGCAGGCTCAGAAATTGGATTAATGGTTTCTGCAAAGTTAGATTACCAAAATAACCTTAAAATCGCATATGAACAAATATTTTCTACAGACTTACCCAAAGCAAATATTAAAGTTAATGATAATTACAAAGTTAACTTATTAGATTATAAAAAATTAAAAACAGCTAAAAAAGACGCCAAAGGTGGACAAGATCATCCATTAATCACACGCTTTCCAAGCGCATATATTACTAAACAGTCGGTTATTGAGTTTGAACAATATCCTTTGATACTTGATATCGCTAAGAAAAAACCTGCTAAAAAGTCGATTGCTGGCAAAGTGACAACTTTGAACTATGAAATGGATAAAAAGCTTAGTCCTTTACTTGTCTGGAAAAATTATGAGCAAGCTTTAATTGATAACGACATAGATATTCTTTTTCAGTGTAAAGCTAAAACGTGTGGTAATTATTTAATACGCAACAATTACGATAATACTGTTTTTGCAACAAAGCATGGCTTTGATTTTTATAATATGGACAAAAAGTCAAATTACTACTTTTTCTCTGCAGTAAAAAAAGATGATGCTGGGGATATTTATTTAACTGGCTACTTTAATAAAAGATATGCGCACTTGCCTTTAGAAATGACGATAGACATCATAGAAACTAAACCACTTACAAAGGTTAATTTAAATGTTGCAAGTGAAAAGTTAAACGAAGAAATTAAAACGAATGGGCGTGTATCATTATACGGAATCGAGTTTGATTACGACAAAGCAACTTTAAAAAAAGGCTCAGAGCCTCAATTGAATGAAATTGCAAAGTTTCTCAAAAAGAATAAAAAAATATCTATCTATGTGGTTGGGCATACTGATAACCAAGGGTCTTATCAATATAACCAATCCCTATCAGAAAAACGCGCTAATACTATTGTTGATACTTTGTTTCAAAAATATCAAATAAAGCCTGAGAGGTTGCATGCAATAGGTATTGGTCCAGTTTCACCTGATGCTGCTAATAATACCATGCAAAATATGCAAAAAAATCGACGTGTAGAGCTAGTTTTAAAGTCGCCTTTATACTTATAAACCCAGACTCAGTGTTTTAATTTTAATTAGGACACTGACATTGTCGGGATTTATTTAAATGCTTGCTAGCGGAAAGTTCCATGAAAAAAAATATAGTGTGTTTTTTTTGTTCATTATTTTTGCTTAAACCATTTTTAACTTATGCTGATATTACGCTTGAATTTGATATTTTCAAAGCAGATAAAAACATAGGTAAAAGTGTGTTGTATGTTAGTGAAAATGCAGTTAGAAATGATTTCATAATGCCAAATGAACATTTTTCTTTAATAGGCATTAATCATAAAGCGCATTATCTCATTAATGTGAAAACAAGCATTGCACAAAAGATGTCTCAATCGGTTGCGATTGAATTTGCTAAAGCGCAAATGTTAAAGCAAGGCATAAAACTAGACACGCAAGAACAAATTAATAACATGATGCAGATGTCCGCAGATCCAAGTAATGATGAAGATAATAATATTCTGTTTGAACTGGCTAAAATGGGAGTTTATAACGGCTATCAGCAAGGTGAGCTTTTGTATCGAATTGAAACTGCCTTGGCGTCAGAGCTTCAACTCACCCCAGCTGATTTAGCGCTCATCCAACAACAAGCTTTTAATTATCAAGTTTTAGCTAAAACAAGTATTGGTCATTTCGATAACCTACCAATAGAACTGTTACATATTATTAAATATCAAGGTTTTGAATTGTTCAAAAGTTATGAAGAAATTTCAACAGGTTACACTTTTAAATTTTCTAAAAGTTCAAGTCATTCAATACCTTTAAACATATTTACATATCAAGAGCAGTTTAAAATAAAACCAATGGATATACCTGTTCAGCAGATGTCACAAGCATTAGAAGGTAAAGGCGGGTACTAAAAAATTTATAGGAGAAAATAATGAAAAAATTTTTAATGGGTGGATGTTTATTAGCTATTTGTTCATCTGCACAGGCTATACCTAATGTTGGTTTCACTGCAAAAGATAATCAAGATCCGATATTTATCGAAAAATGTGATATTTATCAAAATGCACAAAAAGATAATGATATAGAGCTGCTAAAAACGTTTGTTGAAAAAAAATGGTTCGAAGGTGATAAAGCTGCAAAAGTTGAAGCTATGATAGTTAAATGGGCAAAAAGAAGACAAAAAAAGTTGGATAAAGCAGGTGGTTATATTGTAACAGAAAAACGTATGTCCACTAAAACCCAGCCAGATGTGTCACAGGTAGTTCTTAGATGGAGTAATGGTAAAAAATTTAGTGCTAGTGATGGTTGTGTTTTTATAATGGATGTAAATCAGAATGGCTGGCGAATTAGAATGCGATGAAAAAACAGTTTTTAATGACTTTGAGCTAAAAATTATTCATTTATAAATAATTTTTAGCATGTAAGTTGATTTGAAATTAATAGTTAATTTACTCATTAGCTAGTTTTGATTGCAGTAGGTAATAAAAATAATAAAAGGAAATAGTATGTTGGAATTTATATCAAATAATTGGATCGGAATTGGTGTTTTAGCGGTTTTGATTATCGTTTTTTATTCCTGGTATGTTTCAATTATCACCAAACGAAATGCAATGGAAGAAGCGTTTTCAGGTATTGATGTGAAACTTAAAAAGCGCACTGATTTAATTCCGAACATACTTGCTATTGCCAATAAATTTATGGCTTATGAAAAGTCTTTATTAGAAGAAGTAACGCGTTTACGCTCTCAAGTCTTAAAGACTGAAAAAGGGTTAGCAAATATTGATGAACGCTTTAAATTAGAAGGACAATTACAAAACTCATTGTCAGGCTTAATAGTTGCTGTAGAAAATTACCCAGAGTTAAAATCAAATGAACCTATGATCGAAGCGCAACGTGCTTATTCTGATGTTGAAGCGCATATTTCAGCTGCAAGGCGTAATTTTAATAGCGCAAATCGCGTGCTGCGAAATAGCATTCAAGTATTTCCTGGTAATATTATTACTTGCTTGATTGGTGTGAGTGTGATGGCATTTTTTCAAATCTCTGAAAGTGAGCGTAAACCAGTCGATGCGACTCAATTATTAAAGTAATAGCAGGAGTTAACAATGTCATTTAATGTAAATGAATTGAGCAGCTATTTAGCAGCCTTTAAATTACGTTTTCGTAAACACAACGCTGCAAAAATTGATGTTAGCCATCTGAGCAGTTGTTGGCGGTATTTGAAAATGAGATAAAGCCTAAACTAGATGGAATAGAGCAGTTTAGGCTGGCACAGCTAAAAGCTTTTTATACCCGTAATCGTACCTTTAAACAGGTGGTTATGCCTATTGCGATTTCGTTATCTGTGCTTGGGTTAATCACAGGCAGTGACATAGGTGCGCTTTACCCGATTTTGCTTGCTTTTTGTATTGGTACTGGCTGGGCATATAAACCGGCGCTTGATTATGTAAATCAATACAAAGAAACCATATTGCCTATTATTGTTAAAATGTACGGTGACTTTAATTATTCAGTTAAATCAAAATTCACGAAAGATATGATAAAAAAGTATCGATATCACCTTATTTTGATTTTATAAAAACTGAAGATTATGTGTATGGAGAAATTGATAATATTCATTTTGAGTTTAGCGAATTAAAACTTGATAAGAAAACTAAAAATGGACAAGTTAATGTGTTTAAAGGTGGCATTATTACGTTGACCATGCCTTTTGATTTTAATTCACATACTTTGGTTAAGTGTGATTATGGCAAAGTAGGAAACTTGTTAACAAAATATGCCAAAGTAACAGAAAAAGTAGCACTTGAAAACTTAGACTTTGAAAAGTTTTTTGAAGTGTATTCTGATGACCAGATAATGGCTCGCTATATTTTAACACCTGTAATGATGGAGCAAATTCTAAAGCTTAATACCGAATTTATGATAAGTGCTAACGCCACACGTTTAGAGTGTGAATTTTTTGATAATAAAGCTATTTTTATGATTGATTATAAAGATAACCTATTAGAACCTTCTTGGCTTGAAGCCTCTGCTTTTGAATTAAATGCATTACCAACAATTGAAAAAGAACTATCAACATTCACATGTATTGCTAAACAGCTAAACAGCTAAACAGCTAAACAGCTAAACAGCTAAACAGCTAAACAGCTAAACAGCTAAATCTAGATTTAATGGCTTCAAGGCGTGTTGCAACTGAAAATGTCGTAGGTGTTTAGCTAACTCTCTATAGAAATGGTGAGCAAGCATCATGAAATATACGAGTATTTTCAGGAATTGGGGGGGAATTATTTCAAATTGTTCTCAGTCTGACATTAAACCAAATAATATGCTTAGCCTACAATATGGCTTAATTGATTAGGGATTGAAATGAAATATTTAATTTGTGCGCTAATGGTTACGGTAAATGCATCTGCTGCTGATACCAAGCATTTTTAAATTTCTTTCAGGTATTTACATATGATAGAAAAACTTACTTTATATAGCAGGGGTTGGTTTGAGAACACCTATTTTAAGGGGCTGGAACAGCTCTCGGCCACCAGTAATATTAAACTACAAGTGACCACTATATTTTATCCACTACCTTTTTTTAGTGGAGGCCTTCTTTTTTATCGGTCTGCTTTTAATTGCTGTTTTTCCTTTTATAAATAAAAGTTTATTACTGATCTAATTTGAAGCGATGTCCTTTTTGTTGGTATACCTGCCAACAGTACCTTGTTATATATTGCTAAGATATATCTTAATTAAACCTGTATTATCGCCTTGATTCGAAATTACACTGTGTGATGGACAAAGATAACATTGAAATCCCTGCTAATCGCATTATTGATGAACCAAATGGTCAACTTGTGCTAGCGAAAGAAGAGATAATAAATATAAAATTTACTACTTTTCAAGTACGAATGATAGAAAAAGTAGTTATTAAGCATGTGAGTTCTTAATCACAGCCAAATTGGAAAAAGCATTAAGTTAAAGTTAGATTATTTTCCTTTACAGCAAATGTTATACCTGTTGATATATTTTGATTACCCAGTATAGCGATGAAAAAAATATTTCGCTATATTGGGCTTGATACGTGTGTTGTGCATCATCTTACCAGTAGTCGCTCATACAGCAGTAACGGGATTGTTATTTAATGTCGGTAATTAGACACCTTGTTCTCAATTTGTTGAAACTTGAAAAGAGCTGTAAAAAAGGTCTGAAAGCTAAGCGTTTCAAAGCAACGTTCGATATTGATTATGCAGACAAAGTTTTACAGCTCATTTATTAAACACACGTAATCTTGCCCCGTACAACCAAGTCAGCTATTAAGGCGGGGAAAAAGAAAATGGCAGAACTAGACGATGATTATCGCTCAACCCTGCTAGAATCTGGGATTAAAATGCGCTAGCCTTGAACCCTATACCAGATATGGTAAAAATTTATGGGGTTCATCATATGGAGATAAGGATTACTTATCTAAAAAATTAAAAGCAGAACTGGCTGAAAAAATATCGATTTTGTAACTGGAATTAGAAAAAATATGAAAGCCAAAGTTATGAAAGTTTGCGATAAATGAATGCTTAGAAAGCGTTTTATTGTTGAAACTGTTTTTTACCAATTAAAAAATATATCTCAGATAGAGCATTCGAGACATCGTAGCAGCATAAGCTTTATGGTTAACTTAATCGGTGGATTAATTGTATATATTTTTCAAGAAAAACAGCCAAGAATTCGAATAACTCGGCTAGATAAAGAGTTTCTTATGCAGAACTGAGGCTAATTAACAATTTATGTTACTAATTTTTATTCCTATGACTGTAATGTCATCTGTCGTTTCCTCTTGTTTTTGGTATTCATGGATATTTTTTATCAGCGTTTGTTTTTGCTTTATCATATTTTTGTGATGTACTTCTAACAACGTCTTTTTAAATCTATTTTTACCATAAGGGAAATTTTTATCACCACCAATTTGATCAATATAGCCATCCGTTGTTAGATAAATATAAGTCTCTTTATCTATGATGATTTCATGATCTTTGTACACGAAGTCAAAATCACAGCTACGGTATCCCACTGAATGTTTGTCGCCTTTGATCAATTCAATCTCACCCTCTTGAATCATAAATAAAGGCAATTGAGCACCAGCATACTTTACTGTATTTGTATTTTTATTATATAAAATAATACCACCATCAAAGCCTGCATTACATTTGCTTTGCTTACCCTCTTGATGTAAAAGAGTCTTTATCGCTTTGTTAAAATAAGCTAGTATCCAAGCAGGACTGATATCGATATCATTATTTCCATTAATCTTACCTATCACCTGGCGCTCTATGGCTTTTACCAACATAGTAACAAATGCTCCGGGAACGCCATGTCCTGTACAGTCAATAACCATTAATAAACATTCATTTCGTTTTTTAAATACATCAAATAAATAGATATCCCCACCAATTACATCGCGAGGCTTCCAATAGGTGAAGTGGTCGCTAAAAAAGTGTTTAAACAGAGTATCATTTGGAATGATTGCATGTTGAATCAAGGAGGAATAATTAATACTATCAGTGGTTCTTTTATGCTCAAGCTCTACTAATTTTCTGGCTTCGATAGATATATTCATTTCTTCATTTACTTTATCCAATACGCGATTGTACTCAGCGGCGATCTGTCCAACCTCTGTATGCGGTTCTACGTAAACCTGTTCACTAAAATCGCCATTAGTCTTTTGCGTTTCCATACAGTAAAGCAAATCTAAAATCTCAGTAGAGGCATCGTGCTCAGATACATTTAACCCATTTATTTCGTGCTCTTTACTCACCCTTAATGCAATCAATTTATTGATAAATAGTAAAAAAATATACGTACCACCAAATGCAAGAACAAAACACACAGTCCCACCGATAAGTTGAATGAATAATTGTTGCCCAAAATTCAATCCTGTACCAAGTGCTTGATTACTTCCGAATAAAGCAACAGCGAGTGTGCCCCACAACCCACAGAAACCATGTACTGGCACAGCACCTACAACATCATCGATTTCAAATTTATCAAGTAAATGTGATGAATATAAATATATTATGGCACCTAACACACCAATTGCAGCTGCTTCGTACACTTCAACTGCATGACAACTTGCTGTAATACTGACAAGACCGGCTAAGACTCCATTTAAAATGTGGGGGACATTGGGTTTTTTCATCAACATCCACGTTAAAATCAGTGTTGTTAACCCGCCGAATGCCGCAGCAGTATTTGTATTGAGTATGATTTTAGGTACACTGTCGTTTATTGCTAAAGTACTACCGGCGTTAAATCCAATCCAACCAAACCACAAAAAAATAGTACCTGTTGTTGACATGGGGATATTATGGCCTTGAATTTTTTGTATGCCTTTAGTAAAGCGACCGATACGTGGGCCAATAATAATGATGGCAGCCAATGCAACCCAGCCGCCAACAGAATGTACAACACTAGAGCCTGCGAAATCGACAAAACCCTGCTGATTCAACCAACCCGTTTTTTCAGACTCTATGGCCCCTCCCCAAGCCATACGGCCAAATACTGGGTAAATTATTGCTGAAACAAATATTGCCAAGATCAAATAACCAAAAAAAGTTGCTCGTTCAGAAATTGAGCCCGATAAAATGGTAGATGCAGTGCCGCAAAACATAGCTTGAAATACAAAAAAACAGAATAAAGCTGTAGAATCAACGTTATGCAACATAAGGTAGTCAGTATTAAAAATAGCCGTGTTGTTACTAAACATAATCGCAAAGCCAAAGATCAGGAAAATCACATTAGCAACGCAAAAGTCAGATATATTTTTAACTGCGACATTAATACTATTTTTAGAGCGAACAGCACCAACTTCCAAAAAGCAAAAGCCGACTTGCATCAGCAATACCAAAGCAGTGGAAATCAAAACCCACATCAAGTTAACCGGTTCTGAAAGCACAGACAAATAATTTTCTTGCATGAGGAACCAATCCTAAAATATATTACTTTCATATTAGTTTAGAAGTGAGGTATATCAAGTCAGATTTGTTTTTTCAAGTTATATACTGGGAATATTAAAAAAGTGAATAGATCAAATGCAATAAAATTAATTTTTACGTGTTTTTTAAAGTAGCTATTCATATTTAATTCCACTAACTAGTTGTAAAACTAGATTAAATATGAACCAAATAGCTGATATTATAATTAAACAATCTTAAATTTAAAATTTTATTGGCGAAGAACTAACTATTTAACTAAGGATTTTTAAGCTTTTTTTATGCGATTATTACCATGAAAAATCAAATTATCAGTTTATTTAATAACTCAATGATAATTGATATGATGAAAAAATGCCCGAACCATTTTTTAATTTCGAAAAACAGTCCTCGAAAAAAAACATTAATGCACTCAAAAACTATTACATATCAAAATTTGATGTTACTTTTAACGCGGAAAATCCAAATGCTTATCAAAAATCAATTGAAAAATTGTCGCAACTAAACCAAAACACTATAACATGAGAGCGACTTTCTTGACCCACTGTGATTCGGTTGTTGATCCACGTATATACCATCCCACTTCAAGATGCAGATTTTAGCACCTGAAAATTGTCATTAATTCTACTCCCTAAGGTATCACCGAGACTTGGGAGTATATTGATAAAATAGTTGTCAATAGCACATCTAAATTCTTTCGCTGTTGCAAAGTATTTATTATTTCTTACATGCTCATTCATCACTTTCCATAACCTTTCTATCGGGTTTAGGTTTGGACTGTAAGGTGGTAAATAATAAAGCAATATATTTAACTCAATCGCTTTATTTTTAACCGTCTGCGCGCGGTGATAACCAGCCCCATCTAAAAAAAGATTAATTGTTTTTTTTGACTTTTCATTTCGCCGTAATTCAGTAAAAAAATCAATAATGGTTTCACTATTTACTTTTTCATAGCGACTGACATGAGTGGCGGCAATATGTTGCAAATCAACCGCGCCAACTAAGTTCAAACGAGTACGGCTACCTGTAGTTTCTATACTTTTATCTGTCCCTGTTTTTATCCAACCACAACTAACTTTCGTCGCTTGAGTTGGGTGCATTGCATCATGAATAATATAGGCTCATCGCCAACACTGCTTTTCAGTCTGTCGTATTGTTCAATGAAATTAGCTTGTTTAACTTCATCAAACTTATGAGGAACACCTTTAGGTTGCTTGTAAGCGAAGCCTTGTTGGTGAAGCCATTTGTTAAGACCTGAAATACTAAATCGAACCTCACAAGTCTCCCAAATATATTCGCTGATTTGATGGGCATGGCAGTACGTATGCGTTGTTATGTGTGAAATGATTAGGCTTGTTTGCTCGGCAGATAAACATGATACAGAGCCACCATTCTCTGGTTTTAATTTCTCTTTTTTTAGATAGTCATCAATATGCCTAACAAGACTGGATTCATATAAGCGTAACGCTTGGGCAATCATTTTAGTTGACCAACCCTCTGAACGTAGCAATACCGCCTTAATTCGATCGCGAATACGCCCATCACGACTTGCATCGTGAAGTGTTTCTAAATCAACTTTTTGCTCTGGCGTAAGTCTTACTTCTTTCATGGGGCATATCATTATCCTCATTTTTGTATAAATCAAGCATCTTCATTGATCACAGGTATAGAACATTGTAAAAAGCACAATCTAATGGATATCCTATTACTTTCGATAACTGCAGTTATATCTGGCTCTGAGGGTTGGGAAGACATTGAAAACTTTGGGCATATAAAGCGGAATTCCGCGCCATGACACCATAGCTCGTGTTATTTGTAGATTAAAAAGGGATTAAATTGAGCATGCATTTCAGTCTTGGATATCTTCACTTGTAAAAAATACAGGCTGCGATGTCATTGCAGTTGACGGTAAAACTGCACGACGTTCTTTTTCTACCAAAGATAGAAAAAGTGCCTTCATACGGTTAGCGCTTGGAGTTGCCAACATCAGCTATTTTTACGGCAAGTGGCTGTCGAAAATAAAACGAATGAAATCGCAGCGATCCCAGAGCTGCTAACGATGTTAGATATTGAAAATAGTATTATTACACTTGACGCCATGGGCTGCCAAAGTGAAATAGCGCAACAAATTATTAAACAAAAAACGGATTATATTCTAGCGCTTAAAGGTAACAATTCGGGTATGCAGGCTGAGCTTGAGGCATGGTGGCATAAAATGGTGAGAGAAGGTTTATTGGATGAGGTATTTTCCCGGCACAGTGATGTCAGCTCAGAGCATGGGCGAATAGAAACAAGCGCTTACCAGCAATTAGTGATTGATAAAACATGGCGAGATAAAAAATATCAATGGGAAGGTCTAAAAAGTATCATCAGATGTTATTGAAAAGAGCACAGGCAAAGAAATCAGCGAAACACGCTGGTATATAAGTTCATTAGACTTAAACGCCAAACAGGCTTTAGATTCGGTACGAAGTCATTGGCAAGTATAAAATGTGCACTGGGTACTTGATATGACATTTAGAGAAGATGAATCGAGAATACGTAAAGCTCAAGGGCCACTGGTATTTAACGTCATGAGGAAGATAGCGATGGCACTGTTCAAGCAGGACAAAACTAAAAAAGCGAGCATGAAGACCAAAAAAAATGGCAGGGTTAGACGATGAATATCGTTCAACCCTGTTGGAGTCATCAATAAATTCCCACTGGGTATGACTATCTTGTGCTAACCTTTTGAACAGTCTGATTAATTGCCTTTTCTTGACCAAAGAAGAAAACGGCGATAACTGGTATTCTACAACCCAAACATTCAGGCAAATCACGCCACGGACAACCAACACGTAAGCGATAAAGTATTTCTTCTAGCGTTTGTCAATGTTCAAGCTTGTTATAAACTCTATCCTCAAGCAATAAAACTTTTAGTTTCGACTACAGTTCATCAGTGAGCATTAATCGGGGCATGACAATCTCGTTTTGTTTGATTTTGGCGAAGAGAATTATACGAGATTGTCACATACGCTCAAAATTCAAGCAAAGATCAACAGCCCCTAGTTTTACTACTACTTTTTTGTTGATTTAAAAGTTAACTTCATGAGTATAAGATATCGAAATACTATACTCGTCATCAATTTCATCCTCATCTACAGCACTAATCATAAAACTGAGGCCGTTTTTACTTAAACTCATATTGTAATCAATATAATCAGTGCCGTTATTAAAATCATAACTACCAAGATGTAAACCAAACTCTACGCCTTGAAATACTTCAAAAGATACGTTTAATTCGAAATAAGTATCATCACCAAAATCAGATTCCCAATCGCTTTGTGCTGTAGTAGAAATTCCCACAGATAAAAATTTCCATGACGCCGAAGCCATAATTTCTGAAAAATTTAGATCGTCACCGTCAGGATAGCCATAGTAAATATATCCAAAATCATAAGATATATCGCCAATTTGATGTGTAAAGCCTGCATAGAAATCGGTTTCTATAGTCGCATTATCACCAAAATCTATATTTGAGGCCCAAGTACCCACATAAAAGCCAGAGTTATGTGAATAATCTAAACCTCCTGATACAGCTGGTTTTTTATCGCTTTGTGTCACCCCTCGCCATAAATAATTGTTTGTAAAACCGATATTAGCAGTAATGCCATCATTTGCTTCAACTTGAAATCCAAATAGACCAAGTAAAACGCATATTCCTGAAGTTAAATATTTAGAGTATTTCATTTACTTCCCTTATTAGTTAGTTGTTTAGAAAATGATGATTTAGTTAAACCAAACTAAATATCAATAGCTGTAAGTCTAGTCCAGATTAGTATATTAACGAGTAATGTTTTAATTTTATTCTTTTACCCCATAAATTTAACTAATTTACAGCTAATTCAGTTTGTTCATTCAAATCACCACTTGGACAATACTTTTTTTAAAAGTGTGTTGTTTTGGATAAATTTGCAATCAGAAATATTGGTGTCTTCATAAACGATTGCACTTAATAAGTTATGGCCTGTTATATTTTGACATCCTAATAAAGGAATAATTTATCAAACTTGATACCAAATTTATGTAAAAATGAAAACATCAACTGTTTAGAATATCGATTTGTTGTTCATACGGCTACTTTTACGTTTATTTTAAAAATTTAATCTAGATTAAATGGCAGTAAGGCGTGTTGCAGATAACGGAGGCTTGGCAGGGGACGCTAAACTTTGATTGTTAGGCTTTATTTGTAAATAGCTCTGTTTAACTAGGTTTACAGCTTAAGTAAACTCTCATTTAAAATCTCATTCGCTAAATTTAGGGGAATATAGTTTTCTGCTATACTGTTTTTCTCGTTCATTTTTTAGGTATTCTTAATGGCATTTCCAAGCCCAAATCCAATTTTAAATTTAGATGACGCTTTAAATAACACACAATATGACTCTTTGATTATTATTGCTGATGATTTCTCTAAAATTAACAATGAAGCACTTGTTCAAGTAACAACACAGTTAAGCGCAATAGATGCGCGTGTTGGCAATCAAGTGGTCGTGACTGTATGTGAATTTGCGCCAGGCAAACGTTTAATCTTAGTGCCTACTGGCAATTTAAATCGTGATTACGATGATGTTAGACGTTATTTCGATGCTACTAAAAAAGCCATTATTGAAGCCAAAGCATCTGGTAGTGTGAACCCTGCCATCTATTTAGCTGATAAACCATCAAGCCAGTTATTTGAACATGCATTAACTGTGTCTTATTTAGGTGCATGTCAAGCATTATGGCAGCCATTAGAAGCCAGAGAGCATTTAGGTGAATCAATTGAGCCTGTGCAAACAATTGGTCTTGTGGGCGCAACGCAACAAATATGTGATTACGCAAGTGCAATTTCTGCGGGCCAATATGCGGCTCGTGATTTATGTGGTACAGAGCCTGAGCGTATGGCTCCACCTAGATTTGCAGAGTATTGTGAAGCTTTGTTTGCAGATTCAAATGTTGAAGTTGAAGTGATTTCAGACTCTGATGTGATCAATAAAAATTACCCTATGATGGCAACGGTTGCGCGTGCTTCTATGCCAGTTGAGCGCCACCAACCACGTGTTGTTAAATTAACTTATACACCACAAGGTGAGGTTAATAAAACACTGATGTTTGTTGGTAAAGGTTTGGTTTATGATACAGGTGGTGCCGATTTAAAAGTAGGCGGTCATATGTCTGGCATGAGTCGAGACAAAGGCGGTGCAGCATCTGTTGCTGGCTTTGTTAAATCTGTATCTGATTATCAAGCTAAAGGTGTTAAAGTTGTCGCCTTTTTAACTGTGGTACGTAACTCAATTGGTTCAGACTGTTTTGTACCAGATGAAATTATCACGACCCGTGAAGGCGTTCGTGTTCGTATTGGTAATACGGATGCAGAAGGGCGTTTAGCGATGGGTGATTTACTAAGTGAAATAAAAGATTTAGCTAAAAATGAAGTAAACCCTGAGATATTCACTGTTGCGACGCTTACTGGGCATGCAGCACGTGCAATGGGTCCTTATTCTGCATTAGTAGAAAATGGCCCAGCTCGCAGCGCTAAAGTATCTCGTAATATTGCAGACAGTGGTGATTTATGGGCTGACGGCGCTGAAGTCTCTCGCTCTCGTCGTGAAGATTATGATTTTATCCAACCGCATACGTTAGCTGATGATGTACTTTCTAGTAATAATGCACCTTCTGCGGTAACTGCGCGTGGTCATCAATTCCCTATGGCATTTTTAGCGATAGCATCTGGCTTAGACAAGCATGGTAATGATTCAGAACAGCCGCTTCCATATGTACATATTGATATAGCTGGCAGTGGTGTTGAAGGTGGTGATTGGCAACATGGTAAGCCTACGGCTGCATCTGTTGCGAGCTTATTTGCAACCTATATTAAATAATCAGTTTTATATAATAGACTAATAAACAAGGGCTTATTTAAAGCCCTTGTTTATTGAATAAAAGTTAAATCATTTCCTTCACTTTAGCCAAATAGGTTTTTGAAACTGGCGCTAATAAACCGTTCGTGAGTTTTAATAAAATTTTCCGGCCTTCCTTTTGCTCTTTTTCAATGGCATCTAGGGCAACCCACCAAGACCTATGAGTTTGCATACCAGGATGTTCTTCAACAAAAGTCAGTGCATCTTTAAAGCGCATTAATAATAAATGGTTGCCTTTATCTGTATGCACATTTAAATAATGATCATCCATTTCAAAACAAATTAACTTGCCACGTTTTTCTATAGGGAGTTTGTTCATAAAGTCTAAGAGTTTTTCGTTTTTTATGTTAGTTACTTGCTGCTGCTGACTACTTAGCGCATCTTGTTGTTGCACGAGTTGTTTTTTTTGCGCTTTAATATGTGCCTTGATCACACTCGAAAAGGTGATAAAACCACCAATAATAAAAGAGTGAGGTAATACGCGTGGTACTATTTCTAGATAATGTTCTTCTAATGAAAAAAAGTAAATATTTACAATTGGAATAAAAAAGCTCATCACAATACAGGCAAAAAAAGCTGCAATAGCAATCTTCATCCAATCATATGGCAAGTATTTTTGTGCATATTTACTGAGTAAAAATTGACCCCAATAAATGATGGGAGCACAAATAATATAGCCACTAAAACACATCACTAACCAAAACGACCAGTTTGTTATCCAGTGAATTTTATCCATACCAAAAGGGGCTAAAAATGTAATAAAACTAGCAATAATAAAAATTAAAACAGCATCAGATATGATTTTCTTAGTTTTAACGCTTGTTTCTTGTGTTTGATTTTTATAGTTAATTTCACGATTCGCCAAATTGACATACACCTTTTTTGCTCATTCTACGAATATTTAAACATGCTTTACGAAAAGCTGCTTTTATATTTTTGAACAACATTTTATCGTCTTTCCAACACGAAGCAATGGCAAATTGTTAGTTAATTACATTTATTAAATTAGGAATGAATTATGAATATTATTACAAAGTTTTTTATTGTTACTGGGTTTTCAATTACATCTCAAAGTGCGGTTTCGCAATCTATTAATTTTACAATCGATGGTATTAAAAGTAGCGATGGCAAAATCTATGTTCAACTGTTTGATAGTGAAACTGGGTACCAATCAAATAAAGCTGCAGTTGCTAATATTGTTAAAGCAAAACAAGGTTCGGTAACAATTACATTTAATGATTTAGATGAAGGCGAATATGCGATCCGTTATTTTCATGATGAAAATGATAATGGTGAATTAGAAACTAATTTATTTGGTATGCCAACGGAGGGGTATGGGTTTTCAAATAATGCAAAGGCAAATTTTGGACCCGTTAATTTTACTAATATGCGTTTTAATCTAGCTGATGAAGCTGTGAAAAATAGTTCAACTGTAAGTTATTAGGAGGCATTATGGAACGCAGACAATTACTTAAAAGCTTAATGGCAGCGCCAATTGCAACCGCGGGTTTGTCATCTTTTGGTTCACTGGCAAATGTACTTTCGAGTACAAATAATCAAAACCACAATAAAGTTTTAATAAACGCTAAAAATGCTTTTAACCAAGCACTTGAGCAAAACCCACATTTAATTG
This sequence comes from Pseudoalteromonas sp. '520P1 No. 423', assembly GCF_001269985.1. Lineage (NCBI taxonomy): Bacteria > Pseudomonadati > Pseudomonadota > Gammaproteobacteria > Alteromonadales > Pseudoalteromonadaceae > Pseudoalteromonas > Pseudoalteromonas sp. '520P1 No. 423'. The sequence goes on along the minus strand of NZ_BBZB01000001.1, from coordinate 3,270,567 downwards.
GCTTTAGTAGTGTAGAAGATGATTTTAATCTAAAAAAAATGCGTTTAGAGGGCGAGCTGCCAAATGATCTTAAGGGCGCATTCTATCGCAATGGGCCTGCAAAACATGAGCGTGGTGATAAACGCTATTTACATATGTTTGAAGGTGATGGCATGGTTCATAGTTTCAATTTTGAAAATGGGGAAATTTACCATCAAGGGCGCTTTATTCAAACTTCAAAATTTAAACAAGAACAACTCGCTGGCGAGTTCTTATATTCTGGGTTAGACAGTCGTTTAGATAACCCTTTAAATGTGCCTAACCCAGACGTGATTAATACGGCTAATACTAATATTATTCCTGTCGGTAATGATTTATGGGCTTTATGGGAAGGAGGAACGGCAACAGTGTTATCAGCCGATTCTTTACACACTAAACATTTAGTCAATTTAGGCGTAGGCAGTAAATATGGTGATAAACTAAAAGGTTTAAACTTTTCGGCACACCCTAAAATAGAAGCAAATGGTGATATATGGAATTTTGGTTTAGCACCCTCTGGTCATATTGCATTGTTTCACTTAAATGCTAGGGGCATTGCTAAAAACGTAGGTTTAATTAATGCAGGTTATAAAGGAGGCATGCTACATGACTTTTTAATTACTGATAAACATATTTTATTGATACTGCCTTCTCTTAAGTTAGATTCAAGTATTGATGGTTATTTTGCGCGAGTACAATCTGATAACACGCAAGCGATGCGAGTATTAGTGGTAGATAGGCAAAATTTGAAGCTAAAGAGAGAATTTGAACTTGAACCTGGTTTTGCTTTTCATTTTGGCAATGCATGGGAAGAGACTGATGGCACAATTCATTTTGATGCTTCGCTTTATCCAGATGTTACCGTATTGCATCAATTGTCTGAGGTGATGCAAGGCGCAATACAAAACCCTAATGCGAAAGCACAAACGGCGCTTTTTACTTTAAAACCAAATGGCACAAGTATGAAAAATTTAGTAGAAGGGGATAGTGAGTTTCCGAGAATTTACAATCATTTAGTCGGTAAAAGAAATCGCTTATTATTCACCTTATCAGCGACAACCAGCAAACTTTGGAATGATACCGTTTCTTGCTTAAATATAGAAACAGGTAAAAAAGAGTGTTTTGTTTATGGTGATGATTATTTAGTGGAAGAGCATATCAGTGTGTCGCCAACTGGTAAAGAAGGTGAAGGTTATTTACTTGGCACAGCTTTACATGTGCCAAGTAAACAGACTTGTTTAAATATCTTTAAAGTGAATAAATTATCAGATGGACCAATATGTAGGGCTTGGTTGCCGTATCATATTCCACTTGGATTCCATGGTAATTTCAAAATGAGTTAATGCAGCGCCAATTTTTAAAGGCGCACATTGTTTTTAGTTAATCTAATTTAAATCGATTAACGACATCTGACATATCATGGCTACTGGTTTTAAGTTGTTGACTGGAGTCGGTTAGTTGTAATGTTGTTGCTACGGATTCATCTGTCATACCTGATAGTTCGTTGATCCTTTGGTTAACTTCATCTGCTGCTTGTGATTGTTGCTCAGCCGCTCTGGCAATTTGGCTATTCATATCTGAAATGATTTGCATCAGTCTATCTATTTCAGATAATGAATTATCGGCTTGTGAAGCTTGCGCTACGGTATTAGTTGAAATTTCTTGGCTAATTTTTACTGCATTAACGGCATTTTGAGCACCGGTTTGTAATTTTTGGATCATAGCTTGTATTTCATCTGTACTTTGACCAGTTCGACTTGCAAGCGTTCTTACTTCATCAGCCACAACAGCAAAGCCTCTGCCTTGCTCGCCGGCACGAGCCGCCTCTATTGCAGCGTTAAGTGCCAATAAATTAGTTTGACCTGCAATGCCTCTTATCACATCTAAAACAGAACCTATGTTTTCAGTTTCAATTACAAGACTTGATATTTCAGTGCTAACGTTATCTATATTTGATGATAATTCTTCAATATGATTTATGGTTTCAGAAACAATATTTTTACCTTCGCTGGTGTTTTTGATTGAATTATTTGCAGCTTGCTCAGCAGCTTCTGCATTATTGCTCACTTCTCTTATTTGTGAGGTCATTTGCTCCATGGCGGTTGCAACTTGTGTGGTATTGTCGTTTTGCAGTTCAGTGAAGGTCTGGGCCGACTCGCTAGCTGACGCAATAGAATCTGCATGCTCCAATACTTTTGCTGAATTGCTATGTACTTCTTGCAATGAGTGTTGCATCTTTTCATTGAATTGATTGAAATAACGAGATAATCGAGAGATTTCATCTTGACCACTACTATCTAATCTTTGTGTTAAATCACCTTCACCATGAGCAATATCTTTCATGAGTTCTGTTGCTGCTCTAGTTGAATTTAAAATGCTATTACCTATGACATAACCAAAGCCAACTAATATCGCGATAATAATTAAAGCATCAATAATTATTAAGTTTCGTTTTGAAGAAAATGTACTTTCTACGTCATCCAAGTAAATACCTGAGCCTACTATCCATTGCCATTGTTGAAATCCTTTAACATAGGATATTTTATCTACAGGATCACCAAAACCTGGTTTTTTCCACTTATAGGGTACATAACCTTCTCCTTTAGATTTAACGATATTGGCCATTTCAACAAATAGTGCTTTACCATCAGGATCTTTAGTACCTGACAGTGATTGACCATTTAAAGTTGGTTTGAGCGGGTGCATGATCATAGTTGGAGAAAAATCATTGATCCAAAAGTAATTATTATTGCCATACCTTAAATGCTCTATGACTGATTTTGCTTGCTCTTGCGCCTGTGTTTGAGTGAATTTTCCGTCTTGCTCCAAGGTGTAATAATGCTCAAGAATGCCGAAACTGTTTTCAACTAATTTTTTGGTGGTTTCATGTCGTTCAGTGAGAAGTGAATTGTACTCTTGAACTAAGCCTATAATACTTTGAATTGAAAGGCCTAAAACAGCAATAAAAACTAACATTGCTAATCTTTGCTTTATGGTAAATTTTCTTAAAAAAGACGCTATGGCTTCCTTTAAAAAATATGTCTAATATTGAGTCTAGCTTAATTATAAAACTTATCTAATTGTATGATCTAAATCTAATAAATAGTTGCTAAATAGAAATTATGGATGTTGACAAAATAAAATTCAGGCATAAAAAAAGCCAAGCAATGGGCTTGGCTTTATTAAAATTTAAATTAGCTTATTTTTTGAAGTGACGATCAAAAAAGTCAGTAATTGTTTTATGTAGGTGTGTTTGTACTTGCTTACCTCTTAGGCTATGTTTTGAACCTGGGTAAGTCATCATTTCAAATGGTTGAGCTTGATCTTGAAGGGTTTTAAATATCTTAGTTGCATGGGTAAATAAAACATTATCATCAGCCATACCATGATAAATCATCAGTGGGCCTTTTAAACCTTCGCTATAAGCAAAAACATTACTTGCTTCGTAGCCATCTGCATTTGTTTTAGGGTGAGATAGGTAACGCTCTGTGTAATGCGTATCATATAAATTCCAGTCTGTTACTGGCGCGCCTGATACACCAGCTTGAAAGTAATCACCGGCTTTAAACATAGTCATAAGCGCCATGTAACCACCGTAACTGTGACCGTAAATACCGATTCGATTAGCATCAACAAAGTCTAACGTACGTAAAAATTCAACGCCTTTGATTTGATCTACCACTTCTGGCTTGCCTAAATGTTTATAGATAGGGTCTTCAAACGCTTTACCACGATTGTATGAACCACGGTTATCTAACTGAAATACGACATAGCCTTGTTGCACCATATATTGGAAGTACATGTTTTTAGAACGCCAGCTATTTGTTACACGTTGTGCATGTGGGCCACCATAAACATTAACAATAACAGGGTATTTTTTACCTGATTCTAAGTTTTTAGGTTTGAACAAACGGTAATGCATTGTTTGACCATCTTCAGCTTTTAATGTGCCGTATTCTGGTGTCGTTAAGTCAGCAATATATGGTGAAAGAGGGTGTTTAGCATCTAATTTGTTTTGCTCTAACCAAGTGATAAATTCACCTTTGTTATCGCGTAAACTAACAGATGTTGGTTTGTTAACTGAAGAGCTACTATCAATAAACGATTTATAATCTTGTGCCATTACCACCTTATGGTATTGGCCTTTTTTTGTAAGGCGTTTGATTTTGCCTGATTTTTTCAAAGGAACTGAGTAAAAATGGCTTTCAAGTACAGAATCAGCACGGCCTGAGAAATAAACTAAACCTTTCTTTTCATCAACACCTTGAAGGCTGTCTACAATCCAGTCACCTTGCGTGATTTGACGTACTAAAGTGCCATCATTTTTATATAAATATAGGTGTTTAAAACCATCACGTTCTGATGCCCAAACAAAGTGCTCTTTATCTTTTAAAAAGCGAAGCTCTTTATGTAAATTGATCCAAGTATCACTGGTTTCGGTTAGAAGTACTTTTTGTTTTTTGCTTTTTGTATCATAAGCGCGTAACTCAAGCTTTTGCTGTGAGCGATTTTGCCATTGATAAGAAAGGGTTTTACTGTCTTGAAGCCATTTTACGCGTGGAATATAAATGTCTTTTTCTTTACCTAAATCTACCCAATTGATTTTTTTATTATTTAATTTAACAATACCTAGCTGTATATCTACGTTATTGGTGCCTGTAAATGGGTATCTTTGATTAAATAACTTTACTTCTTCTGCATAAATTTCATTGCGGATTGCTTCAGCAACAGGTGTTTCATCGATACGCGTAAAAGCAATTTGTGACTCATCATTTGACCACCAGTAGCCGGTCATACGCCCCATTTCTTCTTGTGATACAAATTCAGCCATGCCGTTTTTAATTACGCCACCACCATCGGTAGTAAGCTGAGTTTCTTTACCCGTTGCAATGTTTAACGCATAAACATTTTGTGCTCTGATAAATGATACATATTTACCTTTAGGTGAAAAACGTGCATCGGTTTCAAATTCAGGTGTATTTGTTAGCTTTTTACTCTGTTGTTTAGCAAGATTATAATAATACAAATCACCATTTAACGGGAATAAAAGCGCTGAGCCATCTTTAGAAAATTTATATTCTAAAATGCCCTTACCAAATATACGCTGTCTTTCGCGGCGTGCTTTTTCTTCATCTGATAGTGTTTCTGGGCCTGAAAATAAACTTTCAGAGTCAACTAACATACGGTTAGTTTTATCTTTTAAATTGTATTCCCATAAGTCATAACGATTGTAATCATTTTCTTTACCTTGTAGGTAAGTTACACGTTCACCAGTTGGGGAAAACTTTAACTTAACGGGTGATTTTCCAGATAAACCAGGATCAGAAAATAAACGCTCGATAGATAGCGGCTCTGCGTTCATAGTACAGCTGGTTATTGCCAGAGTTAAACTCAATAATGTGGTTTTATTGCTCATCTTTATCTCTTATAAATAAATGATTTTGATATCCTAGTATCGTCTTTTTGTCGAAGTAGGTATCTAGCAGTGATTTGATATTTGATAATAACGCTATAAAAAATTCACTGCAACTAAATGCCATAAACGGTAAGATAAAACGATGAATTAAAAATGGAAATTTAAAATGTTTGAGTTAGCGCCAGAATTAAAAAGAGATTGTATCGAACTAGCTGATTGGCCTTTATGTAAAGTGCTATTGCTTAATGATAGTCAGTATCCATGGTTCATTTTAGTGCCAAGACAAAATTATTTGAAAGAGATAATAGATTTATCAGAGCAAGACCAAATTGTATTTATTAAAGAATCTGCAATTTTGAGTAAGTTAATTCAAGAGGTTTTTAATCCTGATAAGCTTAATGTAGCGGCAATAGGCAATATGGTACCGCAACTACATATTCATCATATTGCGCGTTTTAAAAATGATGTGGCTTGGCCTGCGCCAGTTTGGGGGAAGTATCCTGCAAAACCCTATTCTAATGAGCAAATAGGTGAAATAATTAATCAGTTTGCTGATATTTAATTTATTTGCCCTCAGTCACTTAAATCTACTGAGGGCAGGTATTATAGTCAGTGTTATTTAAGGCCTAAAACATCCGCACCTTGTTCAAAAATAATATCAACTGGAATATTAGCGGCTGTTAATCTTTCTAAACTTGCAGCTAATTCAGCTTTGATCTCACCTTGGTCTTTCACTAACTCATCAACACCTTGGTAATCGCCATTACCTTGTAAAGTTAAAATCAGACCTGAAAGCTTAGCCATAGCAGCCCCCATTTTATCCATATTAACTTGATATAAGCCTTGTGAATTTTGGCTAAAAGCACCTTCTTGTTTAAAGAAGTTAAAACGTATCATATTCGCTTTACCGTGTGCTGAACTTGCACCAAAGCGAACTGAACGGAAGATCCCAGCTAAAAATGTTGTGTAATAATCTTCAAGCTTACCTTCAGTGATCACGCCTTTATTAAGTAGTTGCGTCACCATATATAAACCTAAGATATCAGCTTTGCCTTCTTCAAGTGCAGATGCGTGCTCTTGTAATGATTGGCGTACAGTGCCTTTATCTGTAAGTGTATTTTTAATCCCTAAACCATGAGCAACTTCATGGAACATGGTATTAGCAAAAAAGGCATTAAAAGTAATGTTGTCACGTTGTTCTGGCACGATCAGTTGATGTGCAATTGGCACAAGGATTTTATCAAACTTTGCCTGCATCGCATTCTTAAGTTGTAAGCGACGAGTACCTTTTTTAAGTTGTACTTCTTCATCATTTGGTAAGTTGATAGCAATTGTTTTACTACCGGCATTAGAGTGACCAGCGTAATAAATCACATCATATGCATTTAAGTCTGCATCAGAGCCCGGCACTTCTTGTTTATACTTTTGCTCTACGGGTAAGTCTTTTTGTAATTCAGGTAAATAAGCGGCGTATTTAGCGAGTTTTTCACTCCAGGCTAAATCTTTAACTAATACATAAGATTCAAAAGCAGCACGGTAACCAAATAATTGATCTTCATAGTTTTCGATTGGACCTATAACCACATCAATTGGGTTATTTTTCATATCCATCCAAGCGAAGTCAGAGGCTTGGTAATCATCAGTTAATAAGGCTTTTGCTCTAAGATTTAAGTAATCAGCAAACTCTTTATCATCAGCAAGCTTTGATGCTTGTTTTAATAACTCTGACGCTTTAGTTAATTGCTTTGCATATGCTTTAGAATAAGGAATAGAATATAAAGCACCTTTTTCATCACGTCTAACAATTGAATATAAACCTTGTTTATCTGCTATTTGTGCTTTATTTAATTCTTCTTTGGTAATATCGGCAGGGTAGAACTGTGCACCTAAAGGTTTGTCTTTATAGCCAGTTAAAAAGGCTTTATCGCCATCTAAACGATCCCAAGGACCATAGTTTACATCAGCATATTTTTTTACTTTATCATCAGAGATTTTAGCTAAAAAACCTGATTTACTTTCACCAAAGGATTGTTGCCAGAAAAGATCGTCCATAATTTTTGAAGCATCTATCAATTTAACAAGCATTTGTTTTTGATTATCAGAAAGTGATGATAAATCAGTTGTTAAAGCGACTGTGGTATAGATATCAAGTCTATCTTGAGAGCTTGACACTAACTCAGTTGAAGTCTTAGGTGTTTCTGCAGGGGCATTTTGAGCTTTATCACATGCACTAAGTAGTGTTGCGCTTGCAAGTATGAGTGCTAAGCTAATTTTGTTAAATTTCATTTTTAGTTCGCTTGTTATTTTGTGAGGCTCTTAGAGTAATGGTGAACAGAATGCCTGTAAAGTTACTAAATTAAAAAAACATTTAAATTTTTCTTAACTTTATCGTGAACTTAGTCAATACTTCAAATAGATAATAAAATCTACAGCCTCTTTATTTGGGGTAGCGAAAGGAAATAGGTTTATGTCAACTGAGAATGCATTACTTACGATCTTAATTGAAAAAATTAATAACGATACACTTGTATTACCGACCTTGCCTGAAATTGCTGTTAAGGTGAGAGAATCTGCTGATGACCCTGACGTTAACCTGATGGAAATGGCTGATGTAATTGGTCAAGATCCTGCACTTGCTGCAAGAATGATTAAAATATCAAACAGTGCTTTTTTAGGGAGAACAGTTAAAGTATCTACATTAAATCAGGCTGTTACACGAATTGGTTTAAGGCAAATTAAGAATATTGCAACGGCAATGGCAATGGAGCAATTATTTGTATCTCAAAATGATTTAATAAAAAATTACTTAGATAAATCTTGGCAAAAATCCTTAGAGGTCGCTTCTAGTGCCATTGCTTTACTGCAAATTTATGTGAAAAACAATAAACATACCTCGTTAAACTTAGATACCATCACGTTAGCCGCACTTGTATATAATATTGGTGTTTTACCTATTTTAACCGAAGCAGAGCGTCATCCAGAAGTTTTTGCCAACCCTGCATTTTTAGCTTTAGGTATTAAAAAACTTGCCGGTAAAATAGGCGGTTCAATTATGCGAGCCTGGGGCTTTACTGATGATTTTGTTGAAGTTGCTGAAAGCTGGTCAAACCCTAATTATCGCCCGAGTAACGCATGTTATGTAGACTTTATCCGTATTGGTGCGATAGAAGAAGGAGTATTGAAAGTCAGTAATAAAGATGAAATGTTAGGCTCTTATGTCGAAAAGGGTATTATCCCTTCAATAGAGATGTTACAAGAAGATGATTACTTAAATATTCGTAACGATGTCAAATCAGCATTTTCTTAATCGAAATAAATAAGTACAAAGGTGACAATTGTCACCTTTTTGTTTTATATCTATTCTTCTTCAGCGTCGCCTAAACTAGATAATAGATCTTCAAGCATTAACTTTAATTCTTCACTTGCTAGCATAAAGTCAGCGTCAAGTTTTACCAGCATATCCTCTTTTGGAATATCGGCATTTTCGTCTTTTAATACTTCAGAGTAACTAATACGTTTAATGCTGCCGTCTTCAACTAACATAAATTTGATGCGTTCATTCCAATCTAAAGCGAGTTTAGTTACTTGCTTGCCATTCTCAAGGTGATTTTGAACTTCATCAGATGATAAGTCATGCTGTTTTAATTTAACTTGAGCACCATTTTCATCAGGTTCTTGTAAATCTGCGTCTAAGCCAATTTCAAAGCCTGCTGGTGGTGCCATTTTGCTTAACCAATCAGTTAAAAATAAACCTAAATCGAAATTCACAAATGCAGGAACAACAGGAAGACTACCTATAGATTTACGTAATAACGCAAGTAATTCTTCAGCTTTATTAAAACTACCTGAGTTTACAACTAACCAGCCTTTTTCTAAGTCAATAAATGCAAATTGTAGGCTAGACTTTTTAAATGCTTGAGGTAGTAAACTATGTAATAAGTTTTCTTTAATTTCGTCTTTTTCTTTTTTCTTAACAGGACGGTTTTCTTCAGCTTCTATTTGCTCTACTTTTTCTGCAACTAGCTCATTTACAACCGCTGCTGGTAGCACTTTTTCTTCACGCTTTGCACATACTAAGATAGATTTTTGTGAGAAGTGAGACAGCATTTTACCATGCTTACCAAGTGCTTTAGTCCAACCAAAAGTACTTAAATCTTGGCTGCCACATGGGCGAAAAATATCTTGCTCTAATGCTTTTTCGAATTCTTCTTGTTGGTATGAAATGTCTTGCTTAAATTTGTAACAAATCAGGTTACTAAACCACATATATATATTCCTAATATTTAATACCAATTGGATAAGTTAAGCCACTTAACTATATTAAGCTGAATTCACATTCTGTGGCTTGGATATTTGCCATAATAACAAGTTTATTTAAGACAAAGAAAGAGAATAAATTGATGAAGCAGGAATTAGTTTGAAAAATAAACTAATTAAACAAAGTTAATTATTAACGGGCTTAAATCATGGATAGATTTAAGCCTTGATGATTAAATTGTTCACATTACTCAGTGAAAATACTCATAGGAGTAGGCATGTTTTTTGGAAATGAAATATCATAAGTTAAACCTTCACCTAAGTTAGAACTTACCTCAATATCACCTGATAGGGTTTGTTTTACTAAGTTAAAAACAATATGCGTACCTAAGCCGCTACCACCTTGATCTCGCTTAGTTGTAAAGAATGGGTCGAATAGTTTAGAGAGTTGAGATGATTCAACACCTTTTCCATTGTCTTTAAATTTAATGTTCACTAAGTCATTATCTTCGGTAATGGTTATATTAATTTCACCTAAAGTGACACCTTCTAATCCATGAATAATTGAATTCATTATTAGATTTGTAAATATTTGGCTTATCGCACCTGCAGGCAAGTTTAAAATTAAATCCTCAGAACAATCGAGATTTATTTTATGTTGCGTTGTTTTAAGTTTTGGATGCAATGAACGTATAATTTCTTTTAAATAGTCTTTGATATTTATCGTTCTTACGGCTTCACTAGCTTGATCTACAGCGATTTGTTTAAAACTAGCAACAAGTTCAGAAGCACGCTGTAAGTTTGTTGTCAGTAGCCCGGTACTTTGCATTGCATCATTAATAAAATTTTCAAGGGCTTTAGGTGAGAGAGTTTTGTCTTTATATGCTGTTTCTATTTGAATTAAACGTTCATGTAAAAAAGAGGTCGCAGTCACACCTATACCAACTGGTGTGTTTATATCATGAGTAATACCAGCAACTAAGCCGCCTAATGCAGCCATTTTTTCAGAGCTTACCAATCTTTCTTGGGCTTGGTTTAATTCATCAATATAACGTTGTAATTCAGTATGGTTAGCCCTTAATTCTTGCTCTGTATCTTTACGTAACTCTATTTCTTCGGTTAATGTGATTTTTTGTTTTTCTAATTCATATTTTTGTTGCTGTAAGTCCATCATAGCTTGACTTAATGTGGAGGTTTTTCTGGCCACCTCTTGCTCTAATACCAAGTTTTGTTGATCTAATTTTTCATTACTTTCTAATAATTTTTTTTGAGTGGATTCTAACTGAGCTTTATAGTCTGTAATTTTATCTATCATATTGTTAAATGACAGTTCCATTATTTTAAGTTCGTTATGCTCTCTGGTATGAATCTCAAGCTTTCGGCCTTCTAAATCATCTAATTCTAAGTCTTCAATTTGTTGTGTTAAATCTGTTAAAGGCTCAGTTAATAAACGTCTAAAGGCTAATAAAAATAAAATAATAAGAAAGGTGGTTTTTATAAAAGCATTTCCAATCAAAAAGTATATTGATATCATGATACGGCTTAAAACAACTTCTCGACTTGAGAATAAAGTCACATCGCCGACTTGTGTTGCACGACCAGAAAACTCAAAAATAAGTGGAAAGGTGTAACCAAATAGGCCAGATGGCGCATCTTCAATAAGTGATGAATGTTGAACCAATTGCTCACTGTATAGCTCTACAATATCTAAAGTACGTCCTAACTGAGATATCACTTCACCGCTATCATCTCTGACGATTATGCCTTCAATAGAAGGTATTGCTAATAAGCCTTCTGCGATTGTCACTGTCTGTTGTGTATTTAACTCCCAAATAGCACGGGTTAAACTGCCAGAAAATGTTTTTTGCAGGGTTGTTAATTCATCGCGGATAAAGTCCTTTGCATTATAATATTCAGCAAAAACTTGGCCACATGTTACTATGAATGTCAGTAGAAAATATACTGACAATACGTTTGTTAATAGTTTTTTTGAAAGGCTTTTTTGTAACATGAATTAACTGAAATTCCTTTATTTAGTTTTACAAAGCGCTATTTAAACATAGCAAAAATAAATAAAAATTGCTGCTTTATCAAATATTTTTATAGTTTATATCAAAACCATGAAATATCTAGTTCAATCAATGAAACATGTATGAGACTATTAGGGTTCTTTATTTAGCTTTAATAGTGCTATTTTTATGGTAGATTTAATAATAACATGATATTTCCAGTTCTAGTATGTGATGATTCTATGGTCGCCCGAAAGCAGGTGATCCGTATTCTCAAAGACAATTATATTTTCAACTTTATGCAAGCAAGTAATGGACAAGAAGCTTTGGACATTTTACGTAATCAAGAAATTGGTTTGTTATGCTTAGACTTGACTATGCCTATTATTGACGGTGTCTGCGTGCTTGAAATGATTAAAGCTGAAAAAATAGAATGTTTTACAGTCGTGATTTCCGCAGACATTCAGCCTGAAATGAAACACAGAGTAAAAGCGCTCGGTGCTTTAAATTTCATTGAAAAACCAGTTAATAAAGAAGAGTTAATTTCAACTTTGCATAAATTTGGTATCCATTAAGCTTCCTTATATCTAAAATAGATAAATTATTCTCATTTTTACATTGACATAACAACCTAAGTTCAGGCAGTCTAGACGTATGAACGCTATAAATTTTGTATTGACCTCAATTATTATTACAACCAACATCCTTTCAGGATAGTGGCATAGGTCGGTACACATAGAAAAAAGGCCTGTGCTCTCCCAAGAGCTCAGGCCTTTTTTGTTTTTAGCCTTTAAATTTTTGATTTGATAGAACGGGAATGGGGAAAAATGAGAGTATTAAAATTTGGTGGGTCATCTCTAGCCAATTATGAATGTTTAACCAAAGTGGCAAGTTTGGTTAAATCACAGCTTAAATCAGAGACGTTATTGGTATTATCTGCGCCAGGTGGTATGACAGATAGTTTAGTAGAGTTAGCTGAACTTGCTCAAAACAGTAAATTATTTGAAGAGCAATGGGCTGCACTTGTTGAGCGAAGTCATGGACTAAAACACCAAGTAGAACAAGCTGGTTTTGAAATATTAAATTGGCCTGATTTCTCACAATTACAGCAAAAATTATCAGGTGTTGCGTTATTAGGTTTATGCCCTGATGCTGTAAAAGCCTATGTAATAAGCTTTGGTGAGCGTATTAGCGTTGCCTTAATGCAAGCTTTATTAGTTGAGTTTAAACCAACTTATTTAGATGCAACACAGTGTATCTCATCTCAAGGTGGTTATTTAGATGCTGTAGCAAGTGTGTCAGCATCTAAAGGTGGCTTTAAACAGCAAATGTCTCAAGCACCAAGCAAGGTATATATCATGCCTGGGTTTACAGCTAGCAATGATAAAGGCGAACTAACAACACTTGGCCGTAATGGTTCAGATTATTCAGCAGCAATTGCTGCAGCAAGTGTAGAGGCTGAAGTTTGTCAAATATGGACAGATGTGGATGGTGTTTACAGTGCTGATCCAAGATTTATTACTAAAGCAGTAAAAATAGATAACCTTTCATATAAAGAAGCAATGGAATTATCTTATTTTGGTGCCAAAGTACTTCACCCGAAAACGATTCTTCCATGCGCTAAAGCGTCTGTTCCTTGTGAAATTAAAAATACCCATAATCCAGATTCATCAGGCTCTTTGATCAGTGATGTGGCAGGTGATGATAAAACGGTTAAAGCATTATCAAGCTTAGAAGATTTAGCGATGCTAACTGTTTCAGGCCCTGGTATGAAAGGCAAAGTAGGCATGGCATCGCGTGTATTTGATGCCTTAGCAAAAGATGATGTATCAATTGTACTTATCACACAATCATCTTGCGAATTCAGTATTAGTTTCTGTGTTCATGAAGAAGATTTACAGTTGGCTTTAAATGCATTAGAACAAGCATTAGAACTAGAATCAAAAGCCTCATTAATTGAACCTATTCAAGTCAGAAAAGATTTAGCAATTGTGACGCTTGTTGGTGACAACATGAAAGCCCATAAAGGTTTGGCTGCTAAATTCTTTGGCTCACTTTCTCAAGCACAAGTAAATATCGTAGCGATTGCACAAGACTCTACAGAAAGTGCCATTTCAGCTGTGATTGATGGCGAATTATGCAATGACGCAGTTAAAGTATGTCACGAAAACTTTTTCACTCATATACCTTCAATTGACGTATTTCTATTAGGTTGTGGTTTAGTAGGTGCAGAGCTAGTTAAGCAATTAGAAAAACAACAAGCTTGGTTAGAAAAGAGAAATATTAAACTTAACCTTTATGGCGTAGCAAACTCTAGAAAGTTACTACTAGATAAAGAAGGTGTTAGCTTTACTAATTGGCAAGGGCAGTTGGCTGACTCTGAACAGTCTTTTGATATCGCAACATTAGAAAAGTTTGTTAAGCAAAATCATTTGATCAACCCTGTAATTGTAGATTGTAGCTCTTCATCAGTATTAGCAGAACAATATTTATCTTACTTTGAGGCTGGCTTCCATGTGGTTGCTGCTAATAAAAAAGCAAATACAAGTTCTCAAGCTTATTACCACGAGTTAACAGCATCAAGTTTGAAGAATAATCGTAAATTCTTGTATGAAACAAACGTTGGTGCAGGTCTGCCTGTATTAGATAACTTACAATTATTGTTTGGCGCAGGTGATGAATTAATTAGCTTTAGCGGCATACTTTCGGGTTCATTATCTTACATGTTTGGTTTGTTGGAAGATGGTTTAACACTTTCACAAGCAACTCAAAAAGCAAAAGACAGTGGCTTTACTGAACCTGATCCACGAGATGATTTATCGGGTACTGATGTGGCACGTAAGCTATTAATTGTAGCTCGTGAATCAGGGTTAGAGCTTGAGTTATCTGATATTGAAGTAGAATCAGTTCTACCTGCAGGTTTTTGTGAAGAGTGCTCTGTAGAAGAGTTTATGACAGAGTTGCCAAAACTAGATGGGCAATTTAACGATAAAGTTAAAGCTGCGGCATCTGAAGGTAAAGTTTTACGCTATGTTGGTACAATTAAAGATGGTCACTGTAAAGTCGGCATTGAAGCTGTAACAGCTGAACATGCACTAAACGATATCCGTGATGGCGAAAATGCATTAGCAATTTTAAGCCAATACTACCAACCAAAACCATTTGTTATCCGTGGTTATGGTGCAGGTGCTGAAGTAACTGCAGCAGGTGTATTTGCTGATATATTAAAAACGCTATCACGTTAGGAGTTCATCATGTTAGAAAATAATTTACATGTGTATGCCCCAGCTTCAATTGGTAACTTTGGAGTTGGCTTTGATTCTTTAGGTGCGGCATTAAAACCTATTACAGGCGAGTTACTAGGCGATGTTGTAAAAGTAACTGCATCAGAGCAGAATGAGTTTGTATGTACAGGTGATTATGCAGATAAGTTACCGGGTGAAGCTAATGAAAACTTATCGTATTTATGTTTATTGCACTTTAAGAAAAATATAAAGGCGGATATGCAAGCTGTAAGGCTTGAATTACAAAAGAACTTACCTATAGGTTCAGGTTTAGGTTCAAGTGCGTGTTCTGTTGTAGCAACTTTTGCTGCATTAGATAAATTTGCAAAAACTCAGCTAAGCCAAGATGAATTAATTGAATTAATGGCTGACTTTGAAGCCATCGTGAGCGGTGGTCGCCATTACGATAATATTAGCCCATGTTATTTAGGTGGACTACAGCTAACAGGTGAACTTATTCCTGGTCGTTCAATTGAAATATCAGTACCAAAAGAGTGGTATTATGTTGTTGCTTTTCCTGGTTTTTCATTAAATACATCTAAAGCACGTTCAGTATTACCTAAGCAACTGGATATGCATCACAGTGTTGAGTTTGCCCAGCGTTTATCTGCTTTTATTGCGCTATTACAATCAAATGGGCAAGCTGGTCAATATAACCAAGCGTTAACATTGATGAAAGATGAAGTTGCAGAGCCACATCGCGCACCTTTGATCAAAGGTTTTAGTGAGGCTAAACAAGCTTTACCAGAGCTAGGTGCAAAGGCGATGAGCATATCAGGAGCAGGACCAACATTATTTGCTGTGTGTACAAATATCGAAGATGCAAATACATGTGCTGATTGGTTACAAAAAAATTATATTAATGATGAAGGTTTTTGTCATATATGTCAGTTAGATGAAGCTGGAACACGAGAACTGGCTTCACATGAAATAAACGGAGAAGCAGATGAAACTGCATAATTTAAAAGATAATTCACAACAGGTTTCATTTGTTGAAGCTGTAAAAACAGGCTTAGGTCGTGATCAAGGTGTATTTTTTCCTATTAAATTAGAGAAAATAGAAAACTCTTTCCCTCAAGGGATTGATGCATTATTAGATTTAGACTTTGTAACTAGAAGCAGTGTTATTTTATCTCACTTAATTGGAGATGAATTACCTAAAGATACTGTTGCACAAATGGTAAAAAATGCCTTTAACTTCGATGTGAAGCTAGTTGAAGTTGAAGATAATATGCATTGTCTTGAGCTTTTTCACGGTCCAACTTTAGCATTTAAAGATTTTGGTGGTCGTTTTATGGCCGAGTGTTTAGCCACTTTTAATAAAGAAGGCAAAACAACTATCCTAACAGCAACAAGTGGTGATACGGGTGCTGCTGTTGCTCACGCTTTTTATAAAAAAGAGAACATTGATGTTGTGATCTTATACCCTAAAGGGAAAGTATCACTCGCTCAGCAGAAGTTATTTACAACGTTAGGTGAAAATATTCACTGTTACGCTGTAGATGGCTGTTTTGATGATTGTCAGTCACTGGTTAAACAAGCTTTCTTAGATGATGAAGTAAAAGAGCGTTTAGGTTTAAACTCTGCAAACTCAATCAATATCAGTCGTTTAGTTGCTCAAGTTTGTTATTACTTTGAAGCAATTTCACAATTACCAAAAGAAAAACGTGCTAAAGCACATATTTCTGTACCAAGTGGTAACTTTGGTAATGTGTGTGCTGCCATGATAGGTTCGGTTATCGGTTTACCTGTAGATAAATTATCTGCAACAACAAACCAAAATGATACCGTGCCACGTTTTATTGCAAATAAAGAATGGTCACCAGTAGACACTAAAGAATCATTATCAAATGCAATGGATGTGAGTCGCCCAAATAACTGGCCACGTGTACAAACTATGTTAGATAATAACTGGTTCTCATATGATAACTTCTATTCACAAACAGTTGATGAGGCACAAACACAAGTTGTAATGACAGATGTACATCAAAAAGGCTATATCGCAGAACCCCATACTGCAATCGCTTATGAAGGTTTAAAACGTGATATGGCAGATGATGGTGTTGGTATTTTCTTATCAACAGCACATCCTGCTAAGTTTAAAGAAAGCGTTGAAGATATTCTAAATATAGAGTTAGATATGCCAAAACCTTTAGCAGATGCACTCGCACAGCCTTGTTTAGCTGAAGATTTAGTTAATGATTACCGTGTATTAAGAGAAGCGATATTAGTTAAGCTTGCTTAATAAAGCGCAGTTTTATTGATAGCTACTACTTGACGAAATTCATAATAAAAACCACTTAATTGTATTGAGTGGTTTTTTATGCTTAAACTAACGTGATAGATAAGTACATTCTGATAAACTAATAGCCTATTCCTTATCTAGCCATGCAATGGCCTTAAATAAAGTGCGGAGCACATTTATATTATGATGAGTTGGTCAAAACTAATCGATTCAGAATCAAAACAAGATTATTTAAAAGAAACATTTGAGCATGTAAGTCAAAGAAGAGCTGAAGGTGTTGCAGTTTTTCCATGTGATAAAGACGTTTTTAGTGCATTTGATGCAACTAAGTTTGATGATGTGAAGGTTGTGATTTTAGGTCAAGATCCGTATCACGGAGAAGGGCAAGCACATGGTTTATGTTTTTCAGTTTTACCTGGTGTTAAAACGCCGCCTTCTTTAGTGAATATGTATAAAGAGTTAGCCACTGATATTGAAGGTTTTATTATTCCAGAGCATGGTTATTTAAAGTCTTGGGCACAGCAGGGCATATTACTTTTAAATACGGTATTGACTGTAGAGCAGGGAAAAGCGCATTCTCATAAAAGTTTAGGCTGGGAAAAATTTACTGATAAAGTGATTGAAACACTTAATCAAGAAAAGTCAGGTATTATATTTTTACTGTGGGGGTCACATGCTCATAAAAAAGGTAAAAATATTGATGATACAAAACACCATGTATTAAAAGGTGTACATCCATCGCCATTATCTGCATACCGTGGTTTTTATGGTTGTAAGCATTTTTCACAAACAAATAACTTATTAAAACAACAAGGCAAGACTGAAATTAATTGGCATTTACCAGCGAATGCGATTTCCTAAATAGCATTTTCAAAATAAAAAAGGCTCCTATTAGGAGCCTTTTAAAATTTATTTTAAAGTGGGGTTTAATCCAAATCGAAAGACCAATCTAAGTCTTCCAGTTCTTTTTCTAAGAGTTGCTTATCCTTATATGCTTCTATTTCACGCCATTTAAGTTTTTTATTTTGCTTAGTTGTTTTTGTTTTTGGCTGTGCACTTTCTAAAATTGTCACATTATCTAGACTATCCATGGTCACTCCTTTTTATTTACCTTGGAATTACTTATCCTAGGACGTTTTTAATTCAATTTTTGTATAAAAAAGAATTAAATAGTCCGAAAATAAAGCACAGTGCATATATATCATACAGTGAGTGATTTTGAAACGATTATATGAAAATAGCGTGATTGAATTGTTACATTTTTTGATCTACGACAAGGCTTTAATAAGGTAGCAAACTTAAAAGTTAATTTTAAGTTTGCTAGTGTATTGTTTTTATTAGTTTATATTTATATATTCTAAAAGTTTAGCGGTTGAAGGGTCTAAATTCTCTATATTGCCAGTATTCATGCTGATAAGTAGGTTCTTTCCGAGTGATTTACCTAGCTCTACACCCCATTGATCAAAGCTATTTACATCGAATAAAATGCCCTGACAAAATACTTTATGTTCGTACAAAGCAAGTAATGCGCCCATGCTATGAGGTGTAATATCATCAATAATCAGCATATTTGAACTTGTATTGCCTGGCATAGTTTTATGTTTTGCTAAATTTTCAGCTTGTTCTTCATTTAGGCCAGAATCAAGTAATTCAGTTTTAGCTTGAGTGAGCGTTTTTCCTTGTAATAAAGCTTGTGCTTGCGCTAAACAGTTTGCCACCATGAGTTTATGTTGTTCAGGATATGTGTCATGGCCTTTTGCAGGTAAAATAAAATCTATCATGCCTGATTGTGTGCCTTGATGAAAAAGCTGCATAAATGAATGTTGACAGTTTGTACCCTCAGCACCCCAAAGAATAGGCCCTGAATTTGTTATGTTATCGCCTTGGCTATTAACAGCTTTGCCATTACTTTCCATATCGAGCTGTTGAAGGTAAGCAGGTAAACTTTTTAAACTATGACTATAAGGTAAAACCATTAAGTTATTGAGACCAAAATATTCTTGTTGCCAATAACCTAATAAAGCCATAATCACCGGCATATTTTTATCTAAAGGCGCTTCTAAGAAGTGTTTATCTATAGATGCAGCACCTTCAAGCACTTGAGTAAAAGCTTTTGAACCTATGCTTAAAGCTAATGGCAATCCTATGGTTGACCAAACTGAGTATCGGCCACCTACAAAATCCCACATAGGAAAAATCATTGGCTCTGCGATACCAAATTCTTGTGCTTGCTCAGGTTTTGCTGTTAACGCAACCCAATGTTTTTGTATTGCTTGCTTTTGAGGCAGTGCATCTTGAAACCATTTTAAAACTGATTGAGCATTTAATTGTGTTTCTGCTGTTGTCCATGATTTAGACGCAACCACCACTAAACACGTTTCAGGATTAAGATTATGAAGTACTTGAGCGATTTGGTCGCCATCTATATTTGCTAAATAATGTACTTTTATTTTATTACAGGCATTTTTAACTAAAGCACTTTGTAACATTTTAGGGCCAAAAAAAGATCCACCTATGCCGATACTTATTACATCGGTGATGGCTTTTTCTGTATGACCCAAATGCTGCTGTGATCTGACTAAATCAACAAAATTTAGCATTTTTACTTTTGTTGACTCTATTTCTTTAGCGATATCGGGGAATTTTGAAATTATTTGGCTAGAGTCTCTCAGTGCGGTATGTAGTACTGAGCGCTCTTCTGTATGATTTATTTTATCACCTTGAAACATCGCATCGCGTTTTGCTTCTAGCTTTTGATGTTTGGCGAAATTGATCAATGCTTTAAATGCATTATCGTTGATTGCTTGCTTTGAATAGTCTAAATAAAATGAATCAAATTGTAGACTGTAGGTATGTGCTCTATTTGGCTGCTCAGAAAAAATTGTCATTAAATGACGCTTTTTTATTTCAGTAGCAGCAGTTTCAAGCGCATTAAATACGCAGACGTCCTTGCTGTTTTGAATCATGTATTTCTCTTCGTTTAATTAATACCAATTCAATTTAAGATATGAACCTATATGAATAGAATTGGTATAACGGGTTAAGAAACTATAGCTTTAACTCACTGAATCTTTTTTCTAGTTCAACTTGCGCTTTAGCAAATTGACTAATGCCATCAGCTAGCTTTTCTGTCGCCATAGGATCTTCGTTATGTAACCAACGGAATTCGCTTTGTGTTAATGGTGCCGGTTTAGCTGAAATTTCAGTTGGTTTTTCTAAAGTGTAGTTAGGTACATCTTTTAATGTTGCTAATTCATCTAATAGTGTTGGCGCGATTGTTAATCTATCACAACCTGTAAGCGCTAAGATTTCACCTGTGTTTCTGAAGCTTGCGCCCATAACAACTGTTTCGTAACCATGGCTTTTATAAAAGCTGTAGATGCTACGTACAGATTGTACTCCTGGATCTTGTAGTGGATCTGTTGGTTTTTCCATGCCGTTCGCAACATGCCAATCTAAAATACGACCAACAAATGGAGAGATTAAAAATACATTAGCATCAGCACAAGCGCGTGCTTGTGCTTCACTGAAAAGTAGCGTCAAATTACATTTTATGCCTTCTTTCTCTAATACTTCAGCGGCTTTTATACCTTCCCAAGTAGATGCAATTTTAATTAGAATTTTATCTTTTGATACGCCTATTTTTTCGTATAAAGATAATAATGTTTTAGCCTTTGCGATTGTCGCCTCTGTATCAAAAGAAAGGCGCGCATCTACTTCTGTAGAAATATATCCTGGAACAACTTCAGTAATTTCTTTACCAATTAATACAGCAAAATAATCACATGCTAGGCTTAATTGTTTATCTGTGTCAGATTCACATTCTTTTGCAAACTGCCAAGCTTGTTTTAAATAGGTTTGATAAGCCGGAATTTCACTGGCTTTTAATAATAAAGATGGGTTTGTAGTCGCATCTTGTGGTTTATGCTGTTTAATTGCTTCAATATCGCCGGTATCGGCTACGATTGTTGATTGGGCTTTTAATGCCGCTAATACTGCTGTCATTTTTTATTCCTCATTCCAAAAAGAATACACTTTGAATATACATGCCTAATATTGCACTTAAGTTACAGGTCACTAACAGGTCAATTGTCCGCTTAAAAAAACGAAAAATTAATTTAACTGAAGGCAAGTTAATAAAACACGTGATTTTGTTCGCGTTTAATGATGAAATTGTCATTATTCTAAATACAAGTCAATACATATCCGCTTTTGCAGCGAATATATATAAGGTTTAATATGATCACTGTAATTTCCCCTGCTAAAAACCTAGATTATGAAACACCAGTAGCGTTTGAAAAACATTCAAATCCAGAATTATTAACACATAGCCAAGAGTTGATTGAAGTGTGTAGATCGCTTGCGCCTCAAGACATTGGCAGCTTAATGAAAATAAGCGATAAGCTGGCGGGTTTGAATGCTGCTAGATTTGCACAATGGTCACAACCTTTTAATATCCAGAATGCTAAGCAGGCAATTTTTGCATTTAATGGCGACGTATACACAGGCTTAGATGCAACAAGTTTAGATGAAGATACGCTTGAATATACTCAAGATAATTTACGTATTTTATCTGGCTTATACGGTATTTTAAAACCGTTAGATTTAATGCAAGCTTATCGTTTAGAAATGGGCACTAAGCTTGAAAATCCGCGCGGCACAAACCTATATCAATTTTGGGGTAAGTTAATTGCTGAAAAATTAAATGCTCTTTTTGAGCAACAAGGTACAGATACTTTAGTTAATTTAGCATCCAATGAGTATTTTAAAGCGGTAGATAAAAAAGCATTAAAAGGTCAAATAATTGCACCTATTTTTAAAGACTGTAAAAATGGTCAATATAAAGTGATCAGCTTTTACGCTAAAAAAGCACGTGGTTTAATGACACGTTATATTATGGAAAATAAAATTAAAACTGTTGAAGATTTAAAGAAATTTGATTCAGCAGGTTATTATTTTAGCCCTGAAATGACGGCGAAAGAAAATGAACCTGTATTTCTTCGCGCTGAGCAGTTCAAGTAATATAGAGCACAATTAATTTTAGAGGTGATGTAATGAAACTAATACTTGTTCCTGACATTTTTGGTTGTACAACTGAGTTTCAGCAATATGCCAATACTCAAAAGTCAATGTTAGATAAAATGATAAACCAAGATATCGAATTGGTATTAGTCGATCCATATCAAGGTCAAACCTTTGAATTTGACAATGATACTCAGGCATATGAAAAGTATTTGAGTTTAGGTGGTCATGAGCATTATTTATCACTTATCAAAAAAGAGATTGAATCTAATAAAAACGATGATGTATACATTGTAGGTTTTAGTGCGGGAGCAAGTGCGATTTGGCGCGCACTGGATGGTTTTAAGTCAGATAAGCATTGTGAGTTTATTGGTTTTTACCCGTCGCAAATTCGAAATTTTTTAGATATAAAGCTGAATATTAAATCTCATATTATATTTCCACAAAGTGAAAGTCATTTTGAGGTAAAAGATGTGATGGAAAGTTTAGGGCATTATGAATCATTAAAAATAAGCCATACTCAGTATCAACATGGTTTTATGAATCCACTATCAAAGGGATTTAATGAAAGTGCTTTTAATGAATTTCAAATGAATGCAGCGGTGTCTATAATGTCATATTTTAGAAAGCCCCCACTTACTCCTGTTAGCAGCATTATAAATATTGAAGATGGATTGCTTCCCCAAAGTATATTGAATGCAATGGATGCAGTTAGAGCGTCAGGTGCTGTGCCAGATAAAGACGCGGTGGATTTGTGTTTGAAAGTACATAAGGGTGAAATAACTTTTGATAAAGCCATTGAAATTGCTTTAGAATAAATTCAAGGTAATAACAATTAAGTATTAATTTGACTCTGTAAAATAAAAAAACCTAACATATTAGTTAGGTTTTTTTATATTTAAAGCATGAGAGTTTATAGAGGTTACTTCTTCGCTTTAGCTGCTTTCTTTTTAGCCTTTTTCTTAGCTTTCATTTTCACAGGATCTTTTTTCTTTTTAGCTGGTGGCTTAGCTTCTTTATGTCTTGGTGAAAGCCCTTTAATATTTTTACGTTTGAGCTGTTGCTCAGTATAGCGTTCAACTTTACCAACCATAGCAATATCATGTGCTTCTACTAATGAAATAGCGGTACCGTCGTTACCAGCACGTCCTGTACGACCAATACGGTGCACGTAGATGTCTGGACTATATGGCATATCATAGTTAATAACATGGCTTACATCAGCAACATCTAATCCACGCGCGGCTACATCAGTCGCAACTAGAATATCAGCTTTGCCTAAATGAAAGTTTTCAAGTGAGCGCATACGTTTATCTTGTGGCATTTCACCACGTAACCAAATAGTTTTAATACCTTGGCTAAATAACTCGCCTACTAACTGCTCTAATTTTTCTCTCGTTTTAACAAATACAATGGCTTTAGTAACAGCTTCGTTAGTTAAAATACGTGTTAGTAGTTTAAGTTTGTGTTCACGGCTATCAGCTAAGTGGATCCATTGGCTGATTTGGCCTTGATCTTGTGTTGAAACTTTCGCTTCAAGTAATGATGGATCTTTTAATACTTTATCTGCGAATAACTCAACATTATCGCCTTCAAGTGTTGCAGAAAATAAGAAACATTGTCTGCGATTTTCAGCTTCATCACAGATCCGCAGCATTTCTTTTTTGAAACCCATATCTAACATACGGTCAGCTTCATCTAAAATTAATAGTTCTACATTTTCAGCGTGAAAGTTATTGCCATCCATGTAATCCATTAATCTGCCGGGTGTTGCGATTAAGATATCGTTATTTTTTTCAAAGATATCTTTATGTGTTCCATAGTTTATACCACCTGTTACCACACCTATTTGTAAGTGAGTATTGGCTGCTAGTAATAAACACTGTTCGTGAATTTGATAAGCAAGTTCACGGGTAGGGGTCATAATTAAAACGCGGGCAAAACCTGGATCACGTCTAGGGAAATCAATTAAAAACTGAATAGCTGATAATAAAAATGCAGCTGTTTTACCTGTACCTGTTGGTGCTGAAGCTAAAATATCACGACCTTCAAGGGCGCGAGGGATCACAAGCTTTTGAATTTTAGTTGGTTCGGTATAGCCAACTTTGTTAACAGCGTTTAATAGTTTTTCATCTAGTTCAAGATCTGCGAATTGCAATTGCATAAGGCGTCATAAATAAAGGACAATAAGGCTATTATACTTAGTAAATGGTAGATCTAAAATAAAAATGTCAGGTTTTCAATTTAAACAGTTTTATTTAGCACAAAATAACTGCGCTATGAAGGTAGGCACAGATGGTGTTTTATTAGGTTCTTGGGCAGATATAGGTGATAGTGAAAATATACTTGATGTCGGCACGGGCACGGGATTAATTGCTTTAATGCTCAAACAAAGAGCGCAAAAATCCGCGATGAATGATGTCAATATTTCTGCTTTAGAAATAGATAGTTCGGCTTTTTTGCAAGCGACTGAAAACTTTAATAATAGTCCTTGGCAAAATATAGATATATATTATGGTGATTTTAATGAATTTAAATTAGATGCAAAATTCGATTTAGTAGTTTCAAATCCGCCATATTTTGTAAACAGCCTAAAAGGTCCTGATGAGTCTAGAAATAAAGCACGCCATACGGGTAGTTTAAGTTTTAAAGCTTTGATTAAACAGTTTTGTAAAATTACCCATAAACGTGGCAGGCTTGCCTTAGTATTACCATCAGATGTTTTAGAAGAAATAGAAAGCGTAGTAAAAGCGCTTAATTTATATATTAATAAATTAGTTTTTGTTTACACTAAGCATAATAAACCACCAAAAAGAATATTAATTGAGATCAGCAAAGTTCAAATGCCTCTTGAAAAAAGTGAGTTGTTTATTAGTGAAAATGGGACTTTCTCGAAAGACTTTATTAATTTAACCAAAGATTTTTATTTAAAAATGTAAGGTAAAAAATTTGATGATGAATTTAGGTGATTAAAATAAATTTATTTGATTATATGATCAAAATATTGATCATTATTTTAGGCTCTTTTTGCTTGCCCTTAAACGCGGAGAAATTGATTGTTGTATTTGAGCATAACCCACCATTTCAAATGGTAAGAGCAAATGGTACTGGTTATGGTCCTGTCTTTGATTTTGCTCAAAAACTACATAAATATGAGGACTTAGATATTCAATTTGAGGCCTTGCCTTGGGCTCGAATAATTCAAAAAGAAGCACTTAAACCTAATCGTTTGATTTTATCTATTTCTAGAACTTCAAATAGAGAGCAAAACTTTATATGGCTAAAGCAAGTATATCGTGGAGAACAATATATTTGGAAAAAAGCGAATATGATAGACCCAAAAAGGATTTTAGTGGCGATGGAAAGAAACTCCCACAAGGCTGAAATTTTAAAACGTTATTATAAACCAAAAAATGTATATGAATTTTTAGACTCTCAACAAGCATTAGAGGCTTTATTAAAAGGTCATGTACAAAGGTACGTTGGCAGTGTTTTTGGTGTGCATGGCAAGTTAGCTGAGTTAGGAAGCGATTTAGATGAGCTTCAAAGGCTAGGGGCGTTTAAAGCATCTAATACTCGTAAACTAGGGTTATATTTAGCATTATCAAAAACAAGTTCTGATTTAGTACATAAGCAATTAATACAAGCCTTAACTCATCCTGATATGATCAAGGCTGTAAATAGCTTAATTAAAGATTTTGAGACTCAAGAGCTTTCCCTGATCCAAAGCTTAAATTAAAGAGAGTCTTGATACTCTACTAGAATTTGTTCAACCCAAGTCGCCATGCGTTCATCTGTTAAATCATATTGGCTGTCTTCATCGAGCGCTAAACCAACAAAGTGGCTGCCATCATCAGTTAAAGCCTTAGATGCTTCAAATTCATAATCAGGGGTATTTGGCCAAAAACCAATGCGATTGACTTTTTGATTAGCAATTTTATCATGTAACATACCTACAGCATCTTGGAACCAATCGGTATACCCTACTTGATCGCCCATTCCGTAGATAGCAACTGTTTTATCATTTAGATCTAAGGCTTCAACGTCTTGCCATTGAGATTCCCAGTCTTCTTGTAATTCACCATAATCCCAAGTTGAAATGCCAAATATAATAAAATCATATTGTTCGGCGCCTTTTAACGGCTCATCTTTTATATTGTGCAGAGTTAATAAGTCTTCGCCTAAAATATCACGTATTTTTTCAGCTGCAATTTCTGTATAACAGGTTGTAGAGCCGTAAAATAAACCAATTTTCATGATGTTTATTACTTCTTAGTTGGTTGCTATTATATTGGCTGAGCATTTTACCTTAAAAAGAACAATAAAAGGAACTCACTTGAGCGAACAAGTTAAGCAGCCTGCTATTAATAGAGAATTGTTAGAAGATTTTTTAGATGCAATATGGTTAGAGCAAGGTCTAAGTGAAAACACCCTCAGTGCATATCGTACTGATATTAATAAGTTTGCGGATTTTATAGCGCCCAAAGCGTTATTAGTGATAGATCAATTAGATGTGCAATCCTATTTAGCTTATCGTCAAGATAATGGTTTTAAATCTAGAAGTACTGCACGGACTATAAGTGCATTAAAAAGGTTTTATCAGTATTTTGTACGAGAAAAACGTTTAGAAATTACACCTATGGCACATATTGGGCAACCAAAAGCATCTCAAAATTTGCCTAAAACGTTATCTGAGGAGGAAGTTGAAAGCTTATTAGCTAGCCCAAATGTGGCAGAGCCTATGGGGCTCAGAGATAAAGCCATGCTTGAAGTTTTATATGCTTCAGGTCTGAGGGTAAGTGAATTAGTGGGCCTTAGAATGGAGCAAGTTAATTTAAGGCAAGCAGTGGTTTTTGTAAAAGGTAAAGGAAATAAAGAAAGATTGGTGCCTTTAGGTGAAGAAGCCATGTATTGGTTGGAGCTATTTATATCTAAAGGAAGGTTAGCGCTAATTAAACATGCTACAGATTTTGTTTTTCCATCAAAACGTGGCACAGGTATGACACGACAAACTTTTTGGCACAGAATTAAACATTATGCTTTAGTGGCTGATATACAAAGTGATCTTTCACCACATACTATGCGACACGCATTTGCTACGCACTTAATTAACCATGGTGCTGATTTGCGTGTAGTACAAATGATGTTAGGCCATAGCGATTTATCAACAACGCAAATATACACCCATGTTGCAAATGAGAGATTAAAGTCAATTCATCAAGAACATCATCCTAGGGCTTAAAAATATAGTTACTAGTCGTGGGAATTATTCTCAGATATACTGGGTCTTATAGATAGATGAAATATTTAGATAGAAAAGAGATTAAAGAATGAAAAAATTATTAGCTACATTGGCCTTTTCTCTGACGTTAACACCGTTAACGAGTATTGCCTCTGCGCCAAATACAATAAGTTCAGACGAAGTATCTAAAACAAATCCTATTGTTGAAAAATTTTCTCAACTTGGTTTAGTTGTAAAAGATATTAAACCTAGCCCTATCTTAGGTTTAAAAGAATTAATTACTGATAAAGGTGTGATGTACGCCAGTGATAGTGGTCAGTACTTATTACAAGGTACATTAATTGATATTGAAAACCGTGAAAACTTAACTGAAAAAGCACTGAATGGTGTTCGTAAAGAAGGCGTTGCAAAATATGCTGACTCTATGATTGTTTATAAAGCACCGGAAGAAAAACATCAAATTACTGTATTTACAGATATTACGTGTGGTTACTGTCGTAAATTACACCGTGAGTTAGAAGATTACCTAGATGCTGGCATTACAGTGCGTTATATGGCATTTCCAAGAGGCGGTGTTAGAAGCGAAGGTTACACTGATTTAATGAATGTATGGTGTGCTGACGATCAATTAAAAGCGATGACAGATGCAAAGTCAGGTACAGATGTAGCTGATGTACAAAGCTGTACGGCACCTGTTGCAGAGCATTATCAGTTAGGTCAAAGCTTTGGCATAAATGGTACGCCAGCAATTATTTTTGATGATGGTACTTTAATTCCTGGTTACCAACCAGCTGCTGCATTAAAGCAACGTTTAGAACAAATGAACTAAGTGTTCACTTGTTTTAAAAGAAGGCCGAAAGGCCTTTTTTTATATCAGAATTTTATAAAAAGAATATTATGCAAAAACAAATAATTAGCAGAGAACGTGTCAAAGACGCACATTTACCACAAGATTTAGATCCGATTATTAAACAGATTTATGCTTCTCGTGGTGTAAAGCAAAATGAAGAGCTAGATAATAGCGCTGCGACCTTACATAGTTTTAAACTATTAAAGGGCATTGAACAAGCAAGCAATGTTTTAGTAAAAGCCTTAGAGAGCCAAAGTAAAATTCTGATAGTGGGTGATTTTGATGCTGATGGCGCAACAAGTACAGCTACTTTAATGAGTGGTTTACCCATGTTTGGTTTTTCTCATGTCGATTATTTAGTACCAAACCGATTTGATTTTGGCTATGGCTTAAGCCCTGCACTGGCTCAAGAAGTTGTGAAGATGGCGCCAGATCTATTAATTACCGTTGATAATGGCATTTCATGTATTGCAGGTGTTGATATTGTAAAAGCGGCTGGCATAAAAGTGATTGTTACTGATCACCATTTACCTGGTAGTGAACTACCTAAAGCCGATGCAATTGTAAACCCTAACCAAGTTGATTGTGATTTCCCTTCAACAGCGCTTGCTGGAGTAGGTGTTGCTTTTTATCTATTATTGGCACTGAGAAGTGAATTACGAGAAAAAAATTGGTTTGAGTTAAATAATCAAACACCACCCAATGTAGCCAGTTTATTAGATTTGGTGGCATTAGGTACCGTTGCTGATGTTGTGCCATTAGATGCAAATAATCGTACTTTAGTACATCAAGGTTTAGCTAGGATCAAAAATGGGGTAACTCGTCCGGGCATCGAAGCACTGATAGAAGTCTCAAATCGCAATCAAGCAAGATTATCAGCCTCTGATTTTGGCTTTTCACTTGCTCCTAGGCTTAATGCAGCGGGGCGCTTAGATGATATGAGTTTAGGCATAGCTTGTTTATTAAGTCCTGATATTAATAATGCGAGAAGGCTCGCAGGTGAACTTGATGCATTAAATGTTGAGCGCCGAGAGATAGAGCAAAGTATGCAAGTCGAAGCACAAGCTGTTTTAGATAAATTATGTAAAACAGATGAGCAAGTACCAGATGCAGTGTGCTTATTTCAAGATGATTGGCATCAAGGTGTGATCGGTATTTTAGCTGGACGCTTAAAAGAAAAATATCATAGACCGACAATTATATTCGCATGTGGTGATAGCAGTGAAGGTGAACCTGAAATAAAAGGGTCGTGTCGCTCAATTCCAGGTTTACATATTCGAGATATTTTAGAATCAATAAGTACTGCAAACCCAGGTTTAATTCCAAAATTTGGTGGCCATGCTATGGCGGCTGGATTATCAATTAAACAAGCTGATTTTGAAAAGTTTGAGAAGATATTTGTAAAAGCAGTAAGCGATAAACTCACAGATGATTTAAGAGAAAGCATTGTATTTACAGATGGTGAACTACCTGGTGGCTACTTTACATTAGACTTTGCCCAATACTTAAAACAAGCTGGTCCTTGGGGGCAAGAGTTCCCTGAACCAGTGTTTGAACATGTTTTTGAAATAGTACAACAACGTATAGTAGGCGAAAAGCATCTTAAATTGGTATTAAAACATCAAACCGGATTTTTAATTGATGGCATTGCTTTTAATGTAGATATCAAACAATGGCCAAATGCCAATGTACAAAATTTAAAATGTGCGTTTGTATTAGATATTAATGAGTTTAGAGGCAAGTTTACGCTGCAACTGCTTATTAGAGAGTTAGTCGCTCAATAAATCTTTGTATTTAAAAATAGATAAAAGCCATCAATTGATGGCTTTTTTTATATTTAGATATGAGTGCAAACTTTATTGCGGCAGACCAATATGCATTCTGCCACCTTTATAATCTAAAGTGATCAGGAAATGTTTTAAAATATCATAACCAAGCAAACCCTTTATATTTTTTCCTTTTATTCGACTTAAAGAGCCGCTACTTGAAGAAAAACTTTGTGTTTTTTGACCTTCAGCAGGTACGCTAGTTAAGATATTTTCAAGCTCAAAAGGGCCAAACTTTAGGCTAGGAAGGTGAAAGGTTTCGTTAATTCCAAAAGTGTTAGCACCCATAGCAACAGAACCCTCAACTGAAAACTTTTCTAACCATCCACTTCCAGTTGCAATAGAGCGCTTTAAAAATAATCCACCACTATTGCCTGTATCAAGTAATAGCCAAACATTTTTTTCGTTGTTAAGATTAACTTTAACGATTGGCATACCAGTCCCTTTGTGGGCTTTCATTTGAATATTTTTTAACTTTTTCAAATCAACCGCATCTCGGGTAAGTAAACGCATTTTTTTATTGGGGTAATCAATTTGCACAATAAATTTATCAAAAAAACCAGCGCCGATTAATAATGCATTACTTGCCTTTCCTAGGCGCATGGAAA
Organism: Pseudoalteromonas sp. '520P1 No. 423'; assembly: GCF_001269985.1. Classification (NCBI taxonomy): domain Bacteria; kingdom Pseudomonadati; phylum Pseudomonadota; class Gammaproteobacteria; order Alteromonadales; family Pseudoalteromonadaceae; genus Pseudoalteromonas; species Pseudoalteromonas sp. '520P1 No. 423'. The sequence continues at coordinate 3,239,790 of NZ_BBZB01000001.1, read as the reverse complement.
CCAGACTATCCAAATCAAATTGCGTACCAAATAATTCTGTAGGAACATTGTTATAGGTAGGTTTTTTTTCTTGGCCGTAAACGCCTTTGATTATGATTTTTTGGCCCGAGCCATATTTTAATTTGTTTTTATTTATAAAGCTTTGGTTAATTGCATTAACTTGTGAGCCAGAGTCTAAAATGGCTTTGGCTTCAATACCACTTACAGTAACAGGAATTTTTATATGACCATTATCTAGCTCAAAATCAAGCCAAGGTGTTACTCCGGCATAAGTACTACAACTGGTAATGATTAAAATAAATAAGAAAATTCGCATGTTTACTCCTTTAAGCGACGATTTGATTAGATATTTTTACATTTAAAATCAATAATTTCAATATGGGGGGAGAAGTAAGAGTGTTAATAAAGGAGAACCGGTTTTAAGTAACCGGTTCTTAAGATCTGAATTAAATGATTTAATAAAGTGTTTCTAAAGTTTCCTTAGCACCTTTTTTCGCTTTTACTGGCTGTTGTAAAAGAGAAATGATTTTATTTAAATCGACATTACCAGCACCTTGTGAATATAGGCTTTTTTGTAAGTTATGGATTTGTGCCGTTAGCTCATCATTTTGATATAAATTGATTAAATGTGAACTTTTTGCTTGTTCACTATTACATTTAATTTTACTAAAAGTATTTAAAGCTTGATTAAAACCTTTTAAATCACTTTGTTTTGCTGCGATTTTTAGATTTGATAAAGCATCTTTAATATTCATTTTTGCTTTATCTTGAAGTTTTTCTTCTGTATTTATCAATACTTTATTTTTGTTTCGAACCGTAAAAATAATTAAAGTGATAAGTGTCATAACCCACAGAGCATAACCTAATACTGTGATCCAAAATGAAGCCGGTTCAACTTGAGTGATAATTGTAGGTGTAGTTGAATCTGAAGATACATTAGCTTGATTATCGCTGTTAGTAGTTGTATTTGAAACGATAGGCGCTTGAGTTGTCAGCGCTGAGCCTGTAACTGTGATTTGTTTAGCAGGCAATGTTGCGAATTCAACTTTATTTACTACGGTATTAAACCAAGGAATTTTAACTTCAGGTAAAGTATAGTTTCCTGGTTTTTGTGGTAATAAGGCAAAAGACTCAATGCGCTGTGAAATGATTCTACCATCTCTTACTACATTTTTATTTTCTGCTTGGTCAGGATAACTTTTAATGCCATCTAATTTGGTTAATTTTATTTCAGGAAGTTGCTCTTTAGTAATACCAACCGCAGTAAGTGTGATAGTGCGGGTAATCGGTGTACCTACCTCTACACTCATATTATCTGGTTGGAACTCTTCGTGTAAAGTAACTAGTTCACTTGGCAGCCAATTGCCTTGATAGTTATCTACAATAGGTTTTACTGTTAGGTGGGTATCTTCTCCAATGGCAGAGACTGCAATTGAGCGATAGTTTTGTCTTATACGACCATTAAATGCGGGTGCTTCAATAGTAAATTCTCCACTTTTTTGTGGCTGAACAAGATAATCTCGACTAACAACTAAATAGCGTTTACCTTCTATGATTTCATTTGATTCAACTTGTTTACCTAGTTGTGATATTTGAGCATTTTCAAGCTCAGGTGTTGTTAAACTGCCTTCACTTAAATCTTTAGCAAGATATAGCTTAACGTTATAAACACCTGCTTGTTGCACATATAAAGTGCTAGGCGTTAGGCTTGTTTTAATAAATATATCTTTATTATTACTGCTTTGTGCTTCTCTGGCTTTTACTTCTAATTTAAATGGTTGTGATTTTATGCCATTTAGCTCAAACGCAGGAATTTGAAACACGCCTGATTTACGAGACATAAGCTCAGTTTTCCAAACTGTTTTTCTTGTAACTGAACCATTAATAATACTGGTTTGGCTACTAACACTTGTTGGTCCAACAATAAAATCTTTAAGTAAAGCGGCTGTATCGGGTTGTGAGCCTTGAACTGTATTATCGGCACCTATAGATAACACAAAGTATTCCCCTTGTAGAACGGGGTTTTTATCGACACTTGCTGTAAGCTCGGTTAAAGCGAAGCTTGGTAATGCTAAAACTAAAAGGCACAGTAATGTAAAACTTCTTACCATGATTTTTGTACTCCTTGAGGTGTTCTTTGTCTGAGTCTATTTTGATACTCAAGTCTCATTTTATTGCGTAATAAAGTAGCCGGATCATCAGGTACTTTTCTAAGAATTTGGTTTAACTGCTGCGCTTGTTCTTTTTCCTCGTTGCTAAGTTCAGCAACCTCTCGCATCAACATTTCTTCTTGGTTTTTTTCTGCTTGTTCTTGTGCCGATTGTTGAGCTGCTTGTTGCGCTTGCTGCTGAGCTTGTTTTTCTTCCTCAGATTGCTGGGCTTCTTGCTCTTTTGCTTCTTGTGATTGCTCGTCTAGTTCAGGTTTGTTTTCTTGATCAGATCCTTTTGTATCGGCGCTACTTTCTTGAGATTCATCTGATTGTTTGTCAGAATCTTGCTCATCAGAACTTTGTTGATCTTGCTTCTCACCGTTTTGCTGATCTTCTTGTTCATCGCCTTGTTGATCTTTATTTTGCTCTGATTTATCACCTTCATTTTGCTGATCATCTTTTTTAGATTGATCGCCGTCTTGGTTTTTATCATCGCCTTGTTGTTTTTGTTGTTTTTGTTGTTTTTGCTGTTCTTGTTGCTCAAGCTGCTTAACAATTTCTAGGTTATCTTTTGCCTGTGAAAAATCTGGATTAAGAGATAAAGCTTGCTCATATTTATCTATTGCTTCTTTATACTTACCTAAATGTGCCAATGTATTAGCTTGGTTATAAAGGCCTTTGTCGCTGGTATCTTGCTCAAACTCAGACAATGCAGCTTCAAAGTTACTTTCTTTATAATGTGCCGCACCTTTAATATCTTTAAGCTTGGTATCCGTTGCGCTTTTATAATCTTGATTTTTATATGCGTTTAATGCTTTTTGATCTTGGTTTTGTGATATTGATTGCCAAACATCATCAAAACTTAATGCATACGCATTTTTCGAGGGCATACTGATCAAAACTAAAGGTAAGATAAATAAGGCACTGTTTTGACGTAGCATCAATAAAGCGATAGGTAACAGTAGCAGTGTTAAATAAACCCCACCGTCTATACGCCATAATGTTTGTTCTTCTTGTTCAACAAGTTGCTGTTGTAAATCATCAGCAGATAAAGTGCTATTGAATATTGCGATATCTGAATTATTTGTCTGATAATTAGAAAACACACCAGAACCTTGTTTAGTGATATTATTTAAAGCGGAAAAATTAGCTTTAGGTATTACAATTTGACCATATTGATCTTTTAAAAATCCAGCTTGAGGTAACTTTATTGGTGCACCTTGCTCGGTGGCTATCGCATAAATATTAAGTTTGTAATCCATATCAGCCACAAAGTCAGAAACATCGCTCATATCTTCACTATCAATACCATCGGTCACTAAAATAATATCGCCATTTAAATAACCGGCTTGTTGTAATAGCTCTTTTGCAAGTACGAGTGCAGCTAGTACATTAGAGCCTTTTTCTGGCATGATTTCTGGGCTTAAACTGGGTATTAAATTAGTCAGTGTTTGGGCGTCGCTTGTCAATGGAGATATCGTAAAAGCGCTGCCTGCATAAGCAATTAAAGCTGTTTCACCTTCTTTAAATAGCTCAACCATATCTAAAGTTTTAAATCGTGCCTGGCTCAATCTATTTGGTTTTATATCTTCGCTGTACATAGAAGACGACATATCCATGACAATTACACGGGCATGTTTTGCTTGATATACAGGCACACTGTGTTTTTGCCAGCTAGGACCTGCGGCAGCTAATACACTAATTAATAAAAATAACACTAACCAAATTGAGCTGGGTTTAGTTTGTTTTTTACCATCAGACATAATGAACTGTGCTAAGTGTGATGCAATTACGGTTTGTGAACCTTTATGTTTTTGTTTTTGAAATAAGATTAAGGTAATTAATATACAAGCAGGTATATAAAGCCATAAAAGTTCAGGTCTTAAAAATTTAAATTCCATTATATTGAAGTCCATTAGGTGCGTTCTCCATTTATGGTTGTTTTTTTATAATTAAACCAAGGTTTAATACCAGCTATTAATAATAAAAATAAAGCGATTAATAGCGGATAATAAAATAACGCAGTTTGCGGTCTAAACGTTTGCACATCATTGGCTATCGGCTCTAAGGTATCAAGCTCTTGATAGATACGCTGTAATCCAGCTACATCTTTTGCTCTGAAATAAAGCCCTCCAGTTTGTTCTGCGATATCAGTTAACAGTTTTTCATCTAAACCTGAACCTGATGAGAGTGTATTCATACCAAATAAACCAAAACGGTTATTACCACCATCACCAGCAACACCTACGGTATAGACTTTTATGCCTTCTTCCCGAGCGAGTAATAAAGCTTCTTCTGGAGATAAGTTACCAGCGGTATTTTGTCCATCGGTGAGTAAAACTAAAATTCGGTTACTATCTTTTTTCTGTGAAAAACGCTTAACTGATAAACCCAGAGCGTCGCCTATAGCTGTTGCACGACCGACTAAACCGATTTGTGACTCTGCAAGCATTTGGCTAACTGTATTTAAATCTCTGGTAAGCGGGGTTTGTAAAAATGCAGTGTCAGCAAATAAAATTAAACCTAATCTATCGCCTTGGCGTTGCTCTATAAAGCTTTTTAGTACTGCTTTTACCATAGTGAGCCTATCAACATACTGGCCTTGGTATTCCATATCTTGCTCTTTCATCGAACCCGATAAATCTACCGCTAGCATGATGTCTCGACCTTCATTTGGTAGGCTAATAGGTTCACCTAACCATTTAGGGTTTGATAAGGCGCAGCATAAACAGATCCAAAATAGCCAATGCATTAATGAGACTTTTTGTGCCTTTTGTTCATTATGACCCGTTAATAGCGGATTATGCTCAAAACTTGGTATTTTAAGCGTTGGGATATTAGCAGCACGCTTATTAAATCTTTTTAATAAATAGGGGAGGGGTAATGCTAAAAATACCCAAGGCCAGCTTACTTCAAACATTAAAAGCTTCCTTTAATGAGATTGATATGACTTTTACTTATGTTCATTTTTTTTATTGCACTGAGCAGTAAAGACTTTAAGTCTGATATTTGCTCATCGGAGAGTTTAGCCTGATAAAGCAGGTTAAACGCTGAACTTTCACATTGAGTATTGCAGCTACTATTTACAAATTTCGCCCAGCTTTTACCGCTTAATGCTGCTGTTTGTGCACCATAATAGTGCTTAGCTAAGCGTTTTAAAATATGTTGTAATTCGTTTAAATGCGTTATATCTAAGTTGCCTTCGTTACTCATTAAACTATTCGCCAAATTAACCGCTTCTTTTTTTGCTTTTTTGTATTGTCTTTGTTTTTTTAAATAGATAAATAAAGCAGTTAAAAGCCCCAGTGTAAGAATTAAAGCCATATACCAAATAGGCGCAGGTGGCCAAGCCGAAACCTGTTCAACAACAATGACATCATGTAATTGTTCTAATGGAGAAGTGGGGGTATTTGCATCAGCCATGATTAAGCCTTCCCTAAAATTTGTTGTTCTATAGGGGTCGCGCTTGAAAATGAAAATATATGTAATCCAGATTTTTTCAACATTTCAATTCGGTTATTTAAAGTTTGTTGTGCTTGATTATTAAATTGCTTTCTAAATGATTTATTCATCAGTGGCAAACTTGATTGCGTATTACCGGTATCCACTTTAATCACACTATTATGATCTGGTAAATGTGTTTCAAAGGGATCTGATATATGACACGCCACAAGTTCACAGTGGCGAGATAATAACTGTAATTGTTTTAACGCTTCATTACTTTGTTGCTCGGTACCTAAATGACAAAAATCAGATATTAAATAAATCAAACTGCCAGGTTTTGCTATTTGATTTAATCGTTTAAGGTTTTCACTAAAACAATTAATGTTTTGAACTGAATCTGAACCATGGATTTTTAGTGCTTCTTGGTGATTGGTAATTAAATTATGCGTTAGCTTTAATACGGCTTTGCTACCTGAACTTGGCTTTAATTCTAAATGCTGATTTTGGTTAAAGACTAAGCCGCCAACACGATCACCTCGTTCACTTGCAGACCAAGCAACTAACGTACTTAAATGTGCAGCTTGAACAGATTTTAATAACAATTGGCTACCAAATAACATGGTATTGCTAAAATCAGTAAAGATAAAAACAGGACGTTCTTTTTCTTCTTGATAAATTTTAGTATGTGTTTGGCCAGTACGTGCAGTTACTCGCCAATCAATCGAACGAATATCATCGCCAGGTTGATAATGCCTTACCTCAGCAAACTCCATACCACGCCCTTTTTGAGGCGCTAAATATTGACCAGCCATTTTATGTTTAATTTGACTTTGAGGTGTTAAATCCAATAACCGCGCTTTTGCGCGGTAATAGATAAGCTCTTTTAAATCAAGAGAAACACCATTGGCCTGACAGCTTTTTAACCACTGCAAGTGCTCAGTTGTATTTATCATTGCTTACTCTTATTTATGGAACGGCGACAAGTTCTAATATACGGTCAAGTACTTGATCTTTTGATATACCATCAGCTTGTGCTTCGTAACTTAAGATAATACGATGACGTAATACGTTATGGAAAACACTTTGAATATCTTCAGGGGTTACAAAATCACGACCTTGCAGCCAAGCATGTGCACGTGCACATTTATCTAGTGCAATAGTGGCACGTGGACTTGCACCATACTCAAGCCAGTTTGCGAGTGTATCATCAAGTTTTGTTGGTTGACGCGTCGCAATAATGAGCTGTACTAAGTATTGTTCAAGTGGCTCTGATAAGTGAAGCTTTAAAACGTCTTTGCGTGCTTCAAACAAAGTCTCTTGAGATATTTGAGGGGCAGGTGCTTGTTGCTCAGATAAAGCTTCACCACGGGTTAAACGTAAGATTTCGAGTTCAGTTTCAGCCCCTGGATAATCAATATTTAAATGTAGTAAAAATCTATCTAGCTGTGCTTCAGGTAACGGGTAAGTGCCTTCTTGCTCTAGTGGATTTTGGGTAGCCATCACTAAAAATAAATCAGATAACGGGTAAGTTGTTTTACCTACGGTTATTTGGCGCTCCGCCATGGCTTCAAGTAATGCAGATTGTACTTTTGCAGGAGAACGATTTATTTCATCGGCTAAAATAAGATTGTGAAATAAAGGACCCGCTTCGAAAACAAATTCACTGGTTTGCTGGCGATAAATATCAGTACCAGTTATATCTGCAGGTAATAAATCAGGAGTAAATTGAACACGCTGAAAAGACCCTTCAACACATTTTGATAATGCGTTTACTGCACGAGTTTTAGCAAGTCCCGGAGGACCTTCAACTAATAAATGTCCATCAGCTAAAATACCAATTAACAATGAATCAGTAAGACGTTCTTGCCCAATAATTTGGGTATTAAGATAAGTTTGTAATTGTTTAAATTTTTCAACGGCCATAGCGACAATAAATCCTTTACCAAATTGGCATATTTGTCAGTTTAAGACTATGGGATATTTATAAGGTTCATTTTTATTAAAAACAAGCTTTTTGACTAAAAAACATGGCAAATAGCTTGTTTTATTAAGTATTCACTTTTTAAATTGAGTAAATGTAATGAAAACTTTTGCTTTTTCATCATTTGTCATAATACTAATCGGCTTTTACTTGTTCTTGCATTTTGCGGTATTTTAATCCATCAACAACTAAATCTAAGATTGGACGCTTTTCACCGTTATACCAGTTATTTGCAGTACGCTTGCTTAGTGCGCCTTCAGTTGTTTCTGAAATACTATTTGCATTCCATTCACGGCCAAGTTCAGTTTTTAAAAATTGTGCTAGTTTCATAATATGCTCACTCTTTTGCAAAGGATCTTAATTTTCATCTGCGGAAATTGTTACCGATTACATGGTTAATAAGTAGCAATAAAGCGTGAGTGTTTGTTGTCGTTTGTATTGAATGTGTTACCCAGTGATAACACTTTTTTTTCATTAATTTAGCGGGCAAATTTGATGTTTTTACACTACTTTTATTATTACTTTGTTAATTAATTTTCAACAAGTGTTTGCAAAAAAAGGCAGTTTGTTTAGAATCAGGGTATAACTAACAGGTCAGACCTGTATAACGAGGAAGAAAAATGACTGGGCAAATAAAATTAAAAACACACCAGGGAGATCGCATTGCTATTGTAAGCGGTCTTAGAACACCTTTTGCAAAACAAGCAAGTGCTTTTCATCATGTACCTGCAGTTGATATGGGCAAGCTTGTTGTCAATGAGATGCTTGAGCGTCTTAACTTTGATAAAAAAGAAATCGATCAACTGGTTTTTGGACAAGTAGTTCAAATGCCAGAAGCACCTAATATTGCCCGTGAAATTGTTTTAGGCACAGGTATGCCTGTAGGCGTTGATGCTTATTCTGTATCACGTGCATGTGCTACAAGTTTTCAAGCAATAGCTAACGTCGCAGAATCTATCATGGCGGGTACTGTTAATGTTGGTATTGCAGGTGGTGCTGATTCTTCTTCTGTTTTACCGATTGGCGTAAGTAAAAAACTGGCGGGAAGTTTAGTTGACTTAAATAAAGCGCGTACTTTATCGCAACGCTTAAAAATATTCTCAAAATTAAGATTAAAAGATTTAATGCCAGTTCCGCCAGCAGTTGCTGAATACTCAACAGGCCTTTCTATGGGTCAAACAGCGGAGCAAATGGCAAAAACTCACGAGATTAAACGTGAAGATCAAGATGCATTGGCGCATCGTTCTCATACTTTAGCGAGTAAAGCTTGGGCTGATGGTAAATTTGCAGATGAAGTAATGACTGCACATGTTGCACCTTATAAGGGCTTTATTAGCGAAGATAACTGTATTCGCCATAACTCAGTATTAGAAGGTTATGCTAAATTACGCCCTGCATTTGATAAAAAGCATGGTTCAGTAACTGCTGCTAACTCAACAGCATTAACTGATGGTGCAGCTGCTGTACTGATGATGAGTGAAAGTAAAGCTAAAGCATTAGGTTATGAAGTGTTAGGCTATTTAAAAAGCTTTGCATTTAGTGCCATAGATGTTTATGACGATATGCTTATGGGTCCAGCGCATTCAACGCCTATTGCATTACGTCGTGCGGGTTTAACATTAGCCGATTTAGATTTAATTGAAATGCATGAAGCATTTGCAGCGCAAACATTAGCTAATATGAAAATGTTTGCATCAGACAAATTTGCACAAGAAAAATTAGGTTTATCTAAAGCAATTGGTGAAATTGATATGGATAAATTCAATGTAAATGGTGGTTCTCTTGCATATGGTCATCCATTTGCAGCAACCGGTGCAAGACTTATTACACAAACACTTAATGAGCTAAAACGCCGAGGCGGTGGTATTGGTTTAACAACAGCATGTGCGGCAGGCGGTTTAGGTGCGGCATTTATTGTTGAGAGTGCATAGTTATGGAGAGTGAAAAGCAAATGACAGACTCTGTATTTAGTTTTGAAGTAAATGAACAACAAATTGCCTTGGTTACGATTGATGTGCCAGGCGAAAAAATGAATACACTACGTGCCAGCTTTGTTGATGAACTTAACGAGGTGATAAGCAAAGCAGTTGATGCACAAGTTAAAGGTTTGATATTTATCAGTGGTAAATCAGATAACTTTATCGCTGGCGCAGACATTAAAATGTTAGAAGCCGCAGAGTCACATTCTGATGCGTTATATTTATCACAAACATGTCATACAAGTTTTAGTGATCTTGAAAAACTACCTTTCCCAACAGTTGCAGCGATTCATGGTGCAGCGCTAGGTGGTGGGTTAGAGTTTGCAATGGCGTGTGACTATCGAATTTGTAGTAACTCAGATAAAACAAAACTTGGCTTACCAGAAGTCCAACTTGGTTTACTACCAGGTGGTGGTGGAACACAAAGATTGCCTAAATTAGTGGGTATTCAAAAAGCACTAGAGTGGATGCTAACAGGTAAACAAGTACGTGCTAAGCAAGCTGTTAAAGCGGGCCTCGCTCATGATTGCGTACCACAAGCAGTGTTAGTTGATGTTGCTGCTAAATGGATTGCAAAAGGTAAAGTTAAATCAGTAAAACCTAAATTAGATAAATTAAGCCAGCTTTTAGAGTCAAATCCTTTTGGTCGAAACTTAATATTTAAGAAAGCCCAAGAAAATGTAGAAAAGAAAACCGGCGGTCATTACCCTGCGCCTATCGCAATTATCAAAGCGGTGCGTGCAAGTGTAGAGATGGAAAAGTCAGCGGCATATTCTGTTGAAGCTGAAGGTTTTGCATCATTATGCATGAGCGAAGTATCTAAATCTTTACGTGGAATTTTCTTTGCTACGACAGAAATGAAAAAAGAATGGGCAGATGAGTCAGGCGAAAAAATTAATAGCATTGCTGTATTAGGCGGTGGATTAATGGGCGCAGGTATTGCGCATGTCAGTGCGTGTAAAGCGGGCAGTAAAGTTCGTATTAAAGATGTGGCAGAGCAAGGCATTTCAAATGCGTTAAATTACAGTTTTAAAATTTTAGATAAAAAGCAAAAACGTCGTTTTATATCCAAAACTGATTTACAGCAGCAAATGAACCGTATCACTGGCACAACTAATCACAGCGGTTTTAAAAATGTAGAGCTGGTAATTGAAGCTGTATTTGAAGATTTAAAGCTAAAACAAGATATGGTTGCAGCGATTGAAGAAAATTGTTCTGCAAAAACTATTTTTGCCAGTAATACGTCATCATTGCCTATTTCTCAAATAGCACAAACTGCACAAAGACCTGAAAATGTAGTGGGTTTACATTATTTTTCACCTGTTGAAAAAATGCCGTTAGTTGAAATTATTCCTCATGAAAACACCAGTGAAGAGACAATTTCAAAAGTAGTCAACTATTCACGTCGCCAAGGTAAAACGCCTATTGTAGTTAAAGACAAAGCAGGTTTTTATGTAAATCGTATTTTAGCACCTTATGTAAATGAGGCTGCAAATTTATTATTAGCAGGCGAACCAATTGATAAAATAGATGAAGCTTTAGTTGAGTTTGGTTTCCCTGTTGGACCTTTGGCTTTATTAGATGAAGTGGGTATCGATATAGGGTCTAAAATCGCGCCAATCTTAGAAAAAGAGCTAGGCGATCGATTTAAAGCACCTGATGCATTCTCTAAAATGATTGATTCAAAACGTTTAGGGCGTAAAACTGGCTCTGGCTTTTATACTTATGGCACAGGTAAGTCTAAAGGTAAAAAAGTTGATGAATCCGTTTATGAATTTTTAGGCATTACGCTTGAACCAAAATTAAATAAAGAAGAAATAGCACAACGCTGTGTGAGCCAAATGTTAAATGAAGCTGCACGCTGTTTAGATGAAGGCATTATCGCCAGTGCAAGAGATGGTGATATCGGTGCTATTTTTGGTATTGGTTTCCCGCCTTTCTTAGGTGGTCCATTTAGCTATATGGATAAGTTAGGTGCCAGTGAGCTTGCATCACGACTAACTTCTTTATCTCAGCTAAATCAAAACTTTGAACCTTGTCAGCCAATTGTAGATATGGCTGAAGGTAAACAAGCTTATTACTAACCTTTAGATAAGCTTTAAAAAGGCTTTAAAAAATAAACTTAAAGTTTATTTTTTAAAGCCTTTTTTTATACTTGTTTTTTGAGTATGATCCGCGCTCGTTTTTTGCTCTGTTTTAATTGAAGTAGCTGTAATTAGCAGTTTATGAGGCTTATTGTGATCGTTTTTCTAAGTATTTTTTTCGCCCTTTCATTATATATTCGAGCAATTAAAAAGGGCATGCCAACCAAGCGTTGGTTCATTATAGGGAGTTTATTAGGGCCGTTAGCTTTTATAATGTTTAATTTACATTACCGCAGAGCATTATTGCGCTGTATCCCTGAACATGCAATTTTATGGCGAACTTAGAACAACTATTCTTCAACAGGTAAATCAATAGTCGCTAAGCAACCGGTTTCATTGGGTTTATTTTTTAAACTGAGTTGACCACCATGTACTTCCAAAATCTGTCTACACAGTACTAACCCTATGCCAGAACCTTGTTTTTTTGTGGTGTAAAAGGGCACGAATAAGTTACTTTCATTAGTAATACCACACCCTTGGTCGCTTATAAAAAGTTGAAACTTTTTATGATCTAACTTCCAACTTACGTCTATTTTGCCATTGTTATTTGTGGCATTAACGGCTTCAACTGCATTTTTAATTAGGTTAATTATTACTTGTTCAATTTGTACCGGATCAATTAAGAGTGACACTTTTTCACTAGGACACACCGTTATCTTGTTATTTTGATACAGTGGAATAATTTTATTTATCAGCTCATGGATGTCGGTTTTTGTTTTTTTAGGTTCAGGCAAATGTGCTATTTGTTTATAACTGTTCACAAAGTTAGTTAAGTTATTAGCCCGTTGAGCAATAATCGAAAGCCCATCTACTAAATTCTCTTTATGTAGCTCAATGTTTTGTTGTTTAGACATCATACGCTTTAATGTTTCACTGATTGAAGCTATAGGCGCCAGAGAGTTATTTATTTCATGGCTGATCACTCTTACTAAACTTTGCCATGCATTACGTTCTTCAACTCTTAATAATTGGCTGACATCGGTTAGGAATAATAATTTATGTTGCTTACCTTCTTCTCTAAACTCTTCCATATACACATTAAACTTTCCTTGCTGTTTATCAAAAGAGAGGTTCATCACTTTAGTTTGTCCACGCTCAAAATCTTTTAATTGTTCAAGCTGGTTTAATGATGCTGTTTCTTTAGATTTGCTTGATAAGCCCAATAACTTCTCTGCTGCCGGATTAATGAAAGCAAGTTCGTTATTTTCATTCATTGCTATGGTAGCCACATCGATATGTTTAATTACTGTTTGCAACAAAAACTGACTTTCTACAGATTCAGTTCTTTGTTTTGTCAGCCTTTTTGCTAATAAGTTTACAGAATCGACTAATTCATTTAAAGCTGTATTCCCCTCACTTGTGCGAGCTCTTAAGCTGTAATTTCCTTGGATCATGGCATCGAGTAAGTTGCAAATGCTGCGAAATTGATAGGCTGAAATTTGATGGATTCTAGTATGACAAAAAATGATAATAATACTGAACAATAATATCGTTAATAATACCAGTGGCGTAGAGATATCAGCGTACACCATCATAACAATTAATAAAAAAAATACAGGTAAACATGCAATTAAAGATAATAGGGTTAATTGCTTTTCAAAAGAGGTTTTATTTTTCATTGTGATATTTGAAACCTACATTTTTTCTAATCGTCGGTAAAAAGCGCTTCTACTTAAACCAAGAGATTTAGCAGCTTTAATCACGTTACCATCAAAGAGTGATAGTCTTTTATCAATAATATTTAGCTCTAAAGTTTCAAGCGTTGCTAAATTATTAGGGTCTTCTTCAAATGAGTGAGTTGTATTAGGGGCTTTCTGTGAGCTTGGTAAACCTAAATCATCAACTGATATTTCATTTGTTTGGCAAAGAATATGCGCCCGTTCCATTACATGATTTAGCTCTCTAATATTACCAGGCCAATCATAATCCAATAAGGCCTGTTGTGCTGTTTTATGTATTATGAGTTTACGTGTATGATGCTTAAGCGCCATTTGAGATAAAAATGACTCAGCTAATAAAATGATGTCTTCTTTGCGTGCTCTTAAAGGGGGGATTTCTATGGCAATGGTATTTATTCTATAGAGTAAATCTTTTCTAAACGCGTTATTGTCTACAGCTTGGTTTAAATCCGCATTAGTGGCGCTGATAAGCCTAATATCTACAGATTGGGTTTTATTAGCGCCTACTTTTTCAAATTCACTATCTTCTAAAACTCTCAGTAATTTACCTTGCTGAGAATAGGGGGTATTAGCTATTTCATCTAAAAACAATGTGCCACTGTCTGCGAGTTCAAACCTGCCAATACGCGTTGTTTTGGCATCAGTGAAAGCGCCTTTGGTATGACCAAACATTTCACTTTCAAATAATGTTTCTGTCACTGCGCCCATATTAACGGAGATTTGGTTTGCATTTTTTCTATTTGAATGCGCATGAATATAACGTGCAAACATGCTTTTACCTGTGCCATTTTCACCCGTTAACAAAACACTAGCTTCACTTTTAGCAACTTGATTTATAATAGTGAGTGTTTTTTTCATTTCAGCTGATTGAGCGATAAGCTCACCACTAAATTCACTATCAACTTGTTGCTGTAATAACTGATTTTGTTGACTTAGTTTTTGAGAGGTCTTTTCACTGTTAGCGAGTTTAATTTGATTATTTATTATGGCAATCAGCCTATCAATATCCCAAGGTTTTTGAATAAAGTCATTTGCGCCATTTTGCATTGTGCTTACAGCGACTTCAATGGTTGCCCAACCAGTCATCACAACTATGGGCAGATGCTCGTCACACTTCCTAATAGAAGCAATGAGTTCTAAGCCTTCTTCACCTGAGGTTGTATCTAGAGAGTAATTTAAATCCATTAATACTAAATCAAAACTGTTAGTTTTAATTGCCTCTAATGCCGATTTTGGTGTTTCGGTAAGAATTACTTTAAAACCTTCAGACACTAACAGCATTTTTAAAGCGCTTAAAACATCTTTATCGTCATCTACCAGTAAAATATTTTGCATCATTTTTATGTTTATAATTCCTTTGATAAGCTTAGTATATACTGTCTTAATTCTAAGTAATTGAAAATAAATTAAAGTAACGTTATTTGATAAACGTTACTTTTAAGTTATTTATATGTCTATTGATTTACTCTTAATAAAGCATCATGCCCCCAACCAATTAACTGATTATTTTTAAAAATAAGCGGGGTAGTTTCATCTTTAGAAGTCACATCATCATGGTGCTGGCGCGATGTACGGTAGTAGTTTACACGGTACTCTTGATCATTTTTCATAAATGCTTCTGTGAAATTTGGTAGACCAAGTTGGTGCTCTATTTGTGTTCGTGTACTATTTAAACTCAGTTGGCTAATAACTTCTCTATTCTTCTTTTGAACATGTTGCCAATTTTTATTTGAATCTTCATTGCTGTGTATAAATACACAACCACTTAAAATACTAATAGAAAGTAAAGTGAGTGATAGTTTTATAAATGTATTCATTATTGTTTCCTATATTTAATTATTCGTGATGTAGTGCATCACTAGGTTCCATTTCTAACGCTTTTTGTGTTGGTAAATAAGTTGCTAACATAACAACACTGCCTATTATGCTAATAATCGTTACCGAGATAATGATTAAAGAGTCACTGCTATTACCAAATAGTTGTGACATGGCATATCCCATAGCACAGCCTGCAATAATGCCAGGTATCCCACCCCATAAAAGTTGCTTTGCACCTGCTTTTAAAAACTCCTTTGTTATGGTTTTTTCATCAGCGCCTAAGGCACGTTTTATACCTATTTCTTGGGTTCTTTGGTTAATGGTATTGGACATCACACCATAAATACCACTTGCAGCAAGTATCACAGCAGCAAGTGCAAACAATGCTGTTAATGAACTTATAAATTTAATCGGTGCTGTAAAACGTTCATTGCTCTGCTCATAAGTTTCTATTTTATATGAAGGTAATAGCGGATCTATTGATTGCAATGTTTTACGTAATGTTGAGGTTGCTACATTAATATTTGATTTCATACGCATTGCAATCGTAAGTTGTTGTCTAGGGGATTGTGTCAAAGGTCTAAACACAGATGGCTGCGCGCGACCTTCACGATTGCCTTGAATCGTGTTTTCGACGATACCGACTATTGTGATCCAAGTCATTTGTTCTGAATCAGTTTGTGCTACCCGAAAGCGTTGACCAATTGCATTCGAATCTTTGAAATGTTGATGCGCAAATTCTTGAGTCACTAATGCAGTATTTTTATCTAAACCATTGTCACTAGAATTAAAGTAACGACCGCTTTTTAAATCAACGCCAAGTTTTTGTAATGCATCTGGCATGATAGAAATATAGTTAGCTTTTGGATAACTGATATTGTTATCTTTACTGTATTCTTTGCTTTGTAAAATCAGCTTTTCTTCTGTGCTGAAGTCACCAGGTAAAGCTGTTGCAATCATAACCTCACCGATACCTGGACTGTTTTCTAAGCGAGATTCCAGTGTTTTAGCAAATTGTACTTGTTTGTTTTTATCATCATATTGTTTATCAGCTAACAGGACTCTTGCTGTAAGGATATTATCTGTATCAGCACCAATATCTAGGTTACTTTGCTGGTGGGCGGCATAAATCATCACACTTGCTGCAATTAAAATGGTCATTGATATAAAAATTTCACTGATCACTAAAAGTTTATTGAGTCTTCCTGCTTTTTTGCCAAGTGCACCTCGGGTGCCATCGCGTAATACACTGTTAAAGTCATTACCTGAGTTTTTCCATGCGGGTAATAAGCCAGTTACGACAATCGTGATGATTAAAATAATTAAAAATAGTTTGATTGTGTAGCCATCAATTGCAAATTTCCACCAAAAAGCTGTTGGGTTAATAAAAAATGTTTGTGTAATTGGGCCTGACACTTCTAGTCCCCAAGTAACGATTAATAATCCAATGACGCCACCTAAAGTACAAATAATGATGCTTTCCCATAACATTTGGCTGATCAGACGAAACCTTAGCGCACCTAAAGCAACACGAATGGCAGTTTCTTTTGAGCGTTCAACTGCACGTGACAGTAATAAGTTACCCACGTTTATCGAGGCTAATGCTAAAATTAAAACCGCAACAATATGCATGTTATAAATAACGGGTTGACCATCACCGGCGCCTGAGCCTGGTATTGTAGTAACATACGCTGAAGTTGCTGAGTTTGTTTGTGGGTACTTATTTTCAATACGTTTCATTATGACAGCTAATTGCTGATCAATTTCAGTTAGTGAGGTGTGAGTATCTATATGTGCTAAACCAAATAAACTAGGTGTATCTATTCGAGTTAATTTGGTTTTATCTTCAATCATAGGTAGCCACATTTGTGCTGTATTTGGGAATAAATAACCCTGTGGCATTACACCTATGATCTGATGATTATTGCCATTTATATTTAAAGATTGCTCAGTTACTTCAGGATCACCTGCAAACAGGTTTTGCCATAAATCGTAACCAATAACGACTACTTTATTGGCGCCAAACAGACTTTCATTGGCATTAAAACTTCGTCCTAAAACTGGTTGAGTACGTGTAATTTTAAAGAAATTAGGTAGTGTAAGAATTGCGCTATACCGTCTAGCACCATCACTTGCAGACACAGTGACGTTGGTATTGCTATAACCTGTAAACTCAGATAATCCTTTTATGCTTTTTTTAATTTCTTGATAATCTAAAAGGTTAAGTTTATCGGAGCTGATAGAACCATTATGTGATGCACTGAGCATTACCAGTGATTCACCATCTTTAAAGTCTAAATCTTTAAAAAGAATAGTATTAAAGAAAGAGAACATATAAAGGCTTAAACCGATACCTGCAGCCATCACTAAAGTTGTGAGCGCTGTAAATCCCGGTTTTTTTGCTAATAATCTTAATGCATATTTAAAATCTTGAAATATCATAATATATTCCTCTAAGCAGCTTTAGTGGTCTTAACTTGGTCTGATACCAAATGACCATCTAAAATTTCAATGTTTCTATTAGCCTGCTCTGCAGAACGGGGGTCATGGGTTACCATGCAAATTGTTGCGCCTTTAGCATGTAATTCATCTAATAATGCCATTACCGCTGCTGCATTTTTAGAGTCGAGGTTACCTGTTGGCTCATCTGCTAGAATAATAGAGGGATTTCCTGCGATAGCTCTTGCAACAGCAACCCTTTGTTGTTGACCACCAGATAATTGAGATGGGAAATGTTTTGCTCTATGCGCCATATCAACTTGAAGCAGAGCATTTTTGACCATCTCTTTACGCTGATTTTTATTTAAGTCATTACGATAAGTCAATGGTAACTCAACATTTTCTTCAACATCTAAATCACTGATCAGGTTAAATGATTGAAAGATAAATCCTACTTCAGTATTGCGAATTTTAGCTCTTTGTTGTTTTGAAATATTTGACACATCATGCTCTGCCAGTTGATATTTACCGCCTGTGTTGGTATCTAATAAGCCTAATAAAGATAATAAAGTTGACTTACCACACCCTGATGGGCCAGAGATAGAAACGTATTCTCCCTTATTGATTGTTAAGCTTATTTTACTTAATGCATGTGTTTCTACGTCTTCTGTATAAAATACTTTGTCAATATTTTCTAATTTGATTAATGGATTGCTCATAATAATGTCCCTTAATTTATTCTGATTTTTTTATGTGTGTCCCAATTACTTGGATCTGACACTATGATTCTTTCGCCTACTGCTAGGCCATTTAAAATTTCTATTTGATTAATAGAACCTTTACCTAACATCACAGTGATTTGCTCTGCGAATCTGCCATCACTGCTGACTTTGTATAGTGAAGAAGTACTTTGACTTTGAGCAAATAACGGCCTATCTATAAATAAAGTGTTGGCAATATAAGATATTTTAATTTCACCATCGACTGTAAGATCTGGTCTTGCATCACTTGGTAAATTATCAGTAAAAGAGACATCAACTTGTACGCTGCCGTTCACTACTGCGGGATCTACTCTTGAAACTGTGCCAAAGACCTTATTATTACGTGTATCTATAATAACTTTTTGACCTATTGCGACATCTCTAATTTGAATTTCAGGTATTTTCAGTTCGGCTATTAAATCATTTTTTCGGGCGAGTTTAGCTATATTACCGCCCATATTGACTCTTTGACCAGCTTCTACTGGCACTTCTTGAACGACACTATCTAATGTTGCCACTACCATTAAGCTATCAACTTGCTGTTGTGCACGTTCTAATGTTTTTTGCATTTTATTCAATCGTGCTTGTCGCGCATTACTTTGTACTATGATGTTCTGTTGAACTTTTTGTAGTCGAGCCGTTTGTAGATCTAACCTCTGACTTAATTGTATTGTTTCAAGTCGCGTTTTTTCGTAATCAATTTTAGAGATCACACCAGAACCACTTTGATATAATTGCTCTTGCGCATCTTGTTTTAATTTACTGCTTTCATAATTTAACTTGGCATCTAACATTAATGATTTTTGGTCTAATAATAAGGCTTCTTGTTCTACTTTAGCCGCTTTACTTTCAGCTATTTTAGCTTCAAGTTCCCATTTAGTTTCTTCAAGTAGCTGCTCAAGTTGTGGGTTACTCAGTTGAACTATTAATTCACCTTTTTTAACTGACTTACCTGCTTTGACTATCACTTTTTCAACTCTAGCTTCTACATTTGATGATAACCATTGAATATTTCTTGGCACTAAGATCCCTGAACCTCTCACTGATACTGAAAATTCACCACGCTTAACAGAACCTGTGACAATTTCATTGGCATCTACTGAAAAATCGGCCTGAGCTAAATACCATAAATAATACATTGCAGTAGCGACAACTGTACAAGCTAAGCCCCAAATTAATAATTGTGTGTATTTAGGTTTTTTTTGTTTTGCTATCGATATGTCCAAAATGCGGCTCCATTTTAAAATATATTCATTACTTTCATCTCATAGAGCAGGTAGCGTGCCACTTATTTAAGTTATTGTTACCTTTGTGTTTTATGGTGTTTATTGTTGGTTTTTATTTAGTTGTCCCATGTGTGGGATAGTGCTAATTTAGAATATCCCATGAATGGGATTTTTTATCTTTAAATAAACTAGATGATATTTAAATTACAATACACTGGTAATTTATACAGTTATAAGCCATTATCCCCAATATTATATGCATTAAAGATTTAGGATCCACTTGGCAATCATTTTAGCGATAGATCCAGGCTCCCGATTAACTGGATATGGTGTTATTGAACAAAAAGGTAGTCGGTTTACTTATTTAGGCAGTGGTTGTATTCGTCTAGGGGGAGGACCTATACCTGAACGTTTGAAAATGATCTACCAAGGTGTCACTCAACTGATAGAACAATTTAAACCTGATACCTTTGCAATAGAGCAAGTGTTTTTAGCGCATAACCCAGATTCAGCTTTAAAATTAGGCCAAGCAAGGGGGGCTGCGATTGTTGCTGCTACTATGGCTGACTTACCTGTGACTGATTATTCTGCTAGGCAGATAAAACAAGCTGTTGTGGGAACGGGTTCAGCAGATAAAAAACAAGTACAACATATGGTTAAAGCGATTTTAAAACTCCCTGCCATACCGCAAGCAGATGCAGCCGATGCATTAGCTATCGCTATGTGTCATGGTCATTCTCAGCAGAATTTAATTAAAATGTCAGGACAAGCAAAAAAAGTTGTTCGTGGACGACTTAGATAAAAAATATTAAAAAGGTAAAAAAATGATAGGACGATTGAGCGGAATATTAATAGAAAAACTACCGCCTGAAATTTTATTAGATGTAAATGGTATTGGTTATGAAATACAATTACCAATGACAAGTTTTTATAATTTACCGTCAGAAGGACAAAATGCAACTGTATATACGCATTTTGTGGTGAGAGAGGATGCTCAATTACTATATGGCTTTAATAATAAAATTGAGCGAGCATTATTTCGCGAGTTATTAAAAGCCAATGGCGTTGGTCCAAAACTGGGTTTAGCTATTTTATCTGGCATGTCAGCTGAGCAATTTGTAAGATGTGTACAAAATGAAGATGCGTCAACTTTAGTTAAAATTCCTGGTGTAGGTAAAAAAACAGCTGAGCGTTTAGTGCTTGAGATGAAAGATAGACTGAAAGATTGGGGCATGGATTTATTTACACCATTTACAGATGCAACAAACGAAGATGGCATTGTACTTGAAATGCAAGGTGCACCAATTGTTGACACTTCTGAAGATGATGCTATTGCTGCATTAATGACGTTAGGATACAAACAAACTCAAGCAGAAAAGTCAGTAAAAGCAGCCAAAGGCTCAAATTGTAAAGGTTTAAGTTCTGAAGAGCTGATAAAAGCCGCCTTAAAGTCAATGATTTAATACTTAATAAAATAGTTAACAGTAGAAGCAAATAAAATGATAGAAGCAGATAGGCTGATAGAACCTGAAATTCAAGGTAATGAGGATGTTGTTGATAGGGCGATTAGGCCTAAATTATTAACAGATTACACAGGTCAGCCTCATGTTAAAAAGCAGATGGAAATCTTTATTGCTGCGGCTAAAGCCAGATCTGAACCGCTTGATCACTTATTAATATTTGGTCCACCGGGGTTAGGTAAAACCACTTTAGCAAACATCGTTGCCAATGAGTTAAATGTAAATATAAAAACTACATCAGGCCCTGTGCTTGAAAAAGCAGGCGACTTAGCGGCACTTTTAACTAATTTAGAAGAAGATGATGTCCTTTTTATTGATGAAATTCACAGATTAAGCCCTCAAGTTGAAGAAATTCTATATCCTGCAATGGAAGATTACCAGCTAGATATTATGATAGGTGAAGGACCTGCTGCACGTTCAATTAAACTTGATTTACCGCCTTTTACATTAGTGGGTGCAACAACTCGTGCAGGTTCTCTTACATCACCTTTAAGAGATCGATTTGGCATAGTTCAAAGACTGGAATTTTATTCTGTTGAAGACTTATCAAAAATTGTTAATCGTTCCGCTGATTTTTTAGATTTACCTATGAATGAGCAAGGTGCGATGGAGATAGCGCAGAGATCTCGAGGCACGCCGCGTATTGCTAATCGTTTATTACGCCGAGTTAGAGACTATGCACAAGTAAAAGGTGATGGTGCAGTCACCTTAGAAATTGCGCAACAAGCTTTAGATATGGTAGATGTAGATAAATCAGGTTTTGATTTTATGGACCGAAAGTATTTATTAGCGATCATAGAAAAATTTATGGGTGGGCCTGTTGGTTTAGATAACTTAGCTGCGGCAATTAGTGAGGAAAAAGAAACCATTGAAGATGTCATCGAACCTTATTTAATTCAGCAAGGGTTTATTCAGCGTACGCCAAGAGGGCGTATAGTGAGCGACCGAGCTTATCTACATTTCGGTTTAACGGTAGCCAATAAAGAAAGTTAATGGCAAATTTTGCAACTCATCTAAAAGTGAGTATTTTTACAAGTGCAGCTTTAAGCTCAATTGTTCTTAATACTCATATCGCAACAGCATCTGAAAGTATTATATTATTTATGATAGGTGCACTTTCAGGTTTATTACCAGATTTAGATGCTGATAACTCAAATTCAATCGATTGGCTATTTAGCATATTAGGGGTCACTCTTACTGTTTGCTTTATCATATTGATACCACAATCATCGGTTGTTGTACTTTGGTTAATGGCGGGAGCTGTTTACCTGGCGACGCATTGGCTCATAAAACCTATATTTGAAAAGTTAACGGTTCACAGAGGGAGTTTACATTCTATTTTTGCTGTTTTAATGTTTAGCTTGATTGGGATCTGTGGCGCATTGTTATTATTACAATCTTTGAATATGGCATTATTGATTGGGTTATTTATTGCTTTAGGCTCTATTACACATTTAATATTGGATGAAGCTTATAGTGTAGATCTTGAAAATAACGAGATAAAAGCTTCTTTTGGTACTGCAATGAAGTTAATGGATTTTCGATTTCCTTTTACCAGCTTTTCTCAAGTTGTTTTGATAGGGTGTTCTCTTTTCTATTTATATCCCCACATGTCAGAAATTATTAAGCAAGTTTTAGTATGGCAAGAAAAGCTATTGCTTATAAACTTTATACCTCAATTCCTTCTAGATAGTTGATTATCTAAGGCTATAAGTAATTTAATTAATAGTATCACTTAAATTTTAGGCAAAAAAAAGCCCGCACAGTGTGCGGGCAAAACAACAAGTTGGAAGGGAATCCAGGGTTTATCTAAAGTTTCACTTTAAATGAGTTCATAATACGAATAAATCAATCATCATATTATTAAGTATCTGTGCTGTAGAGAAGTGCTCTACATGTCTTAGCAAGGTACGGGAAGAATAATATAGTTTAACTGGTCGGGCTTCAAACTAGAAAAATTAATTTTTCGGATTAGAAAAAATAATGTCGAATACTTATTTTGTGAGTATATACATGATTAATAATTTGTTAATTTATTGTATGTCACTGTTTTTTATGTTTTATTTAAATTTCGGTTTATTTTTAAACGATTAGTTTTCTTGTTTTTAACAACTTATTTATAAGTGGAATTACTTGTTATGCATTTTTTTTGCATAAAACCGATAACCGATTAATAAATAAATTTAATAAAATTTGTATTTAATTGAAATATGTTTGTTATTTAACTGAATATTTTGTAATTCACGGTAAATTGATTGTCACAGCTTTATTGACTGGTTACACTAGAGCGGTTGTTGTATAGGGCATGATAGAAATAATGAAAATAGAATGAACTATTTGAATTATATATCTCTAATAAGTAAATCTATCATTCGTAATCCCTATTTTTATAAAGTATTGAGGAAAATATATCGTGTCATCTGAATTGTCATTTTTCGATTTAATTCTTAAAGCAAGTCCATTAGTGCAACTAGTAATGCTTACATTAGTTGCAATGTCAGTTGTGTCTTGGACTATGATTTTCCAACGTCAAAAAGTACTTAAGCAAGCAAAAATCAGTTCTCAAAAATTTGAAGATAAATTTTGGTCAGGCAGTGATCTAAGTAAGTTATACAATGAACTGTCAGCACGTAGTAATTCTCTAGAAGGTCTTGAAAGCTTATTTTGTGCTGGTTTTAAAGAATTTGCTAGATTATCAAAAAATAACATGGCATCCGCAGGTACGATTATGGATGGTACACACAGATCTATGCGTGTCGCTTTATCGAGAGAAACTGAAAAGCTTGAAGCTAATTTATCATTCTTAGCAACGGTTGGTTCGATTAGTCCTTATATCGGTTTATTTGGTACTGTTTGGGGGATAATGAATGCATTTATCTCATTGGGTGCGGTTAAACAAGCCACTTTACAAATGGTCGCGCCTGGTATTGCAGAAGCTTTGATTGCAACTGCTATGGGTTTATTTGCAGCCATTCCTGCTGTTGTCTTTTATAATCGCTTTGCACATAAAGTAGAAATCCTTGATTCTAACTACGGTAACTTTATGGAAGAATTTTCTAATATTCTTCACCGTCAAGCTGTAGCAAAAAATGAGACTAATGCTTAATGTATCAAAGAAAAAAACGTCGTCCAGTTGCTGAGATAAACGTAGTACCTTACATAGATGTTATGTTGGTATTACTCATTATTTTTATGGCCACAGCTGCCACTATCACACAGGGTGTTGATGTAGATTTACCAAAAATGGAAGAGTCTGAATTAGTTGAAACAAAAGAAGCGCCCCCGATAATTGTTTCAATCAATGCTGATGGGAAATATTTCGCATCAATTGGCATAGATCCAGAAGCTGAAATGGAAGCCATAGATATCGCAGCGCAAGTTAAACTTGCTTTAGATAAAGATCCTAAAACGCCTGTAATGATAAAAGGTGACGGTAGAGTGTCATATCAAGAGGTCTTACTCTTAATGGATTTCTTAAAAAAAGCAGGCGTGCCATCTGTAGGATTAATGACTAAGACTTTTGAGAATTAATAGTGACATTTAACGAAATTTTACCTTCTTTATTAAAATCATCGGCATTACATTGTGTTTTGGCTATAGGCTTAGTTGTCAGCGTATCATTCCAAGATGATACGCCAGAAGTAATGCAAGTAAATTTAAATCAAGAGAATGCTATTGAAGCTATTTCAGTCGATCAAAGTGCTGTAGACAAACGCATAAAAGAATTAAAAAAAGATGATGCAAATAAAAAACGCCAAGAAGAGCAACGCATCAAGAATCTAGAAAAACGTGCCAATGAAGCAAAAAAACAACGTCAGTCAGAAGCCCGCAGAATCAAAAAATTAGAGCAACAAAGACAAGCAAAAGAAAGAGAAAAGAAAAAAGCAGAAGCCGCAGCTAAATCAGC
This sequence comes from Pseudoalteromonas sp. '520P1 No. 423', assembly GCF_001269985.1. Taxonomy (NCBI): domain Bacteria; kingdom Pseudomonadati; phylum Pseudomonadota; class Gammaproteobacteria; order Alteromonadales; family Pseudoalteromonadaceae; genus Pseudoalteromonas; species Pseudoalteromonas sp. '520P1 No. 423'. The sequence continues at coordinate 3,214,742 of NZ_BBZB01000001.1, read as the reverse complement.
AAAAGCAAAGCAAAAAGTTGAGCAAGATAAAGCAGCAAAAGCCAAAGCTAATAAAGAAAAAGCAGAAAAGGCAGCCAAAGCAGCGGCCAATAAACGCAAGAAAGAAGAAAAAGCACTTGCCGATGCGCAAAAGGCGCGAAAGCAAAAAGCAATTGAAGAAAAACGTAAAGCAGAAGCTGCTCGTCAAAAAGCACTTGCCGAACAAATGCTACAAGAGCAAATGGCACAAGAACAAGCTATTCGCGCAAAAGCGAAGCAGAAACAAGTATTAACAGAAGTAGAAAAGTATAAAGCCATGATTATGGGGCGTATACAGCAAAACTTCTTAAAAGATGAAAAAATGAAAGGAAAGCAGTGTCGATTGAACATTAGACTTGCTTTTAACGGTCTGGTAACCAAAGCAGTTTCACTTGGCGGTGATAAACTTGTATGTGAAGCTGCTTTACGTTCGATACGTATGGCTGATACATTACCGGTTTCAAAAGATAGAGCTGTATATGAACAGCTAAAAAATATTAATTTTACGTTTAAACCTGATTTTTAAGGGCTCCCATGTTAAATCGGCTTAAAAGCTTAGTTTTAGTTACATTTATGTTGTCAATTGGTGCAATAAGTACCAATAGTTATGCTGTACTTGAAATAGTGATCACCGATGGTATTAATGGTGCCCGGCCAATAGGCATAGTACCTTTTAAATATGAAGGTGTAGGTGAACTCCCCTCAAGAATATCGGATGTGATTGCCTCTGATTTACGTCGTAGCGGTAAATTCAACCCTATTGCAACGATTAATATGCCACAAAAACCTTCTCAAGATACTGAGGTTGATTACAGTGCTTGGGCTGCAGAAAAAGTTGAAGCGATTGTAGTTGGTAAAGTAACGCAACAAACCGGTGGTAGATATTTAATTAGCTATGAATTAATCGATATTTATCGTGGTCAAATAACTGGCGGTCAAACGCAAATGTTGGCAAATGGTAAGTTAATGAATAATCAGGATCATGTACTTGATGCCAGACAAACTGTGATAACTGAAGATAGATTTCGCCGTTACGGACATCGTATCAGTGACGTTGTTTATGAAGCGTTAACTGGTGAACGTGGTGCCTTTTTAACTAAAGTTGCATACGTTGTAGTACGTGATGAACAAGAGAGACCTTATCAATTAGTAGTTGCTGATTACGACGGTCAAAATGAGCAAGTTTTACTGCGCTCTAAAGAACCATTAATGTCGCCTACATGGTCACCAGATGCTACAAAACTTGCTTATGTGACATTTGAAAACCGTCAAAGCCAAATTTATATTCAAGATATCTATACTGGTAAGCGTGAACTTGTTACTTCTTACAAAGGCATAAATGGCGCACCAAGGTTTTCACCTGATGGCACTAAGCTTGCGATAGTATTATCAAAAGATAAAAAAGGTGCTACGGAAGTTTATGTTTTAGATTTAAAAACACGCACTGAACGTCGCATTACGCGCCATAGAAGTATTGATACAGAGCCAAGTTGGCATCCAAATGGTAATGAGATCATATTTACGTCTGAAAGGGGTGGTAATGCTCAGATTTATAGCGTAAATTTAACGACTGGAAAAACTCGTCGACTTACTTTTGACGGAAATATGAATCTGGCAGGCTCAATTTCACCAGATGGAAAAGAATTGGTTATGGTAAATCGTACCTTAGGTCGTTATCATATCGCAAAAAAAGAACTTAGTTCAGGCGACTTTCAAGTATTAACAAGAACGCGTTTGGATGAATCACCGAGCATAGCACCAAATGGCTCGATGATAATTTATAGTACGTTACATAATAATAAGCAGGTATTAGCTTTGGTATCGATGGACGGTCGCTTTAAAGCACGTCTTCCTGTCGCACAAGGACAGGTGAAAGCCCCAGCTTGGTCGCCATTTTTATAATTAACGAATTTTGATTTCACTTTTAGCAATAGGGATCTACTCGATGCAACTTAACAAAATATTTAAAGGCCTGCTTATTGCTGTGCCAGTAATGACATTAACAGCATGTAGCTCATCTTCAGATATAGATGAAGGTGCAGCAAATCAAAGCCAAACAAATCAACTTGAACAGCAAAAAAATGAAACTGTTCAAGTTGAGACTATTTCTCGTGAAAAGTCAGCTGAAGAAAAACTTCGTGAAAAGTATGATGCACTGCGTCAAGAGCAAGTTATTTATTTTGACTTCGATAAAGCGCGTGTAAGCGGTCAATATGCTGAGTTACTGCAAGCACATGCTGATTTCTTAGTTAATAATGGTTCAGTTAAAGTACTGATCGAAGGTCATGCTGATGAGCGTGGCACGCCAGAGTACAATATCGCGCTAGGTGAGCGTCGTGCTCAAGCTGTTTCTAAATACCTTCAAAGTTTAGGTGTTTCAGAAGGTCAAATCTCACTAGTAAGTTACGGTGAAGAAAAGCCGATGGTTAAAACTCGTGACGAAGCTGCTTTTGCTAAAAACCGTCGTGCAGTGCTTGTATACTAATTTAAAGTAGAAAAGAAATTATGAAGCCAAAATTAATTTTGGCAGCTATGATTCTGAGCGGGAGCACCCAGGTAATGGCTGCTCCCGCTCCTGTTTCAGATGTTGCTTTAAATAGTAGTTCTAGCAAAGTGGAGTCAAGACTATCTGCTTTAGAGAATATGATCAAAACGCGAAATTTGTTACAAGTAGAACTGCAACAACAAATCGAAGTTTTACAAGATGAAGTAAATCAACTTCGTGGTACGACTGAAGAGCAAGGTCATAAAATAGAAAAAATGCTACAGCGACAACGCGAGCTTTATCAAGAAATTGAAGACCGTGTCTCAGAAGCTTATGCACAACCTGCACCTGTAGTAGCTGAAAGTACAAATACTCCAGTTGTATCTATTAGTAATGATCTGTCTGAGAATGAAGCTTATGATCGTGCTGTTCAGCTTATTATGAAAGATAAACGTTATGATCAAGCTGTGCCAGAATTCCAAGCATTTTTAACGAGTTTTCCTGAGTCGGTTTATGTACCTAATGCACATTACTGGTTAGGGCAATTGTTGATGATGAAAAGTGAAACAACACAAGCGCAAACTCATTTTGAATCTGTTGTAACGGGTTATCCTGATTCAAATAAACGTGCTGATGCTATGCTTAAATTAGGTACGGTTTATCAAAAACAAAATTTAATTGTAAAAGCGAAACAAATTTTACAAGATTTAATATCTCAATATCCAGATTCGACAGCAGCTAAATTAGCAACAGATCGATTATCTAAATTTTAAATGTGAGAGAATGAATTGTTTTTAGACTGCTTTTTGCTAAAAGCGGTCTAAAATCAATCAAACAGATAAAAAACTTCATAAATATAGTTTTTTAAGTTGCACTCAGTGTGTAAATAAGTATTATAAGCGCCCGCAGCCAGAGAGGATTGTAAAAAACTTTCGAAATGCGAATTATAAAGTAGAGCGTAATCTTTATAATAGAACGGGTCATTAGCTCAGTTGGTAGAGCAGTGGACTTTTAATCCATTGGTCGATGGTTCAAGTCCATCATGACCCACCATTCTTATTTAATTTAAGAATGTAGGTGAGACTTCAGTCTTACAAACCGGCAGGTTAATGCAAATAGAGCGGGTCATTAGCTCAGTTGGTAGAGCAGTGGACTTTTAATCCATTGGTCGATGGTTCAAGTCCATCATGACCCACCATTCTTTTGAATGGCACACCGGCAGGTTAATGCAAATAGAGCGGGTCATTAGCTCAGTTGGTAGAGCAGTGGACTTTTAATCCATTGGTCGATGGTTCAAGTCCATCATGACCCACCATTCTTTTGAATGGCACACCGGCAGGTTAATGCAAAGAGAGCGGGTCATTAGCTCAGTTGGTAGAGCAGTGGACTTTTAATCCATTGGTCGATGGTTCAAGTCCATCATGACCCACCATTCTTATTTAATTTAAGAATGTAGGTGAGACTTCAGTCTTACAAACCGGCAGGTCAATGCAAATAGAGCGGGTCATTAGCTCAGTTGGTAGAGCAGTGGACTTTTAATCCATTGGTCGATGGTTCAAGTCCATCATGACCCACCATTCTTATTTAATTTAAGAATGTAGGTGAGACTTCAGTCTTACAAACCGGCAGGTCAATGCAAATAGAGCGGGTCATTAGCTCAGTTGGTAGAGCAGTGGACTTTTAATCCATTGGTCGATGGTTCAAGTCCATCATGACCCACCATTCTTATTTAATTTAAGAATGTAGGTGAGACTTCAGTCTTACAAACCGGCAGGTCAATGCAAATAGAGCGGGTCATTAGCTCAGTTGGTAGAGCAGTGGACTTTTAATCCATTGGTCGATGGTTCAAGTCCATCATGACCCACCATTCTTTTGAGTGGCACACCGGCAGGTTAATGCAAATAGAGCGGGTCATTAGCTCAGTTGGTAGAGCAGTGGACTTTTAATCCATTGGTCGATGGTTCAAGTCCATCATGACCCACCATTCTCTTGAATGGCACACCGGCAGGTCAATGCAAATATCTCCAGAATGGGTCATTAGCTCAGTTGGTAGAGCAGTGGACTTTTAATCCATTGGTCGATGGTTCAAGTCCATCATGACCCACCATTCTAAAACAACATCTTTAATATCAAATTCATATATCTTCTTATTTTATTTAATATCCTAGTACTGTCATTTCAGCTTAATATTTCGTATAATTCGGCACAATTTTAAATAGTATTATTTTCACTTTAATGTAGCCGTCATTACAACAATTTTAATAGTGAAGATAATTGGTCGAGAAAATGAATTTAGCTGAAAATTATATGCCTGAGGGATACATCTTTCCTCCAAAGCCAGCCCCTTTATCTGAAACAGAAAAGTCAGACTACAAAGCAAGAATTAAACAACTATTAATCGAAAAAAATGCGGTTTTAGTTGCGCATTATTATACCGACCCTGAAATTCAAGCATTAGCAGAAGAAACCGGTGGTTGTGTTGCTGACTCATTAGAGATGGCGCGTTTTGGTAAAACACATCCTGCTACAACAGTTGTTGTTGCCGGTGTACGTTTTATGGGTGAAACATCAAAGATTTTAACGCCACAAAAAACAGTTGTAATGCCAACATTAGCAGCAACCTGTTCTTTAGATGTCGGTTGTCCAATTGATGAGTTTTCAGCATTTTGTGATCAGCACCCTGATCGTAAAGTTGTTGTATACGCAAATACCTCTACAGCAGTTAAAGCGCGAGCTGATTGGATTGTTACCTCTTCTTGTGCACTTGAGATTGTTGAGCACCTTGATGAGCAAGGTGAAAAAATAATCTGGGGACCAGACAAACATTTAGGTTCATACATTCAAACAAAAACTGGCGCTGACATGATCATGTGGGATGGTGCTTGTATTGTTCATGATGAATTTAAAACAAAAGCACTAAAGGATATGAAAGCACTTTATCCTGAATCGGCTGTATTAGTTCACCCTGAGTCACCTGCTGAAATTGTTGAATTAGCCGATGCAGTTGGTTCAACTAGTCAATTAATTAAAGCAGCACAAACAATGGACAATAAAATGTTTATTGTAGCGACAGATCGCGGTATTTTTTATAAAATGCAGCAGCTATGTCCTGATAAGGAGTTCTTTGCAGCTCCTACAGCCGGTGAAGGCGCTACTTGTAAAAGTTGTGCTAATTGTCCTTGGATGGCAATGAATGGCTTAAAAGCGATTGAAGAAGCTTTAATCGAACCAGCTGATAAAGAAGTATTTGTAGATATGACATTAAGAGAAGGTGCACTTAAGTCACTTAATCGCATGTTAGATTTCTCTGCAAGCTTGAAAAAATAGCCTGTCAGATTTTTAAAAGTAGCTTTACTCAAATGGCTATGCTTTTTGAGTAAAGGTATTACCTACCGAAATAAACCCCTTTTTATCATAATCTCAATAACACTTAACGAAATATAATAAATTTCGCATACAAATACGCTTAATATATGTTCACTTAAACAAAACAGATCGTTTTTTTCTTGCGAAAGAACGTAATTTTCCCTACTATGCGTATCGATTAACCTGTTAAGCAAAAATAATGCGGTGAGATGTCCGAGTGGCCGAAGGAGCACGCCTGGAAAGCGTGTATACGGAAACGTATCGTGGGTTCGACTCCCACTCTCACCGCCACTTCTTTTAAAGATCCTGTCAAAAGTCCCAAATAAATCAGGCCACAAGGAGAGTTAGATTGTGTCCTGTTTACAAATGCCATCTAATGACTAAAGCTTACTTTTTATAAACGACAATATCTCGTCTTTTTCTTTGCTTTCTTCTTGCTTCAATAAATCAAAGATCTTACTTTCTTCTTGCTTTTTGATTGCATCAAAGTCAGGTTTAAAAGGTGTGCCATCATAGTATTTTGCACTCGTGCCTTCTCCTTCAGGTGAGCCATGATCTGCATTGATTGATTCGCGCCATACCCAAGCATGTCGTGCCCATTCATCTTGATCAACTAGTTGAGGGGCGGTAAACCATACATTCCACGAAAGGACATTTTCCTTTTGTAGCATATTGCCAGAGCCTAAATTAAAAACATCAATAATGAATTGGTTAAATCTATCAACTTCTGGGTAACCAGTTTTGATAATTGAGCCAATTTGAACTTTTAAGTGACCTACAGACCAAGCTTCGTCTTCATGCTTTGCAAAATCAGGAATATCAAAATCCTGGCTTTGTCCTTTGACCAGTGGAAATATAGGTTGCTCAGGTTCTTTAACTAAACTTGTTGTGATAGTAATAGCTTGCGATTTTTTAGATGGAAAGGGGCGACCGCTGCTTTCAAATATTCCCCATAGTTTTTTCACGATGAAGTTTTGTTTTACACTTGGGCTGAACCATACTTTACCAACTACACCCATTTCAGCTGTAATCTCGCGAGTGTCTTCGTTAACCTAGCCTCTCGTACCAGTAACGGTACTGAAAATTAGTAAAAATAATGACATTGGTGACAGTTAATCCACCAATGCCATTAAATATTTAAGGTAAAAAAGTTGTAATATCTGCATTTACCGCACTTTCATCTTCGAGTGCAATGATGTCAGCTGTGCTAAATACATTAGGTAAAATATTATTAATATAAAATTGTGCTGAAGTGATTTTACCTTGGTAGAACTCAGATTCACTTTGGCTAATATCAGCGAGCATGGCGTTGTGGGCAGTAATAGCGCCATCAAGTAATAACCAAGATACGGTGACTTCGGCCATCATTTGTAAAAAGCGGGTTGATACTGCAAAAATCAGTTCCATTTTTTGTACTTTGATCCAACTTCCCATTAATTTATGTGTATCAGTTAAACTGTACAGCGCTTTCTCTAACATGTTTATCGATTTTTCAAACTGTGGGATATATTTGTTTTGCTCGATAAATGCCATTACGTTTTGCTCAAATAAAGCTAATAGTTTTGAGTGACGACCCATAGCCAGTTTATCTCTAAATAAATCAGCTGATTGCACAAAATTAGTGCCCTCCCATAAAGAGAGCACTTTAATATCTCTGGCATATTGTTCAACAGGGTGATCTTTAATATAGCCATGACCGCCATAAACCTGAATAGCCAATTCGGTTATTCTAAATGCTTGATCTGAGGTATAGGCTTTAACTATAGGAGTCAGTAAGTTTACTAATGATTGGTGCTGATATAATTGGGTTTCACTTTGCTCAGTTGTTAACAAACCATTTTTCTGTTTAATTTCAATATTAGTTGTCATGCTTTGATGAAAGCATAGCTTAACGATTAAAGCGCGACAGCCTTCTACCTTACTTTTCATTTCAAGCAGCATACGTTTTACATCGACATGGGCGATAATTGGTACGCGTTTCGCTTTTGGATTAAATGACTGTTTAAAATCAGTCCCTTGAATACGTTCTTTTGCATATTCGGCTGCATTTAAATAAGCACTTGATGCCATTCCTAATGCATATATGCCCGTTGCGATGCGAGCGAGATTCATCATGGTCATTAACTGGCGTAGGCCAACGTTTTCTCTCTCTCCTAATAAATATCCATAACAGGGTGATTCGGCACCAAAAGTTAAGTGGCTGGTGGCACAGCCATTAAGGCCCATTTTATTTTCTAATCGTAAACATTTTACGCCATTACTTTGCTGTTCTAAATCTATTTTTGGTACAACAAAACAGGATAAACCAACAGTACCTGTTCGTGCGCCTTCAACTCGGGCAAGTACAATATATGCTATGTTTTTAGTTAATTGGTGCATGCCTGCAGAGATAAATATTTTTTCTCCGGTGATTTGGTAGCGACCGTCTGACTGTTTAATTGCTTTTGTTCTGCAATTACCAACATCGCTTCCAGCATCAGGTTCTGTCATGCATAAACAGGCTCCCCATTCATTAGCTGCAAGTTTGTCGCAAAATATGTCTTTAAGCTGTTGGTTGCCAAATTTATCAATTAAATATAATGCAGGACTACAAAACCCTGAATAAATCATAAACGCAGGGTTTGCACCCATAAATAGTTCATTTATTATTTGCGCTAGAATGTAAGGAGCACCTAAGCCGTTATATTCTTCAGGTGCGCCTAAACGGCCCCATTGCGCCGATATATAGTCATCCCATAGCGTTTCAAAACCTTTGGGGAGTTGTACTTTGCCATCTGACATTAATTTACAGCCATCTCTATCAGATGATTGATACAAAGGGCCCAACTTTTGATAACAAAATGTATGGGCGTGTTCTATTAAATAATTGCAGAAATCTTGATCGAATTCAGGGTATATATCTGAATCCAGAATGTGTTTTTGTACTTTAAATTGTTGCCACAGTAAAAACATGTGGTCGCGTAAATCAACGCGAAAAGCATTATTTGATGTCATGTTTAACTCTTATTATTGTTTTAAAATGCCCAGTTAAATACTAGTCGCATACTGTGCTGATTAGGGTTTAAACCATATTCACAATTCTTACAGCCATTGAATAATTCAAATTGCAATCGACTGGTAAGGTGATTGTTCCATGATTTGAGTAGCTCAAGGCGATGTAATTGGCTGTTATCATTAAGATTGAATTGCATACTTTGCCTATACTGCCAAAGCGCATTAGAAATTGGCGTAGCATACATTAAATACAGATAATTCTGCCTCAATTGCCCCTGACTTAAACTATTTAATGAGGTCGTTAAGTAATTATAATCTTGCGCACTCGCTTGGTTGTTAATCACATTTTGATAAGCCGTTGTACTTTTAGTTGATATTTCAGACCATTCGTCACGGGTAAATCCGTGTTTAGTATTTAAATATTCTAATCTGAAATTATGGCCTGAATCTAATGTATAGCCGGCACCTATCAAAAACTTTTGCCATTGTTTAGCATCATTTTGGACTAAGTTATTTTCACTCAGTAATATTTGTGTTTCTTGGTCTCTTTGATGCAACAAACTCCATTCAAATCGCATCGTCATATCGTCGGTTATTAATTTATTATAACTGGCAGCATAATTGAGATTTTGATTGGGTTGTTTATGTAATAATAACGAAAAGTCATGGCTACCTTGAAAGCCTAAACGGGCAATATATTGTTGCTTATGATTTTTAGCTTTAGTGATATAATCTGCGATGACTAATTGATAAAACCAGTTGTTTTGATTGAATTTTATAGTGGCCATATCCCAGCCTTTTTGCTGGTTTAGGTCATCTAAATCTATATAAGGGCGGTCTCTGTCAGGTTTTAATAAGTTGGTTAAATTCCAATTAAATCCTGTACTCCATTGGGTTTTTATTCGCCCTAATTGCCATTGCCATGCATAATCGTCGCTAGTCCAATTAATATAGGCTTCTAATACTGTGGTATCAGTTTCACTTTGATTATTAGTATGTTGATATTGCGCTATGGTACGGGCTCTGGCTTGAAAATTACTTTGCCATTGGGTTTTAACTTGCCAATCAATTACTGCAAGTTGTTTGTTTTGTTCAAAGTTAACTAAACCAGGGTTAAAACTTTGTTCTTCATTGATTTTGTTATTTTGAACATAAGTTTGTATTCGAGTCTTATGCTCATATTGCTTTGGTGTTACTTTCTTACTCTCTGTAAAAGGGTCATCAGGTATTGTATTTTTTGCCCATGATTGAAGGCTAAAAAAACTTAAGTAAACTAAGCTACAGCAAAGGTATAAATTATTCTTGCTCATAAGCTTACAATCGCTTCTTTATTAAATAGCGCATCAGGTAATTCACTGCTGCGGTAATTATCAAACAACATCCAAGTATAGCTACCGGCAATTAAAGGGTCTGATAACAACATTTTGTGTACTTTTAGCTCACCATTAAATTCTTTAAATGCTTTATATTGCGCAGTTTTAAGTAATTTACCTGAACGGGCATAATATTCACTTTTAATCGGTTTAAAAGGCGCTTGGTTTTGCAACCAGAATGTGACTTTTTGATAACTCATATTACTTTTTTTAGCTCTGAGCTCTAATTGTATTTGCTCGGGGTTATCTTGGGGTATGATTTCGCCAGTATAATCTCGGCTAAAATTACTGCCAGTGACATCGGCATTACTGGTTTCTCCTAGTAACCTTTGTGCTGGAGATATTCTAATAACCTTACGCGTACCTGGTATATATAACCACATGTCGCTGTGTTTTTTTAATAGTATACGACCTTGTTGTCTGGCAGGTGATTGAAACTTAACTAACGAACTATCCTGTTTCACATCTACTGATAGTTGATTAGTTCGGCTATCTCTATTTTCTTTATAGCTTACATTGGTGATGTCAAAGCTAAAACCTTCGCTATTTAGACCTCTATATGAGTCAATAATTTGTATTAATTGGCTTGCGCTATAATTTTTTTTGGGTGATAAATCATCATTTACTTGTTCGCTGTTAGCGTTATCAGCAGTTGCGGATAAAATAAAATATAGTGCAATTATGAGTAGGTGTTTATTCATGTTTATTCCTTTTAAGCTGAACGCATCGCTTGATTTATTTGTAAGCGAGATGCTTTAAAAGCGGGGTAAATACTGGCAAAAATAGCCACTAAAGTGCCTGTTATTGCTGTTTGCCAAAGTATTGGCCAAGAGATAAATATGCGAATAGGGTAGCTTTGACTACTACCCGGTGGTGTAGGCATAATAAATTGGGCTGATGTAATTCCATTAGCAAATAAAATAGCTAATAACAGGCCGATAACACTGCCTATTAACCCTAAATAACATGCCTCTGTAATAAATAGCATCATGACTTCATATTGTGTTGCTCCCAATGCACGAATAGAGCCTATTTCTGGTGTACGTTCCATTACTGCCATCATCATAGTATTTGCGATACTTAATGCGGCAATAAATAAAACGATCACTTTAATAAAGCCAAAAACACCATTAAATAAATTAATAACTTCATGGTAATAATCTGCAAGTTCAAACCAAGTCTTGGTTTCAACTATGAGCCCATTTTGTTCAAATAATTGTGTTAATTTATCTAGCATAAGTGGCGTTTGTTCAGTATCAGAAAGTAAAACGACTAATCGACTGACACCTTGGGTAAATTGAAGATCTTGTGCATGAGGTAAGTTGACACGGATTAATCGATTATCAACATCTCTTACGCCAGTATTAATCGCACCTATTACTTTTATATCTACGGCATTCACTGCGCCATCTGTTGTTGAGCCTAATAGGGTTAGATAATCACCTACTTGTGTATTAAGCGCATTAAATAATCCTTGGCCCAATAAAGCGCCATCAATATCTTGGCTAAATAAATCTTCACCTTGTGTGATGGTAATTGCTGAGCTTAACAAAGATTCTTTATCAGAATTGATGCCACTACCGACTACAGCGATAGACTGGTTTGAATTGGTTAATAAACCAGAAAAATTAAGCCTAGGGGTAATAAGCTCAACACCTGGTTGGGATTCAACTAATTTGCTGATCTTTTTCACATCATGTTGGGTTAATAAGTATTTTTCAGGCTCAATATGACCATATTGGTTAAAACCTTGTTTATATATTTGTATATGTCCAAGTTGCGAGCGGATCATATTTTCTCGCATACCGTCATACATAGAAGCAACAAAGCCACCAAACAGCACTAAACTTATTACCGCTACTTGGATTGACAATAAAGTAATAATACTTCTACGTCGGTTGCGTAACACATTAAGTAATGCAATTTTATATCTAAACCCCATTATTCAGCTTCCTCTAGACGCTCAGTTGCTTTAGATTGCCAATTAGGTGACGCATTACTTTTTAATGATTGCCAAAGTGCTTTAGCTTGTTGTGGTTGATCATTTTTAGCAAAAGCCATCGCTAAGTAATAATCAACAAAGGATAAAAACTCACTTGTTGGCTCTGACTGAGAATGCTGTTTAATAAGTGATAAATCGGCTACTGCAAATTTAGCCCGATTTAAAAAACTAGGCATATTGGCATAACTCACACCACGTAATAATCTGGCTCCTAAGTTATGGGGAGCTTGTTTAATTGCTCGGTCCATTAACCTCATGCCTTTACGTGAAACAAAGTTCATTTGTCCCAAGTTATGTTGAAGAAAAACAGCTTGATAACTTAGCGCGTTGCCATAGGCTGCCATAATTTCAAAATCGTTTGGCTGGGCTTTCGATAATGCTTCAAGTGAATGATTAATTGTTTCTAATTTAGCGAGTGATTGATTTTTATCACTCGAAAACAAGGCTAATTCAATTAACGTTTTTTGTCTCAGTTGCACATCTGATATCTGCGTTTGAGCTGTTAAATGAGCTAGCAATTCTTTTTGTTCATTTACATTACTACCAATAAATGTCGGTGGAATATATTGTGCTTGGCTATTGTTAACTTTTGCGAGATTTAAAATCGGTTGTTCTATGATTTCATTTACAGAATTTGATTCAGAGCAGCCCGTAATCATTAAGCTGAGTAAAATAATACCTAGTGTTGATTTCATGCTGCAGCCCTTTGTTTATCGTTAATAATTTCACCGTCTTTCAGTTCAATAATGCGAGATGCTTGAGAAAGGACGTAGTCATGGTGAGTAGCAAAAACAAAGGTGATCCCCTGTTTATTAAGTTGTTTCATTAGTTCCATAATGGAAGCTGCTGTATTTGAATCTAAATTTGCAGTTGGTTCATCGGCTAATATAATATCTGGCTCAGTGACTAAAGCGCGCGCAATCGCAACCCGTTGCATTTGACCACCAGATAGTTGATTAGGTTTGTGATGCATAAAATCAGCTAAACCAACTCGAGTTAATGCTGCAATAGCTTTATTTTTTGTATTTTTAACTCCTTGCAACGACAAAGGGTATTGCACATTTTCAAGTGCTGTTAATACAGGCAATAAATTAAATGACTGAAATATAAAACCAATATGTTGTTTTCTAATGTGAGACTTTTTATTATCAGATAGTTTATTTAAGCTTTTATTTGCGATGATCACGTCACCAGTATTGGCTTCATCCATTGCACCAATTATGTTTAATAATGTACTTTTACCGCTACCACTTGTGCCTTTTAATACTAAGAATTCGCCTTTGCTTATGGTTAAATTTATATTTTTTAATGCATGTACTTTGTTTTTTCCGAGCATAAAATGTCGACTAATATTTTCAAGCGCGACAACTACCATAACTCACCTCGATTTTGCTCTGTAAATTGTAATTCTAGGCTTTGATATTGGTTTAAATCGGATGGCATTTTAGTGTTTATTGCTTGATATAAATCTAGATAACTTTGTACTTTGTCAGCCGATAATGTATCGCCTTTGAAGAAATAAGCTTGTGCCATTGCGATGTAAAATTGCCCCTTTAGCTGCTCTGGGATTTCATTAGGTGTGCGTTTTAAAAGTGTTTTAAACCAGGTTTCGTCATTGAAGACTAAGTCAAAATTTGGATTTATTTGTCCAACATTAGCAAAAGTAGCTAAGCGGACTAATCTTATGGTTAGATCATTTGGTGCTAAATCAACGGCTTTACTTATGTTTCCTAATACTTTGTTCAAAGAATAAAGTTTATAAAAACCCATAGTGAAATCAAAAGATGCGCCTGATAACTTTGCAGCATTGGCATTATACCAAGCCATCACTAAAGCATTATTAGGCGACATATTATTTGCTTGCGATAAATATTCATCAGCTAATTCAATATCATTGTGCATAGAGTAAATAGCGCCTAATTCCACCAGTAATGAAATATCTCCAGCATTATCTACTAATTCTTGCTTTAGGGACTTGATACTTGAGCGTTGTTGCTCTGTATAAGCTTGATGTTTAAATTCAATCGGCCAAGACCCCATAGACCAAGAAATAATATTACCAATTACTAAGCTTGTGATTATAAAGCTGAAGATTTTTTTCATTTTAAATTCCTTTGGTAGTTATACGAAATTATCTGATGCTTCTAACAGCTGAGCATCCATATCACGTAAAGTGGTAAACTCATCAAAAATAAGTGCTTCAGGATCACTGACATCGGTATATATTTGCTCACAGATTAAAATAACTTCAACAACATTTAGTGAATCAACACCTAACTCACCTAAAGGGGTATCTGCATCAATTTGTTCTTTATTTAGCATTTGTGCTACTTCAGTTTGCAATGAAGTTAATTGTGATTTATCTGACATATTTACTCTCTATTATGTTGTTTTAAAATTAATCTACAGACCAATCAGCATGTCTTGCTAAGTGATCTAAGGTTAAGGATAAGCAGCAGAATTCTTCTACTTGAATTGGATTTTTCTTATGTTTTTTAAGTAATTTGGCGGAAATTGGCGGCACAACGTGAAATAGTTTGTTGGTAACCGGTTCAAAGCCGTGATGCATTAACCTTTGCATTGCATCAAAAATATTAATGATACTTTCATCATTAAAACTAAAAAACTGGCTTGTTTGAGGTTGAGTTGAGCTAATGTTTTCTGATAACAGCTGCTTTAATTTATTGCTATTACAATAATTAAATTGGATGTCTTTGTTATATGCTTTAGCAATTAACCTTTGTTGAGCCCATTTATTTGGTAACTCAAATGATAAATAGGTCCAAGTTGCAAAACTTGTTTTGTTCTCATCAGGTTCGCACGCTATTTCGGCTTTATATTGCGCCAAAAGTTGCTTTTTAAATTTGTTTAATGCGCTATTTTGCTCGTTTAAACGACTTCTGAATATATTGGTATTTAATGTATATTTTGACTTTTGTTCTACTTGATTAAGCCGCGGTTTGTGAGCACATACTAATTGTTTTTCGTGGCTGATTTGTACTAATAACAAAAATTCAATTTGCCATAATGCTGATACTGGATGCGTTATTATTTGGCTTAGGTGTGGTAATTGATTAAATATATTGAAAAAGCTCAGTTCGTCATTACTGATATTACCAGATGAATTTGCTTGAATTGCATTTGGTGCCGCATTTAACTTTTGAGATAAAGTTAACTGCTTTTGAGATATCTTCTCTGGCTCAGTTTCAAGTTGCCAAATAATACTTTGTCCATTATTTAGAGAATAAACATCTTTGAATAATGTGTTTGGTGAACTGATATAACGCCAATGTAATAGTTGAGTAACTGCAAACGGACATACTTTTGCTTGCTGACTAAAGTCAGATAATTGAATACTCATTTTTAGCGTTTTACTGTTAATTTTATAAAATAACTGGTGGCTCGAAAAAGCAGATAAACATATAAATACTTGTTTTTTTTCTTTTAGCGGTAACACAATGGCATAATCACCGGCCAAATATACATTGATTGATAATTGCCATTTTAAGTACGCAGCTGATATTAATTCAAAATCAGATGCATCTTCAGCTAAGTTTAATTGATTTATAACGTGATTTCGGTTTGTTATTTGACCATAAAAGTTAAATTCATGTAGATTTATCATGCAAGTTCCTCATCAGAAGTCGTAACAAGATCATTTGATTGCTCAAAAATGCTATTGAGCCAATCGGGTAAAATCATTGCTGATGCTGTGACCACTTGAATATGATTTACTTTTTTTAACTCAACTATCTTTTTATTCAATGTAGGTTTTAGGTGCCAGTGATAAATGGTTTCTAGCAGGTTAGGGTGGACAACTTCATCATGCTTACCACACAGTAATAGTACTGGCACAGAAATTTTGTTAAATGCACTAGGGTAGTTATTGATATCGCAAGAGAGCATTAAGTTATAACTATAATGCAATACTCTGCCTTCTAGCCTCGCCATACGTTCATTCGCAGGAAAACTTAAAATAGGTTTATGGCGCATAAATGGCAATAACTTAGCAACGATAAAAGGCAATGTTTTTAGGCTCGGCGCATAAGTTAAAGCATGTGCTGGTGGCGTTATTGCAGGTTTTGCAGCTCTAAAATAACTTATTTGATATTGCCATTTTGCAGACGTATGTTTATATCTAACTGTTTCAAGAGGGCCGTTTATTGCAGGTGCGATAAAGCTCACACCATCTATATTATTACAACCATATTTATCTATATATCTTAAGCAAATCACAGCCCCTGCTGAATGTCCCGCTAAAATCAGAGGTTGGTCACAGACTTGCTGATAATGGGTTATAAAATCAGCTAAATCATCCTCTAACTGTCCTATATAATCTACAGTTCCCAGACGTCCTTCAGAACCGCCATGACCACGCCAATTAATAAGACAAGCTGCATAATTTTGTTGATTTAATACCTTCGCAATGTTTGCATAACGACGGCTATTGTATGTACTGCCATGTAAAAAGATAACTGTTGCTTTTGCATTAGTGATTAAAAACTTATCATATGCCAGTAGAACACCATCACGTGCTAAATAAGTCATTTTATCCATTAGCATCTCTCAAGTGATAATATTGGTTTTGACATGATGTTTTCATCAGTCTTTCGGCAAAATTGTAAAAAGTAGGGCACCATAAATGGCATGGCTACGTAATCTTGTTCACTATTAAAAATAGTGTTTGCGAGCTGGTTCAACTTTTTCATTTCTGCATCAGGTAAAGTATCATCAACGACTTGTACATTTACTATTCCAGTTGTGAACGATGCTTCTTTTACTTCAGTCAGCACAGTATGTTCAGTTAATTTTTGTAACTCTTCGGTGAGCTTTTGATTTATATTGGCTAATAATTCAGGCAGATCATTTTGCGAAAAAGTATCTAGGGATAAAATTTTAGGTAGCGTTAAGCATTCTTGTACTAATCTTCTGCTGGCAAATTTTGGTAAATTTAAGCGGCACTGGGTGACTTTTAAATAGACATCGACCCATAATTTAGTATGTAAATCAATACGCCAACCGTCTTTACCTGCTTGACCCATATTAAATACAAAGTATTTATATAACTCAGCACCAGATTCAAAAAAACCTTCACTGTTACGATCAAAGTAACGGCTTTGTTGTTTCAAAGTATCTACAGTCGCGAGTATTTGTTTATTAAGTTCTTTTTCTAATGCTAAATAGCCACGACGTATGTAATCTTTCTTTTGCCAAAATTCTAAATCAATAAAGTTACCAGCCATATAGTCCCAAGCAGCTTCTAAAAAATAAATTGCTGTATTGTAAGCAACAACAGGGGAGCATAATTGCGCACAATCTAGAATTGGATTGGTATTGTTAACATAGGTATGTAAACCTTGATAAAACTCATGGGCTTGTTGATTTAATATAGGCACTTTTTTGATTAAGGATTGCTCTGCTTGTTCAATCGAATCATAAGCAAAGTCATCACATATTGTTTTAGTGATTGCATCATTTATGAGTGCAATCATATCGCCACCACCACTGAAAAGTGGATCTAAAAACATAGCTGCGAAGCCCGTTGTGGCCCAACGTTGCTCACTGATATATTTTTTACCGCGATAAGCCAATTGCCCCCAAGCTTCAAAATCTTCTAAATGTGCACTTTTGAGTATTTGCCATAAGCCTTTGTGCTGCTTTAAAAACGCAATAAATTGCGTTTGTGTTAATGGTGGGTTATCCATTACATTCTTATCACAATCTATACCTATACTAGTAAAACCACCGCTAAGCGGTATCACCCAAATCCAATAGCCAGGTCCGGTGAAATGTATGGTAGATAAAAACCGGCCATTGACCATCTTTTGCCATTTTTTACTGCCTAAAGTGTCAATGTCAGTCACATTACTAAAACGTGCCCACGCTGCGCAGTTCCTAGGAACATCATTCCTATGATGTAACTTTTTCTGTTTAGCCAATAAGCTGGCTCTGCCACTGGCATCAATTAACCACTTGGTGTTTACTTCATGATTTTGCCCTTGATAATTAAAAGCTACGGTATGATCGCCAGCTTCATTGACTGCCAGTTTTGTTACTTTTGCACCTAAAAATAAGTTGATACCTTGTGCTTTATTCATTTCAACTAAGTCTTTTTCAAATCTTGCTCGGTCTAACTGAAATGCAGGGTGGGGTGGGATACTGGTGGTTCCATGTTCACTCATTTGATCTAGTTCTAAATCATGATTTTCTGAATCAAATAAAAAACGTAGACCATTTTTAGGTAAATGGTTGCGATAGAGATAATTTACTAAGCCTAATCTATGTATGAAATAATGACCTGCTATTTCGACAGTGGCTTCACCTACTTTTGCTTTAAATTGGGTACTTGCCTCAAGCTGCAAAATGTTTAAATTAGGATTTTCTTGTTTAAGTTGTCTTGCTAAAGTGAGTCCGGCCCATCCGGCACCAATAATTAAAACATCATAATGCGTATTTATTTTTGTTAAGTAGTTCATGATTTAACTCCAGCTTGGATAATTAAATTGAGGGGCCAGCGAAAATAGTGATTCTTTATGCCACGATATTGATGTTGTGGATATTTTAAAGTAGCTTTAACAATCGCATGATAAGCCTCAATTGAATACGGTTTCACTTGAAGAGATTGTTGATAAATAGCGTGATCTGTTGTTAAACAAAACTCATTAAATGAAGCATCATCAATTTGGCTTTTATTGTGTGTATTTATAGATAACTTGAGACTACCAACACGACCACCACCCCCTAAAGTTAATAAGTTCAGCGGTTTTTTATTGAGTTGGTTGCGATAATTATTTAATTCTAAAATGGGTTTTAAACTTAAATAATGGCGCTGATCTGTTTCAATACTTGATAACCAGTAGGTTGGTTTTGCTAGTTTTTTTAATCGACTTTTTAACGCTGATTTTAGTTTTTTACCCCATACAGAATTAATGTCAAAAGATACAAATAACCCCTGAGATTGATCATTTTCAATATGCGTAATGAGCTGATTAAGTAATTTTGGCATACCAGATATGCCTGAAGGTTGTGAAAATATTTGGCATTGTTCAATAACAATATCTTGGTTGTGGGCAACTCTTTTTTCTAAAAAGCAAAAGCCAATGCAATCATTTACGATTAGACCATCTTGACCATTTGAATCACCTACGCCTAACGCATTCAAACACCCTTGCTGTAATGTTTGATCTAGCTCCAGTAAAATCACCAAACAATTATGTGATTTACTATTATTAAAATGAAAAATGCTGGCATGTAAGCTAGTACATGCAGCGCTGATAAAATCGGCTTTACATTCAAAGTTATGACTTATATCTTTACAAAAAGTTAAGATATAAGGGTTTAATAAAGGCTTGATTTCACCTGCACTAACAAAAATTACTTGGTTTGGTTTTTCTGTTAGTTCACTGAGTTTTGTGCGTAGCAGTGCTAATCCATGATTCACCGAATCAATCTTTTCGGCCCAATATTGAGATAAGATCATTTGATCATTGCTTTGCATTACTGAGTACCAATATTAAAGTGTCGAAGCTTTGCAATAAATTTAGAAAAATTGACTTGTTGATTATTACTTACGCTATGTAAATTGATTGCAATTTGATTGTGACCTTGCTCCAACTGATATCGAATAAAATTGTCATCGATAGTGAGAAGATGAGTCACTTTACCTGCTAATTTGTCAATTTCAGGTTTGATGTCTTGCATTAATAAAACATTATTAGCGAGCAAGGATGCGGGTAATCTCATACCGCCTGGCATAGAAATGCGTATTAAAATAGTAAGTTCTTTAGGCCATAGTTCATTAGCCAGTAAAACTAACTCATTTAAAATTTGATAATGTTCAATAAAATTGATTAGAACTGGTGCATCAGAGCAAGGTAAATCAGCAAATATTGCAAAGTCACTATCATTTGATAAGGGCATACATCTAGCTAAAGCCGCAGATGGTTTATTATTAAAAGGCACACTTAATAAATGACCAACATATTCATGTTTCGCTACATTACTCATAGCCTTTTACCTCTTGTAATATAAATTGAGTTTGCGGCGTCACTTTTATTTGCGCTATTGAAAAATATCCATTTAAGGCAAGTGAACAAGCAAGGAATTCTTGTTCTTTAAGTATTGGGCTTTCTTGGCAATGACTCAAAATTGATAGCCAAGGATCTGAGCCGAAACAGTGGCCCCATTGAGCATGTAAATCAGGCAAGCGAGTTTGGTTGACTAATAATTTATTAAACATTTGTTGGATATGTTCTGGAAAAAAAGGCATTGCTAGCGTGACACCTTTTTTATTAGCAGCATGGCGACGGATTACAGTCGCAAATTCAGCCATAGCATTATGCGTAGTGGCACATTGTGTGAGTAGTTCATCAGTCATTTGGCCATTAACTTCAAGTAATACAGTTGTGATGCCAAACCCTGATTCATGCCAGTTCTCGTTATAACGCCAAAATTCTAGATCAAAAACATTAGCATCTATAATACTGACTAATAAAAATTGAGGGGTGTTTTGTTGATCATGTTGTAAATAATGTCTTAAAGAAAATCCCCATGATGCGCATTCATAGGCATTGATGAAAGTATCTGCTTGATTTTTTTCATTCTGGTTTAGCATTGAAGCGACTTTTGACCAACTGATATCTCCAGTTGTAAAAGGGAGATCTATCATCGTTGAGCACAAAAAGTGTCGATTAATTTTTAATTGCTCTGAAGCAGACAGCATTGATGTAATGCTGTTTGTTTGCTGGACCAAAAGTGTGGCTAGCCATTCAAAGCTTGTATTACTACTTGGTGTTTGACTGAATAATCGTTGTTTTAAAGGTTGAAAAGCAATTGCTTTAACTGTTAGTACGCTCATTGTCTGAACCTTTTTTGCTTGGAATAGATTTCAAGAAAACAACGATAAGAGCTCCCTTCCATTTTGGTAAAGCCTAATAGGTCTCTTTGATCTTCAAAGCTGGCTACTTTCCCTTTTGATACGGTATCTAGGAGCAATTCATTTGAAGCAAACTTCAAGGCGAGTACTTGATCTACGGAATGAATAGAAAACTCATTTTGAGCTAAACATCTGTTAGCGACATTTTGAATGTAATTTATGTGTTCATTTAATTGAGGATCTAAAGTTAGTCGTTGATTATCAGCTAACCATAACAAGTGATTCATTAAAGCTTTTACAAAGCGTGGACGAACTAATGTTAAAAACCGGTTTACGCTACTCAGTCCACCAAGTTTCAGTTGCTGTGATGCATTAATATTTAACTCGCCTTTCACATTACCTAACTGCACTGAATTATCTAAATAGCTCGCGCCTACTTTAGATTGATTCAAAGTTCTTGCTTGCTCTGGTTCAATTAAAAAAGTTAAAGGAAATGGTTTACCTGGCTGGCGCACAACTAACATTAAAAATCCAAGATTATGCGCTTCAATCCCCCATTTTTTATTGATGGTAAGTTGCCATTGATCTTGTGTTGAATTTAAACTTGATTGCCATTGGTTTAATGATGGACCACCTAAGTCGGTCATTAAAAAATGACCAAAGTAGCCCTGTTCAAGCCAGTCATTTACTTGCTGTTGTTGGGCTTCATTTGCTGTCATTTGCAACATAATTGAGCCAAATAGCCCAATAATTTGATGAAAATGAGGGCCAAAACCTGTTGATTTAACTTGCTCAGTTAATTGGTCAATGACATATGTTTGCTCAAAGTTTGGTAATGCTTGATTGACTTTTGGTTTAGTTAAAGCTGGTTTAGCAGACAAATTATCTTCAATTAAAATCTCAGAATCTAATAAATTAAAAACAGCATTACTGATAATTTTTTCAAAACTTATTGGTAAAGCTTGATGATTATTTAAATGCTCAGTAATGAAGCTAGAAAAAATAGCTTTTAAATCACTCATAATTGGCCTTATTCAATAATGTAAGTTTTTGCACTTGGCAGTTTTAAGAAAGGGGATAGGGTATAGCTGGCGTTATAGGCTCCGCAATTTTCAAAGATACAGATGTCACCCACTTGCGGTGTAATATGATGCTCAGCTTGTTTACCAATAACATCATCTTTACTACAAGAGCTACCAACAAAAATGCAGCTGTTGTGTTTTGAATGTGGGGTAGGACTGAAAATTATTGGAGTTTTGAATTTTCTAAAACTGTTTTCTGTTTGAGCTAGTAAGAAATTTTGATTCATACCACCATCACAAATAGCATATTGTTGATGTTCTATATATTTTAAATACCGAACGCGTGTGGCAAAGTATCCTGCTGAGGCCATTAGTCCTCGGCCAGTTTCATGGGCTAATGCGATATGTTTTGGAAAGCTGGCTAATAGTTGTTTATAACTCACAAAATCAAAATCACTTTGTTGCCAATTTTCACTGAATCCGCCACCTAAATTTACAAAACTTAGTGCTTGTTGGTAACGCGATTCAATTGTTTTAATAATTTTTTTTGCTGCAACTGCAGTTTCAAGTGCATTGTGGGTAAATTGATATGAGCCATTAAATAAATGAAAGCCAGCTAGGGAGAGATTATTAGATTTACAGATATCAATCGCTTGGCTTGCGGTATCCCAATCCATACCAAATTGATCTGCTCTTATTTTTTTGATATCAGGATTAAATTGTTTTAAAACGCATGAATTTAAGCGTAATAAAATAGGCTTTAATGGGCGCTTACCTATAAATTCAATAAGTGATGTTAATTGCGCTAGATTATCTATGATAATGGTTGAACGAGAAGCAACAGCCGCCCGTAGAAACTTTTTATCGGCAGATGGGTTATTTATGTATTTTTCACTGTTGCCGCCAGCAACTAAATTTAGTTCGCCAATAGACGCTATTTCAATACCACCTGTTAAGTGATGTGCACAGCGCATTAACAAATCTACATTATTATTTGCTTTCATAGAGTAAATTATTTCGGTACCTAGCGCTGATTTAAGTTGTGCAAAATTACTTGCTACTTGGCTGACGCTGTATAAGTAACAAGGTGTTTCAATTTGACGATGGTTCTTATCTAGTAAATTAGTGATGGCTTTCATTTATAACTCCTAAAACAAATATGGTTAGCTTTAAATTTCTGATAAATACGAAATAAGGTGTTGCTTATCCACTTTGCTATTTGCAGTTAATGCCATGGCTTCAATAAAACGGATTTCACGAGGGCTGTAGGCAGGGTCTAAATTTGACCTTAACCACGTTTTGAACTGAGTTTGGTGATCTGGTGTGTTCTCGTTTAATTGTACATATAGGCAAGCTATTTCATCTCCTAGCTTATCCGTGTACGGAACAATTGCAGTTAAATGTGCATTAGGAAATTGTTCAATTTGTGCTTCTAACTCAGCAGGGTATAAACAATAACCTGCCTGTTTTATCAAATCTTTATTACGGCCTTTAAAGTAAAAGTAACCTTCATCATCTTGGCAAAAAAGATCACCCGTAGCTAGCCAATTATCATCCCTATATTTACCACTATGAATATTAGCGCCAGCATTTCCTGAGCCATAATAACCCTGCATTAATGTCGCGCTACGAATAAATAGCTCTCCAATCTCTCCTTGATTTACTTCCTTAAAATGTAATTTGTCATCACAATTGAATATTTTTGCTTCTAACCCTGGAATAGGAATGCCAACAGATCCAAGTTTACGCATACTATCTTGAGGAGGTAAATACAGCGCACGTTTACATTCCGTTAAACCGTACATCGCATAAATATTAGTATGAGGTATTAACTGAGATAAATTTTGAATTGTATCTTCGCCTAGGTGACCACCAGTATTGGTAATTTTATTCAAGTGCGGAAATTCACTTTTAAAAGCTTGGATCACTTTACATAACGAGCTTGCCATCGCCGGCACAACGGGCAGTAGGGAAATATTATGTTGATTTAGTGCTTTTATTACTTTTATAGGGTGAAAATCATCTTGAAAAATTGTTAATTGGCAATCAAATTTTAAGCTAAATAATACTTGATACAGGCCATAATCAAATGAAAGGGGTGATAAACATAAAATATGTTCTTTAACATTGAGGTCAAGATAAGTACCAATTGAATTGATTGCTGTGATCACATTTGTATGACTCAGCATGATACCTTTTGGTTTACCGGTACTTCCTGAAGTGTAAATGATTAGAGCAAGATCGGAGCCACAAACTATTCTTTTAGAATTAAACTCAAATGTTTTAAGGTTATTGTCGGGTTTTCTAGCTGTTTTTTTTACTTTAAGTGACTCTGGCTCGCCATTTCTAAAAAGTAAATGTGAATCACAATCTTCAGCAATATCTAAAATTGCGCTGTATTTCATGCTAAATCGGACTGGAACAATAACCACTCCTTTTGACCACAACCATAAAATACTTGCGATAGTTTCAGCAGTTGGGTTATCGGTTACTAAAACTCTGTCACCAAAATTTATATTTGTAGTTTTTTCTAGTGAAGCGCTAAGCTGCTGTAAAACATTTGAATCGAACTGTGAATCATTAGGATAAAACTTAATTTTTCCTAGCCAAAGATTGTTTAATGTTTTTTCAAATAAATCAGCTAATGAAAACAACATAGATAGCTCCCCTAATAATATTTAATTAAAATAAAGTATTATGTTTTTTATTTTTCTCTAAATTGATATTTAGAGTCTTTATTCCAAATAAACTACGTTCCTAAATAAGGGATGTCAATTGTATTTTTAATGACCGAGTAGATTTGTAAAAATAAATCATTTCATTAATTGGGATTGTTTTTAGTTACTTTACATTAACGAAAAATTAAAGTTATCGTTTTTAATTTGATCGTTTTATCGAGGCTCACTTGATAGAAAACATTAAAAAAAGGCTATAAATCAGAAGGCTGTAATTTTATAGGGAATGGATTTAGGTCTTATATATTTATTAAATTTTTATTTGCAAAAAAAATTAGGTTTAAATAATAAAAAGTTATTTTATATGTTTAAATAATATGTAAACAATTGTAAGTTAATTGGGTTTTATAGTGAGATATTTGTATTTTTACTTTTAATTATTTAAAAATTTAAATAAACCAAGCGATTTTTATCACTTTAATAAACCTAAAATCACCAATATTGACCATTTAGCATAAAGCTTAAATTAAACTTTTTTTCTCATTTATTATTTATTTCAACAGCTGATAAGCAGCAAATAAATTATCGAATGAATATAAAGGATTAGATTATGAATACTTCAAGCTTAAGTGAACTTTTTACAACATCTTTTTTAGGTGGTTTAGTTATGGGTGTATTAACTTTCAATGGAATGGCATCAGCAGTTGCGATTGGTTTAGTGATTGCAGTATCGGTTATGAGTGCATCATATGCACTTCCCAATAGATAATGTAAAACAGTTTAAAAAATTCAAATAATCAGTTGCTAGTAAAAGCACAGCAATATGCTGTGTTTTTTACTTTTATAATTTAACATTTGATTGTTCCATAAAAGAGGCCTGCATTAAATGAAACATCCTACAAAAACATTAGTGACGATATGTGTACTTTTAAGTACGCAAATTGTAAATGCAAACCAAGTTAATGAATTAGAGTTAATTAATAATAAAAAATGGCTTCATGGGGCAGTTAATTGTGAAAATGATAAATCGCAGCTTTTGATGTATTAAAAGTAAATGAAACCAGCTATGTACTTAGGCAAAATAAATGCCTGACTTTTGAAGCGCCATTTATTATGTATTAATCGGCGAAGAAAAAGTATTAGTACTTGATACTGGTGCGATTGAAGATGAAAAAGATATGCCTTTAGTTAAAGCAGTAAATGATATTATCGCTAAAAGTACTGATCCTTCGAAAAAACAAATCATTGTTGCGCATAGTCATACGCATTCAGATCATTATGCGGGTGATAAACTGTTTTGTGGGCAAGAAAATGTGACATTTGTTGGCACAACTCAAAAATAAGTAGATCACTTTTTTAAAATGAATAATTGGCCTAATGATATAAGTGAATTTGATTAGGGAAATCGTGAGTTATCTATCATTCCTATGCCAGGTCATCAAAATCAAGCAATAACAATTTATGATCCACAAACAAAATGGTTATTAACAGGAGATAGTTTTTATCTTAGGCTTATCTATATAAAAGACTGGGATGAATATAAGCCAAGCATCAATAGGTTAACTGAGTTTAGTAAAAGCAATAAAGTGAGTGCTTTGCTGGGGTAGCATAAAGTTTTAGATGGTAGTCTTTTTTTAGGTGATAAATGATTTTTCGAATGAAAGTTAGCTGATATGTTTTTTTATTGTGTTATGATTTTTCGATATTTAAATATTATGGTCAGGTATTTTTTTGCTCTCATTTCAAGCCGACGCCTTTAATGGCATTATTATTGATACAGATAAGTTACCTGCAACACAAACTTTATTCCAGGCTGCATTAGAGCTAACTATTGCTTATGCAGCTTCAGAGAATAAACGTCTAATTTGGTTAACCTTACCAATAGAGCGCAGTAATATTGTGCCAATCGCTACTGAATTAGGTTTCGTATTTCATAATTGTCTCGAAACAGAAATAACACTTATTTTACGACTCGTTGAAGGTGCTTATGCGCCATTTGTACCAACGCACTCTATAGGCGCAGGTGCTTTAGTTATTAATAAACATAACCAAGTATTGGTGATACGTGAAAAGATAGCAATAGGTACAGGTTATAAGCTGCCGGGCGGTCATATAGAGTTAGATGAAGATATTCATACAGCGATTGAGCGTGAAGTATTTGAAGAAACCGGTATTACAGCAAAGTTTCAGCAGCTTGTTGGTTTTGCCAATAAGCATCCTTACCGTTTTGGAAAATCGAATATCTATTTTATTTGTCGTTTAGAACCAATAACAACTCAAATTGAAATTCAAGACACTGATGAAATTGAAGATGCATGTTGGGTCGATTTAAATACTTATATTCAAGATGAAACTAATAGTTACTTTAACCGTGAAATGGTTAAATCTTTAAGTAAAGCAAGTGGACTGAAAGCTGTAGAGTTAGATTTTAATCAAGGTGTCAATGGTAAAAGAGAAGTCTTATTTTCTGATAGTTAATTAAAGTAAGTACTATTTCACAGTAATTTCACTATGTACCACTTAAGCTGAGTCATCATTTTATTAGGAAATAAACTATGACTCTTTTCAAATTATTAATTAGCTTAATCGTGTGCTTAATTGCAAATCAGGCTCACAGTGAAACAATTAAAACAGATCTGTTAGAATATCAAAAAAGTGTAAAAGCGAGCTTTGAACTCTTTAGTCAAACTAAACGTAAGAATTTTTCTTATACTATTGCCAAATATGAAAATGAAGAAGGTGATGAAACATCGAGTTTAGAAAAATACTCTCCTGCTGAAAATATTTCAGAGTCTTGGTCTTTAATAGAATTAAATGGCAAAACACCGACAAAAGCACAAGTAAATAAATATCTTAAAAATAAATCGAAAAAAAAGAATAAAAGTAAAAATAATCAATCGATTAGTATTTCCCAATTAGTCGATATTGATACTTTACAAATCCTTACTGAAGATAATGAATTTATTAAATCATCATTCAAAGTCGGTTATAGTCGATTTGGAGAAGATGCTAAAAGTAAACTAGACGGTATTTTAATTTTCGATAAAAATAATCATTTTGTTAAAAGTTTAGAAATTATCAATAATGATAATTTCTCACCTATGTTTTCGGCAGATATCAATATATTAAAGTTAACATTTAATTTTATAAAAATTAAAGGTGCCATATTACCCTTAAATCACACTATGCGATTAATTGGCTCTATGGCGATGTTTATTGAAATAGATGAAATATCAAAAGTTTATTATTCAGATTACGTTTTATAAGAGTTTTGCATTAACTAAAAAATTCAGGCTTCTCTTAACGGCTGTGACATCTGGGATCATTTTTAAATTGTTGTTTTCGAAAGTTGTTTGGTCTTGTTTGTTTTTAGTATATACAGAGAATTCATAAAGCTTAGATGCATAAATCTTTTGGGTTTGTTCATTTAAAAGGTGATTCATAAATTTTATAGCATTACTTTTGTTTGGCGAATATTTAGTAATAGCAGCTGTTGCAGTAGAAATTAATGTAGTACTTTTATGTGTTTTTAACCAATGGCGTTGCAATTTTGTAGCAATGAGCTGATCTTTCTTATTTTCAGAATTAGCTAACATTTCTAAATAATAGTGGTTAGCTATTGCAAATTGGCATTGTCCATTTGCTAATGCTCTAAGTTGATCTCTATCATTGCCCGTTGGGCGTTTTACTAATAGTTTTTCTGGTTTTTGTAACCAATGGGTATTTTCTTTTTCTCCTATAGATAATAAAGAGGCAAATAACTCTTTATTATAACTGTGGGATAAATCTCTAATACAAAATTGTCCATGATATTGTGGTTTATTAAAGTCACTATAATATTTTGGTATCGGTAATTTTGTATGTTCAGCACTAAAAATAGTACGAGCTCGCATTGAAGTACTTACCCAATATTTTTCATCATCTATGAGACTTTGATTTACGTGTGCTAAATTAGTAAATTCAGTAAAAGGTTGCAATAAATGTTTTTTATTAGCTAACTGACTTAAATCTGATGTTAGCAATAAATCAGCTTGACTTTTTTGACCATCAGTAGCTAATCGTTTTAATAAATATTTTGATTTTCCATGTACTAAATTAACTTTTATTCCTGATTTATTTTCAAAGGATGAAATAATAGGTGCTATCAATTCTAGTTTTCGAAATGAATAAATGTTTAATTGTTCAATAGGTTTGGCCAAAACTTCGGCGCTCGATGCAATTAATGCAATAAATATAAATAAATTACTTTTCATGGGCTCAAATACAAACTATTATCATTTACATCTATAGTACTGGTAAATTTTAAGAAGTCTAGGTCATGAAGGAATTTAACTTAAAATTGAAAGGATTTAAATTTCACTTATTGATTTATTTAATTTTTGTTACAGTGATGTCTTTTGTTGGGTTCCGTTTAGAAAAGCATTATGAAACTCAGTCAGAGCAAGATTTGAATATTCAAATATCCTCCTATAATCAAGTTTTTCAAAATAAATTAAGACAGCTCGAAAATTTACTTTATTCATTTGATGCATATTTTCAATCTAGCCCAAATATTAGTACTAAGAGTTTTTATAAAGTAGCCCAATCTCAATTACAAGGAATAGAAATCGAAGTCGGCTTAGAACAATATGTTTTATTTAAATCAGAGCAAATTGAAGAAATACAAACACAGCAAATAGAGCAGGGCCAGTTCGATTTTAGGTTGTACTTACCAGTAAAGCTTGAGGATAATTTATTAGGTGTTATAAAGGCCGCTCCTGTTTCTGATTATGGTCATAATATTGGGCAAGTAATTGCGCTTAATGAAAGTGAATTAAGAAAACTATCTTTAGAGCATGGTGTTGTAGCGCTAAATTGGCCGAAAAATAATGAGCAATGGAGTTTAGTATTAATTCAAAAGGTTGCGGGTAAAGTTCATTCAGCACTCGGTTTAAGGTTAGCCTTATCGAGTTTATTAGAAAATCTCTACCATAATTTATATGCTGAAACAGGTGAACATATTCTGCTTAAAAATAAAGATCAAATTATTTTTACGACAGATTGGAAAGATACTTATAAATTAGACGCGATAGAAGCAAGTGTGAGTACTCCTAGTCATTTCTTTAGTCACGAGTTGACATTCGAATTATATAATCCTAACGATTTAAGTCCTCCAATTATTCCAATACGCGTTTGTGTAATTATTTCTCTTGTTGTGTTGTCATGGATCTGTGGCGCTTTAATATTATTCCAAATATTCACTTTGAAAGGACGTAATAAAGAAATAAATCGTATAGTAGTACAACGAACTACAAGCTTAGTTGATTCTAATCGAGAGCTTAAAAAAGAATCTCTTCTCAAAACCCAGGCGTTGAAGCTACAAATAAAGTCTGAAAATAAATATAAAAAATTATTTATAAACTCCCATGAGGGGTTATTTATTTTGAATTCTAATGCAGAAATTAAAACTAGTAACCCGGCTTTTAGCACTTTATTGTTAGATAACAATTCTGATTGTAAAAGCTTCTCTTTTAGTGATTTTATTTACAGTGAAGAACAAGTAATCAAGTGGTTAAATGATGTCAAAAATAAAGTGAATCATCAAGAATTTGAATGGCTTGCCAAAAAACAAAATGGAAATAGTATCTGGGTAAGACAAAGCGGTAATTGGGTAGAAAATGAAGGAATATGGACTTATGAGGGGAGGTTGGTCGACATAACCCAAGTAAAGTTATTTAATGAACAATTAAAGTATAGAGCTCAACATGATAGCTTAACTAATTTGCTCAATAGACAAGCATTTTTAGAGTTAGTAGATAAATTAAGATTTAGCTCTCAAAATAACTTTACTCTCCTTTATATAGATTTAGATAGGTTTAAATTAATTAATGATACTTTAGGTCATGTCGCAGGCGATAAAGTATTGATTGAGTTTGCTGCAAGAATGCAAACTTTATTAGGTTCATATTCAGATATTGCGAGGTTAGGTGGTGATGAATTTGCAGTTTTAATACGACAAAATCATTTAAGTGAAAATTTAATCGGTTTATTGATTGAAATACTTAAAGAAATTCGTAAACCCTTTAATTATAACGAGCATAGCTTATCAGTTAGTGGCAGTATAGGTGTACGAAAATTCACCTCACCTTGTATTGAATATGATGCTAAAAAGCTTATTCATGATGCGGATATCGCTATGTATGAAGCTAAGCAACAAGGAAAGAATGATTATTATATTTTCTCTTCAAAGTTATCCCAACAAATTAATCGCAGACTACACATTGAAACCTTATTACATGATTTAATTCCAGATCTAGAGCTATCAATAAACTTACAACCTTTATATTGTAAATTAGGTGCACGTTTAATTGGTTTTGAAGCATTACTTAGATGGGATAGCTCAGAGTTAGGGCGTATAAGTCCCGAAGAATTTATTCCTATTGCTGAGGAATGTGGAAAAATGTCTCTACTAGGTCGGTGGGTTTTTGAGCGAGCACTTAAATTCATGGAACAATTAGGAGATAAGTCAGGGGATCTATTTATCAATATTAATGTTTCTCCACTTCAATTACAGCAAAATAATTTTATGGATTGGCTGACAAACCGTGTTAATCAATCAAAGTTAAGCAGGCGACAAATACGTATTGAGTTAACCGAATCAGCCATGATAGCCAAGGAAGAAGCCTTAATAGGCCAGCTTAATGAAATTCATAAATTGGGGATAGGTATATATATAGATGACTTTGGGACAGGTTATAGTTCTCTCGGTCGAATAAAAAATTTACCGATAGATGGTATAAAAATAGATCGTTCATTTATTGAGAATATAGAGACTGACAATGGTGTTTTACAATTAGTTAAAGCAATTTGTGCGATAGCCGAATCATTTCACTTATCTGTTACTGTTGAAGGTGTAGAAACACAAGCACAACTTGCAGTTTTGAAAAATTTATATTGCCACCAATTTCAAGGATATTTTTTTAGTAAGCCTTTAACCGAAAAACAAATGATAAAACACATAGATGAAGAAATAAAAAATATCGTAAAAATTGCATAATTAGTTATATTTGGAATAGTTTGTCTATTAAAATTGGTTTATCTCAGTTTTTCAGATAAAAGTTATGATCACATTTAAAACAAATATGGGCGATATTAAAATTGAGTTGGATTTTGAAAGTACCCCCATTTCCGCAAAAAACTTCTTAAAATATTGCCAACAAGGTTTCTACGAAGGCACGATTTTTCACCGTGTAATTAAAGGCTTTATGATCCAAGGCATTGATATTGTCAAAAGTATTGAAAAAGTTAAAACAGGTAGTAAAGGGGATCATGATGATGTACCAAAAGAGCCTATTATTGTTGAAAAAGTGATAGTCTCAGAATAATCACTTTTAAAATTTCTTTTAGTAAGCTGAGGTTGTTCACTTAGCTTACTTAACCTTAATTCAATTTACTCTCCTTAATTATATTTTACAAAATCTTGTTGAAACGCGATCTGTCTATTAGTCTTTGAATAAAAAAAGTTTATTTTATTTATAAACTCATTATTTTTATTTTTCAGCTTGAATGCTTTTAATGATTCTAAATTCTCAATTTAAGTAGTTAGGTTTTTGGGATTAATATATGTCAGAGCAAGATAATAATTTTACTTTACCACCTAATGTGACCTGCTTTTCACGTTCTAAAAATGCTCAAATAAGTGAGCGGCATTTATTTTTAACAAGATTAAGAAATAGAGAGTTACCCTATCAAGCGTATAGAAAAATAGCTGATCAACTTTTTGACTTAATTGCTGAGGCTATGATCCCACATCTAGAAAATCATGAAGTAATTTTAACGCCAATTTTTAGAGCTGGTTTAAGTTTACTTCCTGTGTTTATGTCTAAAATAGAGAACTCTAGATTATGCTCCATAGGCGTAAAACGAAATGAAGATACAGCACAACCAGAGCCTTATTTATTTAAAGTTCCTCCTGAAATAGCAGCTGATGCAAAATTTGTAATTTTAGAACCTATGATCGCCACTGCAGGCACTATATGCTCCAGCTTAGGCATGCTAAAAAAACAGGGATATGATTTAAAGAATATTGAAATAATCTCGATTTTTTGCGCGTTAGAAACTGTAGAAAAACTACAAAATGAATTTCCACAAATCCATATTCACACCGAAGTTGTTGATCCTATTTTAGATGAACATCAATATATTGTTCCCGGATGTGGCGACTTTGGTGATAGGTATTTTGGTACTTAAACTAAGATATCTTTTTAAAGCACAAGCCTTATAGTCCTTAGGTTTAAAAGAATATTAAGGAGCATTTATGAAGGAATATTCAAAATCAAACCATGTCATTTTAACTTCTCATTCCAATCAGGCGTTTAAAGAATCTGCACCTGTGAAGTGGTGGGCAAAACAGCCCAAAGAAAGAGGCCCTGTAATTGCGACTATTTCTACAAAAGAAAATCGCAATGCCATAGGCTCTCATAGCGGAAGCTATACAGTCTATAGAGCTCTCTCAATTGCAGCAGGAGCTTTCCCTCAAGATCATATTCCCGATCTTACAAATACCAGCCCAACTGTAAATGTGACACCTAAACCAGCTTGGTTTGATGCTAAAAAAATTATATCGCTAGATCCTTGGGGTGCCAGTATTGATGAGGTATTTTGCGAGGATTTAAAGCAAGGCGTAAATATTCAGCCATCTATTGCGATCACACAAGCCCATTTAACATTACCTGAAATATATGAAGCTGTAGATAAGGGGAGATTAAAACCTGATGGCGAAATATTAAAAGAAAATAAAGATGTATTTGTAACTAAAGTCGCAATTGAACCAGTATGGTATCTCCCCGGTATTGCTAAACGATTTGGCATTGAAGAAGGAGAATTGAGAAAAATTTTATTCCAAGAAACAGGGGGAATGTTTCCTGAGTTAGTAACTAGGCCTGATCTTAAAATTTTATTACCGCCAATTGGCAGCACAACAGCTTATATTTTTGGTGACATAAATGCTTTAGCCGATGAAAGTAAACACCTCACATGTCGGGTACATGATGAATGTAATGGCTCTGATGTATTTGGCTCAGATATATGTACATGTAGACCTTATTTAATGCATGGCATTGAAGAGGCTGTAAAAACAGCACAAAAAGGTGGTGTAGGCTTAATTGTCTACTTTAGAAAGGAGGGTAGAGCATTAGGGGAAGTCACAAAATTACTGGTTTACAATGCAAGAAAAAGACAAAAAGGCGGTGATAGCGCAGCAACGTATTTTGAGCGGACAGAGTGTGTCGCTGGTATTCAAGACGCGCGTTTTCAAGAATTTATGCCAGATGTATTGCATTGGTTTGGTATAAAAAAGATAGATCATTTAGTGTCGATGAGCGATATGAAATATAACGCGATTGTAAAGTCTGGCATTCAAGTTTTAAACCGTGTATCTATACCAAAAAACCTGGTACCAGATGATGCCCAAGTAGAAATAGAAGCTAAAAAAGCGGCTGGTTATTATACCGGTGATGAAGATGCGCTATCAGATGAAGAGCTTGATAATGTAAAAGGGCGGGAGTTGGAATGATTTTCACAGATATTAATGACAATGATGTGAGCTATTTATTATCGCCTAAAGAAATTAGAGAGCGAAGTCAGGAAATATATGAATTGAGCTTAGCTGGTAAAGGTGCGTTTAAAATAAATATATCACGGCTAGATGAAGTAGCTGACTATGTATTGGCTGTTATTAAGGATAATTATCCTAGTCTTAATATTCCATTTCACTCTCGCTGGAGCCATTTTCAAGTTGGTAATATAGATAGGTTACAAATTCTCGATGAAAAATTAAATCATTTATCTCTATATGATAAAGCAAGAGCTAAGTTAGATTTGGTTTTAGTTTTTGTACTGTTAGATGCGGGTGCGGGGAGTAAATGGCGTTATTTTGATAAAAATAGTGGCCAAAGTTTTTCCCGTTCAGAGGGCCTGGCTATTGCCAGTTTTGATATGTTTATGGCAGGTGCTTTTTCAAGTGATAAGTCTCATCCCCTGCAAGTTGATGCAGCATCTTTAATGTCATTTAATCAACAAAAATTAGAGGTGGGTTTTCAGGTATCAGATAATAACCCTTTAGAAGGGTTAGATGGTCGCACTAATTTAATATGTGAATTAGGAAATATACTCAATAACAATGATGCTTTTACACATAATAGACCGGGTAATATTCTTGACTTCTTAACTCATAATTATGGAGAAAAGCTCAAGGCTGAGGCTATTTTAGAGAGTGTTTTAATAAATTTTGGCGATATTTGGCCAGGAAGAATATGCATAAATAATATCAATATGGGTGATTTATGGGCGTATTCAAAATTAAAATCTGACGACCCGTTATCTTGTTTAGTACCTTTTCATAAATTATCTCAGTGGTTAACTTATTCTCTGATAGAGCCTATTTTGGAAGCGGGCATAACAGTAACAGGTATTGAAAAGCTAACTGGTTTGGCCGAATACCGTAATGGGGGCCTGCTATTAGATAAGCAATTGATAGTGTTAAAAGATGAAAGTAATCTACTAAAACCACACCTTGCAAATAGTGACTTAATAATTGAATGGCGAGCTTTAACAATTGTATTACTTGATAAAATAGCAGATAGCATTCGAGATAAATTAAATATGTCAGATACTCAATTACCTTTAGCTAAAGTGTTAGAGGGCGGGACTTGGTGGGCAGGTCGAAAAGTAGCACAAACGCTAAGAAATACTGGAGAACCGCCCTTAAAGTTAGATAGCGATGGCACTGTATTTTAAAAGTAAGCCATATACGATTACCAAATACTGGAATAGGACAAGACAATGGAAAAATTAACAATAATTAGTCATCCCGTTTTACAGCATAAGCTTACTTTATTAAGAAGCAAAGAAACTAAATCATGTGAATTTAGGCGTTTATTGAATGAAGTGAGTGGCTTATTAGCTTATGAATCAACAAAACAGCTAGCACTTAAATGTGTTGATATTGAGACTCCTCTAGAGAAAATGAAAGGAGAAGAAGTAGCACAAGCCCCTATCATTGTATCTATTATGAGAGCAGGCAATGGCATGCTTGATGGCTTATTAAATATGTTACCCTTTGCCAGTGCGGGGCATATTGGTATTTATCGGGATAAGTTTATTCAAAATACCGTTGAGTATTATTTTAGGTTACCAAAAGAATCAACAGGCAAAGAAGTGATATTAGCAGATCCTTTACTGGCGACAGGTGATACAGCAATCGCTTGTATAGATAGACTAAAGCAATATGGGGTAGGGAAAATTACCATGATTTGTATTCTAGTCTCCCAAGCGGGTGTAGAAAAATTACATCAATTTCACCCTGATGTGAATATTATTG
Organism: Pseudoalteromonas sp. '520P1 No. 423'; assembly: GCF_001269985.1. Taxonomy (NCBI): domain Bacteria; kingdom Pseudomonadati; phylum Pseudomonadota; class Gammaproteobacteria; order Alteromonadales; family Pseudoalteromonadaceae; genus Pseudoalteromonas; species Pseudoalteromonas sp. '520P1 No. 423'. The sequence goes on along the minus strand of NZ_BBZB01000001.1, from coordinate 3,178,573 downwards.
CAATTAGCAAGGAGAGAGGTTTGAATGAAAAAGGGCATTTATTACCTGGTTTAGGAGATGCTGGAGACCGTTTATACAAAACAACTGATTAGATATAACTAATAGTGTTAAATAAATTATCTGTTTTACTCGGTATTTGAGTTTTTTAATTTGTTATTTTTGTTTTAAATTAAGTTTTTGCATATTAATGCTAAATAATAAAAAAAAACCTGTGCTTACTTTATTTCTTATTGTATTGTTTAGCCATTAGAAAGAGCTAATTTAATTAGCTCTTTCAAAACGGTCCCTGGGCCCTTCTGGGCTTTTTTATTTAGTATAGTCGCCTTACCACTTTGCATTTTTTAATTACAAAGTAAGGCGATATAACTAAATTATTAGAGGTTTAAAAGTAAAAATTTAAGATAAATTTTTAGTCCAAACATCCGCCCAAGTTGCTAAGTATTTATTTTGCTCTATGCCATAGGGTGTTGCACCTATATCTAAGCTGATCATGTAATAAAATACACTACCAAATACAATTTGTATCATTTCATCAGGGCAGTTGCTGCTAAACGATGTATTTTTAATATTAGATGCAATCCAAGGAAACAAATGTTCATCAGCTAGGCGTGAATTGAAAACTTTCATTTTTTCTCTAAGCTCTGGTAAAGTGCCTACTTCGGTTCTGAGTAATATACGTAATGGGCGATATTTTTCACCTATATGTAAAATCATGCGTCCAATTGTCAGCAATTCTTGTTTCACATTACCTAAAGGTAAAGAGAGGTTATGTTGAAAGTCTTCGAGTATCTCAACTTCTGCCTCATCAACAATCGCCTCTAAAACCGACATTTTTGATGGGAAATGACGATAAAATCCACCAGAACGTGCTGTTAAACCGGCTGCTTTTTCTATTGCACCTACTGTGGTTGATGAAAAACCTTGGGTTGCAAAAAGCTCCATAGCCTGAAATTTTAGCTTTTCTCTAGTAGACACCTTCACCTGTCATTCCTTATTTGTAATTATTGCTTTATTTTTATTAATTGAGTTTAACAAAAAATAAAACCATTTTGTTTGAAAAATACTAATGCTTAATTTCAATTTTGTAACAAAACACTTGTTGTTAATACGAATGAGATCGATTATCATTCGCTTGTGGTTTTGAATTTAACTTTAGGAGATATAAATGAGTTTTATTGTGGGAATACGCAACTTTTTACTAAGTTTGTTATATCGGATAATGCGTCCGCTTATTTTTCTTATGGAGCCTGAAAATGCCCATTATAGCTTGAAGAAAATAGGTGTTTTTCTTGGAAGTAATCCATTTACAAGATGGCTAACATCACTACTATTTAATTATAAAAATAAAAAGTTGAATACTAGGGTTGATGGCATTAGTTATAGAAATCCCGTTGGTCTTTCTGCAGGTTTTGATAAAGATGGCGAGTTAACAAAAATATATCCATCTTTAGGGTTTGGTTTAGCTGAATTAGGTTCATTTACTGGGGAAGTGTGTCCAGGAAATCCAGGTAGACGTTTATTTAGAATGGTGAAATCTAAAGCGATAGTTGTATGGTATGGCCTAAATAACCAAGGAGCTGAAAAAATATCATCACGATTAAAAGATGTTAATTTTGGTAAATTACGGGTAGGTATAAATGCAGCTAAATCAAATGTAACACCTGAGTTTGTTTTAAGTGAATCTATCCGAGATTACATTAAAACCTTAACTTTATTTAAAGATATAGGTGATTACTTCACTATAAATATCAGTTGCCCAAACACTCAAGATGGCGAACCTTTCGTAGATAAAAATAATTTAGATGCATTATTACTTGCTGTTAATGAAAAAATTAGAACAATTTCGGATAAACCTATTTATGTAAAGCTGGCTGCAGATATGACATTAGATGAAATTAATGTGATAGTTGATGGTTGTATTGAGCATAAAATGGATGGCGTTGTTTTAACTAACTTAGCAAAACCAGGCTGTAATCAAGAGCATATTCCAGAAGAGTATCCTTCTAATCAAGGTTTATTGCCAAAAGGCAAAGGCGCTATGAGTGGATTACCATTACAGCGTATTTCTACTAATGTGATCCGCCATGTTTATCGTCGTACTAGAGGTAAAATAACTATCATAGGAGTCGGTGGTGTATTTACTGCAAAAGATGCTTATGAAAAAATTACTTCAGGTGCCAGTTTATTACATATGATCACAACTATGATTTTTGATGGCCCACAAAATATTAGTGAAATTAACAGAGGTTTAGTTAAATTATTAAAACAAGATGGCTTTAATTCAATTGAAGAGGCTGTTGGTTCCCGCAATCCATTGCCTAATATAGAAGCCGATATAACAGAAATAACCGATGAATCTAAGGTAGCTTAATCTATGTTTGAACAAGTGGCTTTGAATTTACCTCAGTCAATTTGTAATGAATTTAGGTTGGCGATTAACAGAGGCAGCTGGGAAAATGGCGTGACGCTCACTGAATATCATCGGAAAATATGTGAACAAGTACTTTTTTATCGTGAAGATATCAATTATTTAACTTGTAGGCTGCAATGATATAACAAGCTTATAGTTGAGTTTAGCTATTTTTAATTTGACCTAATCAATAATTGGTTAGGTCAAAGTATCTTTTGTATTATTGGAATAAGTGCTTTAGCTAATTTGTGATGTTGTGCAACTTGCCAATGAATACCTTCTTTCTCACAGGTTCTCACTAGGGTACCTACATCAAAAAAATCACATTTAAGTTGTTTACTTATCGCCAAATAGTGTTTTGTTAATAATTTGGATTTTTCATGGCCATTTTTATAAATACTTGTATAGCAGCCAACTTCATAAATAGGTGGAGGGCATAATAAAAGCACTTTGCTGGAATGCAGGCTTTCTTTATTAAAAAATTGAATTTGTTTAATTAAATCAAAGGTACCAAGAGCTATTTGTTGTGGCGACAATGCAAATTTATTTTTGAGATCATTGGTACCTAACATAATGATTATTAAGTCAGGTGAATGAAGTTCTAATAAAGGCTTTAAATATTGAATGCCAGATTTTGAGCCAAAAAAAGGTGGGTTTTTAATTAAAGTGCGGTTTGGCTGGCCTGATTCGAACACCTGATGCACATTTATTAAGGCCGTTTTTAACAGTGCGGTCCATCGCTCATTATCATCATATCTTGACTGCGTATTTGGGGTGGTACCCCACGTATTAGAATCACCAAAACATAATATTTTTGCCATTAAGAGATCCTAAAATATACCTTTGTCTTTACTTGATTATGAATATACTTTTTCTAATTTAGCAGCTTTTTAATTGAAATTCTAAGTACTCGCTATTTTTTATAGTGAATTACTTTCCACAACACTTTTTGTATTTTTTATTGCTACCACATGAACATGGTTCATTTCTGTTTGGTGTCTTTTCAAAAGTTTGTGTTTTAGGAACGTTTAAAACGGCATCAAGTTCTTTAATGTTTTCTTCAATACCAGCATTAACTGTGATATTTGCGAAGAAGTTATGCTCATTTACAGTGACTTCAACTTCTTCTTTACGTTCATCTGATTGCACGTTTAGTGTCAATGGGTTTGATTCCGTACCTAGCTTAACAGTAGGCTTAGGTTTGTAAGTCCCCATGTTATTTTTACCCATAATATCAGGCTTACCACGGAAGAAAAATTTAGACATGATGTTATCCATATTTGGTGATGTTTTTACACCACAATTTTAAGTGGCGCGCATTCTAACAGTTTATAAAGGTATTAGCTAAAGCAGTTACAATAAAAATCAAATAGTGACTTGTTGCTACGATTTTTAATGGATATAGTGAAGATAGCTATCTCATTGTTATTTTTTGAAAAAGGAACTTGTTATGTTTCCCATGGAAGTTTGGTTAGCTTACACATTAGCGTGTTTATTATTGGTTATATCTCCAGGGCCGGATAATATTTTGGCGATAGGTCGCGGATTGAGTCAAGGTAAACTCGCAGCTTGTATTTCAGGGGCTGCATCTGGAACTGGAATTTCATATTGTAACCGCTACTTTTGATTTAACTTTATTAATAAAAACGTCTGAAATGGCTTTTATGGGGGTCAAATTTTTGGGCGTTGCTTATTTAATTTATTTAGGTATAAAAGTACTTAAATCTCTCAGTTTAATCAACCTTGAGCATGCTGCTAAACAACCTATAAAATCTATTTCCATTACTGGATTTTTATCTGCGGCACTCAACCCAAAGCTTGGGTTATTTGTTTTAGCATTTATCCCACAATTTGTTAATCCAGAGCTAGGCTTTGTTACCATTCAAATGCTAGCTTATGGAATGTGGTTTGCATTTTTAACTGCTGCGGGTTTTTCGCTTATGGGCGTGTTTTCATCAAAGCTTTCTAGTTGGTTAAAACAAAAACCTAAAGTTATTAATGCACTTAATATGGGAGCTGGTTTTACCTCCATAACATCGGGATTAGCTGTTGCAGCTTTAAAGCAAAAGTAAACTAGTGAATTCAATCAAATTAAACCGGTAATGATGCTTTTATTATTACCGGTTTTTTAGCCGTTAAAGTCTAGGAGGCTTGCGATGTAATGTGGCTTGCTCAAATCCAAAAGCTGCTTCTATTAAAGTTCCTTCAGATAATTTTGCACCAAACATTGAAATGCCAACCGGTAAGTGATGTACATAACCCATAGGTACAGTAATGTGCGGATAACCCGATACTGCAGCGGCAGATGATGCTGAACCTAAAAAGTGATCGCCCGTTATCCAATCAGTTTTCCAGGCAGGCTGTGAAGTTGGTGCGATAATTAAATCAAGATTATGCTTTTTTAAAACTAAGTCGATGCCTTTGTCTTGTGTTAATAATTTACTTTTCTCTAAGGCATCTAAATACTGCTGATCTGTTAATTTCCCTTTAGATTGTGCCATTTCAAATAACTCTTGTTCAAAATAAGGCATTTCTTTTGACTTATGTTTTAAATTGAATGTAATTAAAGCCTCAAGGGACTTTGGAGAACGACCTTTAACGTGTTTTAAATAGTTATTTAAACCATGTTTGAATTCATATAAAAGTACTTCAAATTCAGGGCTATTCCATTGACCATAGGTTTCAATATTAGCGTTATCAATAATGATGGCGCCTTGGGCTTTTAAGTCTTTAACAGCTTGCTCAAAAACATCATCTAACTTTTTATGATAACCCATTAAATTACGGGCAATGCCGATACGTTTTCCTTTTAAACCATCGGTTTTAAGGTGCGATAAGTAGTCAACTTTTGAATCTATGCTAGCTGAATCTGACTTATCTTTAGCGACTAATGAATTGAGCATGATAGCCGCATCCGTTACGTTACGTGTCATGGTGCCTGCGGTATCTTGACTACGAGAAATAGGAATAATACCGCTGCGGCTTATAGTGCCTAAAGTAGGCTTAAGACCAACAATACCATTAACAGCTGAAGGGCAGGTAACTGAGCCATCAGTCTCAGTGCCAACGGCTAAAGTTGCAAAGTTAGCTGCAATAGCGATACCTGAACCCGAACTTGAACCACATGGACTAGCTGTTGGATCGTAGGGGTTTTTACTTTGTCCGTATAATCCGCTCCAACCACTAGAAGCATTGGTAGAGCGAAAGTTTGCCCATTCACTTAAATTTGTTTTTCCTAAAATAATAGCGCCATCTTCAATGAGTTTTTCAACCAAAAAAGCATTTTTATTAGGATAGTTATCCGCTAATGCATAAGAGCCTGCAGTATTTGCCATGCCATCATTTGTATCAATATTATCTTTTAATAAAACAGGTATGCCATGTAATGGGCCTTTTTTACCATATTGTAGATAATATTTATCTAGTTGTTTTGCTTGTAAAAGGGCATTTGAATTGAGTTGAACAACGGCATTAAGTTTATTGCCGTTATCATCATATTTTTTAATGCGGTCTAAATAAAATTGAACAAGTTCCTGGCTAGTCAGTTCATCGCTTTGCATTTTTTGATGAATTTGTCTGACTGTTAAATTCTCATTAATATGAGCATGTGACGAAAAAGCATGTATTAACAGTATGGGTATTATTATTTTTTTTAGATACATTTTAAGTCCTAAGGTGTTTTAATAATCTCCGTTATAACTGAATACCTTACAATGTACGAGCTTAATTAAATCAACTAGTAGTTTGTTTTATATGAAAATATATTAAATTGATATAAGTTAAGGCTGTAAAGTTACACTTGCATTTAAACTAAATAAATTAGTGGATGCACATAACTTAGTTACAGCCCTTATTAGGTGGGAGGGAGTTAAAATATCGTGTTTATAAGTATTTACATTGATGTAAAGTTTAGTTTGAATTCTCGATTGCTTCGCGCTGTGCTTTTATCTTTTTAGCAAGTTCATCGGCCGCTCTTTTTGCCTCTTCTGTTGCATCGCTTGCCATTTCTTTACCTTGCTCAACTAAGTCTTTGCCTAATGCTTTGCCTTCTGTTGCTAAGGTATGTCCTAAAGCTTTAGTTTCATCTAATAACTCAGTTAAAGACTCATCTTTAAACTCTTTGCCAGATTCTTTAGCACCTTGCCAAGCTTCACTTAATGCTTGCTTAACATCTTGTTTTACTTCAGTAGCCTCTTGTTTAATCTCTTCTTTTTCTTCGCAACCCACTAATAAAAGGCTAGTGAGTAAAACAAAACTGCTTGTAGTTAATTTAAATATTCTGTTCATAAGACTAAATTCTGTATTGATTTATGCTGAGGGTATTATCTGTTTATACCTTTTCCTCGTCAATAAAATTAAGGCTGGCTTTTTTAGCTGGAATATAAAGCATTGACGTTATAATATTTTGGAAATCAAAACTCTGTTCTTGTACATGTTTAGCAGTAAAATCTAGGAGTTGTTGTTTATCAGGAATTTTCTTGATAGAAATAATTAGAACTATATTTTTATGATCTGGATATTCAACTAAAGTCACATAGTTAAAAGCTTGGCGTATTAATAGTAAGATTTGCTGTAATTGAGCTGCATCTTTAGGAAGTAAGTTTAAAAATATGACTCCATCTTCATTTAGTTGTTGTTTCAATTTATGATAAAAATCGACTTTAAGTACGCAACTACTATGATCTTCACTGTTAAAAATAATAAGGGACTGAAAAACCAAAGGTGATTGCTCAGTTTTCTTAGTTGCGAGCCAACGGTACCCTTTATGTTCTCTTACTTTTGCAATTGCATCAGTTGATGTGCATTTATCTACTGATGGTTTAAATCTTGTATCAGGCTCTGGGGTTACAGTTTCTTTACCAAAAATGGCGACTTTAGTGCCTAGGGATGCATTAATTGTAAGAGAAAAAGAAACATTCATTTTAACGGTTGATGAAAACGATGAAGCACAAAAAATAAATGTATTAGTTGGCTTAGGAATAGCTGAGTGGGTATCGATTTCTGGAAATATTAATGCGGGAACAGAGGTGATTATTCGTGGTGCAGAGCGATTACAATCTGGTGATAAAGTAAGGCGTCAGAAGGATTTAGTAGCAAAAAGATAGCGCAATATACAAGCCCCTACTTTAGGGGCTTAATTTAACTTTAGTTAATTTTTTATAGTGCTTCTATCGTTGCAATAGCTTGACTAAACGCTGATAAATAAAGCTCTAGACATTCGCCTTCTTCTTGCCAATTAACACCTATGATGACACCATCTTCATTTAAATCTTCAACCCAAAACTCAAGCCATTCAGCTACTGATATTTCCGCTGGCGTATAGTTTTTCCATTCATCTACACAGTGAAGTTGAGCCAGTTCACTACTTGACCATGTTGGCATAACATCAGCGTTTTCAAAATTAATAGAATCTAAAACAACCCAATCTTCACTTTCCTTATCTTGAAGCGCCCAAAGTATTTGTGTTGGCTTAATATCAGCTAAAAATGTGGTCAGTGTTTGATTGTTATCTGTCATGGTTTGCTCATTTAAATATAATTAAGAATAAGATTATACGGGGAAGTGTTTTAATGGACAAATTAATAAAAGGTTAAAAAATTAGCTAATAAAATTTGAAAGCTTGGATAGCTAAAATTTGGCTCTGTTGTAGCTAATTGTTGTTTATAATTATCAGTGCCCATAATGCTTTGAAGATAAAGACAATGAAGACTAAATCATTCACTCTAAAACGTAACCAAATAACTTCAGCACTTTTATCTATGACACTAGCACAAAGAGAGGTCATTCATCGATCAATTCGAACATCTCAAGTATAAATGCTCATTCAGGAACTCAGGAACTGTTTCAGCCTATTTTTGATACCAACCCTTCTTGTCCTCACTGTTCTTCAGCACATTTAAGAAAGTGGGGAAAGTCAGGTGGAGCACAAAGATATCGTTGTAATTGTTGCGCTAAAACCTTCAACATTAAGACAAAAACACCTTTGGCTCGGTTAAGGATGTGCCATCTATGGGAAGAGTATGCGCGTTGTATGGAGCTAAAATTAACACTTCGCCAAGCGGCATCTACTTGTAATATTAACCTTAAAACTGAATTTTTATGGCGCATGGCCTTATGTGAATATTGCAGAGCATAAAAACTGTGATCATAAACGATTAATTAATTGAAAAGGCACAGTGATAGAAAATGTTTATCACATCCAAACCGTTAATTGTTTTAAATCACACACTTCAAGAGCTGGGTCATAGGCAAAATGAAAGGATAGCAACTAAGTATTTACCAAGTTATCTCGCTTGGTTTAGAGAAAGCAGCTCAAAGTATGATTTTAAACAAATTTTGGTCACAGCTTATAGGTGACAATAGTGTAATGGAACAGAGCCTAAATTTAAGTGATAAAAACACTTATTTTAGCGCCATTATTGGTAATGACGCTCATCGTTTTAAATTCTGGAATATTATTCTATCATCCTAAAGAAAATTTAACTGTGTGGTTCAGCTTATGGGTAATTTACCCGCTATTTTCTGCGTTACCCCAGAAGTGATTTATCGCACTTTTATATTTAAGCGCTATAAATCATTACTGCCTAATATCAATCAAAGGGTTATTTTAAGCAGTCTTGCTTTTGGCTTTTTACATATCGTTTTTCGTAATTGGCAAGCTGTTGTGCTTTTAATATTGGCAAGTATTATTTTTTGCAATACGTATGTGAAATCTAAATCAGTATTTTTAGTAACGCTTGAGCATAGTTGCTTTGGTTTAATCGCTTATATACAACAGGGATTGGTTATTACTTTGATAGCAGTTTAATTAGTTAGTAATAATTTATGTTTTTAGTTTAATTACACTTAAAATTTCTCTAGAATTCACCCCTTATTTTTATACCTTTTCTGGTTTGATTGAAACCTATACATAAAAATTGAGCAATAGTAATGAATTTTAATAAAGTAGTGGATTTTTCTGCGAAACTAAAAAATAATAAGGTTTTTGAGATTTTTGTGATCTCAATTATTGTATTATCGGCCCTTTTAATAGGTGCAAAAACCTATGAAATACCTGCATCGGCGCTTGGAGCATTAAAATTTTTAGATTGGTTTATAACACTGATCTTTTTATTCGAAATTGTGATCAGGTTCATTGCAGAGCAAGATAAAAAACGCTTCTTTTATAAAGCGTGGAATGTTTTTGATACTTTGATTGTAATTGTGAGTTTAATTCCAATTGAAGACAGTGAGTTAGCTTTAGTAGGGCGTTTAATTCGTATTTTCCGGGTGATGAGAATGGTATCCTTTGTACCTGAACTAAGGTTATTATTAAACTCCTTGTTAAGAGCATTGCCGCAATTAGGTTACGTTGTATTGCTGATGTTTATTATTTTCTATATTTATGCAGCAATTGGCAGTAGTTTTTTTGCAGAAATTAACCCTGTTTTATGGGGACACATATCTATCTCAATGTTGACCCTATTTAGGGTTATGACATTCGAAGATTGGACTGATGTCATGTACGAAATCATGGATGTGCACTCATTATCTTGGATATATTTCTTATCTTTTATTTTTTTAACAACGTTCGCGTTTTTAAACATGGTAATAGGTATTGTTGTAAATGTATTAGAAGATGAGCATTCAAAAGAAAAAGAAGCGCAAGATAAAGAGGATGGCAAACTAACCATTGAAGATTTATCTGCGCAAATTGAAGAGTTGAAAAAAATCATTGCGCAGAAGTAATAAGTTTATATTGGCTGTTACTTTTTTGAAGGTATCAATTTTACATTAATCTTATTGGTATTTGATTTTTCAAAAATCACTCCAGTTGGCCCTTTACTTGGTATTGGGCCTAGTTCTAAATTTAGTTCATTTATTTTCGATTCTTTAGCTAAATATACAGCCCAATAATATATATGCTTAGACTTTGGTGCTTTTATAAATCCGACTCCAATTTTATCTTGTTCATGATAAAACTTTAATTTGCCTAATAGATGTGTTGCATGAGATTTTGACCCTTTGAAACCAGCCCAAACATTTACCGAACTTTCTTGACCGCCGGCTAATGCCTCAACTTGATTTGCCATTCCTATGCCATAATAGTCAGGTAGGGGAAAGTTTTGATCTCTCAAGCGCCTATTTGCCCCACTGTGTATTACCCATCCTGATTCAGCCATTTCTTTAACTTTAATTGTAGCCGCTCTAGTAAGTCTGGCATCGCAGGTTAGGTGGCGCCTTAATTGAGTTGAGTCATTTATAATTAACTGTGTTAATTCTTGAGCTTGGATGTTGTTTCCACATTCATTGTCTTGATTACAAAATGATGAAAAAGATAGTGTTAGCATTGAAAAAAATATTGAATTTTTGAAAAACATGTTTTTAAACCAAATTAATGTAATTCTGATACATTAACACAAAATTTAACAATATGATTTTCGAAAAGTGAAATCAGTTTACTAAGCTGTTAAAATACAGCTAACAATTAATGAGAGATAATAGTTATGTCAGCATTTTGGAATTTTAGAGTTATTTTGTGTGAAGCTGATGGCGATAATGAAGCTTTGTATCAAATCCATGAAGTAGAATATAACCTTAAAGGTAAAGCGGTTAACTGGTCAGAAACAAGCGTCGCACCTTATGGTAAAAGTCTAAATGAATTACAAGAAGATGTTTCGCGCCAACAAAGTGCATTTGAAAAGCCGATTCTAAAACTAAAACGCAAACAACGTGGATATGAATTAGTGGATGTTGCAACGGGAGATGATGCGTTTTCTGAAATCCCAGCAGGTTTAGTTCAAGAGTCGTAAGCTATTCTTGTTGTAGATATAAAAAAAGCGCATATGCGCTTTTTTTATATCTGAAATTAAGTGTCAAAACTAGGCTTGTTTAATATCTGTCACATTTTCAGCTTTGTTAGGATCAGCTTTCTTTTCTTTTGCTGCTTTTTCAGCAGGTGCTTTATTCCCTTTTAAGGCACTCATAAATAATTCTTTATTTTTAGCTATTTCAAGTGCTAAAGTCTCAACTTGCTGTTCACTTAAAGCAACATCAATTTTTTCTAACATTTGCTCCATTGATTCAGCGATATCGAGCATTTTGTCGTAGGCATCAGCATCTTTTTTGCTGGTAAAGGTCATACGCTCCACTCCATTTCTTTCAACCACATATTTGATAACAACAGCCATTATTTATTCCTACAGTACACTGGTTTTTTATACAGTAAACTTTACAGGGTAAAATTTCAAGTCACAAAAGCATTTATTATATTATTTTTGACAAATAGAGAGTTATATTCTTTATTTAAAGGGAAGGTTTTGTAACTTTTATAGTTAACTGTTAATTATCGTCCAAAGATGGACATCATGGAGGAAGAACATGAAGTTTAATACAATTATCGTTTTTATTTTTACATTATTAATGAGTGCGCCTACTACAGTAGTCGCCCAAAACTCTGCTGAAAATGAAGTGGTTGTAAATAATCACTTAATCAACCTTAATACTGCTGATCAAAAATCGCTAGAATTATTACCGGGAATTGGTAAATCGAAAGCAGCTGCAATTATCTTACATAGAGATAAAAATGGGGATTTTAAATCAATAGAAGATTTAAAAAACGTAAAAGGATTAGGTAAAAAGGCCGTCGCGAAACTGGATGGAAAAGTAAGGTTTTAATTAGTTCAAATTAAAAGAGTAAACTAACGGCTTTAGATTACTCTTTTTATAATTGTAGCTAATTATCGAAAAATTCAGATTTAGCCTGTTCAATATATTTTTGGGCAAAATGTAAAGAAACAGGGGTCGTGATTAATGGATAACAAAACCCTACAATCAGTAAGTAAAACATAATTTCCCAGCTATCAATCTTCGCTATAATTAAAAAGATCGGTGTAAGTAATAATAATTTTAAAATATTTAAAATTGTTTTTTGCGGAACTGATAAATGAGTTAACGCTAAACGAACAATTTGAGCACGTTGGGTATACTTTAACCCTTTTAATTCAGGCATATTTCTTGATGTGAAGTACATTTTGTTTCCTATTAAATACGCTTTTTCAGTAAATTAGTTAATATCACTGTAATTAAAATTAAACTGTAAATACCAAAGATAACTTGCATCCAATAAGGCATTGATAAATCTAAAAATTGCCAACTTATTTCACCACAATCCCCCGGTGCGGCAAAAAAGCTAGGGATCCATTCATGTAATGGCATGATACTAGGGAAATTAGGTGTAACTTCACATGAATAGGCAAAGATATCAGTAGTTGTTTGCATATCGATATGTTCTACAGCGATGAAATATCCCCAAATAGCAGAAATTGACCAAATACCATAAGCAATAATCCTAACAAAAATATTATTCGGGTTAGTTAAAGCAATAAGTCCTGCGATAAATATGCCTAAAACAGCCGTTCTTTGGTATATACACATAATGCATGGCGCTAGGTCCATTTTGTATTGAAAAATAAGCGCGGTTACTTCTAGAATTAAAGCACTCATCATGAGAATAAACCATGCAGAACGTTTGAATACTAAATTAGCAATATAAGTCATAAGGACCCTTAATAAAAAAAATGTTTTAAGCGATAAAAAGTCATTCTTTTTTAGCGCTTGTTAGTTATGCTTGATCTGGTACAATCAGTTTAACATAGAGATATTATACCCATTATATCAATTCCATTGAGTCTTAATCAATTTTATTAAATAAGTGTGTGTAGTGGCCAATGTATTGAGGTAAATTATTATTTTGGAAATATCATGAAAATTTTTAACGCAAAAAGCCCCGCTGGCTTTGCTGAAGAATACATTGTTGACTCGATTTGGAATGGTGATTTTCAACCTGGTTCTATCTTACCGGCTGAACGTGAACTATCTGAAATTATTGGTGTTACAAGAACAACCTTACGAGAAGTATTACAACGATTATCTAGAGATGGTTGGTTAACGATCCGTCATGGCAAACCAACTAGAGTTAATGATTTTTGGGAAACATCAGGCCTTAATATCTTAGAAACGTTAGCGCGTTTAGATAATGAGAAAATGCCAGAGTTAATAGATCAATTATTATCTGCGAGAACAAATATCAGTGCGATATATACGCGTGCTGCAATAAAAAATAATGCAGAAAAAGTGATTAAAATCTTAAAAAGGGGCGAAGAGATAGCAGATACTGCTGAGGCGATTGCTGAGTATGATTATCGAATGCACCATGAATTGGCTTTTGCATGTGGTAATCCTATTTATGTATTAACTCTTAATGGCTTTAAAGGTTTTTATTCAAGAATCGCAACACATTACTTTTCGGATCAACGTACTCGTGATTTAGCTCGTTCTTTTTATAAAGATTTAATATCACTTGCAGAGCTAGGTAAACACGACCAAGCGATATATCTAATTCGTCAATATGGTATAGATTCAGGGGTTATTTGGCAAGAATTAAAAGAAACCTTACCTGAAGGCATTATGGATATATAAAACATAATGCTTTGTAGAATAGTTCGTTCTTGAGCGAACTATTTTTTGTTTGTTTTCCCACCGTTCGTTTTTATCAATTATATACATCGTAAAATACAATTGTTATTTAATTGATTATCCCCTTATGATGTTCTCAGAAAATAAAAAATGAAAAATAATTGAAAATTCATAAGTTTCTACTTGGGTTTTTATATTTAGTCACTATATTAATAGCGACGGACATTTTCCGTTATATCGAATTAAATTAATTTATTGGAGATCACAATGGGTGTATTAGTAGGCCGTCAGGCACCAGATTTTACAGCTGCAGCAGTACTTGGTAACGGTGAAATCGTAGATGCGTATAACCTTCACGAGTCAATTAAAGGTAAAAAAGCAGTAATTTTCTTTTACCCGTTAGATTTCACTTTCGTATGTCCTTCAGAGTTAATCGCATTTGATAAACGTTTTGCTGAATTCCAAAAACGTGGTGTTGAAGTAATTGGTGTTTCTATTGATTCACAATTCTCACACAACGCATGGAGAAACACACCAGTAAATGAAGGCGGTATCGGTCCAGTACAGTACCCTCTAATTGCTGATGTAAAACATGATATCTGTCAAGCATATGACGTTGAGCATCCAGAAGCTGGTGTTGCGTTCCGTGGTTCATTCCTTATCGATGAAGCTGGTGTTGTACGTCATCAAGTAATCAATGATTTACCACTAGGTCGTGATATTGACGAAATGTTACGTATGGTTGATGCTTTAGCATTCCACACTGAGCACGGTGAAGTATGTCCTGCTGGTTGGTCTGAAGGTAAAAAAGGCATGGACGCAAGCCCAGAAGGCGTTGCTAAGTTCCTAGCTGAGAACGAAAACGACCTATAACTTTATAATTATAATCGTTTAAGAAACCGCCTTTTGGCGGTTTTTTCATTTCTATAACAGATAAATTTATTAGCTAAACTCGCATCTTGAAGTTGATTGGGTATAATGTCGAAAAATTTAGCTCTGTGGATAACCCAATGCAAATTCTTGCTGATCAAAACATGCCTTTAGTTGAAGAGTATTTTTCTGATTTTGGTCAAATAACCCGTTTTGATGGTCGTTCAATCACTTCCGATATGCTGATTGATGTCGATGTATTATTAACGCGCTCTGTCACTAATGTAAATGCTGATTTATTGGCTCATGCTAATAAATTAAAATTTGTTGGTACAGCTACAATAGGCACGGATCATATTGATCAAACTTATTTAGCGGATAAAAATATTTATTTTACGAGTGCACCCGCATGTAATTCAGTTGCCGTTGCAGAATATGTTATTAGCGCTATATATGCTTTATCTCAAGAAGATGACTTTAAAGTTCAAGATAAAGTGGTTGGTATTATCGGTATTGGCAATATTGGTACACGATTAAATGCGAAATTAAAAGCGCTGGGTATTAAAACTTTATTGTGTGATCCATTAAATCAATCTAATGATTTAGAGTATGTTTCTTTTGAAACCCTTATCGCACAATCAGATGTCATTTCATTGCATGTACCTTTGATTAGTGAAGGCAAAAATAAAACAAAGCATTTATTTAATGGGCGAATATTAAATACTTTAAAACCAGGTACTATTTTAATCAATGCGAGTCGCGGTGATGTGATTGATAATCATGCGTTACTTGATCTTATGAAGCAAAATAAATCGCTTTCGTTAGTATTAGATGTTTGGGAAAACGAACCAAATATTTTAACTGAACTACTAGATTATGTGCGTTTTGGCTCTGTTCATATTGCAGGACATACATTAGAAGGTAAAGCCCGTGGTACATTCATGTTATACCAAGCTTTATGTAAACAAAATAATGTTGAAATTAAATATCAGTTAAATGATTTCTTACCAGAACCTGTTATTAAAAATATAAGCATTAATCAAAATTTTGGGCCGTCGGATTTAAGATCTCTAGTGCATCATATTTATGATGTGCGCTGCGATCATAGTCTGATCCGGCACCAATTAACAGTTAAAGGTTTTGATTGCTTAAGAAAAAATTACCCTGTTAGGCGTGAGTTTTCCGCTATAAATATATTGGGCACAAACAAACAACAAGCCGATCAATTATCAAAGTTAGGCTTTGCTATACATAATGAGGAAAAATAATGTCACAACAATTTAATGTTGCAATATTAGGAGCAACCGGCTTAGTTGGTCGTCAAATTATAGAAACATTAGCTGATAGAAAGTTTCCAGTTGAGGAGCTTTTTCTATTAGCTAGCGATAAAAGTGCAGGCGAAGAAATTAAGTTTCAGGGTAAAGAAATTGAAGTGCAAGATGTTGCTAATTTTGATTTTTCAAAAGCTCATATTGCTCTATTCTCTGCGGGAAGTGAAGCGGCTGAGCAATACGCATATGTAGCAGCTGATTCGGGCTGTATTGTCATTGATAATTCTTCAAAATTTCGCTCATCATACGATGTGCCATTAGTGGTACCTGAAGTGAATCCTGATACGTTAGCTGATTACCGTAATCATAATATTATAGCTAATCCAAACTGCGCCACAATTCAACTGATGTTGGTGCTAAAGCCAATTTATGATGCATATGGCATAGATCGTGTAAACGTATGTACGTATCAATCAGTATCAGGCGCAGGTAAAAAAGCATTAGATGAATTAGCAAAGCAAACTGCTAATTTAATGAATGCACGCCCACTAGATAATGATGTTTTTGATAAACAGATCGCATTTAATGTATTACCAAAAATTGATGATTTTGCTGATAATGGTTATACATTAGAAGAAATGAAGATTGTTGAAGAAACGCAAAAGATATTAGGTGATAGCAGTGTAATGGTAAACCCAACAGCTGTTCGTGTCCCTGTATTTTATGGTCATGCTGAAGCGGTTCATTTAGAAACGCGTTCTCCTGTTGATATTGAGCATATAAAACATTTATTAAATGATGCGCCTGGTGTTCAATTAATTGAAGATGAAAATGACTACCCAACACCTGTCACTGATGGCAGTGGCTCAGATGAAGTTTTTGTGGGTCGTCTAAGAGCGGATATTAGCCATCCTATGGGATTAAATCTTTGGATTGTATCGGATAATACCCGTAAAGGAGCTGCAACAAATAGTGTGCAAATAGCTGAAACTTTAATAGCATCATATTTATAGACTTAGTTAAACAAAAAAGGCCTTAGGGTCTTTTTTTGCCTCTTATGAATACAAATTTTTATTTTTTTCCTATAAGAAACCTTCTAATAATTTAATTTTTCTTAATTTTTTTCTACTTAGATATCTAACACTCTAATTTTTAAAGTCTTTCAATGGAAATTACAGAACATCTAGTTTATAGTTTGAAATTGGAATAATGCTTGCAACAATTTTAATGAAAATATAATTAAATTTCTAAATCTCGCTTTTAAAAGCATGATTGTTTGAATAATAAGTAAAGGAATCGCATGCGCAGTTTAGCTTCAATTTTTCTTTTAGTGTCTATTTTCTTATCTGCCACTACTTTGGCCGAAGAAACTCGATTAAAAGGCCCTAAAAATGCAGATTATGGTAAGCAGGGGCGTTCAATAGGCCCAATTAAAGATACTGATACTTTGTGGCGAATTGCAATGAAGGTAAGACCTAATAAATCAATTAGTATTTATCAAGTCATGCATGCATTATATGAAAAAAACCCTCAATCTTTTCTAGATAAAAATATGAATCACTTACGTACTGGTTCTTATTTAAAAATCCCTTCAATTCGTGAATTCCATAGCATAGAGCCTGAACTTGCAAAGAAAAAATCAGACCAAGATGATTCTTTATGGGAGAAAAAGAAACAAGGTAAATTAACAACCAATGAGATAGATTTAGTAGCAAAAAAAGTAACGCAAGCTAAAAAATCAGATGTTGACGCTGCAAAAGACGAATTAAAAATTCAATTAAATGAAATCCAACAAGACCAAGGAAAGAAACTTGCTGACTTAAAAGATAAGTTTAGGGAGTCGGTAGAAAGTTCAAAAGTTATTCTAGATGAAAATGAAAAGTTACAATCTCAATTAAACTTAATTTCAAATGAGTTAGATTTAGTTAAAGAGCAATTAGGTAATGATAGTAAAATACAACAACAATTACGTGAGTTATTAGCCAAGCAAAATGAATTTTTAATTCAACAAAAACAAGCTGAAATGGAGCGAAATAAAGGAATGAAGTGGGACGATCCTATTTTTATTGCTTTATATGCCAGTATACCTGCACTTTTACTGATAGGTGCAATGGTTGCCTTCTTCCGCCGTCGCAAACAAAATGAAGCACCAGCAGATGATATATCATTTGATAAGCCAACTGCAGAAGTACCACCACCGCCACCTTTTGAAGCAGAACCAGCAAACTTATCTAGCGAGCCTGATTTAAATGATTCATTAGAAGATGATTTACTAAATGATGATTTATTAGCAGAAGACTCTATTCAATTAGATGATGCTCTTGATGGTGACATGTTGCCTGAGCCTGATGAAATCCTTTATGAGGAAGATGAGCCGGATTTAGATTTTGACGAATTAGATGGAGATTCACTGCTAAATCAAGATGAATTAGATGGATTATTAAGTGATGAAATAGTTTTTGATGAAGAACCTGATGATTTACTGCCAGATGAGCCAAGTGCTGCAACCGATTTATTAGATAATGATGATATTGACGCGTTTTTAGAGCAAGATTTTGATCAACCGGTCTCTGAAATAGATGAAGATGGTATGTCTGATGAACTTTCAATGGGTGATATGTTAGGTGAGGCTGATATCGCTTTAGACATCCCTGAAGATCTTGAACCAACAGATGAAATAGCAGCAGATGATGATATAGATTCATTATTAGACAGTGTATCAGTTGATGCCGAGCCTAGCGATGAAATAGCAGCAGTTGATGCCGAGCCTAGCGATGAAATAGCAGCAGATGATGATATAGATTCATTATTAGACAGTGTTTCAGTTGATGAAGAGCCTAGCGATGAAATAGCAGCAGATGATGATATAGATTCATTATTAGACAGTGTTTCAGTTGATGCCGAGCCTAGCGATGAAATAGCAGCAGATGATGATATAGATTCATTATTAGACAGTGTTTCAGTTGATGAAGAGCCTAGCGATGAAATAGCAGCAGATGATGATATAGATTCATTATTAGGCAGTGTTTCAGTTGATGGAGAGCCTAGCGATGAAATAGCAGCAGATGATGATGATATAGATTCATTGTTAGACAGTGTTTCAGTTGATGGAGAGCCTAGCGATGAAATAGCAGCAGATGATGATATAGATTCATTATTATCTGAAAATTTAGGCGATGCACTTGGTGACGATGTAGAAGCTGAGTTAGAGGTTACTCCTGAACCTGAAATCGAACAACAAGATTTAAATAAAAGTGCTGATTTAGATGCGCTTGATGATATAGACGCTTTATTAGCAGATGATTTAGATGATGAACTCGGTGACGATTTAGAAACTGATTTAGAAGTTACTCCTGAACCTGAAATCGAACAACAAGATTTAAATGAAAGTGCTGATTTAGATAAACTTGATGATATAGACGCTTTATTGGGTGATGAGTTAGACGATGAACTCGGTGACGATTTAGAAACTGATTTAGAAGTTACTCCTGAACCTGAAATTGAACAACAAGATTTAAATGAAAGTGCTGATTTAGATGCTAAGTTAGAGGTCACAGCCGAGCCAGAAATCGAACAACAAGATTTAAATGAAAGTGCTGATTTAGATAAACTTGATGATATAGACGCTTTATTAGCAGATGATTTAGATGATGAACTAGGTGACGATTTAGAAACTGATTTAGAGGTTACAACCGAGCCAGAAATCGAACAACAAGATTTAAATGAAAGTGCTGATTTAGATAAACTTGATGATATAGACGCTTTATTGGGTGATGAGTTAGACGATGAACTCGGTGACGATTTAGAAACTGATTTAGAAGTTACTCCTGAACCTGAAATTGAACAACAAGATTTAAATGAAAGTGCTGATTTAGATAAACTTGATGATATAGACGCTCTATTGGGTGATGAGTTAGACGATGAACTCGGTAACGATTTAGAAACTGATTTAGAAGTTACTCCTGAACCTGAAATTGAACAACAAGATTTAAATGAAAGTGCTGATTTAGATAAACTTGATGATATAGACGCTTTATTGGGTGATGAGTTAGACGATGAACTCGGTGACGATTTAGAAGCTGAGTTAGAGGTTACTCCCGAGCCAGAAAAAGATCCAACTTTAGATGAGAGTGAGTTTGTACATGAAAACTTAGATAACTTTGATGAAGAACTAAACACAAGTGCTGAATATTTAGAAATCGATTTAGGTGATGACCCTCTACTAGAAGCCGGTGATTTTGATTTGTCATCAGAAGATGAATCAATAAATGATGCGCAAATTTCATTAGAGCAAGAACATGCAGATTCACCAAGCGAAGAATTAGAAGAGTATCCTGAGTTAGCACTTGACGATGCACTTGCTGAAATTGAAGCTAATGAAGAAAGTGTCCAGCTTTCTCAAGCCGAAATTGAACTTGCGGAATCAATGAGAGCACCAACATCAATTGAAATAGAAGATGATTTTGGTTTAAAAGAAGAAGCCCTAGGTAATTTATCATTAATTGAAGATGATGAATTGGACGCTGTGCGTGACGATGAGGACTTACTAAACTTATCATCTGATGATTCGGAAAATGACTTAGAACAGTTAGAATCTGATTTAATGTCAACAGATCAAAACCTATCTACAATAGACATTGATGAAAAAACGCATGAAATTGAAATGGATCTCGAAGGTCTATTAGAAGAAACTAGTGACGATACTTTATTAGAATCTCAAAATGAGAGTAGTGAGATTGATGACTCGTTAAGTGATTTAGAAAGTACAGATTTTGATTCATTACTTAATGAGTTAGCTGAACCAGAAGATTTGACCAATCTTGATTCGCAAGAGTTTGAAATTGATTTTGATAGTTTATTATCAGAAGAAAATACATTAGAAAACGCAATTGAGATAGATGATGATCTTGAACTAGAAGATGACTTTGAATTAGAAACTAGCCTAGGCGGTGATACCGACTTTTTGAATATTACGGATTTAATTGAAGAAAGCGATGATATTGAACCTATAGACGAACCTTACGATAGTGTTGATATGGATGTTGGTTTAAGTGAATTTGATGAATTACTAGCTGGAGAAGAAAGTTTAGATGTTGATGCTCAAAATGGCGGTTATTCGGCTAAGTTAGATTTAGCGCTGGCTTATTTAGAGATTGAAGACTTTGAAAGTGCATCTAAAGCAATTCAAGATGTTATTGATAATGGCCCACCTGAAGTTCAAAGAGAAGCCCAGCAATTGAAGAAAAAAATTAAACTATAATCTTTTAGTTAATCAAATAACAAAAAACACTGCTATTTATATCAGTGTTTTTTTGTTTTTAAGCTTGTCGCCCTAGTCGCATTTTTGGCTTAAATGGGTATAATACGGCGCTTTAGTAGTTTCTATTGGATTAATATGCGAATAGCACTTGGTATAGAGTATGATGGCTCACAATATTATGGCTGGCAACGCCAAGATAATGTGATCAGTGTACAGGAAGAGGTTGAAACCGCACTTTCCAAGATTTGTAATGAAAAGGTTGTGGTTTTTTGTGCAGGCAGAACTGATGCTGGTGTACATGGCACAGGACAAGTTGTACATTTTGAAACAACATCTGTGCGCGATATGAGTGCATTTACATTAGGTATGAACTCTTTATTACCAGATACAGTTGCTATTCGTTGGGCAAAAGAAATTCCATTTGATTTTCATGCAAGATATAGCGCGGTGGCAAGGCGTTACCGTTATATTATTTATAATAGCCCATTACGACCTGGCATTTTAAAAAATGGTGTAAGCCATTATTATCAGCCTTTAGATGTAGAGAAAATGCAACAAGCTTGTCCTCACATTGTAGGTGAACATGACTTTACTTCATTTAGAGCAATACACTGCCAAGCTAATTCACCAAACCGAAAGATAATTCACTTAAAAGTAGATCGTTATGGTGATTTTATTGTTATAGATGTTAAAGCTAATGCTTTTTTACATCATATGGTTAGAAATATAACAGGATGTTTGATTGATATTGGTTTACATAAACAAAAACCAGAATGGATGAAAGAGATTTTAGAACTAAAAGATAGATCTCAAGCAAGTCCAACAGCAAAAGCAGGCGGTTTATATTTAGTTGATGTGGAGTATCCTGAAAAATGGGGAATAGAAAAAACACATCCAGGACCCCTGTTTTTACCTGATTTCTAAACAGACCCACAGCTAAGACCAGTTTTTTATACCTTACTGATAGAAATCGTGTTCTAATTGATAAAATTTATCTGTATGTATAAATATATAGGCAGGTAATAGACTAAATTTATAAGAATTAAGAGAATCGCACATGAGTTGGTTAGAAAAAATCTTACCTAAAACAAAATCTTCAGGTCGTAAAGAAATTCCTGAAGGCGTATGGGCTAAATGCGGAGACTGTGATGCTATTTTATATAAAGCTGAATTAGAAAAATCACTAAACGTTTGTCCTAAATGTGATCACCATATGCGTCAAAGTGCGCGAAGTCGCATTGAAGCTTTCTTAGATACTGCTGATAGAGTAGAGCTTGGCCTAGATTTAGAAGCGCAAGATTTATTAAAATTTAAAGATTCTAAAAAATATACTGATCGTCTTAACTCTGCTAAAAAAGTGAGTGGTGAAAACGATGCATTAGTAGCGATGACTGGTCGCTTAAAAGGCATTCCTGTTGCTGTTGTTGCATTTGAATTCTCATTTATGGGCGGTTCTATGGCATCAGTTGTAGGTGCGCGTTTTGTTGAAGCGGTTAACAAATGTCTAGAAAATGATATGCCGTTAGTCTGTTTTTCTGCATCAGGTGGCGCAAGAATGCAAGAGGCATTAATGTCTTTAATGCAAATGGCTAAAACAAGTGCAGCCCTTGCTAAAATGAGTGAAAAAGGCCTACCTTACATTTCAGTGTTAACAGATCCAACTATGGGCGGTGTTTCTGCTTCTTTGGCTATGTTAGGTGATGTAAATATTGGTGAACCTAAAGCATTAATTGGTTTTGCTGGCCCACGTGTAATTGAACAAACAGTACGTGAAACTTTACCTGAAGGTTTTCAGCGTAGTGAGTTCTTATTAGAGCACGGTGCCATTGATATGATTGTAGATCGCCGTGAAATGCGCGATACGATTGCAAGAATTGTTGCTAAATATATGAACTTACCTTCAACAGAACAAGAACATAGAGTTGCTTAGTTTTGTCGCTTTTGAGCGGTATTTTATATAAAATACTGCTCAAGCCAAGATTAATTACAAAAGTGAAAATATGTCACAGTGTATTTTAAGCCAATCATCAAGCCTTGATGATTGGCTTTGTTATTTAGAAAGTATCCATCCTGCCAATATAGAAATGGGTTTAACACGTGTTGAGAAGGTTGCTCAACAGCAAGGGTTATCAAATCTTTCTAGCAAAATAATCTTAATTGCAGGTACTAATGGCAAAGGAACAACAGCACGCTGTTTAGAAGCGATGTTACTCGCTCAAGGCTACTCTGTTGGTACTTATGCTTCACCTCATATATTTCATTATAATGAAAGAGTCAGGATAAATGGCAATAAACTTGACGATCAAGAGCATGTTGATGCATTTCATGCTTTAGAGCATGGACGTGGTGAAACGACACTGACTTATTTTGAATATTCGACCTTAGCGGGTTTAGAGATATTTAAACGTCATCAAGTTGACTATATATTGCTAGAAGTCGGTTTAGGTGGCAGATTAGACGCGACTAACATTGTATCTCCTATCGCTTCAGTGATCACAACAATTGATTTAGACCATAAAGACTACCTTGGCGATACCAGGGAGTTAGTTGGTTTTGAAAAAGCGGGAATTTTTAGAAAAGATACGCCTGCGATAGTGGGAGATTTGAATATACCACAATCAGTAATTGATTATGGTACTAAAATATCAGCCAATATGATTTTATCTGGTACTGATTTTAAATATCTCGACCATGGTTCGTCATTTGAGTGGCACTATGAATCAAATAAGATTGAATATAAGCAACCTGCCATTCCAGCTCAAAATATTGCGACAGCATTAACAACACTTAAGAGTTTAAACTTACTCCCTAGTGATAAAATAATAACTCAGGTGATCAATACATTAAAAGTAGAAGGGCGCTTTGAGTGTTTAAGCCAATCTCCATTAGTGTATGTTGATGTGGCACATAACCCAGAATCTGCACGTTACTTAGCTAAACAGCTACAAATATTAAAGTCACAAGATTATAAAATAAATGCATTAGTGGGCATGTTAGAAGATAAAGATCAAAAAGCGGTTTTATCAGAGCTAACACAGATTGTTGATAATTGGTCCATTGCAACACTAACATGTTTTAGAGGTGCTAAAAATGATGTGTTAGCAGAAAAATTATCGTGTTTAGGCATAAACGATGCTCAAAAATTTGCGTCTGTTGACAATGCGTTAGATAATCTTTTATCAAAGATGCAAGGAACAGATAAAAATGGTGAAAAACAACTGTTGATTGTTTTTGGTTCATTTTACACTGTGGCAGATGCAATGCTTTTTCTTAGCTAAGGGGAAATTTAGGTGAATTTAGGGTTTATAAATAGGTTAGTAGGCACAACTATCGTTGTTATTGCAGCAGTTGTGTTTATTCCAAATATCTTAGATGGTGAAAAGGTCCAATTTAAAGAGGGTTTTAAAACAATGCCCGATCGCCCTGAATTTAAAACAGTTGATTTAGATTTAGAGCAAGCACAAGCTGACTTAGAATCTAAATTACCAGATACCTCGACTGAAATATTGGATGAAATAGCGCTTGATATTACACCATCAGAAATAGCAAACACACAAGTAAAGCACGTCGACACGGCCACAGAAAGTGTTACAACTAATACAACAGCAAAGAGCGATGTTGTTGAGGTGAGTACATATAAACCTGAACCTAAAAATGAAAAACGTGCTAAAAGCGAAAACTTAACTGATTTTGCTTATGTTATTCAGTTGGGTAGTTTTTCTCATAAAGCAAATGTAGCAAGTTTATTAGCTAAATTAAAAAAAGCAGGTTTTACAACTTTTACGAAACCTATATCAACACCATCTGGTCAGCTGACTAAGGTTTTTGTTGGCCCTATGATTAAAAAGTCTGCATTAGAGCGCAAACTACCAGCATTAAAAACGCTAACGGGTCTAAATGGTAAAGTAACTGTATTTGATGTTACAAAATGATCTGGCATTTTAGGCTCGTGTCTTATAAAATGCGCCCGAAATTAACAAAGGCTAATTTATATGATTTGGGTTGATTATGCCATATTAGGCATTATTACACTTTCTGCTATGATAAGTTTGATCAGAGGTTTTATAAAAGAAGCAATCTCCCTTGCTATTTGGGTTGCTGCCTTTTTCATCTCTAGCTTTTTCTATGAGCACTTAGCTGCTTTTCTAACATCCATTTCAGAACCTTTATTAAAAAATGCCGCCGCTATCTCTATTTTGTTTGTATCCACTCTTTTCTTAGGCGGATTATTTAACTTTATTTTAGGTAAGCTAGTTGAACATACTGGTTTATCAGGCACAGATCGTGTTATCGGTCTTGCATTTGGTGCACTTAGAGGTGTATTAGTTGTTAGTGCTATATTATTTTTTCTAGATGCTTTCACCAGCGCGCCAAAAACGCATTGGTGGGAGACTTCAACGTTAATCCCTGAATTTGGCTTTGTTATTGAATGGTTTTTTGCATACCTTGAAAATAACTCTAGCTTTTTAACTTCAGTAAACCCTTAGTCGGCAAGGATAAATAACATGTGCGGTATTGTTGGTATAGTCGGGAATTCTCCTGTTAATCAGGCAATTTATGATGGCTTAACTGTGTTACAACATCGAGGTCAAGATGCGGCTGGTATAATCACCATTAACAACCATACTTTTAGTTTGCGTAAAGATAATGGTTTAGTGAAAGATGTATTCCATACTCGTCATATGAAGCGTTTACAAGGTGATATGGGCATAGGCCACGTCCGTTACCCAACTGCAGGTTCATCTAGCTCAGCTGAAGCGCAACCTTTTTATGTAAACTCACCTTTTGGTATTTCATTAGCCCATAATGGTAATCTAACGAATGCAGAAGCTTTAAAACAAGAGTTATTTTCAGTTGCTAGACGTCATGTAAATACGACTTCAGACTCTGAAGTTTTATTGAATGTATTAGCACATGAAATCGCATTGACTGAAAAGCTAAGTTTAGAACCAAAAGATATCTTTAAGGCTGTGACAGCTGTAAATGATAAAGCTGTTGGTGGTTATGCTGCAATTGCTATGATCATTGGTCAAGGCATGATTGCATTTCGTGATCCAAATGGTATTCGTCCATTAGTATTTGGTAAGCGCGAATCAGATAAAGGCACAGAGTATATGTTTGCCTCTGAAAGTGTTGCACTCGATAGCTGTGGTTTTGAATTTATCCGTGATGTTGCCCCTGGTGAAAGTATTTTTGTTAATAACGACGGCCAGTTGTTTTCACAGCAATGTTCAGAGCATGCTTCTTATTCTCCATGTATTTTTGAATTTGTATACTTTGCACGCCCAGATTCTACATTAGATAATATCTCTGTTTATGCGGCACGTGTAAATATGGGTACTAAACTAGGTGAAAAAGTAGCGAAAGAATGGGCTGATAAAGAGATTGACGTTATCATTCCAATTCCTGAAACATCATGTGATATCGCACTTGAAATGGCTGCAGTGCTTAAAATTCCATATCGCCAAGGTTTTGTAAAAAATAGATATATCGGCAGAACGTTTATCATGCCGGGCCAAGAAATGCGTAAAAAGTCAGTTCGTCAAAAACTTAATGCAATTGGCCGTGAGTTTAAAGGTAAAAATGTATTATTAGTTGATGATTCAATTGTACGTGGTACTACATCGGCTCAAATCGTTCAAATGGCAAGAGAGTCAGGCGCTAAAAATGTGTATTTTGCATCAGCGGCACCTGAAATTCGTTTCCCGAACGTTTATGGTATTGATATGCCATCTGTGACTGAATTAATTGCACATGGCCGTGAAGTTGAAGATATTAATGAATGTATTGGTGCTGATGGTTTAATTTTTCAATCTTTACCTGACTTAATTGAAGCTGTTTCAAAAGAAAACCCTGAAGTTAAGGCATATGAAACGTCAGTATTTAATGGTCAATATGTGACAGGCGATATCGATCAAACATATTTAAATCGTATCAATGATTTAAGAAATGACTCTGCTAAATTTGATAATGAGCAAGCAATGTCATCAGGACTTGAATTACACAATCAAGACTCTATCGATTAATAAATTTGATTAGCGAGTTAAGATAATAAAAAGGAGCTAAATAGCTCCTTTTTTAATGCTTTAATAATGACTTTTAAACTACTCTCAGCCAACTAAGCAAACATAGGTCCATAACCTGTTGTCCACATCATGGCGGTTAAAGCCAAAATACATACAAGTAGAATTAAGCCAGTTGTTACTACAGAGCTTGCATAAATAAAACCGCGTTCTTCAGGAATATGCATTAAAATTGGTACGCCGGTATATAGCAAATAAACAGAATAAGCTAAAGCGAAACATCCCACTACGACGATAAACCATAAAACAGGATAAAATGCAGCGAACGCCGTCATAAAAATTGGGGTTGCTGTATATGCTGCCAGCTCAAGTGTTTGTGTATATGTTGGATTTGCACCAAAAGTTTTAGCCATCCAATGTGCTAATAACCCTAAAGCACACACACCACCAATTAATGCGAAGTACATGGCAGTCGCAATCAGCATGGCACTAGATTCTGTTAAATGAATTGGATCCCCAGTACCAATACTCCAGCCTAAATGAACGGAAGAATAATAGCCCATAATTGATGGAATTAATGCAATTAGTAAAATGTGAGAAATGCTATATTTTAAACTTTCATGACGTTTATCAATGGTTTGCCATTCATCTTTTGGATGTGCGTATATACCCCAGAGGTGATTTAAAATCATAATTATTACTTCCTTCTTTTATTATTTTGAGTTGTTTTTATTAGTCTTACCTTTTAGGTATTGTTGAATGTTAATATTTTGTCAAGTTTATAAGTGTTTTAATCAATAATAGGCATGAGAAAAAATGATTATATGAAGCCTTCTTATGGATAGAGAACAAGATGTACTTGTTTGATTATGATAAAATGTATTTTTAAATTTAGCTTCTTAATATGAGATATTCATGACTAGCGAACAGTTATTAGCACCCATTAAAGCATTTTTACAATGTGATACTCCTGATGAATGGATTAATGAAGCTAAAAAGCCTGAAAACTTAAAAATATTATTATTAGATCACCTTATTTGTGAGCTAAAAGCGGGGCAAACAGCGATGTGGCTGATCCGTAAATATGCTGTTGATAAAGAAAGTGGCAAAGCTTTGCTTGAATGGTTTCAACCATATGAGAAATACGTATATAAAAAAGAAGGGACTTTAGAAAGTTTAGCTGAACACGCTAAGTTATCTAAGGCAATAGTGCCTAAAAGCAGCTCTGTTTTTGGTCAGGATTTAATTGATAAAATGGTATTATTAATTAAAGAAGAGCTTCATCACTTTTATCAAGTATTAGAAATAATGAATGATAGAGGCATCGCGTATGAAAATATTACGGCTGGGCGATACGCAAAAGGCATGATGACACATGTACGTACTCACGAACCTGCAATATTAATAGATAAATTGATTTGTGGTGCATATATAGAAGCACGTTCTTGTGAACGCTTCGCAAAAATAGCACCGCACTTAGATGATGACTTAAATAAGTTTTATGTCTCTTTATTACGTTCAGAAGCACGTCATTATCAAGATTATTTGAGTTTAGCGCAGCAAGTTGCAGGTGAAGATGTTGATATCAGCGATAGAGTGAAATTTTTTGGTGAAGTAGAAGCACAACTGATTACTTCAGAAGATACTGACTTTAAGTTTCACTCAGGATCACCAAGTTTAACATCAGGCTAATTTAAAAAATTTTACTCAAAGTCAGTAAAAATAAGCTCTTGAGCGTCTTTTGTAACAACTAAGTACGAACCTTGTGTATACCAGTCACCTAAAACAATACGTTTGGCTGGTGTACCATCAATATCGTGTTCATGTACTTTTGGTCTATGCGTATGTCCATGGATCATTAAATGAGTTTGAAATTTTTTGAAAGTATCTATTACGGCATCATGTGTTACATCAAGTACTTCAGGTGCTTTATCCATTTGGGAAGCTTTACTACGTTCTCTTGCTTTTTTAGCAACGCTTTGTCGATAAAACAATGGCATAGCTAACATGAGTTTAGGCCACCACCAACCTCGGCTTTTCTTTCTGAATTTTTGGTACTCTATATCTTGAGTACACATTTCATCTCCATGAAGAATTAAAGTTGGGGTACCGTATAAATCAATCACTGTTCTTTCATTTAATATTGATATTCCAGATAGCTCAGCATATTTTTTACTGACTAAAAAATCTCTATTTCCATGAATAAAATAAACAGGGATCCCTTTATTTGTAATTGCATTTAATTCTTGAGCTATTTTTAATGTCAAATCAGTTTGATAATCATCACCAACCCAAACTTCAAAAAAATCACCAAGAATATAAAGCGCATCTAGTTCACTCGTTACTTGATTATCTAGGAAGTCAAAAAATGCTTTACTAATATCTGGTCTAGACTCGGTTAAATGCAGATCTGAGATAAATAAGGTTTTATTCATAAATAAATTTGCTTCGAATATTTATTTGGGCCACTTTGTGGAGAAAAGAAAGGGCTAAAAGATTAGCCCTTAGGTATTACTATGCTTCTACTGTGACTTTAGTGATAATAACATCTTCAAGCGGTACATCTTGGTGGAAGCCTTCACTACCAGTTGCTACATTTTTGATAGTTTCAACAATATCAAGACCTTCAACAACTTCAGCGAATACACAGTATCCCCAACCTTGAGATGTCTCACTTGTAAAATCTAGGAAGTTGTTATCATTAACATTGATAAAAAATTGCGCTGTAGCTGAATGTGGATCAGGAGTACGAGCCATAGCTAAAGTACCTTTCTTATTAGAAAGACCATTTGTTGCTTCATTTTGGATTGGATCTTGTACTTCTTTTTGCTCCATACCAGGTAAGAAACCACCGCCTTGAACCATGAAACCATCGATTACACGGTGAAAAATAGTGCCATCGTAAAAGCCTGAATTAGCATATTTTAAAAAGTTTTCTACCGTTTGAGGTGCTTTTTCAGCGTTTAGAGCGATTTTGATATCACCGAAGTTGGTATGTAAAGTAACCATGAAATTTCCTATCTTAAAATAGAGTGTTTATATTAATTGTATTCTATCTAAGTTCGCAGCGTTCTACAAAGTGATATGGCTAACAGAAGCAGTAATTAAGACACTTTTTGATAATTGCATTCACCTAACAAAAGTATCTAGAGCAAGTTGGCTGTAAGTGATAAGATAGCACTCAAATAAATTTGACCCCAAAAAGTGAAGGATTTTTAGTAAATGGTACAAATATACAACACACTGACAAGACAAAAAGAGGCATTTAAACCCCTAGTTGATGGCAAAATCGATATGTATGTGTGTGGTATCACTATTTACGATTACTGTCATATAGGACACGCAAGAACATTTGTTAGTTTTGATGTTATTGCGAGATACCTTCGACATATCGGTTTTGATTTAAAGTTTGTACGTAATATTACAGACGTAGATGATAAAATCATCAATCGCGCAAATGAAAATGGTGAAACAATTGATGCGTTAACTAAACGTATGACAAAAGCCATGCACCAAGATTTTGATAATTTAGGCATGTTACGTCCAGATGTAGAGCCTACAGTAACAGATCATATTCCTGAAATTATTGAAATGGTTGAGCGTTTGATCAATAAAGGGCATGCATATGTTGCTGAAAATGGCGATGTATTATTTAGTGTTTCAAGTTTTGAAAATTATGGTCAGTTATCACAGCAAGATTTAGATATGCTACAAGCGGGCTCTCGTGTTGAAGTTGATGAGAATAAAAATTCTCCTTTAGATTTTGTTTTATGGAAAAAAGCAAAAGTTGATGAGCCATCTTGGCAGTCACCATGGGGAGCAGGACGTCCAGGTTGGCATATCGAATGTTCAGCTATGAGCAACAAACATTTAGGTGAACACTTTGATATTCATGGTGGTGGTTCAGATCTACAATTTCCACATCATGAAAATGAAATAGCACAGTCTTGTTGTGCTAATAACGGTAAATATGCTGATACTTGGATCCACACAGGCATGGTTCAAGTTAACAAAGAAAAAATGTCTAAATCTTTAGGTAATTTTTTCACTGTAAGAGACGTATTAAAAAAATATGATGCAGAATCTGTTCGTTACTTTTTAATTTCAGGTCATTATAGAAGCCAACTTAATTATTCTCAGGATAATTTAGACCAAGCACGTTCTTCATTAGAGCGTATCTATACTGCCCTACGTGGTGTAACACCTATTGCAGTTGAATTAACTGATAATGAATATGCAATAAAATTCAGAAAAGCGATGGATGATGACTTTAATACACCTGAAGCGTTATCTGTTGTGTTCGAATTAGCTAAGGAATTAAACCGTATTAAAGAAACAGATGACAATAAAGCATCTCAATTGAGTTTTATATTACGCAGTCTTGGTGAAGTTTTAGGTATTGCACAACAAGTACCGACTGATTTCTTACAAGGCGATCAAGAAGATGACGAAGTAGCAATCATTGAAGCTTTAATTAAACAGCGCAATCAAGCAAGATCAGATAAAGATTGGGCTATGGCTGATGATGCAAGAGATAAGTTAAATGAAATGAAAATTGTTTTAGAAGATAGTGCTGCTGGTACTACTTGGCGTAAAGCTTAAATTTAGTCATAAAAAAACCGCATTCTATGCGGTTTTTTTATGACTAAATTATCGATTTAATAATTAGCTATGGTAATTTTCACATGCTTCTAAAGTATTTTCTATCAAACTTGCAACTGTCATTGGGCCTACGCCACCAGGCACTGGCGTGATAAAGCTGGCATTGTTTTGTGCAACATCATATTCAACATCACCCACTAACTTACCTGAATCTAAACGGTTGATACCCACATCTATTACAATTGCACCTTCTTTAATCCAATCACCAGGAATAAATGCCGGTTTACCAACGGCAACAACTACTAAATCAGCACGACGAACGTGGTCTTCAAGATCCTTTGTGAATTTATGACATACAGTAGTAGTACAGCCTGCAAGTAATAATTCTAAAGACATAGGGCGGCCTACTATATTAGATGCACCAACAACAACAGCGTGCATACCTCTGTATTTAACACCCGTTGAATCAAGTAAAGTAATAATCCCTTTTGGAGTACAAGGACGAAGTGCTGGCATACGTTGTGCTAGTCTACCTATATTGTATGGATGGAAGCCATCAACATCTTTATGAGGAGTAATGCGTTCAAGTACTTTTTCGGCATTTAATCCTTCAGGTAAAGGCAGCTGAACTAAAATACCATCTACTTCAGGGTCATTATTTAACGAATCAACCAGATCTAAAATTTGCTCTTCAGTTGAATCTACTGGTAGGTCATAAGATTTAGATAAAAATCCAACTTCTTCACAGGCTTTGCGTTTTGAACCTACATATACTTGACTGGCAGGATCTAAACCTACAAGTACAACAGCTAAGCCAGGAGCTCGTAAACCATTTTCTAGACGCTGTTTTACTTTTGAAGCTACTGCATTTCTAACTTGTTTCGCAATTGCTTTACCATCTATGATGTTTGCCGTCATGGGTGACCTTTAAATTTGGGGTTATAGGACTTTTGTTACAGGTTATTTTCTCACGAAACGGGTGATGCGCCAAGTAAGTCTGCTTTAGATAATAAAGATAATGATGTTTTATAATTAAAAGCAGACAAAGATTAATCAAAAAACCTAAAAAACAGTCAGTATGATTTAATTTTAGGCACTTAGAAATATTTATTAAAAAAAGGTTTGACCTGCCTACATCAAATCTCTATTATGCACCCCGTTGCCAACGAGTACTTACTCGAAAGTAACTGAATATTCGGCGATTAGCGCAGTTTGGTAGCGCACTTGGTTTGGGTCCAAGGGGTCGCAGGTTCAAATCCTGCATCGCCGACCACTTTATTTTTATAAAGATAAGTGGTTAAATAAAATAAAATGCGCCCTTAGCTCAGCTGGATAGAGCAACGCCCTTCTAAGGCGTGGGTCGAAGGTTCGAATCCTTCAGGGCGCACCATTTTATTTTTATATTCAAAGATTTAAATTATGGCGGTTGTAGCTCAGTTGGTAGAGCCCTGGATTGTGATTCCGGTGGTCGCGGGTTCGAGCCCCGTCAATCGCCCCAATTTGATTCTAAAAATAAGTATAGTTCGGCGATTAGCGCAGTTTGGTAGCGCACTTGGTTTGGGTCCAAGGGGTCGCAGGTTCAAATCCTGCATCGCCGACCATTTATAAATTAGTTCATAAATATAGTTCACATTTAAAATTTTATTTTCGGCGATTAGCGCAGTTTGGTAGCGCACTTGGTTTGGGTCCAAGGGGTCGCAGGTTCAAATCCTGCATCGCCGACCATCTTAAAATACCTCAATTAAAGAAATAAATACGGCGATTAGCGCAGTTTGGTAGCGCACTTGGTTTGGGTCCAAGGGGTCGCAGGTTCAAATCCTGCATCGCCGACCATTTCTTAAAGTTTCTATCTACATCTTATCTATATTTAATTAATCATTTTTATCGCTCAAGATACTTATTCAATTTGCGATACACAGCTCGTTTATCGTTAGTTTTTACAAAATCACCATTCAAAAATTTTAATTTGTCACTCTTATTTAAAAAATCATATTGGTTACTCGACTATCTGAATATTTACGCTATAATGCCGCGACTAATATTAAATAAAAAACGTCTACGGACGATCAAGCAGTAATTTTTATTGTTTGAAAGGAAGGCGTATTGAACGCCAAAATATATAGATTGAGGTAAATCATGCAAGTTTCTGTTGAGACGACTCAAGGCCTAGAGCGCCGTTTGACTATCACTGTTCCAGCTGTGAACATCGATACTGAAGTAAAAAAACGCTTACAACAATTATCAAAAACTCAACGTATTGATGGTTTCCGCGCAGGTAAAGTTCCAGTTTCTGTAATCAAAAAACGTTACGGTGCAGCTGTACACCAAGAAGTTGCTGGTGAACTTATGCAACGTCATTACATTGATGCTGTTGTTGCTGAAAAATTAAATCCAGCAGGCGCACCTACTTTTGCTCCTAAAGCATTAGAAGCAGGTAAAGACCTAGAATTCGCTGCAACTTTAGAAGTTTACCCTGAAGTTGAATTAAAAGATTTAGAAACTATCAAAGTTGAAAAGCCAGCTGTTACTGTAACTGACGCTGATCTTGAAAACATGTTAGAAACTTTACGTAAGCAACACGCTAACTGGACTGTATCTGAAGATGCTGCGTCAGAAAGCGCTCGTGTTACTATCGATTTTATCGGTAAAGTTGACGGTGAAGAGTTTGAAGGTGGCAAATCTGAAGATTTCCCTCTAGAACTTGGCCAAGGTCGTATGATCCCAGGTTTCGAAGATAACATCATAGGTAAAAAAGCAGGCGAAGAATTAGTTGCTTCTGTAACTTTCCCTGAAGAATACCACGCTGAAAACCTTAAAGGTAAAGACGCCGAGTTCGCAATCACAGTTAAAAAAGTTGAAGTTCAGGAATTACCAGAACTTAACGACGAGTTTGCTGTTGTATTCGGTGTAGCTGAAGGCGGTGTTGACGCACTTAAAGTTGAAGTTAAAAAGAACATGACTCGTGAACTTGACCAAGCTGTTAAAGCAAAAGTTAAAGAGCAAGTAATTGAAGGTCTTTTATCAACTAATGATGTTGAAGTACCAAGCGCTTTAGTTTCTCAAGAAGTTGATACTTTACGTCAGCAAGCTGCACAACGTTTTGGTGGCGACGCTAAAAACATGCCTGAGCTTCCTGCTGAATTATTTAAAGAGCAAGCTGAGAAGCGTGTTAAGACTGGCCTATTATTAGGTGAAGTGATCAAATCAAACGAAATCAAAGTTGATGATTCTAAAGTTGAAGAACTTATCTCAACTATGGCTTCTGCATATGAAGATCCAACTGAAGTTGTTGAGTACTACAAATCTAACGAGCAAATGATGCAGCAAATGCGCAATGTTGCTATGGAAGAGCAAGCTGTAGAGACTCTTTTAGCAAAAGCAACTATCTCAGATGTTGAGACTGCTTTTGATGATATTATGAACCCACAAGCGGCTCAATAATACACCTTTAGCATAAAGTCATTGACTTAAATCTCTGCTAAAGTTTAAATGGCTCGTGTATCTGTGTTATTTCACTTGATACTCGGGCCTTTTTACATTTTAGCCTATAATTTTTCTCCTAATAAAAAGCGAATAAGGAAATTGATTTAAATGTTTAATAATATTACAGCTCCTTCAGACGCATTAGTTCCTATGGTTGTTGAACAGACACCAAAAGGCGAGCGCTCTTATGATATTTATTCTCGATTACTAAAAGAGCGAGTTATATTTCTGACAGGTCAAGTTGAAGATAATATGGCTGACTTAATTGTTGCCCAATTATTATTTTTAGAATCAGAAAATCCAGAAAAGGATATTTTCATCTATATCAATTCGCCAGGCGGTTCAGTGACTGCTGGAATGGCAATTTATGATACGATGAATTTCATCAAACCAAATATTAGTACTGTATGTGTTGGTCAAGCAGCAAGTATGGGTGCTTTTTTATTATCAGGTGGCACAAAAGGTAAGCGTTTTTGTTTACCCAATGCACGCGTGATGATCCATCAACCTTTAGGTGGGTTCCAAGGCCAGGCATCTGATTTTGAAATTCATGCTAAAGAAATCTTGTCTATTAAAGATAAGTTAAATAGATTACTTGCAGAACATAGTGGGCAACCATTAGAAGTTGTTGCAAACGATACAGATCGTGATAACTTTATGAGTGCTGAACAAGCTGTTGAATATGGCATCGTTGATGCTGTACTTACACAACGCGATTAGTGCAAAATAAACGAATAATTAAATAAGTGTGCGCATCTAAGTTTTTTTTACTAATATTTTAGTATAAAGACCTTAGTGATGCGCTAGGAAAGAGGTAGCTTAATGTCCGACACTACTGACGGCGATAAGAACAGTAAACTTTTATACTGCTCATTCTGTGGCAAAAGCCAACATGAAGTACGCAAATTAATAGCAGGTCCGTCTGTTTATGTTTGTGATGAGTGTGTAGAGTTATGTAATGATATCATCAGGGAAGAAATACAAGATATTGCTCCTAAGCATATCGCATCTGAAAAACTGCCTGTGCCAAAAGAGATACGCGCACACCTTGATGACTATGTTATAGGCCAAGAGCATGCTAAAAAAGTATTGTCTGTTGCTGTTTATAACCATTACAAGCGCTTAAAAAATCAATCTACAACAACATCTTCAGTTGAATTAGGTAAAAGTAATATTTTACTTATTGGGCCTACAGGTAGTGGTAAAACTCTATTAGCTGAAACATTAGCTAAATTATTAGATGTACCATTTACAATGGCTGATGCAACAACATTAACTGAAGCTGGTTATGTTGGTGAGGATGTTGAAAACATCATTCAAAAATTACTGCAAAAATGTGATTATGATGTAGATAAAGCACAACGTGGTATCGTTTACGTTGATGAAATTGATAAAATTTCACGTAAATCAGATAATCCATCTATTACCCGTGATGTATCAGGTGAAGGTGTTCAACAAGCTTTACTTAAACTTATTGAAGGTACTGTTGCATCTGTGCCACCTCAAGGTGGTAGAAAACACCCACAACAAGAGTTTTTACAAGTTGATACTTCTAAAATATTATTTATTTGTGGCGGCGCATTTGCCGGCTTAGATAAAGTTGTTGAAGCTCGTGGTCATAAAAATACGGGTATTGGTTTTGGTGTAGATGTTAAATCATCAGAGAAAACACAAACGTTAAGTGATAACTTAAAAGATGTGCAACCTGAAGATTTAATCAAATTTGGTTTAATTCCTGAATTTATCGGTCGTTTACCTGTTGTAGCCACTTTAGGTGAGTTAGATCAAGATGCATTGATCCAAATATTAAACGAACCTAAAAATGCATTAACAAAGCAGTATGATGCCTTGTTCCAAATGGAAGATGTTGGACTTGAATTCCGCGAAGATGCATTAATTGCAATTGCTGAAAAAGCAATGGAAAGAAAGACAGGCGCACGTGGTTTACGTTCGATTGTTGAAGCCGTATTACTTGATATCATGTATGAATTACCTTCTATGGAAAATGTTAGCAAGGTTGTTATAGATGAAACAGTAATTAAAGGTGAGTCTGATCCTATATTAATTTATGAAAACCCGCCTACAGATAAAGCAGCATCTGAATAGCTTGATTTTTAGCTGGTTTAGTATATAAAACAAACAAAAAGGAACCATTCGGTTCCTTTTTTCATAAAATGATTGATCTTTAGTTTAGTTATCCCCATATTCAATTCATGCCCTTTTTTTTTAAATACCAATGCAAATAAATTATAAGTAAAAAAACTTAATTTTTTGTATTGATATCAGCCTCAAGAGAATAATAATGACGCTTGAACGAACTGATTGTGTTGAGATTCCAGTATTAGCCCTAAGAGATGTGGTTGTTTACCCACATATGGTGATCCCTTTATTTGTTGGACGTGAAAAATCTATCAAATGCTTAGAAGCGGCAATGGACAATGACAAACAAATATTTTTAGTAGCACAAAAAGATGCCAGCATTGATGAACCTGAAGTTGAAGATGTTTATCAGGTTGGTACGATTGCGACGATCCTACAATTGTTAAAGCTACCTGATGGTACGGTTAAAGTCTTAGTCGAGGGCACACAGCGTGCTCAAATTACAGAGTTTACTCAAACTGATGAATTTTTCATTGCACAGTCGCAATATATCGTATCTGAAGAAATTGACGAGCAAGAGCATGATGTATTTATTCGTAGTGCTGTTAGTCAATTTGAAGGCTACGTTAAACTTAATAAGAAAATCCCACCTGAAGTACTGACATCAGTTTCGGGCATAGATGAGCCTGCACGTTTGGCTGATACTATGGCGGCACATATGCCATTAAAAGTAGCTGAAAAACAAAAAGTACTTGAAATTGCTAATGTGACTGAACGCCTAGAGTTTTTGATGGCTCAAATGGAAGGTGAAATTGACTTACTTCAAGTAGAAAAGAAAATTCGCTCTCGTGTTAAAAAGCAAATGGAAAAAAGCCAACGAGAGTACTATTTGAATGAGCAAATGAAAGCGATTCAAAAAGAGTTAGGTGAATTAGATGATACGCCTGATGAATTTGAAGCATTAGCTAAAAAAATAGATGAAGCAGGTATGCCTCAAGAGGCAACAGACAAAACCAAAGCTGAATTAAACAAGCTTAAAATGATGTCTCCTATGTCTGCAGAAGCCACTGTTGTTCGTTCATACATAGATTGGATGATAGGTGTTCCTTGGAAAAAACGTTCTAAAGTTAAAAAAGATTTAGCCAAAGCGCAAGAAGTACTTGATTCAGATCACCATGGTCTAGAAAAAGTTAAAGAACGCATAATGGAATATCTTGCAGTTCAACAACGTACTAATAAACTTAAAGGTCCTATCTTGTGTTTAGTCGGTCCTCCTGGCGTTGGTAAAACGTCGTTAGGTCAATCAATTGCTAAATCAACGGGTCGTCAATATGTACGTATGGCACTTGGTGGTGTAAGAGATGAAGCTGAAATACGAGGTCATAGACGTACTTACATTGGTTCTATGCCAGGTAAGATCATTCAAAAAATGTCAAAAGTAGGTGTTAAAAACCCATTATTCCTATTAGATGAAATTGATAAAATGTCATCTGATATGCGTGGCGACCCATCTTCTGCATTATTAGAAGTATTAGACCCAGAGCAAAATACCAGCTTTAACGATCACTACCTAGAAGTAGATTACGATTTATCAGATGTGATGTTTGTAGCAACTTCTAATAGCTTTAATATTCCAGGGCCATTATTGGACCGTATGGAAGTGATTCG
The DNA here is from genome assembly GCF_001269985.1 of Pseudoalteromonas sp. '520P1 No. 423'. Taxonomy (NCBI): domain Bacteria; kingdom Pseudomonadati; phylum Pseudomonadota; class Gammaproteobacteria; order Alteromonadales; family Pseudoalteromonadaceae; genus Pseudoalteromonas; species Pseudoalteromonas sp. '520P1 No. 423'. The sequence continues at coordinate 3,139,429 of NZ_BBZB01000001.1, read as the reverse complement.
TTTATCAGGTTATACCGAAGATGAAAAGCTAAACATTGCAACTAAACATTTACTTGTTAAACAAATTAAACGTAATGGCTTAAAGCAAAATGAAATTGAAATTGAAGATAGTGCCATTATCGGCATTATTCGATATTACACACGTGAGGCAGGTGTACGTAATCTAGAGCGTGAAATTTCAAAATTATGTCGTAAAGCAGTAAAAGAAATTTTATTGAATAAAGACATTAAAAAAGTGGTTATTAATCAAGATAACCTTGAAAACTACTTAGGTGTGCAACACCATGATTATGGTAAAGCTGAAGGTGATGACCGCATTGGGCAAGTGACTGGATTAGCATGGACTGAAGTAGGCGGTGATTTACTAACAATTGAATGTGCTGCAGTGCCAGGTAAAGGTAAGTTAACTCACACGGGTTCTCTTGGTGATGTTATGCAAGAGTCAATTCAAGCTGCAATGACTGTCGTTCGTAGCCGCAGTGAGAAACTTCGCATTAATGAAGATTTTTATTTGAAACGTGATATTCATGTTCATGTGCCTGAAGGCGCAACACCTAAAGATGGGCCGAGTGCCGGTGCTGCTATGGTATGTGCATTAGTATCGAGCCTAACAGGTAACCCTGTACGCTCTGATGTTGCAATGACAGGTGAAATTACACTACGTGGTGAAGTATTGCCTATTGGTGGCTTAAAAGAGAAGTTATTAGCTGCACATCGTGGTGGTATTAAGACAGTTATTATTCCAAATGACAATGCAAGGGACTTAAAAGAGATCCCTGAAAATGTATTGCAAGGCTTATCAATTCACCCAGTTAAGTGGATTGATGAGGTATTAGAGCTGACTTTATTAAACCCAATTGAGAGTTTTTCAGTCGCTTCTAAGTAAATATTAACAAAAATGTTAAAAAAATTGAAAAAAGTGCTGTAAAGGGCTTTTCAAATTAAAAAGGTATGATAAGTTAGGCTCTGGTTTTTAAGTGCAGCCCTTATCCTATAAGGATTTGGCTAACTTACATCAAATTTAACTAAGATGTCGAAAGTCTTGTTTTCGATGATAATAAAAATATAAGGGGATGTTGTTGTGAATAAATCTCAACTAATAGATCAAATGGCTTCAAGTGCTGATATTTCTAAAGCTGCAGCAGGACGTGCACTAGATTCTTTCATCAATTCAGTTTCAGGCGCACTTAAAGAAGGTGATTCTGTTGCATTAGTTGGTTTTGGAACATTTTCTGTTCGTGAACGTGCTGCGCGTACTGGTCGTAATCCACAAACTGGTGCTGCAATTGAAATCGCAGCTGCAACAATCCCAGCTTTCAAAGCTGGTAAATCACTTAAAGATGCCGTTAACGCTTAATTCAACATTTAGTTGATTGTGAAAGTTAGGGATGTTTATTCCGTTAATAGCTTCAAGTAAAAAGGCGCATCTGATAAGATGCGCTTTTTTTACACCAAATTTTTCAAGTTGAATTACCAATCGGTTTCCAAGTCCAATTTAGGCTGATGCTGATTTGTAATTTTACTTGGTACATAAAGAGATAAAATAATGTTAGAAAGAATTAGAGAAGGATCACAAGGTGTAACAGCTAAGATTGTCCTTGGTTTAGTAATATTATCATTTGCCTTAGCGGGTATTGGTAGCTATTTAGGTTCACCGAACGATCAACCTGTTGCGGTTGTTAACGGACAAAAAATTAGTCAAACAACCTTTGCACGTGCTTATGAAAACGAGCGCAGTCGTTTAGAGCAACAATTTGGTGAGTACTTCTCACAAATTTCATCAGATCCAAGTTATATGGCACGTGTTCGTGAAAATGTAATCGAGCGTTTAGTACAACAAGAATTACAAACGCAGCTTGCTAACGAATTAGGTTTACGTGTGAGTGATGAAGCGTTAAAAGAAGAAATTCGAGGTATACCTTCTTTTCAAATTGCAGGTCAGTTTAGTAATGACCGTTATATTCAAGTTATTAGACAAATGAACTACCAACCAGATGCATTTCGTGATTATTTAAGAACGGAAATGACACGTAGCCAACTTGTTTCTGCAGTAGCAGGCACTGACTTTGCATTAAATGGTGAAGTAAGCATAGCAACGCAACTTGAAGCTCAGGTACGTGATCTAGATTACTTAATTGTTTCTGCCGATAAAGTAAAAGCGGGAATTGAAGTAACAGAGACTGAAATCTCAGATTATTACACATTAAACCAATCGCAGTTTATGTCTCAAGAGCAAGTTTCTGTAGAATATGTTGAATTATCTTCAGATTCAGTCGTATTAGATACACCTATTACAGAACAAGATATTGAATTGGCTTATGAAGAAAATAAGGCTCAGTATGTTGAAGCGGAAAAACGTCGTGTTGCACATATCTTAATTGATAACAGTGAAGACGATGCTGCTGCAAAACTTAAAGCTGAAGCTGTACTTGCTAAATTGAATGCAGGTGAAGATTTTGCAAAATTAGCCGAAACAGAATCAGATGATATTGTTAGCGGTGAGCTTGGTGGTGATTTAGACTGGATTGACCGTGATATGATGGATCCTGCTTTTGAAGATGCGGCATTTGCATTAAAAGCTAAAGGTGATGTAACTGAAATAGTTAAATCTGAATTTGGTTATCATATTATTAAACTAACAGACTTATTAGCGCAACAAATCAAAACATTAGATCAAGTTAAAGAAGAATTAAAAGCGTCATTAGAAAAAGATGCTAAAACAGAGCTTTTCTACGGTAAACAAACAGAACTTGCTGAACTTGCATTTGAAGTTGCCGATTCACTTGAAGATGCTGCTGGTGCAATTAATCATGAAGTAATGTCTACTGCATTATTTAACCGTTTCAATGCGCCTGCTGCGCTAAGTAACCCAGCAGTTGTTAAAGCTGTTTTTTCTGCTGAATTAATCGAAGATGGTGTTAACTCTGAAGTCATTGAGTTAGGTGATGAGCATGTAATCGTTGTTCGTATAAAAGAGCATAAAGCTGCAGCGACTAAGCCTATGACTGAAGTATCAGAGCAAATTAAGTCAATATTAGTTAACCAAAAAGCTGCCGAACTGACTAAAGAAAAATCAGATAGTTTGTATGTAAAAGTTCAAGCTGGTTCTACTTTAGCTGATATCGCAACTGAAGCTGAAGCTGAAGTTAAGCAAGTGACAGGTTTAACACGTAGCGATCGTTCAGTATCATCTGAAATTGTACAGTCAGTATTTAAACTCGCACATCCTACAGATGCAGCTGTAACTGATTTAGTGTCACTTAATAATGGTGATGTTGCAATCGTTGCATTAACTAAAGTAACAGCAGCTGATGCCGTTACTGTAGAGCCACAAGTTAAGCAAAACTTCGCAACAAAACAAATTAATAAAAATTATTTAGTTTTTGTTAATTCATTAAAAGCTGATGCTGAAGTAGTTGCTGCAAACTTAACTGTTGCAGAACAAAACTAAACTTCTAAATTTAGAATTAGAAAAGGCGCATTTTAATGCGCCTTTCTTGTTTGTGAAATATGTCGAGGGACTAAATGCTATTTTTTTTAAATGAGATACTGCTCTGAGTTTATTCTACCATGTAGTATCATAAATAGAGCTGCGAAAGAGATAGATTAGCAGTTCAATAATCTTTGAGTTGCTTTACATTTATGTTGTTTAAATAGATCTAAAGTTTTACCCGATTCAATCACTTTTCCTTGGTCTAATACTAAGGTTTGATCGCTCATATGTTTAACCAAGCTTAAATGATGTGTGATAAGTACATAGCTTAAACCGGTTTCTTGCTGAAGTTTAAGCAATAAATTAACTGTTTGCGCCCTTACAGAGGGATCTAAAGAAGATAAAGCTTCATCTAATACCAAAACCTTAGGTTCTAAAATTAAAGCACGAGCGAGAGCGACACGTTGTAGTTGTCCGCCTGAAAACATATGGGGGTAATAATGTTGGTGCTCAGCTAATAAACCTACTTTTAATAAAATTTTATTAATTGTGTCTTTACATTGTAAATCATCAAAATCAGTATTCATCAAAAGAATTTCTTTTAATGTTTTACCTATTGTGATCCCTGGGTTAAGTGACTTAGATGCGTCTTGAAATATTAATCTGATATCACGACAACTGGTTTTTCTTTTACCGTCATCTTCAATAATATTGCCTTCTAGTAAAATTTGACCTTTTTGGCTTATTTCAGCGCCGGCTAATATTTTAGCTAAGGTACTCTTACCAGAACCCGTTTCGCCAATAATCGCAATTGTTTCACCTTTTGATAGGCAAAATGAGATGTTATCCAAAACTTGGAATTTTTTACGTAAAAAATATTTGTCTCGCACTTTAAACGTTTTTGATAATGCCTGAACTTTTAAGATTGGCTGCATTTTAAATTCCTTTTAGTTTTTTCTGCGGTCATTAAAGGAAAGTGACATGCAAAGCTATGCTCTTGTTGTGAATTAAGTTTTGGTGTTTTTACACAATCTTTTTGAGCTTGAGGGCAGCGAGGGCCTAAACGACAGCCAATAGGCAAATGCTGTAATGTCGGGATTGTGCCATTCAAAGCGTAAATCTCATGCTTGTGCTCTAAGCCTTTATTATAATCGGGTAAACTTTTTAATAAGGCACTAGTATAAGGATGATAGGGGGTTTTATATAAGATCTTAGTTGGTCCCGCTTCAACCATTTGACCGCAATACAGTACATGTAAGCCATGAGTCCAGCTCGATAGTTCTTCAAGTTCATGGCTGATCATCAATATAGACATGTTTTTTAATAAATTTAGACTTTTTAATAATCTGAACACTTGTGCTCGGGTCGTACTTTCAAGTGCAGTTGTTGGTTCATCTGCAATAAGTAGTTTTGGTGAGCGTGCAATCGCCATAGCGATCATTACTTTTTGACAAATCCCATCAGATAATTCGTGGGGATAGCTGCTCAATACTTTGGTATGATCTCTAATGCCTACTTTATGTAATAAAGCGATTGCTCTTTCATTCCTTTGTTTATTTTTTTGCCAGAAGTATCCTTTTAGGCCTTTATCAGGAATACTTTCAGCGATTTGATCTGCGATTTTTGCTGTAGGGTCGAGACAACTGCTAGGATCTTGATAAATCATGGCAATTTCTTGCCCAATGAGTTTTCTACGTTTTTCAGGAGAAAGCCGCATTAAGTCGATACCTTGCCAATGCATTCTATCAGCAGTGATACGCCAGCGAGAGTTTAATACGCCAACAATTGCTTTAGCTATGAGGCTTTTACCTGAGCCTGATTCACCTACAAGCGCATGTACTTCACCTTCTTTTAAGCTCAGGCTAATTTTGTCTACAGCGCGAATAATGCCATCAGGTGTTTCTAACTCGATAGTGAGATTGCGAATATCTAATAATTGCATTGTATTTTACTCCAATAGAGCAAGACATTACTGTTTTGTTTTACTTGGGTTTTAATTAAATAATTCAAGTTAAACAACCCCATTATATCGCTTTACGTTTTTTGAGTGCACTTCTGAGTCCATCACCAACGAGGTTAGTGGCAAGTACTGCGAAAAATAATAAAATACCCGGCAGTGCAACAGTCCAAGGGGCTAAATAAATAAAGGCTAAATTTTCAGATAAAATAGCACCCCATTCAGCGGTTGGTGGTTGCGCGCCAAGCTTTAAAAACCCTAAAGCAGAAATATCTAAAATAGCTGTTGAAAGTGACATAGTAAAAATTACCACGATATGCTCATAAATATTAGGGAAAATACCACGACTCAAAATATGCCAGCTGTTTGCGCCATCTAACCATTGCGCAACAATATAATCTTTAGATAACTCTTGCACCACTAGGTTTCTAACAGAATGAATATACTGAGGCAATAAAGCTAAAATAATTGCCCACACCGTATTTAATAAACCAGGGCCCAATAATGCAATTATAATGATAGCTAATAACAGAGAAGGAATGGACAAAGTCACGTCGAGTAAGTGATTTAAAACACTAGAGCGCACGCCTTTACTCATGCCTGCAAAAACACCTAATACAACGCCAAGTAAAGTAGTTATTAAAGCCGTTAAAATTGCCAAACCAAATGTATATGTTGTGCCATTTATCAAGCGCGATAAAATATCTCTGCCTAGGTCGTCTGTGCCTAAAATAAATCTGACATCTCCAGCATCATTCCAAGATGGTGGTAGTAATAAGGCATCGCTATGTTGCTGATTAACACCATAAGGCGCAATAACAGGGGCTAAAGTTGCCAGTATTGTTAAAGCAATAAATAACCATAACCCAACTAAAGCAACATGATTTTCTTTAAAGTGACGCCAAAACTGGCGTAATGGCGATTTATTAAGATCTTCAGAACTAATATCTGTATTTATATTAAATTTTGCCATGAGTTTGGTTCCGGCTAATTGGGTCAAACAAAGAATGCATTAAATCGGCTGTAACCGTCGCTAAAATGATAAATGTAGAAACGGCTAATAACCCGCCTTGAATAGCTGGAAAGTCTCTTTGGTAAATACTATCAATTAACCAACGACCAATACCTGGCCAAGAAAAGATAACTTCGGTGATCATGGCTAAAGTGATCAACGTACTAAACTGTAAACCAATTTGTTTAATTACGGGTAAAAGCGCATTTCTAAGTGCGTGTCGAAAGATAAGTTGGCTTCTACTTAAACCTTTAGCTCTCGCAGTTTTTATATAGTTTTTCTCAAGTACTTCAAGCATAGAGTCTCGGGTAAAACGAATAAGTACCATAGTAGGGTAAGTAGATAAAACAATTGTTGGCAATAACAAATGTTTAATCGCATCTATAAATGCATTAAATTTATAACTTACATCGCTCAATAATATATCTATTAAAATAAAGCCTGTCACATCAGGTATTTCATATAATAAGCTCACTCTTCCAGACATAGGCAGTAAGCCTAACTGCAAACAAAAAAACATGATCATGAGTAAAGCGAGCCAAAAAACGGGTGTTGAATATCCTAATAAAGTAAGGGTATTAATGATTTTATCAGGCCACTTTTTGTAATACGCAGCTGAAATGATGCCAGCTGGAATACCAAATACAATTGATGCTAATAGCGCATATAAAGCTAATTCTAATGTTGCAGGGAATAATGCAACAATATGGTCAAAAATAGGCTCTTGTGATGCAAACGATATGCCCCAATCTCCTTGACTAACTCGTGTTATAAAAGAAATAAATTGTGTTGGAATACTCTGATCTAATTTATATTTCTCAGACAAGGCATCTGATTCATGAAATGAAATATTTTGAATTCCGCTTAAATTACTTAAAGGATCGCCTGGGAATAAAAAACTTAAAGAAAATGTGAAAACGGATAAAAGTAACAGCATAAAAGAGAGTAAAATTATACGGCGCAATACATATTCTAAAGCCATTATAGTTTCCTTGCCTTAGCCAGTGATACCCCACCAAAAGACTTGATTTCAATATTTTCAACGCTGGTAGAGCTCGCTTGAAAGCGCATTCCTTGTGCTATTGGTAAAAGAGGTAACTCTTGAATAACCATTTGTTGTGCTTGAAAGTAAAACTCTTTTCTTTCCTCAATTTCGATTGTATCTAATGCTTTTGATAGCAATAAATCAAACTCAGGATCACACCAATTGGCTGCATTTTTACCATTAAGTGCTGCGGCGCAACTCAATAGCGGGCTAAAAAAGTTGTCAGGATCGGGTGTATCTGCTGACCAACCTAGAAGTACCGTATCGTGAGCATGCTCTTCAAGTTTTTTTATAAAGGTATTCCATTCATATTCAACAATATTAACTGTAATGCCTATTTTCTTTAAATCACTTTGTATTAACTCAGCCATTTTTCGTGCATTAGGATTGTATATTCTTGCTACTGGCATCGCCCATAAGTCCATTTTGAACCCTTCAACTATACCGGCTTGTTGTAATAGGCGTTTGGCTAGTTCTGGATTGTAGTTTGGCATATTGACTTGGGCTTGATACGCCCATGAATCATTTGGCAAAATAGACTCTAATCGTTTGCCATTATCTAGATATACAGCATGCATTATTTTTTCAATGTCGACAGCATGAGCAAGCGCTCTTCGTACTCGACTATCATCGAATGGGGCTTTTTGTGTATTGAAAGCCCAAAAGCCAATATTTAAATTAGGTTCTTTTTGTACTTTGATATCGTTTCTGCTGGCTAAAATAGAAAGCTGAGATGAGTTTGGATGAGGTGTCACATCACACTCATTTGTTAACATTTTTGCAATTCGTGTCGTACTATTTGGTGTAATATCATAAACCAACTGTTCTAATTCAACTGGGTGTTTCCAATACGATTTATGTTTATAGTAACGAATTAATATATCGCGTTTATAATCCTTAAATTTATAAGGGCCAGTACCCACCGGAAAGTTATCTAAATTATCTAGTGTTTCATTAATTTCTAAATTCTTCGCATATTCTGCTGATAAGATCACGGAAAAGTCCGTGGCAATATTAGCTAAAAAACTGCTCTGTGCATCAAATAGTTCAAATGAAACACGATAATCAGACTCTTTGATGATGGACTTAATCAATTGATCTAAACCGATGCTTTGAAAGTAAGGATATTGCCCGCCGCCAACAAAGTGGTATGGATTATAGGCATCAAATAAGCGACTAAAAGTAAATACAACATCATCGGCATTAAAGTTTCGAGTGGGAGTAAAATAATCAGTTTGATGAAATTGCACATCTTGCCGTAATTCAAATGTGATCTTTTTTCTATCTTTTGAAATTTCCCAAAACTTAGCAAGTTCAGGTAAAAACTTGCCTGTATTAGCGTCAATACTGATCAAACGGTTATATAACTGATTTGATGTTAAATCTATTGTAGACCCTAAAGTAGTGATCTGTGGATTAAAGCTAACAGGGTTAGCTTCGGCACAGTATATTAACCCATGGCTATTTTGATTTTTAAGGGCGTGTTCAGAACAGCCTGTAAGCATAATAATGACTATGCTAAAGATGAATTTACTCACTCATCATGCCTCTTTATTTTTGTGTTTATTGAGCATTTTCTAATAAATTGTACTTTTTTAGATATCCTCTAAGCTGATGATACGTTAAACCTAGCATTTCTGCAGTCTTCTTTTGATTAAATTGACTATTTTTAAGTGCATTTTTAATTAAATCTATTTCAAATTGATTTGATAATGTCTTTAAATCACATGGAAAGTTATTTGTATTAATGTCAGGCACAGTATTAACTGCTGGTTTATGGGAAACTTCAGGGGTAACTGAATCAATATTAACAACGCGATCTTGTGTTTTTACTCGACTAACAGGGCGATATGGGCTTTTAAAAGGGTCAAGAATAATATTATGAACAGGGATGTGTGCATTAGCGCTGCGATAGACACTTCTTTCAACTGTATTTTTGAGCTCACGGATATTACCAGGCCATGGATAATCTAATAATGTTTCTTGTGCTGCGCGGGTAAAGCCACTAAATAATTCCCACTCTAGATCACGTGCCATATTTATGGCAAAGTTCTCGGCTAGCAGTAAAATATCATCTTTACGTTCGCGCAGGGGGGGGAGTGTTATGACATCAAAAGCTAATCTATCAAGTAAATCGCTTCTAAATTCACCTTTTTCGGCTAATGTCGGTAAATCTTCATTTGTAGCACAAATTAAACGGGTATCTACTTTTACGGTGCTTTTACCACCAACACGTTCAAATTCACCATATTCGATCACACGAAGCAGCTTTTCTTGCACTAAACCAGAGGTATTGGCTAATTCATCTAAAAATAAGCTACCGCCATCAGCACGTTCAAATCGACCTTCATGTCTTTTACTGGCACCGGTAAAAGCGCCTGACTCATGGCCAAAAAGTTCACTTTCAAGTAAATTTTCACTTAAAGCTGCACAATTCAGTTTAACGTAACTCTGATCCCAACGTTTAGATAAGTAGTGCAAACGAGCTGCTATCAGTTCTTTACCCGTACCGCGTTCACCAATAATCATCGCAGGTTTATGTAATGAGGCTACTTGTGAAACATGTTCAAGTACTTCTAAAAAACTATTAGATTGTCCAAGTAAATTATCTTGTTGTCGAAACTGGCTCATCTATGATCCTAAAATTTAGTCATTTACACTATTTAGTAGTGTATTTTAAATAATGGAGTAACAACAGTTATTTCTTAAAGTAATTATTAATTCCATTAAAACAATGTGTTATATTAATTTTTAAAGTTGGCAAGTATCTTGATACGTTAAGTTAGAAGCAAACTAAGTTAGATAAATACGGTAATCAATTAGAGGTATATAATATGGGTATTTTTTCACGTTTTACAGATATCGTTAATTCTAATATTAACGCAATTTTAGATAAGGCCGAAGATCCAGAAAAAATGGTACGCCTTATCATCCAAGAGATGGAAGATACGTTAGTTGAAGTGCGTTCAACTTCAGCTAAAACAATTGCAGAAAAAAAAGAGCTTGCACGTCGTGTTGAAAGGTTAAATGCACAAGTAGATGAGTGGCAAACTAAAGCTGAGCTTGCTTTATCTAAAGATCGTGAAGATTTAGCAAGAGCTGCACTTGTTGAAAAGAAAAAGGCGACAGAAACAGCAACTGCTGCTGAAAATGAACTAAATCATGTGGAAGAGCATATTGGCAAATTACAAGCTGAAGTGACAACTTTGCAAGAAAAACTGGCAGATGCAAAAGCAAGACAAAAAGCGATTGTATTACGTCAACGCTCTGCAGAATCACGCCTTGAAGTTAAACGTACTTTAGATAGCTCGAAGGTTGATGATGCATTAAGCCGTTTTGACCGATTTGAAACTAAAATAGACGGTTTAGAGTCTCAAATTGAAGCATATGATTTAGGTAAAAAATCATTATCGGATGAGATCGCCTCATTACAACAAGAAGATAAAGTGGACGATGAGCTTGCTGCACTTAAAAAGAAAATGTCAGGTAAATCTGACAAGTAAGCAAAGTGGTTAGAACAAGTACCAAAATTGATTTAATAAATAATAACCAAGGTTAGTTTTGGTACTAAAATCAAGGGATAAAGGAGAGTAATATGAATGGTTTTGAAGCAGTAATCGCACCATTAATGGTTTTCATGATTTTTATTGCACCATTATGGCTTATTTTACATTACAGAAGTAAAAAACAAGTTAGCCAAGGTTTAAGTGAACATGAACATCGTCAACTAATTGAATTATCGAACAAAGCGGAAAAAATGGCTGAAAGAGTACAAACTCTTGAGTCCATTTTAGATGCGGAGGCACCGCAATGGAGGAGTAAAGTATGAATAAATCAAAGCGTGAACTTTATCGAGATCCAAGTCGTGGAAAAATTGCAGGTGTGTGTGCAGGTTTAAGTGATTATTTTAATATGGAGCTATGGTTAGTTCGTATTATCTTTATTTCAGCTGTTTTATTAACAGGCGGACCATTTTTTGTAGTCGCTTATATTGCTTGTTGGTTTATTTTAGATAAAAAAGAGCTGTCAGCGGATGAAATTTTAAAAACGAACGACAAGGAAGAGCGTCCTGTTGAAGTTAAATTTAAAGTGTGGCAGGCCGGAGAGCCACCAAGACGTGCATTACAAGATTTAAAAGAGCAACTTTCTCGAGTGGATAGCAGAATTCAAACAATGGAAAAATATGTTACTTCACCAGAATTTACGGTAAGTCATGAAATTAATAAACTTTAAGGAATTTAATGCCATCAGGCGTATAGATACCCAAACCATACTATAAAATGGCTTGGGTATTTTAGTTAATGGCATTGGCTATGTATGTTAAATAAATTAATTAATACAGTTAGTTCTTCAATCAATTCACAACTTAATTCTAATAGTGCTAAAAAGCTGAAACATCAAGCGCATCAAATGTTGCATCGTAGCTTAGATCAGCATATTACGTTAGCTGTCACAGGTTTCAGTCGAAGTGGTAAAACAGCATTTATAACCGCTTTGGCAGAGCAACTTACTATGAAGGCTACTAAAGAAAATTTACCTTTTTTTGAAGTTGTTCAGAGTGAAAGGCTGATCGCAGCGAAATCAGTACCGCAAGACGCATTAGCGCTACCCACATTTCCTTATCAAAATGCATTAGCATCACTTAAAGATGAGCAACCAAATTGGCCTGAATCAACACAAAGAATAAATACCCTAAGGTTAGCGCTAAAATATCAGCCAAATTCAGGTATCCGTGGTCAAATTAGTGATTCATCAACGCTTATTATTGATTTAATTGACTACCCAGGTGAGTGGTTGATGGATTTACCTATGTTATCGCTCAATTTTGAGCAGTGGAGTAGTCAGCAGTTAGCACTTTTACAGCAAAATCCTAGAGCACAATATGCAAGTGAATTACAAGAACAACTAGCGTCATTAGATTTAAATGCACCCGTTGAAGAATCTAAATTAGCACAAATTGCATCAATGTATAAAATGCTGTTAAAACGCTTTAAAAAAGACGCAAAATTGACAATATTACAGCCTGGTCGTATGTTGATCCCAGGTGACTTAGATGGCGCTCCCTTATTAATGTTTTTCCCTGTAAATATTAATAATGAAACTACCGTTGTTGAAGGTTCAAATTTAGCGCATCTGAAAAAACGTTATCAGGCGTATATTAAAGAAGTTGTTACACCTTTTTACCAAAATTATTTTTGTCGATTTGATCGTCAAATCATATTAGTTGATTTATTAACAGTGTTAACGCAAGGCTCAGAGGTATTAGCAGAGCAAGGTAGGGCAATTGAGCAACTTCTTGAACATTTTAATTATGGTCAATCGAGTTTTATAAAACGATTGTTTTCACCAAAAATAGATAAACTCTTATTTGCTGCAAATAAATCAGATCATTTAAGTTCAGAGCATCACAAAGACTTGGCAATATTATTAAATAGTATTGTGCAACAAGCTCAAAATGAGCTTAAATTTAACGGTGTTGAAGTTGAAACTATGGCTATGTCATCAATTTGTGCAACAAAATCGGTAGAAGTTAAAGATAAGAATAATGTAGTTATAAAGTGTATTTATGGTAAAGAAATGCAAAGCGGTCAATGGATGACCTATTTACCCGCACAACCACCAATGAGAGCGCTTAGCCAACACGAATGGCCAAAACAGGGATTTTCATTTCCAGAATTTTATCCTCAATTAACACCCGATAATAATTTAAGGCATGTGCGCTTAGATCATGTATGTGAATTTTTATTAGGTGACAAATTAAAGTAAAGCCCCTCATTATTTTGAGATAAATGAATTAATTAAAGGAACACTCGGTGAATTCAAATAAAACAGTCTACCAACAAGGTCGGGTAATTGAAACTTTAGCACAAGATGATGTTGCGCAGTTACTTGAGTCAGCAGAGACATTACAAACAGGTGCTAAGATTGATGATGATACTGAACATTTCAACGAAAGCGATCTATATGATATGGAAAGTGAGCCTAGTGATGAGAATGCGCCAAATATGGAAAGTGTATATAAAAATAAACCAAGTTCATTGCTTAAAAAAACATTTGTATTGAGCTTAGTTACTTTAATTATTGCAGAGCTTGGTTTAACCGTATACCAAAGCTTTAACAGCTCACTTATATTAGGCTGTTTATACAGTGCACTAATTGTAAGCGCGTTAGGTTTGATTTCTAAAGTATTTATAAAAGAATATCGACAACTTAAAAGGTTAAAGTCAAATCAATTACAGCGTACTGATGCCAATAGGCTACTTCACTCACAACAAATAGGTGAGGCAATAAGTTGGCTTAATAAATTAAATCAACACCAAGAAATACTAGGATTTATTGAATTTAAAAATACGCTTGAGCCGCATCATACCGACAAAGAAGTGATGACGCTTTATAGTAATACTGTATTAACTAAACAAGACGAAAATGCACAAAAGTTGATAAATAAATACGCATTAGAATCAGGCTTAATGGTCGCGTTAAGCCCAATTGCATTAGTAGATATGGCTGCTGTTTTATGGCGTGGTACGAAATTGATTGAAAGTATCGCAAAAGTATATGGTATTCCTTTAGGATATCTGAGTCGAATAAAACTTTATCGTTTATTAGCAAAGCAAATGTTATTTGCCGGTAGTGCTGAATTGGTTTCAGACTTAGCAACAACAGCTTTGGGTGCTGAATTGGCAGGAAAAATATCTGCAAGAGCAGGCCAAGGAATAAGCGCAGGTATTTTCACAACTCGAATTGGCTATAAGGCTATGGAACTAAGTCGACCAGTGCCTTGTTTAGAAAATAAAAGAAAGCTGTTAGCAAACTCAATGTCATTATTAGTTAAAGGGATAAGTAAAAGAGATTAGTCAAAAATTTAATTAATATTGTGGCAATTTTAATAGATTAGATAACACTTCTTTATATTAGAAACAGAGTTGATTTTTTGTATAGTAAAGCTTACTAATAAACCCTCTGTACGACCTGTTTTTTATGGCTGTAATCTTTTGTTTCCTTTTTTGTATGTAATTCATTACAAAGTGAGGTGTTTCTTGCTTTTCAAATTAACTCTTGGGGGTTAATAATTTCTTAGCTTTAAAATAATATGTTCTTAACAAGTTGGAGCGCATTTTTATAATCAGCGCTGCCAAAAAAGAATTATTAAAAAGGCTGAACATGTCTAAAGTAAGTCAGTATATTTCCAAAGAGCCAGATGAAAATGGTTTTATAAATTGGAGCGACGAAGAAAATGCAATTTGGTCAGAATTGATTACGCGTCAATTAAAGTGCATAGAAGGAAAAGCCTGTGATGAATATATGGCTGGGTTAAAACTTCTAAATTTGCCAACAGATAAAATTCCACAATTAGAAGATGTAAGCAAAGTTTTACGCGAATCTACCGGTTGGCAATGTGAACCTGTTCCTGCATTAATCAGTTTCGATAAGTTTTTTGAATTGCTTGCAAACAAAAAATTTCCTGTCGCTACTTTTATCCGTAGTAGAGAAGAATTTGATTATTTAAAAGAACCCGATATTTTTCATGAAATTTTTGGTCACTGTGGCATGCTGACAAATAAATCGTTTGCAGATTTTACACATAAATATGGTCAAATTGGCTTACAAGCAAATAAAAAAGACCGTATTTATTTAGCGCGACTTTACTGGTTCACTATTGAATTCGGTTTAATGATGGTTAACGATCAAATCCGTATTTATGGCGGTGGTGTGTTATCAAGTCCAGGCGAAACACAATATGTTTACTCTGGGGAGGCTAAAATTGTGCCATTAGAGGTTGTTAACGTATTACGTACACCATACCGCATTGATATTATGCAACCTATTTACCACACTATAAACTCGATTGATGACCTATTTGATATATCAAATATGGATTTAATGTCATTAGTTGAAAAAGCAAAAGCATTAGGGCTACATAAGCCATTATTTGAACCAAAAGAAAAACTAGCAAGTTAAAGGATAAAGAATGTCTGATTTAAGTGCACAAAAATGTGAAGCGTGTCGTGCTGATGCACCTCAAGTTTCAGATGAAGAATTAGCAACATTAATTAAAATGATCCCTGATTGGGTACCTGTTGTAAAAGATGGTGTAATGCAACTTGAACGTGAGTTTAAATTTAAAAACTTCAAGCTAGCACTCGCATTTACTAATAAAGTAGCGGAACTTGCTGAAGAAGAGTTTCACCACCCAGGTATTTTAACTGAATGGGGCAAAGTAACCGTTACATATTGGACTCATGCTATTAATGGTCTACACAAAAATGACTTTATTTGTGCTGCAAAAACTGATGCTTTATTAGAAGGCTAAGTAGTCAATACTTAAAATTTAGTGATAGATAAAAGGCTCCTTATGGGGTCTTTTTAGTTTGTGAATTTACACGTTGTCACACTATGCTTACAGCCAAATTTAACTAATAATGTAAACAGATGTGTCTTACTATGGTAATTGGAAGAGTGCATCATTATGATCAATTGTTAATAAATGTATTCATAAATAAAAACGCCATGGGAATTGCAATGAAAAATATAATAACAGGTGCATTATGCACATCTTTATTATTTGTAGCTGCTTGTAATGAAACAAGCACTTCAACACAAACAGCTAAAACAGCGCCAACAGAAATAAAAAAAACGGCTTTAGCTTCTGGTATTGAAAAAGCAAATATGGACACAAGTGTTCGTGCACAAGATAACTTTTATCAGCATATTAATGGTGGCTGGCTAAAAAATACTGAAATTCCAGGTGACAAGACTGCAATCGGATCTTTTTATGATTTACGTGATAAAGCAGATAATGATGTAAAAGCCATTATTGAAGAATTAGCAGCAACAAAAGATCTAAAGTTTGGTACTGATGAGCAAAAAGTAGCTGATTTATTCCGTTCTTACATGGATACTGAGGCAAGAAATGCTGCTGGCATTAAACCAGTTCAAGCCATTTTAGATCAAATTACAAATCTAAAAGACAAAAATACATTAGCAACATTCTTTGGTGAAACACAAAAGATAGGCATTAATAATCCATTAGCATTTTATATTAGTGTTGATGCAAAAGACTCAAGTCGTTATGCAACACATATCTGGCAAAATGGTTTAGGTTTACCGGATAAAGATTATTACTTTAATGAAACCGAACGCTACGCGAAATTACGTGAAGGTTATGTTGCTCATATTGAAAAAATGTTTGTGTTAGCTGGGTTAAAAGACGGTGCAGCTGCAGCAAAAACCATTATGGCGCTTGAAACCAAATTAGCTGATTTTCATTGGACACGTGTTCAAACCCGTGACAGCGAAAAACGCTATAATAAATTTGAAACAGCAAATTTAAATACGATCACAGATAAATTTAACTGGGACCTTTACTTAGAAGCGCAAGGCGTTGCAGCACAAAAAGATATTATTATCAATCAACCTGATTTTGTTAAAGGTTTTGGTGACATATTTGCTGATACCAGTATTGCTGATTGGCAAGCATATTTAACTTTCCATGCATTAAGTGCAGGAGCGGGCTATTTAACTGCTGACTTAGATAATGAAAACTTTGACTTCTTTTCTAAGCAATTGAGCGGTCGCAAAGAACAGCGCCCACAATGGAAACGTGGTGTAAGTGTGGTAAATAGCAATTTAGGTGAAGTGATTGGTAAAGTATATGTTGGGCGTCACTTTACTGCTGAAGCTAAGTCTCGTATGAGCACGTTAGTTGAAAATTTACGTTCTTCTTATGGTGAAAGTATCACTGATTTAGAATGGATGTCTGAAGATACTAAAAAGTCAGCACATGTTAAATTAGCCGCTTTCACACCAAAAATTGGTTACCCAGATAAGTGGGAGGATTATTCAGAGCTTGAAATTAAAGCTGACGATCTTGTTGGCAATATTATGCGCTCAGCAAAATTAGGTCATAAAAAACAATTAGAAAAATTAGGTGGACCTATTCGTAAATGGGAGTGGGGTATGACCCCACAAACAGTGAATGCTTACTATAACCCTACAGTCAATGAAATCGTATTTCCTGCTGCAATTTTACAACCTCCATTCTTTAATATGGCAGCAGATGATGCAGTTAACTATGGCGGTATTGGTGCGGTAATTGGTCACGAAATGGGTCACGGGTTTGATGATCAAGGCAGTAAATATGATGCAGAGGGTAATTTACGTAACTGGTGGTCTGAGCAAGATTTAGCTGAGTTTGCTAAACGTACTAAGTCTTTAGTTGATCAATATAGTAAGTATCATGTATTTGAAGACTTAACAGTTAATGGTGAATTAACATTAGGTGAGAACATCGGTGATTTATCTGGTGTGACTATCGCATACAAAGCTTATAAAGCATCTTTAAATGGTCAAGAAGCACCGGTAATTGATGGCTTAACGGGCGATCAAAGGTTCTTTATGGGTTATGCGCAAATTTGGCGTTCAAAAATTGTAGAAGCGTCAATGCGTAATCGCGTAGCAACTGACCCGCATTCACCAGGTGAGTTTAGAGCGCTTGGTTCACTTTCTAATATGAATGAATTCTATGAAGCATTTGATATCAAGAAAGGCGATGCTATGTATATCGCACCTGAGAAACGCGTGAAAATTTGGTAATAAACCTACCGAGTGGTTTTATTTAAACCACTCTGTGGCAAAAACAGTAATGTAAAAGGAAGTGTATGCTTCCTTTTTTACTCGCTAAATGAGATAAATAAAGAGTGTGATTCCCAAAGTGTTTTATCGTGAATCTAACAGATAAAAATCATTTTTTAAGTGATTTAACCATTACGTAAAGATAATAAAGCTTTTAAATTGATAGGTTTACTTTTATCTTCATTATAAAGTTTAAAGCCTTCTTCCCTTTTGTCTATTGCGATAATAGACATACGATCCGCTAACTCATTGCCTTCAACGCCAACGTGACCATTTACATGTAAAATCTGTACTTTACTTTTAATCGCACTGTATAAAGCAAACATTTGTTTAATAAGTTCAAGATTTTTGATTTCACCAGATGGCTTTTTCCAACCTTTTTTCTGCCAGCCAGCTGCCCATTGTGTAATGCATTGAATTGAATACTTTGAATCACAAAAAATAGCGATGCTTTTGCCTTGTTTGCTTTCATGATCGGCTATACGCATTGCGTAATGTAGCGCATTTAATTCAGCTGTATTATTAGTCCCATATGAATTAAATAAACCGTACCAAAGTTCATCTATTTTTTCATCGCGATATACCGCTATGCCTGAGCCTGCTTTGCCAGGGTTTGGCTCACAGCCACCATCGGTATATATTTTAGTATTGATATCCATAGCATCAATTTCTTTGGCTGTGTATGTTTTAACGCCATTTGTATTAATACGTTTCTTTGGGCCATTTGCAGTGGTGCCACTGGCACTTTTAGCTGTACTATTACTAGATGAAGAACTTGAAAAAGCCTCTTGAGCTTCATCTAAAGTGGGGAAAGATTTGTATTGTGCACCAGAGTACTTTTCAATTTGTTGCTTACACGTGGCCCAATCATTAAAAATACCGGTTTTTCTACCTTGCCATACTACATAAAATTTCTTTGCCACGAATTTGATACCTTAGGGATATGTTTAACATTAATGTCTTAGGTATTTTGTCTTAAAAAGCGAAGTTGTCAAAGCTGTATTTAGTGTTTTTTAGCATTATCTATATTTCTAGTGATTTGAGTTACTTGTTGCTCTTTCTCTAAGCTACAAGCGCGCATTTGTTTAATTGTGCCGGCTTTACAATTACTGGCGAGTTCTTTTTGAGCTTCAACTGCTCTTATTATCCAAAAAGGATCTTGAGCACATGCAGTTAATTGAATGCTCAATATAATTAGGCTAAATAACTTAATTGAATTTTTCATTTTACATTTTCTCCTTTAAAGTTTGTCAGTCATACCGATTCCGATAATTAAGTACCACTCAGAATTTCCTTTTAGGCGGGTTTCAAAGCCCTTTACGCTGCGTTATTGATATTGATAAGGGAATAACCATTGTCTACAACCAATGCTTTGCTAAAAGCGCTTTAAATTCCCGCTGAGTAATCAGTTAATTAACTAAATGGTATAAGTATAAGTAAAAAAGGTGAATAATAGTGTTGGATTTTGTTGGGAATTGTAATTTTTTTCAAAAAAGGATCTTTTAATATCTAACTGTAATATTTCTGTCATAAACCTTTGGTTAAATGCGCTGGTCATAAAAATTTAATTAAATCGTCATAATTGGGGCGGTTGAAAACAGGTGTAGTATGAGTAGTAGAACTGAACAATTGACAGATGTATCTATGAGTAAAAAGGTTTTTAATTGGGCTGCAGTTGCATTTTTTGTGTATATGGTGCTTGTTGCCGTAGGGACTGTAAGCAGTGGTTTTAAATTATTCTCTGGTGGTACTGAAGGTGCCAAAGAAATATTTGAATTTGCAACGAACCCTTTTATTGCATTGTTATTAGGTGCGTTAGCGACTGCACTTGTGCAATCATCATCAACAGTCACATCAGTGATTGTTGGCTTAGTTGCAGGTGGTTTACCAATTAGCATTGCAATTCCTATGGTAATGGGTGCAAATATTGGTACAACCATTACAAATACAATTGTAAGCGTAGGCCATGTACGTGATAAAGAAGAATTTAAACGTGCTTTTAGTGCTGCAACCGTTCATGATTTCTTTAATTTACTAGCTGTGGTCATCTTCTTACCATTAGAAATTGCATTTGGTTTCTTACAAAATGTCGCTCAGTATTTATCTCACTTCTTTGTAGGTGATACTGATATGTCGATAAAAAGCTTTAACTTTATTAAACCTTTAACAAAACCGACAGTTTCTTTTATTAAAGATACATTAGATTTTATTCCTGGTTCTAACTTAGGTTTAGCTATGGTTGTTGTGGGTATTTTTATTATTCTTGTATCTGTAACGTCACTTGGAAAAGTATTACGTAAAGTTATGGTAGGGCGTGCTAAAACAATTTTGCACAATGCAATCGGTCGTGGTCCAGTTGCAGGTATCACGTCAGGTACTGCGGTAACGATTATGGTACAATCATCATCAACAACAACGAGCTTAATGATCCCATTAGCGGGTAGTGGTGTATTTACGACAAAACAAATTTACCCATTTACGTTAGGTGCTAACATTGGCACAACAATCACAGCATTACTTGCGGCAACGTCGATATCAGGTGCTGCAAGTGAAGTGGCACTGACTATTGCTTTGGTTCACTTACTGTTTAATGTATTTGCAGTTGCATTAATTTATGGCTTACCTTTCTTACGTGATTTACCAATTAAAGCAGCTGAAAAACTGGCTGTCGTAGGAACTGAAAATAAATTATTAGCTTTACTTTATGTAGCAGGTAGTTTCTTTATTATCCCTGGTCTGATGGTGTTTTTAGTTAAATAACGATTAAATAAATTGAAAAGGCGCTGTTATTAATTTAACAGCGCCTTTTTTATGGAAAAAACTAATTATTTTTCTTCGTACATTAAATAATAGCTTTGTTCCATACCGAGTGCTCTATAAGTATTTTGTGCTGAAGTATTTTCTTTTTCTACATAAAGCCTAAAGCTTGCTGCACCGCCTTGCTCGTGAGCTAAATCTTTTACTGCTTGGTATAGTTTTGTATAAATGCCCTGTCGTCTATTTTCAGGGCGAATATACACACTTTGGATCCAATAATAATCTTTGGCCCTCCAATCACTCCATTCAAAAGTAACCATAAGAGACCCTACAATGTCATTATCTATCTGGGCAACTAAATAAAGCCCTTTTTCAGGTGTATTTAGTAAAGTTTGTACGCCTAAGGTGAGTTTATCGGTATCTAATGACTGGCCTTCTGTTTCAAGTGCCATGGCTTGATTAAAATTAACTAATGATTGTAAATCACTTATTTGACCTTTTCTTATCTTCATATGTCCTCATTTTATTTTAATACCAGTCCCGTTTATAAAATATGCGTTCAGTGGGAGTTCAAAGCGATTTAGACACAGGTTATACGTTCCAAACATAACCTAAGTACCTCCATCCATGGAGGTAAGGCATTGCTTACAGAAAATGGTTATTGCCTTTTCAAAATCAATAACGCCGTAAAAATCGCCTAACAGAAGCCTTTTAGGGTTTCTAGTTTAAGATTTGCCAAGAATTCTAAACCTCAGAGGCTCTGAATGTAAATTTAATTGATGGAATTGGTATCGATATAAAAAAGGGAGCATAAGCTCCCTGTTTTGAATTTAAATTAATAGTTACTTATTTAAATTCAGCGTTAATTGTGCATTTTTACTAAGCTCAGTTAATCCTAACTTATCATAGCTTTTAACCATCATTTCAAGTGCTTCATTGGTGTAGCTGCTTTGTGAAAAGTGCTCTACAACATATTTTCCACGGTTAGCAGCAGCTAAATAGGCTTCTCGCTCATAATAATAATCAGCTACTTTAATTTCATAACGTGCCATTTTATTTAATAACCAACCTAAGCGTTTTTTTGCTTCAGGAGTATAGTGACTTTGCGGGAAGCGTTTAACTAAAGTGCTTAAGTCTTTAAATGCTTCTCGGGTCTTTTTTGGATCTCTATCAGCGCGATCCACCCCAAAATATTCTTGGAATGCATTTTCATCAGCTTTTATATTTACTAAACCACGCATGTAGTACATATAATCTAGATCTTTATGGTTTGGATTTAAGCGCACAAATCTATCTATATTAGCTAATGATTGAGCCACATTGTTTGATTGATAGTATGCAAAAATTAAATCCATTTGCACTTGTTTTGACATAGGTCCAAATGGATATCTAGAGTCAATAGCACTCAATAATTCAATTGCACGTACATACAAACCAGAGTCTAAGGTCTGTTTTGCATCTAAATATAAAGCTTGTGCAGATTTGTTTGGCACACGTTCAATTTCTTTTTGTTCTGGTTTTGATGAACATGCACTTAGTGTTGAAAGTATCAAAGCGATACTAAAAGCACGTTTTCCCATTGTATTTATCATTTATTTTTTACCTTATTCTTAATAACGTCGGCATAGGCTAGGCCAAATCGTTAAAAACGAGTAAACTATACCAATTAAGCGATTCTACCCCAGTCAGCGGCAGCTTGCACTGGTAAATTTAGGTAAAACTGACAAATGGCAGAGCAAATTTCTTTAACCGCTGAAGTTCCTTTTGAACTTGGTGGCAAACGTCTAGACCAAATATTAGCGCAATTGTTCCCTGATTATTCACGTTCGCGTATAAAAACGTGGATTTTAGATGATATGGTGCAAATAGATGGCGAAACTTTAAACATACCAAGAGAAAAGTTACTTGGTGGTGAAAAAGTTGCTATCGAAGCTCAAATTGAAGAGCAAAGAGAATATGAAGCACAAAACATAGATATTGATGTTGTTTATGAAGATGATGATATTTTAGTTGTAAATAAACCTGTTGGTTTAGTTGTGCATCCAGGTGCTGGTAATCCTAATGGTACTTTATTAAATGCATTATTATATCGTTACCCTGAAATAAAAAATGTTCCACGAGCAGGTATTGTTCACCGTCTTGATAAAGATACTTCAGGATTAATGGTTGTTGCTAAAACGATTCCGGCACAAACGTATCTTGTTGCAAATTTACAAGCGCGTGTTAATTTTACCCGTGAATATGAAGCAATTTGTCTTGGTACTATGACTGGCGGTGGTATGGTGGATGAGCCAATTGGCCGTCATGCGACAAAACGTACTCATATGGCGGTGGTTTTAGATGGTAAACCTGCGATAACGCATTATAGAGTAGCTGAAAAATATCGAGCACATACACGTTTACGTTTACGTCTTGAAACTGGTCGTACACATCAAATTCGTGTGCACATGGCATATTTAGATCATTCATTAGTGGGTGATATTGTTTATAGTGGTCGTCCTCGTCCACCTAAAAAAGCAACACCAGAGCTTTCTGATGTGCTTAAAACCTTTAGACGTCAAGCGCTACATGCCGTTATGTTAACATTAGAACATCCTATTTCAGGTGAGATTATGAGTTGGGAAGCGCCTATTCCTGATGATATGGTTCAATTAACACTTGCACTGCGTGAAGATACTAAGCAAAACCCTCAAAAAGACTTTTAATTAAAAAATCGTATTGCGTCGTCAATACGATAAGGAGTTGAATTAATGGCATGTATCTCTACAGCTTGGATAACTCCTAAAAATATTAAATCTTTTACAACAACTCGAAAAGGTGGTGTTTCTAAACCGCCTTTTGATAGTTTCAATATTGCATATCATGTAAATGATAATCCAAATGATATTTTAACTAATCGTGCGTTATTACATGAGCAACTTCCTTGTAGTGCTGTTTGGTTAGAGCAAATACATAGTAATAAAGTCATTGAAGTTAATTCAAAAACTGATTTAAACATCGTTGAACAGGCTGATGCGCTATTTACCAAAGAAAAAAATATACCTTTGGCTATTATGACGGCAGATTGTTTGCCTATTTTACTGACTGATGAAAAAGGCAGTCAAATAGCAGCAATCCATGGTGGTTGGCGAGGGCTTGCTGGTGGCATCATAAATAACACTGTGGCATGTTTTGATTGTAACCCCTCAGATATAAAAGCGTGGTTAGGCCCTGCGATTGGTCCTGAAAGATTTGAAGTTGGCCAGGATGTTATTGATGCATTCTCAAAATTAAATATAAATCACCTATTGGGTTTTAAGCCTCAAAAAAATGGTAAATTTCTTGCTGATATTTTTGTATTAGCTCAACAATTGCTTATTCAATTAGGTATTTCACATATCAGCAGTGAGCAGCGCTGTACTTATGATGATCCTGAGCTATTTTATTCCTATAGAAGAGATAACCAAACTGGGCGTATGGCAAGCCTGATCTGGATTGAAAACTAAATAACGCTCATAAATATTTAATCATTTCGTTAATAAAATATTGAAACAAGTCAAAATCACTCCTCTTTAACCTTGAACATTCAAACAATAATACCCATAAATAGTGTAGTTACCGAAAATAGATTTTTAGAGGCTAACAATGCGTTTAGACCGACTGACCAGTAAATTACAAGCTGCATTATCAGATGCACAATCTCTTGCATTAGGCCGAGACCATCAATTTTTAGAACCTGTGCATTTAATGTATGCCTTGCTACAACAAACAGGTTCAAGTATTCGAGCTTTACTTGTGCAAACGGGTGTTAATCCTAATGAAATGAATACTAAATTATCACAAGCGATAGAAAAGCTATTTAAAGTTGAAGGCGTAGGTGGTGATGTTCAATTATCATCAAATATGATCAACTTGCTAAATTTGAGTGATAAATATTCGCAAAAAAGAAAAGATAAGTTTATTTCTAGTGAAATATTTGTATTAGCTGCATGTGAAGATAAAGGCCCATTAGGCGAGATTTTTAAATCACTCAAAATAAATGCAAGTAAAGTAGAAACTGGTATTCAAGCCATAAGAGGTGGGCAAAAGGTTGATGACGCTAATGCGGAAGACAATCGCCAAGCCCTCGAGAAATTTACTGTTGATTTAACTGAACGTGCTGAACAAGGGAAATTAGACCCTGTAATTGGAAGAGATGATGAAATTCGTCGCACATTGCAAGTATTGCAAAGAAGAACTAAAAATAACCCTGTTTTAATTGGTGAACCGGGTGTTGGTAAAACAGCCATTGCTGAAGGTTTAGCCCAAAGGATCATAAATGGTGAAGTCCCTGAAGGTCTAAAAGGTAAACGTGTATTATCTCTCGATTTAGGCGCTTTAGTTGCGGGTGCAAAATATAGAGGTGAATTTGAAGAAAGACTTAAGTCTGTTTTAAATGAATTATCAAAAGAAGAAGGTCAGGTAATTTTATTTATTGATGAAATTCATACTATGGTGGGTGCAGGTAAAAGTGATGGTGCTATGGATGCAGGAAATATGTTAAAACCTGCATTAGCGCGAGGCGAATTACATTGTGTCGGTGCAACAACATTAGATGAATATCGTAAATATATTGAAAAAGATGCAGCATTAGAACGTCGCTTTCAAAAGGTATTGGTGCAAGAGCCTACAGTTGAAGATACCATCGCCATTTTACGAGGCTTAAAAGAGCGTTATGAGTTACATCACTCAGTAGATATTAGCGATCCAGCGATTGTTGCTGCAGCGACTTTATCTCATAGATATATTTCAGATAGACAACTGCCTGATAAAGCAATTGATCTGATTGATGAAGCGGGTTCTTCAATTCGATTGCAAATAGATTCTAAACCAGAAGAACTAGATAAATTAGAACGTAAAATTATTCAACTTAAACTTGAAGATAATGCACTGGAAAAAGAGCATGATGATGCTAGCGTAAAACGTCAACAAGATATTAAACATCAAATAATCGCTTTAGACAGACAATATAATGAATTAGATGAAGTTTGGATTGCAGAAAAAGCCTCTTTACAAGGTACGCAAGTCATTAAAGCAGAACTTGAACAGGCTAGGCTTGATTTAGATGTTGCCAGACGTGCCAGTGATCTACAGCGCATGTCGGAATTACAATACGGTAGAATTCCAGAACTAGAAAATAAGCTCGACCTTGCTTCACAAGCAGAAATGCAAGATATGAGTTTATTAAAAAATAAAGTAGGTGAAAGTGAGATTGCAGAAATTTTATCTCGCTGGACTGGGATCCCAATTAATAAAATGCTGCAAGGTGAAAGAGAAAAATTATTAAAAATGGAAGAGCAGCTCCATGAAAATGTGATTGGTCAAGATGAAGCTGTAGAAGCTGTTTCAAATGCAATTAGGCGTTCTAGAGCGGGGTTATCCGATCCTAATCGCCCGATTGGTTCTTTTTTATTTTTAGGGCCATCAGGGGTCGGTAAAACTGAATTAACAAAAACCTTAGCCAATTTTATGTTTGATACCCAAGATGCCATGGTGCGTATTGATATGTCTGAATTTATGGAAAAACATTCAGTGGCACGTTTAGTGGGTGCACCACCAGGTTATGTAGGTTATGAAGAAGGGGGTTATTTAACAGAAGCGGTAAGAAGAAGGCCTTATTCAGTTATTTTGTTAGATGAAGTTGAAAAAGCGCACCCTGATGTATTTAATATACTGCTACAAGTGCTAGATGATGGGCGGTTAACGGATGGCCAAGGCCGTACTGTTGATTTTAAAAATACTGTAATCATAATGACATCTAATTTAGGCTCTGAACTAATACAAGAACAAACAGATACTGCAGACTATCAACAATTAAAGTTGACGTTAATGGATGTATTAGCAAGTCAATTTAGACCTGAATTTATAAATCGCATAGATGAAACTGTCGTGTTTCACCCATTAGCTAATGAGCATATAAAACAAATAGCACATATTCAGTTGCAAAACTTACGTGAAAGGTTGGCTGATTTAGATTATCAGCTAATTCTAACCGATGAAGCGATGTCTAAGTTAGCAGAGTCCGGCTTTGATCCTGTTTTTGGTGCAAGGCCACTTAAGCGTGCAATACAGTCATCAATTGAGAACCCACTGGCACAATTTTTATTGGCAGGTGAAAGTAAAAAGGGCACCTTATTTACTATTGATGTAAAAGATGGGTGTTTTATTATCAATAGAGATTAAAGCCTTTTCGCTGTTAAACACCTATATTGCGTTTTTTATTTAATACAAAAAAGCGCAATACGTTTTTCTGCTTGTTTTTTATATTCTGCTTTATCTTCATTTGACAGTATACGCTCTTTGCCTGAGTCATCAGCAAACTTAACTTTTGCATATTCTGAGAGTACTTTTAAGTTGTCTTGGGCGTTTTTACAATTCGTTTGTGATTGTTCAGTGAGTTTATCAGACAGGCTTAGGTGTTGTTGAGCATCTTGTGTTGCATCACTCTCTTTTTTAGGTAGGGGTTTCTTCATTTCAAATGTGGTGTAGTCTGCATTTTTAGGCATGATGTATGAGAAGTGAGCAACACCTTTGCTATCAACCCATTTATATACTGTAATTGTTTGACTATAAGCTTTTATATAAAATAGGCTTATTAATATAAACATCACTTTGATTACTTTGCTCATTTGCCTTTTCTCAAAAATAAATCCCTTCCTAGTTATTATTAAAATTAATTTATATTTTAGCAACAAATTTAAAAGAATCGGCCGCAAGCGAGCGAGTTTAAAAGAGTTCTAACTGATTTCCGTGAGCTCCTTTTTTATCCAATTCAACTATATCGATGTCGTAATCGTAACCTATTTTTTGAATTATCGTTTTCATCGCTTCACGATAAGGCTCAGAAAATACTTTGCGTCGATACTTAGGTATCCACACAAAGTGATACATTAGTCTGAAAACATAATGTGAATTTCCATGTAATGGATAGTACAGACTGAGGCAAGCTCAGTCTGCACTATCCAGGACGGGGGCAAGCCCCCGAGATTTTCGCTACGCGCTGTTAAAAATTATATGATTACTAAATATTTCAGATTCAAAATAGTAATTTTTTGATACAATTAAAAACATTAAATTTGCTTTGTTTAGTAATATTTTAACGCGGCGCTATTGAGTATTACTTTCATGCCCCCATAAAACAAGAAGCAAGTACAAAGCCATTTAGGTTTGAGGATTTATTTTTGAAAAAACAGCTATTAAAATCGACTTTAGCAGCGCTTTCCCTTGAAGAAAACAGCAAAAGTATCTTGGGGATCACTCGAGGTATAGAGCGTGAGACTTTAAGGATCAGCAAAGAAGGTCGTTTATCTTCAAATGCTCACCCAAAAAGTATTGGCAGTGCTTTAACACATAAATATATTACCACTGACTTTTCTGAAGCATTATTAGAGTTTATCACCCCTGCGACACATAATGCAGAGCGTACTTTAAATCAATTAAGAGATATTCAAAAGTTTACACAGGCAAGACTTGATAACGAAGTCTTATGGCCAATGAGCATGCCTTGCTTTATTAAAAATCAAGATGAAATTGCTTTAGCAGATTATGGCAGCTCTAATATCGGTAAAATGAAAACCTTATATAGAGAAGGTTTGAAAAATCGTTATGGCAGCATGATGCAAGCTATCGCAGGTGTGCATTTTAATATTTCATTCCCAAAGTCATTTTGGCTTAGCTTACAAAAAATAAAAGATGATAGCGCAAAGTCACAAGATTTCATTTCTGATGGTTATTTAGGTCTAATACGTAATTTTAAACGTGACTTGTGGCTGTTAAGTTATTTATTTGGTGCCTCACCGGCATTATGTTCTTCTTTCTTAGAAGGTAAAGAAAGTAAGCTTCCTTTTGACAAACTAGGTAAGGGCAGTTTATATTTACCTTTCGGCACAGCACTACGCTTAGGTGATTTAGGTTATACCAATAGTGAGCAATCTGCGCTTAAAGTAACTTACAATAATTTAGATGAATACATAAAAGGCTTAAAAAAAGCAATCTCAACTGATTCGGAGTTATACCGTAACATCGGCACAAATGAAGATGGCTCATTAAAACAGTTAAATAGTAATGTTTTACAGATTGAAAATGAATTTTACTCGCCAATTCGTCCTAAGCGTAATGCCGATTCAGGTGAAACGCCGATAGATGCATTAAATCGTGGTGGTATAGAATATATTGAAGTACGTGCACTTGATGTTAATCCGTTCAGTGATACAGGAATTAGCCTACAGCAAATTTACTTTTTAGATGTATTTTTATTATATTGCTTGTTAAATGATGCGCCGCAGATGAATTGTAGCGAACAAAATATCAGTCAAAACAATTTAGACAAAGTGGTAAATCAAGGACGTGATCCTAATTTAACTTTAACTAAAGGTAATGAAGAAGTCTCTATCAAAACCTGGGGTAAAGATATTTTTGATCAGCTTGCACTTGTTGCTAAGTGGCTTGATGATGCCCACGAAACATCTCATTATCAACAAGCAATTTCTGAATTAAGTCAGTCTATTGAAGATCCAAGCAAAACACTTTCAGGTCAATATATAAATGAGCTTAAAGCGTCAGGTAAAGACAACGGTTGTTTTGCACTTGATTTAGCAAATCAATACCATGAGCAGCTAAGGTCACATCAATATGTTGAGTTTAGTGAGTCTGACTTAAACTCAGAAAGTCAAAATTCATTTGTTAAACAGCAAGAAATAGAACACAATGATAAAATGACATTTGATGAATTCTTAAAAGATTATTTTAAAGATTAATCTTGAACCCAATTCTGCTTAACGAGTGGAATTGGTAATAGAATATTTTGGCAAAAAAAAACGCAGCGACAACAGCTGCGTTAAATATTCTTCAGGGATGAAACAATGTTCATAAATTCAGACCAAGCTCTTTTTAATTAGTTCAAAAAAAATTGAATAAAATGAAAAAAAAATTAACTTTACCCATCTTATTAGTTTCAAGCGTAGCCATATTAACAGGTTGCGCTTCTGCGCCTCCTGAAAATCCAAATAATATTTGTGATATTTTTACTGAAAAACGCGATTGGTATTTTGCGTCTAAAGACGCTCAAGATAAATGGGGCGCACCAAAACATGTTTTAATGAGCATGATGTATCAAGAAAGCTCATTTAGACATGATGCTCAGCCTCCAATGGAGTATTTTTTAGGTTTTATTCCTACCGGACGTGCAAGCTCTGCATATGGCTTCTCACAAGCTAAAACCATGACTTGGGATGACTATATCAAAAAAACAGGAAACTCCGGCGCAGATAGAGATGATTTTGATGATGCAATAGATTTTATGGGTTGGTTTGTTTATCAAACGCATCGTATTAATGGCGTTTCTAAATGGGATGCATATGCGCAATATCTTAATTATCATGAAGGCTGGGGTGGGTACCGTAGAGGCACCTATAAAAAGAAAAAATGGTTAATGCCAGTTGCAAATAAGGTAAAACATCGCGCGAGTAAATATGGTGCGCAATTGAAAAAGTGCGAAGATGAATTAGGTAGAGGCTGGTTTAGCCGTTTCTTTTTTGGTTAAAGAATTAATAATTATAAAAAAGCCGAATAGTGATATTCGGCTTTTTAGTGTTTATTTTCTGAAATGTTAGATTTTATGTTCAGGTAATACTTTTGCAAGTTTTACAGTGTTTTCTTTTACTTCTATAATTTCAATCGGATAACCCGCTAAACGAATGCTGACATTCGCTTCTGGAATTTCTTCTAAATACTCAACAATTAATCCGCTTAATGTTTTTGGACCGTCAGTAGGGAAGCTCCAGTTCATCTCTTTGTTTAAATCACGAATGTTTGCACTGCCATCTATGATGAAAGTACCATCCTTTTGCGAATGAATTTCTTCACTAGGAGTACGCGTCATAGTTGTTGTGAAATCGCCAACCACTTCTTCTAAGATATCTTCTAGGGTAACTAAGCCTTGTATATCACCGTATTCATCAACAACTAAACCTATGCGCTCTTTACTTTGTTGAAACTTAAATAGTTGTGTATTAAGAGATGTTCCCTCAGGTACGTAATAAATATCTCTTACTGCACGTAATAATGAATCTTTTGTAAATTGCTCTTTTGTTAATAGCCTTAATGCGTCTCTAGAATGAATAAAACCAACAACATCATCTATTTGATCTCTATAAAGTAATACACGAGTATGCTGTGCATGAGATAACTGTTTTAAAATCGTTTTAAAATCATCATTGATATCAATTCCCACAATTTCATTTCGTGGGATCATAATATCTTCTACTTTTACTTGCTCTAAATCTAAAATAGAAACAAGCATATTTTGATGTCTTTCAGGCAGCATAGCACCTGATTCGTTCACAACTGTTTTTAGCTCTTCTTTACTTAAGCTATGTTGTTCTATTTTATCTGCACTGATCCCAAACAATTTAAGTAAGCCATTTGTGATCCAATTAACCACAATCACTACTGGGAACAATATTTTTAATAATATGTTTAAAATCCAAGAGCTTGGAAATGCCACTTTTTCAGGATGCAGGGCAGCTAAGGTTTTAGGGGTAACTTCAGCGAATATTAATACTACGAGTGTTAAAACAATAGTTGTAACTGCTACTCCAGTAATACTATCGCCAATCAGTCGCATACCTATAATAGTAGCTACAGACGAAGCTGCAATATTAACTAGGTTATTACCTATAAGAATTAAACCTATTAATCTATCAGGTCTTTCAAGAAGTTTACTAACACGCTTGGCACTTTTATGGTTTTGTTTTTCTAAGTGGCGTAGGCGGTAGCGATTAAGTGACATTAATCCAGTTTCAGAGCCAGAAAAATAGCCTGAAATAAGTATAAGCACTGCTAATGTGATAAATAGCGTACTTGTAGATATGGCGTCCAACTAGGGATCCTTTTATTTAATATAGAATAGGTATTAAGTCTTAGCTCGTAACTATAGTCAAGCTAAAATTGATATAATAAAACTTCTTTCACAAATCGGCTGCCAAAATAGGCCATAGTTAACATAAAAGCAGCAAACATTGTTGTTATAATACTGCTTTTACCACGCCATCCTCGATATTTATGTCCCCATGCAACAGCAACAAAACAACACCAGGCTAAAATAGAGAGTATGGTTTTATGAATAAAGTCCTTGCTGAACATATTCTCAAGAAATATAAACCCAGTAGCGAGTGCAATAGTGAGTAATAAAGTGCCAACAGTAACAAGCTGATAAAGTTGTCTTTCAACAACCATTAATGGTGGAAGGTGACTATATGCAATTGATAAGTCTTTTTGTTTTAATCTTTTGTTTATAAAGTAAAACTGTATAGCGTACAGCGTAGCAATAATCAAGATACAGTAAGCTAAGAAAGACAGTGAGATATGCGTGACTAAAGCGATATCGATATTAATCGATTTTAAAATAATATGATGTGGGAGAAATAAGCTAATAATTAATAATATTGCAGCAAAGCCATATACAACAGGTAATAATAAGGTTGCTGGATAGCGTAATGATACAGTTGTAATAGAAACAACAATTATCCAACAGATCAACAAAGAAATATTCACTAGGCTTAAATCTTGGCCGCTTTCAGTAAATACCAAATTAACCAATAAAGCCATATGAGATAAAATAGCCACTGTGCTTGTAAGTAAAGTGAGTTTTTTATTTGGTCCATCTTTATGAAATAGGCGCGCAACAACATGACTACTTGCTAAGGCGTAGAAAAAAAATGCAATAAAGGTAAGGCTATTCACAAGCATATTAATACCGTAGGGCAAAGCCCTATATTCAATAATATTATGTTCTTATTGTATTTTAACCGTGATGAATTTAATAGAGGTTAAATCAATATAAATGAATTTGCTTGCTAAAAATTTGATACTTATCCAAGGATATTGATAGATATTTAAAATCAACGCTGTTTTATACTGTGTTATCTGAGGTATAATCGAAAATAATTTAGAATTTTGAACGGACGATTTTTAATGTTTGAAAACTTACAGGAACGATTAGGCAAAACCTTAAACAATATAAGAGGCCGTGGTCGTCTAACTGAAGATAATATAAAAGAGACTTTGCGTGAAGTGCGCATGGCGTTGTTAGAGGCTGATGTTGCTTTACCTGTTGTTCGCGAGTTTGTTAAAACAGTAAAAGAACGTGCCGTTGGTACAGAAGTAACTAAAAGTTTAACCCCTGGACAGATTTTTGTAAAAATTGTTCAAGATGAGCTTGAAAAAGCCATGGGTGAAGCGAATGAAGAGTTAAACCTTAATGCCCAACCACCAGCAGTGGTTATGTTGGCAGGTCTTCAAGGTGCTGGTAAAACAACCAGTGTTGCTAAGCTTTCTAAGTTTTTAATTGAAAGAAAAAAGAAATCTGTTTTGGTTGTCAGTGCTGATGTATATCGTCCAGCAGCAATAAAACAATTAGAAACTTTAGCTCAAGAAGTTTCTGCGGAATTTTTTCCGAGTGATATTTCACAAAAGCCTGTTGATATTGTTAATGACGCAATTGCTTACGCAAAACGTAAATTTATTGAAGTTGTTATTGTAGATACTGCGGGTCGTCTTCATGTTGATGAAGATATGATGGATGAAATTAAAGCCTTACATAATGCTGTAAACCCAGTTGAAACATTATTTGTTGTTGATGCTATGACAGGTCAAGATGCTGCCAATACAGCTAAAGTATTTGGTAATGCTTTGCCATTAACCGGCGTGATCTTGACAAAAACTGATGGTGATGCCCGTGGTGGTGCAGCTTTATCAATTCGTCATATCACAGGTAAGCCAATTAAATTTATCGGTGCGGGTGAAAAAGTTGATGCGCTAGAACCTTTCCATCCAGATAGAATCGCTTCTCGTATTTTAGGCATGGGTGATGTACTTTCATTAATCGAACAAGTCGAGATGAAAGTAGATAAAGAGCAAGCTGCAAAAGTTGCTAATAAAGTTCTCAAAGGTGATGGATTTACTTTAGAAGATTTTGCTGAGCAGCTTAGACAGATGAAAAACATGGGCGGTATGATGTCTATGATGGATAAATTGCCGGGTATGGCTAATTTGCCTGATGCCGCTAAAAGTCAAATGGGTGATAAAACATTTAACCAAATGGAAGCGATTATTAACTCTATGACAGTTAAAGAGCGCATTCGTCCTGAAATCATTAAAGGTTCACGTAAAAAACGTATAGCGGCTGGTTCTGGTACTACGGTACAAGAGATAAATAAGCTATTAAAACAGTTTACACAAATGCAAAAAATGATGAAAAAGATGAAAGGCAAAGGCGGCATGATGAAAATGATGCGCGGAATGAAAAATATGATGCCACCAGGTATGGGTGGTGGTATGGGCGGCATTGGCGGTCCAAAATTTTAAATTATAAAAGTTATTTAATATAATTTTTATATCTCGTAATGGTGTATAGGTTATGCTTATACGCCACATATAACTTCAACTAAGCCTTGTAAACCCGTTATATATTTTCCACGATTCAATCGATAAACCTCAAAAATATCTTGCATTTTTTCACCAGATACGTACAATTCGCGAGCTTCATCTGAACTTGTCACTTTATTTATAAAGCGATAAGTGAGAATAGGAAGTATGTTAGAAAGTAATCAAAACATTAAATATAGGTAGAAAACGATATGGTAACTATTCGTTTACAACGTGGCGGTGCTAAGAAGCGTCCATTTTATCAGGTAGTAGTAGCGGACAGCCGTTGTGCTCGTGACGGTCGTTTCATCGAGAAAGTAGGTTTCTTTAACCCACTAGCTCGTGGTCAAGAAGAAAAAATCCGTTTAGATCTTGCTCGTGTTGATCACTGGGTAGGTCAAGGCGCATCTTTATCTGATCGCGTTAAAAGAATTGTAAAAGACGCTCGTAAAGCGGCTTAATAGGTGTAAGTGAAACCATGAGTCAAGATTCTATTGTTGTAGGTAAGCTTGGTGCCCCTCACGGCATAAAAGGATGGCTTAAGGTACATTCATTTACTGATGATCCCGAAGGGATCTTTGATTTCAGCCCCTGGCTGATTAATCAACAAGGTAAAGTGGAGACCTTTGAAGTTGCCGACTGGCGTCGAAGCGGAAAAGGCTTTATAGCCAAATTTGCGAATATTAATGACAGAGATGAAGCGATGGCTTATACCCATAGTGAAATCACAGTTACTGAGTCGCAAATACCAGAATTACCGCAAGGTGAATTCTATTGGCGTGACCTTATCGGCATGTCTGTTGTAACTAATAAAGGTTACAGCTTAGGCAAAGTCGATGACTTGATGGAAACAGGTTCTAATGATGTGCTAGTTGTTAAAGCTAACAACAATGACGGATTTGGAAAGTCTGAGCGTTTATTACCATTTTTAACTGATTCAGTTATTTTAAATGTTAATGCTGAGGCAAAAGAAATTACTGTAGATTGGGATCCAAGCTTTTAATGAGTACTGAGTCTAAACTGTGGGTGGGGGTGATAAGTCTTTTCCCTGAAATGTTTGATTCAATCACTAAGCTTGGTGTTACTGGTCGAGCGGTTAAAAATGGCATTATTAGCTTTAATAGCTGGAATCCACGCGATTATGCTTTTGATAAGCATAGAACCGTAGATGATCGTCCCTATGGTGGCGGACCAGGTATGTTAATGATGGTAGAACCGCTCAAAAAAGCGATCACTGATGCAAAAGCTGCAGCTGGTGATGGTGCAAAAGTAATTTATCTGTCTCCTCAAGGGCGTAAGCTAGATCAACAAGGTGCTGCCGAATTGGCAAAACACGAAAAGTTGATTTTAGTTGCTGGTCGCTATGAAGGTATAGATGAACGTATTATAGAATCCTATATAGACGAAGA
This sequence comes from Pseudoalteromonas sp. '520P1 No. 423', assembly GCF_001269985.1. NCBI lineage: Bacteria > Pseudomonadati > Pseudomonadota > Gammaproteobacteria > Alteromonadales > Pseudoalteromonadaceae > Pseudoalteromonas > Pseudoalteromonas sp. '520P1 No. 423'. Next base: position 3,103,738 of record NZ_BBZB01000001.1, on the reverse strand, counting down.
ATGGTCTGTAGGTGATTTTATTTTAAGTGGTGGTGAATTACCTGCCATGACACTAATTGATGCAGTAGCGAGATTAGTGCCTGGCGTGTTAGGTCACAGCCAATCGGCGGAGCAAGATTCATTTTCGGATGGATTATTGGATTGCCCACACTATACTCGACCTGAAATTTTGGATGGTAAGCAAGTTCCAGCTGTTTTACGCAGCGGGGATCACCAAAAAATCGCTAAATGGCGCTTAAAGCAGTCATTAGGTAGAACTTGGTTAAGACGTCCAGACTTGTTGAATAAACTAGCTCTGACTGTGGAGCAAACTCAATTATTAGCTGAATTTCAGCAAGAAAATAGTGAGTTAGCGGCAAATGACAGTTAATACTAGAAAAGAGAAAATAATGTCAAAAGTTAATCAAAATATTATCCTAGCGCTTGAAGAAGAGCAGCTTAAAAAAGATCTTCCTGCATTTGGTCCTGGTGACACAGTTGTAGTTAAAGTTCGTGTTAAAGAAGGTGAGAAAGAGCGTCTACAGGCTTTCGAAGGCGTAGTAATCGCTGTTCGTAACCGTGGTCTTCACTCAGCATTTACTGTTCGTAAAATCTCGAACGGTGAAGGCGTTGAGCGTGTTTTCCAAACTCACTCTCTACAAGTAAATAGCATTGAAGTTAAACGTCGCGGTGCAGTTCGCCGTGCGAAACTTTACTACTTACGTGAGCGTTCTGGTAAATCTGCACGTATCAAAGAGAAACTTCCTGCTAAAAGAAAGTAGATCTCTATACGTACTAGTATTTAGTTCAGATAAAAAAGGTCGATATCTTATGATATAGACCTTTTTTGTTGGCAAAATTTTAAATAATTATAAAGTATGTTTATTATAAAACTCAGTAAATGCTTCAGGGTTGATCGATTTACTAAAATAATACCCTTGTATCTCATCGCAACCTATATCAGATAAAAAGTTTGATGCTGCTTATATTCAACGCCTTCAGCAATCAGTGACATATTAAGGTTTTTACCTAAACTTACGATAGTTTGAACGATATCCCTATCTTTTTTAGAATTATGAGATTCTAAAATAAAGGATTGATCGATTTTTAACTTATCGACAGGGAATTGTTTTAAATATGGCAAAGATGAACATACAGTACCAAAATCATCAATAGACAGATGTACGCCTAGTTGTTTTAGTTCTAAAAGCATGGCTATGGTACCTGACTCTTGATGCATTAAGACACCTTCTGTGATCTCAAGTTCCAGATTACATGGCGGAAGCTTACTTTGTATTAAAATTTCTTTTACTAAATTAACAAAATTAGGTTGGCTAAATTGTCGTGGAGATATATTAACCGCTATAATTATTCTAACCATTGTTTAGCTTGAAAGCATGCCGTGTTTAAAATCCAGTTTCCTATTGGGATAATCAAACCTGATTGTTCTTTTAATGGAATAAATTCAGCTGGAGAGACTTGTTGGCCTTCAAGTGTCCATCGACAAAGTGTCTCTGCACCTGTAATTGTATTACTGTCTAAATTGAGCTGAGGTTGGTAATGTAAATAAAGAGCATTATTTTGAATGCCAGACTTGAGTGCTTCGATTAAAGTTGCTTGTCTATTGAGCTTATCCCCTAATTGGGAAGAATAAAGAACGAGGCTTGAATGTTCAATTGATATTGCTTGCTCCAAAGCCGCACGACAGTATTTTAGAAGTTCATCAGGGTTACTGCCATGACTGGGGTAGTCGACAACACCAAAGTCTAATTCAATTGATAGTTCGCCACATTGAGTCATAAATGCATTGAATTGTCTTATCTCTAATAACATCATGGAAAAAGGTCTTGAAGTATTTTGGCATATCTGAGTATTCAAATGCTTGATAATATAACTCATCTTTCGCAATTTTTTGCTCTGTGATATCAACGATATGCACATCAACCTGGTTAACATCATCTAACCGGTGAAACTCACATAATAAAGTCTTTGATTTTAATTGATGCTCAATCTTTATGACTTGTTTAGTTTGTTTTTTTAAATGTTGAATGACTTCATGCAGGTTTTTTGGTAACAGGGCATTTAACTCGTTATTGCAGCCTGGTATAGAAGTTAATAGAGCTTTAGCAGCAGGGTTCGCATATACAATTTCTTTATATTCGTTTATAGATAGAATTGGATTAGGGTTACGCATAGGAAAAAGTGCTAAACGCGCGCTTTTTTGGCTATGATCTAGGTAGCCCTAAGGTATCGTCCTACAAATAATATAAAACTAAATGCAATTACGGTCCAAGATGTTTTATTTATTTCTTCAAGGGTGTGTTGATAACTCATATCCACTCTTAGCTTTAATTCATTTAATATTTCATCTAAATGCGGTAATGCCGCTTCTCTTATCAATGTTATCTCAGCTAATTTATCTCTTGCCAGTTGCCACTGTGTTTGTTCTGAATACAAATTTTTAGTTAACGCTTGAGCTGTCGTTTTTATACGATTAATTTTCGAAATTCATGAGCTTTTCATCTGCGGGTTATTAAGTTTTATTGTTAACTTAATAAGCTGAGAGTCTAACTCTCTGATTTTTTCGTTATGCAGTCGAATATAGATATTATTTTCATCCTTTGCATAATATTCATATAACAACCTTTCTTGCTCAGATAATAATGCAACAACATTTTTTATTTGAGAAAGCGTAGGGATTTCATTATCAACTAAATTGAGTGTCGACTTTTGAACTTTCGAAAGAGAAAAGTAGACTAAAGCAGATAAGCAAAGGCCTAAAAACATAATGGTTAAGTAAAAAATAATAGATTTAGAGTCGCTAATAACCACATATGATCCTTATTATATTGTTATTCTTGATATTGAGTATTCGATATAAAGCCGTTAACTACAAGCATTAGAATGAAAAGAATCACTTTTGCTTGGCATAAAATATGATAGTATCTTCTGTATATAAATTTGTACAATTGTAACTTTAGGTTTACGGGGTTTGGTTTTGGAACAGAAATTAGCAGCGCTTCGCTCACAAATAGATGCATGTGACACAGAGTTAGTCGCCATTTTGGCGAAAAGAAATAAAATTACAGCACAAGTAGGTCAAATAAAAAGAGACTCAGGAAAACCTGTTTATATTCCAGAACGTGAAATTGAATTATTAGCGGCGCGTAGGGCACAAGCACAAGCGCAAGGTGTATCTGGTGACTTAGTTGAAGATATTTTACGTCGTATGATGAGAGAGTCATACCAAAATCAACAATCTGAGTTAGCCTGTGTTTCTCCTGAGTTATCTCCCGCCGTGATCATAGGTGGTAAAGGTGTAATGGGGCAGTTATTTGCTAAACAATTGAGACGCTCTGGTATTGAAGTCAGGATTTTAGATAAAGAACAAAATGACTCTCAAGCTGAAATTTTGTCAGGAGCAAAATTAGTATTAGTCTCCGTGCCAATCAATAAAGTAGAGGCTATTATCGAAAACTTGCCAAAACTGGATGATGATTGTTTATTGGTTGATATTACAAGTGTCAAAGCAAAACCGGTAAGAGCTATGTTGAACAGTCATAAAGGACCTGTTTTGGGTTTACATCCGATGTTTGGTCCTGATATTGCGCATTGGGTTAAGCAAACTATTGTAGTGTGTCGTGGCAGAGGTGATTTAAAAGCTGATATGTTGCTCGCTCAGCTTAAAATTTGGGGTACGCAACTTGTTGAGATGGATACTAAAAAGCATGATGAAGCGATGCAAATCGTGCAAGTAATGCGCCATTTAACAACATTTGTTTATGGCCAATTTTTAGCAAAACAGACTCATAGTTTACGTGAAATCAAGAGTTGTTCATCGCCAATATACCAATTAGAGTTAATGATGGTAGGTCGATTGTTTGCACAATCACCGGGTTTGTATTCAGATATTATGTTGGCACAATTTGATAATGTAGAATCACTGCTTGAAGATTATCAAGATATATATGAACAAACCTTAATTAAATTAAAAAATGGTGATAAAGCAGGGTTAATCGAAGGGTTTAGTGATGCGAAAAGCTACTTCTCGGATTCAGCTGAGTCTTTTTTAAAGCAGAGTCGTGCTTTGTTAAACAAGGCAAATGACTCTAAGGTGTTAGATTAATAAATCTCCTTCACATCTTTATTAAGGCCACTTCGAGGAGTTTTTTGGTAAAAAGCATAAAATACTCTGCGTATATAACTGCGCTTGTTAATAGCGCAGTTATATAACAAAAGGTTTACTTCTCTACTTCTACTTGCGTCATAGACTCACTCGGGTAGCACCCTAGCACTCTTACATACTCAGTGACTTCTTTTAAATCATCAAGAGCCTTTTGGGTATTGCTTTGAATTAAATTAGCATCCAAATCAACATAAAATACTTCTTCCCATGGGTTACCAGGTACTGGACGAGATTCTAATTTAACTAAATTGATTTTATGCTGTTTAAAAATCATTAAGGCATCAGCAAGTGACCCCGCATTTTGGCTAGTCGCCATTATTAAGCTTGTTTTAGTTGGGATTTGTTTTGATGTTTGCATTGGTTTTCTTGCAACAACAATAAATCTGCTATGGTTTTCAACTTGATTTGCAACCGCAGATTGAACAACCTCTAAGCCCGCTTTAATACCTGCTTGTTGTGAAGCAATTGCAGCGCTGTTTGGTGTTTCTAATGCTCGAGCGATCGCACTTGATGTTGAATCACAGTATTCAAGTTGGATGTTTTCTAGACCCTGAATAAATTGACTACATTGTGTGAAAGGTTGTGGGTGACCAAATACTTTAGTGATATCAGTCAGCTCTAAACCCTCTTTTGCAATTAAACAATGTTCGATTGATTGTGTTAGTTCACCAACAATCGCAACTTGTGCGTGTTGTAATAAGTCGAACACTTCATTAATACTACCTGAGCAAGTATTTTCAATTGGCAATAAACCAAAATCAGCTTGTCCGGTTTCAACTTTATTTGTAATTTCGAAAAAGCTAGAACAGCCAAGTTCGACTAAATGATCGCTACGTCGACTAAAGTATTTATGACATGCAAGTTGGCTATATGAGCCTTGACCGCCTAAATATGCAACACGGTTAGTTTCGCCTTTAATATCTGGGTTGATATTCTGTTGCAGCATAGCTTGCTGATGTAACACTGAATCTTCGATAATCGTTTGGAAAACACTATTTACATAATAAGCATCTAAACCAAGAGACTTTCCGTACGATATTAACTTTTCTAATAACGCGACTTCTCGTTGTTCATCTCTAATTGGTTTGTTGTTTGAAATTTTATATTCAACAACAGAATGACTAATACGACGACGTTTTGTCAGTAGTATTAATAATTCAGAATCAATCTCATTGATATCTTTTCGTAATGCTTGTAATGCATCATTAGCCATAGTTATTTCCTCATTCCCGGTTTTAAAAATTTAATGCAAAAAAAAGCCTCCCATTTGGGAGGCTTGTATTTGTCGCTGACTTTTCTTATGTCGTGACTAAACCGCCTCCCATTTGGGGTGGAGTACAAAAAACATAAAGAAAAATCGTGCATAAATTCGTTTCATACTGTTAATTTAAAAATTAGCGCGTCATAAGTCAATAAATGATTTGTTTAATTTCAAGAATATTATTTTCACTTACCATCAAATGAAATATTGACAGAAATTAAACCACTTATATATATAAAAAAGGTGTTGTTTACGCTACGTTTATTTTATATTTAAGGGGTTAATGACAAAAGCCATTTTGAAAAATAATTGCATAGGTTTAATTTTGAAGTATAGCCGTTTACCATCCCGCTATGGAAGAAATTCTCTTAGCGTTAAATTATCAGTATTAATTTCAGTTATTTGTTTAATTGCTGGTATGAGCGCTGCTGTTTTGATGTTGAAATCAGAACGAAAGCAATTAATTTTTGAAGAACAAGAAGCTTTAAAGAGAAGTGGTAATAACTTTATAACTCAGTTTAATCAAATTATTGATAATAAAACTAAGATTGCGACCAAAGCGAACTTTGTTGTTAAACAGCAATTATTCGAATATAACTTTATTAATCAAAATCAAAAAAAGATTGAATTAGATACATCACAGGAAGGCGTGGTTAGAAGTATTGCATTAGATGGTTTGTCTGCAGCTTATATTCCTGAAGTAAACTTTACAGATTCATATAAAAAGCTTTTCTATGATACCGAAGTGCTTTGGCAAATCATTTCACCTACTTTAACTAAAGATTTTTTTAATTTTTATTATATTAGTAAAGATAACTTTGTACGTATCTCTCCTCCAAACTGGGCAGTGCAATTAGAGCCTGAACACAATTTTTCAAATGATATTTTTTACTCTGTGGCATTAGAACAGAGTAACCCCTCAAGAAGCCCTGTTTGGACTCCTGTTTATCGAGATGATATTTGGGATAAGTGGGTGGTTAGCTTAATTGTGCCGCTTTATTACAAAAATGAATTCTTAGGCATTACAGGTAGTGACTTAATTTTTCAGGATTTGATTAAGCATTTTTCTGTATCAGATAAAGAGCAACAATTTTTTATTTTTAATAAGCAAGGTCAAATATTATCCCATCCATTGTTCAATAAGTTGATTGAAAAGATGGAAGGGGATATGAATCAGTTGTTAGTAACAAATGATTTAATCCCGCAGCATTTACAAGAATTAGTACAGTCAGCCATTAAAAAAGATTTACCTCATATGCCAAGTACTTTTATTGAGCAAAATGAAGTGCATTTAGTTAATATTCATAAAATGGATCCGCTAGATTGGTATATAGGCGTTTATAAAAAGCGCTCAACGATTTTATCTGCTTTGGATGAATTAGAGATTAAGTTTTTTGGTTTATTCGTAATTTATACTGCCTTGGTTGTGATTTTATTGCATCAATCTTTAAATGAGCTATTGCTAAAACGTGTTATTACTTTAGTTCATTCAGTTAATGCTTTTGGTAAAAGTAAAGGTAAATCAAAAGGTGACTTCCTTGAAGAAAATAAAGACGAAATAGGTGCATTAAATGGTGCCTTTAAAACCATGTCAGAGGAAATTACTAAGCATCTAGATAGCTTAGATCAAAGGATCATAGAAAAAGAAGAGGCAGAATTGGCTGCTAAAAGATTAAATAAGGCGGTAGAGTTCTCTGGAAGTGCTGTTGTTATTGCTGATGCTGATTTAAATATTGTTTATGTAAACCCTAAAATGCCAGAAATGACAGGCTATTCAGAAAAAGAGCTTATCGGCTCATCCGTTCTTAATATCATTGCCCAAGAAATGCAAATTTTGGTTGAGGATATTGAGATAGACCTTAAAAGTAGGCACTACTGGCGTGGCGATACATTATTTAGAAATATTTATAATAAAGCAATTTGGGTTTCTTTGAGTATTTCTCCGATCAGAGATGAAGATAGCACAGTAACCAGTTATGTCGCGTCAGCACAAGACATCAGTTTTATTAAAGAAAGCCAACGTAAAATGGAGCAACTAGCATATTATGATACGTTAACTGGATTATCTAATCGTGCCTTTTTTAGAATGCAGCTTAGAAAGTCTATGGCACTGGCTGCGAGAGGCCATTATTCATTTGCTTTATTCTATTTTGACCTTGATGAATTTAAACGTATTAATGATACCTTAGGTCATGATGCGGGTGATCAACTCCTATTAGAAGTCGCCAACCGACTTAAATTTAGACTCAGAGCGGAAGATACCATCGCGCGCTTAGGAGGAGATGAATTTGCAGTATTACTTAGTGGTATCAATGATAGAGAAAAAGCGACCGAGGTTGCCAATACAATTCAAGAAACATTAAATAAACCAATTAAATTAGTAAATGATGAGGTTATTGTGAGTGCCAGTATTGGTATTACATTAGCACCAGAAGATAGTTCAGAAGAAGACCAATTGTTAAAACATGCGGATTTAGCTATGTATGAGGCGAAAGCTAAAGGCCGTAATACATATCATTTTTATAATGCAGATCTTAATGCTGCGGCAAAAGAGCGTATGCTGATAGAAAATGAATTAAGGATCGCACTAAAAGAAAAGCAATTTGAACTGCATTATCAACCTCAGCTTGATAGTAGAACACGGAAAATAGTCGGTTATGAAGCGCTGATCCGATGGCTTCACCCAGATAAGGGCATGATACCGCCAGATAAGTTTATTCCAATTGCTGAAAGTACAGGGATCATTGTTGAATTAGGCGAGTGGGTACTTTGGGAAGCATGCCGCTTTGCAACTAGGTTGGTTGAGCAAGATGTTGCTAATAATGTGTCAATTAACTTATCTGCAAGACAATTCAAAGATAGTAATTTAGTCGATTTATTATCAAAAATATTAAAAGAAACTGGTGCAAATGCGGATAATGTTCATTTAGAGTTAACTGAAAGTATGTTAATGGGTGATATAGAAGTTGCAATAGCGCAGCTCCATGAATTTAAAGCTTTGGGTCTTGCAATATCTATTGATGACTTTGGTACCGGTTTTTCTTCATTAAGTTATCTAAAGCGTTTCCCTGTTGATATTCTTAAAATAGATAGATCATTTGTAAAAGATATCCCTGAAGATACAAGTGATATGGCCATTACCGCTGCGATAATCGCCATGGCAACTAAATTGAAGCTTAATTTGGTAGCTGAGGGGGTTGAGACTTCAGAACAAATTGCGTTTTTAGAGAGCAATGGTTGTTATATTGTTCAAGGTTATTATTTCAGCCAACCTTTAGCTGAAAATAAATTAGAGCAGTTTAGGAATACTTTAATAAATACTTAAAATAACTCTATTACTACTCTAAACTTCAATGTATTTAGTGGTTATCTAATAACTGATAAATTAAATTTTTGACTGTTTTAGGTTCAAATGGTTTATCGCACATCGCATTAACACCAGATTGTGCGATATTTGCTAAGTGTGTATCACTAGCCTCTGATGATACCATTAAGATAGGCACATGAGATTGATGAGATTCATTACGTATAAACTGTGCTAGTTCTTGTCCATTAACTTCAGGCATATTGTAATCAGTTACAATCAAATCAAACATTTTGTCATTTAAAGCGGCAATGGCTTTTTGGCCATCAACAGCTTCAGTAAAGTGTTGGATGCCTAAATTAGTTAATACACGTCTAATATGATTCCGTGCCAGCATGGAGTCATCAACGATTAATACTTTAATATCGTGAACATCGTATAATTCTAGCTCTAACTCTTGTGGACTGAGTATGTCTAAGGTGGCATTGATTGCTTTACCTAAATTTTCACGTGTAAAAGGCTTAGGTAAAATCGCTATGACACCTGATTGTTTAAATGTTTCTAATGCGTGTTTTCTGGTTTCACTAGAAATTAGCATAAATGGCACATCACCTATGCTGTCATCTTCTTTTATCGCAGTGAGTAAATCTAATGCACTACCATCATTAAAATGCAAACTGCTGATCACCAGATCAGGAGAGTTTAATTTAATTTTTTCAAATGCCTCCGTGTGATTTTTTCCATGGTCAATATGTGTGATCTCCTCTAAATTTAACTCTTTTATAATTATATTTCTTTGAGTTAAAGAAGGTTCAACTAATAGAATATGTAGATCTGATGGTGATAAGTTTATCATGTTAGCCTCCCGCTATTTTTACTTTAAAACCAGCACTTTCTAAAATGGCCTTGAGTTTAACTCTGTCATCACCTTGAATTTCAATAAGACCATCTTTTACAGCGCCACCTTGACCCATTTTGCTTTTAACCGATTTGGCTAATTTTTTAAGGTCATGATCTTTAGTATCTATACCTACTACCAACATAACGCCTTTACCTTTACGGCCTTTTGTCTGGCGTTCAATTCGAATAAAGCCATCTTTAAATAATTTAACATCTTCAACTTTTTGCTCTTTTTGTTGTTCGATTCGGCCAAAATCTGTTGAATAAACTAAATTAGAATTTTGCATAAATTTACCTTAAGGGTCGTGAAATTATAAAAATTGAATATAAAAGTATTTTAACTTTATGATTTATTATAAATCTCTCTAAATAGGTTTTATATTATAGTGGAATAAGAACGACAGGTTTAAGGATTTAGCGCGTTATTTTTATGTTTTATCAATTTAAAAAGTCAAAAGATGATTTAAATTTACAACTTATGTTGAAAAACAGCCAATTTACAGCTTTATTTATAGCTAGAATATCCTATTTATAATTATATGCATTTTCTAAATTAAGGAAAATATGATGAGTTTGAACAAAAATTTTTCATCTGATGGTAAATTATTCACAATACAAATAAAGGGCAAGTTTGACTTTAATTTAGTTCAAGCTTTTCGTTCTGCATACTCTGAAATAGGAGATAAATCGCCTAAGGTGATAATTGATTTACGTGAAACAGAATATATGGATAGCTCAGCTTTGGGCATGTTGCTGAATATGAAAAAATCCTTAGGGGATTCGGTTTCAAGTATTCAAATAGCGAATTGTAAGCCACAAATAAAGAAAATATTACAAATTTCACGCTTTGATAAAAAATTCGATATTGATTGAGAAATACAATTAACTCATAAAATACTTTCAATCATTTAGATTTATTTTTGGAGCGATATTTGCGTATTTTAGTTGTTGATGATCAAGCATTAAACTGCACTTTATTAAAGTTTATGCTTGAACAAGAGTCACATACGGTTTTTTGTGTTTCTAATGGTAAAGAAGCTGTAGAGCAATTTTCTGATATCAATCCCGATATCGTATTATTAGATGTCATGATGCCAATCATGGATGGCTTTGAAGCCGCGCCACTTATAAAAAAACAGGTAAGCGACGTTTATCTGCCGATTATCTTTATTACAGCTCTGGATGATCAAAAAAGTTTAACCCGTTGTTTAGAAGTTGGAGGTGATGACTTTATTAGTAAACCTTTTGATAAAATTATTTTATCAGCAAAAATTCAAGCACATACGCGTACTAGAGAATTAAGCCAAAAAAGTTTTGAGCAAAAGAAATTATTGGAATTACATCAAAATGAAGTTCAACGAGAGCATGAAATTGTTGAACATATATTTAAAAATGCGTTAGTCGAACACCTTATTGTACCCGACATCATAGATTATCATTTATCTCCTGCTTCTATGTTTAATGGCGATTTTTTTTTAGTATCACCAAGCCCGATAGGGGGCTTATATATCATGTTAGGTGATTTTACCGGGCACGGGTTAGCAGCGGCGATTGGAGCACTACCAACTTCTAAAATATTTTATAGCATGGCACACAAAGGGCTGACAGTAGGAGATATTGCGAGCGAACTTAATAGCATGTTGTCGGATTTACTACCTGGGCATATGTTTTGTGCAGCAACTATTTTGGAGATTAATAAGTCTGGTAGAAGTGTTAATGCTTGGCTTGGTGGGCTACCAGAAGGTTATATACTAGATGAATTCGGACAAGTTAAAAGAGAATTAGAATCTCAACATATGGCATTAGGTATATTAGAAAGTTATGAGTTTGAAGATACCATAGTGCATTTTGAGGTTGAAAATACTGACCGCATACTCGTTTTTACCGATGGCATTATAGAGGCATCTGATCCCAATGATGAGTTTTTTGGTGAAGAGCGTGTATTAGAGATTATGTCATGTTCAAAACAAGCAAAAATTGAAGATGTCGTAAATGCAGTTTATGAGTTTACCGGCGATATTAAGCAGCAAGATGATTTAAGCTTAGCGCTAATACGCTGCAAAGCAACACCCTTAGCTGATGTAGAACCAAGAAGCTTTAGTCAAATACCCATCACTTTTAATATTCAGTTAGAGCATGAACAATTAAAAACATCAGATCCTGTTGTTCAATTTGTTGATTTAGTTTGCAGTATAGAAGGGGCTTCAGAGCATAGATCAAACTTATTTCTAATTTTATCAGAGGCTTATAATAATGCGCTTGATCATGGCATTTTAGGTTTAAACTCCCAGAATAAAGATACTGAAGAGGGATTTTACGAATATTATATTCAAAGAGCTGAAGTATTGGCTGAGTTAAATTCAGGATATTTAAATTTTACAGCTTTATATCAACCAGAAGTTCAAAGTATTGTTTTTACAATCGAAGATTCCGGTAAAGGGTTTTGTACAGAGCAGCAGCATAAAGCAGATAATAAAGCCCACCCTCATGGTAGAGGGTTAGGTTTAATGGAAGAAATTGCATCAGGTGTGTCTTCTAACGATATTGGTAATAAAATAAATATTAATTATTGTTTAAATGAAAGGGCAAGCAGTACTTAACAAGTACTAATTTCCATGTTAGTATTTTTGATATAGATATTCAGATGTGTAGACGTCCATGGTGCTTTCATATTTAGAGATAACACAAATAACATGTGATCATGTATTAATAAATAATCATTTATCAGCCCTTAAAACATATTTAAATACAAAAAATCATAGCCGCGATATCCAATGGCAGTATAAAATCCCAGAGTTAGGTGAGGATGGAAGTTGTAGTTTATTTGGACATTTACAGGATGAACCATTTGATCTAAAAAACGTGCTACTTACAGAGCATCAAGATATAGATATTAATTTAGTTAATTCTATGCAGATGTTAAACCAGATTGTTGATTATATCGTTAATACTTCTCAAGTTGATTGGTTTGGCATATATCAAAACCGTGATACAAACAACGAACAAGGCCTTGTAAAACTCGCCTATCATGGTGCGCCGAGTCGACCTATATTTCCTCTAACGTCTGATTTTTCCCTTATTAGTAATAATGTTCAAGTGGCACTATCAAAAAAAGGGCGTGTTATTAATGATATTCAAGCATATCAAGCCAATGGCGGTGAATATTATATTTGCGATCCAAAAGTAAAATCTGAGGTGTGTTTACCTATCTTGACAGCATCAGGTGCAATGTTAGGTATTATTGACGCCGAAGCTTTTAAAACTGATTTTTTTGATGAAAATACATTAGCGTTGCTCATTGCTGGCTGTTTATTGATACCAAATTATTTACCTGCATAATTATTCTGTTTAGCGACCAATCGGCATAGTTTATGTTAAGCTACATTTGAACTCATTGATTTTAGCTTTTGTTATTATAATGAGTATAAAAATTGTTGCTTTACAATATTTTTAACCCCATAAATGAAAAGAGATGACCAAATGTTCTCAAACTTAAAACCATTACCAACAGATCCAATTTTAGGCTTGATGGCTGCGTATAAAAAAGATACGAACCCAAATAAAATCGACTTAGGTGTTGGTGTATATAAAAATGAGCAAGGCGATACACCTATTTTAGAATCAGTGAAAAAAGCTGAAGCATTTCGTTTAGAAAATGAAACCTCAAAGTCATATATTGGTCTAGCCGGTGATCTTGGTTTTTGTAACAAAATGGAATCTTTATTATTAGGTGAACACAGTGCGCTTTTAGCTAATCGCGTACGCACAGCGCAAACACCAGGCGGCACAGGCGCTTTACGTGTTGCTGCTGAGTTTATTGTTCGTTGTAATCCTAAAGCGACAGTTTGGGTAACAACACCTACATGGGCAAACCATATTAGCTTATTTGAGGCAGCAGGTTTAACTGTTAAAGAATACCCTTATTACGATTACGAAAATAAAGGTTTATTATTTGATGAAATGATTGCAACACTAAAACAAGTGCCTAAAGGTGATATTGTTCTATTACATGCATGTTGTCATAACCCAAGTGGTATGGACTTAAATCAAGAGCAATGGAAAATTGTTGCTGAACTAGCTAAAGAAGTTGGTTTTACACCATTAGTTGATATTGCATACCAAGGTTTTGGTACAAGCTTAAATGAAGATGCTTCTGGCCTTCGTGTACTTGCTGATACAGTTGAAGAAATGATTATTTGTTCTTCTTGTTCTAAAAACTTTGGTTTATACCGTGAGCGTATTGGTGCATGTTCTATTATTGCAAAAGATTCCGCCGTTGCAGATGTATCAAATTCAGTTTTATTAAGTGTTGTTCGTAGTATTTATTCAATGCCTCCTGCACATGGAGCAACGATTGTTGATACTATTTTAGGCAGTGCAGAACTAACTGGTTTATGGCATCAAGAACTAGCAGAAATGCGTAATCGCATTAATGGTCTGCGTTCTTTGCTTGTTGATAATTTACATGCACAAAATGTAGATAAAGACTTCTCATTTATTAAACATCAACATGGTATGTTTTCTTTCTTAAGCATTACAAAAGAACAAATTGAAAGATTACAAAAAGAATATGCTATCTACATTGTAGGCTCTAGCCGTGTAAATGTAGCTGGTGTGAGCAAAGCAAATATTGAGTATTTCTCAAAAGCGGTTGCTGATGTAATTAAATAAGAAAGTTACTTTTCTTATTTAATGAACAACTCATAGATAAAATATTGATATAAAAAAGTGGCTTTTGCCACTTTTTTCATTTTAGGGTCTAAACTTATTTATAAATAGCTATTGAAAGGATTCGATTATGTTTAAATTTATAAGTGTGCTTTTATTACTTACCATTATATTTTCTCCATTAAGTTACGCTACTGAAAAAATCAAACCTTCAGTGCAATTGGCAATGAAGTACCATCAAGCTATCAATGTTAAAGATTATTTTATAAGTGAGAAGTATGACGGTATTCGTGCTATTTGGAATGGAAAAGTACTGAAGACACGGGATGGCAATAAAATATATGCACCAGATTGGTTTACAGCCAAATTACCAGATATGTGGCTAGATGGTGAGTTATGGTCAGCCAGAGGAGAGTTTGAGTTTATTTCTTCTACGGTACGTAAAAAACAAGCAGATTTTAATTGGCATAAAATCAAATATATGGTGTTTGATGCCCCTGATAAAAACACGCCTTTTTATTTAAGATACCAAAACTATAAAAAACAGATCAAGAATTTAGCGCTTAAGCATGTTGTGGCAGTGAAGCAATTTGAGATAAGTACTAATGAGGGGTTAAATCACATATTAGATGGATACGTTGCAAAAGGCGCTGAAGGCTTAATACTACATTATAAAAAAGCCATATTCCGCTCAGGTAGGGGTAATAATTTAATAAAGTTAAAGCCTTTTATGGATGCTGAAGCGACCGTTATTGCGCATCTTCCTGGTAAAGGTAAATTTCAAGGCATGTTAGGTTCTTTATTAGTCAAAACAGACTTAGGCATAGAGTTTAGAATAGGCAGTGGTTTTAGCGATCTAGAAAGAGTAAATCCGCCCAAAATAGGGGATGTGATTACTTTTAGTTATCATGGATTGACTAAAAATAAAGTGCCAAAGTTTGCAAGCTATATGAGAGTACGCACACCTAAAGACACTAAATATTAATAGTTATTGCTACACTAACTTGGCTATGCTATTTTGCGCAGCCTTTTTAGTTTTAGGTTGTATTTCATGTTTGCAGGTTTTGATTACGGTAGCTCTAATTGTGCCATAGGTGTATGGCAAGAAAATCAGGTTAGCCTAGTACCCTTAGAAGGAGATAATCATTATATACCTTCAACTTTATATGCTTTACACCCAAGTTTGATCGTCTCTGAAGTACATAAAGGCATTAAATCTGTCGAGCTAAAACAAGATTATCAAAAAACGCGACAGCCATTACTAAACGCTTTAGGCATGGTTAAATCAAACTTAGATTTAACTGATGATGAATGCAAAATTTATTTAGGCAGAGAAGCGATTGCAGAATATATAGAATGCCCTGAGGAAGGTCATTTTGTTAAATCCCCAAAGTCATTTTTTGGTGCGACAGGCTTAAAGCAACAACAACTCGATTTTTTTGAAGATATCGCTTGTGCCATGATCATGACCCTAAAACAAAGAGCTGAATCTCACTTAGGAACTGAACTTAAACATACTGTTATAGGGCGCCCTGTAAACTTTCAAGCCATAGGTGGCGAAAAGAGTAATCAACAAGCTGTGACCATATTGCATAATGCAGCAATGAGAGCTGGATTTAGCAGTGTAGAATTCCTTTTTGAGCCTTTAGCTGCTGGTATTGATTTTGAATCAAAGCTTGAAGAAGATAAAACGGTTTTGGTAGTTGATATTGGTGGTGGTACAACCGATTGTTCTTTAGTGAAAATGGGACCATCTTATCGAGATAAAAATGATAGGCAGTGTGACTTTTTAGCACATACTGGTAAGCGAGTTGGTGGTAACGATTTAGATATTAACCTTGCTTATCATGGTTTAATGCCATTATTTGGTTCTGAAAGTAAATTGAAGTCGGGCATTCCTATGCCAAACCAACCTTTTTGGAATGCCTGTAAAATTAATGATGTTATTTTACAAAGTGAGTTTTATAGCGCTAAAAATCAAAGAGCATTAAATGACTTTGTTCTAGAAGTTAATGAGCCAAATAAATTTAGAAGGCTACTATCTTTACAAGAAAATAAGCAAGGTCACCAATTAGTGAGAACCGCTGAACTCGCTAAAATTTCTTTATCGGGAAAGAATGAACATCTAGCTGATTTAGGCTTTATAGAATCACAATTAAGTAAGAATATTGTGCAACAAGAACTTGCTAATGCGATTGATTCTAGTATCTCTCAAGTGGTGAGTTTAGTACTTGATGCGATTAAGCAAGGTGGTTGCAAACCTGATGTTATATATTTAACGGGTGGCAGTGCACAATCACCATTGATAAAAGCGGCATTAACGCACGCTTTAGGCGAAATACCTATGTTAAATGGTGATCACTTTGGTAGTGTGACTGCAGGTTTAACTAAATGGGCAAAGCAATTATTCAGCTAAGCGAATTAATTAAGTCTAGTCGCTAAATAATTTTGGTAATCAGGGATCTCTCGAGAGATTTCTGATGTCATTAAAGGCGATGATAACAGCATGTCAGCACTTGCCTCTGTACATGCTACCGGAATATTCCAAACCGCAGCTAATCTTAATAATGCTTTAATATCTGGATCATGTGGTTGTGAAGCAAGTGGATCCCAAAAAAATATCAATATATGAATTTCATGTTCAGCAATTTTTGCACCTAGCTGCTGATCTCCGCCCATAGGGCCACTTAATAGCTTTTCAACCGGTATTTGGGTGGCTTGTTCTATTAAATTACCCGTGGTACCTGTGCCATAGAGTTTATGCTCTGCTAATAGACTTTTATGTTTTACACACCATCCCTCTAAAGATTGCTTTTTACCATCGTGTGCAACAAGTGCGATGTGTTTTTTAGCGGGTAATACTTTGTTTATTGTCTGCATACGCTTCTCTTTTTATGTTTTAATAAATAATTACATAAAATCAACTCATTTCATAATGCAATTTTTGCTTACTATCTTTAATTAATAATATCAACATAGGCAGTAATAAGAGCATATGAAAGGCAATATAAAGTGGCGCAGTGAGATTTAATATGTGGGTTACTGTTACAAGTAAGCCTGCACCGCTCATTTGCATTAAACCTATTAGGGCTGAGGCAGTACCTGCTTTTTTTGAAAAAGGTTCAAGTGCTTTGCCGGCTGAAGAGCCAAGGGTAAACGCGAAGCCTACAGAGGTAATAAATATTGGCACCATAAATGCCCAAGCTTGTTTTATGTTTGAAAATGCAATTAATAATATGCCGCCTAATACCAGTAATGTTAAACCGATAGTAAGTGCTTTTTTTGTACTGCGTTTAATTAAAATGGGTGCAATAAAACTCGCTAATATACTTATTGAAGCATTAACAGAAAACCAATAGGTAAAGCTTTGCATTGTTAAACCTTGCTCTGTCATCAACCAAGCAGGGGCTGAAGTAACAAAGGCTAAAATTGCGGACATAGATAATAGACAAATACTGGCATTAAACATAAAACTCGCATTACTGAGCATAGGTTTGAAACGTCTAAAGTCTAAAATATTACCTTGATAGTGGCTATCTTGTGGTTTTGTTTCTTTATATGTTGTCAAAAATATCAATAAACTAATAAGACCGAATCCGGTTAAAAATAAAAAGTTTATACGCCAACCAAATTCTGTTGTGAGCCAACTCCCTAAAATGGGTGCTAAGGCAGGTATAAAACAAACAATACCATTTAAATAAGTGATCATTTGTGCACTTTTATTCGCATTAAAGCTATCTCTGACAATCGCAAAACAAGATACAAATGTTGCACTGGCACCTATGCCTTGCAATATTCTTGCTATTAATAACAGATCAAAATTTTTGGCTAAATAAGCTAGATATGATGTAAAGGTATAAATCACTATGCCAAATAAGGCGATGGGTTTTCTACCGTATTTATCAGATAAGGGACCTAATATAAGTTGCGCGATACCTACACTGACCATAAATAGGCTAATTGTGAGTTTTACATCACTATTGGGCACATTCAAGCTGGTGGCAATTTCAACAAAAGCAGGTAAATAAATATCAATTGCTAATGGACAAAAAATGACAAGCAACACTAAAACTAGGATACTTCTAAATGTATTAAATGATTTTACGGTCATAAATAGAATATGGTATGTGTGAATAAATCTAGGGCAGGGATTATATTAGATTTAAATTAAAAATATATAAAAAATGACCAATTTATTTGGTCATTTTTTATCATATTGAAATTATGTAACTATGATGTGCTGTTTTCAACACGGATTGCAGCTTTAATAATTTTCACTTCAGATTTAGTTCTGCCACTTCTGCTTCCTAAAGCCTCAATTTGTGGTAAAGAATCATCTAAACCCTTAACGACTTCACCAAATACAGTATGGCGACCATTTAAAAAAGGTGTGGCTTTAAATGTAATAAAAAATTGACTTCCGTCAGTATTTGGACCTGAATTTGCCATGCTTAAAATACCTGGTTTATCGTGTACTGCAGAATCTTTACTAAATTCACCTGCATATTTATAACCTGGATTTCCACGACCAGTTCCTAAAGGGTCTCCTCCTTGTGCCATAAAGCCAGGGATCACGCGATGAAAAATTAAGTCATCATAGAAGCCGAGTTTAGTAAGGTAAATCGTACTTGATACATGCATAGGTGCGGTATCTGGTAATAATTTAATACTGATGTCACCCTGATTGGTGTGTAAATCCCAAAAATAATCTTTACCTTTTGTAAATTCAACCAGTTCGGGTTTGGTTAATTGGGTTTTCCATTTACTATCTTCAGTATTTACCTGTTGTTTAGCGATAAACTCATCTGTTTGTTTTATTGCAGGATCGGCTTGAAAACAGCCACTGAGTGAAAGAGAGATAAAGCTAGCACCAATTAATTTATACAGATTATTCATAAATTTACTTTTCCTTATGTTGTAGCGTTATTATGCCCAGTTTATTTCAACAGTAAAGTCGCATTTTGCTGCAGTTTATCAAGAAGTTGATTTAAATCTTTTTGTTCATTATCAGATAGCACTGTAAGTAACTCTTGCTCTTTTTTAAGTACTCTAGGAACTAATATTTGATAAATTTCTTTGCCTTTATCAGTCAAATATAATTGTGTGAACCGTTTGTCTTTAGCGTTAACAGTTTCTTTTATTAAGTTATTTGAGCGCATTGAGTTGATGGCGCGACTGATTTGCATTTTTTCTAAGTTAGTTAATAGGGTGATTTTTTTGGCGGATAAGCCTGTTTGCTCACCTAAAATCGCCATAACACGCCATTCATGGCGAGATAACTCAAATTCACCAGTATAAACACAGGCAATATTTTCACTGATAGCTTGTTGCAACATCGCAAAGCGATATGGAAAAAATTGATTAAGGATCAGAGGTTCATGCTTATCTGTTTTATGCACTTTTTAAACTCCAAATAATTGATATAAGTAAAATGCGTTAAAATTGAAAAAACATCAATAGTAACATTTGTTACTATTTATTTCTTTGTTCCAAATGGGCATAGATTAGAGCTTACTTGTGTTACAGGTACAAGTGAACAAATGGCTGAACTAAAACGCGTTGCACCCGCTATGGTAGAAGAGTGGAGTGTGACTAAAAAAGCGCCTAAGCATGCAGCTTGGCTACATGAAAAAGAATTTTCAAAATAAACTAACAATTGTTGGTTGCTAGCTTATTTTGAGTGAATTTTTGCCGGGTAAGTTACCCGGTTTTTTTATTATTTGAAGCTTTATCTTTAATATCTGTGACATTTTCATCTTCAACAATTTGCTTGATGCTTGCATCAATTTGAGCGCCAGATTCAATGCTAATTGTTTTATGGTTTATATCACCTTTGATGTGAGCTGTTTGTTCTAAAGTTACTTTTATCGCATTAATAGAGCCAGTGACTTTACCTTTTACAGTGACTTCTTGTGCATCAATATTACCGTCGACCCAACCTTGCTCTCCGATAGTGAGGCTATTGATATTAATTTCACCTTCAATTTTACCGTCAAGTTGAATTAGCCCTTGGCTTATTACATTGCCTTGAATCACTACATCAGCACCAATAATTGAAGGCGTTGCATTTTTATTAAGCGGAGCTGGTTGTGTTTGGTCTTTACTTTTAGAGAACATTTTCTAATGCCTTTGTTATTTTTAACGGATTTACCGTTTTATTATTAAACATGAGTTCATAGTGTAAATGTGTGCTTGTACTTCGGCCTGTACTGCCCATTAAGCCGATGACATCATTTTTACTAACAGTCTGTCCTTTTTTAACTTTTATTTTATGAAGATGGCCATAGCGAGTAGAAAACCCATTTAAATGATCAATTTCAATAAAGTTACCATAACTACCATTTTTACCAGCACGTTTTACAGTGCCTTTAGCAGGCGAAAATATTTGTGTTTTTATCCAACCTGCCATATCAATGCCTTTATGCATAGAGCGGCGCTTGGTGATCGGATCTTTGCGGTAGCCATATAAGCTTGAAATGTAATAATCTTTCGCGGGCAGCTTTACTGGCACATTCTGTAAAGCGAGTTCTAATTCTTTGAGTTCAATCAATTGATCAATAACATTTTTTTGCTTATCAGTCGCTTTGGTTGATAGGTCATATAATGGGCCGCCTTGCGCTATTGTACTATTTACAAAATGCGATTTAATCATTTCATTAGTAATACCTGCGTTATTTAGGGCTTTATCTAGAATATTTTGGCGGTGTTGAACTTGTTTCGCTAATTGAGTTAAATCATTATGCTGTTTTAATCTAATATTTGATAATTGCTTGTGACTAATATCCATTTTATCTAATAAAGAGATACTTTCATTTGATGGAGCTTGCGTATCAACTTGATGTTCAGTAGGTGTAATATTTCCCTCTTTTTCAGGGCTTATAGCAGAGGGTAATGATTCAAGTATATTTTGTAAAAATACTTGCTGTTCTTGAAGCTGTGTTAGTTGTTTATTTAAAGTTTGGTGTTTTTCTTTATATTGATTTGTTAGCTGATCTAAATCTTGTTTAGATTGTTGTAAATTATTATGACTACTAGATATTTTTTGATTTAAAGCAAAATATTGTTTACTAGAATATACAAACCAAATAAATGTAATAGTAATGATACTTAACAATGAAAGTTGTACTACACCTGTGATATTAAGGTATTTAACTTCTCCGTTTTGTCGGATCAGTAATTGACGCTCAGGTAAATAGTGTTTATATATTTTCTTTAAAGGGCTTAACATTTAACTTTTAATTTATTCAACGCTTAATCTTTCTACGATACCAAATTTTAATAAAATAAAAAAGGGCATGTTTCTATTAATAAAACATACCCTTAGATTACTAAAAGTTATTATTTAGTTGGTAATAGTGTACCTTCAACAGAGCCGAAACCAATGCGAGCATAACCATCAGCTTCACACCAACCGCGCATAATCACTTTATCGCCATCTTCTAAGAATTTACGCTGCTCACCATTACTTAAAGTGATTGCTTCTTTGCCACCACGTGAAAGTTCTAGCATAGAACCTGCTTCAATATGTTCAGGACCTGACTGTGTACCAGAACCTAACATATCACCAGGCACAAAATTACAGCCATTTACTGTATGATGAGTTACCATTTGTGCTACTGTCCAATATGAATGTTTAAAGCTAGACTCTGATACTTTAGAAGCTTCAATGCCATCTTTACGCATTTGTTCAGTTTCAATTTGAACATCCATAGTGACATCAAAAGAACCCTGTTCACGGTTTTCTTTAGAGTCTAAGTATTCAAGTGGTTGTGGATCGTTTTCATCACGTGTCCAAGATGTACGGTATGGCGCAAGTGCTTCTGTTGTCACAATCCAAGGAGAAACGGTAGATGCAAAGTTTTTAGCAAGGAATGGGCCTAAAGGTTGGTATTCCCAAGCTTGTAAATCACGTGCTGACCAGTCATTAAATACACAGAAGCCAAACACATGATCTTCTGCATTTTTAATTGAGATAGCATCACCTAGATCGTTACCTTTTCCTAAATAAATACCCATTTCTAGTTCGTAATCTAAACGTTTAGCAGGGCCAAATGATGGTACATCAGCGTCAGGCGCTTTAGTTTGACCTTTAGGGCGGTGAAATTCTTGACCAGAAACATCAATAGATGATGCACGACCATGATAGCCAATTGGTACCCATTTGTAGTTTGGTAATAATGGGTTATCAGGGCGGAATAAACTACCTACTGCAGTAGCATGATAAATTGATGTGTAAAAATCAGTGTAATCACCTATATGACAAGGCATTGAAAACTCAATATCAGCTTGTGAAATTAAGCTAGTTTCTAAAGTTGCTTGATGTTCAGAACCTGCACGTAATGCTTTTGATAAAGCTAAACGCAATGCAGACCAATATTCGATTCCCATGCCCATAAATTCATTAAGTGCTGCTGCATTCGCTGCAACAACAGCTTCTTGTGCAAGACCTGTAAAAATATTTGCGTTAGCAACAACACTTAAGTCAAGTACTTGTGAACCGATAGCTACGCCACCACGAAATTCTTCATTTGAATCTTTACGACGAAATACAGCAAAAGGTAAATTTTGAATCGGGAAGTCTGTTGTTGCATCATTTGCAGATGATACCCAAGACGCTAATTTTATATCATGTGTTTCGTTAATAAGGCTCATAAATTTTCCTTTTCGGACTATGTCATTTTTAATAAAAATCTATTGTGTATATAGATATAGCCGATTGTAATTATTTAAAGTGTAGAAATAGAAAAAAGCAGATTTAAAATCTGCTTTAGTTCTTAGCAATTTGGAACTGTTTTAAATCTTAATTTAAAGCACACCACGTTTTCTTTGGTCTCTTTCAATTGACTCAAATAATGCTTGGAAATTACCTTCACCAAAACCACCATCATCAACACGTTGGATCATTTCTATGAAGATAGGACCAAATAAGTTTTTAGAGAAGATTTGTAATAAATAACAATCATCACCTTGGCTATCAACTAAGATTTGATGTTTTCTGATTTTCTCTTTGTCTTCTTTAACCCAAGGTACACGATCGAAAATAGTATCGTAATATTCAGGGATAATATCTAATGTTGCGATAGTAGATTGGTCTAGCTTATCTAATGAACTTACAAGGTCATTTGTTAAGAAAGCAATATGCTGAACACCTGGACCGTCGTATTTTTCTAGGTACTCATCAATTTGGTTATTTTTATCGCCTTTACCTTCGTTGATAGGAATACAGAAAGTTTCACAAGGAGACTTAAGTGCGTAAGATATAAGTGCTGTTTCAACACCTTTAATATCAAAGTAGCGTACTTCAGTAAAACCAAAAATATCTTTATAGAAATTAGCCCATGTTTCCATAGTACCTTGATAAACATTGTTAGTTAAATGGTCTATTCTTAAGAAACCTTTATCTTCAACAACTTTTTGTTCTGCTAAATCTTCAAAATCATTAGCGTATATAGAACCTTTATCACCAAATACATCGATGAAGTAAATTAAGCTGTCGCCAATACCAAAGATTGCCGGGTAAGGTAAGTCTTTATGTGTTGAATCTGTCGCAGGCTTTGCACCACGTTTTACAGCTTCTTCAAAAGCAGCTTCAGCATCGGCAACGCGCCAACCCATAGAACAAATAGCAGGACCATGGCTTTTAGCAAACTCTGCAGAAAATCCTTCACGACTATTATTTAATAAAAAGTGGATATCATTTTGATTGAAGTAAACAATGTCTTTACCTTTAAAAGTCTTTAATTTTGAAAAACCAAAGTCAGTAAATACTTGTTCCATATAATCCGCATCAGGTGTTGCATATTCTGTAAATTCGATGCCCATTAAACCTAATGGATTAGTTGATTCGCTCATTTTAAATGCTCCTACAAATCTATCTAAAAATTCGTATTTAATTTAGTTAGTATCATTTGTTACCGAATGATTAACTATTATTAATGTAAGTAAAAGCCCTAAGCCTAATTTAGTAAAGGTGCTCAGATGTAAATAAATGTGAACAAAAGTATATTTTTTGAATTTAGCTTAGTTATACAGCTTAAATACTCTGAAATATTTAAATTCTAATAAATAATAAAAGTTTAAAAATAGAGCTGTTTTAACTTAAGTCTTTGTTATTTATTTGGAAGTAAGTTTATATTTAAATCGTAATCTAAGGAAAATATACGAAACAGAAATGTAAACAAAACAGTACAAAATGTATAAATTGAAATAGGTTCTATAATTTCGGCATATATAGAAAACATCATTTTGATAATTTTAATGTTGTATTTATGAAGGCTGTAAGAGATAGCTTGTTAGAACATGCAAATGTGGAAGAAAAAAGTAGAGCCCCTAGTAATATAGTATTAATTTGTTTAGTAATAATTTACTGTATGTTATTATACTTGCGAGATTGGCAATAATTTCACTAGAGTGTAATGTTGTGTAATTAACTGTTGTTATTGATTTTTGTGTTTAAATACTTCAATTCTATTCACAAAAATAAATTTCAATATTGTTAGGTATTTTTAGGATTTTAAATATGCAAGAATTAAAACTAACCGAAGCAGGGATTGTAGTATCCATACAGGGGAAAGTATCAGTAATTTCTTCAGATGGTCAGATCCGTATTTTGAAACCTGATGATAAGCTTCAGGTTGGTGATATAGTTTTAACTTCTAAAAATTCTAAAGCAGTCATTCAGTTTGAAGTTCATAATATGGTAACAACTATTGATGAGTCTTGCGCTGCTTGTATTTTAATTAATAATTATGAACAAGTTAGCGCTAACATACAAAATGTAGACACAGATGCTTTTGATGGATCTGATGTTCTCGCATTACAGCAACTTATTTTAGATGGGGTAGACCCAACAGATACAACTTCAAATGATGAAATAGCTGATTTGCAAGAGCTAATAGCTCAAGGTATCGATCCAACTGCTACGCCTGAATTTGAAGCGGCTGCTGCTGGCGCGACGGGTAACCAGGGTTCAACAATTTCTCCTCGAATAGATGCCACAATTGAACAAATAGATGTAACAGCTGGTTATGATACTGATTATGCCACATCTAACTTAAATACCGTTGAAAACACTGAAGAAACACAAGTAAGAAAAGCAATTATCATAGGGGAAGATCAAGGCACTGCGGTTGAAGATATTGCACCTCGTATCAGTGGAAAACTTGAAATATCAGATACGAATATAGATGAATCAAAATTCAATGTAGCTGAGATCCAAACTCAATATGGTATGTTGACAATAGATGAGAACGGTAATTGGGTATACTCACTTAATAACGAATCAGATGTGATCCAAACATTAGATGTTGGAGAGTCATTATCTGAAAATATCATAGTTACATCGATTGATGGTACAGAGCATACAATATCTATAATAATTCAAGGTAATGAAGATCTATCAGTTATTAGCTTAGCTGATGGTGATACAGATGTGGGTTCAGTGACTGAAGATGAATCAGTTACGAATAACCAACTTAGCACTAATGGCCATTTAACCGTTACCGATACCGATAGCTCAGATACTGCAGCATTTGATGTTAATTCAGTAACAAGCACTAATACGTTAGGCACATTGACCATAGATGAAAATGGTAACTGGGTCTACAACATAGATAATACTCTGGCAGCTGTTCAAGGCTTAGATGAAGGCGAAAGCTTTACAGAAATTTTCACTGTAATGACGATTGATGGTCAAACACATGAAATCACAGTGACGGTTAATGGTGCAGAAGATTTATCACAAATTAGCTTAGAAGCAGGTGATACAGATGTGGGTTCAGTGACTGAAGATGAATCAGTTACGAATAACCAACTTAGCACTAATGGCCATTTAACCGTTACCGATACCGATAGCTCAGATACTGCAGCATTTGATGTTAATTCAGTAACAAGCACTAATACGTTAGGCACATTGACCATAGATGAAAATGGTAACTGGGTCTACAACATAGATAATACTCTGGCAGCTGTTCAAGGCTTAGATGAAGGCGAAAGCTTTACAGAAATTTTCACTGTAATGACGATTGATGGTCAAACACATGAAATCACAGTGACGGTTAATGGTGCAGAAGATTTATCACAAATTAGCTTAGAAGCAGGTGATACAGATGTGGGTTCAGTGACTGAAGATGAATCAGTTACGAATAACCAACTTAGCACTAATGGCCATTTAACCGTTACCGATACCGATAGCTCAGATACTGCAGCATTTGATGTTAATTCAGTAACAAGCACTAATACGTTAGGCACATTGACCATAGATGAAAATGGTAACTGGGTCTACAACATAGATAATACTCTGGCAGCTGTTCAAGGCTTAGATGAAGGCGAAAGCTTTACAGAAATTTTCACTGTAATGACGATTGATGGTCAAACACATGAAATCACAGTGACGGTTAATGGTGCAGAAGATTTATCACAAATTAGCTTAGAAGCAGGTGATACAGATGTGGGTTCAGTGACTGAAGATGAATCAGTTACGAATAACCAACTTAGCACTAATGGCCATTTAACCGTTACCGATACCGATAGCTCAGATACTGCAGCATTTGATGTTAATTCAGTAACAAGCACTAATACGTTAGGCACATTGACCATAGATGAAAATGGTAACTGGGTCTACAACATAGATAATACTCTGGCAGCTGTTCAAGGCTTAGATGAAGGCGAAAGCTTTACAGAAATTTTCACTGTAATGACGATTGATGGTCAAACACATGAAATCACAGTGACGGTTAATGGTGCAGAAGATTTATCACAAATTAGCTTAGAAGCAGGTGATACAGATGTGGGTTCAGTGACTGAAGATGAATCAGTTACGAATAACCAACTTAGCACTAATGGCCATTTAACCGTTACCGATACCGATAGCTCAGATACTGCAGCATTTGATGTTAATTCAGTAACAAGCACTAATACGTTAGGCACATTGACCATAGATGAAAATGGTAACTGGGTCTACAACATAGATAATACTCTGGCAGCTGTTCAAGGCTTAGATGAAGGCGAAAGCTTTACAGAAATTTTCACTGTAATGACGATTGATGGTCAAACACATGAAATCACAGTGACGGTTAATGGTGCAGAAGATTTATCACAAATTAGCTTAGAAGCAGGTGATACAGATGTGGGTTCAGTGACTGAAGATGAATCAGTTACGAATAACCAACTTAGCACTAATGGCCATTTAACCGTTACCGATACCGATAGCTCAGATACTGCAGCATTTGATGTTAATTCAGTAACAAGCACTAATACGTTAGGCACATTGACCATAGATGAAAATGGTAACTGGGTCTACAACATAGATAATACTCTGGCAGCTGTTCAAGGCTTAGATGAAGGCGAAAGCTTTACAGAAATTTTCACTGTAATGACGATTGATGGTCAAACACATGAAATCACAGTGACGGTAAATGGAACGGCCGATGCAACAGAAACTAAAGCTGATGCAGCATCAGTAAACGAAGATGGCTCAGTTGTTATTGATGTATTAGCTAATGACTCTGATATTGATAGTGAAAAATCTCCTGTAGTCTCAGTAACTAATGGTGCTAATGGCACAGTTTCAATTAATCCTGATGGCACCGTAACATATACACCCAATCCAAATTTTAATGGCACAGATACCTTTACTTACACTAATGCAGAAGGCAATACAGCAACAGTTACAGTATTTGTTACACCTGTTGATGATGCAACGGTTATCAAAGATGATACCGCGACTGTAAATGAAGACGGCTCTGTAGTAATCGATGTTTTGGCCAATGATACCGATGCAGATGGTTCAAAATCACCAGTTGTGTCAGTGACTAATGGTTCAAATGGTACGGTTGTTATTAATCAAGATGGAACAGTAACTTATACACCAAACCCTAATTTTAATGGCACAGATACCTTTACTTACACTAATGCAGAAGGCAATACAGCAACAGTTACAGTATTTGTTACACCTGTTGATGATGCAACGGTTATCAAAGATGATACCGCGACTGTAAATGAAGACGGCTCTGTAGTAATCGATGTTTTGGCCAATGATACCGATGCAGATGGTTCAAAATCACCAGTTGTGTCAGTGACTAATGGTGCTAATGGAACAGTGGTTATCAATGCTGATGGAACAGTAACTTATACACCAAATCCAAATTTTAATGGCACAGATACGTTTACTTATACTAATGCAGAAGGCAATACAGCCACAGTTACGGTGAATGTCACACCTGATGGGGATGCCACTGTAATTAAAGACGACAGCGCGACAGTTAATGAAGATGGCTCTGTGAAAATTGATGTTTTGGCCAACGATACAGATCCAGATGGTTCAAAATCACCAGTTGTGTCAGTGACTAATGGTGCTAATGGAACAGTGGTTATCAATGCTGATGGAACAGTAACTTATACACCAAAACCAAATTTTAATGGCACAGATACGTTTACTTATACTAATGCAGAAGGCAATACAGCCACAGTTACGGTGAATGTCACACCTGATGGCGATGCCACTGTAATTAAAGACGACAGCGCGACAGTTAATGAAGATGGCTCTGTGAAAATTGATGTTTTGGCCAACGATACAGATCCAGATGGTTCAAAATCACCAGTTGTGTCAGTGACTAATGGTGCTAATGGAACAGTGGTTATCAATGCTGATGGAACAGTAACTTATACACCAAATCCAAATTTTAATGGCACAGATACGTTTACTTATACTAATGCAGAAGGCAATACAGCCACAGTTACGGTGAATGTCACACCTGATGGGGATGCCACTGTAATTAAAGACGACAGCGCGACAGTTAATGAAGATGGCTCTGTGAAAATTGATGTTTTGGCCAACGATACAGATCCAGATGGTTCAAAATCACCAGTTGTGTCAGTGACTAATGGTGCTAATGGAACAGTGGTTATCAATGCTGATGGAACAGTAACTTATACACCAAATCCAAATTTTAATGGCACAGATACGTTTACTTATACTAATGCAGAAGGCAATACAGCCACAGTTACGGTGAATGTCACACCTGATGGGGATGCCACTGTAATTAAAGACGACAGCGCGACAGTTAATGAAGATGGCTCTGTGAAAATTGATGTTTTGGCCAACGATACAGATCCAGATGGTTCAAAATCACCAGTTGTGTCAGTGACTAATGGTGCTAATGGAACAGTGGTTATCAATGCTGATGGAACAGTAACTTATACACCAAAACCAAATTTTAATGGCACAGATACGTTTACTTATACTAATGCAGAAGGCAATACAGCAACAGTTTCTGTTCTAGTTAATCCTTTATCAGATACCTTCACAGATAATGATGAAGTGGTATCAGGTAATGAAGATACAGATCAAACGGGCACAGTCCTTGAAAACAGTGTAGACGGTAATGGTCTGACACTGACAGTAACTAAGTTCAGCTTAGATGCCAATGGTGATGGGTCACAACAAGAATTTACGGCTGGTCAAACGGTGATCATTGCCGGTGTGGGTGAATTCACACTGAGTGCAAATGGTAGTTACACGTTTCAACCCGCACAAAACTACAATGGTCCAGTACCTGTGATCACATACACAGTGAGTAACGGTGAGACCACAGATACGTCAACATTAACGATTAATATCAATGCACAAGATGATGTATTTACAGATAATGATGAAGTGGTATCAGGTAATGAAGATACAGATCAAACGGGCACAGTCCTTGAAAACAGTGTAGACGGTAATGGTCTGACACTGACAGTAACTAAGTTCAGCTTAGATGCCAATGGTGATGGGTCACAACAAGAATTTACGGCTGGTCAAACGGTGATCATTGCCGGTGTGGGTGAATTCACACTGAGTGCAAATGGTAGTTACACGTTTAAACCCGCACAAAACTACAATGGTCCAGTACCTGTGATCACATACACAATGAGTAACGGTGAGACCACAGATACGTCAACATTAACGATTAATATCAATGCACAAAATGATGTATTTACAGATAATGATGAAGTGGTATCAGGTAATGAAGATACAGATCAAACGGGCACAGTCCTTGAAAACAGTGTAGACGGTAATGGTCTGACACTGACAGTAACTAAGTTCAGCTTAGATGCCAATGGTGATGGGTCACAACAAGAATTTACGGCTGGTCAAACGGTGCTCATTGCCGGTGTGGGTGAATTCACACTGAGTGCAAATGGTAGTTACACGTTTAAACCCGCACAAAACTACAATGGTCCAGTACCTGTGATCACATACACAGTGAGTAACGGTGAGACCACAGATACGTCAACATTAACGATTAATATCAATGCACAAAATGATGTATTTACAGATAATGATGAAGTGGTATCAGGTAATGAAGATACAGATCAAACGGGCACAGTCCTTGAAAACAGTGTAGACGGTAATGGTCTGACACTGACAGTAACTAAGTTCAGCTTAGATGCCAATGGTGATGGGTCACAACAAGAATTTATGGCTGGTCAAACGGTGACCATTGCTGGTGTGGGTGAATTCACACTGAGTGCAAATGGAAGTTACACGTTTAAACCCGCACAAAACTACAATGGTCCAGTACCTGTGATCACATACACAATGAGTAACGGTGAGACCACAGATACGTCAACATTAACGATTAATATCAATGCACAAAATGATGTATTTACAGATAATGATGAAGTGGTATCAGGTAATGAAGATACAGATCAAACGGGCACAGTCCTTGAAAACAGTGTAGACGGTAATGGTCTGACACTGACAGTAACTAAGTTCAGCTTAGATGCCAATGGTGATGGGTCACAACAAGAATTTACGGCTGGTCAAACGATGACTATTGCCGGTGTGGGTGAATTCACACTGAGTGCAAATGGTAGTTACACGTTTCAACCCGCACAAAACTACAATGGTCCAGTACCTGTGATCACATACACAGTGAGTAACGGTGAGACCACAGATACGTCAACATTAACGATTAATATCAATGCACAAAATGATGTATTTACAGATAATGATGAAGTGGTATCAGGTAATGAAGATACAGATCAAACGGGCACAGTCCTTGAAAACAGTGTAGACGGTAATGGTCTGACACTGACAGTAACTAAGTTCAGCTTAGATGCCAATGGTGATGGGTCACAACAAGAATTTACGGCTGGTCAAACGGTGACTATTGCCGGTGTGGGTGAATTCACACTGAGTGCAAATGGAAGTTACACGTTTAAACCCGCACAAAACTACAATGGTCCAGTACCTGTGATCACATACACAGTGACTAACGGTGAGACCACAGATACGTCAACATTAACGATTAATATCAATGCACAAAATGATGTATTTACAGATAATGATGAAGTGGTATCAGGTAATGAAGATACAGATCAAACGGGCACAGTCCTTGAAAACAGTGTAGACGGTAATGGTCTGACACTGACAGTAACTAAGTTCAGCTTAGATGCCAATGGTGATGGGTCACAACAAGAATTTACGGCTGGTCAAACGGTGATCATTGCCGGTGTGGGTGAATTCACACTGAGTGCAAATGGTAGTTACACGTTTAAACCCGCACAAAACTACAATGGTCCAGTACCTGTGATCACATACACAGTGAGTAACGGTGAGACCACAGATACGTCAACATTAACGATTAATATCAATGCACAAGATGATGCACCTACATCAACAAATGATTCAATATCTGTAAAAGAAGATCTTAATAATACAAATCTTGGTTATGCACTTTTATTAACAGATTTCGGTGATTATTCTGATGTTGAAAATAACCCTCTATCTTCCGTTAGAATTGAGACATTACCGACAAATGGTAAGTTTTATTTAAATGGTGTTGAAGTTACGGCGGCCAACTTTGAGGTAACCGCAGCTGATATTACTGCAGGGAAATTAACTTTTGTGCCAACACAGCATACCGACACAGATGGTAGCTTCACTTTTAGTGTTTCAGATGGTACAAACTGGAGTTCTGAAGTATACACAACGGTTATAATATTAGAAGCCCTTGCAGATAAACCTGAGCTATTAATTTCTATTAGCACACCAGTACAAATTCCGGTCTCTAGTACAGGAAATCCAATTGATTTTAATGACCTAGCTTCGTCACTCGGTATAGTTATTGATGGCACAGTTACAGGTACTGATCTTGGTGATTCATTGATGAATGGCGTTAACAATACCACAAATGATTATTTGTTAGGTAAAGGAGGGGCCGATGCTATACATGGTTATGGTGGAGACGATATCTTTGATGGTGGCGCCGGTAATGACTCTATGTATGGGGGAGAAGGTAAAGATGTTGCCATCTTTACAGGTAAATTTAGTGATTACATTATTGAATATAGATATCCAGACGACCATGGCAATGATGCATACTTATTAGTGATTGATAAAAGAGGAATTGATACAGACTCTACAAATTCTAACCATTTAGATGCAGGTGATCATCTTTATAGTATTGAAACGCTAGTTTTCTCTGATATGAGTGTTTATGTTGATTTATCTAATGGCAATATGGAAACTAACTCTGCATTTAAATATGAGTTAAATATTGATTCAAGCTTAGTAGATAGAGATGGTAGTGAAACACTTTCTATTACATTATCTGGCATACCTGACAGTGTAAGTGTTGTAGGTGCAACTAAGAACCCAGATGGTACTTGGTCACTTACAGTAAGTGGTAAAGACTTTAATGGTGCTATCACGCTAATAGCCTCTGAATCACAAAGTAACTTTGATGTTACAGTTACTGCGAGGTCTACAGAAAGTAGTAATAATTCAACAGCTATTTTCTCTCAAATAGTGGCAGTTATTATTCCATTAGTTACAGGAACAAAAGCACCAACAATAACCTCTGTTGAAGATGAAACTGTATATGAACATGGTTTAGTTGATGGTAACTCTAATAGTGGCGCTGAGTTTACAAGCGGTAGTTTTATAATTAAAGGTGAGAGTAGTGATATTGTTTCGATAGAAATTGAGGGACAAAGTATTAGCTTGTCACAATTAGAATCGCTTTCATCAACAGATATCACAATTATTACAGATAAAGGTGTATTTACATTAACAGATTATAATTCATCAACTGGAGAGTTAAGTTATACCTATAAGCTCTCATCATCTCAAAATCATACAAATAACATAGACATTAAAGAAACTATTGATCTAGTTTTAGAAAATGCACAAGGATTAAAAAGCTCAACGAGCTTTGATATTACAATTGTTGATGATGCACCTAGCACAACAGGTGATACACAATTTATTGTTTTTGAAGAGCAGATAACTAATGTCATTATTATCTTAGATGCTTCAGGTAGTATGGCATATGATATGAGTAGTAGTGACGATAGAAGTCGAATGAAAGTTGCTATTCAAGCGATTAAGCAACTACTAGAAGCATATGATGATCTCGGTTCAGTAAATGTTCAACTAGTAAGCTTTAGTAGCACGCATAGTGGGTCTACAAATGCACATTCAAATGGTTGGCTTAATTTAGCAGACGCTAAAGCGTGGTTAGATACTGCATCAAATGTTGACCCAGATGGTGGTACTGACTACGTATTAGGGCTGAACAGTGTAATTAACAATTTTACAGCACCTCAAAATGGCGGAAAAACTTACACTTACTTCATTTCTGATGGTGAACCATGGAGTAATCAAAATAAATCGGATGCACTTGCATTTGAAGATGATTGGGAAGCTTTTATCAATGCAAATGGGATCACTGAATCTTATGCTATTGGTATGGGTAATGTACCAACTGAATATTTGAGTATTGCTGCACATGCAAATGGTGTAGATACTGCGGTAACACTTGTATATTCTGCAGATGATTTAAAAGATCATTTATTAAGTACCATAGTAGTTGAAACAACAGGCCATATATTTGATGGATTATTATCAAATGGGAGTATTATTGGGGCAGATGGTGGTACTTTCACATCTGTAACTATCGATGGTCAAACTTATACATTAGCAAATGCTATTAATGGTATTTTGGTAATTAATACTGCGCTAGGTGGTAAATTAACCGTTGATTTCAATAAAAATGAGTATTCATATGAAGCGACAGCTTTATCAAATAATGGACAAGATTATATTGAAACCTTTACTGCGACTATGACAGATAATGATGGCGATTCATCATCTGCTGAATTTACAATAAATGTCGCATTTCCAGATCATACCCAAGGTACATCAAACACAGATGTATTATATGGTACGACAGCAAATGATACATTAAATGGTTTAGCTGGTAATGATGCCATTATGGGTGAAGCTGGAAACGATACCCTTGAAGGCGGTGCTGGTCATGATATTCTAGTCGGCGGTAGTGGAAACGATATATTTAAATTTGGAGCAAACTCAGGTGATAGAAGTACGGATACAATTGTTGACTTTACTGCGGGTGACATCATAGATTTAAGCGATTTACTAGTTGGTGAATCAGCTAATGCATATACACTGAATTCCTATTTAAATTTTACAACTGTTGATGGTGATACTAGGATTTTTGTTGACTCAGATAAAGATGGTGCAGTAGATCTAACAATTAGATTACAAGATTTAGATCTTGGTGCTACAGGAAGCAATGATGTAGATATAATTCAAACACTATTAACTCAAGGGCAACTGGTTGTAGATAATACATCTTCACGTTCTTCAAGACGTACAGATACCGAAGATGAAGCAAGAGATGGCAGAGAATATAATAGTTTTAAATACTCAACAAGAAGTGCAGACTCAAACTCAGCGCAAAATGATGAAATGAATACAATTAATTCAGAAGCTGAATCAGATAGCTTAATGTTCAACTTTTCTAACGATCAAGCAATACTTGGTATTGATAGTTTAGAGCCTATGCAAAGCGAGACTGATGATGAATTAAAAATTAATCCTAATGAAAGAGAGGTGGCACAGTTTTTAGATCTTAATACAGTTGAAGCTATATCAGATATGAACTTAACTATGTCTGATTTAGTTAAGGATGAAGGTGAAGAAATCGAATCTTTAGATACATATTTAAACTTATCATTTGAAAGAAATGAAATTGAAGGTGAAATTACAGAGGCTAAACAAGTCGCTAAGCCTAGTAATAATCCAAAAACATTGGAAATTTCAGAACATCAGGAGTTTGAGTTGATTCAAAAATTAATAGATGACATTAAACTGTCTCATGACTAATCCTTGATTTTTATAGTGATAAGTTTTTAGCCTTATTTTCTTGTAGTTATATATTGTTCTTTAGTGATAAAGAACAATATCAAAAAGATAGACAATATGATCAATGAAAAAGATACGTTAGCTCAATCATTAGAGCTAAACCGCCAAGAGCAAGATCCATTATTAGGATGCTTAGTTTTTTTAAGTAAATTTTATGGAAAACCATTTTCAGCTGAAGCTATGAGTTCGGGCCTCCCCTTAGAAGATGGTAAATTATCTCCTAAATTGATGCCAAGAGCAGCACTTAGAGCTGGGATGGAAACTAAACTTAAGAAAAAAGAATTAAAAAAATTACCCTCTTTAATGTTGCCATGTGTTTTGATGCTAAAAGATGGCCGAGCATGTGTTTTACTATCTTATAAAGAAGATAAATTAGAAATTGTATGGCCTGATTTACCTTCTAGTCACGATCTTATTGAACGAGAGCAAATAGAAGACGAATATTCTGGATATTGTTTTTATATCAGAAAGCGATACCGATTTGATGAAAGGGCAAAAGAAACTTTAAAAACCAACCATGGTCATTGGTTTTGGAGCACATTAAAGCTTTCTACACCTATTTATAAAGATGTATTATTAGCAGCTTTTTTTGTAAATTTATTTGCAGTTAGCTCACCGCTATTTGTAATGAATGTATATGATCGGGTAGTACCCAATCAAGCATTAGATACGCTTTGGGTACTTGCTTTTGGTATGTTTATAATATTAGTTTTTGATTTTATTTTAAAAGAAATTAAAGCCCACCTACTCGAAACCGCCGCTAAAAAGTCAGATTTACTGTTATCTTCTACATTATTTGAGAAAACACTGAGCTTAGATATGAGCAATCGGCCGCCATCTGTGGGGGCTTTTGCTAAACAAATTCAAGAATTTGAATCTATAAGAGATTTTATCACATCAGCAACAGTATCAGCGCTTTTAGATGTACCATTTTCTCTCATATTTTTAATCATCATAGCGGTTGTTGCAGGCCCAATCGTTTGGATCCCTCTAGTAGGTATTATTATTATGCTTGTTTTCTCCTTTTGGATAAAAGGTAAAATTAAATTTGAAGTAGAGCAAGGTAGTCGTTTTTCAGTGCAAAAAAATGCGCATTTAGTTGAGTCTTTGCAAGGTATTGAGACAATAAAACTAACAGGTTCTGAAAGCCAATTTCAATCCAAGTGGGAACAACTAATAGGCCATATTGCAAACTGGAATATTAAGATAAAAAAATATGCGACATCTGTTGGTAGTGTGAATAGTCTTGTTGCCCAAGTTGCAAATGTATTTGTTGTTATTTTTGGTGTATATCAAATAACTGAAGGCAATATAAGCATGGGTGCGATGATTGCATCAGTTATGCTTACAGGTCGAGCTATGTCTCCATTTTCTCAAGTTGCATTATTGATCACTAGATACAACCAAGCGCATTCAGCGCTCAATACACTTGATGAAATAATGGAATTACCAGGTGAAAATATGGATAGATATTTACACCGCGGTCATTTTGATGGTGAAATTAAATTTGAAAAAGTCAATTTTGCTTATCCAGGTGCTCAAATAAATGCTTTGACTGATGTTAGCTTCAATATAAACAGTGGTGAAAAAGTTGCTATTATTGGTCGCATTGGTGCAGGTAAAACATCTATTGAAAAACTATTGGTTAACTTTTATCAACCTTCAGAAGGTGCTATAAGAATAGATGGGATTGATATCAAACAAATTAGTCCTGCTGATTTGCGTCAAAAAATAGGTTGTCTGGCACAAGATAGTACATTATTTTTTGGTTCTATTCGTGACAATATCACTTTGGGTGTACCACATGTAGATGACGCTCTTATAACCCGAGCTGCTGGCCTTGCTGGTGTAACCAGATTTACTGATATCGATCCTGAAGGATTAGATAGACAAGTAGGAGAGCGAGGGTGCTATTTATCTGGTGGACAACGTCAGGCTGTAGCACTTGCTAGGGCTCTGTTATTTAATCCTCCAATGCTAGTGCTTGATGAGCCAACAAGTAGCATGGATAATTTTTCAGAATCAGAAATTAAAAATAATATAAAAGGCATTATTCAAGATAAAACATTTATCTTGATCACCCACAAAGCAAGTATGCTAGATCTTGTTGATCGTATATTAGTCATGGAAAGAGGACGTCTTGTTGCTGATGGACCAAGAGATAAAGTATTAGAAGCCTTAAAGTCAGGTAAAATAAAGGCGGCATTGTGATGAAAGATAATTCTTTTAAAGAAATTGATACCAGTTTTATTGATGATATTAATGCTGCTATTTTATTAACTTCACCAAATAGATCGCGAAACTTATTATATGTCATTACAGGATTTTGTTTTTGCGTTTTAATCTGGGCCTATTTTGCAGCACTTGATGAAGTAACTGTCGGATCAGGAAAAGTAATACCCTCTTCTCAAATTCAAGTTGTGCAAAACTTAGAAGGAGGGATTTTATCTAAAATTTTTATAAAAGAAGGACAGAAAGTAACTAAAGGTGAAGAGTTACTCAGGATAGATGATACCCGATTCTTAGCCGATTTTCGTGAAAAAGAGCAGGAAGTCATGCAATTACAGCGTAGAGCTGTTCGTTTAAAAGCAGAGCTTGCCAGTGTTAAATGGTCTAAAAATATTAGCCCACGCTTGTGGAAACAACAAATTAAAATTATACCGCAATCATTTAATATCTCTCTTGCCGAACAAGAGACGTTTTCTGATATTTATCGTACTGAGGTAGCAAGCTTTAATGCCAATATTAGTAACTTTAAAAAACAGTTAAATGTGATGGCTAATCAAATTCAGCAAAAAGAGCAAGAAGTTGAGTCTTTGAAGTCCCGAGTTAAACATGTTCAGACAAGTTATCAACTGGGCTTGGAAGAGCTCAATTTAACAGAACCTTTAGCTAACAAAGGTGTTATTTCTCCTGTTGAATTTTTAAAGCTCAAACGTCAAATAAATGAACTTAAACAACAAATGGAAGAAGCTGAACTGGCTTTACCAAGAAGTAGAACCGCTTTAACCGAAAGTATTAGTAAACGACAAACTTTAGTGAGTGAATATCAAAAGGAAACTCAAGAGTTATTAACTAAGGTAGAAGCACAGTTAGCACAATTGACAGAAAAACAGGTTAATTTAAAAGATAAAGTAAATAGAACATCGATAACATCACCTGTAGCAGGTACTATAAAAGCGCTAAATGTAAATACTGAAGGTGGCGTCATTCAGCCTGGCATGGATTTAGTTGAAATCGTACCAATTGAAGACCAACTTTTAATTGAAGCGAAAGTATCACCAAAAGATATCGCATTTTTAAGACCTGGTTTAAAAGCTATTGTAAGATTTACGGCTTATGACTTTGCCATATATGGTGGTATTGAAGGCAAACTTGAAAATATCAGTGCAGATTCATTTGAAGATGAGAAAGGCGTTAGTTATTATCTGATCACTGTGAGAACAGAAGATAACTATCTTGGTGATAAATCAAAAAAGTTACCAATAATACCAGGCATGACTGCATCAGTTGATGTTATGACGGGTAAGAAAACAGTTTTAGAATATTTATTAAAACCAATTTTAAGGGCTCAACAGAGTGCTTTAAGAGAAAGATAAAAATATTTTTATCACCTAAGAATCACACATTATTTTGAAAA
This sequence comes from Pseudoalteromonas sp. '520P1 No. 423', assembly GCF_001269985.1. Classification (NCBI taxonomy): domain Bacteria; kingdom Pseudomonadati; phylum Pseudomonadota; class Gammaproteobacteria; order Alteromonadales; family Pseudoalteromonadaceae; genus Pseudoalteromonas; species Pseudoalteromonas sp. '520P1 No. 423'. The sequence goes on along the minus strand of NZ_BBZB01000001.1, from coordinate 3,064,586 downwards.
AGGATTGATCATGTTCCACAAAACAAAAATAACATCAGCTATTATTTTAATGAGCACTTTGCTTAGTACAACTGTATCTGCACAATCTTTAGAAGAAGCTGTTGAAAGAACATTATCAAGTGAACCAAAAATAGCTGAGGCTTTTCATTTATATAAAGCTTACCAACAAGATGTTGGCATTGCTAAAAGTGGTTACTTACCACAAATAGACTTACAAGCAGGGTATGGTTATGAGAATACAAATAGCCCAACAACACGTATTGTAAATGACACATCAAGAGAGCTAACAAGAGGTGAATTATCGGTATCACTAAAGCAAAAGATATTTGATGGTTTTGCAGTGATGGATAATGTTAAAAGAACAAAGTTTGAAGCAACTGCATCGCAATATGCGCTATATGGTTTAGCTGAAGATCAAGCATTAAAAGTTGCATCAGTATATTTAGGTGTATTAGAGGCAAAAAAAATACTAAGTCTGTCAGAGCGAAACTTAAAAGCACACAAAAAAGTATATGACCAAATTAAAGATCGCGTATCGCAAGGTTTAGGCTCAAATGCTGATTTAGCGCAAATTGAAGGGCGATTAGCAAGAGCACAAGTTAATGTTATTTCATCAGAGCATAATCTATTAGATGCCAACAGTAAGTTTGTAGATATTGTTGATCAAAAACCTGAAGATTTAAAATGGCCAGTAGCAGATGCTGATATGTTTCCTAAATCACTTAATAATGCATTAGCAACGGCAAGAGAAGATCACCCTGTATTACTTTCTGCCTATAATGATATACAGGCTGCTTCTGCAAAATTAGAAATTGGCAATAGCAATTTTTATCCTAAAATAAGCTTTGAAGTAGGTGCTTCGCATAATAACGATATGGATGGAACAAAAGGGTATAATGAAGATTTAACCGCAATGCTGAGAATGAAATATAATTTATATGCAGGTGGCGCAGATAGTGCTGGAAAATTAAAAGCAGCTTACCAAGAAGCACAAAGTAAAGATATATACGCACAAACCTTAAGACAAGTATTGCAAAGTACTAAGTTATCATGGCGTGCTCAGGTTTATTTAAATAAACAAATACCATTTTTACAGCACCATGTAGACTCGGCAAAACAAGCTCAAAGTATATATGAAGAGCAGTTTTTCTTAGGAAAACGTAGTTTACTTGATTTGTTAGATACCAGTAATGAGCTATTTGAAGCTAGAAAAACTTATACTTCGGTAGAGCATTCTCAGTTACTTGCACAATATCGTGTATTGGCTTCCACTGGTAAATTACTTGCCTCATTAAGAGTTGAAAAACCAAAACAATGGAGCCAACAACAATGATTAAAAAAGCGATGTTCGGTAGTTTGCTTATTATCCTAACTGCCTGTAGTTCGCAACCAGAACTTAGCTATAGCACAAAAAAAAGTGCATCACTTGCAGATGATGACGCCGATGGTGTCATTAATGCGCGAGATTTATGCGCATATACTTTTGAAGGTGCACAAGTTACAAATGATGGTTGTCCTACAGTAACAGATACATTATTAACTATGGACTTAAACATTTTGTTTGATAATGACTCTTCATTTGTAAAACCTCAATATCATAGAGAGTTGGTTAAACTTGCTGATATGATTAACAGAACTGATGATATTAAGCTTGAGCTTGAAGGCCATGCGAGTTCAGTTGGCAGTGAAAAATATAATCTCGCACTATCTCTTAAACGAGCCAAAGAAGTTAAACGCCTATTGGTTAATAACCACGGGGTAAACTCGAGTAAGCTTGTTGCAGTACCTTTTGGTGAGAGTCAATTGGCAACACAAGGTGGTTCTGAAAGTCATCATAGTAAAAATAGAAGAGTGGTGCTTTACATTCAAATAAAAAATCAAAAAGATCTTTTAAGATGGAACATTTTCACAACAGAAAATAAAAAAAATGAAAGGTTTAAAGGTTATTAATTGATGATAAAGCGCTTTATTGTCATATCTCTATGTGTGGTTTTACCGCTATGGGGTGATTCAAATAAAGCCTTTGATTGGGATAAACTTGAACTCCAATTAAAAAATCAATATGGGCCCCGAGCGGGCCTAAGATTACGGGCATGGGAGAAAGTACTTACTGACCCTAACTTAGTTACAGATTTAAATAAGTTAGAAAGAGTGAATCACTTTTTTAATTTATTAAATTTTGTTGATGATATCCCTTTGTGGGGGAAAAAGGATTATTGGGCAACGCCATTAGAGTTTATTGGTGCAAATGGTGGAGATTGTGAAGATTTTAGTATTGCCAAATACTTTAGTTTACTAGAGCTAGGTATACCAGAAAATAAACTTCGTATAACCTATGTTAAAGCTCTTAGTTTGAATCAATTCCATATGGTATTAGCTTACTATGAAACACCTTCATCAATACCGCTTATTTTAGATAATATCAATCCTAAGATTTTACCTTCAACTCATAGACGAGACTTACTGCCCATTTATAGCTTTAATGGTGAAAACCTTTGGTTAAGTAAGGTCAAAGGTCAAGGTAAGTTAGCTGGAAAATCTAGCAGATTACAGAGTTGGAACAAATTAAGAAGTCGCTTCAGCGCCGCGTCCTTGCGAACACCTTTGTATTCATTAGATTAATATTAATTATGTGGATAATCTAAATCTATATTAACTGCATTGATGCAGGTAATTATGTTTGCTCTGTAACTAATACCTGTGTTTTTACAAACTTATAATTCAGTTGGAATTTGAATGAACTGTCCCTGACAGGCATCACATTCAAGTTCTTTTATCTGGTTAAGTATCTCATCACTTTCTATATGACAGGCAATTACCTTTATACCTAAGCTATGACAGACTTGATTTACAGCCTGAATATAATAGTTATTTTCAGTGTGATTTATTAGGTCTTTAATATAACTACCATCAAGTTTAATAAAGTCGAGATCTAGGCCTCTAAGATATTTAAATGATGTAAAGCTAGTGCCAAATCTTTCGATACAAATACTGATCCCTAAAGTTTTAAATAAATTAATGTGTTTTGTTGCAAGTTCTACATCCTTAAGTAAGGCGGTTTCATTAATCTCAAATATTAACCTTTCTCTGCAATATTCATTTTCAGTCATAAACTCTTTGAGCCATAGATAAAATGAGGTACTGAATAGTGATTGTTGGCTTAAGTTTATGGCGAGTGTGTTATCTTGAACGGTTGAGACAAAATTAATAGCTGTTGTGATGAGCTTTATATCTAGCTCTTGTGTTAACTTTAATCTTTCAGCCATCGCAAACAACTGATTATTAGGAATAACTTTGTCATCATAATAAAATTTAGCGAGTAACTCATCATATAAAACATTGACATTATTAATCTCTTTTACCGGTTGATATAAAAATTGTATATGGCCCGTACTCATTATATTTTCAATGAGGGTTTTCCAATCTTGTAATCCGATAGATAAGCCGGAATTCTCAGAAAATATAGTTTCCTTGATTTTTAATTGTGACGAATCTTGAGTGACTAAATTATCTAAATCAATTAATAACTTTTTCATCGAGTCGCTATTTTTATATGGTGTTGCGACTAACTTAGCAAAACCGTCTGGATAAAGATTATTATCAAGAGATAAAAACTGGTTATTTAACGATCTTATTTCGTATTGGCAAAGAGAAGTCGATTGCGCGATGGTTACTATAAAACTACCACCATTGATCCTATAAATTTTGGTGCCTTCAATTTCTTTGAAAGCAATTTTTAATTCATTAACTGCAGATAATACGTATTTATCACCTGCTTGATAACCACTCTCATTATTTACTTTTTGTAATGATGGTAGTTCAATTAAAGCAATAGTTGCTGATTCATCATCTGAAATATCAGACAAGCTTGCATTGAATTGACTTTCAAAAGCACGACGGTTAGCTAATCCTGTTAACTTATCTAAATAAGCTTCTTCAGTTATTTTTTCAGCCTGGCGAGTCATTGAATCAAAGTTTTTTTGCACATTGGCAACCATAGAATTTAATGCTTCTATTACAACTTTGAGCTCTCTAGTAAATGGTTTTGCGCCGTTATGGATAAACTGTTTTTTGGAAACTGAAATTGCTTGATGCTCAACCATAGCTAACGGTTTCAATACTGCGCTTAAAATGAAATATGCGATAATTAAACTAAATAAGAGAATAAAGAAAAATGCGATAAATGCTTTGCTACCATATTGCCATAATTGGAAATAAGAAACACCCGCATGGCTGGTTACAGATAAGTTACCAACAATCTGCCATCCATTATTTATTTCACTTACTCTTGTAGGAGGAGACAACGCAAACATATCAATAAACCAAGCTGGGACAGTATCGACCTGATTTGGGTTTTGGCGGTTAATAAGGACTTTACCATCAATGGTTTTAAGCTCCATAGCGGCATAATATCCAGAATCAAAAATCGCGGAAACCATAGTTTCTGCAATAATGATATTTTCTTCATCTAAATAAGGGGAAATTGATAAGCCTAAACTGGTTGCAGTATCTTGGGCGTGGCTACCCATTTGCTCATTTAAATAATCTTTTGTATGTTCTACGCTTATTAATAAACTACCAATAAACGATACTATGCCTAAAAAAATGACTAAACCATAAATTTGCGTTTTAAGACTGGCGCCTTTTCTGGTTTCACTTCGCATTTTAGTTCCCTTTATTTCTTATTATGCGTTGGTATGTTAACTCAATAACTTGTAAAAGTTAATGAACAGATGAATAACATTTTTTAAATAAATAGTCATTAAATACATGATTGAAAGCCAAAAACTAAAAAAACCCAAAGATTTCTCTTTGGGTTTTTAATATATCAAATTAAAGTTGAAATTAACGTGTCGCTGTTACTTCTAACTCTTCTTCAAGGTTTTCTTCTTCAGTATGATGGCTATCACCTTCAGCACCATGCATCCAATAAATAAGTTTGTTAGCACTTAAGAATATAATAAGACCAGTTGCTAATGCAGCAAAACCAACAGACATAAAGATATTACCTGCGTTATTAACCATTTCTTGACCTTCGCCAACAAATGAACCAATAAATGCAGCCAGTTTATTTGATAATGCAGTGAATAAGAACCAAATTCCCATTAATACAGAAGCATATTTAAGTGGGGCTAGTTTTGTCACTAGAGATAAACCGATAGGGGATAAACATAATTCACCTAATGTGTGGAATAAATAAGCGAATACTAAGAATAGCATTGTTACTTTAACAGTTGTATCACCACCTTGTACCATAGTCGCCCATAACATAACAAAGAAACCGAGTGCTAAGAATAACATCGCTAAAGCAAATTTAACCGGTGATGTTGGCTCTTTTTTGCCCATTTTAACCCAAACTGTGGCAATGACAGGGGCTAATAAAATAATGAACATTGCATTAAGAGATTGGAACCAAGAAGCTGGTACTTCAAAACCCATTAAGTCACGGTTGGTAAATTCTGAAGCATATATTGTAAATAAACCACCGGCTTGTTCAAATCCAGCCCAGAAAATAACAGAAAACATACTCATGATTAAAATAACTTTCATACGATCAAAGTCTTCTTTAGTCAGAGGCACATCTGCTTTTTTATCGCCTTTAGTGCGTTTAGCTGAAGGCTCAACACCAATATTACCAAGGTATTTATTTGCTAAAGTAAGTTGTAAAACTAAACCAATTAACATACCACAACCTGCTGCGATGAAACCGTAGTGCCAGTTTACTTGCTCGCCTAAATAGCCAACAATTAGTGGTGCAATAAATGCACCTAAGTTAATACCCATATAGAAAATAGTAAAAGCACCATCGCGACGATGATCGCCATCATCATATAATTCGCCAACTAAGCTAGATACGTTTGCTTTAAAAAAACCATTACCGATTACGATTAATGTTAGACCAAGATAAAAAACTTCTTCTTCCATGCCAACTAGCATAGTTTTAGGAATACCTAAGGTAAAATAACCTGCAGCGAAAATAATGCCACCAAAGATAATTGCTTTTCGTTGACCAATATAGTTATCGGCTAACCAACCACCTATTAAAGGAGTAACATAAACCGCCATGGTAAATGTACCGTAAAGTCCTAATGCTTCAGCAGGGGTCCAACCAAAACCGCCATCTTGAACGCTAGCTACGAGGTAAAGTACCAAAATGGCACGCATACCGTAATAACCAAAACGTTCCCACATTTCGGTACCAAACAGTAAGAACAGCCCCTTGGGGTGTCCTAAAAAATCTCCAGTCTTTGGAATCGAACTCATTGTTAATTTCCTAAATCAATTTATCGTGTTGGCCTGTATGTTATAATTGTTTCGTTTAATTAAGGTATTAATCACCTAGTATTAAACGGATGGCCATGTGTGTTTTTTTATTGGTAATAGTCGACAATCTATTTTATTTGAACATTTTTCTCTATTGAAAAGCGTTAAATGGGCATAAAAACAGGTCATGTGTATAAAATTACCGAAAGTCAGTATACATAGACCTAAGTATTAGTAAAAGCATTAGCTGCTCTGAGTAGTGAGTGATGTAAATAATAAGTATAAAAAACGGACAAATATATATGAAACATGGCTTTTCTACACCTGATCCCCAAAGCAATATTAACTTTGCAGTATTCAAACAGGTGATCCCATACTTAACCGAGTACAAAAATCGTATCATCTTGGCATTTTTATGCTTAGCTTTGGCTAAAGTAGCTAGTGTTTATTTACCTTTCATTCTAAAGAACACGGTTGATTTATTAGATGAGCAACAAAGCATTACTTCCCCAGAACTTGTTTTGCCTTTAATGTTAGTGGCCGCCTACGGCATAGTTAGGTTTGCTAATGTATTATTTTCAGAATTAAGAGACGTTCTTTTTGGTCGCGTAACAGAACATGCAATGAGAAGGATCAGCCTTGAGGTATATACGCATATTCACCAACTAGATTTGGAGTTTCATCTCAATAGAAAAACAGGAGGCTTGGCTAGAGACATAGAAAGGGGCGTATCAGGTATTAGTTTTGTTATGCGCTTTTTTGTTTTTAATATTGGACCTACAATATTAGAGTTAAGCTTTGTTATAGGTATATTAAGCATCAATTATGGCATTGAGTATGCGTTAATTATTATATTTGCAGTGGTTTTATATGTATTGTTTTCCGTAAAAGCGACAAATTGGCGATTAAAATACATTAAACAAGCTAACCTTGCAGATAATCAATCAAATACCCGCGCTGTTGATAGCTTATTAAACTTTGAAACAGTTAAATATTTTAATAATGAGAAATATGAACAAACTCAATACGATACTGATTTAGCTAATTGGCAAGTTGCGAGACGTAAAAATAGATTGTCGCTATTTATTTTAAATGGTGGCCAAGCTTTAATAATCGCAATGGCGATGACTGTAACTTTAGCACTGGCTGCGATCGATGTTAGTCAAAAAAATATGACTCTGGGTGATTTTGTATTAGTGAATGCTTTTATGATGCAAATTTTTATTCCATTAAACTTCTTAGGTTTTGTCTATAGAGAAATCAAAGGGTCATTAGCAAATATAGAAAACATGTTTGCGCTACTTAGTGTGAAATCAAATATAACAGAGGATAAAGATGCGCCTGATTTAAAGCTTAAAAATGCAGATATCGAGTTTGAAAATGTGAGTTTTGCTTATAAAAATAAGACTAACACCATAACTGAACTCAGTTTTAAAATTAAATCAGGGCAAAAAGTTGCGATCGTAGGCCCTAGTGGCGCAGGAAAATCTACTATCACTAAATTACTTTATCGGTTTTATGATATTAATGAAGGGCAGATACTCATTAGTCAGCAAAATATACTAGATTATTCTTTAGAGTCTGCCCGAAAGCAAATCGCAATTGTGCCCCAAGATACTGTGTTATTTAATAATAGTATTTTAGAAAATGTGCGTTATGGCAGATTAGATGCAACAGATGATGAAGTTAAACAAGCGATTAATGATGCACAATTGAGTCACTTTATTGATTCACTACCTGATAAGTTAAACACTCAAGTAGGAGAGCGAGGATTAAAACTCTCTGGTGGAGAAAAACAAAGAGTTGCTATTGCACGAAGTTTATTGAAAAAAACCCCCATTTTAATTTTTGACGAAGCGACATCATCATTAGATAGCCACAATGAAGCTGCCATTATGGAAACACTAAGAAACATTGCAACGGGACATACAAGTCTGGTTATTGCACATAGGTTGTCAACTATCATAGATGCAGATGAAATATTTTATATGGATAAAGGGAAAATAAAAGAGCAGGGAACACATATTGAATTACTTAATAAAAATGGTTTTTATGCCGCTTTATGGCAGGTTCAGTCTCATAAAAATTAAAATTAAAGCCTAAATAAAGGCGTTTTAGTTCTAACATATAAGTTTTAAAATATTAAAAATGTGCAAAATTCTTTACAAAATGAGTTTTTTTATATGTAAATTGCAGTATGATTCAGCTATCTGAAATTTATATGCTCTGAGGTTTTATGCGTCTGGAAATTCATTGTGCTGATCGTATGGGGATCGCACAGGAAGTATTGAATATTTTAGTAAGTTATCAAGTCGATTTAAAAGGCATTGAAGTAGATGCTATCAATAGTAAAATGTTTATTTCAATGCCGCCGATTGAGTTTGAAACTTTTCAAAAACTGATGCCTGAAATTCGTCTGATTGATGGTGTAGAAGATGTTAAAACAACTGCTTTTATGCCATCAGAAAGAGAACATAATGAACTCAAAACCTTATTAAGTGTTTTACCTGATGGTATTATTTCTATTGATACTAAAGGTTGTGTTCGCCTATGTAATGATGCCGCAGCAAGAGATTTAAACATTGATAAGTTCGAAGTCATAGATTTAAATATTAATAATCTATTAAAAGGTTTTAACTTTAATCGCTGGCTAGAAAGCGATGAAGTGCTGGGCCAAACGGTGAGAGTTGAGGTCTCAGGTGAAGATTTCATTGCTGATATTTTACCTATCTCCGTACCTGATGCATCTAGTGAAGATATATTAGCCGGTGCGGTTATTAATATTAAATCTCAAAGTCGCTTAGGTCAACAAGTAAGTGTATTTAGACGCTACGGCCAAGAAAGCTTTTCTTCTATACAAAGTCAAAGTACTGCAATGCGACGTGTAGTTCGAGAAGCGAAAAGAATTTCTCATTTAGAGGCACCAATTTTGATTTTAGGAGAGACTGGCACAGGCAAAGAATTACTTGCTAGGGCATGTCATTTCTCATCTAACCGTTCTATGAAACCTTTCTTAGCATTATCTTGTGCCTCTTTACCTGATAACGTTGCGGAGTCCGAATTATTTGGTCATATCGATCATACTAATGAATCACTGACCAAACGGGGAATTTTAGAACAAGCAGATGGTGGTACTGTTTTTTTAGATGAAGTTGGGGAAATGTCTACTCAGCTACAAACTAAATTATTAAGATTTTTACAAGATGGTACATTTCGTCGTGTTGGTGATGAAAATGAAGTAAAGGTAAATGTTCGCATTATCGCAACGACACAAAAAGATTTGCCAGGTATGGTACAAGAAGGGGCTTTTCGTGAAGACCTTTACTATCGTATTAATGTACTTACTTTAGATATTGCACCATTGAGAGATAGAAAGGCTGATATCTCACCGCTTTCAAATCATTTTATACAAAAATATGCCCATCAAATGGGTGTGAAAGTGCCAGAATTAACGCCTGAGTGCCTCGCATTTTTAGAGCAATACCCATGGCCTGGCAATATAAGGCAGTTAGAAAATGCTTTATATAGAGCGGTTTCTTTATTGGATGATGAAAAACTTGGGATTGAACATTTACAGTTACCAAGTTTTACAAATGATTTAGGCTATTTGGAATCTGATTTTGAAGGCAGTTTAGATCAAGCCGTGAAACGTTTTGAATCTACTTTACTTCGTAAATTATACCCCGCTTACCCAAGCTCAAGGCAGCTGGCTAAGCGACTCGGGTTAAGTCACACCGCAGTGGCAAATAAATTAAGAGAGTACGGTATTAACCGTAAAACAATTAAAGTTTAAAAGTATATTCTTAATTAGCCAGTTTATAGATTAAAACCTAACATGGGTTATTCTCGTTTGTTAGGTTTTTTATTTTTTAGTACCAAAATCTTTTGTCACACCTTCAATTGAAATGCCTTTTATCCCATCTTCATTAAACTTTATGGTTAGGCTTGCTGCTCGACTGGTGAAAAAATACTGGTTATCGTCCAGGGTCAAAACATAATTACCTAATACTTTATTTTCGAATTTTTGTTTTTCTAATTTCACTGTATGTTTATCAATTTGCCATTCAAACTGTTCAAAATATCCTTTAGCAAATTCTTGCACCCATACTGTTTTTTCATTTTTACTAATAGCTAACGCAATAGAGTAGGAGTCAGGTACTTGCTCCATTGAATATGGTTTATTACCTATAGTGAATTTTTGTGTTTTATCATTCCATGCGAAACCAAAGTTGAATGGTTTGGAAATACCAGTCGGGTAAGAAAGTGTGCCATCCCCTTTAAAATTGAAGTTTGCAAAAGCAGGTAAAGAAAGAAAAAAAGTTGATAGGAGGAGGGTACATTTATTTTTATTAAGCATAGTTATACCTCTGTTTATTTACGATAAAATTTTTTACTTAATAAAAAAGTATAAACGAAAATGAAATTGTTGCTAGTAGATGAACAGAGTTAAAATTGAACTATTAAAAGGAAATTAGCCAATTACGTAATGTAATTGGCTTATTTTCTAGAAATATAACTTTGAAAAAAGATCTAGAATTTATATTTCATACCTAACATAAATACTGTTGGATCAATGGCAACAATTGAAGTAAGTGCTTTTTTACCGTCAGCAAATACTTCTGCATCACTATCAATATCCATGTATGAGGCCATCGCATGAATGCTCCATTTTTCATTTAACATGTAGTTAAAACCTATTTGTGCAGCTAAACCAAATGAATCGTCTAATTTGATTTCAACATCATCAGTGCCAAGAGTATCTTTAAGATCTTGTCCTGCTTGCTCATCAAAAAACATTGTGTAGTTAATACCTGCACCTACGAATGGGCGAAATGCCGCATTTGAATCACCAAAATGATATTGTGCTAGTAATGTTGGTGGTAACTGTTTAGTTGAGCCAATATCAGCGCCAGCTAAACCTACTTCGCCTGAAAAGTCATGGCTAAATGGTGTTGCTGCAATTAACTCTAATACCCAGTTATCATTTAAAGCGTAATCAAAAGTAATACCTAACTGCGTGTTTGAATCAACACCTAAACCTAGAGAAGGATCTTGGTCGATATTTGATGTGCCACTATCTGGTGCTACTGTAATAGCACCAATGTTTACGCTTAAATTATCAAGAAAATCTGCATGTGCAAAAGGTGTTGTAATAAGAGTCGCTGCTACTAAAGATGATTTTAATACATTTCTCATAATTGTGCTCCGATGTTATGAGTGATTTCAGTTAATGACGACATTATCTTTTCTTTTCGCTTGCAGTTATTTGATGTAGATCAAGTAATTAAATGCTCTAAATTATCCTATTGTAAAAATTGATTTAGATTAAGTTACAGTGAAATTAACCTTTATTTTTATGTGGTTTTAATGCTTGGATCTGTTCTAAAATTTTTATTTAATTGAAGTTTATTTAATTTTAAAAAGGTGTATTTGCCAATTACCAAATACATGTGTAAATATATTGTTAATTCTTAAAACTTTAAGTAAACTAGTTTCGAACAAAAAACGTTCTAATAAAACCAAATAATAAAAATAAAAAATTGGAGTGATTATGAATAGGGCAACCAGTCGTGGGATCCGACTTAGTTCAGTAGCATGTGCAGTTGTTGTTTTAGCTGTTTCGGCTTGGTTTAATCAGGCATCTGCAAATGAGGTAAGCCCTGAGTCACATTTAAACTATTTTCTAGCACCGTGAAGCTTTAAAAACCACTTAGAGCAAGGTATTATTGTTCTAAGTGGTATGTAAATAATTTAAAAAGACAGAAAGTATTTATTAGTACTAGACTAATGTTAGAAAGCATACCTGTTGGAAAATTTCCTAATGTATTAACTGTGAATAAAATACTCATACCAAGCATAGCGGATACTTTTAGCCAAAAGCTATCTTTTATAAAAAAAGCACCCAAACACAAAATAAACCCTAAAATATTTATACTATTTAAAAAAACTTCTTCCATTATTCTTGCCTCAATTTCAAAGGAGGCTATTATCTTCAAGTCATGGTTTTACTTCAAACGAGATTTTTTTAGAATTTCACATTAGTTTTTCTAATCTAAAATCTTTCTTTATATAAAAAAATTGCTACAGCAACCGATCTTTCAGTATTAATTATCCTATATTTTTGGCAAGGCAGAGTTGTAATAGTCTCATGGCATAAAAATAAGTGGTTAGCACGAATGTTTGCATTTGCTTTAAGGTTAGAATCTAAAATAAAAGGTTTAAAATTATAAAACCCTGGCCAATAAATACTTTTATTTATAATACCCACTTTTTCATATGTAAGTAATTGAGGCTTAGGTGATATAAGATAAATAAGTGATAGAAAAACAATAAAGGCTAAAAATTTGATACTTTTAGTATTTGTTTTTTTTGCCTCATTAGTTAAGGTTTCAGACTTTTGAGTATTTTTACTTTGTGCAGGGCTCGGCTTAACCACTTGCTTTTTAGTTTTTTTTTGCTTTTTCTTAAGATCTTCGGGCTTAAGTAGCTTTTGTTGTTTTATTTTTATAGACATAATTATTATTTACTTGATAATAGAAAGTGTAACCGCAACAAATATTGTAATAGGTATATACTGTAAGTATAACAACAATCAGTGGAATGAATATATGAATGATAACTTTTCGGTTTTAATAGTTGATGACGTCGGTACTGTTCGAAACTTTCTTCATCAAACACTTCCCAATGTTTACAATTATGCGAAGAACATAAGTTTTCAATTGTATTTTTAGACATTGAACTTCCTGATGGCAATGGCAAAGATATTATCGCTAAATTAAATGAAATAAGTCCACAAACAAACGTTGTGATGGTTTCTGCTCACTCTACTGTAGAAAATGTCAAAGATGCAATTGATAAGGGAGCTAAAGGATTTGTTGTAAAACCTTTTTCCCCTAAAAAAATAGCCGCTATCTTAAAAAAATTCGCACCAGACCTTCAATTACCTTAATTATTAACCTCTCATATTTGCTGGCTATATTGAACGCTTTAAATAGTCAGCTAAACAGTCAATTCTATCTCTGCTGATATTCATATGACTGATTTAGTAATGAGCTAGGTTTGCTGCTTAATTGTTAGGATTGATATGGGTAGGGTTAATGACGTTTTTGTGGGTTAAATTTAAGATATAAAAAAACCGGCATGTGCCGGTTTTTTAAAAGCTAAAACAAAAGCGACTAAAGCGCTTTGATTTTTGCAGATAAACGGCTCTTGTTACGAGCTGCTTTGTTTTTGTGAATAAGACCTTTAGTTGCGTAACGGTCTAGAACTGGAACAGCAGCATTAAATGCTAAAGTTGCAGCTTCTTTGTCACCAGCTTCAATTGCTACTACTACTTTTTTGAAAAAAGTACGCATCATTGAACGACGACTTGCATTGTGTTTACGGCGTTTTTCGCTAGTTAAAGCGCGTTTTTTTGCAGACTTGATGTTAGCCAAGGTTTGCTCCTAACAATCTAAAAATAAAGCTTTGAATTTATGGCCGAGGAATATGCCTCTTTTTATTGAAAATGTCAATGGCCTTTATATAAAAACCACTAATTTAACGCATATTTATATTAAAACGATGAAATTTTCATTTCTTTAGCGTTTTAACACAGTAGGCCATCGCAGCAGTTAATGCGGAGATTATATCAAAGCTTATATGAATCGCCTAGTACCCAAGTACACTTATTATGTCATAATGCGTGTCCTTAAATTTATCAAAAAGGTTTAGCGTGGCAAAAGGTTTGTTTCGTTCAGGGGTGATAGTCAGTTTTATGACATTCCTTTCAAGAATACTCGGGTTAGTCAGAGATGCAGTAACAGCGCATTTATTAGGTGCAGGTGCTGCGGCAGATATATTCTTGTTAGCGAATAAAGTACCAAATTTTTTAAGGCGGTTATTTGCAGAAGGAGCATTTGCACAAGCATTTGTTCCAGTTTTAACTGAAGTAAAAGAACAACATGGTGATGATAAAGTCAGAATGTTTGTTGCAAATGCAGCGGGTACATTGGGTACTATTTTATTATCTGTTACTATTTTAGGTGTGATAGCTTCGCCTGTTATAGCTGCTTTATTTGGCGCTGGTTGGTTTGCATCTTCAGACTCTAGTATTTCAACAGATAAATATGCTTTATTATCTTTGATGCTTAAATTTACATTTCCTTATTTATTTTTTATTAGTTTAGTTGCCTTATCTGGCGCTGTCCTTAATGTATATAACAAATTTGCTGTTGCAGCGTTTACTCCCGTCTTGTTAAACATTTCAATTATAAGCTGTGCCTTGTATTTTCATGATAAATTTGATTTTGGCGCTTTATCGTTAGCGTTAGGTGTTTTTATTGGCGGAGTTGTACAGCTACTTTTTCAAATTCCATTCTTATATCGTGCAAAAATGTTAGCGAAACCAAAATGGGCTTGGCAAGATGAGAATGTAAAAAAAGTACGTAAATTGATGATCCCTGCTTTATTTGGTGTATCTGTAAGTCAAATAAATTTATTGCTTGATTCTGTTATTGCTACTTTTTTAATTAATGGTTCTATTGCGTGGTTATATTACTCAGATCGCTTAATTGAGTTTCCATTAGGCTTGTTTGGTATTGGTATTGCGACCGTTATTTTACCCGCATTATCTAAATTGCATGTAAATAAAGAAGGTACGGATTTTCAAGATACTTTAGATTGGGGTGTTAGGTTTGTGCTTTGGTTAGGTTTGCCTGCATTTATGGGGTTAATCGTTTTAAGTCCATTAATCATTACCGTTTTGTTTGGCCATGGCGCTTTTATCAATAGTGAAGTAGATCATGTTACTCAAGTCTCTTTCGGTGTAACTGCATATGCGGTGGGTTTAGTAAGCTTTATGCTTATAAAAGTACTAGCTCCAGGGTTTTATGCAAGGCAAGATACAAAAACACCAGTGAAAATAGGTATAGCGGCATTAATTTTAAATATGGTGTTTAATTTAATTTTGGCTTCATTTTTAGGTTATATCGGTTTAGCTTTGGCAACATCACTATCGGCAACGTGTAATGCGTTTTTATTATATTACTTTTTATCAAAACAAGGGGTTTATAAGTTTTCACGATATAGTGTTGGCTTTACCCTGAAATGCATAGTGTCTAGTTTAGTGATGGCATTTGTTACCTACTGGTGTGAACAACAATTAATATGGCAATCGATAGGGTTGGGGCAGCAGATAGTATATTTATTTTCATTGTTATTAATTGCGATTATTACGTATTTTTCTCTATTGTTTGTTTTTGGTATAAGAGTAAATACAATAAAAAATGTATCCTTTGCGAAAAAAAGTCTATAATCGCGACTTTGATATTTTAATAATAAAATTGTAGGTCATATTTAGGTTATGGAGCTAATTAGAGGCATCCACAATATTAGAGCTAGGCATCGAGATTGTGTATTAACGATAGGTAATTTTGATGGTGTACATTTAGGTCATGAAGCTGTTTTAAATGGCTTAATTAAAGACGCTGATATGTTAGACCTGCCAAGCACTGTGATGTTGTTTGAGCCGCAGCCGCAAGAGTTGTTTGCAAAAGACAAAGCACCGCCTAGGTTAACACGTTTAAGAGATAAATTAATTATTTTTAAAAAATTAGGTATAAAACGTGTTATTTGCATAAATTTCAATCGAAATTTTGCAAATTTGTCAGCAGATGATTTTATCCGTGAAATATTAATTAATAAATTAGGTGTTAAAGCCCTCACTATTGGTGACGATTTCAGGTTTGGTAAAGGACGAGTTGGCGACTTTAAAATGCTGGTTGAAATTGGCGCCCAGTTAAATATGACTGTTAAAAGCACCCGTAGTTTTCGAAAACTCGATTGTAGAGTGAGTAGTACTGCAATTAGAGATTCACTAGCAAAAAATGAAATAGAGCAAGCTAATGATATGCTAGGGCACGCTTATCAAATTTCAGGACGTGTGATCCATGGCTGTAAACAAGGTAGGCAATTAGGATTCCCAACAGCGAATGTCGCCCTTAAAAGGCAAGTAAGCCCAGTTAATGGTGTCTTTGCTGTAAAAATAAAAATATCTGATAAAGAATATTATGGGGTGGCTAATGTCGGTTCTAAGCCAACCCTTAATGGACAAAAAATGTTGCTTGAAGTGCATATTTTCGACTTTAAGCAAGATATATATGGAACATTTATAAGTGTGGAGCTTATTACTAAACTTCGCAATGAACAAAAATTTGATACGCTTGATCAACTTATCGCACAAATTGATGCCGATGTTAAAGTTGCCAAGCAGTGTTTTGGTTTGACCAATATCTAAGATACGGAAAGTTAAATAAATGAGCGACTACAAGCATACTCTGAATCTACCACAAACTGCATTCCCAATGCGTGGTAACTTGGCTAATCGTGAGCCGAAAATGCTAAAAGATTGGAACGAAAAAGATCTTTACGGCAAGATCCGTGCTGCTAAAAAAGGTAAAAAACCTTTTATTTTGCATGATGGACCTCCATATGCAAACGGTAATATTCACTTAGGTCATTCAGTAAATAAAATCCTTAAAGATATTATTATTAAAGCAAAGACTTTATCTGACTTTGATGCACCTTACATTCCTGGTTGGGATTGTCATGGTTTACCAATTGAGCTTCAAGTAGAGAAAAAAGTAGGCAAGCCAGGCAAAAAAGTAACGGCAGCACAATTCCGTGAAAAATGTCGTGAATACGCTAAAAAGCAAGTTGAAGGCCAAAAAACAGATTTTATCCGTTTAGGTGTTTTTGGTGATTGGAGTAATCCATATCTAACAATGAACTTTGATTTTGAAGCAAATGCAATCCGTGTTTTAGGGCGCATTATTGATAAAGGTCACTTACATAAAGGTTCAAAACCTGTTCATTGGTGTACAGATTGTGGTTCTGCATTAGCTGAAGCTGAAGTTGAATATCAAGATAAGCAATCACCAGCAATTGATGTAAGCTTTAAGTTTTTAGATGAATCGGCACTTGAAAGTAAATTTAATTTACCTGAAGGTCATAAAGGCGAAGGTCAAGTTGATGTTGTTATTTGGACAACAACACCTTGGACACTACCTGCTAACCGTGGTGTTGCTTTACATGAAAATGTTGAATATAGCTTAGTTCAAGTTGAAACTGAAGAAGGCAAACGTCGCTTTGTTTTAGGTTCTGAACTTGTTAAAGATGCAATGGACCGTTTTGGTTTCGATAAGTACCATGCATTAGGTTACTGTAAAGGTAGCGAGCTTGAGCATTTACAATTACAACACCCGTTTTATGATTTCTCAGTACCAGTTGTATTAGGTGAGCATGTAACAACTGACTCAGGTACAGGTGCTGTTCATACTGCGCCAGGCCATGGTCAAGAAGATTTCATCGTTGGTAAAGAATACGGCCTTGAAATTGCGAATCCTGTAGGGGCTAATGGTGTTTATTTACCGGATACACCTTTATTTGCTGGTCAGCATGTATTTAAAGCAAATGCGAGTGTGATTGAAGTATTAAAAGAAAAAAATACTTTAATGCATCACCAAGCGTTAGAGCATAGCTATCCACATTGTTGGAGACATAAAACGCCAATTATTTTCCGCGCGACACCACAATGGTTTGTAAGCATGGATCAAGCTAATTTACGTGGCGATACATTATCTGAAATTGAAAAAACACAATGGATCCCAGCTTGGGGTGAAAACCGTATCTCAAATATGGTAACAGGTCGTCCTGATTGGTGTATTTCTCGCCAA
Organism: Pseudoalteromonas sp. '520P1 No. 423'; assembly: GCF_001269985.1. NCBI lineage: Bacteria > Pseudomonadati > Pseudomonadota > Gammaproteobacteria > Alteromonadales > Pseudoalteromonadaceae > Pseudoalteromonas > Pseudoalteromonas sp. '520P1 No. 423'. The sequence goes on along the minus strand of NZ_BBZB01000001.1, from coordinate 3,046,608 downwards.
CGTACTTGGGGTGTACCAATTGCATTGTTCGTAGATAAAGATACTGGCGCACTTCACCCAGACTCAAAAACCTTAATTGAACAAGTTGCAAAACGTGTTGAAGAAAAAGGCATTCAAGCTTGGTATGACTTAGAAGTAAACGAGTTATTAAACGAAGCTGATAGCGAGCGTTATGTTAAGATCCTTGATACGTTAGATGTATGGTTTGATTCTGGTGTATCTCATGCATGTGTTGTAGATGCACGTGAGGAGCTAACTGGTCCAGCTGATTTATATCTTGAAGGGTCAGATCAACATCGTGGTTGGTTTATGTCTTCAATGATGACATCTGTTGCAATCAATGGTCATGCACCTTACCGTCAAGTATTAACGCATGGTTTTACGGTTGATGAAAAAGGTCACAAAATGTCTAAGTCTTTAGGCAATGTGATTTCTCCACAAGATATCATGAACAAACTTGGTGCTGATATCTTGCGTTTATGGGTTGCATCAACAGATTATACTGCTGAAATGACAGTATCAGATGAAATCTTTAACCGTGCAGCAGATAGATACCGCCGTATTCGTAATACAAGTCGCTACTTATTATCTAACTTAGCGGGTTTTGATCCTAAGACTGATATGGTTGCATATGATGATTTAGTTGATTTAGATAAGTGGATCTTAGACAGAGCTGCTGTACTACAAGAAGAAATTGTAAATGCGTATGACGAGTACCAAATGCTACTTGTTACACAAAAACTTATGAACTTCTGTACCCTTGAGTTAGGTGCTTTCTACTTAGACGTCATTAAAGATCGTCAATATACAGCAAAAACTGAAGGTGTTGCCCGTCGTTCTTGTCAAACTGTGTTATTCCACATTGCTGAAGCGATGACACGTTGGATGGCGCCTATTATGAGCTTTACAGCCCAAGAAATTTGGCAGACATTACCAGGTGAGCGTGAAGAATTTGTATTCACAGGTCAATGGTACGAAGGTTTAGTTAAATCTGATTCTGATAAATTGAACGATCGTTGGCAAACGATCTTAACAGTACGCGATCAAGTAAATCGTGTATTAGAATCAGCGCGTAAAGAAGAAGTGATAGGTGCAACTCTACAAGCTAATGTTACAATCTCAGCGGATCAATCACTGGCTGATAAACTAACAGCATTAGGCGAAGAACTAAGATTTGTATTATTAGTATCTAAAGTGAATGTTGAAGTGGTATCTTCAAAGCCAGAAGGTGCGGTTGAAACTGAAGTTGAAAACTTATTTATTCAAGTAGAGTCAACTGATGCAACGAAATGTGAGCGCTGTTGGCATTACACTGATGATGTCGGTTCGATTGAAGGACATAGTGATATTTGTGGACGTTGTGTTACCAATATTGATGGTGAAGGCGAAGTTCGTAAATTTGCATAAGCTTACTATTAAAATAATATAACAAGATCAAAGGGCGGATTTATTCGCCCTTTATTATATATAAATAATACAGGAGTATATTTTGTTTAAAGCAAAATCCGGATTAGTTTGGTTATGGTTAACTTTAGTGATGCTAATAGCAGATCAAGTGACTAAAATTATGATTAGTACACAAATGAAGCTATATGAGTCTATAGAGCTTATACCTGTTTTTAAAATTACTTATGTACATAACTACGGCGCAGCATTTAGTTTTTTAACTGATGCCGGTGGCTGGCAGCGTTGGTTTTTTAGTATCATAGCCATAACGATAAGTGGGCTATTAATATGGTGGTTAAAAAAATTACCAGCGAGCAATAAGTTACTCGGTTCAGCTTATGCTTTAGTACTAGCAGGTGCGTTAGGAAACTTATTCGACAGACTAGCTTATGGTTATGTTGTCGACTTCCTTCATGTATTTTATAAAACATGGAATTTTCCCGTATTTAATATTGCCGATAGTGCAATATGTGTGGGTGCAGGTCTATTGTTAATCGATGCATTTTTGGAAGAGAAAGTTAAATCAGCTAAAGAACAGAAGAAAGAAGGTACGCAATAATGTCAGTTTTAATTAATGATAACTCTGAAGTCGTTTTTCACTTTTCAATTAAATTATCAGATGGCTCTGCTGCTGATTCAAGCAAAGTTCATAATAAGCCTGCAAAGTTAGTAATGGGTGATGGTAGCTTAACTGCAAACTTTGAAAAATGTTTATTAGGCCTTAAAGCGGGTGATGATAAGTCATTTGAACTAGAGCCAGAAGATGCTTTTGGTATACCAAATCCTGATAATATTTATCACCTAGATCGCACTAAATTTGGTGCAGATACCCCAGCCGAAGTGGGTGCCATTATCGCGTTTACTCAACCTGATGGGTCAGAGCTTCCGGGAATTATCCGTGAAGTAGCAGGAGAATCAGTTACTGTTGATTTTAATCACCCATTAAGTGGTCAAAAATTAACGTTTGACGTTGAAATTATTGAAGTTAAAAATTCAGAGGCAACAACCTCATGAAAATCATGCTAGCAAATCCTCGAGGATTTTGTGCTGGTGTAGATCGTGCGATCAGCATAGTTGAACGTGCTTTAGATATTTTTAAAGCCCCTATTTATGTCAGACATGAAGTAGTTCACAATAAATTTGTTGTAAACGGCCTTAAAGAGCGTGGGGCAATTTTTGTTGAAGAGCTAGATCAAATACCTGACGACAGCATTGTTATTTTTAGCGCCCATGGCGTATCTCAAGCTGTACGCAAAGAAGCAAAACGACGTGAGCTTAAAATATTTGATGCGACATGTCCGCTAGTGACTAAAGTGCATATGGAAGTAACACGTGCTAGCCGTAAAGGCATTGAATGTATTTTAATAGGTCATCAAGGTCATATTGAAGTTGAAGGCACTATGGGTCAATACGATAATGCTGATGGCGGCATTTATTTGGTGCAAACAGTTGATGACGTCGCCACTTTAGAGGTTAAAAATCCGGATAACTTAATGTATTGCAGTCAAACGACTTTATCGGTTGATGATACAGCTGATGTGATTAATACACTAAGAGCCAAGTTTCCGAATATTGACGGTCCTCGAAAGGATGATATTTGTTATGCAACACAAAATCGTCAAGATGCAGTTAGAGATTTAGCTGCAAAGGTTGATGTATTATTAGTTGTCGGTGCAAAAAATAGTTCAAACTCTAATCGATTAAGAGAAGTATCAGATAAACTAGGCACGCCAGCTTATTTGATTGATGATGCTGATTCTATGGAGCAAAGTTGGCTTGAAAAAGCTAACACTGTTGGTGTAACTGCTGGTGCATCTGCACCTGACATTTTAGTTCAGCAAGTCATTACCCAATTAAAACAATGGGGTGGTGATGAAGTGATACAAAACCCTGGCGTTATCGAAAATACAATATTTGCAGTACCAATTGAATTAAGATAAATCCATCAATATAAATAAGAGCTCGTTCTGAGCTCTTATCTTTTTAAGTAAAAACTCTATTTCATATTTATTAACATGATACAAACTTTGATAACAACTTGTCCCTAGAGACAATATATGTTAAAAAACACTCAATTAGCTCAATACTTTTCAATTTAGACAAAAATTTAATACTAAAGTACTGAATAATAAAAATAATAAGGTCTATTAATGACGCAATCTAAAAATAAAGGTTTCACTTTATTAGAAACTTTAATTGCATTTGTTGTACTCACAGTGGGCTTATTAGGCGCTGTAGCACTGCAAGCACAAGCAAAAAAAGCAAGTTATGATTCTCTGCAACGTGCTGCTGCTTTAAGTTTAGGTAATGACATTCTTGAACGCATTGGATCTAATGATACTGGTGCCGCCTTAGCCGTTTACTCAACCTCTTTTTCTTCAACTGATAAGGAAAATACAGCGTTAGCAAACGCTTGTTTTAATGCTGCTTGCACTACAGTGCAATTAGCTCAATTTGATCTTGAACAATGGCGAAGAGCTATAAAAGCACAAGACGGAACCGGGACTTTATCTGGTGCAACTGTGTGTATAGAATCAACTATAATTGGTGCAAATATAACCTTAACAGTGAATATTACTTGGTTAGGAAGGCAAAAGCTTGTTCAGGGAACTGAAAACTCAAAAGTTAGTTGTGGTGACGTCAGCGGTCAGCGAAAGTTAGTTTCTTTAGAGCGCTTCATTCTTATGAGGAATGCATAGTGAATTTTAAAGGCAATTATAAAATCAAGCAGCAAGGTATTACACTAATTGAGATGATGATTTCTTTGGTTATAGGTGTATTTATACTAGGCGGAGTTTCCTTTACATATATAAGCATGAAAACAACCACAAAAAGCACTTTAGAGATAGGTGAACTACAAGAGTCTGGTCGGTTAGCTATGGATATACTGAGTAAAGATATAGAGAGGGCAGGTTTTTGGGGCACTTATTACGGTAATACTCTTGATTTTGATAATGTTTCAATACCAGCTTCAATATCTAATGATTGTTCTGATGGGGCTAACAATGCCAGTTTTCCTATTGATTCAGCTGATAACTTTAGGTTTATTTATGGTGTTGAAACTAAAACTAAAAATGCAATGGCTTGTATATCAACAGCTGTGCCTGAAACTGATATTATTCAACTTAAAGGGCTTGCAGGGGTCAATATTGATGGTGAAAAAACGAATATTGCTCGGTACTATTTAGTTACACAAAAAACATCGGCTCAGTTGAGAGCAGGTGATAATAAAGTTTTTGTATTGGATAATTTAAATAGTTCTGTATGGCAATATAATCACCATGTTTATTATATAAGTTCTCAAACAGGACAAATTGTAAATGGTTATTCTACTGATATTCCTACATTAATGAGAAGGCGTCTAGTTGCCACCAAAGGCGGAGAGTTTGTTGATGAAGTTATCATGGAAGGAGTCGAAAATATGCGATTTATTTATGGTTTAGATACTGATGGAACCGATAAAGTTGATACTTATAGAACTGTTGAACAAATGGGGGCCGGCGACTGGGAACAATCAAACTCTAAAATAATGTCAGTTCAGATTTTTCTATTAGTAAGGTCATTGAGAGAAGATTTTTCAACCCCAGCTATCAGACGTACTTATATTTTAGGTGGTGTAAACAATGCAACTGCAAAAACGATAAATACTAATGATCAATTTAAAAGAAGCGTATTTGTTTCTACCGTAAGATTAGCTAATGGGGGATCTGAGTTATGGTAAATTTAAAGAGAAGTAAAAATTCTGGTGTCGTTTTGGTCACAGTTTTGATTATGGTCTTTGCTGTAACTGGTATTGCAGTCTCTTTAATGAGTTCTAGCAGCATTGATTTAAAAGTTGTAAGTGCGATACAAGAGAAAGAAAAAGCGATAAATATTGTTAAAGGAGATTCTTTTCGTGCTATCAGTGTTGAAAAGAAAAAAGTACTAGAAAATCATTTTTATTATTTAAAAGGTAGATTTGAAGCTAAAGATCCCAACAATAAAAAAAATCAATATTTTGATATAAGTAATATTAGTGGTAATACGAATGCTCATGGACAAGCAGATTCAAAAGTATTGTTATTTAATGAAAATAATGGGCCAGGCCCGTTAGCTTGTTTACCACGTTTAGCCGTGACACCTTCTTTAAAATGTAACTACCTTAGAATGCAAACATCAATTCATTATGGAAAATTAGATTCTAATAACATAGGTAAACATGATATAGAAATTCACAATGGCATGGTTCAGGCGCTTGGGCCCTCTACTGAATCGTTATAAAAATAATTTAAATATTTCACCTACAATAAATCATTAAGGAATACAGGTGTTAAAGAAATTAACAGTAAAAATCACTCCTTTGTTTTTAGCATTATCATTAACAATATCAGGAATTGCAATTGGGGAAGATATTGAAATTTATGTAAATCAAAATGTGACCGATCTATCTGAAAAGCCGAGGGCATTAATTATTTTTGATTCTTCTGGAAGTATGGCTTGGTCACTTGCTGATGGACGTAGGTGTCAAGGTGAATGCTGGGATAGCAGAATGAAAACTGCAAAATCATCAATCAAATCATTAATCACCCATGATGATAATAAAAATATAGATTTTGGATTGATGAGATTTAATGGAACACACGGAGGTTATGTTTTAGAAGGTCTAGGAGCCAATCACTCTGATTTGGTTTCAGCAATTGATAATAAAATCTGGGCGAGTGGAGGAACTCCTTTAACTGAAACTATGTGGGAAGCATATCGATATCTGTCAGGGAAAGGTGTGGACTTTGCACAGGATGTAAATGATAGGGATATTAGTATCGAGCAGTATTGGAAAACATATACATCTCCTTTTATACCGAAAAAAGATACTTCGGGTAAAGATATTTTACGCTGTGATAACAATGTGCATATCATCATGATGACAGATGGAGATCCAAGCACATCTTCTGATTCAAGTAGAAATACTTCAATTAGTAATTTAGCTGGCGGCGGCAGTGGAGATCACTTAGATGAACTTGCGAAATATATGCATGATGAACAAACTGATTTATGGCCTAGTACAACTGTTAAGGATACGGCCACAGTGCATACAATTGGCTTTGGTACAGGTATGTCACCTGATGGGAAAACGTTATTAAAAAATACAGCAACACTGGGTGGGGGGATTTCTACTGTAGCAGAAACAGCTGATGATTTAACAAATTCATTGAATCAAATTTTTAGAGATATAAGGGCTTCTAATACCAGTTTTACCGCTCCTTCTGTAACAAATAATGCCAGTAAAGTTAAAAGTGGTAATTATGTTTATTACGCGATGTTTTATCCTAGTACGAATACACGTTGGGCAGGAAACTTAAAAAAGTTCGAAGTTGATGGCGATACTATAAAAGGTGGAGATGGAAAAATTGCCGTTAGTGGAGGAAAAATTCTAGATTCGGCAAAAAGTTTTTGGTTAGGAAGCAATGCTGCTGATGGTGCAGATGTAAAACAAGGTGGCGCTAACTTACAATTATCAAATCAAACATCACGCAAAATTTATACTGATTTACTGAACGGTAAATCTATGCGTGAATTTAATAAATCATCATTATTGAATTTAGATAATATAGATAATGACACTGAGTTGGCGAATTTTTTAGGGACAACATCAGGAAATTTAGATAATTTACTTTCTTGGGCCATAGGTGATGATGTTGATAATGAAAATACTAATGGTAATAAAAGGTTAGATATTATGGGTGATCCACTTCACTCAAAACCAGTAGCAATTAACTATGGAGAAAAAAGCTCAGGTGTTGATGATATTCGTATTGTGATCGGTACTAATGCTGGTTTTGTTCATATGTTCCAAGATAACGGAGCAAGTGTTGAAGAAAATTGGGCGTTTATTCCTTCTGAACTTTTTCCTAACTTAATAAAATTAAAAGATAAGCAAGTGGGAAAAGTTTATGGTATGGATGCCCCAGTATCCGTTTATTTTAAAGATATTAATGCTAATGGTAAAGTTGATGGTGATGATAAGGTTTGGGCATATTTTGGTATGCGCCGTGGAGGTTCATCTTATTATGCATTAGATATCACTAACCCAGATTCTCCTAAATATAAATGGACAATTTCTCCAACTGAATCACCAGGAAATAAAGATTTTTCAGAATTAGCTCAAACATGGTCAAAACCATATATTACTTATGTTGACATTAAAGGGCATGATAAAGAAAAGCCGGTTTTAATTTTTGGCGCTGGATATGATCCTATTAAAGATAAGGATTCAACTAAAAATGGCACAGATTCAAAAGGCAGAGGGGTTTACATCGTTGATGCAGATACAGGTATATTATTATGGAGCTTAACACCCAATGTTAAAAGCGCTATTAATACTGAGTTTATGAGTAATGCTACGACGAGTACAAAAGGTTTAGATAGCGTACCAAGCGAGATTGCAGTATTAGACTCGGATTATAATGGTTTGGCTGACAGACTATACTTTGGTGACACAGGAGGTAAAGTATGGCGAGTAGATTTATCCGGTTCAGACCCATTTAGTAGTACAACACCTTGGGCAGCTCATGCATTAGCTAATTTCTCTTCAGAAAAGCAAAAGTTTTTTTATGCTCCTGAAGTTGCAAGCACATATTTTAGTAAAGTAACTAAAACAACAATAGGGGAAGATGTATTCATATCACGAAAACAGACTCCTTTTGAAGCAATATTAATAGGTAGTGGGGATAGGGTAAATCCTGTCTCAGATACTACAACAGCTGATAAGTTGTATATGATTAGAGATGAAAATACACTAACACAATATTTTACATCTTCTAAAGTACCAGATCCTATTTTAAATACGGATGGAAAGTTATTAGATATAACATTAGATCCTTTTGCTTCTAAACTTTCAAATGAGACCGCATTTAGAGAGTTAGAGTTAGAAATGTCGTCAGATTTTAAGGGGTGGTATTATAAATTAAATGGTGCTGAAAAAGCATTGTCTAAGCCTATCGTAGCAGGAGGTGTTGCTTATTTTTCTACTTTTTCACCTGATAGTAATGAGGATAATCAATGTTCTGTTACTGAAGGAAATGGTGGTTTATACGCTTTCCATTTATTATACGGCACCATCACAGCAAATTTAAAAAACTTTAAAATTAGCGATACCATTCCTGATACGCCACCTATTTATTTATCTGTAGAAAATGATAAAGTTAAAATTTCATTATTATGTCCTGGTTGTGACAAAGGGATTATTCCTGATTTATACCCTGTGTTAGAAAATGAAGTTGCAATGAATGTCGATGGCAAGGAAGGTATAGACCTTATTTCTACAGAGTTTCTTAAGTTGGATACTGTCAGATCTTATATCTATCGACTAGAGGAATCTTCGAAGAATTAAATTTGACTGCTACTAGATTTCATTTAAAATTAATCTAGTAGCTCTCAATATCATATCTATAATTTAAACACATAAAAAATACTTCTAAGCTCAAATTGTAATTAAAACCTCATACTTTTTTATCGTTTATTATTTATTCACTTCTCAAATTGTATTTTTTCTAATCCGTGTGTCTATACTCTAAAAATGGAGTTGTGGATAAGCATGAAGGTTGATTAATGCAAGCTCATTTTTGTTCATTTTTCATATCAAATTTAATGGTTTTAAAAGGTCATCATAGTTGAAAAAAGGTGTTGTAATGAACAATTCTAAAAATAGAGGTTTTACGCTTCTAGAGACGCTTATTGCCTTTTTTGTACTGACGATTGGTTTGTTAGGTGCTGTTGCGCTTCAAGCAAAGGCGAAACAAGCTAGCTATGATTCACTTCAAAGAACGGCTGCACTTGCACTAGCTCAAGATATTATTCAACGAATAAGAGTTAATGATACTGCAGCTTTAGTCGCTTTGTATGATGTCGACTTTACAAGTACTGATGAAATAACAACTGTTCAGTCTTGTGTGGATTCATTTTGTACCTCAGCTCAAGTTGCTGCATACGATATTATTCAATGGAAAAAAGCGATTAAAGCTAAAGAGTTAACAGGTGCGATGGCTAATGCAAGTGTTTGTATTAATCCAGTTTTGAGTGCTGGTGTCAGTGGTGTTGATGTTGAAGTAGTGATTAGCTGGGGAGGACGGCAAGACATAGCTCAAAATATAGAAAATACAGCAATTGAGTGCGGCTCTTCTACAGAAAATAGAAGAGTAGTTGTTGTGAATAGTTTTATTTTTATTCGGGCATGAATATGAAGCAATTTGGTTTTACATTAATAGAAATGATGATAGCGCTTGTTGTTAGTGCGTTTGTATTAAGTGGAGTCATGTTTACTTATATAAGTATGAAGGTTACAACAAGCGATACTTTAGAAATAGGAGAGCTACAAGAGTCAGGTCGTTTAGCAATGGATATTTTGAGAAAAGATATCGAGCTTACAGGGTTTTGGGGGACATATTATGGCTCTACCTTAGACGCTGCCAATGTAACTGCACCTGCAGCACCTGTTGGTGATTGTTTTGAAGGCTCTAATAATGGTAGTTTTCCAAATGATCCCACGACAAATTTTAGATATTTGTATGGGGTAACAACTACGACAAGTTCTGCAATTAATTGTATTTCAAGTGCAATAAAAAATAGTGACGTAATACAAATAAAGCACTTAGATGGCCAAAGTATTTCGGTTGCTGATAGTTTATCAAACCAATTTTATTTTATGTCTGAATATAATCAAGGTAGCTTATCGGCTGGTACAAGTGCAAATATAGATCCCTTATCACCTAATGCGAGTTTATGGGGTTATACACATAACGCATATTATATTTCTGAGCAAACATATTCATTGGGTAGTAAATCAATTACGGTTCCAGTATTAATGAGGAAAAGACTTACTGCAAATGGCTTTACAACAGAATCTATTATGGAGGGTGTCGAAAATTTAAGGTTTTTATATGGCTTAGATATTGATGGGGATAATAGAGTTGATACATATAAAACTGCTGTACAAATGTCTGATACTGATTGGGAACAGACAACAGTAAATATTTTAAATGTTCAGATATTTTTATTAATACGTGCATTTGAAGAAGATGCAAACTCTACTGCTAGTTCAAAAACATATGTATTAGGTGGCGATACAGAAGCTAATCAAAGGAAATTGAACTTTAACGATAAGTATAGAAGGGCGCTATTTGTATCTACAATTCATTTATTAAATGGAGGAGAGCAAGGATGGCGAATGTAAATTTTTATAATCAAAAAGGTGTTGTATTAATTACATCTCTCGTAATGATAATCGCAGTTACAAGTATAGCGGTTACACTCATGAGTTCGTCAGGAATAGATATTAAAATGACCAGTGCAGCACAAGAAAATGAAGTGGCACAATACTGGGTTAGGGGGGATTCAGAGCGGGCTATAAACCAGGAGATCATTGCAAGTGGAAATAGTCGTTTGTTGTACCTTACGGGTCAATTTCCTGCAGATAATACCATAGGTATTGATGTAACAGCAGCAGGTTCAAAATCTACAGTGACATTATTTAATAATAATAATGGTCCAACATTACTTAACTGTCCTCCAAGAATAGCGGTAACCAATGGCATTAAATGTAATACGTTAAGGGTTGAATCAAATTATAAATACGGTAAAGACAATAAACACTCGGTAGCATTGCTAAGTGGTATCGCTCAAGAATTAGGCATAGTAGGGCAATCCCAATAAGTAAATAAAAGTTATTAATTTATTAAGTAGTATTATTGAGGAATTTCACGTGAGTAAATTTAATTTTATAAACAGTTATATATCCGTAATTGCTTTAATACTGTTAGTAAGTATTGATGTAAAGTCAGAAGATATCGAATTATATGTCAATTACGATATTGAGGTAACTGAAAAACCGAGAGTTTTAATTATATTTGATACATCAGGTAGCATGGCTTGGTCGGTTGTTGACGGTGATGATTGCGGTAGATACTCAAGTGGCCCTTATGATGGAGATTATATACCTTGCTCTGACAGTAGAATTGGAGTGGCGCAATCTGCAATATCAGGGTTAGTATCATCTAATCCTGATATTGAATTTGGTTTAATGCGTTTTAAAGGAAGTAGTGGTGGTTACGTACTGTCAGGTATGGGGACGTCCCAAGCTAATTTACTCACTGATATTACCAATCTAAGGGCTGATGGCTCTACTCCGCTCTCCGAAACTTTATGGGAATCCTATCGTTACTTATCTGGTAAAAGCATGAAATATGGTGATGGAGTTGAAGATAGGGATAAAAGTATAGATGATGGCGATACCTATACATCGGCATTTGTACCTGAAGTTGTAGATGGAAAAACGGTTTTACGTTGTGACAATTCAATTAATATTATTTTAATGAGTGATGGAGATCCAACACGGGATACAGCAAGAAATAGTGATATAAAGAACTTATTTCCTGATGGTGAAGTACCGTACCGTATAAAAACCGCGGGAGGGAGTGATAATTACTTACATGCTATGGCTAAATATATGTATACCACTGACTTGTATCCATCAACTCCTGATACCATTGATATAGGTCGTACATTTACAATTGGTTTTGGTACTGGTATGAGCAATGCGGGTAAGGCGCTATTAGAAGAAACTGCAGATTTAGGCGGCGGAGAAAATTTACATGCCAATACAGCTTCTGAATTAGTTTCTGCATTCGAACGAACAATTAACAAAATAAGAGAAGTAAACAGTACCTTTTCAGCACCTTCCGTAGCAAGTAATAACTTTGATAGAACACAAAGTCGAGATTCAGTTTATTATGCTATGTTTTATCCAGATAAAGGTGCACGTTGGAAAGGTAACTTAAAAAAACTAAAAGTGCTAGGTGAAACGATTGTAGATTCACGAAGTACACCTCAGCCTGCTATTGCGGATAATGGAAATATTAAAGAAACGGCAAGAACCTATTGGTTACCTGATTCTGCTGCTGATGATGGTAATGATGTTCAACAAGGTGGTGCAAATTTAGCTTTATCTGGAATATCTTCTCGTAATGTATATACAGATGTAGGTACTGGTAGTCCATTGCCTGCATTTACCAAAGATAATGCTGAAACTGTAGCTGGTTCAGCTGAAAATCTAGCTTCCTTAATGGGAGTCAGTGAGAATGAATTAAGCAACTTATTTAGTTGGACTATTGGTAATGATGTGGATGATGAAAATAGTGATGGTTCAACAACTGATAAGCGAGTTGATATTATGGGGGATCCACTTCATTCTAAACCGATAGCATTAGATTACGGTGATGGGTCTGTTCGTGTATTAGTAGGTACAAATGCTGGTTTTATTCATATGTTTAAGGATTCTGGGGATGCTATTACTGAAAGTTGGGCGTTTATCCCTTATGAATTGTACCCTAATTTAGATGATTTAAGGCAGAACAAAGGTGATACAAAAATTTATGGGATGGATGCTCCTGCTGCCGTTTATTTTGACGATGTAAATGATAATGGTATTGTAGAAACAGGTGATAAAGTTTGGGCATTCTTTGGCATGAGACGTGGCGGTTACTCTTATTACGCTTTAGACATTACTTCTCCAGATAGCCCTAAATTGTTATGGACATTAAAAAATAAAGATAGTGGTTTTGAAAAAATGGGACAGACATGGTCTAAACCATACATAGGTTTTATTGACGTTGATGGCTTTACTAATAGACCTCTTCTTATTTTTGGTGCCGGTTATGATATTAATAAAGACAATGATGCCAAAAGTGCTGATTCAGTAGGGGCTGGTATTTATGTCATCGATGCAGAAACAAAAAAATCAGTTTGGAGCTTGGTCGCTGGAGGTGATACTAACTTTCCAGGTACGCATAGTATTCCAAGTGACATAGCTGTGATAGACTCAGATTACGATGGTTATATTGACAGGTTATACGCTGGAGATACCGGAGGAGATGTATGGCGAGTTGATATGCCAGGTACAGATCCGTTAAGTACAGATACACCTTGGACCGTTTTCAAAATTGCAGAACTAGGATCTACGACAGCCTCTGAAAACCGTAAGTTTTTCTATCAGCCGGAAGTTGCTAGAACTTACTTTAGTAAAGTGAGTGAAACAACAATTGAAGAAAATGGCGAAACTAAAACATATTTAGTAAGAAAAGAAACACCCTATGAAGCAATTTTAATTGGTAGTGGCAATCGGGTACATCCAAGCTATAAGGTAATTAACGACTATCTCTTTATGATAAGAGATGAAAGTACCATAACAAAATCATTTAATGATGAAGTTCCCACTTCAATAAAAATAGATGATTTATTGAGTATTAATAGTGACCCTTTTGGGAATGCTTTAAGTGATGAAGATACATTTAGGGACGTGGAGTTGAGTTATTCTACTTTTAAAGGATGGAAATATAGTTTGACCACAGGTGAAAAGTCTTTATCAAAGCCAAGCGTTGTAGGTGGTGTTGCATACTTTTCGACCTTTACTGCTGCAGATGAGTCTAATGATAATCAATGTTCATTAAGCGGGGGAGCTGGCTCTCTTTATGCCTTTCATTTACATTACGGAACTAAAGTATATGATAGTTTGAAATTTGATGTTGGTGATAATGTACCAGATACTCCACAATTATTTTTTGATAAAAATGATGATGATGAAAGTCAGTTCTTATTAATAGGTGTGGGTAAAGGTGAAGACGGTACTGGCGTAGTAAAAGCTAAATCAATTTTAGAAAATATAGTGCCAACAGATGTTGATAAAGATGGCACAATTGATTTAATAGAGACAAATATATTAGGATTACAGACAGTAAGATCGTATATTTATCGCCAGGAAAAATCATCAGGAAATTAGAATGAAAAAAAATGGGTTTACATTAATTGAAGTTATGATCACGGTTGCGATTGTAGGCATATTAGCAGCAGTTGCATATCCTAACTATACAGAACACGTTAAAAAATCAGCTAGGGCTGAAGCAATAACTGCTTTAGTTGATGCTGCTAATAGACAAGAACAGTTTTTTGTAGATAATCATGATTATACAGCTGTTTTAGCTAATCTAGGTTTAAATACCACTACTGAAACTGGGTTATATACATTAACAATAGTAGCTGAGGCTAATTCTAGAGAGTTTGCAATAACAGCCACACCTGCCAGCGGTGTGCCGTTAACTGATTCTGATTGTACCACTTTAGTGATTAATGAGCTTTCTACAAAAACATCTACAGGTTCTGGCACATCAAAAGAATGTTGGGGTCGTTAGAGGCTGAAATATATTTAGCAATTATCAGTATTGCGTACCCTAATGCGTCCAGCTTGGCTTACTGTAATACGTTTACCTTCTAAATTAAGACTTTCAGGAAGGCAGTAAATAATACTGCCTGATTGAAATCCATCAAGACTGCCATCTGCTCTATAAGTTACTGCAACTCGTGGATAATTCAGCGAGTGGTTGTCACTAACTTCATCTAAAACTTTTAATATGTAATCTTCCCCATCTAATTCTTGATTTGAATTAAAATCTACAAAAATAAACAACTCTTTATGCCACTCTTTTGTGCAGATACCTGATATTAATGGGCACAAAGTAACATTTGTAGTATTTTTAATGGCTATAATTCGCGTGAATACTAAATTAGTTTTAAGTAATGATAGAAAATTATCTCTTTCATTTTCTGCTAATAGTTTTGAATATGAAGGACTAGTTATGGCTAATAAAATACCTACGATACAACAGGCAGTCATTAACTCAATAAGTGAACATCCATTGTTATGGTATTTTAAATAATGTTGATTTATAAACTTCATCCTTGAAGCCTAAGTTTGTTACTGTTATTACTACTTTAGAATATAAATCATAAATGTAAAGGAATTATGTACAAGTGATTGAACTATCATGACCTGTATTTCTGACTCGTCCAGAAGCGCTTAAGTTTAAGGTAATACTTTGATCGTTATCACCATTAGGGCAAAATGTTAGATTGCCTAACTGGCCAGTCGGGATCCTACCTTGGCCATCAAAACTTACAGCTGAACTTAAAGCACTGTGAACAAATAAATCATTAGCATTGTTGTCAGTGATGATATCCATACTTCTGAGCATGATATCGCTAGCAGGATCAAATGTTAGATTAGCGTTAATATCAACAAACACTGCTATATTTAAACTATTCCATGTATTTACACAAGCTGAGGTCGCAGTAACTGAAGCTAGAGGGCAAACAACAACAGATTCATCATTTACTGTCGCCTGTGCTCTGGCGTACATAAAATTTCGTTTCAGCTCAAAAGTGAAACCTTCTGCTCGATCATCTTCTAATAGACTGGACATGCTGGGTAAGGCTATTGCTGCTAGTATTCCTACTATTGCGATGGTGACCATTAATTCTAATAGTGTAAAGCCTGATTTTTTGGACTGCATTGGTAAACCTTAAATCTTACTTTTATTTATATAAGTCAGTATAACGGTTTGTTGATTAATTCTATATATTTGATTGTTATTAAAAATTAATTTAAATATGAGATGAATATAAATAGATTTTTAAGGTTAACTATTGAAGTGAATTGAATTATTTAATAATGGTGCGGAAAGAGAGACTTGAACTCTCACATCTTGCGATACTGGAACCTAAATCCAGCGCGTCTACCAATTCCGCCACTTCCGCATACTTATTTTCGTCACATTCTTACTGGTAGAAAGAATGGCTGGGATATCTGATTTGTAATTAGGAAAGGGTTCTGAGAACAATTCACGTTATTCCGTTATTCCGTTATTCCGTTATTCCGTTATTTCAATTTTAAAAGAAATTGGCTGGGATACCAGGATTTGAACCTGGGAATGCCGAGATCAAAACCCGGTGCCTTACCGCTTGGCGATATCCCAAAAAATAACTTTATTGTTGATTGTTTTAATTCTAATCAAAGAATGGTGCGGAAAGAGAGACTTGAACTCTCACATCTTGCGATACTGGAACCTAAATCCAGCGCGTCTACCAATTCCGCCACTTCCGCATACTTATTTTCGTCACATTCTTACTGCAAGAAAGAATGGCTGGGATACCAGGATTTGAACCTGGGAATGCCGAGATCAAAACCCGGTGCCTTACCGCTTGGCGATATCCCAACAAATAACTTTATTGTTGATTGTTTTAATTCTAATCAAAGAATGGTGCGGAAAGAGAGACTTGAACTCTCACATCTTGCGATACTGGAACCTAAATCCAGCGCGTCTACCAATTCCGCCACTTCCGCATACTTATTTTTCGTTACATTCTTACTGGTAGAAAGAATGGCTGGGATACCAGGATTTGAACCTGGGAATGCCGAGATCAAAACCCGGTGCCTTACCGCTTGGCGATATCCCAACAAATAACTTTTTTTTGATTGTTTTAATTCAAATCAAAGAATGGTGCGGAAAGAGAGACTTGAACTCTCACATCTTGCGATACTGGAACCTAAATCCAGCGCGTCTACCAATTCCGCCACTTCCGCATTCAATATCATATATTGAGGTAGTAATAGATTTTAAGTTTCTATTAAACTTTAAAATGGTGGCTACTACGGGATTTGAACCTGTGACCCCATCATTATGAGTGATGTGCTCTAACCAGCTGAGCTAAGTAGCCAAATTTTATTTTTTACTATCATTCACTTTAATTAAAAAGTGGCTGGGATACCAGGATTTGAACCTGGGAATGCCGAGATCAAAACCCGGTGCCTTACCGCTTGGCGATATCCCAACAATAATCTATTAAAACTAAATGGTGCGGAAAGAGAGACTTGAACTCTCACATCTTGCGATACTGGAACCTAAATCCAGCGCGTCTACCAATTCCGCCACTTCCGCGATACCAGTTTCATAAATGGAACTTTTAGTTTTATGCATGCAAAGTTAGTAATGGTGGCTACTACGGGATTTGAACCTGTGACCCCATCATTATGAGTGATGTGCTCTAACCAGCTGAGCTAAGTAGCCATTGCTTAACCATCTCTGCGGTGCGGGGCGTATTATGCGGATAACCCTCAATTG
This sequence comes from Pseudoalteromonas sp. '520P1 No. 423', assembly GCF_001269985.1. Classification (NCBI taxonomy): domain Bacteria; kingdom Pseudomonadati; phylum Pseudomonadota; class Gammaproteobacteria; order Alteromonadales; family Pseudoalteromonadaceae; genus Pseudoalteromonas; species Pseudoalteromonas sp. '520P1 No. 423'. The sequence continues at coordinate 3,029,179 of NZ_BBZB01000001.1, read as the reverse complement.
CGTCAACACCTTTTTTTAAAAAAAGTACCATGATCGGATCGTTTGCAGGAAATTTAAACTAACTGATTAAAAAAGAATACATAATAGAATGATTTATGGCTTTTTAGACAAATTTAAATGTGTGTAATATTATTCTATTTTATGTTTTTTAAGATTGTTAAAAGGTATAGTCTTTAAAATACCTAAAAAAGAACACAAAAATATGAATTTTAAATGACTATTACTTTCTGGTTCGACATTGGGTGTAAATTAGCGGTATAAATAAAGCACATTTATGAATAATTAATGTTTAGTAATGCGTACTTACTAGAATGTTATAAATGTAAAAAAGAACTAAAAATCTGTATAAGGGAATTTGACCAGTCCCATCCGCTCATAATTACGCAGACGATATATTTAATATAGAGTATGAGTCATTTTATCTTGGTTAAATAGGTGGTTTGTTAATTTTATTGATTATAAGAAGTGATAGCTGGTGTGAAGTTAATCGAAATGAAAGTTAAACTTTTATGCTTAAACTGATATGCAGTCAATAAATATTTTAAGCATAAAAAAACCCGCATAAGCGGGCTTTTAAACGTTTGTAAAATTAAACGTTAAATAAGAAGTTTAATACATCACCATCTTTAACAATGTAGTCTTTACCTTCTTGACGCATTTTACCTGCTTCTTTTGCTTTGTTTTCACCTTTGAATTCAATGTAATCATCAAAAGCAATGGTTTGAGCACGTATAAAGCCTTTTTCAAAGTCAGTATGAATTTTACCAGCAGCCTGTGGCGCAGTATCACCTTTTGAAATAGTCCAAGCGCGTACTTCTTTAACACCTGCAGTAAAGTAAGTTTGAAGATTTAATAAATCGTAACCACCACGGATCACACGATCTAAACCTGGCTCTTCTAAACCGAGATCAGCCATAAACTCAATACGATCTTCATCATCAAGCTCAGAAAGTTCTGATTCAATCGCTGCACATACAGCTACTACTACAGCACCTTCAGTCTCTGCAATCGCTTTAACTTTATCGAGATATGGGTTATTTTCAAAACCATCTTCACTTACATTAGCAATATACATTGTTGGTTTGATTGTTAAGAAGTTGATGTATTCAATCGCAGCTCGCTCTTCTTTTGTAAGTTCAAGAGAACGTAAAATTAGACCTTCATCTAAATGTGCTTTAACTTTTACAAGTACAGCAGATTCAACTTTAGCATCTTTATCGCCACCTTTTGCTTTTTTAGCTATACGGAAAATAGCACGATCAGCGCTATCCATATCAGCAAGTACTAGCTCTGTATTGATAACATCAATATCGTCTTCTGGTTTTATATCACCAGCAACGTGCACAATATTGTCATCTTGGAAACAACGAACAACATGGCCAATGGCATCGGTTTCACGGATATTAGCTAAAAACTTATTACCTAAACCTTCACCTTGAGATGCGCCTTTAACTAGGCCTGCAATATCTACAAATTCCATTGTAGTTGGTAAGATTTTTTGTGGTTGAACAATTTCAGCTAATTGATCAAGACGAGAATCTGGTACAGGTACTACACCTGTATTTGGTTCAATCGTACAAAATGGAAAGTTAGCAGCTTCGATGCCAGCTTTTGTTAACGCGTTAAAGAGTGTTGATTTACCAACATTAGGCAAACCGACGATACCACATTTAAAACCCATTTGAGGATACCTTTTATTTTGACAATCTAACCAATTTTATTATGGTTTGAATGAATGTAATCTGTTTTGTGCTTTTAGCACACCATCTTTCGCTAAAATTTCTAAACAACGTACAGCTTCATCAATAGCAGCATCCATTAATTCTTGTTCAGATTGAGGTGCTTTACCTAAAACCCAACCTGTCACTTGTTCGCGATGACCAGGGTGACCTATACCAATGCGTAGTCGCATAAAGTCTTTTTTATTCGCCATTTTGCTGATGATATCTTTTAGACCATTATGTCCACCATGACCACCGCCTTTTTTTAATTTGGCGATACCTGGATCTAAATCAAGCTCATCATGAGCAACTAAAATATTTTCAACGGGAATTTTAAAGAAATTTGCTAAACTACCAACTGATTTCCCACTTAAATTCATAAAAGTAGTCGGGATGAGTAGTTTAAATTCTTGGTTTTGGATTATCACTTTGCCAGTTATGCCGTGATATTTAGGATCATGCTTTAATGTGCAGTTATAGCGATGTGCAATTTGCTCAATAAACCAAGCACCTGCATTGTGACGTGTTTTAGCGTATTCGGGGCCTGGATTAGCCAGGCCCACAAGCATTTGAATTGAATTCAAGGATAATTATCCTAAATTACTATTCAGCTGCTGCTTCTTCTTCAGTATCTTCAGCTTTTGCTTTAGGTACTTTGATGTTAGCTACAGCAAGGTCATGACCTTTAACTAACTCAACTGAAGAAACACCTTCAGGAAGTTTTACGTCAGAAATATGAAGTGTAGTACCAGCTTCTAGAGCAGATACATCAATTTCTACAAACTCAGGTAAATTAGCTGGTAAACAGCTTACTTCGATTTCAGTTGCTTGGTGTAATACTGTTGCACCCGTTTTAGCAATTACTTCTTCGCCGATGAAGTGAATTGGTAATTTAGTGTGGATCTTATGAGTAGCATCAACACGTTGGAAATCTAAGTGAGTTACCACTGGCTTGAAAGGGTGACGCTGCATATCTTTTAAGATTGCTTGAACAGATTCACCAGCAATGTTTAAAGTTAAGATATGAGTGTAAAAACCTTCGTTTTCTTGTGCTTTGATGATCGTTTTGTGCTCAAAAGATAAAGATTGTGCTTCTTTATCAGCTCCGTAAAGGATAGCTGGAACTTTGTTTTCTTTACGTAGGCGGCGGCTCGCACTCGTACCTAGGTCAGCACGTACTTCAGCATCTAATGTGTAGATTTCGTTAGACATTATTGTCTCCAATATATTTTAAATTTATGTTTCAACTCTTCGCGACCAAAGAGCCCACCAAAAATCGGCGCGCAATGATAACACTACTGAAAATTAAATGTAATGTTTTTATTCAATAAGGTTTTTAAAAGGAAGGGTATTATTATTAGGAATAAAAAAAGCGCTGATTAATCAGCGCTTAATAAAGAATTTATCGTAATAAGACTTTATTATTGATCAAACATCGCAGAGATTGACTCTTCATTGCTAATACGACGTATCGTTTCAGCTAACATGTCTGCAAGTGTTAATACAGTGATCTTATCAATTGCTTTTAGCTCATCAGTTAAAGGAACAGAATCTGTTACGATAACTTCATCAATTACAGAGTTACGGATATTTTCCGCAGCTGCACCTGATAAGATTGGATGAGTAGCGTAAGCAAAAACACGTTTAGCGCCATGCTCTTTTAATGCTTCAGCAGCTTTACATAATGTTCCACCAGTATCGATCATATCATCAACGATAATACAATCACGACCAGCAACATCACCTATGATGTGCATTACTTGAGAAACGTTTGCTTTAGGGCGACGTTTATCAATAATAGCAAGGTCAGCATCATCTAATAATTTAGCGACTGCACGCGCACGTACAACACCGCCGATATCAGGAGATACAACAACAACATCATCAAATGATTTCTGTTGCATGTTTTCTAACAGTACAGGCGTACCAAAAACATTATCAACAGGAACATCGAAGAAACCTTGGATTTGTTCAGCATGTAAATCAACCGTAAGAACACGGTCAACACCTACACTAGATAAAAAGTCAGCAACAACTTTTGCAGTGATAGGAACACGAGCAGAACGTACACGTCTGTCCTGACGAGAGTAACCAAAATATGGAATAACAGCTGTAATACGACCAGCAGATGCACGACGAAGCGCATCAACCATAACGATTAATTCCATTAGGTTATCATTAGTAGGGGTACAAGTAGACTGGATAATAAATACATCCGAACCACGTACATTTTCATTGATTTGAACTGCGATTTCACCGTCACTAAAACGACCTACTTCCGCTTGTCCCATTTCAATATATAAACGTTTGGCAACTTTTTGAGCTAACTCAGGTGTTGCATTACCGGCGAAGAGCTTCATGTCTGGCACAGTAGATTTCCTCAGGCACTGACTATTGGGTTTACCGAATATAATTTATATTAAAGTTTAAACTTTGATATAAAGCTACAAAACGGTCGGGTATGTTACATTTTTTTTGCGCTGATCTGCTTATGTAAAGGCGAAATCATTGCACTTTTGGCTATAAAACCTTGCCAACAATTAGGCAAAGCCTCCAGAACGCTTTGTGCTTGAGCTTGTGTTTTAAAGCTAGCAAAACAACATGCGCCTGTGCCTGTCATTTTCGACGGTGCGTATTTTAACAACCACTGGAGGGTTTGATCAACCTCAGGATAGTATTTTTTAACCAATTCTTCACAATCATTGTCTATTTTAGACATTTGCCAGTCATCTTTGAGCTTTGGAGTATCACGAGGGAGGTCTGGATGGTTAAATATTTTAGCTGTACTGATATGTATGTTTGGATGAACAACAACATACCATTGTTCTTTTAAATTCACAGGTTTGAGCTTTTCGCCTATGCCTTGTGCGATTGATGCTTCCCCTTTAATAAACACAGGCACATCAGCGCCAAGTTTAATGCCTATTTCACATAGCGTGTCTATTGATAGATTTGTTTGCCATAATATATTTAAAACAACTAACGTTGTTGCTGCATCTGATGATCCGCCACCAACACCTCCGCCCATAGGTAATATTTTATCTAATGAAATATTTGTACCTAAAGTGCAGTTCGTTTTATTTTGTAATGCTTTAGCGGCTTTGATTATTAAATTATCTTCAAGTGGTACATCACATAATCCATCAATAAGTGTGATTTTTTTGTTATTAGTGACTTCAAAATTTAGATGGTCGCCATAATCTAAAAATACAAATAAAGTTTCTAGCTCATGATAGCCATCTGGGCGGCGTCCATTTATATGTAAAAATAAATTTAATTTTGCGGGGGCGATAAAAGTCATATTTGTATCTATTTGCATTAATTGAACTGCCATGAATGAATTTGCATTTTAATTTTAAGATCGTTTCTTTCTAAATTAAGTTTAGTAGGCAACCATACACCATTATTTTTTACATAATTGTTATATGTCACTTGCCAAGTATCGCCCTGAGAATCTTCAATTGTGGCTAACATAATACGCTCGAAGTTATCATATTTAATATGTGCACTGTCTGGGCGACCTTTTAACCAATTAGGCGCATCATTAAGAGGGAAAGATAAATCAGTGAGACGATTTAACATGTTTTGGGCATTCTTATCTCTAAAAGTTTTGCTATCATAGTCTAACTGCGCATGTGAATTTGTTTGCACTAAAGACAATATTTGAGTACCAATGAAAGTGGTGAGCTTTAGCTTATAATCAGGCGTGCTGCTACCTCCATTATTTTGCCAAGTGAAATTAGCTGAATGGCGTTCTTTTTTACTAATAAAAGCCAATTTACCGTTTGCTTTCCAGCTATCTTGATTATCTAAATGGACTTGCCAATCAGAAAAAATGGTCTGCTTATCGGGTATTGTGCTGACACAGCCCGAAATAAATAAAAAAAACATGAGCAAAATCAAATATAATCGCATCTATTTGTGTTCCTTCCTTTCCTTATTCGAATGATTTTCGTAAAATTCGTTTTTTATAAGTTCTATTGCGCACTTTAGAAAGTGTACAATTATAAATATCGTTTAATAGGTCTTTTTTTTATGAATCTGGTTGTACTAGGTATTAATCACAAAACAGCATCAGTAGATTTACGAGAAAAAGTAGCTTTTTCTGTAGAACAACTCGAGTTCGCTTTGAAGCAAATGCTTAATTCTTCAGAGTTTCTAGAGACTGTGATTGTTTCTACCTGCAATAGAACCGAAATCTATTGTAGCCTTGAGAGCGATAATTCCCAAATATTATTAGCTTGGTTAGCCGATTTTCACCATTTAACCGAGACAGAATTAAGCCAACATACATATTGTTATACAAACGAAAAGGCTGTTTCACATTTAATGTGTGTTGCGTGTGGGTTAGATTCCTTAGTATTAGGTGAGCCGCAAATCCTTGGCCAAATCAAGCAAGCTTATCAAAATGCAAAAAACCAATCTTGCGTGGGTGTTTTACTTGAGCGTTTATTTCAAAAAACCTTTTCTGTTGCAAAGCAAGTCAGGACAGAAACAGATATCGGTGCCAGTGCTGTATCTGTTGCTTATGCCGCAGTAAGTCTTGCAAAGCATATTTATGGTAAATTAGATAAAATTAAGGTGTTATTAATTGGCGCAGGTGAGACAATAGAATTAGTTGCGCGGCATTTACAACAAAATGGTTGTGAAAATATGACCGTAGCTAACCGAACTATTGCACGCGCACAAACTGTTGCGGATGAATTTGGCGCTAATATTGTTTCTTTAGCACAAGTGCCTGAACAATTGATACAGTCTGATATTGTGATCAGTTCAACAGCAAGTACTTTGCCAATAATAGGTAAAGGTGTGGTAGAGCAAGCATTAAAAGCACGCCGATACAAGCCAATGCTTTTTGTCGATATTGCAGTGCCAAGAGACATTGAAAGCCAAGTAGGCGAACTTAATGATGCCTACTTATATACGGTTGATGACTTACAAGCAATTGTAAATCAAAATGTGCAAAGCAGACTAAAAGCTGCTGAAGAAGCTGAAGAAATTATTGTTTTGAAAGTAGCTGAATTTAAAGTTTGGCTCAAATCACTTGATTCTGTTGACTTAATTCGCGAGTACCGCTTGCAAGTTAATGGTATCAAAAATGAATTAGTAGAGCGTGCAACAGCACAGCTTGGAGCAGGAAAACCTGCTGAAAAAGTGATATTGGAATTGGCTAATAAATTAAGTAATCGTTTAATGCACGCACCTACGCGTTCTATTAAACTGGCTGCTGAAGATGGGCAGCTAGCCCAGTTAGTCCAATTAAAAAATATTTTAGGTATAGATGATTAATCATCAAAAAAAGAATAGGCAGTTAAAGTAAATGAAAGAGTCGGTTTATCATAAGTTAGAAACAATTGAAGAACGTTATGAAGAGGTTCAAGCACTATTAAGTGACCCTTCAGTGATCAGTGATCAAAATCGTTTTCGTGAACTGTCTAAAGAGTATTCTGAGTTAGAAGAAGTTGTAAAAACATTTTTAGCTTTTAAAGAAGCGCGTGAAGATATTTCAACTGCTGAAGAAATGCTTAAAGATTCTGATCCAGATATGCGCGAAATGGCGCAAGAAGAATTTAAAGCGGCTAAAGTAGAAGTCACAAAATGTGAAGACCAATTGCAAGTATTAATGCTCCCTAAAGATCCACGAGATAAAAATAACGTATTTTTAGAAGTAAGAGCAGGTACTGGTGGTGATGAAGCGGCTATTTTCGCAGGTGATTTATTCCGCATGTATAGCCGTTATGCAGAAACACAAAAGTGGAAGTTAGAAGTTGTAACGACTAATGAAGGCGACCATGGCGGTTTTAAAGAAGTAATCGCACATATTACAGGTGATGATGTATACGGTAAATTGAAATTTGAATCTGGTGCCCACAGAGTACAACGTGTTCCAGAAACTGAATCACAAGGTCGCGTACATACCTCTGCATGTACTGTCGCTGTAATGGCTGAAATCCCTGAAGCAGAAGCGATTGAGATAAAATCTTCAGATTTAAAAGTTGATACATTCCGTGCATCTGGTGCCGGTGGTCAGCACGTAAATAAAACCGATTCTGCTATCCGTATCACACATATACCAACAGGCGTTATTGTTGAGTGTCAAGATCAGCGTTCACAACATAAAAATAGAGCACAGGCTATGTCTGTTCTTGGTGCACGTTTACAGCAAGCTGAAGATGAAAAACGTCAAGCAGCTGAAGCAAGTGAACGTCGTAATTTAGTAGGTACAGGTGATCGTTCAGATCGTATTCGTACTTATAACTATTCTCAAGGTCGTGTAAGTGATCATAGAATCAACCTTACACTATATAAACTTCATGAAATTATGGCTGGTGATTTAGGCGCCGTAATTGACCCATTAGTACTCGAAAACCAAGCAGACCTTCTTGCTGCAATGGGTGAACAATAATCGTGATTGAAAACAACATGACGATTCAAAAGGCGTTGGCTACTGCAGCCAACGCCTTTTTGGCTTTACCAGAAGATAAAAAATCAGATACCATTAAATTAGATACTGAAGTTTTATTATTAGCCTGTATTGAAAAAACACGCACTTATTTGTTCACTTGGCCAGAAAAACGACTAACGGACGAACAACAAAAGTGCTTTTTTGAAATGGTTGAAAGGCGTAAGTTAGGTGAACCTGTTGCACACATTGTTGGTTTTCGAGAGTTTTGGAGCCTGCCTTTAGAAGTAAATGCACAAACTTTAATCCCACGACCAGATACAGAAACATTAGTTGAGCAAGTTTTAGCACTTGAAATAGACCGTGATATTTCTTTACTTGATTTAGGTACTGGTACTGGCGCAATCGCATTGGCAATTTCGAGTGAATATCCAAATTGGCATGTGACTGGATGTGACAGAATACCTGCGGCAATTGAATTGGCTGAACGTAATCGTCAAAGGCTTAATACTGATAATCAATTTGATAAAGTACAATTTATTCAAAGTAATTGGTTTAGTGCTTTTAAAGATCAAAAGTTTGATGTGATAGTGAGTAATCCACCTTATATAGAGCCAAATGACCCACATTTAAATCAAGGTGATGTCTGTTTTGAACCATTGAGTGCATTAGTAGCACAAGATGATGGCATGGCCGATCTAAAGCATATTATTGCACAAGCAAAGTCCCATCTAAATGAAAATGGCACGCTATTATTAGAGCATGGCTATAATCAATCTAAACTAGTAAGTGATTTTTTGAGCAAAATGGCTTATAAAGGTATTAAGACCTTTACTGATTTATCCGGAAATGATCGTATTACAGTTGCACAGTTAGGCACTAAGTAGAGTTCAAGTTATAAAGGAGTATCAAATGGCAGAAGACTTTTTATTTTCTAATGAGCCTGAAGAAGAAATAGAAACCATTGACCAAGGCACATGGAAACTGATTATTGTAGATGATGAATCAGAAGTTCATGCAGTAACTAAACTTGCGTTGAGTGATTTTAAATTTCAAGGAAAGGGGCTTGAATTTTTAAGTGCTTATTCAGGAAAGGAAGCGCAGGAACTGATTGTTCAACATCCTGATGTTGCGATTGTTTTACTTGATGTTGTTATGGAAACAGATGACGCAGGTCTTAAAGTTGCTCAGTATATTAGAGAAGAAGCTAAAAACAATCATGTTCGAATTATCCTTAGAACCGGACAACCAGGTCAGGCACCTGAGCGCCAAGTAATTGTTAACTATGACATAAACGACTACAAATCAAAAACAGAACTCACAGCACAAAAATTATTTACTGTTGTTATGTCAAGCCTACGCTCATACCGTGATATTTTATCTATAGAGCAATCGCGTCAGGGACTTGAGAAAATAATTATTGCATCAAGAGATATTTTTTCAGCTCATTCGATGGAGAACTTTATTTATGGTGTTATTCAACAATTAACTTCAATTATTGGCACTGTTGATGAAGCTATGTATGCAACAACTTTAGTTGCAAGTAATCCAATAGAAAATGGTAGTGAAAATAAATTAATTGTTTTTTCAGGGCAAGGTGAATTTGAAGAATCTGAAGGAAAATTGCTTGAAGAGGTACTGACAGGCGAGCAGCTAAATGCGTGTAAACAATCCTTAAGAGAAAAAAGCATTGTTTATAAAGATAATTATTTATTTGCTTATTGCTCAAGCGAATGCAATCACAATTCAATGCTCTATGTTTCAGGCGTGCCAAAAACACTGACACCTTCACATAAACATTTAATAGAAATTTTTGCTCAAAATGTACAAGTCGCCTATGAAAATATTCAGTTGCAATCAGAAGTTGAAGATACGCAACGAGAAATTGTTTATAGACTCGGAGCAGCTGTTGAACAACGCTCTAGTGAAACGGGTAATCATGTTAAACGCGTTGCTCATATCTCATGTAAACTAGCTAGTTTATATGGTTTATCTGATGTCGAAAGTGAAATATTAAAACATGCCGCACCTTTACATGATGTCGGTAAAATAGGTATTCCAGATACCATAATTCATAAACCTGAAGGCCTTAATAGCGATGAATGGGATTTGATGAAATCACATTCTGAGAAAGGCCATCAAATTTTGAAAAACTCACGTCGTTCAATTATTAATGCTGGAGCAATAATTGCGCGAGATCATCATGAAAAGTGGGATGGAACAGGGTACCCACGTGGCATAGAAGGAGAGAAAATACACATCTATGGCAGGATAGTTGCCTTAGCGGATGTTTATGACTCATTAAGGCATAATAGATGTTATAAAGAAGCGTGGGATTTAGATAAAACATTGAATGAAATTCAAAAACAAAAAGGCTCACATTTTGAGCCTAAACTCGTAGATTTATTAACGAGTAATATTCAATTTTTTGAAACAATATTAGTAACAAACCAAGATAGTTAAATAACAAAGGGGCAGTTGAAGTAAATGAGTTATATGGCAATAAAACATATGCATCTAGCATTTGTTGTTTTAAGCATAATATTATTTTATGTAAGAGTAATATCGAGAATTAATAATTGGCAACTAGCAAAAAATAAAATTTTATTTATTAGCAGTCATATTGGAGATACCGTACTTTTAATTAGTGCGTTTTCTTTGGTTTATATGGCAGGACTCAACCCTTTAGAGCACTCATGGTTATTAGAAAAAATAATCTTTGTTATTGGTTATATTGGGTTAGGTTTTGTTTTATTAAAACAAGAAACTAAAAGTAAACAATTTATGTTTTTAGGCTTATGTACAGTATGCCTATGTTTAGTTGGATATTTAGCGGGTTCTAAAAACGCTTTTATTCTTTAAGTCTATACAAATAGCGATTGGGTGATTATTGCAGTCGCTAGTTTCATTTTTACATTCCAAATCCATTCCATAAACAAATATTCCTCAACTTGTTTAATTGATGAAGTCGTTAATTACTTATTCCTAATGAAATTGCAGCCAAACATAGGTAGACTATAGTCCTTTTGAGATTTATAGAGTTGTACAGGTATTGAAGTCAGATATCTGGTTTGATGATCATGAACAAGATTATGATCAACTAGACCCAATACATGCCTGCTTAAAAGCAGAGCAAAGATGGCTTGCGATAACAAATGTTAGAAAATATTTACAGATATTGGATGACCTTGTAGTTGAAGCTAAACAAATAGTAAGCGCTTGTAGTACAAAACATGAAGCTTTAGATACTATCGTCGATCATTTTTATAGTGACTGGACCTTTAGTGGTACTAGTCAAAAAATTGAAGAAACTAAATTAAATAGCTTGTCATATTCTTTGGTTTATCGAACGGGTACTGATTTACCATTAGCACTCATATTGAAGCATGTCTTATTTAATCTTGATTTTGATGTGTGCATCGTGGTGTTTGAATCAAGTTTGATGCTTAATGTAAAAATGAGTCAAGATGAAGGTTATTTAATTGATCCAGCTTCGGGACAACAATCTTGGTACTTAAAGCCTGAGAATCTATCAGTTGAAGAAAATTCTGATTCATTTCAAATTGTGCCAGAAGATAATTTATATAAATTATTTTTAGCTCATCAAAAATGGGCATTTATTTCTGAAAATAAGCACTATCAAGCACTTAATTGTATTGAACTATTAATGACAATTACAGGAGATGATCCTTATGAAAGAAGAGATAGAGGTTATTTGTTAAGAAGCATAAATTGTTCTCAGATGGCCAGAGAAGATTTAGAGTATTTTATTAGTGAATGCCCTGATGATCCTGCAATTGAATTGATTCAAAATCAGCTTGAAGAAATGGAAAATAATATAAATACAATCCATTAAAAACTAAACCATATAAATAGGTTGTTAAAGTTAAAAGTGGGATTAATCGAAATATAATTAGGAGAGAAAATGGCTGACACACACTCAGCTCTGATCACGAATGATGCTGTTGTTCTTGGTTTATTAGCAATTATTTTAGGTTTTATTTTTAAGACATCAAGTAGTCAAAATTCGTTTTGGGTGAAGTTTTACAAATATGTCCCAGCGTTATTATTATGTTACTTTTTACCTTCGCTATTAAATACGTTTGGCATTGTCGATGGACACAGTTCAAATGTTTATTACGTGGCATCACGATTCTTATTACCCGCTTGTTTAATTTTATTAACTATCAGTATTGATTTAAAGGCGATTCTTAATTTAGGACCTAAAGCCTTAATCATGTTTTTAACCGGTACTTTAGGCATTGTCATAGGTGGTCCCATCGCGATATTAGTGATGAGTGCAATCAGCCCTGAAATTGTAGGCGGACATGGTCCAGATGCCGTATGGCGTGGCATGACAACCGTTGCAGGGAGCTGGATTGGTGGCGGTGCAAACCAAGCTTCAATGAAAGAAATGTTTGAAGTAGGTGGTGATATCTTTTCGGTCATGGTTACTGTTGATGTGATCGTTGCAAATATGTGGATGGCAGTTTTATTATTAATGGCTGCTAACCATAAGAAAATAGATGCAAAAACGGGTGCCGATACATCTGCGATTGAAGATTTAAAGACTCGCGTTCAAAAGTATCATGCTGAACATGCGCGTATGCCAACTTTAAATGATTATATGACAATCATTGCTATTGCTTTTGGTATTACCGGTTTTGCCCATTTTGCTGCCGATATTTTAGGCCCATACTTTGGCAATAACTTTGCTTGGGCAAGTGAATACAGTTTAAATAGTAAATTCTTTTGGCTAATCGTGATTTCTACTACGATAGGTATTAGCTTATCATTTACTAAAGTGCGACATATTGAAGCATTTGGTGCATCAAAAGTCGCTTCAAGTTTTTTATATATTTTAGTTGCTTCTATTGGCCTACATATGAATGTAACAGCGATGTTTGATAATCCTGGCTTATTTATTGTTGGCGGTATTTGGATGCTGATCCACGCATGCTTAATGTTATTAGTCGCTAAACTAATCAAAGCACCACTGTTTTATATGGCTGTTGGCTCACAAGCAAATGTAGGCGGAGCAGCATCGGCACCCGTTGTTGCAGCGGCTTTTCACCCATCACTTGCGCCAGTAGGTGTTTTATTGGCTGTATTAGGCTATGGCGTAGGCACATATATGGCTTATATTTGTGGACTAATGATGCAAGCAGTTGCACCTTAAGGATAAAAAATGAATAAAAATATTATTAATGTACAATCAGTAGAAGTCGCAAATGATAAACCATTTGTTTTATTTGGCGGCATGAATGTATTAGAGTCTCGTGATTTAGCGATGCGTATCGCTGAGCATTATGTTGAAGTGACGCAAAAATTGGGGATCCCATACGTTTTTAAAGCGTCATTTGATAAAGCAAATCGCTCTTCAATTAACTCTTACCGTGGCCCAGGCATGGAAGAAGGCTTAAAGATTTTTGAAGAAATTAAAAATACCTTTAATGTGCCTTTAATTACTGATGTTCATGAACCACACCAAGCATTAGCGGTTTCAGAAGTGGTAGATGTCATTCAGTTACCTGCATTCTTGGCCCGTCAAACAGATTTAGTTGTTGCTATGGCAAAAACGGGTGCGGTTATTAACATTAAGAAACCACAGTTTTTAGCACCTCATGAAATGCGCCATATCATTAAGAAGTTTAATGAGGCTGGGAACGATAAAATTATTTTATGTGAACGTGGTTCAAGCTTTGGTTATAACAACTTGATAGTTGATATGTTGGGTATGGATGACATGAAGCAACAAGCACCTGTTATATTTGATGCAACACACGCTTTACAACGCCCTGGTGGTCGTGCTGATTCTGCTGATGGTCGACGTGCACAAGCAACAGAACTTGCTAGAAGTGGAATTGCATTAGGAATTGCAGGATTATTTATTGAAGCCCATCCAGATCCATCACAAGCTAAGTGTGATGGTCCTTGTGCATTACCTTTAGCTAAATTAGAAGCTTATTTAACACAAATGAAAGCAGTAGATGATTTAGTTAAAAGTTTTGAGCTACTAAATACCGCAGAATAATTTAAAAATCTTATCAATAAAAAAGAGCTTAACAGCTCTTTTTTTGTTTATAACGATACGCAATTAATTGTGCGCGTTTAGTAATTCTCGTGCATTAGTTAATGTGGCTTTACTAATATTATTACCACCTAATAAACGTGCAATCTCATCAGTACGTCCGCTTTTATCTAGCGCTAGCATTTGAGTTGAAGTTTGTTGTCCATCGGTCTGCTTTGAAACAAAAAATTGCTGGTGGCCAGAACTGGCAACTTGCGGTAAATGTGTTACACATATAACTTGAGTAGACTTGCCAAGTTGGCGTAATAATTCACCTACAGAAGCCGCTGTTGGACCAGATATACCCACATCCACTTCATCAAAAATCAGTGTAGGTGTTGTAACTTTACCTGCAATAATAACTTGTATAGCAAGACTAATTCGAGATAGTTCACCACCAGACGCTACTTTAGCTAAAGCTTGCAAAGGTTGGCCTGGATTTGTTGATACTAAAAACTCTATGCTATCAGAGCCGAATTTATTAGGTGTTAAGTCACTTTGGTAGTGCAAATCTATTTTAAAACAACCATGTTCCATAGAGAGTTGATGCATGCTTGAACTTATCAACTTATTCAGTGTTTGCGCTGCTACTGAACGACTATCACTCAGTAGTTTAGTTTGTAATTGATAATCAGCCAAAGCATCTGAAATTAAGTCTTCGAGTTCTTCAATTCTGGCATTATTAGAACTAATATTATTAAGTTTTGCCACTAAATCTTGGTGTAGTTGGTATAAGTCCTCCGGCTTAGTATGGTGTTTTCTTGCCAAATTTAAAGCTTGGCTCATACGTTCTTCTACTTCAATAAAACGACTCGGATCGCAATCAGTATTATCTTGATAATGTCTAATTTCTGTTGCAGCTTCTTCTATTTGAATACTTGCCTCTATTAATAATTCACTAATAGGTGACAATGCTTTATCAATAGAAGCAAGTTCAGAAAATTGATTTGCACTTTGTTGTACAAAAGTAAAAGCATTAGCGCCATCTTGATCATATAGTTGTAATAATTGCTGTTGGCATGCACTAATTAATGTCTGGCCATGACTTAGTTTTTTATGCTCACTTTCTATCTGTTCAAATTCATCTTCTTGTAAGGAAAACTCATCTAGCTCTTGAACTTGATATTCAAGTAGCTGAAGTTGCGCTTGCTGCTGTGCGTGTTGTGCACTCAGTTGTTTAAATTCTTTTTTTAGTTTGCTGTAAACACCATAAGAAATACTAACATTATGTTGTAAATCTCCGTGCCCAGCATATTCATCTAATAAATGTAATTGATGTTCAGATTTAGTTAAAAGTTGATGTGCATGTTGGCCATGAATTGAAATTAAGTATTGGCCCATTGTTTTTAGTTGACTTGCAGTGACTGCAATACCGTTAATATATCCTTTGCTTCGGCCATTTTTGTTAACTACTCGGCGTATTAAACATTCAGTATCACTGATCAGATCATTATCTTCTAAGAATTGCTTTGCTTCAGGAAGGTTATGAATATCAAATTGCGCACTTACTTGCGCACGTTCACAACAAGGGCGTACAACTGAAGCTTCTGAGCGCTCCCCTAAACATAATGATAAAGCATCGATGGCGATTGATTTACCAGCACCGGTTTCTCCCGTAATGGTTGTCATTCCAGGGCCCCACTCGGCATTCAGTTTATCAACGATTGCAAAATTTTCGATTTCGAGAGAAATTAACATGCTGTTTATCCATACAGTAACTATACTGGTAATTTATACAGTAAAATTAAATTTAGCAAGTGTAAGATTAAAATTTTTTAATATTGAAAGTAAAAAACTGGTAAAAAATATAGAATATAATGACTTTTGGCTTTTAACCTGCTGATAATAAATATAGGAAATTACAAATGAACATAGATCTCAGTCAATCTCTAAAGCAGTGGTTTGGTTTTGATTCTTTTAGGCAAGGCCAGAAACAAACAATAACACAGTTATTAAATGGTCAATCATCATTAGCTATTTTCCCTACTGGATCAGGCAAAAGTTTGTGTTATCAATTAAGTGCAATCCATTTACCACATCTAACACTTGTTGTTTCACCCTTATTAGCTCTAATGAAAGACCAATTAGAATTCTTAGCTAAGAAAGGCATAAAAGCGGCGAGCATTGATTCCACTTTAACCGCTGAGAAAAATAAGCAAGTAATGAGTGATGTACGTTCAGGTTATACCAAAATTTTAATGGTTTCTGTTGAGCGTTTTAAAAATGAGCGCTTTAGGCAGTTTATCCAATCAGTTAATGTATCTATGTTAGTGGTTGATGAAGCACACTGTATTTCTGAATGGGGGCACAATTTTAGGCCTGATTATTTAAAACTGCCAGATTATAAAAAGCAACTTAATATCCCTCTAACGCTACTTTTGACTGCAACAGCAACAAAAAAAGTTAAAAAGGATATGGCTGAGCGTTTTGACATCTCACAAGAGCATGTTATTCAAACCGGTTTTTACCGTGATAATCTCGATTTATCAGTTATTCCTGTATCTACTAATAATAAAAATAAAATGTTACTTGATGTGGTTCATAGTCAATCTGGTTCAGGCATAGTTTATGTCACTTTGCAGCATAGTGCTGAGCAAGTTGCACAATTTTTAAAGTCTCATAATATTAACGCATGTGCTTATCATGCTGGTTTTGATAGTGAATTACGCCAAAGTATTCAAAATGATTTTATGGCAGATAAAATTCAAGTGGTGGTTGCGACAATCGCATTTGGTATGGGTATAGATAAGTCGAATATACGATTTGTGATCCATCATGACTTACCTAAATCAATTGAAAACTATTGCCAAGAAATAGGTAGAGCAGGGCGAGATGGGCTCAAGTCTCAGTGTTTTACACTTGCTAATTTAGATGGTCTAAATACAGTTGAGAATTTTGTATTTGGTGATACTCCAGAAAAAAATGCAATCAAATTTATAATCGACAATATGTTTGATGAGAACGATAAAGGTCAGTGGGAACTTCAAACGACTGGTTTATCTAATGCAAGTAATATTAAACAACTGCCACTTAAAACATTATTAGTTCAGCTAGAGCTAATGAATGTTATTAAACCTATGTACGCTTATTTTGCAGAATTTAAATATAAGTATTTGCAAGACCGGCAACTGATTTTATCTAGATTCTCGCAAGAAAGGGCAGTATTTCTATCTGAAATCTTTAACCACACACAGTTTAAAAAAGTATGGGGGTCACTTAATTTTGATGCTTTATATCAAAACTATGGTAGTGATAGAGGCAGAGTAGTTGCTGCTTTAGATTATTTAGCGGAACAAGGGTTGATTGAACTTGAAACTAAACGTATTACAGAAGTGTTTAATATTGATGTAGATAAGTTAAGTGAAGGCGATATAGTGCAAAATCTTTATGATTATTTTACCGATAAAGAACAAAAAGAAATTAAACGAATAGCGACACTTGTTAGGTTTTTTGAGCTTAAATCATGTTTAAGTCACAATTTGTCTTTGTACTTTGATGATTATAATTCACCTGAAAACTGCGGACACTGTAGTGTATGTAGGGGTCAGGTTGCAAAATTAACATATTCAACAAATGTTGACTTTCCACAAGATGATTTTTTAATTAAAGCATTAGCTGAATTTAAAAATCACTTAAGTGATAAAGTTGCTCATGAATTGACTATAGGTATATATAGTAGATTTTTAGCAGGGATCAGTATTCCACTATTTGCTAGAAATAAAGTAAAAAAGCTATCGGGTTTTGCTTGCTGTGAAAACTTAAGATTTGAAGAAATACAACAGAAAATAAGTAAGTTACATTTTTGAGAGTTTTGTAATCAATTATCTATTTGTTTTTACTTAACTTAAAAAGTCCTAAGCCTGCTTTAGGACTTTTTAACAGAAATTGAGATTTTCTCTTGAATTAAATTTTTGCTACCCCATATATATTTTATAAATGATACTAACTACACATGCCTGGCAGTAAATTTGTTTGGGTATGATTTAATATAGATATATGGAAACCTCAATGACGGCTGAATTAAATAAAGAAAACCATTCGTTTGGAACAGATGCAAAACAAATCCTAAATTTAATGATCCATTCTTTATATTCAAATAAAGAAATTTTCTTACGTGAGCTTATCTCAAACGCATCAGATGCAGCAGATAAATTACGTTTCTTAGCTCTTTCTGACGGTAATTTATATCAAGGTGACGCTGAATTAAAACTTACGATCAGCACTGACGAAAAAGCGGGCACAGTAACTATTTCAGATAACGGTATTGGTATGAACCGTGATGAAGTGATTAGCTCATTAGGTACTATCGCAAAATCAGGCACAGCCGAGTTTTTTGAAAACTTATCTGGAGACCAAGCGAAAGATTCACAATTAATTGGTCAATTTGGTGTTGGTTTTTATTCTGCATTTATCGTTGCCGATGCAGTAACAGTGCGCACGCGTAAAGCAGGTGAAGAAAAAGCTGTTGAATGGCATTCAAAAGGCGAAGGTGAATACACGCTTGCTGAAATTGAAAAAGAAGCACGTGGTACTGAAATTACACTTCATTTAAAAGAAGAAGAAAAAGAATTTGTAGATGGCAATCGTCTACGTGGCATCGTAACTAAATATGCTGATCATATTTCTATCCCTGTACAAATGTTTAAAGATGAGGTGCCTGAGTCTGAAGGTCCTGATGGCGAAAAAATTGCTGCAGTACCAGCTCAATGGGAAACAATAAATAAAGCAACAGCGCTTTGGACTTTAGATAAATCAGAAATTGAAGAATCTGAATATAAAGAGTTTTATAAGCATGTTAGTCATGATTGGGAAGAGCCTCTAACTTGGACACATAACAAAGTAGAAGGTAAATCTGAATATACTAGCCTACTTTATATCCCTAAAAAAGCACCGTTTGACCTATGGAATCGTGACCATAAAAGTGGTTTAAAACTTTATGTTCAACGTGTATTCATTATGGATGATGCTGAACAGTTTATGCCAAGTTACTTACGTTTTGTTAAAGGTTTATTAGATTCTAATGATTTACCACTGAATGTATCTCGTGAAATATTACAAGATAACAAAACAACACAAACAATTCGTAAAGGTTGTACTTCTCGCATTCTTAAAATGCTTGAGCGTATGGGTAAAAACAAAGCTGAAGATTATCAAGTTTTCTGGAATGAGTTTGGTCAGGTGATCAAAGAAGGCCCGGCTGAAGATGCAGTAAACAAAGATGCAATTGCTAAACTATTACGCTTTGCTTCAACAGATAATAATGAATCAATTCAGAGTGTTTCTCTAGCAGATTACGTATCTCGTATGAAAGAAGGACAAGATAAGATTTATTATGTTGTAGCAGATAATTTTGCAGCAGCTAAGAGTTCTCCACACTTAGAAATCTTCCGTAAGAAAGGCATTGAAGTATTATTAATGTCAGATCGTGTTGATGAGTGGATGATGAGCCATTTAACTGAGTTCGATTCTAAACAGCTTACTTCTATCACGCGTGGTGATTTAGATTTAGGTGATCTTGATGATGAAGAGAGCAAAAAAGAGCAAGAAAACTCAGAAAAAGAAGTTGAAGGTTTAGCTGAACGTATTAAAACAGTATTAGGTGAAAAAGTTAAAGAAGTTCGCTTTACTCACAGATTAACTGATTCTCCAGCATGTGTTGTAGCTGATGAAAATGATATGAGTTCACAAATGGCCAAGTTAATGGAAGCAGTAGGCCAAGGCGCACCAGAAGCGATGCCTGTTTTTGAACTAAACCCTGAGCATCAATTAGTGAAGCACCTAAATGATGAGCAAGATGAAGATAAATTTGCACAATGGTCTGAAGTTTTATTAGACCAAGCATTATTGGCAGAACGCGGCAGCTTAAAAGATCCAGCTGGGTTTGTTAGCCGTTTAAATAAGCTAATGTTAGATTTAAGCAAGTAAGATTGCTTAAAATTTAATGAATAAAAAAGGAAGCCTTGCTTCCTTTTTTAATTTCTACAACTTTTGGCGAATTTCCTTCAAAGTTTCTTGAGTATACTTTGCGCTTATGGAAGAATTCGCCTCGAACTTTAATTTCAAACAAAGGCAATTAATATGCGCATAATTCTTTTAGGTGCACCAGGTGCAGGTAAAGGTACTCAAGCTCAATTCTTAATGAATAAATATGGTATTCCACAGATCTCTACTGGCGATATGTTACGTGCAGCGATCAAAGAAGGCACTGAAATGGGTCTTGCAGCTAAAAAAGTAATGGATGCTGGCCAACTAGTTTCAGATGAAATCATCATAGGTTTAGTTAAAGAGCGCATTGCAAAGCCTGATTGTGCAAAAGGCTTCTTATTAGATGGTTTCCCTCGTACGATCCCTCAAGCCGATGCAATGAAAGAAAATGGCGTTGACGTTGATAACGTAATCGAGTTTGATGTTGCTGATGAAGTAATTGTTGAACGTATGGGCGGACGCCGTGTACATCCTGCTTCTGGTCGTGTATACCATGTTGTATATAACCCACCTGCAGTTGAAGGTAAAGACAACGAAACTGGTGATGATTTAATTATCCGTGAAGATGATGTTGCTGAAACTGTACGTAAACGTCTTGGCATTTACCATGATCAAACAAAACCATTAGTAGAGTATTATCAAGCAGAAGCTAAATCAGGTAAAACAAAATACAATAAATTTGATGGTACACAAGCAGTTGAAGCTGTTAGTGCACAACTTGCTGAGTTATTAGGTTAATATCTAGTAAGTCATCAACTTTAGATTGATGGGTATCATTGCATAATTGATTAATATCTAATAAATTAAAAACCCGCATATTTGTGGGTTTTTACTTCTCTGTAGCCGTTTAAAATATGGCTATATCCAACTAAAAAGAAATATAATGAAATTATCTTTATCAAAGAATCCTTCTAAATATGGTGTTTTACTGGTAAATCTAGGCACGCCAGATGAACCGACACCAAAAGCTGTTAAAAAATATTTAAAAGCATTTTTATCCGATACACGAGTTGTGGAAATCCCTGCTTTTATTTGGTATTTCATATTAAATGGTGCCGTTTTACCTTTACGCTGTAAAAAGGTGGCAAAAGCATATGCTTCAATATGGACAGAGCAAGGTTCTCCTTTGAGAGTAATAGGTGAGCAGCAAGCTGAATCTTTATCTCATTTATTAAAAGATAAGCATGATGTCGATTTAACGATAGAACTGGCTATGACATATGGCAATCCGTCTATC
Source organism: Pseudoalteromonas sp. '520P1 No. 423' (assembly GCF_001269985.1). NCBI lineage: Bacteria > Pseudomonadati > Pseudomonadota > Gammaproteobacteria > Alteromonadales > Pseudoalteromonadaceae > Pseudoalteromonas > Pseudoalteromonas sp. '520P1 No. 423'. Next base: position 3,007,763 of record NZ_BBZB01000001.1, on the reverse strand, counting down.
AGCGCTAAATTAGACTTGATGAAAGCAAAAGGCATAGAGAATATACTTGTATTACCTTTATACCCACAATACTCAGCCACAACTACAGCGGCAGTTTTTGATAAATTAAATCAAAGTTTAGCTAAAGTCAGAAACTTACCCGAAATTCGTTTTGTGAAAGATTATTATCAAAATCCACTTTATATATCAGCTCTTGCGCAATCAATTAAAGATTTTTGGCAGCAAAAAAATAAAGCTGACAAGCTTATTTTTTCATTTCATGGACTACCAAAAGTTAACATTGAAAAGGGCGACCCTTATTTTGAATACTGTGAATATACAGCTAAAGAGACTGCAAAAACTTTAGGGTTAAGTGATAACGAATGGATGATGACTTTTCAGTCTCGTTTTGGCAAGCAAGAATGGCTTCAACCTTATACTGATAAAACGTTAGAACAGCTTCCTAAAGAAGGGGTTAAATCAGTGCAGTTAATCTGTCCTGCATTTTCTGCTGATTGTTTAGAAACCTTAGAAGAAATTTCAATTGAAAATAAAGAAATTTTTATTGAAGCGGGTGGTAGTGGTTTTGATTATATTCCAGCTTTAAATAATAGGGCAGATCACATAAATGTTTTTGAAGATATTGTTGTTAAAAATTTAACCAATTGGTAATCGTTTATAGCTAAAGAAGATATTTGCGAAGTGGTAGTACTTCGCAACAATTTATATATTTATAATTTTTTAACGGCAGCTTGAACTGATATATAGTCAGGTTCTTGAGATAAGCTAGGAACAAGCTGCTTATAAACTATCTTATGTTGTTTATTTAATAAAAATACAGCTCTTGTCAGTAATCCCATATCTTGGATCATCAAACCGTAATTTTTTCCAAAATCATGCCAAACAGAATCTGATAATGTAATCACTTTATCTATATTTTCTGCTGCACAAAAACGTTTTTGAGCAAAAGGTAAATCAGAGCTAATGGTTAACATCACTAAATTAGGGTGTTCAATGGCAAGTTTTTCATTAAAAAATTTTGTTTGTAAACTGCAAACCCCAGTATCTAAGCTTGGTACTACGCTAATTAAGATATTTTTACCTGTAAATTTATCTAATGAAATAGGGCTAAATTTATCATCAACTACTTTGAAGTTAGGCGCTTGTTGTCCCAGAGAAACAGAGTTACCTAATAATACAATTGGTTTATCGCCAGCAGTGACCTTACCTGCATCGAGTGTATTAATGTTTGATGTTGACCAAGTGCAAAAACTGGCAGATAAAAAGGTTAAAAATAGCAAGTTACGTAACATAATATTCCTATGAATTGATATAGAGTGTAGATTTTTGCGTTGATTCTAAATTAATTTTTAAAGTTATAAAATATATTATTATATAGTTACAGAATTGTCATTGGTTAACCTATTAATTTAATAGTTTAATATTAAATCGAATTAACATTTCTGTTATGCTAAGTTTAGAATTATAAAAAATGTAACTTTAGCTGAATTTCTTCTAAAATTACTATTATAAATTAAGAAGAGAATGTGTATGGCCACTCCTATTTTAATATGTGATGATTCAAGATTAGCTCGTCGTCAGTTGGCACGTTCTTTACCTGATGATTGGGATATTCAGATTGAATATGCAGAACATGGGTTACACTGTATAGAACAAATACGTGAAATTAAGCCCGAAATTTTGTTTCTTGACTTAAACATGCCGCAAATGGACGGTTATGAAGTATTACAGACCATTCAAGAACAAGGGTTAGAAGTATTGACCGTTGTTGTATCTGGTGATATTCAACCGACAGCACATGCCCGTGTAATTGAACTGGGGGCCATAGATTTTATAAAAAAACCATGTTCACCTAAAAAACTCGATGAAATAATTGAAAAGCATGGCATTAAAGATAAAGCGATTAGAGAGCGTTTAGCCCATAAGCTTGGGGAGCAAATTGAACCTGAAATCAGAGATATTTATCAGGAGTTAACTAATGTTGCTATGGGGCAAGCTGGTGATTTATTAGCCCGTTTATTAAATGTTTTTGTAAAGCTTCCAATTCCTAATGTTAATGTATTAGAAGTCAGCGAACTGAACATGGCACTGCAATCTATTGATGCGAATGCAAGTACATCAGGTGTTTGCCAAGGCTTTATTGGCGGTGGAGTATCCGGTGAAGCATTAATTTTACTGAATGACTCAAGTTTTAAAGAAATTGCATCTTTGATGAATTATGAAGGTGAAGTGAACGAAAAAGTAGAACTTGAGCTATTAATGGACATTGCAAATATATTAATAGGTTCACTTTTGTCTGGATTATCTAAACAACTAGATATGTCTTTTAGTCAAGGTCACCCAGTTGTAATGGGCCAGCATTGTGATGTTGCCAAGCTAGTACAAACAAATAAATCCAGATGGCAACGTACCTTAGCAATAGAAATTAGTTATGGTATTGAAAATCATGATGTTAATTTTGATTTAATGTTATTGTTTACTGAAGATTCATTAAAAACATTAAAATATAAAGTACAATATCTATTAGATGATTAACTTTAATTTATAGATTTGTAATATGCCAGCTGCTGATTTTGAAATGAATGAAATTCAGCCGATACATGATGGATATGTTTTTACCTTAAACTAGAAGATTTGTAATATGCTTGCTGATGACTTTGGGATTACTATAATTCAGTAGGTACGTGATGGATATGTTTTAACCTTAAACTAGAAGATTTGTAATATGCCAGCTGCTGACTTTGAAATGAATGAAATTCACTGGATGATGGATATGTTTAATACCATAGACGTTGGCTTGGTGGTATTAGATCGTAAATATAATATATGTGTATGGAATGGTTTTATGGAAAACCATTCTGGCTTGTTACCAAGCGCTGTAAAAGATAAAGATGTATTTGATTTGTTTCCCAGTATTGATGAGAAATGGTTCCGCAGTAAATCGGAAGCTGTATTTGTTTTAAAAAATCGCTCTTTTACCATATGGGAACAACAGCCTTATATTTTTAAATTTAAAAACTACCGTCCGATCACAGGTAAAGCTGATGATATGTACCAAAATGCGACTTTTATTCCTTTGACAAATACCTTAGGAGAAGTAGGGCATTTATGTATTATTTTATATGATGTGACTGATGAAGCGGTTAATAAAATAGAATTAGAGCTTGCGAACCAAAAGTTAGCTGAGTTAAGCAGAATAGATAGGCTTACGGGTTTATATAATCGAGGTTTTTGGGAAGAATCTCTTCATAAAGAATTCAAACGAATTAATCGCAATAATAATGAAAGCTGTTTATTAATGTTTGATATTGATCACTTCAAACATGTTAACGATAATTTTGGTCATGCAGGCGGCGATGCTGCAATTCGTCATATTGCAGATGTTTTGAAAAAAACGCTACGTGAATCTGATGTCGCAGGTCGATATGGTGGTGAAGAATTTGCTGTCACTTTAGTTGATACCGATATTGAAGGAGCGATGATTTTTGCTGAGCGCTTAAGAAAGACAATTGAAAGTTCGACAATTATTTATGAAGGATGTGAAATCAAAATAAAGATAAGCTTAGGTATTGCTAAGCTTGAAAGTCACTTTACTAAACATGAAGATTGGATAGTTGCTGCTGATAATGCGCTATATCAATCAAAAGAAAATGGTCGAAATCGAGTAACCGTATATAAAAAACAGACTGATAACAAAGAAACATAATAAAAACCCCAAGTTTAAATTTCAACTTGGGGCTTTTTATTTCTAAATAGCGGTTTTTTCTTCTTCAGGTGTAGGGCACTGAGCAATACTCGTGACAGAGCCTGTGGCTGAAGCTGTTTCAAGTTTAACTTTAAACCCCCACAGTTGATGCAAATGCTTAATAACTTCATCTTTAGAATCCCCTAACGGGATATCATTATGAGGGATATAACGTAATGTTAATGATCGGTCTCCTTTTAGATTAACATCAAAAACTTGAATGTTTGGTTCTAAATTACTCAGATTATATTGTTCTGATAATGCTTGGCGAATATCAAGATAGCCTTGTTGATTATGGATTGCGCTAACATTTAAATGATTTTGTTTTTCATCATCTAAAATTGAAAATAATTTAAAATCTCTTATGAGTTTGGGTGAAAGGTATTGGCTAATAAAACTTTCGTCCTTAAAGTTCTTCATCGCAAAATGAAGCGTCTCTAACCAATCACTCCCTGCAATCTCAGGAAACCACGCTTTATCTTCTTCAGTCGGGTTTTCACATATGCGTCTAATATCAACCATCATATTAAATCCAAGTGCGTAAGGATTGATCCCAGAATAATACTGACTGTTGTAGGGAGGTTGATAAACAACATTTGTATGACTTTGTAAAATCTCTAACATAAATGCATCAGTGACTTTACCTTCATCATACAGATGATTAGTTATAGTGTAATGCCAAAAAGTTGCCCACCCCTCATTCATAACTTGAGTTTGTTTCTGAGGATAAAAATATTGTGATATTTTTCTAACAATTCGAATAATTTCTCTTTGCCAAGGTTGTAATAAAGGCGCATGTTTTTCAATAAAATAAAGAATATTCTCTTGTGGCTCAGAGGGGAAATGCGCAATATCTTGTTTTTCTTCAAGCTGTTGCTGCGGAATTGTTTTCCACAGCTCATTTACTTGAGACTGTAAATAAGTTTCACGTTCTTCTTGTCTTTTCTGTTCTTCAAATAATGAAATTGATTGCGGGCGTTTATAGCGATCAACACCATAATTCATTAAAGCGTGGCAAGAATCAAGTAATGACTCAACTTGAACTAAACCATGCTTTAGCTCACAATCTGCAATATAGTTTTTGGCAAATACTAAGTAATCAATGATAGAACTTGCATCGGTCCAGGTTTTAAATAAATAATTATTTTTAAAAAATGAATTATGACCATAACACGCATGGGCAATGACAAGCGCTTGCATAGGTAACGTATTTTCTTCCATTAAATATGAAATACAAGGCTCAGAATTAATCACTATTTCGTATGCCAAGCCCATTTGGCCACGCTTGTAACTTTGCTCTGTTTGAATAAACTTTTTGCCATAAGACCAGTGGCTATAACCAATGGGCATACCTATGCTTGAATAAGCATCCATCATTTGCTCTGCGGCTATCACTTCAATTTGGTTAGGGTAAGTATCTAGCCTGTAATGCGCAGCTACTCGTGCAATTTCTGTTTGATATTGCTCAAGTAGATCAAAGGTCCAATCAGGACCATCATTTAATACAGCTGATTTATCACAGTGCTTTTGATTTTTCTGTTTTGGCTTTTTAACCGGCTGATCAATGTTTATATCTTGAGTCATATTGATCTCCTTTAAAACAAGCTAGTTAAATTTAATGGATGATTAAATCGAACGTATTCAAATAAAGGTCTTATATTTTTACTTTTTGTTAGCATATAGTCCTCCTTAAACGATTTATAACTTAAGCTTTTTGGCTATTTTTCTTAAATAGCTCTCTAAAAATAGGATAAATATCTTCAACTGAACGTATATGTTGAATTGCAAAATTATCATATGCCTGAGTTATTTTTTCGTATTCTCGCCATAAGCTTTGGTGTGCTCTATTGGTGATCTCTATATAAGAATAATATCTGATTTTTGGTAAAATATTATTTAATAGCAATTCAGTACAGTTAGGTGAGTCATCAGCCCAATTATCGCCATCTGATGCCTGAGCCGCATAAATGTTCCATTGAGTTGGGTCATACCTTTTTTCAACAATTTCATCCATCAATTTTAAAGCACTTGAAACTATGGTTCCGCCTGTTTCTTGGGAATAGAAAAACTCTTGTTCATCTACCTCTTTTGCTTGGGTATGATGGCGAATATAAACAACTTCAATATCTTTATAAGTGCGTGTTAAAAACATATAAAGTAGAATATAAAACCTTTTCGCCATTTCTTTGGTTGCTTGATCCATAGAGCCAGATACATCCATCAAACAAAACATCACAGCTTTACTGGTTGGTTTTGGCCTTTGTTCATAATTTCTGAATCTTAAATCAAATGAATCAATAAAAGGGACTTTAGAAATTTTAGCTTTTAACTCTTCAATTTCTTTAATTAACAGTTTTATTTCAGAGTCATCAGCTGTTTTGCTTTTTTCAAGTTCAATTAAAGCAGCTTTTGCTTCTCTCAATTGTCTTTTTTTAGCGGCAGACATTGCAATTCTGCGCGCTAAAGAACCTTGCAGTGACCTGACAATATCAATATTAGTAGGGACGCCATCAGAACAAAAACCTGCTCTGTGAGTTTCCATCTCCATTAATTTGTCTAATTGTGTCTTTTGTAAATTAGGGAGTTCTAAATCCTCAAATAATAAATCTAAATATTCATCTTTTGAAATTGAAAATACAAACTGATCTTCTCCTTCACCCTTATCACTGGCTTCACCTTCTCCTGCGCCACCACCTTGCCCACCTTGTGGACGTTTTATTTTGTCTCCTTTTGTAAACTGATCATTGCCAGGATGAACTGTATTTCTGGCACCTCCTTTACCTTGATGAAAGGTGGGTTCTCCAATATCTTTACTTGGAATAGAAACACTTTCACCTTGATCTATATCTGTAACACTACGTTTATTAATCGCATCTGATACTGCTTTTTTAATTTGTTGTTTATAGCGGCGAATAAACCTTTGTCTATTCACCGTGCTTTTATTTTTGCCATTTAATCGGCGGTCTATAAAGTGGGCCATATATTTCCCTCTTTTAATCTAATGTTACTGCGATTTACGCACGCGTAAATACCATTCAGATAATAGTCGTACTTGCTTTTTGGTATAGCCTTTCTCAACCATACGATTGACAAAATCTTCATGTTTTTTCTGATCGTCACCTGATGTTTTGGCATTAAATGAAATAACAGGTAATAAATCTTCTGTATTTGAGAACATTTTCTTCTCAATAACGGTTCTCAGTTTCTCGTAACTAGTCCAAGTTGGATTTTTGCCATTATTGTGTGCTTTTGCACGTAGTACAAAGTTAACAATTTCATTTCTAAAATCTTTAGGATTTGAAATACCAGCAGGTTTTTCAATCTTTTCAAGCTCTGCATTTAAAGCCGCTCTATCAAAAAGCTGACCTGTATCAGGATCACGGTATTCTTGATCTTGAATCCAAAAATCGGCATAGGTGACGTAGCGGTCAAAAATATTTTGTCCGTATTCAGAATAAGATTCTAAATAGGCTGTTTGAATCTCTTTACCGATAAACTCAACATACTTTGGAATTAAGAAGCCTTTTAGAAACTCTAGATAATGCTCTTGGATATCCTGTGAAAATTGTTCTCTTTCGATTTGTTGCTCTAGTACATAGAATAAATGCACTGGATTTGCTGCCACTTCTGTATGGTCGAAATTGAAAACGCGAGATAATATTTTAAAAGCAAAACGTGTAGATAAGCCATTCATGCCTTCATCAACACCTGCGTAATCTTTATACTCCTGATAAGACTTAGCTTTTGGATCGGTATCTTTTAGAGTTTCACCATCATAAACGCGCATTTTAGAGTAAATGCTTGAGTTTTCTGGTTCTTTTAACCGAGAAAGGACACTAAATTGCGCTAAAGTTTCTAAAGTGCCAGGTGCACATTGAGAGGTTTTTAATTCACTACTTTCTATCAATTTGTCATATATTCTGACTTCTTCGGTAACACGTAAACAATAAGGTACTTTAACAATATAAACACGATCTAAAAAAGCTTCATTGTTTTTATTATTTCTGAAGGTTTGCCATTCAGATTCATTGGAATGCGCTAAAATAATACCGGTAAATGGCAGAGCAGATAAACCTTCTGTGCCATTATAGTTACCTTCTTGTGTTGCTGTTAATAATGGGTGCAGCACTTTGATAGGTGCTTTAAACATTTCAACAAACTCCATTAAACCTTGGTTTGCCCTACATAAAGCACCTGAATAGGCATAGGCATCTGGATCATTTTGAGCAAAATGCTCTAGTTGTCTAATATCAACTTTACCAACTAAGGCACTTATATCTTGATTGTTCTCATCACCAGGCTCTGTTTTTGCGATTGCAGTTTGATCTAAAATAGAAGGGTAGCGCTTAACTACTTTAAATTGGCTAATATCACCATTATATTCGTGAAGTCGTTTTGCTGCCCATGGTGAGATAATTGTTTTTAAATATCTTTGATTTATGCCGTATTCTTTTTCTAATAACTCACCATCTTCTAGGGCATCAAATAAAGATAAAGGATGATCATTTACAGGTGATCCCTTAATGCAATAAATTGGCATTTTTTGCATTAAAAATTTTAACTTTTCAGCTAATGAAGACTTACCGCCACCAACGGGTCCTAATAAATACAGTACTTGTTTACACTCTTCTAAACCTTGCGCTGCATGCTTTAAGTAAGAGACTATTTGCTCAATAGCATCTTCCATACCATAAAATTCGCTAAAAGCTGGATAACGCGCAACAACACGATTTGAAAAAATCCTACTTAAAGTTGGATCCTGAGATGTATCAACCATTTCAGGGTTGCCTATGGCCATTAATAATCTTTCTGAGGCACTGGCATATGCGGATTTATCATTTCGGCAAATCTCTAAAAACTCAGAGATACTATATTCTTCTTCTTTGGCCGCTTCATATCTGGCCTGGTAGTGATCAAATATTGTCATATGGACCTCCAATCATTATTACAAAAACACTTTTAAAATGAATAGCTCTACTTTAAGCGTAGTCGGTGTTATGAAATAAAGTGAAGATTTTTAAAGAAAAATTTTACTATAGAATTGTAATTATTGATGTTTTTGCAATAAAGGGTGAAACTTCATTAATTGAATGATTTCTTAGCAAGCATAAAAAAAGACACTCAAAGAGTGCCTTTAAATCTATAAAAATTGAAATTAAGCAAAGTTTTTATTTGCGAATTCCCAATTAACTAATGCCCAAAAGCCATTTAAGTAGTTAGGGCGCACATTACGGTAATCGATGTAATAAGCATGTTCCCATAAATCTACAGTAAGGATAGGTGTTACGCCATCTTCAGTTAATGGTGTTGCAGCATTTGAAGTATTTACGATATCAAGAGAACCGTCAGCAAGTTTAACTAACCAAGTCCAGCTTGAACCAAAGTTATTTACAGCTTTATCATTTAATGCAGCTTTGAATTCTTCAAAAGAACCCCATTTAGCATTAATTGCATCAGCGATTGCACCAGTTGGTGCGCCACCTGCATTTGGAGCAAGTGAGTTCCAGTAGAAGGTATGGTTCCAGATTTGTGCTGCGTTGTTAAATACGCCGCCTTCTGAAGAACACACGATTTCTTCTAATGATTTATTAGCGAAATCTGTACCTTCGATTAATCCGTTAAGCTTAACAACATAAGTATTATGGTGTTTTCCGTGATGGAATTCTAAAGTTTCTTGTGAAATATGCGGTGCAAGTGCATCGATTGCATATGGTAGTGACGGTAGTTCAAATGCCATTTTATTCTCCATGGTATTTTGTTAAGTACAATTGCTTTGTGTTACAATACCTGAGTATTTTACTCAAGTTTTAATAAACAGCAATGTTAATATACTCATGATTAAGTTACTTTTTTATTAATAGTGCAAATAAAGTACTATTTTAAATACATTTTATTGTAGTCAATTTTAAGCGTTTTGAGGTTGTAGATGGAAACCATAGATAAAATTAAACAACAGATTTCTGAAAATCCAATTATTCTTTACATGAAAGGCTCACCAAAATTACCAAACTGTGGCTTTTCATCTCAAGCATCACAAGCTTTAATGTCTTGTGGCGCACAGTTTGCTTATGTTGATATCTTGCTAAATCCTGATATTCGTGCTGAATTACCAGCATATGCAGATTGGCCTACATTCCCGCAGTTATGGGTTGATGGTGAATTAGTTGGTGGGTGTGACATTATAATTGAAATGTTCCAAAAAGGTGAATTACAGCCTTTAATTACAGAAACTGCTGCGAAATATAAAACAGAAGATGATTCTGCAGAATAATTAACTTTATTCATATGGAAAAGCGAGCTTGGCTCGCTTTTTTTATGCCTCTATTTTATTTCTTCAAACTCCACACAAAAACTAGCACCTATAAAGCAATCTTTAATCAATCTCATTCCAATTATGCGTTTTAGTATTAATGATTATTCTGTGCATTTCAAAATGATTTTAATGTTGTTTATAGCTTAAATAATCCCATTAGGGTAATTGGTATTACCATGCATAACTATTCATAATCTACCCAACTTACGTTTACGTAAACGTATATTGCAAATTAATCTCATTTGCAAAAGTAACAATATGACACCAGTGTCATAAAAATTATGGTGGTATTTTCACTGTATTTAATGAGTTTGTTAAATTTATTGTTCGATTGGCCGTTGTGAAAAATATTCATGGTCATGAATATATATGCACAAAATGTTTGACTATGTATGATTTTATGGTTAATTTTACTGTCTGCTAGAGTTCCTTTTATTTAAAAGTGAGCACGTCGCATTTTCAAACTCTAGTAATAGCAAGGGGAGGGGGACATACATGTTATATGACTCAAGATACGAAAAAGATAACTGTGGATTTGGATTAATTGCTCATATAGATGGGCAACCAAGTCATAAATTAGTACGTACAGCCATCACTGGTTTAGATAGAATGCAACATCGTGGCGGTATTGCCGCAGATGGTAAAACGGGCGATGGTTGTGGTTTATTATTACAAAAACCTGATAGTTTTTTTCGTGCAATCGCACAAGAAAATGATTGGCATTTAGGTAAAAATTACGCTATAGGCATGGTTTTTTTAAATCTTGATTCAGAAATTGCAACTCGCACTCGCGCTATTATTGATGAAGAACTAGAAAAAGAAACTTTATCAATTGTTGGTTGGCGAGAAGTTCCCACAGATACTGCGAGTTTAGGCCCTATAGCAATAGAGCAATTACCTAGATTTGAGCAAGTATTTATTTGTGCCCCTGAAGGTTGGCGTCCAAAAGATTTAGAGCGCCGCTTATATATCGCGCGTAGAAGAATAGAAAAACGAATAGATTTTGATAAAGATTTTTATTTTGCGAGTTTATCTGGTTTAGTAACTATCTATAAAGGCTTAGTTATGCCAGCTGACTTACCAAATTTTTATTTGGATTTAGCTGATATGAGAATGCAATCTGCGATTTGTGTTTTCCACCAAAGGTTTTCAACCAATACTCAACCGCGTTGGCCGTTGGCGCAACCTTTCAGATATTTAGCACATAACGGTGAAATTAATACCATTGAAGGAAACCGTCAGTGGGCAAGAGCAAGAGAATATAAATTTTCATCTCCTTTATTGCCAGATTTAAATTCAGCAGCGCCTTTTGTTAATGAATCAGGCTCCGACTCTTCATCACTAGATAATATGTTAGAAGTATTTTTAGCTGGTGGCATGGATATTTTCCGTGCTATGCGCATGTTAGTACCACCTGCATGGCAAAAAAACCGTGCTATGGATGATGATCTACGTGCATTCTATGACTTTAACTCTATGCATATGGAACCTTGGGATGGTCCTGCGGGTATTGTGATGTCAGATGGCCGTTTTGCAGCGTGTAACTTAGATAGAAACGGTCTTCGTCCAGCAAGATATGTTATTACGCAAGATGGTTTTATGACATTAGCCTCAGAAGTTGGTATTTGGGATTATTCTCCTGATGAAGTTGTTGAAAAGGGCAGAGTAGGACCTGGTGAATTACTGGTTATTGATACTTTACATGGTAAAGTTTGGCAATCAGATGAAATTGATCAAGATCTTAAATCTCGTCATCCATATAAAGACTGGTTAGAAAAAAATGTAAAACGTTTAGTGCCATTTGAGAAAATGGATAATGCACTTGATAGCGCGCGCAAATGGGATGATGAACAATTACATCTATATCAAAAAATGTTTGGTTACTCTAATGAAGAATTAGATCAAGCTTTACGTATTATGGGTGAAAACGGACAAGAAGCGACTGGCTCTATGGGTGACGATACGCCATTTGCTGTGCTCTCAAGCAAAGATCGTTCTTTATTTGATTACTTCCGTCAAAAATTTGCACAGGTAACTAATCCACCGATTGATCCTTTACGTGAAAACCATGTTATGTCTCTTGCGACTTGCATAGGTCGTGAACAAAATGTATTTAATGAAACAACTGGCCATGCCCAGCGATTACAGTTTGATAGCCCTGTATTGATGTGTTCTGACATTGAGCAATTAGTAACTGAAGATCAGGCGCATTATTCAAATGCAACGATTAATCTTAATTACTTGCCAAGTGAAGGTTTAAAATCTGCGGTAAAGCGTATTTGTGATGAAGCTCAGCAATTGGCAAAAGATGGTACAGTTTTAATTATCTTATCTGATAGGAATATTACCAAAGAGACTTTGCCTATTCCTGCAGCTATGGCTGTTGGCGCCGTGCAAAGACGATTAGTAGATAATAGTTTACGTTGTGATACTAATATTGTTATTGAAACGGGTTCATGTCGTGACCCACATCAGTTTGCTGTTTTATTAGGGTTTGGTGCAACAGCCATTTATCCATACTTAGCTTTTGCATCTCTTGCAAAAATGGTGCGTGATAATATTATTAATAAAGATGATGCTCAAGTATTTGTATCTTATAGAAATGCAATAAATAAAGGGCTCTATAAAATAATGTCAAAAATGGGTATTAGTACCATTGCAAGTTATCGCTGCTCTATGTTATTTGAAACAGTCGGTCTAGCAGATGAAATTGTTGATTTATGTTTTAAAGGCGTAAGCAACCGTATTCAAGGCGCTGATTTTAGTGATTTTCAACAAGATTTAACTAATTTATCTCGTAAGGCATGGATCAAACGTAAACCTTTAGATCATGGTGGCTTGTTAAAATATGTTCATGATGGTGAATATCATGCGTATAACCCTGATGTTGTTGGTACATTACAAACTGCAGTGAGATCAGGTGATTATGCTGATTATTTAAAATATGCGGACTTAGTTAATAACCGTCCAGCAACAACTTTTAGAGATTTATTAACACTTAATACATCTGAACACAGTATTGCTATTGATGAGGTTGAACCTGCAACCGAATTATATAAACGCTTTGATTCTGCTGCGATGAGCATAGGTGCATTATCTCCTGAAGCGCATGAGGCACTTGCTATTGCAATGAATACCTTAGGTGGTCGTTCAAATTCAGGTGAAGGCGGTGAAGATATTAAGCGCTATGGTACGGTAAAAAATTCTCGTATCAAACAAGTTGCATCAGGGCGTTTTGGTGTAACAGCACACTATTTACGTAATGCCGATATTATACAAATAAAAGTTGCACAAGGTGCAAAACCAGGAGAAGGCGGGCAATTACCTGGTGATAAAGTAACGCCTTATATCGCAAAATTAAGGTTTTCTGTGCCGGGAGTGACATTAATTTCACCTCCACCGCATCACGATATATATTCAATTGAAGATTTAGCGCAACTTATTTTTGATTTAAAACAAGTTAATCCACAAGCTTTGATTTCGGTTAAATTAGTATCTGAGCCAGGTGTCGGCACAATCGCAACAGGTGTTGCAAAAGCTTACGCCGATTTGATCACAATTTCTGGTTATGACGGTGGTACAGGGGCAAGTCCGTTAACCTCGGTTAAATATGCAGGTAGCCCTTGGGAGCTTGGCCTTGCTGAAACACAGCAAGCGTTAGTTGAAAATGGTTTAAGACATAAAATACGTTTACAAACTGATGGTGGTTTAAAAACTGGTTTAGATATTATTAAAGCGGCTATCTTAGGTGCTGAAAGCTTTGGTTTTGGTACTGGTCCTATGGTCGCTCTTGGTTGTAAATTCTTAAGAATTTGTCATCTAAATAACTGTGCAACCGGTGTTGCCACACAAGATGAAAAGTTACGCCAAGATCATTATCACGGTTTACCTGAAATGGCGATGAACTACTTTAAATTTATCGCACAAGAAGCCCGTGAAATCATGGCAAGTTTAGGTATAACACGTTTAGTTAATTTAATTGGTAGAACGGATTTACTTGAAGTATTAGAAGGTAAAACATCTAAACAAAGTAAAGTTGATTTGTCAGGTTTACTTGCTAAGCCAAATAATAAATCTGGTGAAACTTTATATAACTCGGCTGAAAATATCTCTCATTATAGTGGCCAGTTAAATGAAACATTATTAGCACAAGCCACTGATGCAATTGATAATAAGTCTGGCTTAAAGCTCAGATCTGCTATTTGTAATACTGATCGATCAGTTGGCGCTATGTTATCTGGTTATATTGCTGAAAAACACGGTAATCAAGGTCTGGCATCAGCACCAATACATATTGAATTGACCGGTACTGCAGGGCAATCGTTTGGTGTATGGAATACTGGCGGTTTAGATATGACCTTGGTAGGTGATGCCAACGATTATGTAGGAAAAGGTATGACTGGCGGTAAATTAGTTGTACGGCCTCCTGTTGGTTCAGCATTTAATTCACACGAAGCAACTATTCTTGGTAATACCTGCTTATATGGTGCAACTGGCGGTAAATTATTAGCGGCAGGCCGTGCAGGAGAGCGTTTTGGCGTACGTAATTCAGGTGTTATTGCTGTAGTTGAAGGTTTAGGTGATAACGGTTGTGAATATATGACTGGCGGAATTGTGTGTGTACTCGGTGTGACAGGCATTAACTTTGGTGCCGGTATGACGGGTGGTTTTGCATACGTGTTAGATGAAGCAAAAGATTTTGAAAAACGCATGAACTCTGAACTCGTAGAGATAGTTGAGATGGAAACCCTAACGATCCATCATGAACATTTACGTGGTCTGATTGCTGAGCATTTAGATGAAACAGGTTCATGTAGAGCAGAAATGATTTTAGAAGATTTTGAGAATTACGTATCAAAATTCCGTTTAATTAAACCTAAATCTAGTGATATAAGTAGCTTATTAGGTCATCGTGCAAGAAGTAGTGCCGAATTAAGAGTTCAGGCGCAATAGGAGAATTTTGATGCCAAATAATGTTTACCAATTTATAGATGTGCAAAGAGTTGATCCGCGTAAAAAGCCAATATCAACACGTAAAAAGAAATTTGTAGAAATTTATGAACCATTTTCGAAAAAACAAGTGGATTCACAAGCCGATCGTTGTTTAGATTGCGGAAATCCTTACTGCGAATGGAAATGTCCGGTTCATAACTATATTCCACAATGGTTAAAACTTATTAAAAGTGGTCGTGTTTTAGAGGCTGCTGATTTATCTCACCGTACTAATAGTCTGCCTGAAGTATGTGGTCGCGTATGTCCACAAGACAGACTATGTGAAGGTTCATGTACTATAGATGAAGATTTTGGTGCCGTCACCATAGGTAATATCGAAAAATATATTACTGATACGGCACTGGAAATGGGTTGGAAGCCTGATATGTCACATGTAGTCTTTTGTGATAAAAAAGTCGCTGTTATTGGCGCTGGTCCTGCAGGTTTAGCATGTGCGGATATTTTAATTCGCAATGGTGTAAAACCTGTTGTTTATGATCGCCACCCTGAAATTGGTGGGTTATTAACGTTCGGTATTCCATCATTTAAGCTTGAAAAAAGTGTGATGCAAAAGCGTCGAGAAATATTTGAAGAAATGGGTGTTGAGTTTCGTTTAGACGTAGAAATTGGCCAAGACATTAGCATGAGTCAATTAGAACAAGATTATGATGCTGTTTTCTTAGGTGTTGGTACCTATAAAAATATGCGTGCGGGTCTAGAAAATGAGGATGCCCCAGGCGTATATGATGCCTTGCCATTTTTAATCTCAAATACTAATCGTGTAATGGGATACGAAAAAACAGCCGACGAATATGTCGATATGGCGGGTAAAAAGGTCGTTGTTTTAGGTGGTGGTGATACCGCGATGGATTGTGTTAGAACATCGATTCGTCAAGAGGCAACTGAAGTGATTTGTGCTTATCGTCGTGATCAGGAGAATATGCCAGGTTCCAAGCGTGAAGTAAAAAATGCTCAAGAAGAAGGTGTAAACTTTATGTTTAATCTTCAACCTTTAGGGATTGAACTCAACGCTGAAGGAAAAGTATCTGGCATTAAAATGGTTAAAACACAACTTGGTGAACCCGATGAAAAAGATCGCCGTCGTGCTGAAGTAGTACCAGGTTCTGAACACACACTTGAAGCTGATGCTGTGATCATGGCCTTTGGTTTTCAACCACATGCAATGCCTTGGCTAGAACCATTAGGCGTAGAATTAGATCAATGGGGCAGAATAAAAGCACCAGAAGATGCTGTATTCACGCATCAAACTACCAACCCTAAAATCTTTGCTGGTGGTGATGCTGTTCGTGGTTCTGACTTAGTAGTAACAGCGATATTTGAAGGTCGAAATGCAGCTGAAGGTATCATGGACTACTTAGAAGTCTAAAATCTAATAAAGTTGTTATCCAATAAAAAAGGTTTGATAAATATATCAAACCTTTTTTGTTTTCTTACTTTAGAACTATAAGCAAAAATTTATTCTTTATCTGCTGTTTCTGCTGTTTCTGCTGTTTCTGCTGTTTCTGCTAGTTGTTCATCATCTTCAGTTGTTTCTTCAAATGATAAATCAGGAGTTTGCAGCGAAACAATTAAAGCCGGCAAAATTTGAGCATAAAAAGTCTTATTATAATCTCTTGCGCTTCTTGGTAGTTCATTGATAAAAGTCAGAATGTTATTAGCAATTATCTCCTTATTGCCAGTTATATTTGTTTTTGCAAGTTCAGTGTTTAAGCTAGACGTTAGATTCTCTAAAGTGGCTTCTAATATAGTTAAATTGTCTTCATTATGCGCTTGTACAACAAAAAAGTTAGTCGCTACAGCGTTTAAGTTTTGGCTATGTTTAGGTCTTAAAATTTTAGCTTCAACATATTGTGCAATTTGTTCTTTAAAATGGGCATTAGCTTGATTTTGTCTGTCAGTAAAAACTTGTTTTTTTAATTGTTCAGCTTTCTTTTTAGAGCTTTCAATTGATAGAAAAACACCAAGCAGTACGATAAGTAAAACAATGGTGAAAAAGACGATATAAGTCATAAAAATTCCGAATAAAAGTAATAAGAGGGAAATATCCTTCCCTATAAATTAAATACGTTAGTATAAAGGGTTACCCCAATTTAGTTTTTTTCTTAGTACATTATAATAAGAGTAATCTTTTGGGTGTACTAATCTCAGTGGAGAGTCTCCTTTTTTGATGACAATCTCATCACCTGGCATAACAGCAAGTACGATATGACTGTCACAACTGACTTGTAAATTATCATCATTGTTTAAACTTAATTTTAAACGTATTTCACTTTGTGCATCTACTACCAAAGGCCTGCTTGATAGTGTATGTGGGAACATGGGCACTAAAGCCATCGCATTTATGTCAGGCGTTAAAATTGGGCCTCCTCCAGAAAGAGAATAGGCTGTAGAGCCTGTAGGAGTCGATATAATTAGGCCATCAGAGCGTTGTGAAAATACAAAGTCGTTATTAATAAAGGCTTCAAACTCTATCATATGTGCAACTTTATCAGCATGTAACACGGCTTCATTCACTGCTGAATTTGAGCTTTTTAATTTTTCATGTCGGTAAACTTCGACTTCTAATAAAAAACGATTTTCTTCACGATATTCGCCGCTGATAACTTGCTCTAATGCACCTTGAAAAGATTCGGGGTTTAAGTCGGTTAAAAATCCTAAGTTACCTCTATTTACACCAATCACGGCAATATCAAAGCGAGAAAGTACTCTTGCTGCACCCAGCATATTACCATCACCACCCACGACTATCGCCAGATCACATAATTTACCAATCTCTACAACATCAACCAATTTTTTATCTTCGATTGGCATTTGTTGACCTGCTCTTTTTTCTATCAGTACTTCACAGCCTAAGGCTAAAAGGAAAGAATGTAGGCTTTGTAAAGTAGAATTAGCGCCATCATGGTTAGGTTTACCAATTAAGCCTATTTTTTTAAATTTTTGTTTCATAATTCATCTACAAATTATTGGGTATATAACTGAGTTTTAAGTATATAGAAACGTTAAGTTAAAAACACCTCTTGAAATCAAATGTTCTTGCCCCATATCTTTGAGTATGAAGTTAAGCGCCCGCGATCAACAAATATTTACAGCAATAATGAGTCTTTACTGTGATGGTGAAGGAACAGCGATTGCCTCATCAAGAATAGTCAAGCAAAAAGGCATGTCAATGTGTTCTGCTACAGTCAGAAACGCTATGGTGCGCTTGGAGAAGCTTGGTTATATTTATTCACCTCATACCTCAGCTGGTCGTATACCAACTAAAAAAGGGTATCAATATTGGTTTGATGAATTTTTTTCGTTATCTGAAATTGCGACTTTTTGGCAGCCAAATCAAGAAACTTTAATCGAGTTTTCTCATTTGATCAGCCAAAAATATCAAGTGTGTGTTTTTGCAGGTTTACCGCAAAAAATTTCACAAACAGTATTTCGTGTTGAAGTATTAGACTTTGATAAAACCCACTGGCTGATTTTATTAATAGATAGACAAGGTCAAAGCCAAAATATAAAAATAACAAAACCACTTGAAGCCAATGAAGAGATTAGAATTCAATTTAATTCATGGTTAAACATGGTATTTGGGCAACAAACACTCGCCGAAGGATTAAAAAGAATGCAAGCAATGGCAAATACAGCGCCTATGTTTTGTCATGGTTCTTTGGCTCAGTGGACCCGTGCATTAGCCGAGAAATTAGCGGATGAAGATTGCATTGTTGTAGGGGATAGTTATTTATTCAATCATATAAAGCAATCTGAGCAGCCTTTAATTGGCTCTCCATTATTAAATTATGTCGAAGATAAATTAGCGTTAAAACAAGGTATATCAATTATTTGTGGGGATGACTTGCCTTATTCGGGTTTTGATGGGTTATTTTTAATCAGTATTCCCTATTTTTCACAGCAATATTATCAAAGTCGCTTTACAATTATGTGTGAAAGCTCTGCTGAAATTGAAGCAATTATAAATGAATTTGCCATATTTGATGAGATAGCTGTTAACGCTTAAAATAATTTTTAAATTATACTTGAAACTATATTTTCAATCCCCATCTTAGTATTATAAATTTTGCCAAATGCAAATTATGCACAATAGAATTACAATCGGAGAACATTAATGTCTGAGCAGTCAAACCAGACTTCACCTGAAGTAGAAAACACTGAAGAAGTAGTATTAGAACAAGTTGAAACTACTGAGCAAGAAGCTTCTTTAGAGCAAAGCCCTGAAGCAGAGATTGCAGCTTTATATGCTGAGTTAGAAGAAGCAAAACAAACGATTGCTAATCAAACTGAAACTATCGCTAATCAAAAAGATAGCGTAATACGTGCAGCTGCAGATGTTGATAATGCACGTCGCCGTGCAGCATTAGATATTGAAAAAGCACATAAATTTGCACTTGAAAAATTCGTAAATGAGTTATTGCCAGTAGTTGATAACTTAGACCGCGCGATTGAATTTTCAGATAAAGAAAACGAAGCATTAAAGCCATTAATCGAAGGCATTGATATGACTTCTAAAAGTTTTGTTGATGCAGTTAAAAAGTTTGGTGTTGAAGTAGTAGACCCACAAGGTGAAACATTTAACCCTGAATTCCATCAAGCAATGTCAATGCAACCAAGTGCTGATGTCGCACCAAATACAGTTATTGCAGTAATGCAAAAAGGCTATACTTTAAGTGGTCGTTTATTACGTCCAGCTATGGTTATGGTTTCTAAAGCAGCTGAATAATATTTTAGCTGTTTAAAAACTAAAAAAGGGTTTAACTTTATAAGGTTAAACTCTTTTTTATGCTTAGCTATTTATTCTTTTGATAAATCGCGCTGCTCATTGAGCCTTATTTTAAGTTGGCATAATACAATTAATATTACAGCTGTTAACATTAAAGTTGTGAAGGGCAAAGTGTTTTTAACCCAAAATAGCGCAAGTAAAGGTCCTGCTAAGGCACCAATGCCAAATCGCAATGTGCCAATCACGGCCGTTGCTGTGCCTGATTTCTCTTCGAACCTTAATAATACTAGTGCATCTGAATTACTTGCCATAATGCCTAAGCTCATCATTAATGGTGCAAGTGCTGTAATAGTATAATAAAGGCCAGAATCTAAAATACTGGTTGTAAATAATAGGCTTGCTGATATCACAGCTAATAATAATCCTGCATGTAACATTTTACGAGAACCTACTTTGGGCACTAGCCGAGTATTTAAGAAGTTACCGAGCATAAGTGCAAGAACATTAAAGGCAAATAAAAAACCGAAGCGACTTTCTGATACTTGAAAATAATCTAAATATATAAACGGTGCTGACGTTAAAAAACAAAAGAAAGCAAATGAAGCCAATACTGAAGTGGTAATATCTAAACGCGCTTTTTTATTTTTAAATACAGCTGAGTAGCTATCAAGGAAAAGACGAATACCTTTTTTATCGGATTTAAAAATCGGAATTTCAATAAAAAATTTTGTGGCTAGTAATAAGATTATTAGGCTATAAAGTGCTAAAACAATAAAGATACTCGACCAATGCCAGTAACCTATTAAAATACTGCCTATTGTGGGTGCTATTAATGGGGCAATCATCATGATCATTGAGACATAAGACATGCCTTTAGCGGTATCTTTTTGATATATGTAGCGAATAACGCCAGGTACAACAACAGTTGCCGCAGCGCCGGTAAATGCCTGTATAGCTCTAAAAATAAAAAACACTTCTATTTGTCGCGTTAAGGCTAATACCAAAGAGCTAATGCAAAATCCGCTTAATCCAATCACAGCAAGTTTTCGCCTACCAAATTGATCGGCTAGTGGGCCAAAAAATAACATACCTAAGGCATAACCGGCTAAATAAACACTTAACGACATTTGAATATTACTGATAGGTGTATTTAAATCTTGGCTCATGATCAGCATTGCAGGTAAATACATATCAATCGCCAATGGCGTGATTGCAACTATGCTTGCGAATAAAGGCAGTAATATTCGCTTATTAAAAACATCATTCATTTGAGCTTCTTACTGAGGGAGAAAGTTGAGATTGCGTATCATACGCTTCGAATTTTAAAGATAGTAGATAAAATTGGTTTTTAATTGTATTTATACCCAAGCTACTTCAAAATGCGAGCTTCAGTTGGAATTAAAAACGATTTAGACAAGGCATTGATTGTAGTGAATGGTCGTTCCCTTATCAAAAATTAATAACGCTGCATAAATCGATTTTAAACCAACCTTTTAGGCCTTTCACAGGAACCTAACTCTCTACGTTCCAACTTTTTTAAAGAGACTAACCATTTCTGAATCGTGGGCAGTTTGGGTATATTTGTGATTTTTCAATACAATATATACCGAATCTTCAAATTGATTTAAAATAGTTGCAGACTTGGTTTAACAGAGCGTAGCGAAAATCTCGGGGGCTTGCCCCTGTGCTGGATAGTGTAGACTGAGCTTGCCTCAGTCTTTAGTATCCACTACATGGAAATTTAAAGAAATTCTCATCATGTTTTCAGATTAATGTATCACTTTGTGTGGATACCTAATTATCGACGTAAAGTTTTTTCTGAGCCTTACCGTGAAGCGATGAAAATTATCATTAAAAAAAATTGGCTATGACTACGATATAGATATGGTCGAATTGGAAATACCTGAAGACCATATTCATATGGTGGTAAGAAGTGAGCCAAAGTTGTCACCAAGTCAGATCATGCAGGAGATAAAAAGTATTTCAGCCAGAGAGTTTTTCAAATTATACCCAGATATCAAAAACGTTATTTCTGGGGAGGTAAACTTTGGACTCAGAGTTATTTCGTTGAAACAATTGGAAATGCAACGGAAGATATAATTCGAAAATATGTGCAAACCAATTGGTTGAATTGGATAAAAAAGAAGCTCCCGGAAATCGGTTAGGACTCTTTTAAACTCGGTCGCTTGCGGCCGATTCTTTTATAGATGGAATTATTTGATGAAAAAAACAGTTATTGTGCTGGTGACATTAGCAGCGCTAGCAGGATGTAAAACATCGCCGACTGGCAGAACACAAATTGCTTTATATTCAGATAGCGAAATGAATACTATGGGTGTGCAAAGCTTTAAACAGTTGAAAGAGTAAAAGCCTATTAATTCAGATAAAAAAGTAAACCGTTATGTGCAGTGTGTTGCTGATAATGTCATTTCTGTATTACCAAAAAAATATGCAGCTCAACAGTGGGAAGTCGTTGTATTTGAAGATGACTCAGCAAATGCATTTGCACTACCTGGTGGTAAAATAGGTGTTCATACAGGGTTATTGAAAATAGCGACAAACCAAGATCAGTTAGCAACTGTATTAGGCCATGAAGTAGGGCATGTGATTGCTGAGCATTCAAATGAGCGTGCATCACAAGGTAACTTACTACAATACGGAATGCAGGCAACAAACGCTGTTTTACAAACTCAAAATGTAAAATATCAAGCTCAAATCATGTCAGCTTTAGGTGTAGGTGCACAATATGGCGTTGTTTTACCATTTAGCAGAACACATGAAACTGAAGCTGATAATGTAGGTTTAGATTTGATGGCAAAAGCGGGATTTAATCCAAAAGAATCTGTAACGCTATGGCAAAATATGGCAAAGGCAGGAAGTGGTGCAACACCAGAGTTTTTATCTACTCACCCGGCACCAACAAGTCGTATCAGTGAATTGAGATCAAAAATGCCAGATGCAATCAAATACAAAAATGCTGCATCACAATCAGGTTTAAAACCAGGTTGCAAAATATAAATTTTTTTATTGAATAATGTATGAAGGCGTATCAGATATACGCCTTTTTTTATTTAAAATATATAATTAAGAGAAAAAATAAACACATCAGTTTGAATAGCAGTTTTTATACCAAAACCTTTGTAGTGAAAATTTATTGTTGGAGATATAAGCGGGGTTATGCCAAAAAGTTGAACGCTATTTTCTTCTTTTGTATAGCCAGTGGTCCACCCAAGTCTATAACCGACATCTATCTAATCATTATGATGCCATTGTTTATGATATAAAAACGTAAGAACGATTATCAAAGCTGTTTATCATAGTAGAAACCTCATATCCTTTATATTTTATTCCACAAATATAATTATCTTGATTTCTGTTTCTGCTACTTAAATGATAAGTCCAACCTGCATAAGTAATGGCCTTGAAGTGCTTAAGTGAGTCAGTGAAGTTAAAAACTTAACCTTGCCTCCCGTTATTATTTATACGAATAAGGATATTAGCAATGATGAAGAGATATAATTATTAAAGTACTCAGCTTCAGTGGTTATTAAAGGTGATGGAAATACAGAGCGACTACTTGATGATGTTTCTTTGTTTTACACAATATTGATTCACAATTACAAAAAGAAGATCACAATGTTATTCAACGTCTGCATAATGAAAATGAAATGCTAAAAGATCGTAGAATTTTATTAGTTGATATCAATAATGCGGATCTGGCTGTTTAAGCCGCATAGCTAAATTCATTATTTTAAATATTAAGAAACTTAAAAAGAGCAGGTATTATGCTCTTTTTAAGTTTGGGCATGACTGCTTATTCTAAACTGTGTTTTAAGCTTTTTTATTACTTCTAAAACAAATAACTACAATGGCAGTGACCGCTAATATAAAGCAGTAATATGCGGAAGTTGAAACCTCCCATGGCGATAATCCAAATGTAGCACCTAATAACAATGCTTGAGCACCATAAGGTAATATTCCTTGAACTACACAAGCAAAAATATCAAGTAAACTTGCAGAGCGTTTCGCACTTACGTCAGCGTCTTGCGCTAGTTTTTTAGCGATAGGACCAGAAACAATAATGGCAACAGTGTTATTTGCTATACATAAATTAGAAGCAAAAACTAAAGCTGCAATACCAAATTGGTCAGCAACTTGTCGGTTATATTTAGCTATTACCTTAGTCACACCTTGAATCTTTTTAGCAATATAATCTAAACCACCATTAATGCGAATAAACTCTGATAATCCACCTATCAACATAGATAATAGAAATATTTCATGCATGTTCGTAAAGCCTTTATAAATGTCTTTTACAAAAGTGCCGGCCTCATAATCTCCTGTAAAACCAATCAGTGCAGCAAATAAAATACCACTAATCAATACTGCAAAGACATTAAACCCCATTACAGCTAATATTAGAATAAATGCATAAGGTAAGACTAAAAGTAAATCATAATCCTGAATCTCAATGGCTTGAGATTGTGGGCTTAGAATAAATAACAAAGTAATCGTTAAAATAGCAGCAGGAACGGAAATAGATAAATTCTCTTTAAATTTATCTTTCATTTCACACCCTTGTGTACGTGTTGCTGCAATAGTTGTATCTGAGATTATTGAAAGGTTATCACCAAAGATAGCCCCAGATATCACTGTGCCTGCGACTAAGGAAGGGTCGATACCTGTTTTAACAGATACCGCATAAGCAATCGGCCCAATTGCACCAATCGTACCCATAGAAGTACCCATAGCAGTTGCGATAATACCTGATATTAAAAATAAACCAGGTAATAACAGTCCAGCAGGTATTACATCAAGTCCTGCATTTACGATTGCATCAACACCTCCAGTTGCGCCTGCTACGGTAGAAAATGCACCCGCTAATAAATAAATTAAACACATGGTAATAATATTACTGTGCCCAGCGCCTTGAACAAAAGTTTCAACAGATGAATTGATTGTTTTTTTGTTTAGAAAAAATGCTAAAAAAATAGCGGGCAAAATAGCAACAGGCGCAGGCAGTTGATAAAAAGCATAATTAACGCCATTAGCTTGCAAATAAAGCCCAGTGCCTAAAAATAGACTGACAAATATTAATAAAGGAAGCAAAGATAACTTAGCTTGCGTTTTGTTGTAATCAAGTTGCATAAACAGCCTATCAATTATTATTGTTTTCCTATTCTTTACTGAATTTGTTTGATATTTCAAGCGAAACAAAGAAAAGGAAGCACATAATGTAAAATTGGATGCTTGAATGTATAGACGTCTAGATGTTTTGTCAATCAAATCTTGCTAGACTAGCTTGAAATATTTGTTTTAGAGATAGGTAGAGATCAGATTTGTTAATCTCTATTATTAATAGACTCTAGCCGAGAAATTTATAAACGGGTAAAATATCGCCCATCAAAATACAATGGAAATAATAAATGAATCAAATCGGAATATTTGGCGCAAATGGTCGCATGGGTCGTGCTTTATTAGAAGTTGTTTCAAAAGATCAAAATAGTGAACTAACAGCTTTTTGTCGTGCGGGTTCTGATCATATCGGCACAGACTTAACTGCAACTGTATCGGGTGCTAAGGGTAATATAATACTGCAGGATGAAAATACAGCAGATGACAACCTTGATGTGCTAATAGACTTTACACTACCACAAGGCTTAAAAAAGCATTTAGCGGATGCAATAAAAAACAAAACGGCTATGGTTATTGGTACGACAGGTTTAACACCTGATGAAATGATTGAACTTGAACAAGCAAGTAAAGAAATTCCAATTGTTTTTTCACGTAATTATAGTGTTGGCATTAATGTTTTACTTAACTTAGTAAAAACAGCCGCGACTACTTTAGGTGAAGATGTTGATATTGAAATATTTGAAGCGCACCACAGACATAAAATTGATGCGCCATCAGGTACTGCGTTAGCGATAGGTGAGTCTATAGCAGATGCAAAAGGCTGGGATCATAATGAAGTCGCAAAATATGACAGAAGTCATGATGAAGTCGAAAAAAACCAAAATGAAATAGGGTATTCAGTGGTCCGAGCTGGTGACATAGTTGGTGAACATACGGCTTATTTCGCAACTATGGGCGAAAGGCTGGAATTAACTCATAAAGCAAGTTCGCGCATTACCTTTGCACAAGGTGCTGTAAGGGCTGCAGCATGGTTGAAAAATCAACCAATTGGACTTTATACTATGCAAGATGTACTAGGTTTGACACAGTAAACTGTTTTTTATAGGGCTTTAATGCCTTTTTTAGTTCGAAACGGCTATTTTAGGTTTTTTATTATTTTTAATTAGACCTTTTGCGGTTTTTATTCTAAAATACGTCGGATTTGCCAAAATTTTGTTTTATGTGTCTTTAAATGCTTTATATGTGTTGTGAATCGTCAGTTTTCACAACGGATATTTCCCTGTTAGGAGGTTAACTTGACTAAACCCGCTTTGTTAGTTTTAGAAGACGGTACAGTATTTCGCGGTACTGCTATTGGTGCTGAAGGTATTTCAGTTGGAGAAGTAGTATTTAATACGTCTATGACGGGCTATCAGGAAATCCTGACAGATCCATCATACGCGGAACAAATTATTACTTTAACTTACCCACATATCGGTAACACAGGTACTAATAGCGAAGATGAAGAAGCGAATAAAATCTGGGCTAAAGGTTTAGTAATTCGTGATTTACCTTTATTAGCAAGTAATTTTCGTAATGAACAGTCATTAGATGAATACTTAAGACAACGCAATATTTTAGGTATTGCTGACATCGATACACGTAAACTTACACGTATTTTACGTGATAAAGGTGCGCAAAACGGCTGTATTATCGCCGGTGATATCGATGAAGAAAAAGCATTGGAAGCAGCAAAGTCATTTCCTGGTTTAAAAGGAATGGATTTAGCAAAAGTAGTAACAACAGCTGAAAATTATCAATGGACTGAGTCAAGCTGGACATTAGGTAGTGGTTTTAAAACACTTTCTGAAGAAGACACAAAATTTCACGTAGTTGCATATGACTTCGGTGTAAAACGTAACATCTTACGTATGTTAGTTGACCGCGGTTGTAAATTAACGGTTGTCCCTGCAAAAACATCTGCTGCTGATGTATTAGCATTAAATCCAGACGGTATTTTCTTATCAAATGGACCTGGTGACCCAGAGCCGTGTACATATGCAATTGAAGCAATTCAAAGCTTTTTAGAAACTGAAACCCCGGTATTTGGTATCTGTTTAGGGCACCAATTATTAGCGTTAGCTTCAGGTGCTAAAACAAGCAAAATGAAATTTGGTCACCACGGTGGTAACCACCCAGTTAAAGATTTAGATAAAGGTGTTGTGATGATCACTGCACAAAATCATGGTTTTGCAGTTGAAGAAGACAATCTTCCTGAAAACTTACGTGCAACACATAAATCTTTATTTGATGGCACATTGCAAGGTATTCATCGTACAGATAAGCCTGCATTTAGCTTCCAAGGACACCCAGAAGCAAGTCCAGGTCCACATGATGCTGCGCCATTATTTAACCATTTCATCGACTTAATGCAAGCTCGTAAATAATAATTTAAGACTGATACTTTAGGAAATAGAGAATAATGCCAAAACGTTCCGACTTAAAAAGCATACTTATCTTAGGTGCAGGTCCAATTGTAATTGGTCAAGCCTGTGAGTTTGATTACTCTGGCGCACAAGCATGTAAAGCATTAAGAGAAGAAGGTTACAGAGTTATCTTAGTTAACTCTAACCCTGCAACAATAATGACAGATCCAGAAATGGCTGATGCAACATACATCGAGCCAATTCACTGGGAAGTTGTTGAAAAAATTATCGCTAAAGAAAAGCCATGTGCCGTTTTACCTACTATGGGCGGCCAAACAGCACTAAACTGTGCGCTTGATTTAGAAAAGCACGGTGTACTTGAGAAGTACAACGTTGAAATGATTGGTGCAACAGCTGACGCAATTGATAAAGCTGAAAATCGTGAGCGTTTCGATGCTGCAATGAAAAACATTGGTCTTGAGTGTCCAGTTGCTGAAATTGCTCATTCAATGGAAGAAGCTAAAGATATTAATAAGCGTATCGGCTTCCCATGTATCATTCGCCCTTCTTTCACTATGGGCGGCACCGGTGGTGGTGTTGCTTACAATATGGAAGAATTTGAGGAAATCTGTACTCGTGGTTTAGATTTATCTCCAACAAGTGAATTATTAATTGATGAATCACTGATTGGTTGGAAAGAGTATGAGATGGAAGTTGTTCGTGATAAAAACGACAACTGTATCATAGTATGTGCAATTGAAAACTTTGACCCTATGGGTGTGCACACAGGTGATTCAATCACAGTTGCACCAGCACAAACCTTGACAGATAAAGAATACCAAATTATGCGTAATGCTTCTTTAGCAGTACTACGTGAAATTGGTGTTGAAACAGGTGGTTCAAACGTACAGTTTGGTGTTAATCCTGAAGATGGCCGTATGGTTATCATCGAAATGAATCCACGTGTATCACGTTCTTCTGCTCTTGCTTCAAAAGCGACTGGTTTCCCAATCGCTAAAATTGCAGCTAAATTAGCAATTGGTTATACGCTTGATGAATTACAAAATGATATCACAGGTGGTAAAACGCCAGCATCATTTGAACCATCAATCGATTATGTTGTAACTAAATTACCACGTTTCAACTTTGAAAAATTTGCAGGCGCAAACGATCGTTTAACAACGCAAATGAAATCAGTTGGTGAAGTAATGGCGATTGGTCGTAACTTCCAAGAATCTTTACAAAAAGCACTTCGTGGTCTTGAAGTGGGTGCCAATGGTTTAACACCTATTGTTGACTTGGCTGAATCAAATGCTAAATCTAAAATCATTCATGAATTACGTGAACCAGGCGCAGAGCGTATTTGGTACATAGCTGATGCTATGCGTTCAGGTATGAGCATTGAAGAGATTTTTGAACTTACTAAGGTTGATCTTTGGTACTTAGTTCAAATGGAAGACATCATTAAAGATGAAGCGACCATCTCTGAAACTGGCATGGCTGGTTTAAATAAAGAATTTTTACGTAATTTAAAGCGTAAAGGTTTTGCTGATTCACGTATCGCCCAAATCGCGGGTGTGTCTGAAGCTGAAATTCGTAAAAAACGTGTTCAATTAGATATTACACCTGTATACAAGCGTGTAGATACTTGTGCGGCAGAATTTAGCTCAGATACAGCTTACATGTACTCATCTTACGATGAAGAGTGTGAAGCAAATCCATCTGATAAAGATAAAATAATGGTAATCGGTGGTGGTCCTAACCGTATCGGTCAAGGTATTGAATTTGATTACTGTTGTGTTCACGCTGCATTAGCTATGCGTGAAGATGGTTATGAAACGATTATGGTTAACTGTAACCCTGAAACTGTATCTACCGATTACGATACATCAGATCGTTTATACTTCGAACCAATTACATTAGAAGATGTACTTGAAATTGT
Source organism: Pseudoalteromonas sp. '520P1 No. 423' (assembly GCF_001269985.1). Lineage (NCBI taxonomy): Bacteria > Pseudomonadati > Pseudomonadota > Gammaproteobacteria > Alteromonadales > Pseudoalteromonadaceae > Pseudoalteromonas > Pseudoalteromonas sp. '520P1 No. 423'. The sequence goes on along the minus strand of NZ_BBZB01000001.1, from coordinate 2,978,483 downwards.
TCGTATCGAAAAGCCTAAAGGTGTAATCGTACAATACGGTGGCCAAACACCATTAAAACTAGCCCGTGAACTAGAAGCGAATGGTGTGCCAATTATTGGTACTTCTCCAGATGCAATTGACCGTGCTGAAGACCGTGAACGTTTCCAACAAATGGTTGAGCGTTTAGATCTATTACAACCTGAAAACGCAACTGTAACATCAACTGAAGAAGCAATTGCTAAATCAGCTGAAATTGGTTTCCCACTTGTAGTACGTCCTTCGTATGTACTAGGTGGTCGTGCGATGGAAATCGTTTATGATGAAGCTGATTTACGACGTTACATGACTGAAGCTGTTTCGGCGTCAAATGAAGCGCCTGTATTACTTGATCGTTTCCTTGATGATGCGATTGAAATCGATGTTGATGCGATTTGTGATGGTGAACAAGTTGTGATTGGCGGTATTATGGAACATATCGAACAAGCAGGTGTTCACTCTGGTGACTCTGCATGTTCATTACCTCCATATACGCTAAGCCCACAAATTCAAGACGTAATGCGTGATCAAGTAACACGTATGGCACTTGAATTAGGTGTTGTTGGCTTAATGAATACACAGTTTGCTGTTAAAGATGGTGAAGTGTACTTAATCGAAGTTAATCCTCGTGCAGCACGTACAGTGCCATTTGTTTCAAAAGCAACCGGTCTGGAATTAGCGAAAGTAGCAGCTCGTTGTATGGCTGGTAAATCACTGGCTGACCAAGGAATCAAAGGCGAGATTATCCCTCCTTATTACAGCGTAAAAGAAGTTGTACTTCCTTTTGCTAAATTCTTAGGTGTTGATCCAATCCGTGGACCAGAAATGCGTTCTACTGGTGAAGTTATGGGTGTGGGTGATAACTTTGCTGAAGCATTTGCTAAAGCGCAATTAGGTGCTAGTAACGTATTACCGCGTGGTGGTCGTGCTTTATTATCTGTACGTAATGCAGATAAAAAACGTATCGTTGAACTTGCCCGTATAATGAAAGACTTAGGTTTTGAATTAGATGCAACTGGCGGTACAGCAAAAGCAATTGAAGCTGCAGGTATTGAAGTTCGTCATGTGAACAAAGTATTTGAGGGTCGACCTCATATTCTTGACCGCATTAAGAATGAAGAGTACAGCTATATTGTAAATACTACTGAAGGCCGTCAGGCTATCGAAGATTCTAAAGTGCTTCGACGTGGTGCATTGCAACATAAAACAAACTATACTACGACGCTTAATGCTGCTTTTGCTAACTGTAGAGCAAATGCTGCAGATGACAGATCTGTTGTTACTTCGGTACAAGAACTGCACAAAAGAATAAAATAAGCTCCTAGAGTAAAACAAATATGCCTTTATTTTTCATTTTAAAGGCAGAAATCAAATAACCTGAAAGTTGAATTTCAGGTTTTTTGTTATAAAAAATGGACAAGTTTATGCAAAAAATACCAATGACAGTTCAAGGCGAATTACTTTTACGTGAAGAGCTTGTTGAACTTAAAACTGTTAAGCGCCCAAGAATTGTAGCTGATATCGCTGAAGCACGTGAGCACGGTGATTTAAAAGAAAATGCTGAATACCATGCAGCACGTGAAGAGCAAGGTTTTTGTGAAGGTCGTATTCAAGAAATTGAAGCTAAGTTATCAAATGTACAAGTAATTGATGTTACTAAAATGCCGAATACAGGTAAGGTTATTTTTGGTACTACAGTGACTATCGTTAATGTAGAAACTGATGATGAAGTAACCTATAAAGTAGTAGGTGATGATGAAGCGGATATTAAAAATAATTTAATTTCTGTTAACTCTCCTATTGCACGTGGTCTTATCGGTAAAGAAGTAGATGATGAAGTAAACATTGCGACACCAAAAGGCAATGTTGGTTTTGAGATCATAGAAGTGCAATACGTTTAGAAATACCAATTCTAATAAATATGTGATCAATCTAAATGGTTTAAATATACAATAGCTGCGTTGCTAATCAAGCGCCTTGCTCTTGAAAATTTATCCTAATTTATATTAGACCACTAACTTAATAGAATTGGTATAATTTGCTTAACTAAGGTTAAATTGATAGCCTCAGATAATGTGAAAAAAAGCTCGGTTTTCACCGAGCTTTTTTGTATCTAAATTTTAATTGAACCAGAAGGATTTTGTTTTGTTTAAGTATTTTGCTTTTTTTATTCTGAGTTTATTATCTCTTTCGGTTTTTGCTGATTGTAAAAGTGAGTTTGAGAAGGGAAATTTCGTTGAAGCATTTGGTGTATGTCAAAAAGAAAGCCTAAATGACGCATCACCTGATGCACAATTCATTATGGCCAAAATCTATGCAAAAGGGTTAGGCGTAGGGCGAGATACAACCCAAGCAATAAATTATTTAAGTCAAGCTGCACAAAATGGACATATTGAAGGCATGTTTAACTTAGGCATGGCCTTTGAATTGGGTAAAGGTGTTGATAAAAATATCAATGCAGCATTTGAATGGCAATTAAAAGCGGCACAGAAAGGTTGGTTAAAAGCACAACGTAAAATTGCAACAATGTATGAGCACGGTAGAGGTGTGAATTCTGATCCTATTGAAGCGTATAATTGGTATCAAAAAGCGGCAGAGCAAGGGGATGCTGATAGCCAATTAGAATTAGGTGCTATATATATGCAAGGAATATCTTTGCCTAGTAAAGTGATCCCCCGAGACAGTGAAAAAGGGTTGCATTGGATCAGAAAATCAGCAAATCAAAATAATGCAGAAGCCCAATTTGCATTAGCAAGTTTAATCATTGATGAAAAAACAGCAGAAGGTATCGAGTTTTATAAAAAATCAGCAAAAAATGGCAATAAATTCTCAATGCATAATCTCGCTTCTATATATTTAAAAGGCGATATTGTAGAGAAAGATTTAGTGACTAGTAAATATTATGCGCAAATGGCGCTGGATGTGGGCCAAAAATCAAGTCAAAGTATCCTTGACCATATTAATAAAATTGAAGGTATAACTACTCAAACAGCAAGCGTTGAAAAAGAAGAACCCGTTAGCGTACACTCAAATAATAAAGAGTTAGTAGTTAATAAACCCATAAATGATATCACTCCGATAGTTCTTGAAACAGCTCCAACAGATAATACACTTATCTCATTATTAGAAACATCAAACTATATTATCCAGCTAGCGAGTATGGAAAAACAAGCCAGTGTAAATGCATTCATAAAAAAATATAATATAAAAGATAAAACCCATATTTTATATCTTTCGAATAAAAACCGATATCTAGTGCTATCAAAACCTAAAGAATTCTTGACTCAAGCCAGAGCATTACAAAATGAATTAAATGAAATACTAAGTGGTACGTCTTGGCTTAGAAAAACGCCTGATATTTTGTCACTTATCCAAGAATAAAAATAAATGAATTCATATATTCTAAAAGCTATATTCTGTGTTTGTGAATAGTCAAATTAAAGCAAGACGATAAAATAGTTTTAAATAGATAAATAAAGAGCATAAAAATGGAGTTCTACCACTTAAGATCATTTGTAGTTGTAGCTAAAACTGGTAATTTAACACTGGCAGCAAAGCAGTTATGTACAACACCTCCAGCAGTGAGTGCGCATATCAAAGGTTTAGAGTCAGAACTTAAAACTGTATTATTTGAGCGTTCAAGTCGTGGCATGTCTATTACTTTAAAAGGTGAAGTGTTACTAGAAAAAGCGAAAATCATCTTAGACAGTGCTTTAGATATGGCCAATTGTGCATTAGAAAATCAAAATGAATTAATAGGAGACTTTAAATTCTCGATTAATCAAAGTCCAAAACATCTTAAAATAACTGACTTATTATCAAATATAGCAGAGCAGTTTCCAGGTATAAGCACTCAGATTGTTAATTTTTCATCGGGTAAAGCCATTAAAGCGATAAAATCAGGTGAAATTGATGGCGGGTTTGTTTATGGTGTAATACCTGAAGACCTTGAATTTATAGAAATAAAAAAACAAAAAATTACCACCATATCACCAGTTGAATTTTTAGCTAATAATGATAGCTTGATCACTGAACTAAGCGCGTATCCTTGGGTCACTATGGGCCAAGAGTGTCCATTTGATCTGTTTTTAAAGCAAAAGCTTGGTGAAAAATTCTCAGAAGTTTCAAAAGTGAATGATGATAATTGTCGTGTGGAATTAGTAAAAGCGGGTTTAGGTCTAAGCTTTATTGAACTTGAAGAAGCCTTGAGCGATAAAAATAAAAGTAAATTGAAGGTGTTGAAACAACTCGATTTCGAAGCACAATTATATTTTGCAGTTTTAAAGAGTCGTTTAGATGAACCTATTATTAAAGCCATGCTTCAAGAGTTCAGAGTCGCTTGGTCTATCAAATTATAATGTCCCTTTAATCGTTTAAGTTATATTTAATTTCAGGTTATGAAGAATTTAGTCAAAGAAAACTAACGGAAAAAACGGCATGTTCATCTCTATTTTATTCTAAATAAAGTTGATTTAAGGTAAAACACTGGCAAATTTTGCTCTTAAATAGGTATTCTTCATGCATCTTAAAAAATCACTACTTGCGCTTGCGCTTTGTAGTTCAACATTTCTTGCAAATGCTGAGGTTATTCATTTCGAAAATAAAATAACAAAAGACTCAGACACTTTAGTTGTTTTTTATCATAAAGATCAGGCAAGCTCAGATTTTAAAAAATATGATAAAAAAACCCAAGGGCAATTAAAGCGTTCTATTAAAGCAAATGAATTTAGTGGTAAATATGGCGAGATGCTTGAATTAACTGCACCGCATAATATCTCTGCTAATCGAATCGTTATTGTTGGTTTAGGTGAAAAGAAATCATTAAACAAAGCTAAAGTGACTAAACTTGGTGGTAATTTAAGCGGTAAACTAGAAAAGAAATTTATCGACAAAGTGACAGTTAAAAGTGATGGCATCAAGATAAAATTTGGTGATTTTTCTGCATTACTAGCGCAAGGTATCAGCTTACGTTCTTACCGTTTTGAGAACTACCATAATGAAAAACGTAATGAAAAATCGTATTTCTTTGATGTTGATAGCGCAAAGACTTCTAAAAATGCATATAAAACTTTAGCGAATATTGAGCAAGGTGTTGTATTAGCACGTGAATTGATCTCTGAAACTGCAACAGAAATGACGCCAGTTGACTTTGCTAATGCAGCAAAAGAGTTAGCGTCTTTAGGTGTTGAAGTTAAAGTATTGAAACCTGCAGAGCTTAAATCGCTAGGCATGGGAGCTTTAGAGGCGGTAGGGCGTGGCAGTAATGAAGGTGCCCGTTTGATTGTTGCACATTATAAAGGCAACTCAGACACTCCGATTGCACTTGTTGGTAAAGGTATCACATTTGACTCAGGTGGTTATAGCATCAAAACAGGTGCTTCAATTGCACGTATGAAGTCTGATATGGCTGGTGCGGCAGCAGTGCTAGGTACTGTAAAGTCTTTAGCATTAAATAAAGTAGATACCAATGTAGTTGCTGTAATGGGCATGGCTGCAAATATGGTATCTGAAAGCTCAGTGGCTCCAGGTGATGTAGTAAGGACTGCTGAAGGCTTAACAGTTGAGATTGTAAATACTGATGCTGAAGGGCGCTTAGTACTTTCTGATGCTATGTGGTATGCGAGAAAATTCTATGAACCAAGTGTAATGGTTGATGTTGCAACACTAACGGGTTCAAAAATACGCGCTGTTGGTAACGACTATGCTGCTATTTTCTCAGAAGATGAACAATTAATCGCTGATTTAACTTTCTCAGGTAAGCAAGTTAATGAAAACCTGTGGCGTTTACCTTTAGGCTATAAAGATATGTTAAAGACTGATATAGCAGATCTTAAAAATACGGGATCAGGTGGACCAGGTGCAACAACTGCAGCAAGCTTTTTACAATACTTTGCTGGAGATGTGAAATGGGCGCATATTGATATTGCTGGTAACGCACTTGCAAGCAAAGCCAAAGGTGAAATCTCTACAGGTGGTACAGGTTATGGTGTAAGATTATTATCAGATTGGATCATGAATAAGGAGTAATTTAATCAATAAAAACAAAAAAGGCGCATATGCGCCTTTTTTAATATGTATAGATAAATTCAGATAACTTTACTGAATAACCGTATCTAACTTATCAGTTTTAGTCCCATCAATATCTACTTTTTTTTTACGACGTATTAAACGCTTAAAGTCTTCAAGAGCCACATATTGACACGGGATTAATAACAAGGTGATCACTGTCGCAAACAATACACCAAAGGCTAAAGATACTGCCATAGGTATTACAATTTTAGCTTGTAGGCTTGTCTCAGTAATAATTGGTATTAAACCTATAAACGTAGTAATTGAAGTTAAGAAAATCGCTCTAAAGCGTTTACAGCCTGCTTCAACAACTGCTTCTTTGATAGGTACTCCGGCAGCGCGTGCTTTATTAACAAAATCTACCATAACTAATGAATCATTAACTACCACACCAGCTGCAGCGATAATGCCAAAGAAAGATAAACTACTCATTGTCATACCTAAAATAATATGACCAAACATCGCACCAATTACACCAAATGGGATCACTGACATGATTAAAAATGGTTGTGAATATGAGCGTAATGGAATGGCAAGCAATGCAAAAATAAGCATCATAGATAAAGCAAAGTTACGAATTTGCTCATTCATGCTTTCCATTTCTTCTTGAATTTTACCTGCCACTTCAGTACGAATACCCGCATGAGATTTAAGGAGTTGTGGTAAGTAGTTATCTCTGATGTCATTTGCAATTTTAAATGGTTCAGCTTGTTCTGTATCTACAGAAGCCCAAACATTAATTGTACGCATCGCATTTTCACGACGTATGCTATTGACACCTTGAACAAGTTCAATTTCAGCTACTTCAGATAATAATACTTCACCGCCAGCTGGCGTACTAATACGTACATCTTGAATTTGGCCTATTGAATTACGTTCTTCAATTGGGTAACGGATCATGACTTTTAACTCTTCACCATCACGAAGAATACGTTGCGCTTCTAAGCCATAGAAACCAAAACTTACTTGAGAGGCGATATCAGCTAAAGTTAAACCTAAGCTATGTGCCACAGGTTTTAAATCTAAGCGAACTTCATCAGTTGCAGTTTGCATTGAATCGTTAACATCACCAATACCTTTAATTGTATTAAGTTTCTGTTTTAACTGATTTGCGGCTAAACGCAGTGTTTCAATATCTTTGCCTTCAAGGCGGAAACTAATATCACCGTCATCACGACCATTGCCACCTATACTATCTCGGATATTTAAACTTTTTAAGCCAGCCATTTGAGGCATTTGCTCACGCCACATATCGGCAAGCGCAAAAGTGTCCATAACACGAAGTTCAGGAGAAACAAGTTTCGCCATGATACGTGCACGGGTTCTGCCTTGTAAGCGTACAGTTAACGCTTCAACCATTTTTGAACCGTGTTCTTTTTCAATTTGGTTATCAACATCAACGATCAGTTGTTCAAACTGGAGCGCGGCTTTTAGAGTTGCAGCTTCAGAAGAAGATAGCGTCATATCAATATCTACATTTGCAAAATCATGCGGTATTTTAGGTGTGGCAACAAATTTAACTAAACCACCTGCAAATAAACCACCACTTATAATCAAGATACTGATAAAGCCCATAATAACTGTGTATCTGTAATGTATGGCTTTTATGATAGTAGGGCGGTAAACATTTTCGACAAAACGTTTTAAGTTAGTATCGATTAACTGTCTAACCATATGAAGTGGATTTTTAGGGTTATGAGGTCTGGGTGTCATACGCGCTAAATGTGCTGGCAAAATAAGTTTAGATTCTACTAATGAGAAAATAAGACATAAAATGATTACACCACCAATGGCCATTGAAAATGCACGACCTGGTCCATCATCTAGCATCATAGGTAAGAAGGCTGCAATTGTGGTTAAAACACCAAAGGTCGCAGGCATAGCAACACGTTTTACACCTCTAACAACACTTTCTAAGCTGTGGCCATGCTCTTCAATTTCAGCATGGGCCGATTCTCCTATGACTATGGCATCATCGACCACAATACCTAGCACTAAGATAAACGCAAATAATGATGCGATATTAATGGTAATATCAAGTCCGGCAGTTGGCATTAACAAAAATGCCCCTAAAAATGATACTGGTAACCCCATCATTACCCAAAATGCTAAGCGTATACGTAAGAACATTGCCAACATCAAAAATACTAATAAACCACCCCAAATCATATTGCTGATCATCATATCTAAACGGCCATTTAGATAATATGTCATATCAATAAATGATTCTAAAGTTACATTTTGCGGTAATTCTTTTTCTTTAGCTTCCAGATAGTTATACATCACTTTAGCTACTTTGGTAATATCTTGATCCTTTGAAGCACCAATTGAATAAGTTAACGAGTTTTCACCATTAAACTTAGAGTATTGAATGCCTTCTTGGAAACCATCGTTGATAGTTGCAATATCACCTAAACGAATTAATGTACCATCTTCTAAAGTGATCAGAGGTAATTGTTCGAACTCATGGCCTTTATATGCTTGATTTTCTACACGTAAAGAAATATAACCGTTTTGCGCTTTGATCTGGCCTGCAGACATATTAGCTGAAAAACCTCGCACCTTAGCTGCGATATCTCTAAAGCTTAAGCCATATTCTCTTAGCTTATCAGGACTGATTTCAATGCCAATTTCATAAGCTAATCCACTGTAAAATTCGGCAACATTGATACCAGGTAAAGCTAAAATTTCATCGTGGATTTTATTACCTAAATCTTTTAACTCATGATTTGTTAAATCACCATGTAGGCTCAAAAACATCACTTCTTGAGTGAATTTTTCTTGGCTTACAATGGGGCGTTCCATACCATCAGGGAAGCTTGAAATTGTATCTACTTGTAGCTTTACTTCGTCTAATACTTCTTTAGCGTCATAACCTTCATCTACTTCAATCCAAGCTTGAGAAAAGCTGCGACGAGAATACGTTATGACACGTTTTAAACCTTGCAAACCTTCTAAAGCATCTTCGATTTTAACTGTGATCCCTTCTTCCACTTCTTGTGGTGCTGCGCCAGGATAAGCAACCTGTACTTGAAGCCAGTTACTTTCAAAATCAGGAAACATTTGCTTTCGTATGGTGCCAGCCGTTAAAAGCCCGCCCACTAAGATGAATATCATTAATAAATTTGCTGCAACTGAATTGCGAGCAAACCAAGCAATGATACCTTTGTTAGTATCAATCATGGTTTAGTCCTTCTTCATTGCAAGTTGTGTATCATCTTTTTTATCAGAATCGAGCGTTTTAGGTTGGGCATACTCAGTTGTTAATTTCATGCCTTCACTAGGATAATCAAGTGCTGTAGTGATTACTTTGTCGCCACTATTTAAGCCATTACTTAAAACAATTTGATTGTCAAACTCTCTTAATATATCAACGGTTTGATAAGTTAAAGTATTATCTGAACTTAAAACTGCAATTTTGTTATTTTTAACTAAATGACGGGCAACTGTGGTTGTATTGTTAATTTCTAAACCTTGGATTTTAGCATTAACGTAAGCTCCAAACCTAAGTGGTGGAAAATCAGAATTTTGAGCATATGGGTCTTGAACTTGTGCTACTAAATAGCTCATACGACTTTTTTGATTGATGACACCTTCACTACGCACAATCGTTGCCTGCCAGTCGTAATCTTTACCTGAATATTGTGTGGTTAATACAACATTGGCATTTATGCCACCCTTTATTAGGTATTGCATATCTTTATCGGCAACTGGAAGTCTTACCTCGGCTAAACTAATTGAGTTTAACTCTCCAATATTACTTCCTGGGCTTACAACACTGCCTAGACTTACTGCGCGTTGTGCGATAATTGCATCATAGGGAGCGCTGATATAAGTACGTTCTAGATTGCGTTTTGCACGTTTTAAAGACGCTTCAGATGCTTTAAAACGGGCTAATTTTTCTGCTAATTGAGGTTTTCTTAAATACAGTTCAGATGGAATAAATTCATTACTATTTTTACGAATTCTTTCCCATTCAGATTTAGCAACATGTCCTTGAGCTCGCTCTACTTCAAGCGCTGAGCGCGCTTGTGCTAAAGTCGCTTGTGCATCTATTAATGCTGCTTCATAGTCATTTGGATCGATTCGGGCTAATACATCACCCTTTTTTACAAATCCACCTTTTACAAAGGCTTCAGATACTTCAACAAGTTGGCCACTTAGTTGTGCAACAAGCTGCGTTTGATTTTTTGGTGTGATCAGACCATAGGAGCTGACGTCTAATGTGATAGATTCAACTGATGCAGGTTGAACTTGAACCAAAGGAAGAATTTCTTTCTCTTCTTTTTTCTCTGGTGGTTTCTTCATAGCTGAGAAGCTGGCCGAAATTCCAACTCCTAGCACTAAAATTCCGACTGGGAATAATATTTGTTTTTTAGTAGCCACAGTGCATTCCTTAGTAACTCATATTGATGACACTTATAGGATAATCAATATATTGTTTACATAGTGCATGAAGATGTAACACAGTATTTCATAATTATAGTTGTTAATAGGTAAACTATCTTGGCTTAAAATATACCCATCTGATTTAAAAGGAATAATATAATTTTAGGATATTTCTTAAGAAGAAATTTAATTTTACAATTGTATGTAAACTATTTTGGAAATGAGAATTGTTTAACTATTTGATATTAAAGATAAAGCCACAAGGTGGCTTTATTCAATATTATTTGTTTAAAGTACTTCTGTTGCTTGAGGAGGGAAGTTACTCAAAATGTTGATCACAGTGTCATTAATGACTTGTGTTCTTTTTTCTGGTTTTTGATTTTTCTTTAATCTACCTTCTTTAGCACCACGCCAAATAAGTTGATTTGAGTTTTGATCAACGATATCAATAATTAAAGTACCTACTTCATATTCACGTACTTTATTATCAGCATGAATACTTGTGCCCCATGGATTACGCCAGTGATTCCAAGTTGCACTGTAATGAGTAGAGAATGTATCTATATCAATTTTTTTATCAACAGAGGCATGGTAATTGATCAAAACATCTGCTTCATCAATTGAAACCATAGAGAGACCTTTTTGAGTTAAGTCAGAATTAACAGCTTCTCTAACACGTTTTTCCATAATAGGGTTGATTTGATAATTTTTTACATCCTTAGTGAGACTGGCATCTTTAACCCAAGCAAAGGTTTTGAAGTTGCTAAAATTCGCAGACTGATCATAATCCCAATCAGGGGTGTGTGAACATGCAGCCAAAAGTAACACTGTGGCTGCTATTAATAGGTTTCTCATGATTTTTACTCCTAAAATCTAATCTGCCAAGAACATATCATAAAAAATGAAAAATGTGTGTGTTTTAGTCTAGTTAACTCAAATGAACCTAAGATGAACTCTTTATAGAAAACTTAAGTTATAATGCCACTATAAAGATTTAGCGCGAGCAATGACTATCTATCAGTTAAGACCTTATCAAAGTGAAGCGGTTCAAAATACCGTGACACATTTTAAAAAATCAGATGATGCAGCTGTTATTGTATTACCAACTGGAGCGGGTAAAAGCTTAGTAATTGCAGAGTTAGCACGCATAGCAAAACGAAAAATTTTAGTGTTAGCGCATGTTAAAGAACTGGTTGAACAAAATAGTGAAAAATATATAAGTTATGGCCTAGAGGCCAGTATATTTTCTGCGGGTTTAAAACAAAAATCTTTAATCCATCAGGTAACATTTGCCAGTATTCAATCGATAGCTAAAAATTTAGATAAGCTGGATGAAGCTTATTCATTGGTTATTATAGATGAATGCCATAGAGTTAACTTAGAAACAAGTTCACAATATGCGCAAGTAATCAATCAGTTAAAAACCCATAATAAGTCATTAAAAGTATTAGGCTTAACAGCTACACCTTATCGTATGGGCATAGGGTGGATTTACCATGAACATTACCATGGATTTGTAAGAGGCTCTGATGATGCGCCATTTAAAAAGTGCATATATGAATTACCACTTAGATACATGATAAAAAATGAATTTTTAACACCGCCAAATATGATAGATGCTGCAATTAGTCATTATGACTTTTCATCTATTACTACAGATAGTTTTGGACGCTTTGATAATCAAGAAATGAGCTTATTACTTAAAGATTCACAAAGGGTGACGAAAGCCATTGTTGAGCAAATAGTTGATCTTGCTAAAAATCGTTTAGGTGTGATGATTTTTGCCTCTACCATTGAACATGCCAAGGAAATTTTAACCTATTTACCGCAAGACGACTGTGCTAAAAGTATAGCTGCATTAGTGATAGGCGATACAGAGTTATCGCAAAGAGATCGCATTATCACTGAGTTTAAAAAACAAAAAATCAAATTTTTAGTGAATGTATCAGTATTAACGACAGGCTTTGATGCCCCGCATGTTGATTTTATTGCAATATTACGTCCTACAGAATCGGTCAGTTTATATCAGCAAATTGTGGGTAGGGGATTGCGCTTAAGTGATAACAAAAAAGACTGTTTAGTGATAGATTATGCTGGTAACGGTTATGACATTTTTTACCCTGAAGTGGGCTCTAAAAAGCCAGATAGCGATAGTGAACCTGTGCAGGTTTTGTGTCCTGGGTGTGGTTTTGCGAATATGTTTTGGGGAAAAACGGATAACGATGGCAAAGTCATAGAGCATTTTGGTCGTCGTTGCCAAGGTATGTTAGAAAGTGAGGATACATCGCAGCAATGTGATTTTAGATTTAGATTTAAACAATGTGATAGTTGTGGTGCTGAAAATGACATAGCAGCACGTAAGTGTCATGAATGCGGCTGTGCGATTGTTGATCCTGATGATAAACTCAAAGCGGCACTTAACTTAAAAGATGCGCTTGTTTTAAGGTGTTCAGGTATGCAGTTTGAGGCAATAAGTGAATTCAAAATAAAAATAACTTATTTTGATGAAGATGGTGCCAGTTGTGATGAGGTATATAATTTCGAAAACTCGGGCTCCACTTATTATTTTAATAAAGCATTTGGAAAACGTTTATTAGCCGGACAAGAGCCCACTTACTTTAAATCATTATCACAAGTTATCGATAAACAAGCCTTTTTTACAGCCCCAGATTTTGTAATAGCCAGAAAAATGAATAAAAAGAATCGCGGAGCTTGGAAAATTGTAGAAAAGCTATTTGATTATGAAGGTAATTACAGAAAGGCGAATCAGATGTAGTTTATGTTCGCCTACAATAAAAGTAGGCGAATTTTTTTAGCAAAAACGATTAGCTTATAGCTATTCTTCAGCCATTATTCCCCAACCATCACCATAGCCATTTAATGGATTAGCAAAGCTTTCAAAATACTGTTCCATTTGGCCTAATAAAGTATGTTCTGGAACCATTTTAATAGAAGTGATCACTTCCCAAACACCCGTTTCAGAACACTTTTGTAATTGCGTTTTTGGTGCTAAATCATCTTTGGCAATTTCAATCTCAAATTTTTCCGCATCTGGCTTTTGCTCAAATAAGATAAAAAAATCAATAACGTGAAGTTGGCTAAGATCTATGCCTGCTTTTGCCATATCAGCGAGTAATTCACCGTTCTCATCGTTTGGAAATTGTACTTGATTGCTCATTATTTGACTGCTCTTTGTTTCAATTGCTTATATTGTCTTAGAAAATGAGAAAAATAGAAAGATGCAGAGCTAAATATGTTATATTTGGCTGAAAATTATGAGTGAAAGGTGGTTTTTATAATATGTACTTTCATAACAATAAAAAGAATTTAAGTGGGTTCACTTTAATTGAACTTATTATGGTTATCATCATCCTAGGCACTATAGCTATATCTGCAGCAACGCTATTTTTAAATGTTCAAAGTGAAGCAAAGGTTTCAAAAATAAAAGCGATTTCAGCGGCAATGAAATCAACGTCAGATCTGGTTTATGCTAAAGCAATAATAAATAATGTTGTTACGGGCAATATGGACTTTAATGGTACAAATATTTCAGTGATTAATGGTTATATTGGTGCTCATTGGAATAAGTCGTGGCGTTATGCATTAGATATAGGTAAAGAAATATCATACACATCAAAAAATAGTTCTTGTTCTAAACATTCATTGTGTGGTGTAGGTCAGCAAAATTCAGCTCCTAGTTTACCTTTTGTGGTGTTATCACCTGGTAAAGTCGCTTTCATCTGGCTGCAAGGCGAAAAGTTGGCTGATAGGTGTTATGCGTTTTATTATAATCCCAACGATGTAAATAAAACTTCACCTGAGATAGGAACAGTCACTTCAGGCTGTTAATGAGTTTAATTAACTTAAGTTTTAAAGGAATTAAAATGTTACGTTATTTTTCATATCTTTGGTTATTTTTATTAAGTATGTTTTTACAGGCCAAAGAAAATAATATTTCAGATTTTGAACTATCTGGAATTAAAGGCCAGTTACTTTATAATGTCAGTTTTTATTTAGCAAAAGTAAAAAATGAATCTGCAACTAAACAATTAAAACGCCACAGCATAGATCAAATTAAGACTAGCTTGAAGGCACTTGGTTATTATGAACCTAAAATAACACTCTCTTTTGAACAAGATGGTGAAGTGCAAGACAAGCTAGTGATAATGAAAGTTGATATTGAGCCCGGCACAGAAGTGAGAATTGCAAAGTTAAATTATCACCTTCAAGGAGAAGGTAAAGACGATAATGCTTTAACTCAGGTTATTAAAAAGCTTCCTTTGGTTCAGGGAGATGTAATAAATCATGCAATATATGAGAAATCCAAATCTATGATTGAAAGCCAGTTACTCGAACTGGGGTATTTTGATGCCCAATGGCAAGTAAATGAACTGGGTATATCACTAAAAAATCACAGTGCTATCGTGACTTTTGATATCAATACGGGTCCTCGTTATACCTACGGACCAATTGTTATTTCATCAGATACGCCTGCGGTAAAATATATACGTTCATTAGCATCTTTTAAAACAGGTGAAGCTTATCAAGCACATATCATTTCACAATATAATTTAGATATAGCGAGCACCCCTTATTTTAAAAGTGTTCGTGTATATGCAGATATTGAACATAGAGAAAATAAGCAAATTCCCATCAAAGTTGACGTATTACACAAACCTGCAAATAGTTATGAAATTGGCGGTGGTTTTTCAACAGACTTAGGAGCGAAAGCAAGAATAAAATGGAGTAAACCTTGGGTCGGTACTGACGGCCATTATTTTGAGACTGATGCTGTCGTTACAGATTATGAGAAAGAATTTGAATTCGCATATACAGTACCCGTAGATGATCCTGTAGATGATGTATGGCGTTATGCATTTGGTTATAAAAGTGAAAATAACTCACATACTCAGAAGTATATCCGAACATTGACCACACAATTACAAAGACAGTGGGTTACTCAGTCTAATTGGGTACGCACAGCTTTTATAAAACATGAGCGAGAAGATTTTGAAATAGCTGATGATCCGGGCAAAACAGAAATGTTATTACCGGGTATTAGTTTTGCAAAAAAGAAAACAAAAGGTGGAACAACACCATTTTGGGGTAATCAATGGCTACTGTCGGCTGAAGTGGGATTAGATGGTGTATTATCTGATACTGATTTGTTAAAACTGCAATTTCAAACAGCGCTGTTAAGAACCTATCGTAATAACCACCTTTTTTATGTTAAATCAAAGTTAGGCGCAATTTTGGTTGAAGATATCAACGACGTACCTGCATCAATGCGCTTTTTTGCTGGTGGCGATCAAAGTATTCGAGGATTTAAATACGAATCAATTTCACCAGCAGATGAGAAAGGAAATCTTGTTGGTGGTAAATATTTAGTCACAGGCACGTTAGAGTATAACTATCAGTTTGCGCCATCATGGCGGGCGGCTTTGTTTGTAGACGGAGGTACGTCAACGAACGATTTTTCAGAGGATATTGAAGTTGGAACAGGAATTGGTATTCGATGGTTAACACCCATTGGTCCAATTAGAATTGACCATGCTTGGGCAATAACAGATAACAATAATACTCGGTTCAGTGTGACAATAGGGCCGGAAATATGAGCCGTAAATCACCAAAAAATCAGAATAATTCAAAAGAAACAAAGTCTGTCTTCAAAAAATTTAAACGTTATCTCACATATATTTCGTTGATTCTGTCAACGTTAATATTTTGCATGTTATTTACTAGTCCTGGCAATAAGCTAATTGCTTTTACTGCGAATAAGTTAGTCGCTGGCTTATCAATAAAATTAGATGATGGACGTTTTTTATATCAAGACCCGTTTTCAGTGACATATGAAAATAGCGAGCTTAATGCCCATATTGAAAATGTTACGATAGGTTTAAATATCTGGCAATGTGCCTATGGTTATCTTAAAAATGAAAATGCAGTGTGTTTAGATGCTTTAGCGTTAAATTCAGCTGATATTACACTGTCTGATGGCGATCTTAATATTGAAAAACTGTCATCACTTATAGGAGTTGATAAAGGTGTTAACCAACCAATCCTGAACGTCAAAAAACTACAAGTCGAAAAGATTCGTTTTAAACAAAAATCGGCAGTTGAAATAGCCAAAGCTAAACAACCGCTTATTTTTGAACCAATTGATGATGTACTGTTTAAAACACCTATAGATTTTATTTTAACTGAATTGAAATTAAATCGTCTGGAGGTTCATCAAGAAAAACAGGTTCATGTTATTAATAATATTAATCTAGCCGCAGATTTTTTTGATAGTCAGCTCAATTTAAATAATTTAGCTTTGTCTTATCAAGATATTCAGCTCTCGTCACAAGGCATTATTAACCTTATTACGAATAATCCATTAGATGTTAACCTAGATATAAAACAAATTAAAAATAAAGAGCTTCTCCATGGTTTTACATTTAAGGCACAGGGAGATTTAGCTGCACTTAATTTTGATTTACAAACAATAGGGCAGTATCCATCAACAACAAATGGCAAGTTAAATTTAAAAACAAAAAATTACCCATTTAATTTAAATACGCAAATACAAGACTGGCAGCACTTTGCAGATGATAAAAATTATAAATTAAATCACTTGTCTCTAATATCTGGTGGTTCACTTAAAAATTATGATGTAAAACTGGTCAGTGAACAAGGGGTTAATGCTTATCCATTAATAGACTTAACGCTTTTAGGTAAAGGTGACTTAACACAATTTACATTAGAGCAGTTATCTCTAAATACTCCAAAAAGTGCGGTATCAATTCAAGGTGATGTGACGTTTAAAGATGATTTATTGGCGAATATATCAGGAGAGCTGACTAAATTAAACTTGCAGGAATTTGCAGCCAATATAAATACAGATCTAAATGGTGCATTTGATTTGAACTTTAAACAATCAAAATCAAACTGGTTATTATCGGTTAGTAACTTTGATTTAGGTGGTTCATTCGCTTTAGGTGAAGGTAATACAGTACCCTTTGAGCTCAATACCCAGTTTAATTTGGACAATCAGATAAATGCAAACGTCGATTTAATTAGCTTAATAAGCGGTTCAAATACACTGAGTTTAAGTGGTGAGATAAATAATATATGGGATCTTAAAGGTAATTTAGATATAAACCAGCCAAGCAACTTTTTAAATGAATTAGCGGGTAAAGGTTATGGCAGTTTAGCGATAACAGGTGAGCGAATAAAACCTGAGATAAACTGGGAGTTAGGCTTTAGTGATTTAAGTTATCAACAAATTAAAATACAACAAGCAAAAACCCAAGGTTTTATATCGGTAGCTGATAACTTTAAAACCCACATCAATTTATTAATAAATAATGGTGAACTTGAAGGAAAAAAATTACAAACACTTGATTTAAATATCAAAGGTGATAAATCAAATCATCATGCGAATTTTAAACTGAATTCTGATTTAGTAAAAAGTGCCTTTAAAATTACAGGCGGTGTAAATAATAAAAATGTATGGCACTCGGTTATATCTGATTTGTATATCACTGATAATGTTCAAGTCGTTCGACCAAAAAAAAATATTGATTTACAGCTTGATATTAATAATAAAGCAATACAAATTAAGAGTCATTGTTGGCAATCAAATGAATCAGACCTGTGTATTGAACAATTAACGGCAAGTGAGCAACAAGGCGATATCAAAGTAGACTTAACTAAATTTAATTTAGCCAGCATAGCGCATTTATTACCAGAAGATTTAACTGCTACGGGCTCATTTACAGGTGGTTTAAATGTAAATTGGCAACAAGGTAAATTAGAGAAACTGGATATGAATTTAGCTTCTCAAGTATTAGAGTTTGCACTACAGCAAGAAGAGAAACACTTTGTTTTACCTGTAAAAGAAATCAAAATTAATGCAAACTCAACTTCACAAAAGGCATATTTTAATGGATTTTTAAATTCAGATTTATTTGGCTCAATATCAAGTGAAATGATCATTTCAGATATCACTGCTGCAAAAAATCTAGATGGCATAATTAAAATGAATGGCTTTAAGCTTGATAAGTTTAAGCCTTTTATTCAAAAAATAGATACTTTGTCTGGAGATGTTTTTGCAGATATAAATATTTCAGGGCCATTAAATAAACCATATTTATCAGGCGAATTAAGTGCAAAAAACATCGATATATCAGGGGATAATATTCCTGTTGCGATTAAAGGTAGCCATTTTAATATTGGGTTTAAAGAGCAAAAACTGGTACTGAATGCTGATATATCTGATGATCAACAAGGCAATGCAAAACTAAAAGGCGAATTAGATTGGCAAGGTACGCGTCTTGGTGGTCAATTAAATGTAATAGGGCAAGACTTTAATTTAAAACTGGAACAAGGCGTTAAAATACGATTGAACCCTGATTTACAAGTTGTAGTGGCAAATAATGAGTTAGATATTAAAGGTAGAGTTGAAATTCCCTATGGGCGCATTTCGATTGAATCCTTACCTGAAGGAGCTGTAAAAGTCAGTGAAGATGAAGTGATTTTTGAACATGAAAAACAAGTGAAAGACCCCGGTTTTTTCTATTCATTAGATTTGTCTTTAATCGTAAAAGATGATGTTAAAATAGATTCGTTTGGTTTAATTTCAGAGCTTGAAGGTGACTTATCCCTTAAAAAAGGCTATCACAGCCCTTTACTGACAACGGGCGATATTAATTTAATCAATGGTGTATACCAGTCTTTTGGCCAAGATTTACACATTCAAACTGGTCAAGTCGGTTTTAGTGGTGCGATTGATAAACCATATTTAAATATTAAAGCCATTAGAAACTCGGAGAAAACAGCTGATGATGTGATTGCTGGTATTACGCTTACTGGTAATGTAGATAAACCTAAGTTATCGATTTTTTCTGAACCAAGTAAAGACCAAGCAGAGGCGTTATCTTATTTATTAAATGGTCAACCTTTAGGTGAAGGCGAAAGTAACTCTAACAGTGCGATGTTAACCCAACTCTTACTTTCTCAAGGACTTGCTATAGGGGAGGGACTTGTGAGTAAAATTGGTTCTCGACTTGGTGTAGAAGATATTGCTCTTGGTTCAACAGGATCAGGAGATGATACCAAGGTAGAAATCTCTGGTTACTTAATGCCAGGTGTGCAAGTAAAATATAGTGTTGGTGTATTTGAGCCACTCACAGAAATTATTATTCGTTATCAGCTATTACCTCAGCTATATATAGAGGCTATAAATGGAGTGAATGACTCTTTAGACATCCTTTATAAGTTTGATTGGGATTAACACTAATTAATATAATAGAGGTTAAAATGAATATGAAAGTTGTTTGTTTACTGTTTTTTTTCATGGGCACCTCAACTTATGCAAATAATGACGTTTTAACTATACGTTATCAATCACCTGCAAATGATTATATTGCAGAGCTGTTTGTTTTGGTGCTTGATAAGTCAGGTCAAAAATTTAATTGTATACCGGTAAAAGACTTACCAAGTCAAAAAAGAACCATTCTATTGTTAGGTAAAGATAAATCGCTTGACCTATTTTGGACTGTTACGAATGTTAAGAGGGAAGAGCAAGCTTTAGCTGTTAAAATCCCACTAGATCGAGGGTTGTTGGGATATCGAATTCCACTTATTAATAAGCGCACTCCCGACTTATTTAAAAACAAACAAAATACGATAGACATTAGAAAAGTCCATTTTGGCCTTAGATTTGATTGGCCAGATTTAGAGATTTTCAAGCAAAATGAATTATCAATATTAAGTTTTTCATCTCATAGTCAGGCAAATAATTTGTTAAAATCCGGACGGATAGATGCAATTCCTGATGGCTTACTAGAAGTCGGTTCTTATAAACTCCAACCTGAATTAACCTATGATAAACATGTTGTTTTATATTACCCATCAGCAGTTTATTTCTTTGTGGCAAAAGAAAATCAAGTGCTTCATGATGCACTAGAAAAAGGTCTTAATTTATCTCTAAAAGATGGCAGCTGGCAAAAGTTGTTCGATAAACATTTTTCTCATGTGATAGAAAATGTAAATTTAGCTAAAAGAACATTGATTCGATTAGATAATCCAACACTGCCAAGAACGGCACCAATTGATATATCTGAATATTGGTATAATACAAACAATAAGGTTTCAAATGAATAAAGTTAAAAGTTTTATTGCTTGCAGTATCTTAGTTGCAAATTTTGCATCAGCGAGTAATCAAGTTATTGAAAAAGTAGCTTCTCCTGCCGAAATTATCAAAAAGGCACCTACAACCGACTGGCGTAAATTGGATCCAGAAAATACTTTATATCTTGAGCTTGAAGAGGGCACTGTTGTAATCGAACTTAACCCAGAACTGGCGCCTGGACATGTAAAAAATATAAAACAATTAGCCAGAGAAGGCTTCTATAAAGACTTAAATGTTTATCGTTTTGTTGAAGGGTTTGTCGCCCAAGGTGGAGATGCCAAAGAAACCAAAAAACCAAAAGTTGGAAAATCAGCCATTAAAGCCGAATTTTATAAATTAACACAATCAGCACAGGTAATCACATTAGTTGATGATAAAGATGGTTATGCAAGTCGTACAGGCTTTTTAAATGGTTTTGCTGTTGCGCAAAATGATGATGCGACAAAAACATGGCAAACTCACTGCCCAGGCACTTTTGCTATGGCCAGAGGAAACTCAGCTGATAGTGGCGGTACTGAGTTTTACGTGGCTTTAGGTGCGATTAGATACCTAGATCATAATATTACTTCTTTTGGTCGTGTGATCACGGGTATGGAGCACATTCAACGTCTCGAACGCCAACCAAAAGATGATACTGATTTAGCATTTAAAAATTACAATGTGATCAAAGATGTTAAAGTGGCAGCTGACTATTTAAAAGAAAGACCTTTAGTAATCGATATTATGAAAACAGAATCAGAGTCTTTTAAAACCTTAATTAAAGCAAGAAGAAACCGCCCTGAAGATTGGTTTTTAGCGACACCAAATTACACAGATATCTGTGCTGTATCTGTACCTATGCGTCAAGGCTAAATATGTTTTGATTTCCCTTTAAATACTCATTTAAAGGGAAATCAAAAAAGACTATCTAGGCACTCGCTTTAATCTATTTAGTCTATTTTTTTGAGTTAATTTATGAAGAACATTTTTAAATTTAGACTCCTGATCAATACTTAAAAGTATAGATATATTTTCAAAGCGATATTCGAGGGTGAAACCCGACTCGATAGCAAGGATCAGTTCGCCTATTGCTTTTTCGGTGGCGTTATTGGCAAATAATAAGAGTCCTTTAATAAATTTAAGCTCAGGCCACTGATTTCCTTTCTCTATCTCATTTTCAATTTGTTGTGTTAATAGTTTGACTTGATATTTATCTTTATTAATAACTGAAATATATACTTGAGCAGGTAAGCTATATCGACCACCTAATAAGGCGGCTTGTTCAAAACTGTTTTTGGCTAATTGCAGGTTTTCGGATTGTAATAAATGTTGCGCTATAAGCCAGTGATCAAACTGAGAAGTTGTATTTTTATCGTCATCTATTTGTGTAATTATCTTGGATAATGAGGCATCATTGGTAATTAGATTTAACTCAGTGAGGTAGCTTTGAGATAATCGATAATCAGGGTTAAATTCTAAAGATTGCTCTAGTGTCGCTTTTGCATGATTAGGCATACTTAATTTTTGATATGTCTGAGATAAAATAAGCATTACCTCAGGATTATTAGGAGATTTATCTATGGCTTTTTTTATAAGGGGATAAGCCATTATAGGATTGCCAACTGTAGTGGTCAACTAAATTTGGCCACAGTTTTAGAATTTAACCAGAACCTTCGCTCTGATTCATTTGGACTTAAGCCTGCATTATAGTGATGAGGCCTGATCTCGCTGTAATAACCTATTACGTAATCAGTAATTGCACCTTTGGCTTCTTTAAAATCGATGTAACCCTTTTTCGGCATCCATTCAGTTTTAAAGCTCCTAAAAAACCTTTCCATTGGCGCATTATCCCAACAATTTCCTCGTCGACTCATACTTTGCTTTATTTGATATTTCCATACCCTCTGACGATACTTTAAGCTTGTGTAATGACAGCCTTGATCTGAGTGAAACATGATACCTTTAGGTTTTCCTCTGCTTTCATAAGCCATATCTAAAGCGGCTATTGTTAATTCACTATCTGGAGACAAGGAGATAGCCCAACCAATTGGCTTCCTTGCAAATAAATCAATTACAACGGCTAAATATGCCCACCTGTGACCAATCCAAACATAGGTCACATCACCACACCAATACTGATTGGGTTCAATTACATCAAACTGTCTGTTTAATAAATTGGGTATTGAAACATGCTCTTTCTTTGCTTTTTTGTACTTATGATTTGGCGGTTGAGAGCTAACCAGCCCTAATTTTTTCATAAATTTAGCCGCTCGATACCGACTTAAATTAAAACCACGATAAGATGCAATATCAGAGATAGTTCTGGCACCCGCAGAGCCATTACTTTCTTTATGTATTGCTTTGATTTCAATAGATAACCTTAAATCATCAGTTGATACTGATTTATCTCTGTTAACCCAATATTTATAACTACTGCGATGTACGCCAAATACATCACATAATGTTTTAACTGGGTGACTATTGCTCTTATTGAGTTTCTCGATTATCGAGAATTGTTCAGAGAGTCCGACATCAATAGAGCTGTAGCCTTTTTTAATATATCCTTTTCTAATTCAATTCGCTGTATACGCTTTTTCAGTTCTCGAATTTCAATTTGTTCAGGCGTCATAGGTGATGCTGAAGGTGATTTTCCGCTTCGCTCAACCTTTAACTGGGCAACCCATTTACTCACAGTTGATTTACCCACATTCATAGCTTTTGCTGCTTCTTCTTGAGTATAGCCTTGGTCAATTACTAACTGAGCTGTTTCAAGTTTGATCGCTGCAGAATATGTTACACGGTTTTTCTTTATCATATGTCACCTAAATTGGTTATGAAATAATCATAACATTTCTTATTAGGTGGCCAAAACTACTGTACCACTACAAACCTCAAGGTATATTAATGCTTGATATGCTAAGGGTACTCCCCAATTAGGAGCAAGTTCACTTGCTTTTTCGAATAAATTTATAGATTCAGTAAAGTTGCCCTTAAGGTAAAGTGAAAAACCTAATGATTGGTATCCCCAAGGTTTGTTTGGCTCAAGAGTTATTGACTTTTTAGCGAACTTTATAGCATTTCGTAACCAAGGATCAGCTTTTCCAAACTGATAATAGCCTTGTGCATACACATTAGCTAATCCACTATTGATTGAACCTTTGTTTGGATTTAACTTTATTGATTTTTGATAAAGTGAAAGTGCTTTATCGTTATCTTTTTGGTTAAAGCGTGCATAATATTGTGCTGCTTGAAACTCATAATCAAAGTTACTGATATTGGTCTCTTCTTCTTTTGGGCTTAGAAGAAATAATGCGATTATTAATGTTATAAATATCAAAAAGAAAGTAACAAATTTGAGCAAGTTTTTATTCGTTTTGATTTTTAAAAGGTCATGTGACTTTTCAGAAAGATCTTTTTTAGTATTAGGGGCCTTGCATACAGTTGAAATGCATCGGTAACCGAGTCCGCGTTCGGCAACAAAATATTTGGGATTATCAGAAGAGTCTCCAAGAGAATCTCTTAGTCTAGATATTCGTTTTTTTAGGTTTTCATCAGATACGACCCGATCTGGCCAAACAGCTTTCATTAACTCATCATGACTTACTGTATTTGGGGTATTTTGAACTAGCGTCAGTAATAAACGATATGATAGCTCTGAAAGGTTAAGCTCAATGTCGTTTTTCAAGACTGATCTTTCGCTTGGAGTTATAACTAAACTATCGCCTACTAATAATTTATCCATTTATTATATGCTATTTTATTTCCATTAATACAATATGTTACAAGGTTTATTTTAGGTTGTCACTTTATGTCACCGAAAAAGACTTTGTTTGTCAGCTAGATTCTTACTTTTTTATATACAGTAATATTGATCAGCTAATGAGCATCATTTCCAGCTGATTGTATGTTTAATATATATAAGGAAAGTTATGAAAATTAAATCGCAATGTCTGATAATTATTCTATTTCGAATCATGGTTTGGCCGGCTTTGGCATATGACAAAGCTATTGAAATTGAAAAATTCGTAAGTGAATTTCACAACATTAAAGAATTTAACGGTACGGTTTTGGTTTCACAAAATAATGAAGTGATATTTGAAAAAGCATATGGTTTTGCTAATTTTGAATGGGATATAAAAAATACGTTAGATACTAAGTTTCGTATCGCATCTTTAACAAAACAGTTTACAGCCATGTTAATAATGCAGTTGGTTGAAGAAAATGTATTAAAACTAGATGCACCTATAAGTGAATATTTAAAAGGTTTTCGTAAAGATATAGGCGATAAAGTGACAATACATCATTTACTAAATCATACTTCGGGTATACCGAATTATTTACGGATTAAAAATTTTAGAAAAGATATTAGTCGTAATAACTATTCTGTAGATGAGTTTACTAAGCAATTTTGTAGCGATGATTTAGACTTTGAACCAGGTACAAAATTCACATATAGCAATTCTGGTTATTTTATACTTGGCAATATAATTGAAAAAGTAACAAAGCAAAGTTATGAATCTGTGCTAAATGATAAAATATTGAGCCCTTTAGGCATGAATAACACAGGTTATGATAATAGTTCTGTAATTATAAAAAATAGAGCAAGTGGCTATGACAAAAAACTTAATGGCTATGTCAATACAGGTTACCTTGATATGTCGATACCTTATGCGGCAGGTTCTATGTATTCAACCGTAAGAGATTTATCACTTTGGGATAATGCGTTATATACCGAAAGCTTATTAAGTAAAAATTCAATAAAAAAATGTTTAAAGTATCAAAACACAGAAATTATGCTTATGGATGGGAAGTTAACGAAATACCAACATCTGAATTAGGTAAAAAAATTACAAGTATTAACCATGGTGGCGGTATAAATGGTTTTAATTCAAGTATTACTCGCATTCTACAAGATAAATTATTAATTGTGATTTTAAACAATACAGGTGGTGTACCAATGCGTGCGCTAAATAAAGGAATTACCAATATTTTATATGGAAAACCTTATGAGTTAGCAAATAAACACCTTAAAAATAGACTCTATGATTGGATTATTGATGAGGGGGTCAATGTTGCTTTACAAAAGTACACTCAGTTAAATAAGCAAGGTGAAAGTTTGAGCGAAAGAAGGTTAAATTACTTTGGTTATGAGTTACTTAATTTAAACTTGATTGAAGCCGCTATTGAAATATTCAAGTTGAATGTTGTAAATAACCCTGAATCAGCGAATGCCTACGATAGTTTAGCCGAAGGGTATCTATCTATAAATAACAATAGGCTAGCATTGAGTAACTATAAGAAATCTTTAGCTTTAGATAAAGAAAACAAAAATGCGAAACAAGCAATTAAAAAGTTAAAAGCATTGCTTTAACTATGTGATATGAAGATAAAGCGGGTAAATAAATTTGATTTATTTACCCGGAATTAATTTACTGACGATTAGTTTTTATTACAAATGGGATTTCATCATTATTTGTAGCACGGTATGGATTGATATCTAATCCGCCACGTCTGGTATAACGGGCATACACTTCTAACTCTTTTATGCCTAATTTACTTTGTATATCACAATAGATACGTTCAACACATTGTTCATGAAATTCATTATGGTTTCTAAATGATATTAGATAACGTAATAGACTTTCGTGGCATATTTGCGTGCCTGAATAACGAATTACAATACTTGCCCAATCAGGCTGAGATGTGATCAAGCAATTAGATTTTAATAAATGACTATGTAGCATTTCAGTTACTTGCTCATTGCTATCGCTTAGCTTTAATAAATTACTATCAAATTGATAATCATCTATTTCTATATCTAAATCATCAATACATAAGCCAGGAAGGGCTGTCAGCTGTAGTGATGATAACTCATCTGCTTTATATAGTTTTATTTGAACTGGAGCATTTACAGCTTGAGATAAATCTCGAACTAAATGTGCTTGAACTGTTTGCCAATCAACAAATCGGGTTTGATTAAAACTATTTAAGTATAGTTTAAATGACTTAGACTCAACTAAATGACTGCTTTGACAAGGAAAAATAAACTCAGCAACCGCAACTTGTGGTTTGCCTTTTGAGTTTAACCAAGACATTTCGTAGCCAGTCCATAAGTCTTGACCTTTAAAAGGTAAGTCAGACTCAACAACATTTAACTGATCACGATTAAGCTTTCTAGGAATCGGAAAAAGTAAACTTGCATCGTATTGATCTTTATATTCAGTTTGTTGGCCTAAAAGCGTGCCTTTTAGTGCTTCAGAATTGTCGTATGCTGTCATATATATAAATTTTGCTTTTAAGGTTACAATTGCGTCCATTGTAACGAAAGTTAAGTGATCATGCAGTATGTCAGTTTATAAAAAATTAGAAACCCTATTTAATCAATATCAAAATCAAGCAAAACAAAAAACAGATCAACTTCCTGTTGTAGCCCATGACCCGCAATGGCCTAGCCCTTGTGAAATAACTGATACCTTAGTAAATGGTCAAATTCAGTGGCAAGCAATTGAGAAAGCGCCAAAAACTGATATGGAAAATTTAAGTCGCGCTCTAGAAGTTCAATTTCCTGAACAAATAAGCCAGTACTATGGTAGCTTTTATGCTGATAATATTACGGTAAGCTCTCCATGGGGACAATTAGTTTTGCTTCAGGCTTGGAGTGAAGATGATTATGACCAATTACAGCAAAACATCACAGGCCATGTATTAATGAAGCAAAAATTAAAACATGATGAAACAGTTTTCATTGCGTTAACCCAAGAAGATGATTTATTAGTGACCGTAGAAAACTGTACGGGTTATGTTTGGCTTGAATATGTGGGTAAACGTCCGCACCAAAAAATTGCGGATTCTGTATCTGAATTTTTAGAACAGCTTGAAGCAGACTTTATTGCTTAGTGAGATGCCTGTTGTATTTTAATAAAGACAACAGACAAGACTCCCGATAAAGGTCATCGGGAGTGACTTTATTAAGCGTTTATATTCATAACAAACTGGGTATATAGCTCAGGTAAATTCGATAAAACGGCTTCTTTTCCAGCAAAGTCATATTGCTTTAAAACCTTTTCTAACTTTTTAACTGAGAACTTTTTAAGCATCATATCTGCAGTAGATTTATGACTAATATGCCAAGGTTCGACAGCGATGCCTCCACGGTATTCATCGTAAGGTTTATAAAAACCAAACTCTGCCATATTGTCATCTAACCAAGCAGTTAAAGCCGCAAATCTGCCACCTTCACTATATTCATCTTGTTGTAAACGAATTTGATACTTATCTGTGATCGCGGCTTTATCATAAAAATCAAAGTCAGTGCCCCAATGGTGCCGACTCGCACCTGGCAGGGCGGAGAACAACATAATAGCTTGGCATTTTTCTAAATCAGATAATCCATTTAACTCAACAGGGTTATCATTGATATCAAATACAGGGTTAATGCCATTGTATTTCTTTTGCCAAATCATCAACTGTCTATCAAAACCTCTAAAGCTTGAAGCAATTGCTAAATCAAAACCAGCATTTTTAGCGGCAATAGTTAATGATTGCAAATCACTGACTATTGCCCAATTAACAAGTGAACCATGAAATTCAACTAAGTGCTTTTGGGTTTGACCGGTTAAAATTTCAGATGAAAACATCATGTTAAAGTCTCAATTAAAATTTGTTCATAAACATCTGTTAGTATCTCAAGATCATCTGCTTTTACACATTCATCAACTTTATGAATAGTGGCATTACAAGGTCCTAATTCTATTACTTGCGCGCCAGTTTGAGCAATAAATCGACCATCAGAAGTACCACCTGATGTTTCTAGCGAAGTATCTATATTTTGAATATGCTTAATTGCTTTTACAGTCGCATCTACTAATGGTCCGCTATCAGTTAAAAACGGTAAGCCATTTCTTACCCAGTTTAACTCATAATTCACATTATGTTTTTTTATGATCTCATTTACTTTCGTTTGTAGAATTTCCATTGTCACTTCAGTACTGAATCTAAAGTTAAATTGAACCTCTATAGAGCCTGGTATCACATTACCTGCACCTGTGCCGCCATTGATATTAGAAACTTGAAAGCTGGTGGCAGGAAAGTATGCATTACCTGAATCCCAATGGGTATTGGTTAATTCTTCAATAATAGGCGCAGCTAAATGGATTGGATTTAGAGCAAGTTGCGGGTAAGCCACATGGCCTTGAACACCTTTTACAGTTAAAAAGCCGGTTAATGAACCACGGCGACCATTTTTAACAACATCACCTAAAACTTTGGTAGAAGAGGGTTCACCAACGAGGCACATATCCATTTTTTCGTTACGCTTTTCCAGCTCATCAATCACACGAGTTGTGCCATTAATAAATGGACCTTCTTCGTCAGACGTAATTAAAAATGCAATTGAGCCCTTATGATCTGGATATTTAGCAATAAAACGTTCTGTTGCGACAACCATAGCAGCCAAAGACCCTTTCATATCAGCAGCGCCACGACCATGCAAATAGCCTTCTTTAATTTCGCCGCTAAAAGGGGGGATTTGCCATTCATTTTCTGGCCCTGTTGGCACGACATCTGTATGACCTGCAAAACAAAAAACAGGTGACTTATCACCTTTTCTGGCCCACATATTTTGGGTATCGACAAAAAACATGTTTTCGATATTAAAACCGACATTAGTTAAACGCTCAGCCATTAATTGCTGACAGCCTTCATCTAATGGGGTCACTGAAGGGCGCTGAATAAGTGCTTGCGCTAAAGCGATAACAGGTGAGGTCATTTATTAAAGATCTCTTTATATTGCGCGTCTTTAAAAGCTAAATGAGCGGCATCGTTATGCACTAATAATGGACGTTTAATCATTGCTGGGAACTCCACTAATAATTCAAGCGCAGTGTCTTTATTTAAGCCATCTTTTTGCGCTTGAGTTAGTTGGCGATACGTTGTGCCTCGTTTGTTTAATAACAGTTCCCAGCCAAATGCAGCTTCAAACTCAACTAACATCTCGCTTGTTAAACCTTGTACACGATAATCATGAAACTCAAATGCAATATCATTGGCTTCTAGCCACTTTTTAGCTTTTTTGATGGTGTCGCAGTTTTTTATACCGTACATAACTGTTTTGTTCATTTTTAATTCCAGTTCTTTGAAGTCTTTTAATTACCGACATTTAAACATATTTATAAGTGATTTTCAGCTAATCAATTATTCCTATGCTGGACTACAAAACATGTAACTCTGATTACAACAATTTATCTAAACTTGCTATAGATGGAATTAATTGTGAGTTACATCATGAGCACACGGGCAATTTTGTTTTGAGCATGATTGAAATTGTAGGGGTAAAGAAAGTTAAAGCCTATGCAAAAAGTGATTATGCTAAACAACAAATTCGTCAATATGAAAGAAGTCGGTTTTCTACAACAAGATAATAGAATACAACTTATAAAATATGATTAGTGTTCTAGGCTCAGTTATTAACGTTTTTTAGCTGTAACTTTAAATAGTACATCTTCTCCTGCGGTGATTTGATTGTGAGAATAATATATCGCACCTAACTTTTGGTAGTTTAAAATAGTCACCGAAGAAATGATAGGAGTGGGTACTTTTCTTAAATCAAAATGAACGATAGCTTCTGAAGCTTTAACGTTTTGGTTTTCATGTTTTATGATTGCTAAACCTGGTAATGGAAAATAGCTAGGATCAATATTTAGCGCTACTAAAAGCCTTAAGCCATTTCTAGCTTTAAAATATACTTCAGTTCCACCCATTTTTACTTTTTCTATTATGCCATCAAATGGTGCTATAATTTTATGACTACTGATCTCAAGTGCTAAACCACAGCCAAGTGCACCTGAAGAAAAGATAACTTCAGGGTGTTCTTCTAGAGGTTTAATTCTGCCTGATAAGGGTGACATTACAGGGAAGCCGAGATTGACGACTTGTTGTTGTGTTGCAAAAATGATTTGTTTATGAATCGACATTATTGACCGCTGATAACGTTATATCCGTTTTTTTTAAGACTATTAATTGCATTATCCATAAATTCTTGTTTAATTAAAATATAATCAGTATCAAAAGTTGAGATAGCAAAAATAGAGATTTTTTCTTGTGCTAATATACCTGAGATATTTGATAAAATTCCCGTCATTGAGAACCCTAAAGGTCCTAAAACTTCTAAAGCTGCCCAGCCGGACTCAGATTCATTACTATTGAGCTTTAAATAATCAGGACACACAATGGAAAGTTCATCGTAAGTTTTTGCGATAAAATATACCGGTGCATTATAGACTTGTTCAGGTATTTGCTCTGAAGGATCAAAACTATGGATTGTAAATGCTTCTTTCATTAACTCTAAGGATTGTTTTGACATGAATTTCCTTATTTAAAATTACGATACTAAAAATTTTAGTCTAGAAAGCTATTTATTAAAATTACGCGCATTAACCAGTTTAGGCAAGTTTAACTTACTTTAATTTTAATGAAAATTTTTATATAAACTGTTTTTCTACTTTGTTTAGTTTAATTTTAGTACATATAGCCCAAAACAGATGCTTTATAAAAAGTACTTTATTTAGGTCACATTGAATTGTTAGCGCTTTTGTTTTCCACAGAATCTGTGGATAACCTTGTTGTTAACTTGGTGGTTTCTATTTAAGCTTATGTTATTTATAGCTAAAATGATATGGCACAAAAATTGATTGATTTTGTTATCAGTAAAAAGAGAAATAAACAGAGTAAACAAACAGTTTATTTCTCTTAACTTAAGTTTTAATGTTATTTCATAAAAAAACACCATTTAACTCATACTTTATATGTACTTTTATTGCGTAGCCTGTATTGCCGTTAATGCGATGGTGTAAATAATATCATCAACTAAAGCGCCACGACTTAAATCATTTACTGGCTTCTTCATACCCTGAAGCATAGGACCTATGCTTATAAGGTCAGCACTTCGCTGCACAGCTTTGTAGGTTGTATTACCAGTATTTAAGTCTGGGAATATAAATACAGTAGCTTGACCAGCTACAGGGCTATCAGGTGCTTTTTTACGAGCAACATTCTCCATAATAGCCGCATCATATTGTAAAGGACCATCTATGACTAAATCAGGGCGTTTAGATTGTGCAATTTCGGTCGCTAATCTGACTTTTTCAACATCAGCACCAACACCAGAACTACCAGTACTATAACTTATCATAGCGACTTTAGGTTCAATTCCAAAGGCGGCTGCGGAATCAGCTGATTGTATTGCAATATCAGCAAGTTGTTCGGCTGTAGGGTCTGGGTTGATTGCACAATCACCATAAACCAATACTTGATCTGGTAATAACATGAAAAATACAGAGGATACTAAAGAAGCATTTTCAGCTGTTTTAATTAATTGCAGTGGTGGGCGTATGGTATTTGCTGTGGTATTAACTGCACCTGATACTAAACCATCAACTTCATTATTTGCTAACATCATAGTGGCAAGCACCACATTGTCTTTAAGTTGCTCAGCGGCTACGACATCTGTTAGTCCTTTGCTTTTACGTAGTTCCACCATATTTTCTATGTAGTTTTCACGTATATCACTCGGGGTCAGTACAGTCACATTTTCGTTTAACTGAACTCCTTGCTGCTCTGCAATTCTGTATATTTCTTCTTTATCGCCTAATAAAATTGTTTTCGCGATATTTCTTTCGCCACATATTGCCGCAGCTTTAACTGTTCGAGGTTCTTCACCTTCAGGTAAAACAATCGTTTTTTGAGATTTACTTGCTTTACTTGCAAGTAAATGACGAAATGCTGGAGGCGACATTTTACGAGTGGTCGCAACACCATGGGTAAGGCTTTTTAACCAATCGGCATCTAAAAAAGCTGCATTGTGATCTTTTACTTTTTCAATACGTTGCTCATCATCTGCTGGTACTTCCATATTAAAGTTATGCAATAATAGGGATGTGCGCCAAGTATCAGTTTGAGTTGAAATGATGGGTAAGCCAGTTTGCATTGCCTGCTCACATAATTTCATGATACTCGGTTCAGGTTTAAAACCGCCTGTTAATAATATGGCACCAAGCTTAGTGCCATTCATTGCTGATAAACACGCAGCAACCAGAATATCGGTTCTATCTCCAGGAGTAACTAATAAAATACCCGGTGTAAAATGACTTAACATATTTGAAACTGTTCTTGCACAAAATGCCACGCGACGTAAACGTCTATGTTCTAAATCACCTTCATTGATAATTTCAGCATCTAAGTACTTAACTAAGTCCATTACACGCGGTGCTACTAAGTCAAAGTTCCAAGGAACACTGCCAAGTAATTTAAAAGGGTGCTTTCTAAATAATGGTAAAGCAGCCAGTCTATGCTGCTCGCTTTCTAACTTTTCAACATCAAATTGTTCAGCTAAATCGGCACGCGCTCTACCTTCTTCGTCAACGGGTGCATTGATTTTATTAAAAATACAGCCTAGTACACGTTTATGTTCTACACCGCCATAATTGCCTGAAGCGATTTCTAACTTTTCTTCAAGTTGTGCATTAGTATCATTACCTGGCGTAATAACAAAAATGATTTGGGCACCTAAAGCTTGTGCGATTTCTCTATTGACACGCCCAGCATAAGGCTGTTTACGAGTTGGTACCATACCTTCAATGATAGCCACATCGCCTTTGGTAATATGTTGCTCAAAACGCGATACGATTTCCTCTAATAAAACATCACCCTTACCTGTGCTGATCATTTGTTCAGCATAAGCCAAGTCAATTGAAGGTGGAGGCTGGATCAAAGAGCCAATCTTAACTATTTCAGTTGATTTTTCAGGACCTTTATCATTGCTTCTAGGTTGTGCAATAGGTTTGAAAAAGTTAACTTTAACTGCTTTTTGCTCAAGGGCACGTACTAAACCAACAGAAATAGATGTTAGACCAACACCTGTAGATACAGGAATTAACATAATACGATGAGACATTATTTTGCCTCCTTAACTAGCTGAGCAGAATCTTGTGCGATTACCCATTCTTCATTTGTAGGAATAACAAGTGCAATAGGACCTGAATTGTTATTGGTGATGATACCCGACTTGCCAAAACGCGCTTTTAAATTTTTATCGTTATCAACTGATAAACCAAATATCGTTAGCAAGTTAAGTACTTTTTCACGAATTAAATTCGAGTTTTCACCTATGCCACCAGTGAAAATAATGGCATCAAGTTCACCTAATGGCACAGTATAAGAAGCAATATATTTAGCTAAACGATAACAAAACACATTTAAAGCCAGCATTGCTTGTGGGTTTTGTTTTTCGTATTGCTCTTCTATGGTACGGCAATCATTTGATAGTTGGCTTAAACCTAATAAACCACTTTCTTTGTTTAGTAAGTTATCTATTTTTTTTGCACTGTAGCCTAAGTTACTTAAAAAGCTAAACAAACCTGGATCTACATCACCACTTCGGGTACCCATCACTAAGCCTTCAAGTGGTGTAATACCCATACTTGTATCAACACTTTTACCACCTTTAATAGCGGTAACAGAACAGCCATTGCCTAAATGCGCACTGATTAAATTAATATCTTCGATTGGTTTTTGTAAAACTTCAGCAGCTTGTCCAGATACAAAATAATGACTAGTGCCATGAAAGCCATATCGGCGAACACTATGTTCTTTATATAAAGCGTATGGCAATGCATATAAATAAGCTTTTGAAGGCATAGTTTGGTGAAATGCGGTATCAAATACTGCAATTTGAGGTAAAGAGCCAAAAGCTTTGGTTGCGGCTTCAATGCCAACTAAATTAGCTGGGTTATGCAAAGGTGCTAGGGCAGATACTTTAGTAATTGCCGAAATTACTTCTTCATTGATAATAACAGAGCCGGTAAATTGTTCGCCGCCATGAACAACACGATGACCAACGGCAATAAGTTGATCTGATAATTTATTCTCATTTATAAGTTGCAC
The DNA here is from genome assembly GCF_001269985.1 of Pseudoalteromonas sp. '520P1 No. 423'. Classification (NCBI taxonomy): domain Bacteria; kingdom Pseudomonadati; phylum Pseudomonadota; class Gammaproteobacteria; order Alteromonadales; family Pseudoalteromonadaceae; genus Pseudoalteromonas; species Pseudoalteromonas sp. '520P1 No. 423'. The sequence continues at coordinate 2,943,915 of NZ_BBZB01000001.1, read as the reverse complement.
TAATACGGAAATAGCTTGAGCGTGTTGTGCATTTTGAACCAAAGAAACGGTATGTTTATTGCCATTCAATTTATATTTTAAGCTTGCATTTTCAAAGCCTAAGCATTCAGCTAAGCCTGATAGTGTTTCCTTACCAGCTTGCGCATCTATTATTGCAAATTTAAGACTAGAACTACCGCAATTTAAAACAAGTACATACTGCTGGGGCATGATTTTTCCTGATATGAGAGTGGTTTTATATAAAAACCATAAGTTACAAAATAAATTAACACTAAGGCGATAAAGACAATTCCCCTAGCTGTGGTATAGTCTATACTATATATGGATTTTATAATTGATTTAGACCAATTTTTAGTAAGTTATTTTATGAGGAGTCACTATGCAAAAAACTTTGATGGTGCAAATTAGAGAAGGCCAAAAATATTGTAAGTTATGGCCCGATCGCATTGAGTTAGCTCCTATATTTATAGAACGACGTGTGATTAAGGCAACACAATTAGCAATGCTGGTTATGCCTGCTTTGGCATTAATTAGCATGTTGGTTCAAATTCAATATTTTGGTGCCGATTATTTACCGCAAGCTTTAGCATGCAGTTTGTTTTTTTTATCTTTACCTGTTCAAGGTTTATTATGGCTAGGTAAACGTTCAGATACTGATTTACCACCGAGTTTAGCAAGCTGGTACCGTGAAATAGAAGTTAAAATGCAAGAAAATGGTCATCAGCCTAAAATAAGCAGTGCAAGACCCAAATACTTTGAACTTGCGATTTTATTAAAAGAGATGTTTGATAAAATGGATCGCGCTTTTACTCGCGATATGTTTTAAGCCTGTTAAATAAAATAATCATTTAATTAAATAATCCCCATAGCAAAAGCATGGGGATTTTTTGTGGTTGATAACCAAAAAGCTAAAATCGTTTTATAGATTTTGTGCGTAATGGTAAAGCGATTTTAAAATTGTCAGTTTCTTATCATTCCCATCATGCTCATGTACTAAGTTTTCAAGGGTGAGCATAAAGTCTTGCACATCAATAGAGGGTTGATCTTCACCATTCATGATCTTATCTTTACAATAAGTACGCCACGTATCTAGTTCATGTGCTTCAAGTGTTTCAGGCCAGTTACGAGCGCGATATCTAAAAAATAAAGTTTCAAACTTTTTATCTTCAAAATCGAGTTGTAAATTACCTAAATGTTCAGGTTTGGTTTCATGGATTTCATCAAATAACTGTTTGTCATTACGTGAAGTGAAACCGTTATATAATTGATAATCAGGATTGGAAGTTTCGCCAAAATCCCTTTGCTCTGAAAATACATCAATTACTTTTTGTCTTAGAGCAGAGTCGGCTTTTAAATTAGCCAGGTTTTTTAAACATTGTTCTCTATCTATACCTAAACGGGTTGCGTTTTCAGGTAATAACGTTTTTGCTGGTGCCACAACTGGGCATTTATTGATATGAACTAACTTTAAACCTATTGGTAATTCATCAGAAGATAAATCTGCTTTTGGCGTATACAAACGGGTTTGTATTTCTTGAGCGCTTAATTCAAGTAATGGCGCTGGATCATAAGTTAAGTTATAACAAATAACCGCATTTTTATTGACTGGATGAAATGCCATTGGCGCCATCCAACTTGTACAGCCTTGCGTCGAAGGGATCATAGAAGATGTATGCACAATAGGCGTCATATTATGAATATCTATCAGCTCAGCGACTTGCTTTTTAGTTCTTAAATTAAATATAAACTCATATAATTTAGGTTGTTTTTGTTTGATAAGCTTAGCCAACTCTATTGTCGCTAATACATCTGATAAGGCATCATGGGCTGCGACATGTTCAATACCATTGGCTTTAGTCAGCTCTTCTAATCTAAAACTAGGGCTGCCATCTTCTTTCGTTGGCCAATTAATACCTTCAGGGCGAAGTGCATAACAGGCTCTTACTAAATCAATGATATCCCAACGACTATTACCGTTTTGCCATTCTCGAGCATAAGGGTCAAAAAAGTTACGATATAACGTATAACGTGAGACTTCATCATCAAACCGAATACTGTTATAGCCTGCAACACACGTTTGGTTAACACTGAATTCATCATGAATTTTTTTAATAAACTCAGCTTCTATCAAACCATGTTTTTGTGCATGTTGCGGTGTAATCCCTGTTATTAAACATGCTTCTGGATGAGGTAAAAAATCAGGTGCAGGTTTACAATAAATAATAAGCGGTTCACCAATAATGTTTAAATCAAAATCAGTGCGAATGCCTGCAAATTGGCTAGGACGATCCTTTTGTGGGTTAGCTCCAAAAGTTTCATAATCGTGCCAGTAGATGGTATTTTGATTTGTGCTGTTTTCGAATGTTTCCATATCGGGATAAACTCTTTATTTTCAGTGCTTTAATTGCTTTCTGATGAATTTTGCAGTTCGTTTTAAATATAATATAAAGTGTAACAATAATAGTATCAAAAACGGGACTATCTCTGTTGACCCGCGGGTAAGCAAGTTATTGTTTCTATGGGGTGTTGATTATATACCAAAGCTTGGAGAATGGCTAAAAGGGATAAAATCAATAGCTACTAGAGTTATTATTGTTCAAGGGTCTTTGAAACTTTACTTACTCTACAAAATTAAGAATAACTACAATTGGAAATAATTACCATTTAGGTCTTGACTTGCGTTCCAATCTAAATGATAATCATTATCAATAAAGGGCTGTACTCCACGATAGAACTTTATTAAGCAGTTAATCCCCTAAAAAGGAAAATCTGTGAAACATTAATACTTGCTACTTTGCTCATATCGGTTGATATGGATGCTCCAAAAAGCCCTTTACACCCTTAGAGGGCTTTTTTATCGATTTGTCTCATCCTGAAATGTGTTTACATAATTCATCTTTAGCTATCTTATTAATTCGAACTTTAAGATTGGCTGATTGTACTGTTATATATTAGAAGCTAATAATAAAATAATAAGAAGTATCCTTGACGAATGCTAAGAATACTTCGATTGATAGGGCGTCTAATAATAAAATGAATAGAAGATTTAAATATATATACTCTTTTTAATACTTACTAAACAATAAGCACTATCTGTAGCATTAGTTAAATAAGCCAACTTTTTATGATCTTTTTTGTTAACAAAAACCTGAGTATTGTTATTTAATTTACCTTTAAATGGCCACTTTTTAAAAACTTCCTCCCTTACTAGTATACAAGGTGATGCAAAAACAAAGCTTTCATTATAGCTGACATCGCATCCTGTGGAGTCTTTACCTGATGGACTAGCACTAAATACAATATGGCTTTGTCTGTCGCGATAATTTATAACCCCAGTTATTGTAACTAATCTGTGATTGGCTTGATTAGTTGCAAATACCGGGAGAAGTCTGTGCTCTTTAGTACCAATGACTTCTTCTGCAATTGTTGTAAGCTGATTAGCACATTGATTAAATTGGTATTTATTAACAATCAAATCCATTGAAGTACCAGCAAAGCATAAAAAAGATGTCAATAATAAAGGAGCAATTAATAATAATCGAATCATAATAACTCCTTAATCTGAGCTGCTAACTCATTAGGTGTTGTACTATGGCTCATTGCTGTGACTAATTCTCCTTGCTTATTGATGATATAAAAGCGAGAAGCATGATCTACAGAATAATCCATTATAGAGCCTTCTAATTCATCTGTATTATAATAAACACCAAATTTCTCACTAACGTTCGCTATTTGCTCTTTACTTCCTGTAACCCCAAGAATTTTTTTATGAAAATATCGCGTAAACTTTTCGATATCAATAGTATTGTCTCTATCTGGGTCAACACTTATGAAAATTGCCTGAGTATGTTTAATTTGACTCTCTGTTAACTTACTAAGTGCATTACTTATCACCGACATAGAAGTAGGGCATACATCAGCACATGACAAGTAACCAAAATATAAAACCACAACATGATTTGAATAATCACTTAAAGAGATATTACCTTGGTGACTTTCTAGTGTGAAATCACCACCTAGATCAGAGAAAGCTCTTTTTGACTGACCTAGATCTTTTGTCGTTGTAGATACATAAAAGATAATCAACACTGTGAGAATAAGCATACCAATAGTAGGAATAATCCATTTAAGAGCTGAGTGCATAAGTTACCTCATAACCATCAAATTGAGTGTATTTACATTAAAATCGAATGAGATTAAAACACTTAAAATAGTAATTGTTAAAATGGAGAATACAAATAAACGTTTTGCCCACATTTGGTTACTTAAACGATTAAAGTCAGCGATTGCTATGTACAGCCAATAAGCTCCCAATATACTCATAACAACAGCATAAATAATCCCAACGTAAGCTTGTTGAGATAGTAATAAAGAGACTAATGTGAATGCGGTAATATAAGCAATGATATGCATTCTGGCGGTCTTTATATCTTTACAAACAGGTAAAACAGGAATTTTTGCAGCTTGGTAATCTGTCATTCTATATATTGCAATTGCATATGAATGAGGTATCTGCCATAAGCAAAATGCGATTAAAATAATTGCAGCACCAATATCGAAATTACCTGTAATTGCACAATAGCCAATAACTGGAGGACAGGCACCAGATAAACTACCTACTAAAGTGCCATATATTGATTTACGTTTAAAATACAAACTGTAAAAGCCTACATATACGATAAAGCCTAATGCGCCAAAAAATAAAGAGGTAATATTAGTAAATACAAATAAAACTGTAAAACCAGCTAATCCAAGTATAAATGCATACACTAACGCACTATTTAGTGATATTAACTTTTTAACTAATACGCGATTACACGTTCTTTGCATTAATCCATCGATATCTCTATCAATGTAATTATTGAAAACACAACCAGATGCAATAATTAAGATTACACCACTACACATAGCTAAAAATAAAAACCAATCAATATTTCCCTGTGCAGCCAAAAAAAAACCAGCTGCAGCTGCGATTAAGTTACCAATAATAATGCCAGGTTTTGTTAACTGTAAAAAACTTTTTATCATATTAGTGACCCATCAGCATATTGTGGTTTAGGTGTTCCATAATCCAAATAGAACCTACTACCAAAATAGCGACTATTAAAACGATAAAAACAGCAGATGTTGTATTCCATAGCTGTTCTGATGATGAGTTCATATGTAAAAAGAAAATTAACTGAACAAATATCTGTGCTACAGCACAAAGCAGTATGATCATTAATGTAACTGGTCCAGTGAATAACTCGAACATTAATGACGCAAATGGCAGAGCTGTTAAAGCAATGGATAATAATAATCCAATTACGTACTCTCTTACGCTGCCATGAGCAGCGCCTCCATGACTGTGTTGTGTTTCTAAAACATGCGTGCTCATTACATGACTCCCATTAAGTAAACTACTGAAAATACACATACCCAGATAACATCTAAGAAATGCCAAAATAGACTTAAACAAGCAAGCCTAACTAGATTATCTTCATTTATCCCATCTCGTTTAAAGTGGGCGAATAACACTAGCATCCATATTAATCCTGCAAATACATGTAAGCCATGAGTTGCAATTAAGGCATAAAAAGCAGACCAATAAGCACTTGTTTGAGGTGTCGCTCCTTCGTTACTAAAATGATAGAACTCGTAAACTTCCATCACTAAAAAAGCAGAACCAAGTAAAAATGTGATAGAAAGCCATATAATCATGCCTTTCATTTGTTTTTTGTTGGCGTATAACATTGCCATACCAAAAGTGAAGCTACTTAATAAAAGTAATGCTGTTTCTCCTAAAACGAAGTTCAAATCAAATAGTTCTTTAGGTGTTATTTGACCAGCAAAACTTGTACTTAATACTGCATAAGTTGCAAAGAGTGTCGCAAATAATATGCAATCACTCATGATATAAATCCAAAAACCAAATACTGTATCGCCACCTGAATCGTGGTGATCATTGTCGTGATGCGTTTCTATCAACGCATCATGATGTGTAGCAGTCATTTTTTACTCCTGTGCAATTAAGATGACGTTTTAGAAATAGGGTGATGTTTAGCAATATCAGCTAAATGCACCGATTCTATTTGTTTTATTTCTGGTACTTGAACGTAATAATCTTTACTGCGCTCAAAAGAGTAAATAATCCAAGATGCAATCGCGCCAACAAAACCAAATATCGCCATCCACCAAATATGCCAAATAAAAGCAAACCCCATAACAAGAGAGAAACCACTTATTACAATGCCTGCCCAGGTGTTTTTAGGCATATGAATAGGGACATATTTCTCAGGTTTCTCATAAGCAATTTCATGCTCTTTTTTATAATAATGCTCATCTCGATCGTGGATCTTTGGCATAGTGGCAAAATTATAAAATGGAGGAGGAGATGATGTAGACCATTCAAGCGTGCGACCATTCCAAGGATCACCGGTTAAATCTTTATTTTTATGGCGATCACGTATGCTGATAAATATTTGATAAAGCTGTACTAAGATACCGCCAAGGATCACTATTGCACCAAAAGCAGCAATCCATAACATAGGTGCCCAATCAGGGTTATCGTAATAATTTAATCGACGTGTCATGCCATTAAAGCCAAGAATATATAAAGGCATAAATGCGATAAAGAAACCGATAGTCCAAAGCGCACAAGCAATTTTTCCGAGTTTTTCGTCTAAAGTGAAGCCCGTTGCTTTTGAGAACCAATAAGTAATGCCTGCAAAATATCCAAATACGGCACCACCTATGATTACATTGTGAAAATGAGCTATTAAAAATAAGCTGTTATGTAATACAAAATCTGCTGCTGGGATAGCGAGCATTACGCCAGTCATACCACCTATGGTAAAGGTGAATAAGAAACTACATGTCCACCACATGGATGCTGTAAATTCAACTCGACCTTTATACATAGTAAACAGCCAGTTAAATATTTTAACCCCTGTGGGTATTGAAATAATCATAGTTGCGATACCAAAGAAGGCATTTACACTGGCACCGGCACCCATAGTAAAGAAGTGGTGTAACCAAACAACCATAGCCAGTACCATAATAGCGGCTGTAGCCCATACTAAAGAGGTATAACCAAACAGGCGTTTACGTGAAAAAGTAGACGTTATTTCAGAGAAAATACCAAATGCAGGTAAGATTAAAATGTATACTTCTGGATGACCCCATGCCCAAATTAAATTGACATACATCATCTGATTACCACCTAAATCATTAGTAAAAAAATGAGTACCAAGATAACGATCTAGGGTTAACAAAGTTAAAGTAACGGTTAAAATTGGAAAAGAGGCAATGATTAATACATTTGCACACAATGAAGTCCATGTGAAAACCGGCATTTGCATTAATTTCATACCAGGAGCACGCATTCTTAAAATGGTCACAAAGAAGTTAACCCCAGTTAATAAGGTTCCTATACCTGATATTTGTAATGCCCAGAGCCAATAATCTACTCCTACCCAGGGACTGTATTCAATACCAGATAAAGGCGGGTAGGCAAGCCAGCCAGTTGCTGCAAATTCACCTAAAAATAGAGAAATATTTATTAAAATAGCACCAACTACAAATAACCAAAAACTGAGTGAATTTAGAAATGGGAAAGCAACATCTCTTGCACCAATTTGTAAGGGGACTATGATATTCATTAATCCTACTACGAGTGGCATAGCAACAAAGAAAATCATTATAACGCCATGAGCAGTGAAAATTTGATCATAGTGTTCAGGAGGTAAATAGCCTGCACCAACACTGTCTGCTGTTGCAAAAGCTTGTTGGGCACGCATCATAAGTGCATCAGAAAAGCCTCGTATTAGCATCACTATGGCAGCAATGATATACATAATCCCTATTTTTTTATGATCAACAGAGGTAAACCATTCATCCCATAAATATTGCCACTTTCCCATTTTAGTAATGACTATCAATAAGGCTAAACCACCTAATATCACAGCTATCATCACGGGCAGAATGACAGGGTCGTGTAATGGAATAGAATCCCAAGTGAGCTTACCTGTGAATGGATCCGGATCGGTAATAATTGTCGCTTTATTTGCCACTTTGTACTCCCGTATATTTTTCTATTGTCTTTTTAAAATGCAATGGATCAACATCATGGAAATGTTGCACAGCGTGGTCTTTAGTTTTCTTTGAAAGCATTTTATACATTTTTTCATCTAGTTTAAGTGGGGAGCGTTTAACTTTACTTATCCATTGCTCAAAACCGGCTTGGTCTAAAGCATGAGTTTTAAATTTCATACCCGAAAAACCAAAACCACTATAATTTGCCGACATACCGCGAAAAACACCTTGCTCACTCGCCATTAAATTCAAGCGGTTTTCCATTCCTGCCATAGCGTATATTTGGCTACCTAAGCGAGGAATAAAAAAAGAGTTCATTACAGTGTCAGATGTAATTAAAAATTCGATAGGTTTATTAACAGGTATGGCAATTTCGTTTACAGTCGCAATTTGTTGTTCTGGATATATAAATAACCACTTCCAATCCATTGCAACTACCTGAATTGTGACCGTATCTTCATTTTTTCCTAATGGTTTTCTGGGATCGAGTGAGTGTGAGGTTTGGTAAGTCACTGTAGCCAATACAATAATAATTAAACAAGGTATTAACCAAACAATGAGCTCGATTTTTGTTGAATGCTCCCAATGCGGCTTATACTCAGCATTTTTATTAGTCGACCTATATTTATAAGGAAAATAAAAAGTCATAAAAATTACAGGAATGATTACAATCAGCATTAAGCCGACGGAGATAAAAATAAGTAATTTTGCTTGCTCTCCAACAGGACCTTTTGGATCGAATAAAGCAAGTTCACAACCACTTAAAGAAATCATCAGAGTACAAAGTAGAGCTGTTTTAATGATTTTGTTTAACATTTAAAAACCTTTTAGGTAACGACCTGCAATGGCGTTTTATTTATCTAAATAACCAAACCAGATCAAAACCGATTAAACACAACGACAATTTATAAATTAATTACAAAGTTGAAAAATTCACATTAGATTTTAAGTTCAGAAAAGCATAGGTTAAAATTTGAACGTTAATGCGAATGATTATCATAATTAATAGCGCGCGAATATTAAATGTAATTACTTCTGATGACAAGAGAAAACTAAAGGAATTTCAAAAAAGGGATAGATAGAGCTATTAGTTTATGGTTTTTATAACCATATAATTACTATGGATTTGTAAATTTTTAAATAATCAAACTACACTAAGAGAATAAATAGAATTATTTGGCAGGTGTTGCATGAAGAGATTGTTTTATATTACCAATGATTTAGATGACGCGGAGCAAATTTCAAATGAAGTACATAATAATGGCATTGATGACCATCATTTTTATGTATTAAGTCGTGATAGCGAAGGAATAAAGACTCACCATTTACACGGAAGTCCCCAGTTAGAAAAAACTAATATAATTTCAGCTTCTAAGAGAGCAAATCTTTTATCTGCGTTATTATTAATTTTAATCGTTTTAGGATTAAATATATTTACAGATATATTCAATAGCTTATCGCATATGCCAATTTTACTGATAGTTTTAGTTGTCAGTTTCTCATTACTGTTATTAAAAATGACTGGAGGTTCATTTGATAGCTATTTTACTGATCTATTTGAGCAACATTTAGATGCCGGTGAAGTAGTTATTGTAATTGACGTAAGTAAAAAACAAATTAGTGAAGTAGAAAATATAATGAATTCTCATCCTAAAGCTAAATTTATTGCCGATAGTTCAAACTTAGCATCACCTATTCCAGAGTAATGTTAAATTGATTCACTGTCTTTGGAATTGATAGATCAATTGTGATAATGCAATAGGAAGTAAATGATCGAAAGCTGTTCATCATAGATGAATGGCATTCGATTTTAAATGATATCCTTGAATGATTGATGTGTATAGTCACTATAGTACGTTGAAATTGTCATAAATTATTTATCTGTAATATCAAACAACACCATATCACCTTTATATTATTTTTCTCCACAAATTCTCCTAACTTAGTCTTTAAACTGAAGCAGTACCTTAAAAGTTAAGAAGAGCGGTTTTTTCTTTACGCATATTTGAATTTAGGTACTTATAGGTAGGCTGCTATTATCAATAGAACAACATAAACAAACTTTAACTTAATTCATATTCACAGTGGCGCTATTGCCAGTCCCTACTTACATTTATTGAGTTGCGGTATCCGGTAAATGTATTGACATTACTTTCACCTGTTTGGTGAACTTCAGCATGTGATTGAAATGAATTGACATCTTGGTTCACATTAACATGATTATTTAAATTATCCTGATTAATCCAAGTATTATTCATCGTGCCTGATTGCATAATATAAGCGTGGTTTTCTCCAAGTTGATTGACCAGGGCACTGTTATCAACACCTGGTTGGTCAATTGTAACATCTTGAGCTGATACACTTGTTGTATATCCTAAAGTAGCAGTTAATAAAGCTGCTAGAATAGTTTTACGATTTAAAAAATAAAAACTTTAATTTTAATTACCTGAACTCATTTTATTGAATGTTAATTTCTTATTATTGCTGCCATATGGCTTCCCATTTGAGTAATACGATTAATCTGAGTGTTGCCCTGAATGTTTATAATGACTTGGTTGTAATTTCCAAATTGTTCAACAGTTGTAAGGGAGTCATTACTTTGTTGATGTATGTTTATATTATTTCCTTCACCAATCTGTTTTGTCTGGATTATATTTTTTTGCCAAAGATATTAATGTCAGCAATGTTGTTCGTTCCGGTTTGATAAATATCTATGGTGTTTTTAAAAGAGTAATGATTTAAGTGGGTTTGGTTGACAGAGGCACCTTGTTGAATATCTATCTCTGTGTTTGATGTAGAGAGTTCAGAGTGAGAAGTTTGGTTAAAATATTCAGCAAATTCGCTTTGGCTAATTAACAAGTCTAGCTCGTTATTTAATAAATCTTTGCAATAGGAAAAAGCAGTTAAAAATAGCAAAAATATAAATGTGATTGAACGCACATTTTGTTTGTTAAAAATGCCACTTGAATGCATTTGCATAAACATTATTAATCCTTTAATGAGTATTAAATGAGTTCCATTTATTGAATTTTGAGTCTAGTACTTGATTTGGCTAAATCAAAAAAACAATGATAATTTATTAGTTTTTTATATTGAATAATAGTCGGAGCTAAAGGGTAAGGAACATAGTGGAAAAGAGAGCTGAATATTAACTCTCTTATTTTTAAAAGAATTTACTAAGCAGTCTCTTCAGAAGAAGCGCTTTTTATTTTGCTTTTTAAAGATTTAGCAATAGAGCAGCCAAATAACTTAGCGCCGGCAGTTGTTAATTGAAAACAGCTTTTGTTATTACAAAAAATGAGATCTTGGTTCTGTAAAATACTTAAAACATCATTTCTGTCATCGCCTTCACCTGGTAGGTCTGATGCACCTAAAAATGTTGGAAAACTTTCAGCAAGTTTATTAAGTACAGGTAGTGCAAGTTCTTCAAAATTATTAAGATTAATGCTCATTCGAAATTGTTCCTTTTCGTGTTTTAACTGACATTACAGTAACAAGCCATAGGTAAAAATACAAACCTTCAATGCTTTATAGTGACATTTTTAAATATACGCCCAATGAAATAATTACAATTAATTTTATATTGGTGTCAACCAAATGCAGTTTAATACGTTCATCACAAAGATGTAGTGATACTTTTTGAGGTTAAGTATGAAAAATAGCAGTACAAATAAAATGAAATTTCAAATGTGTAATATCGTATTAATTTGAGCATTGAGTGTTTTTAATGCCGTTGCAAAGGAAAAGCCTAAACCTGGTGAAGGAGATGATAATAGACCAGTAAGACCAAATAGACCGCTATTAAATGAACTAGACAATACCCAGCAAAGATTAAAAGAATTATTGATCTCCCTTGAAATAACTTCAATAAATGAAACAGAGTTAAACTTACCAAAAATTGCGGATCAAATATCACAACTGGGTAAAAAATTATTTTTTGCAAAAAACTTAGGCGGTGAACAAAGTGTTGCCTGTGTTAGTTGTCATCATCCTATGCTAGGTGGTGGCGATGATGTTTCATTATCTGTTGGCGTATCTGCTGTTAATGAAATAGACCAAGCCAGCCATGACTTACTTGGACATGGCAGGTTTAATGGGCTGAACGATGTGTAAAAGATAGAAACTGTTTATCGCCTTGAATACTAGATGAAAATGAACAACTAGCTTTTCCAGATAACAACCCATTAAAGGCTCATGATAGGAATGTGAGTAGTTTATAGTTTTTAATTTGATATAAATAAAAGTACTAAAATTATTATTTAATTATTTAATTATTTAATTATTTAATTATTTAATTATTTAATTATTTAGTACTTTATCTTCATTTATTGAACTTAAATCAATTTCTTTGAACAAAAAAATTATTTACTTATAAATATCTGTACTTAAAATTCAAATTATGTATTGTTTTTAACCAGGTGATTTATATATACTATGAAGGAATAAGGAATTAATTTTAAATGCTTTAATATGTATTATTTGATTTATCAAATCAGTAAATACGATTCTAAGTATTTAATTATAATAAATATAGGATCAATATATTAACTCACACTCCAAAGCTGCTTATTTCAGCTTTAATCGCAGTAAACCTCTTAGCTTGTCAAACTACTTCAACAAAAGTGACATCTAATCAAAATGCAGCCAATATAAATGAGGTTGCAAAGCAAGATTACAATGGGCCTAAAGCACGTATTGCGGTTGCGCGTTTTACTGATAAATCGAATGATGCTCATTGGTGGCGTAAAGAGATTGGCGAAGGTATGGCCGATCAGCTAACAACTGCATTAGTAGGTACAAATCGGTTTATTGTTCTTGAACGCCAAGCTCTTGATGCTGTTTTATCTGAGCAAGACTTAGCTGTATCAGGTCGAGTGAGTGCAGATTCTGGGGCTGCATATGGTCAAATTGAAGGTGCAGAAATGGTTGTTGTTGCTTCAGTAACTGAATTTGATGATGATAGTTCAGGCACCAATGTTGGTGGCTCAGGTTTAATTGGTGATGTATTTAGTTCTGTTTCAGCAGGGTTTTCAAGTTCTCATATGGCAATCGATTTGCGTTTAATTGATACTCGCACTTCACGTATTTTGGCTGCTACAAGTATTGAAGGGGGCAGCAAAGACTTTGATTTTACAAGTGCTGCAACTAACTTTGGTGGTGCTTTAGTTGGCGGTAATATCAGCGGTTGGTCTAATACACCAAAAGAAAAAGCATTACGTGAAGTGATCATAAAAGCAGTGTCTTACTTAGAGACTAAAGTTCCTAAAACGTATTATCGCTACAATTCTGATAATTCTCTAGCTCAGGGTCATAAAGCACCTGCACCTTTGAAAGTAAGTACTAATACGACTAAAAAAACAGTAGCAGCACAACCAGTTAAAGTTGAAGTACCAAATAATCGCTTAACACATTATGAAAAAATGGATATTGCGATGTCGCGAATGAGCCTTATTTGCTTAGGGTATTTGAAGACGAAACCTGAATATGAAGAATTTGAAATCGCAGATCTGAAATACGATCAAAATACTGTAGTAGCATTACGAGAGTATCAAGGTGAAAATAAACTTAAAGTAACTGGTTTAGCTGATCCTGAAACAAAAAAATCACTCGGAGATACTGAATGCATTGCTAAAACCAATCGTTCAGCTTTAGAAAGCTTAGGTCGTATCTTTTAAAAATAAGAAATTACTAAAAAAACAGGCAAATTTGCCTGTTTTTTTGTTTTAAGCTTACACTGTTTGTGGTGTACGATTATGCTTTATGCCATTTAATAATTTACCAATAAAACTAAATCTTATAAATATGTGATAGCTTGCAAAACTTACGATTAATGTGATTGTTACCCCAATGATAAACTTTAAAAATATTGAGATATCAAGACTTAAGAGTGGCATTTGAATATAAAGTAAAACAGGCACATGAACTAAATAAACCCAATAGGAGGAATCAGTAATATAACGGGTGAATTTATTAGCATGATCTAAATATCTACTTGCAAATATTAAGGCTAATAAAGACCAATAAACAACAGAAATACTTTGAGCTAATACGTGCATTAAATGTTTAACGCCATATACTTTAATCGCACCATCTTGTGAGAACTTTATTACTTGTTCAATAGTTAGCGCTGGTGGCATAAGTTGCCAAAAAATAATGTAGCTGATAATTGCAGTTGCTAATAAATAGCGTGTAAAAGGAAAGAGTTGTTTTATTACAGTTTGGTTAATAAATATTCCCGCGCCGACTAAAAATAATATGCCATAAAATCCATAAGACCAAAATTGAGGTATAAATTTGTCAGGTGCAGGAAATGGTGCAAACTGACTATATAAAGCGGGTGTAATTAATAAGGGCAGAATGAACAATAAAAACCATTTGTTTGTTAAAGTTTTTAATACACTCAGCATAACCCTTCTAAAAAACATTAAAAAAGATAATAAAACACTGAAACCAAATAAATTCCATAAAAACCACAAATGCATGGTACTTGGCGGTAAATCTTTTACTTGTTCAAATAAGGTGAAAATAGGGGGTAAGGTTTCTGGAAATTGTGAACCCCATTTTAAAGCATGTAAAAATAGGCCTGCTAAAAGAGGAAAAAAAACAATGAAAGGTAATAAAACACGTTTTGTTCTGTGTTTTAAAAATGATTTAAGACCTTTATTTTCTATTAATAGATATGCAAAAAACCCCGCAATTATAAAAAATACCGGCATTCTGAATAAATGTAACCAGTGACCTAAAATATCAAAAATTGCGTTGTTATTTTGATCGGCAGTAAACCATAAGTTTGCCATAAAAGGGCTATAAGCCAAAGATGCATGGTAAATAACGCCAAGAATTAGTGCAACAGCCCTTAAATTATCCATATAGTGAAAACGTTCACGGGTTTTCATATTTTGTCCTTCTGATCTTGTTTCTAAATAAATTTGAAATTAGATTAAAGGCTTAACAATTTTCATAATAGTGTCATCACTCATAGCTTGAGGTATGACATATGTCACTGTTTTAATAATAGGATGTTTGTCATAATTACTTTTTACTATTTAAAATCAATAAAAAAGGCTGCTACCGAGTAAATGGAACATACAATAAGACATACAACAGATTGGACTTACTCGACCATTGCTTCTTGGTTAGGGGTCACAATTGCAAGCCTCTATTATGCAAATTCTAAGATGTTACTTATTGCTCAAATACCTGTGCATCTAACGATATTGGTTGTGTTGTGGTTTGTGTTAAAACGTCCAAATGATCATGTGAATTTTGTTTCAGTGAGCTATTTTTTATTAATATCTTGTTTGATTCAATTGACATCAACTACGTTAGTATTCATTCATTTAATTATGTTTACAGCAATATTTAGTGCCCATTTTAAGCCATTAAAGATGATTGTTTCTGTTATTGCTATTTTGGCTGTTTATTCGATTACAAACTTTGAAAGATGGCAAGGAGATATTCCTTGGATCACGCTTATTGTTTGGGCGTTCTTTTGCATGATGAATTGGTTTGTAAGCAGAAAAATAATTGAAAGTCTCAATGTGCATTATCAGTCACGACAAAACTATAAAGAGCTTAAAGCAACGCAAAGTATGATGAATGCAATGAGTGCAGAGCAAGAAAGATTAAATTTATCTCGAGAGTTACACGATACTTTAGGCCACAAATTAACAGCCTTAAGCATTAATCTTGATTTTGCAAAAAGAAAAGCGACACCTGAACTTGAAGAAACACTCTCTACTTGTCACAGCTTAAGTCAAGAGTTATTAGAAGAAGTAAGGTTTATAGTCTCAAATCAAAGGTCGGATCCATCATTATTAAAAACAAGTTTAGAGCAAGTATTTTTAGCGACGCCACAGCTCAAATGCCAATTGAATCTAAATGAGCAATTAAAGATGCTAAATCAGGATGATAGCTTATGCATAATACGTTTTTGCCAAGAAATGATAAGCAATACTTTAAAACATACGCAAGCTACAGAAATAACATTTGACGTATGCCTTCAATCTAAATTGATTGAAGTTGAAAGTCAGGTAATTGTCACAGCGATACATAATCAAAGTGAAGACGCTATCCCAAAACCTGGTAATGGCTTAACTGGGTTAAAAGAGCGTATGGCGTTAATTAAAGGGCAATTTAAACAAGATATAAAAGAACACAGACTGGTAAATGAAATCTCTTTTCCTATAAAAACAATGACAAATAACATGGTTATATCATGATCAAATGTTTATTAGCTGAAGATCAAACCCTTGTTCGTTTAGGCCTAAAAAACTTACTCGAATTAGATGATGAAATTGCTGAAGTTCACAGTGCTGAAAATGGTGCTGTGTGTTTAGATTTATTAGAACAACATAGCTTTGATTTAGTGCTGCTAGATATGCGCATGCCTGAAAAAACAGGTTTAGAAGTTTTACGAACGATGCAACAAGGTAAAGATACAACACCTGTATTGATTATTACCACATTTGAAGACTGTGATGTTTTAGTCAAAGCAATGAATTTGGGTGCGCGTGGTTATATTTTAAAAGATGCCCAATTAGAATGTTTAATTGACGCAATTAAAACAGTATATAAAGGACATCAAGTATTACAGCCGGCTTTGACTAATTACCTGCTATCTCACACTCAAATAAAAACTGAAAAGCTAACAGCTAAAGAATAAGAAGTGTTAAAATGTTTGTCTTTAGGTTTATCAAATAAAGCGATAGCCAAAACTTTAAATAACTCTGAAGGCACTATTCGAAATCATGTTTCTCAAGTTTTAGCTAAATTAAATGTCTCAGATAGAACACAGGCTGTAGTTAAAGCGATAAATGAATGTTTGATTTAATAATAGAAATGCCTAAAGTTTATAAAATCAACCTGTAAGCATTTCTTACGGTATGATCCGATAAATCGTAAATTTAGAGGCCATAGAATTTAATTGGCTTGCCATATTATAAACCTCAATACTCGCTGTTCTTGCTTGTTTAGTTATTTCTTTGGTTTCATCTAGTTTATCTTTAATAGCGGACATATTATCGGTTATTTCTGCTATTTCTGCTATTTCAGCGCTATTATTAGATTCTACGATTACCTATTTTACACAAGCATTAAAAATAGATATAAAACTTGGGGATCCTAGACATATAGCAAGTAACCATAGTAAATTAGCGTAAGTTAATTTGTCTTTAAATAAGCTTGAAATTGCTTATGAACATGCTAATAAAGCAGTGAAAATAGCGAATAAAACAGGCGCGCCTAGTGAAGTGAGTTGGGCACAAACTAATTTAGCAAAATAGATCAGCTCAACAACCTTATCGAAGATCTTTATCAGTCATCACAGTTTGATAAACAAGAACTTGTTTTAAATAAAGTAAATATTAACCTCGATCATCTTATATCAATGGCTTGTAATGACTCTACGGCATTAGCAGAGTCTAAAGGCATCACTATCAGTTTTAAAAAAACTAACTAAAGGTAAAATTACTTACGATATCGATGCTTAGCGGACTAATCAAGTTATTGGTAACTTAATTAAAAATAGTATTAATTACACTGATCCCGGTGGCGCCATAATAGCTTCATTAAAGCAAGCCGACGAAGTAATATATATGTATATGATACTAGCCCAAGCATAGAGTCAGATGAATTTGAAAAAGTATTTGATCGTCATTATCGTGGTGATAAAAGCATGACTCAAGATAAAACAGGTTCAGGTTTAACTATTTGCCAACAAATCATTTCCGCATATGGTGCTGAGATCAGTGTATCTAAAAGTGAACTGGGTGGCGTGAGGGTTAAAATCATTTTTCCTTTACAAACTTAATATTGAATTTTAAATTATAAAAATATGTTTTAGCTATTATCTTTTGTTTACAATAAACCAAAATAATTAAAGTCGTGTGTTTAATGCCATATCTTATTTCGGTCACTGTATTATGGGCCTTTTCGTTTAGTTTAATTGGAGTGTACTTAGCTGGGCAGGTTGATGCTTGGTTTTCAGTATTTATTAGAATTGGTTTAGCGATGTTAGTGTTTTTACCTTTTATAAAGTTATCGCATATACCTAAATCGACGGCTTTAAAACTTATGGGCATAGGCGCGATTCAATTAGGTTTGATGTATGTCTTTTATTATCAGTCATTTTTGTACTTGTCGGTGCCTGAAGTTTTATTGTTTACTGTGATGACGCCTATTTATATCACGCTGTTAAATGATGCTTTTGAACAAAAATTTCATCTGAATTTTATGCTAACAGCGCTTTTAGCTACTTCTGGGGCAATCTCTATACGTTATAACGGTATCAATGCTAACTTCATATTCGGCTTTGTGTTAGTCCAAGGCGCTAATGTATGTTTTGCCACAGGGCAAGTATGTTACAAGCGTCTGATGGCAGCGCAGGAGCATAATAAAAGCTTAGATCAAAAAGCGATATTTGGTTGGTTTTTCATAGGCGCATTTTGTGTCGCAAGTGTGTGTTATGTAATATTTGGCGATACAACAAAACTACCGACTTCAAATTTACAATGGGGAGTTTTAGCTTACTTAGGCATAGTGGCATCAGGTTTAGGATATTTTGCTTGGAATAAAGGGGCAACTTTAGTGAATGTAGGCGCTTTAGCTATTATTAATAACTTACTGATCCCAGCAGGAATTATCGTTAATTTGGTGATTTGGAATCGTGACGCTGATGTTCTTCGCTTAGTATTTGGAGGCTTGTTGATTGTTATATCATTAGTGCTCAATCAGTGGCTAGAAAAACGTAGAAAGATTGTTTGATTAGCTACTCTGTGATCTTAAATATGAGATTCCCGATAAAACACTTCGGGAATGACTGGGGTAGTTAAGTGTTAGCTAAGCTGTTACCACGATCCCAAATAAACCAACAATATTCACAGCTGTCAGATCCCGCATTTACAAAGCGTGGTCTGGGAATAATAATGGGGGTTTTATTTGCTGCAGGCAATTTCACTTTATTAAAGATAGCGTCAGTACCACGACATGGCTCTAAAAAAATATCATTAGGTTTAAAAGTTAAACTCTCCAGTAGGCTATTTACTACGAGATCTGCTGTCGGATATAGTTCTCTGGCTAAAGTTTTTCCATTGGTTGAACTTATAGTACTTTAGATGTTTCCTAAATGTCATAAGCATTGAAAAGGGCGATGGTGTAAGGTAATTAAAGACAAGGATATAGGTTTTATTGTTTTAATTAGTGGCTTTGTGTAGAGCAGCAAACTCGTTAAGGATCTTACATAAATGACGAATCACCTTTACAGCTAGGTTTAATTAAATATCATTTATTTCAAAAGGGATCCCCCACTGCTGAGATGTTTTAATATCTTTAATTTCATCACCAGAAAACTCTACAATAGCGCCATTTTGTCGATATTTTTCTGTTAGGTTAGTGGGTAAAAACTTTAAATTATTATCAGTTACTATGCCATAGAATCCTCCTTCAAATGACATAAATTTAATCGTGCCTTTATATCGGGTAATTATACTCAATATGATTTTCTCCATTTTTGTTTATCATTAATTTTATCTTGCTAGAAATATTAGAGTACCTCTATGCTAAAGTTTAAAGATAGTTTAACTTTTACAGACAAATTATCGGTGACAAATTTTATGAATAATGTAATAAAAAAGCGATGAAGAATGATTTGTTATATAGTTTCAATCGCTTGGTTACTGATATTAAACTATGCGATCATGACCGTTTTCGTAAAATGAACGCAGATGAATATCGATTGCTTTTAAAATGTCACTGCGTGTAATAATGCCTAATAAACGTTTGTTTTTGTCTACAACAGGATAGATTTTGGGTTTGTTTCCTTGTATTTGTTGTGCTAAATCAAGAATAGAATCATCCATACTGACAGTTAAAACATCCTCTTGCATCATAGTTGCTACGGTCGTATGAGGGTCACTTAAATAAGTATCTTCTAACAGTCCCGATAGGCACTCTTGTTCTGATACGAAACCGATAACATGCATATAAACATCTACTACAGGACCTCCTATTTGATGGGAACGAATTAATTTTTCAGAGGCTTCAGCAACTGTCATATCAACATTAAAGGTGACAGGGCGTTTGTTCATATAATCCGCAACTCGAATGGATTTCATTTATTTCTCCTGAGCTATTTTTATTTTATTGAAGCTAGTGTTTATATTAATAAGCGTAGTTATGTTTTAATATTTTGCACTAAATACTGTAAAATTAAACTATTACAACGAAACTGAAATTGTGATTTAAATACCTTATATTTATTGCTAATATTCCTAATTAACTATAATTTCATGTAGTGATAATTAACTTTAATATAATTAACTTTAATATAATTAACTTTAATATAATTAACTTTAATATAATTAACTTTAATATTATTAACTTATAAAGTTATATTGTTTTTTTGTAGCTTTTTTAAAAAAATTAATGACAACGCTGTCATTAATTGTGTAACATTAATTCAACATGAGTTGGGAATTAAATACTTGTTAACCGTTAAACCACAAGTAAATAAAGAGAAAAAAATAAAAGACTAAGGGTCATTTGATGATTGAGATCAGTGAAAAAGAAAATCAGTTATATATAGGAATTGACGGCGGTGGTACTAAATGTCGCGCAACTGTGTTTTCTACTAAAGATGGAGTAGTAGGTACTGGATTAGGTGGTCCTGCAAATCCACTTCATGGTCTTGAACGCACCTTAGAGTCGATTATGGTCTCAACTCAACTTGCAATGACAGATGCAGGTCTTGGCTCAAATGATGTTAAGCAAGTCGTTGCTGGATTAGGCTTAGCTGGTGTTAATCTTCCTGGTTTATATCAAAAAATAAATGAATGGCATCATCCATTTAAGGAAATGTTCCTAACAACAGATTTACATACTGCATGTATTGGCGCCCATAAAGGCGAAGACGGTGCAGTGATTATTACTGGCACTGGATCGTGCGGATTCTCTGTGGTTAACGGTCAAAGTACTATTTTAGGTGGGCATGGCTTTTCACAAGGTGATAAAGGCAGTGGCTCTTGGATGGGTTTAGAAGCCGTAAAAGCATGTTTACTTGATTTAGATGGATTAGGTCCACAAACTATGATGTCACAGTTAATGTTAAAGCATTTTGAAGTTAAAGATGCCATGAGTATAGCTGAAAAAATGGCAGGAAAACCTTCAAGTGCCTATGCACAATTAGCACGTATTGTATTTTCTTGTTCAGATAAAGGTGATTTAATTGCTTCAGTGATAGTACGCGATGGTGCGTCTTATATTAGTGATTTAGCACGTAAATTATTAGAGCAAAATCCACCGCGTTTATCTATGATAGGTGGATTAGTAGAACCTTTACATAAATGGTTAGATAAAGACATTGCCGGTATTGTAAAGCCTCCGATTCAGCCACCAGAAATGGGCGCTGTTTATTATGCACAACAATCGCTATTAAGTAATTAATTTGATACCTGGATAAGTTCGTTTATCCTTAGCTTAGTTTATATATTTAGTAATTGATTTTTTTAATATTATTTCGTAATTAAGGCAAAATAAAAATGGCACAGTTTTTTCAGGTAGAACGCGTTTTTACAGGTACCGAATTTCTTGAGAACGTGACTTTAAAAATTGAGCAAGGAAAAATTACCGAACTTGGTCATGATATCGTTGAGTCAGCACATAAATTAAATGGCTTATTAGTACCAGGTTTTATTGATGTACAAGTTAACGGGGGTGGTGGTGCATTTTTTAATGCACAACAGTCGCCAGAGTGTTTGCATAAAATAGCGTATTCACATTGTCAATTTGGTACGACTGTGGTTATGCCTACTTTAATTACGGATAGCATTGATGTAATGAATAAAGCTGCAGATGCTGTCGCTCAAGCAATTAATGACAAGGTACCTGGTGTTTTGGGTGTTCATTTTGAAGGCCCACACTTATCATTACCAAAGAAAGGTACTCACAGTGAAAAATTCATTCGTGGTATTTCTGAAGCTGAATTTGCAGTGTATGCCCGCCAAGATTTAGGCCTTAAAATGGTGACCTTAGCACCTGAAAATGTATCAATAGATGATATTAAGCGCTTAGTCGATTATGGTGTAAAAGTATGTTTAGGTCATACTAATGCTGACTTTGATACTGCTATGGCTGCACTTGAGGCTGGTGCCGATGGTTTTACACATTTGTTTAATGCAATGTCTGCTTTCACATCAAGAGAGCCTGGTGTTGTCGGTGCTGCGCTTTGGCATCAAACCAGTTGGTGTGGATTAATTGTTGATGGTCATCATGTTCATCCAGCTTCTGCAAAACTAGCAATTAGCACTAAGCCTAAAGGTAAAATCATGTTAGTGACAGATGCGATGCCACCGGTCGGTACAGATGATACCGAATTTGATTTTTTTGATGGACGTACTGTTATCCGTACAGGAGATCGACTCAACTCTTCAACAGGCGAATTAGCGGGAAGCGTATTAGATATGGCTTCTGCAGTTCGAAATACAGTGAATACATTAGATATTAGCTTAGATGAAGCACTTAGAATGGCTTCTACTTATCCGGCTGAATATCTAGGGTTAGAAAAATCTAAAGGGAAAATAGACGTTGGTTTTGATGCTGACTTTGTATTGTTGGATAATAATCAAAATGCATTAGCAACTTATGTTTTAGGTAATAATATTACTGACTAAAAAATTATTTAAGTAAGCCCTGGACAAAACTCGCTCCTACAAGCGGGTTTTTTTTTAGTTTTTAGACTTATTTAAATTTTGCAGTTAAAAGGGTAAAAAATGACAATAAATGATAAAAAAAAGCGGTTAGCTTCATTAGATGCACTGCGTGGTATGGATATGTTTTGGATTTTAGGTGGTGAAAAATTATTCGCTGCCTTATTTTTTTTAACAGGTTGGGCAGGTTGGCAAGTAGCGCATGCACAAACATTGCATAGCCAATGGCATGGGTTTACCTTTTATGATTTAATTTTCCCTTTATTTATCTTTCTTTCCGGTGTGGTAATGGGGTTATCACCAAAAAGAATCGATCATTTACCTTTATCAGAACGTTTACCTTTATATAAAAAAGCGTTTAAAAGATTACTATTATTATGTGTTTTAGGCATATTTTACAATCATGGTTGGGGCACAGGTATTCCGGCCAGTTTAGATGAAATCAGATACGCCAGTGTATTAGGGCGAATCGCTGTCGCTTGGTTTTTTGCAGTGATGTTAATTTGGCATACCTCTTTAAGATTTCAAATGCTCACAGCGTTTAGTATCTTAATTGGTTACTGGATTTGGTTAAGTTTTATTCCAGTACCAGGCGGTAGTGCAGGAGTATTAACGATGCAAGGAAGTTGGAATGCTTGGATAGACCAACACCTTTTACCAGGTATTACTTATCAAAATCGCGAGACAGATCCAGAAGGGTTATTATCTAACTTACCTGCAATCGTAAATGCTATTTTAGGTATATTTGCTGGTCGTTTAATTGCCAAAGCGCCAGACTTAGGCGAATGGAAAACTGTGGGTATTTTATTTGCTTCAGGGCTGATTTTTTTAGCACTCGGTTGGACTTGGAATCTAGTATTTCCTGTTAATAAAGATTTATGGACTAGCTCATTTGTACTCGTCACATCTGGCTGGAGTGCCATTTTATTAGCGGTATTTTATGCATTTGTGGATGTATTAAACTTTAGAAAAGCGGTTTACCCATTTGTTATAATTGGCGCAAACTCAATTATGATTTATTTAGCATCTAGTTTATTAAACTGGGAATATACAGCAAAAAGCGTCTTTGGTGGTTTATTGGTTGCGGGTTCTGAAAGTTGGCAACCTCTTTTGAGTGTATTTGCACTATTAGGTGTACAACTACTTGTTTTACATTGGATGTATAAACGAAAAATATTAGTGAGCGTTTAGAGTTAATTATACATTAGGCTGCTTTATACCAATTGTTGATATTAAAATGATCAGTTAATTAGCCCAAATAGTATAAGTAATAACAATAATTACTTAAAATAATTCACTTTTACTTTACAAGTTAAAAATTAAGAGTAATAATGACAGCGTTGTCAGTTATGGTTTAAACCTAAAATTTGTCGTATCCCGATTAGGTTTTTTGACCTATGGTTATAATATCTTGCACGGGTTGTTAGCCATAGGTCCCATTTTCTTTTTCTTCTTTTTATAAGAGTTTTTCATATGCAAATCGTTATTTTAAAAGATGCCGCTCAAGTTGCCGAATATGGTGCTAATATATTTATTGAGCAAATTAAAAATAAAGCGAACTCTGTAATTGGTTTGGCAACAGGTTCAACTCCGGTTGCACTTTATCAAGAACTTATTAAAAAAAATCATCAAAATAAAGTGTCTTTTGCTGATGTAACTAGCTTTAACTTAGATGAATATTTAGGTTTGAAAGGGGATCACCCACAAAGCTACCGTCACTTTATGGGTGAGCAATTATTTAATCATATTGATATCGATGTAAATAATACACATGTTCCTCCAGGTGATGCTAAAAATCCATTAACTGCATGTAATGACTATGAAGATAAAATTACTAAAGCAGGTGGTATTGATGTACAGCTGCTAGGTATAGGTAGAAATGCTCATATCGGTTTTAATGAGCCTTCATCAGGTTTAACATCTCGTACGCGTGTAAAAACATTAACACAAGCAACGATTGACGATAATGCACGTTTTTTTGCTGAAGACGAATATCAGCCACATCTATCTATCACTATGGGGATCGGCACTATTTTAGATTCTAAGAAAGTAGTGCTACTTGCAACAGGCGAAGGTAAAGCTGATGCAATTAAAGATATGGTCGAAGGTCCTCTTGCTGCAATTTGTCCTGCATCAGCACTACAATTACACCGTGATGCAGTGATCGTAATCGATGAAGCAGCAGCCTCAAAATTAGCAGATACAGAATTTTATAAGCATATCGAAGAAGAAAATCAAAAATTAATCGCGCACTTAGCTAATTTAAAGTAATTAATCTCTGAAAAAGGTTAATGAACAAGAATATTGCTTTAATAAATTTCACATACTTTGTTCAAAAAGACTCTTAATCGGGTCTTTTTTTGTTTAAGGTGCTACATATTGTGTAGCGTTAGTGTTATGGTCAACTTAGATGTAAAAACAATCGCTTTTTTAATGATAAGTTATGACACTGCCAATTCCAGGTTCTCCGGTTCGAGGGTCATCATTAGGAAAACTGAATTATTGCGCTTTATTTGATTTTACAATTATATAATTTTTAAGGATAAGTTATGGCACTGCCAATTCCAGGTTCTCCGGTTCGAGGGTCATCATTAGGAAAACTGAATTATTGCGCTTTATTTGATTTTACAATTATATAATTTTTAAGGATAAGTTATGGCACTGCCAATTCTAGGTTCTCCGGTTCGAGGGTCATCATTAGGAAAACTGAATTATTGCGCTTTATTTGATTTTACAATTATATAATTTTTAAGGATAAGTTATGACACTGCCAATTCCAGGTTCTCCGGTTCGAGGGTCATCAAGTGGAAAACCGATCATGGCCCTTTTTGATTTATTAGGTCGCACTTGGTGTTTAGGCATAGTGTGGCAATTAAGTTTTGGTGATACCACTTTTAGAGAATTGCAAAGACGATGTGAAGATATCTCTCCGACGTTATTAAACAATAGGTTAAAAGAGTTAATGCAACTGAATATAGTTGAGAAAAATTCACAAGGTTATGGTTTAACCATTCAGGCAAAAGAATTGGCTAACTTAATAAAACCTATGGGTGATTGGTCACAAACTTGGGCTGAAAACTATTTAAATAATAATGATGTAAGTGATGATAATGCTTAGATACTGTGAAATGAACTTAGATCGCGCATCAAATTTTAGAAAAGATAATACTTGGCTAGAAACTAAAAAAAATAACAATAGCAGATGGCTGGTCATGTTTGATGATAAAAACTTATTTTGTGACGATAAAAACGAGCCAATATTTTTATCATTTGATGAACTCTCATCTCTAAATATGGATGCACTCGAAAATGCTATTTTTTTAGGGCTAGAAGGAGAGGTATCATATTTTGCGCTAGATCTGACAAAGTCAAATGAGCAAATATTAAATAATGCGAACCAAATGGGAGAGTTTTATGATGTTCGTCAGTTTTGTCCTAATATTGAAAACCAAGTTGCTTCAATATTAATATTAGCGCGCGCTTTATGCCATTGGCATAGAACACATAAATTTTGTGGGCGATGCGGTAGCGTTAATAAATTAGTAGAAGCAGGACATAGCCGAACTTGTACTAATCTTGATTGTTCGCATCAAACATTTCCAAGAACAGATCCCGCAGTGATTATGTTAGTTGAAAAAACATTCCCAGATGGCATTGAACGCTGTTTATTGGGACGTCAATCAAGTTGGCCACAAGGTGTGTATTCAACTTTAGCCGGGTTTGTAGATCCTGGTGAAACACTTGAAAAAGCAGTGCAAAGGGAAGTGTTAGAAGAGGCGGGTATTGAAGTTGAAAATGTAGAATATATAGCCTCTCAGCCTTGGCCTTTTCCATCATCTATTATGCTAGGATTTACTTCAACGGCAGTCAGTAGCTCAATTGAAGTTGATCAAGATGAATTAGAGCAAGCAAAATGGTTTACTAGAGAAGAGCTGAAAACTTTTTCTAATTGGGGAGATGAAGATGAGGGACTTAAATTACCACGCAAAGATTCTATTTCGCGATTCTTGATTGATTATTGGATAGAAACATCAAAACAACCGTAAACGCAGATATTATGATTATATATTTATAAAGATGATGAAAATTACTCAACAGGAATATATGCCAAATTCTGTCACAATAGCGATATGAGGTTATTCAAACTTTATTGTGAAGCCTTTTAATGAAAATGCTTTAATTTCACAATAATAGATAATTTGTATGGAATAAATTAAAATGAAAAATGACACTAAAATTGTAGCCGCAGGAAGAAAAAAAGAATTTACACAAGGCGTTGTAAACCCAGTTGTTCAAAGAGCATCAACAGTGGTATTTGATTCAGTTGCAGATATGAAACATGCAGTTAAAAATCGTGCTAATGAAACTTTATTTTATGGTCGTCGCGGCACCACTACCCATTTTGCCTTTCAAGATGCTATTACACAATTAGAAAATGGCGCTGGATGTGCGTTATACCCTTGTGGTGCTGCAGCAATTACACAGGCAATTTTGTCTTTTGTAAAAACAGGCGATCATATTTTAATGGTGGATAATGCGTATGAACCAACACGTGATTTTTGCGATAAAATTTTAATTAATATGGGCGTTGAAACGACGTATTATGATCCTATGATAGGTGCAGGTATTGAAGATTTAATTCAAGACAATACCAGTATTTTATTTTTAGAGTCCCCAGGTTCTTTAACCATGGAAGTACAAGATGTACCTACATTAGCCAAAATTGCGCATCAACATAATATGATTGTCATGTTAGATAATACTTGGGGAAATGGTTTTCATTATAAACCACTTGATTTTGGCGTGGATATTTCTATCCAAGCTGCCACTAAATATATCGTTGGTCATTCAGATGTTATGATGGGCGTTGCTATCGCCAACGAAAAACATTGGGATCAGTTAAGAGAACATTCCTATTTATTAGGCCAATGTACTTCACCCGATGATGCTTACCTAGCGCTACGTGGTTTAAGAACCATGCCAGTTAGATTAAAACAACATGAAACAAGTGCGATTAAAGTAGCAAAGTGGCTAGAAAAACATCCCTTAGTAGATCATATTCGTCATCCAGCTTTTGAGTCATGTCCTGGGCATGAGTTTTTCCAACGTGATTTTTCAGGCAGTAATGGTTTGTTTTCATTTGTAATGAAAGCAGGTAATCAAAAAGCCATTACAGCGATGCTTGATGGTATGCATCATTTTAAAATGGGATTCTCATGGGGCGGATTTGAGAGTTTAATTACGGCGAGTCTTTCAATTAAACATTTACGTTCTGCCACTGGTTGGGATAAAGGTGCATTAATTCGTTTACATGTCGGTCTTGAAGATGTTGAAGATTTATTAGAAGATTTAGAAGCGGGGCTTAACAGATATCAAGCCCAACTTTAAAGAATTATTAAAAACCCCAAAATAGGCAATTTGGGGTTTTTAATGTTTAGTGTGTTTTTGTAGAACCTCGAACAATGAGCTCGGGTAATAACGAGTTTACAGTTATATCTTCATCGTTAATCATTTTAAGCAAATTAGTCACTAACATTTCACCCGCTTTAGAGGTATCTTGTTGCACAGTTGTTAAAGGTGGATTAGTAAAGCTTGAAATTGGAATATCATCAAAGCCAACTACAGCAACATCTTCAGGTACTTGTATCCCAGCCTCAGTTAATGCTTTTATCGCACCTATCGCAATTAAATCACTGGCAGCAAATAAAGCATCAAATTTTATATTATTACTGATCAAAGATTTTGTAGCTTGAAAACCAGATTCATCTGTAGAAATCGCATTCGCTATTTTTCTAGAATCAATACTGAGATTCTTTTTGGTAAATTCGTCATTAAATCCATTAAAACGTGCAAAAAATTCAGGGCTATGTTCTGAAGCATCACCAATAAAAGCACAGTTTGTTCGCTGTATATCAATTAAATGTTTAGCGGCGAGTTGTCCACCATGATAATTATCGCAGCTAATAGATAAATTAGGGCTTTGTGTAACCTTTGCACCCCAACATACAAACTTAGTGCCTTGAGCTAGCAACTTATCTAGCTTTTCTTGATAATCAATAAAGTCACCATAACCAAGTAAAATAATGCCATCAGCTCTATGGCTATCTTCATAATCGGCATGCCAATCCTTGCTTGCTTGTTGAAACGAAATAAGTAAATCATATCCAACATTGGCACAGGCACGTGTAATAGAGCCTAACATAGCTAGAAAAAAAGGATTTATTTGGGAGTCATCTTTGGTTGGATCTTCAAATAACAATAACGCTAAGGTATTACTTTGTTGAGTTCGTAAATTACTGGCGTTTTTATCTACTTTATAATTAAGTTCTTTAGCAACTTCATGTACCTTTTTTCGTGTTTCTTCATTCACTAATGGGCTATTTCTTAAAGCACGAGAAACTGTAGATTGAGATACTCCCGCATAATGCGCGATATCAAATGACGTTGCTTTGCCTTTCATTTTTATTCCCGTGAACGTTTTTTATAGATACTTTTGTTCTAACAGAATAAATGTTTTTTAAGATTATTATCAAACTATTTTTAAAGATATGTCTTTTTTATAGTAAAAATGACATGACACCGGTGTCACAATGAAGGTATGATAATGTTTAGAAATTTTTTGGCGTATTTTACATTGCTTACAAAAGATATAAACAAAAACTTAAAGCATGTTAACAATAACCATTAAATTATCGAGGAATGAGGCTATTAACTGTGATTAACCAAATATGGTTTTTCAGAAAATATATAAAAGAGAGAATGATATGCATCACAACAATGCATTTGAACCTATTGTAGTTGCTGATATTGGTGGTACTAACGCACGATTTGCATTAGTAACTGACTTTGATGAAAGCACAATGAAATTTAAAATTGAGCAATCACAAACATATCCAAGTGCTAATTATTCCTCTTTAGAAAGTGTTTTGACCCAGTACTTGGAATTTGTATCATCTTTTGCACCAAAATATGCCTGCTTAGCAGTGGCAGGTCCAATTAAAGGTGAGTCAGTAAGATTGACAAACTTAGGCTGGAATTTTGTTGTTAGCGATATTAAACGCGAATTTGGTTTTGAAAAACTAAGTGTTATCAATGATTTTGCCGCTTTTGCTTATGCTTCACCTTATTTAGATAAAAATGATAATGTGAAAATTAAAAATGGGGTTAGCGCAGAGAAAAATAATATCGCTGTGATTGGACCGGGTACTGGTTTTGGTGCTGCAGCTTTAGTTATAAATAACTGCCAACAAGCTGTATTAAGTTGTGAAGCTGGTCATATTAGTTTGGCTGCAGTTACACCACTGCAAATATCTTTATTGGCAGAATTAAAAGCTGAATTTGACCATGTTTCAGTTGAAACTGTATTTTCTGGCATAGGTTTAACCCGTTTATATAAAGCGATGGCATTAGTTAATAAAGTTGATGCTGAAAATTTAGACCCTGCACAAATCACACAAAAAGCATTGGATGGCAGTTGTGATATTTGTATGAAAACATTAGCAGAGTTTTGTTCTTGGCTTGGCTGTGTTGCGGGCGACTTAGCCCTTACATTTGGTGCCAGAGGCGGAGTATTTATAGGTGGTGGCATTTTACCTAGAATGCAACAGGTATTATTAGAGAGTCACTTTGCAGATAACTTCAATAAAAAAGGCATTATGACTAATTTTGTACAAGATATTCCGGTGACATTAGTTGTACAAGATAATATCCCTTTAATTGGTGCAGCGGCCTGTATCGTAAATCAATAATTATGATTAAAAATTTAAAAAGAGAATTAAATGAGTAAAGCAACGATAAACAGTGTTGCAAAATATGCAGGTGTATCTAAAAAAACGGTATCTCGCGTATTAAATGAAGAGCCGAACGTGAGTAGTGCGACTCGAGAAAAAGTGCAACAGGCATTTAAAGATTTGGATTATAGACCAAATCCAATCGCACGTGGCCTTGCCCATAATAGAAGTTTTATCATTGGCTGTATCTACGATAATCCAAGTAAAAGCTATATTACACGTGTTCAAACGGGTGCATTATCTGCCTGTCACGAGAAAAATTACAACCTATTAATACATCCATGCGAATTAAGAGGCCAAGCATTATTAGATAATATTGATGCTTTGATCCGCCGTACTAGACTAGACGGCATAGTACTTACGCCTCCGTTTTGTGACAAAACGGAAGTACTTGAGTATTTAAAAAGTAAAAATATTCCCTACGCTAGGGTTGCGCCAGGTACATTAGATGATAATTCAATTTCTGTACGAAGTAATGATGAACAAGCTGCATTTGAAATTACAGAGCTGTTGATTTCATTAGGCCATAAAGATATTGCTTTTATCAAAGGACACCCAGATCATAGCTCAACTACATTGCGCTTTAGTGGTTATTTAAATGCATTGAAAAAGAATAGTATTGAGTTTAAACCTGAACTTGTAGATGAAGGTAACTTTAGTTATCACTCAGGTGAAGACAGTGCGCGAAAAATATTAAGCTTATCACCTAGACCTTCAGCCGTATTTGCATCAAATGACTATATGGCTGCGGCAGTTTTAAAAGTGGCTTCACAGCTTTCTTTAAAGGTGCCTGAGGAAATGTCGATAGCGGGCTTTGATAATGCACCAATCGCACGTCATATTTGGCCTGGGTTGACCACAATAGCGCAACCCGTAGAACAAATGACATATACAGCCTTAAGTAAATTAATTGAGCAGTTTACAGGGCAAGATGATGAGCTACCTCTTCATCAGGAAACGCTTGAAGCGCAATTAATCATTAGAGAATCAACGGATAAAGTTAAAAACTAATTATTATAATACCGGAGAATATTCTCCGGTATTATTCGTTTAGACAAAATAAAAGCGCAACTTAGCGTACTTTAAAGGTTACGATGCATGTTGCTTTAACATTGTATATAGCTCATGTTTTAAAGCTAATCTTTTCAACTTTAAGTTATCTAAATATTGATCAGAGGTATTTTCAACACCTTCTTCTATTCTTATCACTTCATGATCTAGCTCATGATAATCTTTAAATAACCTATAAAAATGCGCATTATCCATTTTTAAATCTCTGATCTCTACTTTAAACTCTTGAAATTCATGGTGAATTCCATTAGAACAATCGCTACATCCCCGTACTGATCATTTGCTAATTTACGAATAGCTTCATTAACGAGTTGCAGTTCACTTTTAGCTTTATTGCGAATTTCGTCTAATACTTGATCATTTTCGGTTTGTTTTTCATAAAACTTATCAATAATAAAATCGATGCTATCTTCAATTAGCACTTTATTTTAAGGTCTGTCCTAAAGTCGTTATATTTATCAATATATTAAGAACCAATTAAAATATTTAGCTGAAAATTATGACGGAGTTGAAAATACGCTATTCGATAAAAGTATTTTTTGGTAAAATCAGCATCCTTTTTTAGATTGAAAGCTGAAGTTTGTATGTCGTCTGAGCAACAAAAAATAAATAATAAAGATTTATACAAAAAATTAAATGAATGTCTCAAGAAAGATCAATTCTTTTTTAGGCGCCGTATTGATGGTGTTAAAAAAATAAATGACGAAACTAAACAGCAAGATGCACTAAATAAAATACACCAATCTATTGAAGAAAGTATTTTAAGCCGCGAAATTCGCGCACAAAATATTCCTAAAATTACATATCCAGAAAATTTACCTGTTAGTCAAAAGAAAGATGAAATTAAAGAAGCCATTGCAAATAATCAGGTTGTTATTTTAGCCGGTGAAACAGGTTCAGGTAAAACCACTCAGTTACCTAAAATATGTTTAGAGTTAGGTCGGGGTATTGCTGGTTATATCGGTCATACACAGCCAAGGCGATTAGCGGCAAGAAGTGTGGGTACACGTATTGCGCAAGAGCTTAATACTGAGTTTGGCAAACAAGTAGGTTATAAAATCCGTTTCAGTGATCAAGTCACAGAACAAACTTATATAAAATTGATGACTGATGGTATTTTACTTGCTGAAATACAGCAAGATAAATTCTTAAATCAATACGATACCATCATTATTGATGAAGCTCATGAGCGCAGTTTAAATATAGATTTTATATTAGGTTATTTAAAAGAATTGTTACCAAGGCGTCCTGATTTAAAAGTGATCATAACGTCAGCAACAATTGATCCCGAAAAATTCTCTAAGCATTTTGATGATGCACCTATTATCCAAGTATCGGGTCGCACATATCCAGTAGAAGTAAGATATAACCCAATATCTGATTACAGCATAAAAGATAATGATAAAAAATCTGAAGGTGAGGGCGATCAACTTCAAGGTATTTTTGATGCAGTAGACGAGTTAATGAACGAAGGACCGGGTGACATTCTTATTTTTATGAATGGTGAACGAGAAATTCGAGATACTGCAGATGCATTAACTAAACGTAATTTACGCCATACTGAAGTCTTGCCTCTATATGCGCGTCTATCTAATGCTGAGCAAAATCGAATTTTTGCCAGTCATAGTGGAAGGCGTATTGTACTAAGTACCAATGTAGCAGAAACATCTTTAACTGTACCGGGCATTCGCTATGTAATCGATCCGGGCACGGCACGCATAAGTAGATATAGTGCACGTACAAAAGTGCAAAGATTACCAATCGAAGCGATTTCTCAAGCAAGTGCTAATCAACGTAAAGGTCGTTGTGGACGTGTTGAAGCGGGTGTCTGTATTCGATTATATTCAGAAGAAGATTTTAATGGTCGTCCTGAATTCACCGACCCTGAAATATTACGTACAAATTTAGCTTCAGTAATTTTAAAAATGATTTCTCTTGGCTTAGGCGACATGGAAAAATTTCCATTTGTTCAAGCGCCAGATAGCCGAAATATCAATGATGGTTTAACGCTTTTACAAGAATTAAAAGCCATTTCAAATAAAAAACAGCGTCATGCTAAACATGGCAATGTAACAAAGCTAACTAAGAGTGGTCGTGATTTAAGTCGTTTACCTGTTGATCCGCGTTTAGCTAAAATGGTGTTAACAGCGGCACATGAAGGCGGTTTGTTTGAAGTGATTGTCATAGTTGCTGCTATGTCTATTCAAGATCCAAGAGAGCGTCCTTCAGATAAAAAACAAGCCAGTGATGAAAAACACAATAGATTTAGTGATCCTGATTCAGATTTTGTGGCATTTTTAAACTTGTGGCGTTATTTAGATGAACAACAACAAGATTTAAACCGCAATCAATTTAGACGTTTATGTCAAAAAGAGTTTTTAGCCTATATGCGTGTGCGTGAATGGCAGGATATTGTTTATCAATTAGTGACTATCTGTCAGGAAATGGGTTTTAAAGTCAATCAAACAAATGCCGATGGTGAAGTGATACACAAAGCTTTGTTATCAGGTATGTTGAGTCATATTGGTTTTAAAGATGAAGACAGACAATTTTTAGGTGCGAGAAACTCTAAGTTTTATGTATTCCCTGGCTCAAGTCTATTTAAAAAGAGCCCGAAATGGTTAATGTCAGCCGAGCTTGTTGAAACTTCAAAATTATATGCACGTATAAATGCCAAAATTGATGTGAAATGGTTAGAGTCATTAGCATCCCATTTAGTAAAACACAGCTATAGCGAACCGCATTATGAGAAAAAGCCAGGCTGTGTTATGGCTTTTGAACAACAGACTTTATATGGCTTAGTAATAGTTAATAAGCGCCGTTGTGTTTATAGTAAAATTGATCCTAAAGTGAGCCGTGATTTATTTATTCGCACTGCTTTAGTAGAGCAAGAATTAGGTCAAAATGAAGGCTTTTTACAGTATAATCAAAACTTAATTGAAGATATTCAAAGTCTTGAAAATAAAGCGCGTCGCCGTGATATCTTAGTTGATGAACAAACGCTTTATGAATTTTATGTAGAACGACTTCCTGAGCATATTAATAACCGAACTGATTTTAATACGTGGTGGAAAAAACAAAAGCAAGCTGATAAACGCTTTTTACATATGACACGCGAATACTTGATGCAGCATCAGGCAGAGCATATAACAGATGCTGAACATCCAGATACTTGGCAGCAAAATAATATTATTTTACCACTTAGCTATCATTTTGATCCGGGAAAAGATATTGATGGTGTTGCTGTGCAAATTCCATTGGCTTTATTGAACCAAGTAGAAGAAACTGGTTTTGATTGGCATATACCTGCGTTTCGCCATGAGTTAGTGTGTGCTTTGCTTAAGTCATTACCAAAAACAATAAGACGTAACTTTGTGCCAGTACCTAACTATGCAGATGCGGTAATGAGTGCCATAGAGCCGATGCAAGGCAGTTTTATTGAAGCCATTTCTAAACACTTATTACGAATGAGTGGAACGCGAATAGACCCTCAAGCATGGGATTATTCAGCTTTAGCTACGCACCTTAGAATGCAATTTGAAGTACGCGGCGATAAAGATAAGCTTTTAGGTCGAGGTACTGATTTAGAAAAACTTAAACGAGATTTACAAGGTAAAGTAACAGATACCTTATCTAAAGTGGCTGATAAAGGCATAGAGCAAACTGATATTACTACTTGGGATTTTGGTGAATTACCTAAAGCTTATGTTAAAAAGCAAGGTAATTATGAAATCAAAGCTTTCCCTGCCTTAGTAGATAAAAAAAATAGCGCTGCGATTGAGTTATTTGATTCAGAAGAAAAAGCAATTACAGCGCATAATGAGGGCTTGCGCCGTTTAGTTTTACTAAATGTGCCTTCGCCAATCAAATATTTACAACAGAAATTACCGAATAAAGCAAAACTAGGTTTGTACTTTAATCCATTTGGTAAAGTGAATGAATTAATTGATGATTGCATTGCAGCTGGCGTAGATAAATTATGTCAGGATATGAGCAGTGAAGTTGATATACGAAACGCTGATGACTTTGAAAAAATTAAAGAGCATGTACGCGCTAACTTAGATGATGCTGTGGTTAAAATTGCCATAGATGTTGAGCAAGTTTTAAGGCTAGCACATGGTGTCAATAAACGTCTAAAAGGGCGCGTTGATTTATCTATGATCAATGCCCATGGTGATATTAAATCTCAATTAGAAAGCCTGATTTTTAAAGGCTTTATTAGCAGTTTTGGTGCTCAAAAAATTAAAGATTTAATCCGTTACTTTAATGCCGTAGACCACAGGCTAGAAAAACTACGTATTGATCCTAATCGAGATAGATTATGTATTTTAGAGCTAGATAAAGTTGAGCAGCTATATAAAGCTGAAGTTAAAAAGGTGCCTAAAGGCGTAAAAATGCCGCAAGCTTTAGAAGATATTTTTTGGATGCAACAAGAGTTGAGAGTATCATTCTTTGCGCAAACTTTAGGAACACCATATCCGGTTTCTGCTAAACGTGTGATCAATGCGATAAAGGAGTTATAAGTTAATTTTATTGAAATAACAAGCGCCACTATAGTTACCTTTGATTTTTTTAATATGAGGTAAACCTTTAGAATTACTATGTAAAATCTTGTATTTAGCGTTTCAGTAACCTTTGATTAAATAAAATGCAGGCATTATTTTAATATATTAGCTTGCATTTTTTTTACATCTCATTACTTTATAGGTATCGCAGTAAGTAAATTTCAAGATAACAGGAGCATGGAGCAGTATGTTACACGAAGATAAGCGTAATTTTTTTAGAATGATGGTAAATGCACAAGCAGTATTAGTTTTGCTTGATTCAGAGTCTGGGCGTGAGATAGATGGCGTGTGTCGTGATTTAAGTGCCACAGGTATGTCAGTTGAATTAGATGAACCATTAGAAGTGAATACTGAGCTTAAGGTGAAAGTTGGCTCAACAAACAACGGCGTACCCTCTCTGGATGCTATCGCAAAGATAATACGTTGTTCAAGCCTTGAGACACAAGAGTATCTTGTTGGGCTGGAGTTTATTGAAGTAAACTAATAAAACTTGCTACGCAAATTTTATTGATGCCCACTACGTGGCGAAAAGATAAGAATACAAAACTAAAAAAATACTTAGAGGGATTTATTGTATATACCTTTAAGTATTTATGTTCTGCGGCGCAGCGGCTTTTAATAAAACTGCGCAGCTGATTTATTTTTAGAAGACTTTACAGATCAAGCCTTTTAAGTAAAAACCTTCTGGATAAAATCCTGCTATAGGATGATCCGAAGCTTGATTTAATCTTTCCATAAACAGTATATCTTTACCTGCATCTAATGCTGCGTCAGCCACCACTTTTTGGAATAAGTTCTGTTCCATCAAACCTGAGCAAGAGAAAGTCAATAATGTTCCACCTGGTTTTAATATTTGCATAGCAATCATATTAATATCTTTATAACCACGACATGCACCTGTTAATTGTGCTTTATTATCAGCAAATTTAGGTGGATCCATCACGATAGTATCGAACTTTTTACCTTCTTCACGGTATTGACGCAACAGCTTAAATACATCTTGTTTTTCAAAGTTTGCTTTATTTAAATCAAGTTCGTTTAATTCAACATTACGTTTAGCGGTATCTAATGCAGGTTGAGAAACATCAACATTGGTGACTTTTTTACAGCCGCCGCGTAGTGCATACAAGCTAAATGTACCAGTGTAAGAGAAACAGTTTAAAACTTCTTTATCTTTAACAAAGCGCTCTAATGCTGCACGGCTATCTCTTTGATCTAAATAGAAACCAGTTTTATGACCTGATTTAATATTAACTTCCAGTTTTAAACCATTTTCTTCAATAATGACTACTTCTGGCGGCTCTACACCCCAAAGCACACCTGTGATAGGCTCTAAACCTTCTTTTTTTCGTACTTCAACGTCTGAGCGTTCATAAATATTACAGTCAGGGAAAACGTTACGAAGCGCTTGTACTATTTCACCTTTATGACGTTCTGCACCGGCACTTAAAAATTGGCCTACCAGGTAATTACCAAATTTATCTATGGTAACACCAGGAATCGAATCTGATTCAGCAGCAATTAAACGAAAACCTGTTAAACCACCTTGAGCAATAGTATCTTCTCTGGCAAAAAGTGCGCGGCGAATACGTTTTTCAAAAAAGGCAGTATCTATCGTTTCATTTTGGTCAAAAGTCCAAATACGTGCACGAATTTGAGAGTGTGGGCTATAAGCTGCTGTTGCTAAGTAGTTACCATTTGAGTCATGAACTTCAACACAATCACCTAAGCCTGGCTTACCTTTTATCTTTTTAATACCTTTTGAAAAAATCCAAGGGTGTTTGCGTTTTAAAGACTTTTCACGGCCAGCTTGTAAAAATAGGATTGACGACATATGGTTTCCAAATACTGAGACTAAAATTCAGTGTTTTATCTGCTATAAATTAAGGCGCTAATTTTAGTGTGCAATCAATAATTAATAAAGTAAAAAACCTTTATACGTTAAATATAAAAAGAGAAATCATGAAGAAAACAATTAAAGCTGAAGTATCAGGTAAGGTTCAAGGTGTTTGGTTTAGAGCCTCAACTAAAGAAACTGCTGATAAATTAAAGCTTACCGGTTATGCAAAAAACTTAACTAACGGTAACGTAGAAATAATGGCTACAGGAGAGCAAGATAAAATCGAAATATTGATCACATACTTGTCATCTGGCCCTAAATTGGCTGTAGTTAAAGATTTACAATGGCAGTGGGTTTATCCTGAAATCTTTATTAATTTTGAGACTCTGTAAGTTAGATAACAATTAATCAAAAATAGGCATATTTAATTACACTCAATATTTAATAAAAGCATTACGTTAAGTTAATTAAAATTTTGGAGTATAAATAATGAAAAAACGCTTTTTAGCTTTATGTTTTGCACCAAGTTTATGTTTTTCTCATAATATCAAACTACTACGATTATTAATCAAGATGATGGGATGTGGGGTACGGGTAGTTTTGTAAAGTCATCCGCTGAAGATAGTAAAAAAGAATTTAGTTGGTCATCTTTAGTGTTAGATAAAAATGGCGTAGCCTCAAAAGCTTGGCAATTAGAACCACAAAGCTCAATTATCATTATTTTAAATAAATCTTCAAAAGTTGTATTTGTGAACGAAGGCGTTTTATCTGCTGACAAAATTAAAAATCATCTTTAACCTTTCTTTAGTTGATATATTTTAATTTCCTTTAAATGAAGGTTCAGTGCTTATTTGATATGTATTGAATAAGTGCTTTACTTAAATAGAATTTACTCATTTTATGACATTAAATATGATAAATAAGCTGGCTATCACTTTTTTTATTTTTTTATTTTGTTGTCGTTTTTGTTTTGCACAATCTAGCAAAAATCAAGAACCAATCAGTATTATTAATGATTGGAGCAGTCAAATTGTTTTGGCACATATCACAGGTAATATATTAAATTCAGTTGGCTATAAAACAAAATATTCATTTTCTACTATCAATGAACAATGGGGATCACTTTCTCAAGGTATAGATCATGTCCAAATTGAAGTTTGGGAAGGTACTATGGCGACAATGTTTGAACGTGTTATTAAATCAGGGTATGTAATCGATGCTGGGAGTCACCAAGCAACAACAAGGGAGGAGTGGAGGTATCCAACTTATGTAGAGCAACTATGCCCTGGACTACCGGATTGGCGTGCATTAAAAAAATGTTCCGCTTTGTTTTCAATTGATGGTTCTAATACTGGACGCTATGTTGCAGGACCTTGGGAAAAATCTGAAGCTGCTCGTATTCGTACATTAGGTCTTAATTTTGAGATAGATACAGTTAAACAAGCAGATGATTTATGGTTAGAGCTTAAAAGTGCGATTAAGCAAAATAGTGCAATTGTATTGTTTAATAGGAGCCCAAATTGGGTGGAAGCAGTATATGAAGGTAAGTTCGTAGAATTCCCTGAATATCATATTGATTGTGAAATAGATCCTAAATGGGGAATTAACCCCGAATTTCATTATGATTGTGGTAATCCTAAAAATTGCTATTTAAAAAAAGCAGTGTGGAGTGGTTTAGAGGATAAATGGCTATGTGCATTTGAAATTATTAAAAATATTAATTTTGATAATCAAAATATCTCAAAAGTTGATTATAAAAAGCTGGGCTATGATGAAGCTGCTAAACAATGGTTGAACGAAAATAGAAGTACTTGGCACCAATGGATCCCTGCCAGGTGTAAAGTAGGGAACAAGCTTCATGGGTGATAACTTCTTTTCAAAACAGAACTCTATTGCAAAAAAACTAATTAATTTTGTTTTTTCGATCTATTGTGTCATTGCTGTTGTTATCACTATTGTCCAAATAGCTATTGAATATAATCATACACAACAAACAGTTGAGAGTGAACTCAAAATAAACCAACAAATTTTTGAGCCTGTTTTAAGTGCAGGTGTGTGGAATTTAGATAAAGAGCAAGTAAAAAACACACTGAATGGCATGTTAGCAATCCCGATTGTAATGGGCGTAAAAATAGAGCAAAAAGGAAAGATCTTTACAGGTATCGGTACTATCAAGTCGAATAAAGGCGAGTTGTTAAAGTTTAACGATCAAGGACAAGCGATCCCTTTAAAGAGGGGAGATTTCAACAATGTATTCTCTTACGAGTTTCCAATCAATTACATATTTAGAGATAAATCAAG
The DNA here is from genome assembly GCF_001269985.1 of Pseudoalteromonas sp. '520P1 No. 423'. Lineage (NCBI taxonomy): Bacteria > Pseudomonadati > Pseudomonadota > Gammaproteobacteria > Alteromonadales > Pseudoalteromonadaceae > Pseudoalteromonas > Pseudoalteromonas sp. '520P1 No. 423'. The sequence continues at coordinate 2,903,573 of NZ_BBZB01000001.1, read as the reverse complement.
AAAAGTGGGTACTGCTACTTTGTATTCTAATTCTTCAGCTATTATTCAAAGGGTACAGTTTGGTGTGATTTTAATCATAATTAATGCCATTATAAAAACGGCTGCATTATGGTATTTGTTTGTGTGGGTTGGTAATAAGTTTCTCATTAAACCACTATTAAAATTAGTTCATGCAATTGAAACTGTAGATTTTAACGAATTAGATGAATTTGAAATTAGCCTAGATAATAAAAGAAAAAATGAATTAACAATCATAGAGAGTGCATTTTCTGATATGGTTAAAAATTTGGCTGATGCCAGAATTGAAATCATTAAATCCCATCTTTTGCTTGAAGATAAAGTAAAGGCGCGAACAAAAGATCTGTTTGAAGCTAAAGTTGAAGCTGAGCATGCTAATAAAGCGAAATCTGATTTTTTATCCCGTATTAGCCATGAACTCAATACCCCCTTAAATGCCATTGTTGGTGGAGCGCAACTACTGCAATATAACATGACAAAAGATGGTAGCGAAAATTCTATTTTGTTAAAACATATCAATACGGCAGGGCTGCATTTATCTATGTTGGTAAAAGATATCATGGATTTTGTGTATTCTAATAAAGATGATTTTGAAGTTAATTGGCAGCAGTGCAATTTAAATGAGATCATTATATCAAGTATTGTTATGGTGCAACCTTTTACTCAAGCTCACAATATAACTATAGATTATGAGCAAAAAGAACATTTTGTGTATGCTGATCCTGGTAGGATCCGTCAGATTTTAGTGAACTTGCTCAACAATGCGATTAAATATAATAAAAAGAATGGCTTTATAGAGGTCTACACCTCAGTTAGTATTGAGGGGGAGGTTGAAATACACATTAAAGATTCTGGAATCGGTATTGATAGCGCAGACCAAGCATTAATATTTGAACCATTTTTAAGATTAGACTATGCCAAAGATAACTGTATAGATGGTATAGGTATCGGTTTATCTTTGGTCAAAAGCCTGGCTGATAGAATGCATGCGACTGTTCATGTTAATAGTAAAATAAATATAGGCTCTACCTTTACAGTTGTATTTAAAGCTAAAAATTCACCAGATTTATAATACAAACAGTTTATGTTTAGTATTATTTATATTTAGCATGTATTTATGGCTAGATCATTTGAGACTTTAAATGGTCAATAAACAGCCGAGTTTTTAAAGGCGTAAATTCCGTATTTGGATAGAATATCCATAACTGCTTACTTGCCGATTTTATATTAGGTAATATTGGCACTAATTGCTTTTTTGTTAACTCGCGTTTTATATAAGTCGGTGAAATAAAAATTAGCCCCATGCCTTGCTTTGCTGCAATTAAAATCGCTTCTAGATGATCAGTTACAAAATTGAAGTTTGTGAACTCAAAAAACTCTCCATTATCTAACTCTAAGCTGCCTTGCTTTTTATAAAAATTACTTAAGATCATTTTATGGTTATTTAAATCTGCTAAAGAATGAATTTCACTGTGGGTTGATATATATTCTGGAGAACCAAATAAGCTCATTTGATAATCAATTAATTTAGTACCTTTATGGGCCGTAGAGTCAAACTCTTCATGCTTACGTGTTAAAACGAGATCATGTTCTAAGTCTGGTAATTCGCCTGGCGTTAAAACATTAAGCTGAATTTTTACATGAGGATGAATCGCTAAAAATGTCTCTATATGTGGCATTAAAACAGTGCTGCCTACAGCCAATGTCGCTGCTATTTTTAATATGCCACTAGGGTGAGATGCTTCTTGCTGGGTATCTGTGATCATAATATTAAATTGATTTAAAAAGCTTTTGGCACGTGGAATAAAGCTAATACCGGCTTCAGTTAAATTCACTTGGCGTGTGGTCCTTATAAACAAGCTTAAACCAAGCTCTTTTTCTAACCAGTCGATTCTTTTGCTGATAGCTGAGGGGGTTACATCTGTTGCTTGGGCCGCTTTTGTAAAACTCTTGTGTTCTACTAAAGCGCAAAAACTGTTTGTAGCGGTTAACCAATCCATAAATTCATTCCAGTTAGGAAATAATGTTTTGCCTATTACATCATTTTTATTCCTGTAGTTAAATAATATAGTAGTGTTTTACTTTTTAGGAGAAAACATGTGCCGCTAGTTTTAGCTATTTTATTTTTATCTTGTTCACAATTAGCGAGCCAAATATTTTTACCAGCTATGCCGGATATCGCTTTGTCACTTGATATCACTAAAGGGCAATTACAACAAATTATGATGTATTATTTTATCTGTTTAGGATTATCTCAATTAGTTGTGGGTCCTTTATGTGATCATTTAGGAAACAGAACTGTTTTTTTATTCTGCCAATTATTGTTTATTTTAGGCACTTTGATTGCGGGTTTTGCGCATAATGAAACGTTGTTTTCATTAGGAAGAATATTCCAAGGTCTAGGAGCTGCAGCACCTTTATTGATCAGCAGAACATTATTAGCAGTCAATCTTGAAGGAAAAACATTAAAAAGCGCAACTGCAACTCTATCAATTGCTGCGAGCTTAGTTGCTGTAATGGCACCTTGGTTAGGCGGTGTCATTGCGACACAGTTTAATTGGCAAATCCTTTTTATAGTCGTTACTGTATATTTTTTATCTATTTGGTTTATTGGCTTTTTCTTTTTATCTAACAATTGCGCGGAAACAGCTTCTCAAAAGTTGAATTTTATAAATATGTTTCATCAGTATAAGCATTTACTAATTCAATCAAAGTTTTTGTCTATTGCCGCATTTAAATGGATACCAACATTTTTGTATTTAACGTCTCAAATCTATTATCCATTTGAGTTACAGGAAAAATTTAATTTATCAGCTGCTCAATATGGTACAGCTATGATGATCCCAACATTAGGCTTAGTATTGGGTACTGTATTGGCAAAAGTATTACAAAAGAAACTTTCATTCAAAGCGCTGTTACTTATATTTTGGCCTCTTATTTTTCTTTCAGGGCTAACACTATATATTTTGCCATTTTCACTATTTTCAAGTTTATTTAGCTATAGTTTATTAATGATTGCATTTGGCACATATTATCCATGTTGTATCCATTTAATCGTGACTTCGTTTAAACAATCAGCGGCAACGGCAAGTGCGTTAGTCGGTGCGGTAGAGCTATTGTGTTTTTCATTAATAGCCATGTTGATGTGCAAATATTTGATCACAAACTATGTTTCTTTGTCACTTTTATACCTAGCCTCATCTCTTGTGCTTTTATTCAGCTGGTTTGTGATGAATATAAAGTTGAACCCTAGACAAAAAAATACAACGATAAACGTCGTTTCATAATTAAAACAGGATTTAAATATGATACTTATAGAAACTCCAAGATTAATCATTCGCTGTATGAAAATGAGCGATTTGTCTGATAGCTTTGAACATAGGAGTTGCGCTGATGTAAATAAATTTATAACAGTACCTCTGACATATGAGCAGACAAAAGTAAGATTAGAACAAGCAGTAAAGCCTTGGTATGCCAATGAAAATGAAAAGCTCGGCCTTGCAATAGAGCTTAAAAAAGAAAAGAAACTGATTGGCGAGCTGATGTTTAAATATACAAACTTAGCAAGCAGTGTTGGTGAAGTCGGTTATCGTTTAAATAACCAGTATCAAAAATGTGGATATGCATTTGAAGCTGTGCATGCTTTATATTCGCACTTATTTCAACAGATGAATGTGCATAAACTAACAGCTCAGTGCCTAGTTGATAATGATGCTTCTTGGAAGTTAATGGAAAAACTGGGTATGAAAAAAGAAGGTACTCTTAGAGCACATTATAAAATATCTGAAAAATGGTTTGACGGGTTTTGTTATGGCATATTAAATAAAGAGTTTAATTTTAAATAGATTATCTAGATATAAGGCACTTAATTGAATCATAAAAAGTTACTCATTTTTGGGGTTTTATTATTTTTGTTAATGTTTTTTTGGTTATCACTAAAGCAAGATAACCAGACTTATATTCAACAAGTAAACCCGACTAAAACTGTGATAAGTGATACAGCAGTATCTGTTGACACAAACCAACAGAATATAAAAGATGAAAGTGTTGAAGTTACTTTATCCGATAAACAACAAGACTATATTCTTGAATGCAGCCCAAAAACAAAAGAAGTTGATTTAACCAAATATGCAGATCAAAGTATGGGAGAAATTAATAAAAAATTAAAAAACTCAGGTAGTAGTTTTGATTTATTAGCTTTTAATTTAATGCAAGACTTTAAAGTTTCAAAAACGAATAGTGAAAAACAAGCTCAAATAAATTTTGATTGGTTATTAGAGTATTCACAAAGTAATGAGTCTAATAATCTTGTGTTATTTAGTTTATTACAAGCTTGTGCTGCTAATATTAAATTACTAGGATGTGAAGAAGTAGAAATAAAGGCAAAATCTACATTAGTAGAAAATGCAGCTATGTGGCAAGTAATAGCCAGTAAATATATTAAACAAGGAAATGAAAAAGAAGCAATAAATGCAATAAAAAACGCTGGTAAATCTACTTTTTATGCCAATTATAATTTTGAATTTGAAGATTTGTATCGTGAAAGTTTACTCGCAAATGGTTTTGCTAACGACTATAACCAATCAATTATATTAGCAAAAGGCTATTCAATGGCTCGACCTGTGACAGATTTGAATGATATATATAAATCGTGTAAAGATAATCTAAACACGATGAAAAATGCTTGTTTAGATATGGCTTTAGTGATGAAAGATAAAAGCACAAGTACTTTTATCAGTGTTGTTGGCGCTAATTTATTAAAAGAAATATATAAAGTAACTAATAATGTTGATGAAATCAAAAAATTGGATAAATATATTAAAGAAATTTATCCTGAAAATAGTGAAAGGCAATTCAAAATATCAAATTTGATGACATATGATGAATCATTAACTATTAATTTTATTGAAAATTGGCGTAACCATGGAGAGATAATTGCTAATAAGCTGCTGACCCAAGAGGCTATCGATAAATCTAAAAATCCAAGTTATAACCCATGTATTTAAACATTTTATCAATGAAATAGAGCTAAAAATGAAACAAGGTTTTAGGCAGGCGAATATTTAAATGAAACTGGCTCAAAAAAGGGAAACTGGTTTTTAAATCGTTTAGATTATTTTGAGTTTCATCAATATCCGGGATATAAAAAACATTTAATTGGCAGTTTTACTTTGTTTATTTTTTCAATCGTAATGATAATAGAGTTAATGCTGAATCACTTTTTTATATCTCTTATATTTTGTTATTTAGCATATTTTCTTGCCTGACCTTAATCATTTTAAAACGTAAAATATGCAAGTTTGATGGTTACATCTTTTCACTCAAAGGAGTTTATAGTAGGTGTAGAAAATATTAATTATTATCCTCACTATGATTTTACCAATAAAAAACAATCAGGCTATATCTATGACTTACTGGAGTTATTTTCAAAAACCAATAATCATAAATTCACTTTTGTTGTCTTACCTATAAAACGTTTGAGAAAACAGTTACTAGAAACTAATGAAATAAACTTTATGTATTCAGATAATCCGATTTGGGAGCAGTTTCATAGCAAGTTAGATAACAAAGTATACAGTGACGCCATTGTGTTTGCTTTAGGTGGCACGCTAGTTAAAACAGAAAATCTTGGCAAAGGCAGCTATTATGTAAAATCGTTAAGTATGCCTCATGGTTTTACTCCAACTGAATGGCTAAAAATTAAAAAACAGCGCAGTTTAAAAATTATGGCTGTTAAAAATGCCTAAGCAGCATTAGCGCTTGTAATTAAGGGGAGACTAGATGCGGCCGATGTAGAATTCAATGTAGCACAACAGTTGCTTGAAAAACTAGGTAGTCAAAACGCGGTAAAACTAGATCCAGATTTACCTTTTATTAATGTTGCTTTTAAATTATCAACAGTAAACCACATTAGCACTATAAATGAATTCAATATATTTTTGAGTGAACATAAAAATGAAATTAAGCGATTAAAACAAAAATATAATCTGATTGAGTCGGTAGCTAGTATTCAATAATACTTTAATTGGTTATACATCCTTTCCTATGTTGATTTCTTTGTAGCCGATTAAAGGTAAGCTACTAAAGAATTTTAATTGATAATCTACATCCTGATTATTCTTTTTCGCTCGTACTGATATTGCGATTCTATGTGATTCATTAGGATAAATTAACCAACTGCGCCATATTTGTGGTACATCTTGCCTATGCTGGGCGAAACTTAATTTTATATTATTATTAAGCTGTTCGTTTTGTGACGATGAAATATTAAAACTAAAATCAGCTAATGGAATAGATAAGCCTAGTCCCCATGCCTTGATATAGGACTCTTTTAATGTCCAATAATCAAAAAATCTGCTGCGCTGTTTATTTTCAGATAACGCAAATAATTCAGCAACTTCACTCGGTGAAAAAAAACGTTCGGCGATAAGAAGGGGATCTGTATTTCTATTAATATTTTCTACGTCACATCCAATATCATCATTAAGCATTACTGCGCAGATAATCAGCTTATCTGTATGACTAATATTAAATCTAAGTGGAAGCGGGGGGTCTATAATTTCTGGTTTGTCTTTTTCACCTTTACTAAAGCGCCAGTCATTAGGTTTTACATCAGCATAATATGAGAGCAAGTCTCTGACAAAAGCACGGGTTATAAGTGCACTATGCTTGTCTTTATCAAAACGATATCTTTGCTGTTTTATTACCTCGTCTTCAGTTAGCAAATCTTTATATTTTTCAATTAAACACTCAGATGTAATGTGTGTCGGATCAATTGACCAAAGGTGAATTTCATTCTCAATAATTTTAATTTTTAATTTAGAGGCTGTAACTTCATTTTTATTCTTCATAAAAGTATCACTATATTGTATCGGTTTTAAGCTAAAGATTGAGAATGATGACTAAAGGTTAAGTTTAACACGGTAGAAAAGGATAACTCAGTGATTATTGTATGAAATGTTACTAAATCAAGCTAAAACAATAGAATGTAGAGCATCGACTCTAATGTTGGGCTTTTATTTAGAACCGAAAACTATTATTTATAGTAAATTTGTTTTACATCATAAATTAAAGTATCGGGAGATTGTACTGGGTTTGAAACCTGTGTATATTAGCGCGATAAAGTTTTATCTAATATCGTAAATTAAAGTAATTTTTTAATCAGCGAATAATGGAAGTGATTAATCAAAGTAATCTTTGATTAACTTTAGCAAGCGATAACATGGAACGCTTTTTATAATGACAAAACAACATGCAAATGCAACAACAACGCTGGAAATGCGTGCATTTATCCATGAATCTGATTTACCCACCGCTGTTTTAGCGCGTTTACTTAAAATATCTGAATCTACTGTTCGTAAGTGGCGTAAACGTGACACTGTAGATGATGAGTCTCATACACCTAAACAACTCAATACAACTTTAAGCCCAGCGCAAGAATATGTTGTGGTTGAATTAAGAACCCGTCTTTTGCTTTCACTAGATGAATTACTTGCCGTGAGCAAAGAATTTATTAATGCGAAAACATCAAGAGCAGGTTTGCAAAGATGTTTAAAGCGCCACGGAGTATCACGATTAGCAGATATGGATCAAAGTGGGGAAGCAACTGATGCTGATAGCCCCGATAATGCAGCAATTCAAGTACCGATACAAAATTTACAAGAAAAGAATATTGTTTTATCTGATGTATCCCCAGAAGCAATGCGAGAAGTGTTAAATCAAACACAATCTTTATCAGAAGATGAAGTAGTGCAAGTAAAGGTTACGCAACTACCTGAGTTTGATGATGAAACAACAAAACGCCGTTTGTTAATTGCAAATGATCCCGCATCGGGATGGGTTTATGTAGATATTTATGATGGTGATGAAAAAGCCGCAGCCAGCCGTTATATGAGCCATGTACTTACTAAAGCTCCATTTCATATCCGTCGTATTTTGGCTGGAAACTATACCGAATTTTTAAGCCGTTTTCGTATGTTGGATGCAGAACTCGATTCTGATACTAACGAACAAAACGCAACAGAATCTTAATTGGAGTAATAATAGAATGTCGAATAAAAGTCAGGCAAAACCTGCTTTAGCAAAAACGATTAAAGATGTTGATGCACTAGTTGATGAACAGCAATTTAATTCCCGTTTACAAGAATGCCCAATTGCCATCGTTGGCATGGCATCAGTATTTGCTGATGCAACAAACTTAGATCAATACTGGGATAATATCTTTGCGTCTGTTGATTCAATAAAAGATGTACCTGCGGATCGCTGGGCGATTGACGATTATTACTCTGAAGATAAATTTGTAGCCGATAAAACTTATTGTAAACGTGGTGGTTTTTTACCTGAAATTGATTTTGACCCTATGGAATTTGGTCTTCCGCCAAATATTTTAGAATTAACAGATATTGCCCAATTATTATCATTAGTTGTTGCCCGTGATGTACTCAATGATGCTGGTATAGGTGAAGGTTCAGGATATGATCGTGATAAAGTCGGTATCACTTTAGGTGTTGGTGGCGGTCAAAAGCAAATTTCTCCACTGACATCACGATTACAAGGTCCTGTCCTTGAAAAGGTATTAAAAGCCTCAGGCGTAGATGCTGAAGATCGCGCTATGATCATTGAAAAGTTTAAAAAAGCTTATATCGGTTGGGAAGAAAATTCATTCCCAGGCATGTTAGGCAATGTAATTTCAGGTCGTATTGCGAATCGCTTTGATTTTGGAGGCACTAACTGTGTTGTTGATGCTGCATGTGCTAGCTCTTTAGCGGCTGTTAAATTAGCAATTTCAGATTTATTAGAACATAGATCAGAAGTGATGATCTCAGGTGGTGTATGTTGTGATAACTCACCATTTATGTATATGTCATTCTCTAAAACACCTGCGTTTACAACCAATGATGATATTCGCCCATTTGACGATGATTCAAAAGGCATGATGATAGGTGAAGGTATCGGCATGATGGCGTTTAAACGTCTTGAAGATGCTGAGCGTGATGGCGATAAAGTATATGCTGTACTTAAAGGTATTGGTACTTCTTCAGATGGTCGCTTTAAGTCTATTTATGCGCCACGTCCAGATGGTCAAGCTAAAGCATTAAAACGTGCTTATGACGATGCTGGATGGGATCCAAAAACATGTGGTTTAATTGAAGCTCATGGTACAGGTACTAAAGCGGGTGATGCTGCTGAATTTGCGGGATTAACGAAACATTTTGGTGCAGATAATGATAAAACGCAGCATATTGCGTTAGGTTCAGTCAAATCACAAGTTGGTCATACTAAAGCAGCTGCGGGTTCGGCGGGCATGATCAAAGCGATTCTTGCATTACATCATAAAGTATTGCCAGGTACACTGCATATTGATCAACCAAATGTCAATCTTGATATAGAAAACAGCCCATTATACCTCAATAGCCAAACTAGACCTTGGATGCCAAGAGAAGATGGTCTACCTCGTAGAGCGGGTGTAAGCTCATTTGGTTTTGGTGGTACTAATTACCATATGGTATTGGAAGAATATCAACCTAAAGCGCAAGGTGAATACCGTATTACGGCAGTACCACAGTCTATTTTTATGACTGCTGAAAATGAAGCTGGCATTGTTGCACAATTAAATGATCATCTTACACAGTTATCAGTTGATGCAGATGCACAAGTTTTTGCATTTAATCGGTTAGTGACACAAAGTGTTGCGACTAAACCGGCTAAAGAATTAGCCCGTTGTGGTTTTATTGCAAAAAATGCAAGTCAAGCTATTGATATGATCAACGCTGCGCTTAAGCAATTTAAGGCTAAAACGGGTGAAGTTGAATGGTCAGTACCAACGGGTATTTACTATCGTCAATCAGGTATTGATGCTAAAGGTAAAGTGGTTGCATTATTCTCAGGCCAAGGTTCACAATATGTGAATATGGGCAATGACTTAGCATGTAATTTTCCAAGTGTCATGCAAAGTGCTGCAGATATGGATGCACAATTTACATCAGCAGGTTTATCTCATTTATCAAATGTTACTTTCCCAATTCCAGTATTTAATGATGCTGATCGTAAAGCACAAGATGAAGCATTACGTTTAACACAACATGCACAACCGGCAATAGGCTGTTTTAGTGTTGGTTTATACAATACATTTAAACAAGCTGGTTTCTCGGCTGACTTCACTGCAGGTCATAGTTTTGGTGAGTTAACCGCTTTGTGGGCTGCTGGCGTATTAAATGATACAGACTACATGATGTTAGCGCGCAGTCGCGGACAAGCGATGGCTGCACCGGGCGATGAAAACTTTGATGCCGGTACTATGATCGCGGTTGTAGGCGACCCTGTAAAAGTAGCTGATGATATTAAAGACATCAAAGATATCTCAATTGCGAATTACAATTCAAATAATCAAGTTGTTGTAGCGGGTGTAACAAGCCAAATTGAAATTGCAATGATCGAACTAAAAACTAAAGGCTATAAAGTAGTACCTTTACCTGTTTCTGCTGCATTTCATACGCCGCTTGTTGGTCATGCACAAAAACCATTTGCTAAAGCAATTGATAGCGCTAAATTTACTAAGCCTAGCATTCCTGTATTTGCTAATGGCACAGGTAAAGCACATCCAAATAAAGCAGCTGAGATTAAAAAGAGCTTAAAAAATCATATTTTAGAATCAGTTCATTTTAATGAAGAAATTGATAATTTATATGATGCGGGCGGTCGAATCTTTATCGAGTTTGGTCCTAAAAATGTGTTAACTAAACTAGTTGAAAACATTTTGACTGAAAAATCGGATGTGACGGCAATTGCCATAAATGCAAATCCTAAAAAGTCTGCAGATGTACAAATGCGTCAAGCTGCCATGCAGATGTTGGTATTAGGTCTAGATTTAAATGAAATTGACCCATATTCAGCAATAAAACGCCCATTAGAAGCAGCTAAGAAATCACCTTTAGCAATGAAGTTAACGGGTGCATCTTACGTCAGCCCTAAAACTAAAAAAGCATTTGATGATGCTTTAACTGATGGTTGGACAATTAAACAAGCTAAAACACAACCAGTCGCAGTGCCACAACCTAAAGTTGTCGAAAAAATAGTAGAAAAGATTGTTGAAGTAGAAAAAGTAGTTGAGAAAATCGTTTACGTACAAGCTGATGGTAGCCACACAAGTACACCAAACGCTGTAAATTCAGCATCTAATGCTGATGAATTAGCGTCTAGCATTGAGCGCAGTGTAGGCCAGTTTGTTGAGCATCAACAACAACTATTGAATGTGCATGAACAATATATGCAAGGGCCACAAGGCTACGCTAAGACTTTCCAAAATGTGCTTGAAGCACAAACAGGTAACGAGTTACCTGAAAGCTTAGAGCGTACTTTAGGTATGTATCATGAGTTCCAATCAGAAACATTACGTGTTCATGAGCAATATCTAAATAATCAAACTGACAATATGTCAGCAATGCTAAATGATGTGCAAGCAGCACCACCTGTTTCAGTAGATACTAAGCAAACAGTAACGCCAGCTGTTGTTGAGTCGGTAAAATCTAAACCTGTCACTGAAACACCAGTTACTTCTTCACCGGTTAAAACCGTAGCAAAAACGATTACGCCAGTACAAACAGCTGCCACCGCAGTTGCTATCGCGCCTGAAGTTGTAACAGCTGCTCCAGTCGTTCAGCCTCAAGTAGAAAAAGTTGCTTCTTTTGATTTAAATAAAGTCAATACTGTTATGCTTGAAGTGGTAGCCGATAAAACGGGTTACCCAGCTGAGATGTTAGAACTTGAAATGGATATGGAAGCCGATTTAGGGATCGACTCGATTAAACGTGTTGAGATTTTAGGTTCAGTTCAAGAAATGATCCCTGATTTACCAGATTTAAATCCTGAAGATTTAGCTGAATTACGTACTTTAGGCGAAATCGTTGACTACATGAAGTCAAAGGCAAAAGCTGCTACACCAACTACAGCATCAAGCTCACCTGATTTACATTTAGTTGAGTCAAACACAAATACAGCACCAAGTATTGATTTAAACCACATTCAGTCTGTGATGATGAGCGTCGTAGCAGATAAAACAGGTTACCCTGTTGAAATGCTAGAACTTGAAATGGATATGGAAGCTGATTTAGGCATAGATTCTATCAAACGTGTTGAAATTTTAGGTTCTGTACAAGAGACAATTACTGACTTACCAGATTTAAACCCAGAAGACTTAGCTGAGCTACGCACTTTAGGTGAAATAGTTTCTTATATGCAGTCTAAAGTATCAGTTGCTCCTGCTGTTATTTCAGCGCCTGTAGTACAAGCAGCACCAAGCATTGATTTAGGTCACATCCAATCAGTAATGATGAGCGTCGTAGCAGATAAAACAGGTTACCCTGTTGAAATGCTAGAGCTTGAAATGGATATGGAAGCAGACTTAGGCATAGACTCTATCAAACGTGTTGAAATCTTAGGTTCTGTTCAAGAGACAATTACAGACTTACCAGATTTAAACCCTGAAGATTTAGCTGAGCTTCGTACTTTAGGTGAAATCGTTTCTTACATGCAGTCAAAAGTATCAGTTGAACCTGTAACTGTATCAGAAGTTGTTTCAGCAGAAGTGACACAAGCTGCACCTAGCATTGATTTAAACCACATCCAATCTGTGATGATGACAGTGGTAGCAGAAAAAACAGGTTACCCTGTTGAAATGCTAGAACTTGAAATGGATATGGAAGCTGACTTAGGTATCGACTCTATTAAACGTGTTGAAATCTTAGGCTCTGTTCAAGAAACAATTACAGATTTACCAGATTTAAATCCAGAAGACTTAGCAGAGCTACGTACTTTAGGTGAAATCGTAACGCATATGCAATCTAAAGTAGCAGCACCAGTTGTAACAGCAGAAGTTGTTTCAGCGCCAGTCGAACAAGAAGCACAAGCTACACCAAGCATTGACTTAAATCCCCTTTCTTTGGGTAAAGTGCAGTCTGTAATGATGACGGTAGTAGCAGATAAAACAGGTTACCCTGTTGATATGCTAGAGCTTGAAATGGATATGGAAGCTGATTTAGGCATAGATTCTATTAAACGAGTTGAGATTTTAGGTGCGGTACAAGAGACTATTTCTGACTTACCAGATTTAAATCCAGAAGACTTAGCAGAACTTCGTACTTTAGGTGAAATTGTATCGCATATGCAATCTAAAGTTTCAGCGCCAGTTGCAGGTTCAGAAGCTGTTTCAGCTGAAGTTACAAACGCTGCATCTAGCATTGATTTGAACCACATTCAATCTGTGATGATGACAGTGGTAGCAGAGAAAACGGGTTATCCTGTAGATATGTTAGAACTTGAAATGGATATGGAAGCTGATTTAGGGATAGACTCTATTAAACGTGTTGAAATTTTAGGTGCGGTTCAAGAAACAATCACAGATTTACCAGATTTAAACCCAGAAGATTTAGCAGAGCTACGTACTTTAGGTGAAATCGTCACGCATATGAAGAGTAAGGCAAGCGGTGAGCAAGTAACTACAACAGAATTAAATCATGTAGCGATTAGTGAAACTATTACTGAAGAAGTTAAAAATGCGCCTAGTGCAACAGTGGCGATTTCACGTTTAGCAGCAGTAACAAAAATTAACCAAGATACAAAAGGTGCAAATGCACTGGTTGTGAATGATGGCAGTGATGCAGCAGTTGAGCTAAGCGAAAATTTAATTAACAGTGGTTGGAATGTGACCGTTATCAATCCTAGCTGGGTTGCGGCACAAGCAAGTAAAACACTGCCAAATACGGTAAATGAAATTGCAATTTCAAGTGTTGATGAAGCTCAGATCAGTGAGATTATTACGAAAAATGCGCAATTAGATTCTGTTATTTATTTACACCCAGAATCAACAATTGACAATATTGTTTACCCACAAGCGTCAAAACAAGGCTTAGAGTTAGCATTTATCTTAGCGAAATTATGTAATGTAAAAGCTGCAAAAGTAGCACGTGCTACATTTATGGTGATAACACACCAAGGTGGACAAATTGGTTTTGAATCAAATGATGTGTCAGTAGATTTAGTTCAAGGTGGTTTAAACGGTTTAGTTAAAACTTTATCACATGAGTGGGCTGACTTTGGTGTATTCTGTCGCGCAATTGATGTAGCATCAAGCTTATCAGCAACTCAAATTGCAAACATTATTACGGATGAACTAGCTGATGTGGATACAGAACTAAGTGAAGTGGGTTACGATGAAACTGGCCGTTTAACTTTAATCGGTGAAGTAACAGATAGCTATTCACTGACTTCTGGCAACAGCATAGATAAGGAATCTGTCTTTTTAGTCAGCGGTGGTGCAAAGGGCGTAACAGCACATTGTGTGATTGAAATTGCAAAACAGTATCAAGCTAAATTTGTTTTATTAGGACGTTCATCTTTTGATGCAAATGAGCCTAGCTGGGCGACAGGTATTAATGATGAAGTCGCACTAAAAAAAGCAGCGATGCAAGCATTAATCGCTATGGGTGAGAAACCAACTCCGGTTAAAGTATCTCAGTTTATTCGCCCTGTATTGGCAAATCGTGAAATTGCGCAAACATTAACTGCAATTGAAGCCGCTGGTGGTCAAGCACAATATGTTTCTGCTGATGTGACTAATAGCGAAAGCGTACAAACTGCTGTAAAACCAGTTCTTGCTGAGTTTGGGACTGTTACGGGTATTATTCACGGTGCGGGAGTACTTGCTGATAAATTTATAGAGCAAAAAACATTAGCTGAATTTGATGCGGTATATCGTACAAAAATTGATGGTTTAACTTCATTATTATCTGTCACCGAACAATCAAATATTAAACATTTAGTTTTGTTCTCTTCAGCTGCGGGTTTTTATGGAAATCCAGGGCAGTCTGATTATTCAATTGCTAACGATATCTTAAATAAAACAGCTTATCGTTTTAAAGCCTTAAACCCACAAGCACAAGTATTAAGTTTTAACTGGGGTCCTTGGGATGGTGGCATGGTAACACCTGAACTCAAACGTATGTTTGATGCCAGAGGTGTATATATCATACCGTTAGATGCTGGAGCACAATTATTAGTAAGCGAACTGGCTGCAACAGATAACCGTTGTGCACAAATTCTTGTTGGTAATGACTTATCGAAAGATCAAGCTGAAGGTACAGATGTAAAAAAGCCACAAGTTAGTCGTTTAACAAAAGCATTAAAAACGACTAACGGTACTTTTACTAATGCATTTCTAGCTGATCACGTTATAGGTGGCAATCAAGTATTGCCAACTGTATGTGCTATTGCTTGGATGAGTGACGCTGCGATATCACTTTATACTGGTTACCATTATCAAGGCCTTGAAAACTATAAATTATTTAAAGGCATCGTATTTGATGGTACGCAAGCTGATGAAGTTAACATTGATTTTAAAGTATTAGCCGACAACGCTGATACTTTAAAGCTTGATGCAAAAATATCGAGCACTGTTTCTAATGTCAGTTCAAATGGTAAAACAGTATTTCATTATGGCGCTGAGCTAATTTTAACGCGAAGCCATAATGAGGCACCTGTATCAGCTTTATCACTACCTGTATTGAAAACTGATATTTCAGATGAAGCTAAAGCACTTTACAAAAATGGCACTTTATTTCATGGCGAAAGTTTGCAAGGGATCACTGATGTGATCTCATGTAATGAATCATCGTTATTATTAGGGTGTAAAGTGCCAAGCATTGCGCAATCTAAACAGGGAGAGTTTTTACTTCCTGTAAAGGCAGGCTTTACAAGTCACAATATATTTGCAAATGATTTAGTGTATCAGGCGATGTTAGTTTGGGTACGTAAGCAGCTTGGAATGGGCAGTTTACCTTCTAAAACATTAGCTTGGCAGATTAACCGTGAAGTAATGTTAGGTGAAGGGTTTTACATTGATTTAAAAGTGGTTGAACAAACCGCATCTAAGTTAGTGGCAGATATCGCTTTAATTTCAGAAAAAAAGCAGATTTTAGCACACGTAAAATCTGCTGAAGTGACGATCAGCGAAAACTTGAATAACCTTTTTACAAAAACTAACGAGGATAAAAATGCTTAATACAAATTTATCCATCGTTGGCTTAGATGCCAATTTTGGCAGTTATTCAAATATTGATTTAGTTGAACGTGCTTTTTATCAAGGGACTGCTGCTAAGCAAGTGAATTTACCGAAAAGTTCAGTTAAATCTGAACTTGTCGCAGCATCTGTAGCACGTTTAGCAAATGCGAATAAGTTAAATGTTGATAAACTTAATATAATAGAGCTGTCAAAAACCACTGATTTATCGTCTGCTTTAAAACAAACCCAAGATTTTGTTAATGCTAATAAACTTGTTGTATTAGTTGGGGTTAATTTATTAACCTCACCTATTGAACAAGACAATACACCAGCAACAATCGGTTTTGATGAAAGCTTTAGTCATTACAATCAAGCTGAAGGTATTGTGAGTATTTTGATTGCATCAAGTGAGTGTGCAATTAACAATACTTTATATACTTACGCCAACATAAAAAGTTTTGCTACGGGTGCTGATATTGCTCAAACAACCGCGCAAGCGCTTGAACAAGCAAATATTACCACTGAGCAAGTACATTTACTTGAAGTCTCTGCCAATGCAGATAAAGCGTTAGCAAGTATTGAAGAGCAAGGTTTATTACAGGCTTATCAAACTGAAACAAAATTAAATACCGCAATAAGCTGTGCTAAAAGTGTGACAGGTGAGGGCGATGCGTTCTCACAATTAGCGGGTTTGTTAAAATGTATTATTTCACTGCAACAAAGATATATTCCTGCGATCAGTGATTGGCAAAATGTTCAGCCTGATGTGTTATCTCAATATCAAGACTCTGCTTTTTATGTACCAACAGAGTCTCGTCCTTGGTATCCAAATTCAGATGGCAGTGCACATATCGCAGCTTATAGTTGTCAAACAGCAAATAACTATTGTCATATTGTATTAGAAGAAAACTTGTTAATGGCTACGACATTAACAGCGGGTGAGCGTTTTCCTGCTGAAGATGTACGTAATAATGGTTTTATTGCAAATAGCGATTTATCAGTATTTTTATTATCGGCTGATGATGAAAAGTCATTGTTAGATAAAGTAGCGAGTTTAAATAGCCAAACATCTGTGCAGATAAATGAACTTGCTAAGTCATGTTTTGCGCAGTTTGATGCGCATAAGCAATTTTCTGTTGTATTACTTGCTGAATCTTTCGATGAGTTAAGCAAGGAAATCGCATTAGCTGAGCATGGCATATCAAAAGCATTCTTAAATAACAGTGATTGGAAAACACCTAAGGGCAGCTACTTTACTGCTAACCCTGTTGGGGCAGGTGAGAATATCTCTTTTATGTATCCAGGCATAGGTGCAACTTATGTGGGCTTAGGCCGTGATTTATTTCATATATTCCCACAAATTTATCAAGGTGTTGCCGCTCTTGCTGATGATATTGCGATTACACTAAAAGATACATTACTGAATCCTCGAAGTATTAATCGTTTAGGCTTTAAAGAACTGAAACAAAAAGATTTAGCGCTTAGAGGCAGCTTAGCTGATATTGCTGAAGCGGGTGTAGGTTATGCTTGTGTATTTACAAAAATATTTGAAAATGTATTTAATGTAAAAGCCGACTTTGCTACTGGTTATAGTATGGGTGAAGTAAGCATGTATGCAGCACTAGGCTGTTGGCAACAACCTGGCTTAATGAGTGCACGGTTAGCTGCATCAGATACTTTTAATAATAAATTGTGTGGTGATTTACTTACTCTACGTGACCAATGGAATATGCCAAAAACGTCTTCTGAAACAGAAGTGATTTGGGAAACTTATACCATTAAAGCCACAGTTGAAGAGTTTGAGTTAGCAAGTATTGATGAGCCTCAAGTTTTCTGCACCATAGTGAATACACCAGACAGCTTATTAGTGGCGGGTTATCCGCCAGCGTGTCAAAAAGTGATTAAAAAACTAGGTGTACGTGCAATGGCTCTTAATATGGCTAATGCAATACATAGTGCACCAGCGAATTCTGAATATGATGCTATGACAGGCCTGTATACGATGGATGTGACAGAACGCATCAAAACCAAAATGTATTCAAGTTCATGTTATTTACCTATTCCACAACGTAGCAAAGCAATTGCAACCAGCATAGCTAAATGCTTGTGTGATCGCGTTGATTTTCCACGTTTAGTAAATACCTTGCACAATAAAGGTGCGCAAGTATTTATTGAAATGGGACCTGGGCGTTCATTATCTAGTTGGGTGGATAAAATTTTAGATACCGATGTTACTCAAAATGCAGATTCAAATCATTTATCAGTGCCAGTCAATGCAAAAGGCACAAGTGATGAACTAACGTATATGCGCGCTGTAGCTAAGTTGATAAGTCATGGTGTGATCATGGAGCTAAGTCATTTGTTCCATGGTTCTATCGTGATCGAAAAATAAGAGAATAACAATGGAAAATATTGCAGTAGTAGGTATTGCTAATTTATTCCCAGGTTCACAAGCACCTGAAGAATTTTGGCAAAAGCTGCTAGAACAACAAGATTGTCGCTCTAAAGCAAATAGCGAACAAATGGGTGTAGACCCAGCAAAATATTATGGTAACAAAGGCGATACAGATAAGTTCTATTGTATTCATGGCGGTTACATACGTGACTTTAATTTTGATGCAGATGATGTATTACAAGAAAACAGCCCACTTAGCCCGCAATATTTAGAACAATTAGACGACTTAAACCAATGGTCACTTTATGTAACCAAACAAGCATTAAAAGATGCGGGTTATTGGGGCAGTAATGTACTTGAAAACTGTGGTTTGATTTTAGGAAACTTATCTTTTCCAACGAAATCATCAAATCATTTATTTATGCCGTTATATCATCAAGTAGTTGATAACGCGTTAAAACAAACAGTACATAAAGATTTTTCACTGAGTCACTTTACCCAACCAAAAGCTGATGTGCATCCAGATAATGCATTAGTTGCGGGTTATCCTGCCGCGTTATTAGCGCAAGCTGCGGGCCTAGGGGGCTCACACTTCGCACTTGATGCAGCATGTGCTTCTTCATGTTATTCAGTAAAACTGGCGTGTGATTATTTACATACAGGCAAAGCTGACATGATGTTAGCGGGCGCAGTATCAGGCTCCGATCCTATGTTTGTAAATATGGGGTTTTCTATATTTCAGGCATATCCGGCTAATAACATACATGCACCGTTTGATAAAAATTCACAAGGCTTATTTGCTGGTGAAGGCGCGGGCATGATGGTATTAAAACGTCATAGTGATGCGGTACGTGATGGCGATAAAATTCACGCCATTATTAAAGGCGGTGGTTTATCAAACGATGGTAAAGGGGAGTTTGTTTTAAGCCCTAATACCAAAGGCCAAGTGTTAGTATATGAACGCGCATATCAAAATGCCGACGTTAACCCAAAAGATGTTGATTACATTGAATGTCACGCAACGGGCACACCAAAAGGTGACAAAGTTGAATTAGGCTCAATGGATACATTTTTTAGTCGTTATGATAATAAACCGCTGTTAGGTTCTGTTAAATCTAATTTGGGCCATTTATTAACGGCTGCAGGTATGCCGGGCATGACCAAAGCAATTTGGGCGCTTAATAAAAAGCAAATTCCTGCCACAATCAATTTAAATGAACCACTTAGCTCTAAAAATGGTTATTTAACTGGCGAACAGATGCCAAGTGAATTAACGCCTTGGCCAGATACGCTGGTCAATGGTGCACAAAAGCCAAGAACAGCGGGTGTCAGTGTATTTGGTTTTGGTGGTGCAAATGCCCACTTAGTTTTACAAGAGCCCACTCAAGTTTTAGAGGCTATTAACGAGGTCGCTAAAAAGAGTGAGCCATTAGCCATTGTTGGTATGGATGCACATTTTGGTCATGCTCAAAATCTAACTGAATTTAGAAAAGTCATTGAATCTAAGAGCAATACATTTAGAGAATTACCTACAAATCGCTGGAAAGGTATCGAAACTGATAACCAAGTAATGCAAGCATTACAATTAGAAAAAGCGCCAATCGGTGGTTACGTTGAAGACTTTGATATTGACTTTTTACGCTTTAAAGTGCCGCCAAATGAGCAAGACTGTTTAATTCCACAGCAACTTATGATGATGAAAGTGGCTGATAATGCAGCTAAAGATGCAGGGCTGGAGATAGGCTCAAATGTTGCAGTTATAGTAGCGATGGGTGTTGAGCTTGAATTACACCAATATCGCGGTCGTGTAAATTTAACAACGCAAATTGAAACCAGTTTAAAACAGCAAGGTATTGAGCTTACATCAGAGCAACAGACTGAACTGACTAATATCGCCAAAGATGGTGTGGCATTTGCTGCACAGCTTAACCAATATACCAGCTTCATTGGTAATATTATGGCGTCACGTATCTCGGCTTTATGGGATTTTTCTGGTCCGGCATTTACGTTATCTGCTGAAGAAAACTCCGTATATCGTTGTGTTGAACTCGCACAAAACTTATTTCAAACCAGTGATATTGATGCTGTTATTATTGCAAGTGTTGATTTAGCAGGCTCTGCTGAAAATATTACCTTACGCCAACATTACGGTCCGGTTTCGAAAGCCGGAAACGCTGATAAAAATCATTGGTTAGTCGGTGAAGGCGCTGGTGCCTTTGTAGTTAAACCACAATCAAAAGTGAATGCACAAAATACATACGCAACAATTGATGGTATTGGTTTTGCTGCGGGTGTTGATGAAAACGCAGTACGTATCGCAGCACAAAAAGCACTTAAAGCTGCTAATGTATCTGCATCAGAGATCTCTAAAGTAGAAGCGCATGCTAGTGGTTTTATAGCTGAAGATAACGCAGAGCAAGCTGCTTTTAATTCACTTTATGCAACACAAGTCGCCGGCAATAATATTAGTAGTGTTAAGTCTAATGTTGGTCATACTTTTAATGCTTCAGGTGTTGCCAGTATTATTAAATCAGCACTTGTTTTAGATAAGCAAGGTTCATCACATATTGCAATTAGTGGCCTAGGCAGAGATGCAACTAGTGCACACTTAGTGTTATCTGGTACAAATACACCTTATCAAAGCAGTGCCGTAGCGCCTGTTAAAAAACGCCCTCAGTTGATTAAAAAAATTAGCTTAGGCGGTCAAAAAATTGCTGAGTCAATTACATCACATGATTCGGCTGTTATTGCACAAATAAAACAGAATCTTATTACTAAAACATTGGCACCGATTTTATGCCCTGTAGATATTAGTAATTTACCCCCTAAGCAGATAAATACGATTAAAGCAGTTGCAGAAATTAAACTTGTTATTGCACAAACTGCTAACGTTGGAGCAACTGTGAAAAGTACTCAATCAAATACGAAAAAAATTGCAAATACAGTAAACGTGAGTAGTAAAGCAAGTAAAGAAATTTACCAGCAATCAGCGACTCATGAAGCATTTTTAAAAACTCGCCAAGCAGCGCAGCAGCATATTTCTCAATTAGTAGAAATACAGGCAAAACTAGCTTCAGGCGGCCAAGTTAATACGGTTGCTAAAAAGCCGGTTTTATCAGTTGTATCAGAGCAAGCGCCATTAGCACCTGTTGCGCAAGAAGTTGCGTCTGGTTTTCAAATAAAAGGTCCTGCGGGTTACAGTTATCCGCCATTACAACTTCAAGAGCGTTTCAATCAACCTAACAATATTATTTGGGATACAGCTGATTTAGTTGAATTTGCAGAAGGCGATATCGGCAAAGTATTTGGTAGCGAATACGACATTATCGATAACTATTCTCGCCGCGTACGCCTACCTACTACAGATTATTTATTAGTAAGTCGTGTTACTGAGCTAGATGCAAAAGTAAACGAATATAAAAAATCATATATGTGTACTGAATATGATATTCCGACAGATGCACCATTTTTAATTGATGGCCAAATCCCTTGGTCAGTATCGGTTGAATCTGGCCAATGTGATTTATTATTAATTTCATATATCGGTATTGATTTTGAAGCAAAAGGCGAACGCGTTTATCGTTTATTAGATTGTGAATTAACTTTCTTAGAAGAAATGGCCTTTGGTGGTGAAACATTACGCTACGAAATTCATATAGATTCGTATGCTAAAAACGGCGACCAGTTATTGTTTTTCTTCCACTATGATTGTTATGTAGGTGACAAAAAAGTACTTATTATGCGTAATGGTTGTGCAGGCTTCTTTACTGATGAAGAACTTGCTGACGGCAAAGGTGTAATACATAACGATAAAGATAAAGCACAATTAGCCAATGCTACAAAGTCGTACTTTGAGCCGTTAATGCATAATAACCAAGCGACATTTGATTACGCTGAAATGATGAAACTGGTTAATGGTGATGTTGCTGGGTGTTTTGGTGATAATTATGACCAAGGTGGTCGTAATCCATCGTTGAAATTCTCATCAGAAAAATTCTTAATGATTGAACGTATTACAAAAATTGATACCCATGGCGGTCATTGGGGTTTAGGTTTACTTGAAGGTCAAAAAGATTTAGATCCAGAACATTGGTATTTCCCGTGTCATTTTAAAGACGATCAAGTAATGGCTGGCTCTTTAATGAGTGAAGGTTGTGGTCAAATGGCTATGTTCTTTATGCTGAAATTAGGCATGCATATTAATGTAAATAATGCACGTTTTCAGCCTATGCCAGGTATGTCACAAACGGTACGTTGTCGTGGCCAAGTGATACCGCAACACAATACTCTGACTTATCGCATGGAAGTAACAGAAATGGGCATGGAACCATACCCGTTTATGAAAGCGAACATAGATATTATTCTTGATGGCAAAGTGGTAGTAGATTTCAAAAATTTATGTGTGATGATCACAGAGCAAGATGAAAACTCTCCTTACCCAGTGACTTTACCTGATAATACACAGTTACTTGAAGTGAAACCTACACGTGTTGAAGTGGCTAAACCTCTCTCGGTTGATGAAAGCCAATTAGATGAAAGAGGCGTAAACCCTTTTAAAAATCCTGAACGTCCCTTAATGCGTGTTGAGTCTGATTTAACTGCACCAAAAGAAAAAGGTGTGACACCAATTCAACATTTTGAAGCGCCAATTGTGGCAGGTCAAAACCGCGTGCCAAACCAAGCACCATTTACACCTTGGCACATGTTTGAATTTGCAACAGGTAATATTTCTAATTGTTTTGGCCCTGACTTTGATGTGTATAAAGGCCGTATTCCACCACGCACGCCTTGTGGTGATTTGCAGGTAGTAACGCAAGTTGTTGAAGTTAAGGGTAAGCGATTAGATCTTAAAAACCCTTCAAGCTGTATTGCTGAGTATTATGTACCTGAAGACGCATGGTACTTTATTAAAAATAGTCATGAATCTTGGATGCCATATTCATTAATTATGGAAATTGCATTACAACCAAACGGCTTTATTTCAGGTTATATGGGCACTACGCTTAAATATCCTGAAAAAGACCTGTTTTTCCGTAACCTAGATGGAAGTGGTGATTTAGTTAAGCAAATTGATTTACGTGGCAAAACGATTGTAAATAAATCAGTATTATTAAGCACCACTATGGCCGGTGGCATGATAGTACAAAGCTTTACATTTGAGCTTTTAGTTGAAGATGAAGTGTTTTATAAAGGCACAGCTGTTTTTGGTTACTTTGGTGCCGACGCGTTAACAAATCAGTTAGGTATTGATAATGGTAAAATTACTCATGCTTGGTTTGTAGATAATAAAATACCCGTATCACAAATTGAAAAACTAGATTTAACCAATAAAAACTTAGCCCTTTATCAAGCACCGCAAGGTAAACCGCATTATAAATTAGCGGGTGGCCAAATGAACTTTATTGATACGGTTTCAATTGTTGAAGGGGGTGGTAAAGCGAGTGTTGCTTATGTGCATGGTGAGCGCCAAATAGATGCAACAGATTGGTTCTTCCGTTATCACTTCCATCAAGACCCGGTAATGCCAGGTTCTTTAGGTGTAGAAGCAATAATAGAATTAATGCAAACTTATGCACTTAAAAAAGATTTAGGTAAAAGCTTTGCAAACCCAAGGTTTATTGCGCCTACGACATTAGTTAAGTGGAAGTACAGAGGTCAAATTACACCTATCAACAAACAAATGTCGTTAGATGTGCATATTACTGACATTATTAAAACTGATGGTGAAATACGCTTAGTGGGCGATGCTAATTTATCTAAAGATGGCTTACGTATCTACGAAGTAAAAGATATTGTACTGTCAATCATTGAAGCATAACTGAGCGGTTTCATATTTCAGTTTAAGCCACAGTTTAAGATAGCTAGTGGCGTTGCAAGGGGTAACACCCTTGCAAAGCAAATAAAAGATTTAGGAATAAACATGTTAGATATAAATAACAATAATATTGATTGGGCATGGAAAGTTGATAACTCAACTATTCAAACCCAAAGCAGTGCCATAAAAACAGCCTTAATGGATTTAACTAATCCAGTATATGTAGCAAAAAATGGCGCACAAGCAGGCTTAGCAAATAGTATATCAGCGTCAGGATCTGAAGCTGTGTTAGCTTTTGCACAAAAGCTTAACCCAGAAGATTTAGGCGATGATGCTTATAAAAAACAGCATGGCGTGAAATACGCGTACCATGGTGGCGCTATGGCAAATGGCATCGCATCAGTAGAATTAGTGGTTGCTTTAGGTAAAGCAGGCTTTTTATGTTCATTTGGTGCTGCAGGTTTAGTACCTGATGTAATAGAAGAGTCAATTAAGCGAATTCAAGCAGAGCTACCAAATGGCCCATATGCTGTAAACTTAATTCATGCACCGAGCGAGGAAGCACTTGAACGTGGTGCAGTAGAGCGCTTTTTAAAATTAGGTGTTAAAACTGTAGAGGCGTCAGCTTACTTAGGTTTAACTGAGCACATTGTTTGGTATCGAGTTGCGGGTTTATCTAAAAATACAGATGGCTCTGTGAATATTGGCCACAAGGTAATAGCAAAAGTATCACGTACAGAAGTTGGTCGTCGCTTTATGGAGCCAGCCCCTAAAAAGTTACTAGATAAGCTATTAGCACAAGGCAAAATCACTCAAGAACAAGCTGATTTATCTCAATTGGTGCCAATGGCTGATGATATTACTGCTGAAGCCGATTCTGGTGGTCATACCGATAATCGTCCATTTTTAACTTTATTACCGACTATCATTGCACTGCGCGATGAAGTGCAAGCTAAATATAACTTCTCACCCGCATTACGCGTAGGTGCTGGCGGTGGTATTGGTACGCCTGAAGCAGCTCTTGCTGCATTTAATATGGGTGCAGCCTATATTGTTTTAGGCTCGGTAAACCAAGCATGTGTAGAGGCGGGTGCTTCTGAATATACGCGTAAATTATTAGCAAATGTTGAAATGGCTGATGTGACTATGGCACCAGCCGCAGATATGTTTGAAATGGGCGTAAAACTGCAAGTTGTAAAACGCGGCTCTATGTTTGCTATGCGCGCTAAAAAACTTTACGACTTATATGTAGCTTATGACTCAATTGAAGATATTCCAGTTGATGAGCGTTTAAAAATCGAAAAACAAATTTTTCGCTCTAATTTAGATGATGTTTGGGCAGGAACAGAGTCATTTTTCCAACAGCGTGACCCTGAAATGTTAGCTCGTGCAAAAAGCAGCCCTAAACGTAAAATGGCATTGATTTTCCGTTGGTACTTAGGTTTATCATCTCGTTGGTCGAATATTGGTGAAAAAGGCCGCGAAATGGATTACCAAATTTGGGCAGGCCCAAGTTTAGGCGCATTTAATAGCTGGGTAAAAGGCACATATTTAGAAGACTTTACACGTCGTGGTGCAGTTGATGTGGCATTACATATGCTAAAAGGTGCAGCATATTTACAACGTGTGAACATGCTTAAATCACAAGGTGTAACACTCACTACCGATCTTGCAAGTTACCGTACAGATGATTAGTTAAAAAAGATTAAAGTTACAATTTAAAAAACCAGCTATATTTAGCTGGTTTTTTATTATTTTATAAGTCATCTAGAGGACTGGAGATCCCGGCAAAGTGCTGGCCTATGACATGGGTATATATCTGAGTGGTTGATATATCGTTATGGCCTAATAACTCTTGTATAGAACGGATATCGCGACCACTCTTTAATAAATGTGTTGCAAAAGAATGACGAAAGGTATGACAATTAACTTTTTTATGAATATTGGCTTTACGCACAGCGGGTTGTAATGCTTTTCGAATACAGCTGTCATGTAAATGGTGACGACACAATTCACCTGTTTCTGGGTGAGCACATAAATTAGATGAAGGGAATATATACCCAAGCTACTTCAAGATGCGAGTTTCAGGACTGCTGAGCAATTCGTGATCTAGGCGCATCTTTGTATTAATGGTTTTTCCCTTAAAAGAAGATGGAACAACGAGCATGATTTGCTCAGAAGTCCCCGCAGGGTTGGTTTAGAAGCGCTTTATGCTGCGTTATTGATTTTGACAAGGGAATAACCATTCTCTGCAATCAATGCCTTGCCTAAAGCGCTTCTAAATCCAACTGAATCCTGCATCTTGAAGTGGCTTGGGTATAAACATCCAACCGGGATCTTTAAATGCGTTCGGATATTTTCGTGATAAAGCATATGGAAATGAAGGTCCGCAGCCTATTTTGTTATCTTCTCGCTGGGTTTTTATTGCTTTATCAATTAGTAGTTGTAAAGGTTTTACAGATGTTTCAGCGAGTATAGTTTGTCTATCTTTATTTGCTTTACCGTCTCTGACGACTATTGAAAGGTTATTAAAGTCAATATCTTGAATTCTTAACCTTAAACATTCATTGACACGTAAGCCGCTGCCAAAAAGTAACCCTACAACAGTTTTTGCATAGCCTCTCATATAAGACAAAATTGCCGAGACTTCTTTATCGTCAAGTACGACAGGCAAATGTCTTTGTTTTGTAGCTAAAGTAAATCCTAAATCACCTAAATTTATTTTAAGACATTTAGCATATAAAAATATAAGTGAATTTAGTGCTGATTTCTGTGTGTTTTTAGCTACATTTTGAGAGCTAGCTAACCATGATAGGTAGCCTTTAACTTCCTCTTTTCCCATATCCATAGGGTGCCGTTTATTATTAAATAAAATAAATTGTTTGATCCAATATAAATAACTTTTCTCGGTTCGAATACTATAACCACGCAGCCTGATTTCATCTCGAACCGATTCTAAAAAAGGACTTTTTGACATTATGAAAACGCCTTTAACTGTATTTATATACAGTATTGTTTGTATTTTTGATAAATCAAGCACGCTTTACATTTTTATGTCGCACGCTTTGTCTTGATGCAAAAAAATAAAAGCTGTATAGTCAATCACATACGAAAATATGTACCGATATAATAGGCGCATATAAATTACAAAGCGTGCAAGCACACTTTATTTAGTTAAAAATTGTTCAACATGTGTCTGATAATAAAGCATTAAATAGTGATTTTTACGTAGAGGTCTAACCAGAAAAGCGTGCATGCACACTTTACTACCTCCGTTTTTGACATTATTTATCTCTAAGCTATTTATTTTTAATTACTTATTTTTAATTTATATTAAGAGGTCTAACCTGATAAGTGTGCGGGCCGTTTATACAAATGTTAGCTGTCTATTGGAACTTAGGAGATTTAAATGGATTTATTTTTCACGTTAGCTTTACCGGTAATCGTAATTGTTGGACTTCTTCGTTTATTCAGAGTTAAGTGGCCTGTTGCATTATTATCTATCTTTGGTTTGGCTGCTTTTTCTACTTTTATTGTTAACTTCACTTTTTGTGAAATACTAGAAACACAATGTGAACCACATGGTTTAAATGTTATTGGATATTTTTTTCATTGGTTAATAGTAGCTACAATCGCTTCAGTTTTAGATCTTCTGTACTATAAGGTATTTGGTAAAAAAGCAGAGTCATTAGCCAGCTAATAAGCCATTACAGTAACGGGACTGCTAACAGCTTGCTCGGTTCCGCTTCGCTTCACATTTTAGCAAGCAATTATCAGCCCCTGAATGGGGTGTTGATATGACTCCCACAATCAACTTTTTTGCACTGATCCTTGCTTCTTTTTTAAAGCCATTCTTAACGTATTTTAAATAAATGAGTTAATGCACTGAATGAAGCAAAGTAATTTCGTCGGTTATCATGCTGATATTCGTGGATTACTAATCTATTGATTAGCAGCGCCTACCTTACATTTTCCGTCGTGGCACATTGTTTCAGTCTATGCTCGTGGATCAACATCGATTACTCAATGTTGCCGACCTAACGCCCTCGGGAATTGTGCCACACCCGCTGCTTGATCCAATGCATTAACTCTAACCTTTTCATGCTGGTACTCTAGCAATGCGTTTTTTTACATCGATAGGTGCAATTGCCACTTCCCTTGAAATCGCCCATATATATGCGATCATTTCTCTGGCGATAGCAGTTACTACAACATTGCGATGTTTACTTCTGTGCATTAACCTTTGGTACCTTTTGCATAACCTTAATTGTGCTTGCCAAGCAATATCGATTACTTCTTTACTTAACATTTCTTGTCGTTTTTGCATTTCAGAAGACACTTTAGCTGGAAATTTATAGCTGTGTGCGCCTTCAATTAAAAGACGTCTAGCTCGGCCATTACCACATTTAGATATTTTTTCTAATCTACGTTTATCACCACTTGAATCTTCACTGGGGGTCAAACCCAAATATTTCATTAGCTTTCGAGGATTATCAAAGCGTCTTAAATCACCGAGCTCTGCAATGATACTTGCAGCAATTAAGAACCTGATTCCGCGCATAGCTTGTATTGCTTTAACGACAGGGTAATAACACCACTGCTTAACTTGATGTTCAAGTTCGTTAACTAAACGAGCTAAGCGCTTCATTCGTTCATTAATCGTATTAAGCATTTCCTGTAAAACAATATGTTGGGCAGGGTGAGGTAAGATTAACTCATTTAACCATCGTAGATGTTTGAGAGACCAATTTGCTGTACCGTCATAACAAATATTATTTCTTAATAAAAAGCCTTTTAATTGGCAACGAGCATGGTTTAAATCATTAGTTGCAGTTTGTCGTGCTCGAGATAAATCACGAACAGCTTCATCTTCAGCCTCAGGTACGTAAATAATTGGAATATCATTCATTTTAAGTAAGTGTGCTAATTTCATCGCATCTTTACGATCAGTTTTGACTTTTTCACCAGGCTTTTTAGGTAATAAAGAAGGTGCGACGACGTAACAACAGTGACCAAGGCTAGTTAATAGTCGATAAATCCAATATCCACAAGGACCCGCCTCGTAAACAAAATGAAGGGTCGCTTGTGGATATTTGGATTGGAAATCACGGGCCATTTTGATGACGGATGATTTTGCACTAGAGATGCGAGCATCATGTAAAACACGATTATCACGGCCATCTAATTCATGTGCGACTTCAAAAAACTCTTTATGAGTATCTAATCCAATGAAAACTATGCTAATGTTATTCATGCTAGCCTCTGCTTTATATTGTTTTGACACATATATTATGGCTCTGGCTTGTCAGTTTTGCTGATAAACTAACCCACGAAAATGTAGAGGCTAGCTCTTTGTGGGAGTCATTATGTCTATGTGTAAATGGAAGTTTGGTAAATGAATTCTAGCTTTGATGAATATATTTCTAATCTAAATTCAAATAGGAATAATTTTCCGAGTGAATTATTTGAGTTTGCTGCAAACACTGAAAGGTATGAATTAAACCACCCAAAATCACTTCATGATGCATGGGTTACATCGATAACTATTGCAGAAAATAGAAATAAGGTTCGTCCATTTGAACCCTCTTTATCAATTTCATTAAATTTACTTGGCCAACAACATGACCGTGATATTGTTCTGAATTATTTAAAAGTAAAATCATATGAACTTATAGGTACTGAGAATCCATTTAATTATGGTGATACTTTTCATGGTGATGTTTTAACCCATGAAGTATCGATTACAGGCAATGGATTTCAGCATATTATTGAGTTACGCTCAGGTTCTACATTTAAAGTTACATTTGCAGATTTTAATTGTGTGGAGAAAATTTACACATAACAAGCGCATTAAGCACGGGACTGCTAACAGTTTGCTCGGTTCCGCTACGCTTCACATTTTAGCAAACAATTATCAGCCCCTTATGCGGGCGTTGATATGACTCCCACAATCAACTTTTTTGCACTGATCCTTGCTTCTTTTTTAAAGCCATTCTTAACGTATTTTAAATAAATGAGTTAATGCACTGAATGAAGCAAAGTAATTTCGTCGGTTATCATGCTGATATTCGTGGATTACTAATCTATTGATTAGCAGCGCCTACCTTACATTTTCCGTCGTGGCACATTGTTTCAGTCTATGCTCGTGGATCAACATCGATTACTCAATGTTGCCGACCTAACGCCCTCGGGAATTGTGCCACACCCGCTGCTTGATCCAATGCATTAACTCTAACCTTTTCATGCTGGTACTCTAGCAATGCGTTTTTTTACATCGATAGGTGCAATTGCCACTTCCCTTGAAATCGCCCATATATATGCGATCATTTCTCTGGCGATAGCAGTTACTACAACATTGCGATGTTTACTTCTGTGCATTAACCTTTGGTACCTTTTGCATAACCTTAATTGTGCTTGCCAAGCAATATCGATTACTTCTTTACTTAACATTTCTTGTCGTTTTTGCATTTCAGAAGACACTTTAGCTGGAAATTTATAGCTGTGTGCGCCTTCAATTAAAAGACGTCTAGCTCGGCCATTACCACATTTAGATATTTTTTCTAATCTACGTTTATCACCACTTGAATCTTCACTGGGGGTCAAACCCAAATATTTCATTAGCTTTCGAGGATTATCAAAGCGTCTTAAATCACCGAGCTCTGCAATGATACTTGCAGCAATTAAGAACCTGATTCCGCGCATAGCTTGTATTGCTTTAACGACAGGGTAATAACACCACTGCTTAACTTGATGTTCAAGTTCGTTAACTAAGCGAGCTAAGGGCTTCATTCGTTCATTAATCGTATTAAGCATTTCCTGTAAAACAATATGTTGGGCAGGGTGAGGTAAGATTAACTCATTTAACCATCGTAGATGTTTGAGAGACCAATTTGCTGTATCGTCATAACAAATATTATTTCTTAATAAAAAGCCTTTTAATTGGCAACGAGCATGGTTTAAATCATTAGTTGCAGTTTGTCGTGCTCGAGATAAATCACGAACAGCTTCATCTTCAGCCTCAGGTACGTAAATAATTGGAATATCATTCATTTTAAGTAAGTGTGCTAATTTCATCGCATCTTTACGATCAGTTTTGACTTTTTCACCAGGCTTTTTAGGTAATAAAGAAGGTGCGACGACGTAACAACAGTGACCAAGGCTAGTTAATAGTCGATAAATCCAATATCCACAAGGACCCGCCTCGTAAACAAAATGAAGGGTCGCTTGTGGATATTTGGATTGGAAATCACGGGCCATTTTGATGACGGATGATTTTGCACTAGAGATGCGAGCATCATGTAAAACACGATTATCACGGCCATCTAATTCATGTGCGACTTCAAAAAACTCTTTATGAGTATCTAATCCAATGAAAACTATGCTAATGTTATTCATGCTAGCCTCTGCTTTATATTGTTTTGACACATATATTATGGCTCTGGCTTGTCAGTTTTGCTGATAAACTAACCCACGAAAATGTAGAGGCTAGCTCTTTGTGGGAGTCATTATGTCTATAAGTACAAGGAAGTTAAGAGTATGTGGAAGGATTTAAGTAATATTCAAAAGTTTTTATTCATAGCGGCTATGTGCTTGGTTGTGCCATTCGCTCCTGAATTTATCTTTTTGGCTGATATCGGTGGTATGGAACTAGTGTTTGGCTTTTTAGTTCTTTATTACAAACCTATGATTATTCGAATTCAATCGGCCATTGAACGTATAAAATTCGAAATTAAAATTTGTTCTATAGCATTTAAAAGTAGCTCTATTTTTCAGCCTAAAGTTTATTTTACACAGGCCTTATTTTATTCGTGTGCGCTGGTTGTTACAGGTTCAGTCATTTATTCCTCTGTCTTTTTTCTACCGGCATTAATGTTAAATGGTGTATTGGTGTAGTGTACTTATAACACATATGAGCCTTAACTCTGTCAATAGGCAATAGTGTTCTTTTTGACCGTTTTTTGCAGTGACGGTCAAATGTAAATCAATAAACAAACCCGTTTACTTCGTATGTCGATGCGGCTGTTAAGCAAGTAGCTTACGGCAAAGTCAGGTGTAAGCGACTTTGCTTATTGTATTAATGCACGCGTACTGAGCGTCTAATCAAGCTAGGAGGCTTAGGTATTTAGGCATATAATCAGGGAAAAGCTTAATGGCTATTAACTCACCCAATTGATTGATGCTCAACCTTATATCCAGTTAGACGTTCAGCTCACTCAGTACCGTGACTAACGCTTTAAGAATCGGGTTTCATCGAATACAGTCTCTTTTTTAAGCATATAATAAACGCAACGACCGAGCTTATGCGCCAATGCTGAAAGTGCTTTGGCTTTACTCATTCTTTTTTGTAATTTTTCAAGGTATTGAGTGGCATTATGATTATGACGTAATAGCAATACAGCGGCTTCTGAGAACGCCCATTTTAAATGTGCATTGCCAATTTTATTGCCCTGTGTGCCATAGGTTTTACCTGCTGATTCAGCTTTACATTTTACAAGTCTGCAATAGGAAGCAAACTTTTGAACACTCGTGAAGCGATTAATATCACCAATCTAGTAAATAATTGTCAGCGCGAGAATACGACCAATACCATTAATGGTTTGCAAAATATTTAGATGAACGGGGTTATGTTGTTTGGCCATCTGTTCAATGTAATGCTCTAAAGGCTTGAGTTCTTTTTGATAGCAATCAAGTATGCCCATGTCGAGATTAATAGAGCGTTGTACGACTGGGTCGGGAAAGTAATAACGCATTTTATCTCTATCACACACATTTTTTAAATTCACATTATGGGCAGGTAAATTGCACTGACTAGCAGTGTTTGCAACGTGAGCTTTTAAATCAGCACCGTGACGAACGATTTTGGTTCTGCGACGTAATAAATCACGGGTGGCACGCATTTCTTTGTCGTAGACATAAGCAAGCGGGAAATTACCGCCACGGATCAGTTTAGCGATTTTATATGAATCTATTTTATCGTTTTTAGCTTTACCACCATGAATGGCTTTCATATAAAGGGCATGACCAAGAATAAAATCGATATTACGCGCTTTACAAAAATCGGCAACCCAATACCAGCAATGCATACATTCAACACCTACCACAATGTCACCGATATAGGGCTGTAACAGCTTAAGCAAGGCGGAGGGGTCATCTTTAATTTTCTTGTGAACAAGAATAAGTCCTGTATTATCAATGATACAGACGTAGAGTAATCTGGCATGTAAATCGATACCACAATAGTATGGATGCATGTTATTGTAAAAGTTCATTGAGCTTTCTCCTTTTTGTTTGGTCACTAAAGTATTACGTATAAACGCGATACTTTGGAGGAGGCTCAATGATTATCAAGTGGCTGTTGCCGGACGTACCTCCGCTGCGCTCCGGCACGCCGCAAAGCCAAGCGTTGGTATCAAAGAGGAAAACATGAAATATCTCAAACTTGTGTTGTATTCAGTGTTAGCAATTACGTACTCAAACTTCGTTTGGGCGAATATTTGTGATGCAGTAGACCATAAAGTATTAGATGCAATGGCTAAGACTCTCGATGTTCGCGTGGATGAAATTGCTATTGATAAGACATTCTATGCTCAAAACTTTGATACTGATGTTTTAGACCTCATAACTGTAGTTGTTAATATGGAAGAAGCTATAGGGCTTGAGCTTAAAGACGAAGATGTAGTCGATCCGGTAGTTTATTTTGATGAAGAAGAGTTTGAGCCAAAAATTAAAGACAAAGTAACGGTTCGAGAGTTTCAAGAGACAGTTCACAAAGCCTGTGTTAACTCTTTGCTCTAATTGTTGAAACACCTAACAAATAAGGGTAGGTGTCGCGTAGCCGACACCTTATCTGGGTGTTGAACAAGCCCGAGCTTAGGTCGTATGACTTATTTATAGTAAATAGTGATGATCGTGTTTTTTATTTGCAGCGGCTTTCATTTATTTTAGCCGAGTGAATACGCTTCTTTTGCTTAGAAGTTAAATTTTTATATTTTATCAATCAGTTAGTAATTTACTTTTTTACCTCCTCTCATTCATTTAAGCCATTATCCTTATTTTATAAGCCTTTGTGCTAGCTCGTTCGTGCTAAATTGATGATAACTCCCATACATAACATTTCATGTCTACAGCAAGGGCAAATACGGATTGCTTTGGGTTTCTCTTGTTTCTCAGGTATTGTCCAGCCTTTGGTATTTATGAGTAATATCTGAATACGTTGGCGTAATTTATGTGCATTTCCGCGCAAATAACCACAATCTCTGACACGTTGTAGGCCTTTAGGTAAAACATGTTGTAGTATCAGCCATAAAAATTTGAGTACGGGTAATGTACGTGTTGCTGTTTTTTTTGTTTGGCTGTCTTGATATTTAAAAGTAACGGTGTTGTTATCATAATTAATGATGTCTTTATCAGATATGACACCGCGATATAAATAGCGAGTGAGATATTGATACGCTTTATCACCGAAACCCACTTTGCGACAATCTACTACCCATTTATTTGGGGATTTTGACGGTAAATTAATTTGAGTGTGTTTATTAATCGCATCTAGCATTTGAGCACGCCATACTTTTGCGAGTGTAAACTCATTAAATAGAAATTGTTTATTGCCTTTATACCACTGGTTTTTATCAGCATCATAATAGCCACATGGAATAACTACATGAATATGAGGGTGTAAATCACGGCGTCGATTATGCGTATGTAATACCATAGTAAAACCAATATTAGCTTTGAACTGACGCTTAGCAAACCCTTTGAGTACATTGCTCACCACTTTAAACATGGTTTGATATAAGGCTTTTGGCTGATATCGCGATAATGCTCTAAACTCAAAAGGTAAAGTGAATGTCACCATAAAATAATGACAGGGCAGTAATTTTTGCTGTTGTCGTTGCAACCATTTTCTGGTGGTTTGGTGTTGACACTGTGGGCAGTGTCGATGTCCGCATGAGAGCGGGTGTTGTGCTTGATGGTTACAGTGAGCGCAGCACCAACTCATTTTACGTTGCTCAGCTGTTTAGCAACTGAGCAATGCATTAATTGCTTGGCGT
Source organism: Pseudoalteromonas sp. '520P1 No. 423' (assembly GCF_001269985.1). Taxonomy (NCBI): domain Bacteria; kingdom Pseudomonadati; phylum Pseudomonadota; class Gammaproteobacteria; order Alteromonadales; family Pseudoalteromonadaceae; genus Pseudoalteromonas; species Pseudoalteromonas sp. '520P1 No. 423'. The sequence goes on along the minus strand of NZ_BBZB01000001.1, from coordinate 2,868,240 downwards.
TTATTATGATTAAGTTGATTATCATAATGATGCATAAAATCATGTTGATGTTCACGTAATAATTCAATAAAGCAACTCATAAAGCCTCCCATAGTCGCATGACATTATCAGTTAATTGGTTTATAAGTCGCTTGGTATCTTGCTGTTTTATTTGGGTTAGTTGCGTGTATTTTGAGGTTGTATTCAGGCTGCCATGACCGAGTAACAACTGTAATGAGCGTAAATCCAGACCTTGCTCTAATAAGTGTGTTGCAAAGCAGTGTCTGAGTGAATGTGGGCTAATACGTTTTGCAATTTTGCAATTTTGCACTGTTTTAATACCGCTTTCATGAAACGTCGAATAAGAGAAACGTCGAATAAGACAGCCATACTTTTCTTATTGAAAACTGGTCTAAAACTCATTTTTTAGACTAAACTTTAACCACTGATGAAATGTTATTGGTGGTTATTATGGCTAGGGCGAGAGAGTCGTTAATCGATTTAGATGCAACCCCGTATTATCATTGTATAAATCGCTGTATCCGAAGAAGTTACTTATGTGGCGATGATAAATATTCAGGTAATAACTTTGACCATCGTAGAACTTGGTTAGTAGATAGAATCAAATTCCTTTCAACTGTTTTTTCAATTGATATCGCAGCTTATGCGATTATGTCTAATCATTATCACCTTGTTTTAAAGGTAAATAGGGAAGAGGCTTTAAGCTTATCTAATGATGATGTTATTGAACGTTGGTATCAGTTATATCATGGTTGTATTTTGGTCGACCGTTATAGGTCGGGTGAAAAACTCAATGCAGCATACATGTTTAGAATTAATGAAATAGTTAATGAATGGCGCATAAGGCTATATGATATTAGTTGGTTTATGCGCAGCCTAAATGAATTTATAGCGCGTAAAGCGAATAAAGAAGATAATTGCACGGGTAAATTTTGGGAAGGGCGTTTTAAATCACAGGCTTTGCTAGATGAATCTGCAATTTTAAGTTGCATGATGTATGTTGATTTAAATCCTATTAGAGCAAAAATGGTTGACTCACTTATAGGCAGTGATTTCACCTCAATTAAAGAACGAATCAAGCAATACCAATCTTTTAAAAAACAAGACAAATCTAAAAATAGTAAATCTAATAAGAAACCTGAATTTACAGTCTTACAGCAACCAAAATTACTATTAGAATTTGGCTGCTCAATGGATAAAAATACCATTCCTTTTACACTTTTTGATTATCTAGAGTTAGCTGATTTTAGTAGTCGGTTAATCGTGCCAAATAAACGAGGTTCGGTTTTGATAACGACTCCAAAAATATTAGCTGTTTTAAATATTGAAGTTGATTCATGGCTCAATACCATTCAACACTTCAGGCGGCATTATGCTAACTTCGCAGGTTCAAAATCATCTTTAATGAAGTGTGCACATAGTCACAATCATAGTTGGTATAAAGGTTCTGCGTAGTTGCTCAACCTTATTTAAGTTTAACAATTGTTGCTATCTAGCAATTTAATTTATTGTGCGCGTAATTAATCAAACCTCAATAATTTGTATTGTATTTCGTGAAATAAAACATCAAACTCTCAAATGAAATATATTTATAGTAACCAGCGTAAGCTTTTAATTTCTCAGTGGGGTTTTAATATCAATGAGATATTTTTGCCTGTCTAATTTTTTCTTCTAATTTTTTCTGCCTGTCTAATTTTTTCTTCTAATTTTTTCTATGCGTATGTAATACCATAGTAAAACCAATATTAGCTTTGAACTGACGCTTAGCAAACCCTTTGAGTACATTGCTCACCACTTTAAACATGGTTTGATATAAGGCTTTTGGCTGATATCGCGATAATGCTCTAAACTCAAAAGGTAAAGTGAATGTCACCATAAAATAATGACAGGGCAGTAATTTTTGCTGTTGTCGTTGCAACCATTTTCTGGTGGTTTGGTGTTGACACTGTGGGCAGTGTCGATGTCCGCATGAGAGCGGGTGTTGTGCTTGATGGTTACAGTGAGCGCAGCACCAACTCATTTTACGTTGCTCAGCTGTTTTGCAACTGAGCAATGCATTAATTGCTTGACGTTTATTATGATTAAGTTGATTATCATAATGATGCATAAAATCATGTTGATGTTCACGTAATAATTCAATAAAGCAACTCATAAAGCCTCCCATAGTCGCATGACATTATCAGTTAATTGGTTTATAAGTCGCTTGGTATCTTGCTGTTTTATTTGGGTTAGTTGCGTGTATTTTGAGGTTGTATTCAGGCTGCCATGACCGAGTAACAACTGTAATGAGCGTAAATCCAGACCTTGCTCTAATAAGTGTGTTGCAAAGCAGTGTCTGAGTGAATGTGGGCTAATACGTTTTGCAATTTTGCAATTTTGCACTGTTTTAATACCGCTTTCATTGCTTTTTGTACGCCGCCTTTATCCATTGGCGTGTCGGAGCCTTGCCCTTTACCAGGAAAAATAAGGGTGCAATGACGATGTGTTTGCCAATATAGACGTAATTCATCAAGGGTTTTAACAGGTAAAGGCACAAGCCTATCTTTACCGCCTTTACCATCACGAATATGCACTTGCATGGTTTTACTATCAATATCAGCCACAGTGAGATTTAAAGCCTCACTTAAACGCAAGCCCATGGTGTATAGGGTTAAGAAAAAGACTTTGTAACGTTGTTGTTTGGTTTGATTAATCATAAAGGCAATTTGTGCAGCAGTTAAGATATCAGGAATACGTTTTACCTGTGGGGGTTTGACGATATCGAGCCATTGCCATTGACGTTCAAGGGTGTATTTATAAAAGAATTGTAATCCATTGCGGTCTAATTTAACGGTACTCCAAGAATGGGGTTGAATGAGGGCATTAAAATATTGCTTCAAATCTTGGGTACTTAAGGTATCGGGGGAGCGGTCAAAATATTCGGTAATACGTCGAACGGTACGCGCGTAGGCATCAATGGTCGCAGGTCGTTTTACCTTGTAACTTTAAATTGGTAATATGTTGAAGATAACGGAATTCGACATGTTTTTGTTCGAGTTCATTCATGGTAATTACTCCAGTATGACACCGCCAATATGGCAATGTTACTGAGTTAAAGTATGAATGATGTTTTTCTGCCGCTTAGCGGCTTCGTTCAACAAACACATTAAAAATCGCCCACAAAAAGCCGTGGGCTGGACTCGCTGCGCTCGCCCTTTATGGCGGCGTTATATTTTTCAAAGCGCGCGGTTAACATCCATACTTTTGTGTAATATTCTTACAATCAAAATTTGGTTTGTTTTGTGTTCTTTATAATAAATTATGTGACTACCTTGAGGTCGTTTTCGATAACCTTCTCTTATATAATCACAATTAACTCCTAGCATAGGTTCATCTGCCAGTTGATGGAAAGTATTATCTAATAGTTTTAAATAATCATTTCTTTGTGCTGTTCCCCAAGTTAATTGAGTATATTTGGCTATCTTAATTAAATCGCTTTTGGCTTTACCTGATAATTCGAATTTCGACATTAATGGTTATCTTTGTCCAGCTCTGAAATCAAAGAATCATACGAGTATTCAGCAACGCCACTGTTTTCACCTTCAACTAGCATATTGCGTAAATTCATTATCTTTGTTTCCTGATCTTCCAAGGCTCTTAAACCAGCACGTACTACTTCGCTGGCTGAACCATAACGACCTGAGTTAAGTTGCTGATTTATAAATTGATCAAAATGTTCGCCTAATGTTACGCTTGTATTTTTAGCCATAATGCAATCTCTTTAATACCAATATATATTGTATTATGGTATAAAAAATATAACAAGGCAATTAAACGGACAAAAAACAGTTGGCTTTTTGCTCGTGCCTCGCTAATTTTAGCCAACAGTTTTAAGCCGCTTATTGAGGCTACATGGACTCCCCGTTGTCAAGCAATAACACTTTTTGATAACAAGAAGATCTGACAGCAGCTCTACATTCGGCGTTTTTTAGCTTTGTTACGCTATCGCCCTGATGATTTGCGCTTGAGCAATGCCTCATTCGTTAAACAGAATCTTCTTTTATAAAGAATTATTCTTCCCGATTAAACAGGCTTTCTTGCTCTCGGTCTGACCGTGTTATCGTCAATTGCTAATGCACAGACTCGGTGAGTTAAACTCTTTCAATTTACCTTTGTTATTTTTAAATTTATTTTACATAATCTGCCTGATATTCTTTTTCTGAATGTAACAGTGCCCAAATTAATCGCGCAACGCCACCAGTTGAGTATTGCCTTGGTACTAAACCAATCCATGTAGCAAAAGAACGACTGGTATCAAAATGTTTAGCATCATTGGCGTCATTCTTTTCATTTTGGCGATAAGGAATAACAAATTTAGACGCCATAATACGAACATCATGACCGAGTTTGGTAAATTCCCTTGCCCAATATTGGGCACCGGAGCAAGCTTCCATTGCAATAATACAGGGTGGAAGTTGTGTTGTTTCCTCTAATAGCTTGTTTCTTTTGATAGTTTTTCTTAATTTACACTTGTCATGCTTATCAACACCATGGATACTAAAAACTAATTTGGCACTCTTGATTAATAAATAACGATGCCAACAACTTTAATTAAAGACATATGGGCTCTCCATTTTTTGACTGTTTGCACTTTCAATATGGCACAAATGCCAATTGGATGGGAAGTCCATATCATTCGTTAGCTTTCTTTTGGAGTTTGCAGTGATAAATATTCCAGATTATTGGTTAGATTTTATATCCGATAACAACTTGAGTAATAAATCATTTGAGATCCCAGATGATTTTGATTTGTCTGGGCTAGGTGCAGATTTTAAGGTCTTTGAGTGCTCGGATATTGACGATGAAACTAGCAATTATTATCCGGGTATTAAAGTCGTTAAATCTGGGTACATAGCTGTCGCTTGATTGGTGATCCATACTTTATTAATGTTAATTACGGTGAAAGTGGGAAGCTTTATCGAGTTTACCACGACGATAACTCTATCGACATTGTTGTAAATAATCACAAAGATATCTTGAATTTTGCTGAACCTTAGTATCAAGATTGACGGCAAAAATATTCGCAAAGAAGAAGGTTAATATGGACTTTTTTTTATTTGGTGTTTTTATTTTTTTCTTAAATTTATTTATTGTCTTTTCATTGGGTGGTGCTTTATTAGAGGGAAAGAGAATGCGGCTAATGGATAAATATAATAATAAAGAATTAGTTGACAAGTTAATGAACAAAATGATTTGGCAAGGTCAGACTGAAGAACAATTATTGGATTCAATAGGTCAACCTTCTTATACTTACCATGTTAACCTTCAACGTAAGATTTTGAGATATGAGCACACTCCAAAAAAAACTGGTCGGTTTCGATCGTTTACGCTACCGTTTCAGGGCTTCAACGTGACGATTGTAGATGGAACGGTCGTTGCATCGGATAGGAAACAGTGGCCAACATAACCAATTTACTCGCTGAAATGGCGTTTTCTTTGGTGTTGTAAAAATAGCCAAAAACGTAAACGTTTTTAATTGTTAAAAGAATTTATTCCAGTTAGAGTATTTCGATTAAAAATAATATTTAAAACGAGTTATTCTACAGGCTCGTTATATTTTTCTAATATTGGTCATAATGTCCACCAATTGCAAAAATGTATACGCTGTTATCATCAAACTTATAAATGAGTCTATCTTTTTGAGATATCCGTTTTGACCATAAGCCTGATAAATTATGTTTAAGTGGTTCAGGCTTTCCCAGTCCACTAGCAGGATCAGAGCGCAACATTTCTTTTAATATTTTGCATAAAGCCTTATGAAGTTTTTTATCTTTTTCTCTTAATTGCTCGTAAATGAGCCAAGTTTTACCCTCAAAGACTAGTGATCTCATCTAATTGCTCTTTTGTTGGTTTATAGCCTTTATTGCTTTCATGAGTGCTCATTGATTCTGCAATCTGCTTCATCAAATTACTACTTTGTAATATGTGTAATGTTTCTTGCTCTCTTTCCCAATCATCGGCACTCATAACTATAAAGTCTTCACCTGCTCGTCGGGTTACTTTTATTGGCTCATGCTCACTAACAGTTTGTTCAACATATGTTTTTAAGTTGTCTCTAAACTGGTTTACGCTTATGCTATTCATAATTAGCTCACTATTTATGTACGGTAATGTCGTACATTGTAGCTTTGAAAATATAACAAGGCAATTAAACGGTCTAAAAACAGTTGGCTTTTTGCTCGTACCTCGCTAATTTTATCCAACATTTTGCCGCTTATTGCGGCGTTGAGGCTGTAGAATAATTAAAAATTTAATTTTACAGCCCAAAAACAGGGTCTAAAATGCATTAGTTAACTTTAGTTTGTAGCTTACAATGCGATACAGGGACTCACTTTTTTATAAATTTTAGCCTTTTGATAAATTCTACAGGCTCGTTATATGCCACGGAGGTTTAGGCAATTGGATTTAAATTCACATATCAATCAACTAGAAAAGCAAAATAGAAGAATGTTTGGCTCAGTTCACTTTCTTTTATTATGTATTATATTTTCAGCAGTTATTCTGGCTTTACTGATTTACACTGAGCCTGTCATTGCAATTGGTGCTTCTGGCTTTGTTGCTTTTCTATTGCACTATTTTTATGCTCAAATTGCTTTTAAAAAGCTTAATTCACGTATTACATTGCTACAAACAAAAATAGAGCAAAGTGGCTTATAACACATATGAGCCTTAACTCTGTCAATAGGCAATAGTGTCCTTTTTGACCGTTTTTTGCAGTGACGGTCAAATGTAAATCAATAAACAAACCCGTTTACTTTGTATGTCGATGCGGCTGTTAAGCAAGTAGCTTACGGCAAACACATATTGAGGCTCTCTTATTGCGATCTCATCGCTGCCTGCTTTAGTTCATATCCTTATGGCATAGCAAGGGGCACTACGACTAAATGGATTTAGGGGGTAGAATGAAGCAGGATGCCAGAATCGAGACATTCATCGGTTAACCTAATCAAGGCACTATTCAAGCATGTTGGTTGCATAATGTGCACCAGTTAGTTTCAGGCTCAAGTCAGGTGTAAGCGACTTTGCTTATTGTATTAATGCACGCGTACTGAGTGTCTAATCAAGCTAGGAGGCTTAGGTATTTAAGCATATAATCAGGCTAAAGCTTAATAGCTATTAACTCACCCAATTGATTAATGCTCAACCTTATATCCAGTTAGACGTTCAGCTCACCCAGTACCGTGACTAACGCTTTAAGAATCGGGTTTCATCGAATACAGTCTCTTTTTTAAGCATATAATAAACGCAACGACCGAGCTTATGCGCCAGCGCTGAAAGTGCTTTTGCTTTGCTCATTCTTTTTTGTAATTTTTCAAGGTATTGAGTGGCATTATGGTTATGGCGTAATAACAATACAGCCGCTTCAGAGAAAGCCCATTTTAAATGCGCATTACCAATTTTATTGCCCTGTGTGCCATAGGTTTTGCCAGCTGATTCAGCTTTACATTTTACGAGTCTGCAATAAGAAGCAAACTTTTGAACACTCGGGAAGCGATTAATATCACCAACCTCGTAAATAATTGTCAGCGCGAGAATACGACCGATGCCATTAATGGTTTGCAAGATATTTAGATGAACGGGGTTATGTTGCTTGGCCATCTGTTCAATATAATGCTCTAAAGGCTTGAGCTCTTTTTGATAGTAGTCAAGTATGCCCATATCGAGATTAATAGAGCGTTGTACAACTGGGTCGGGAAAGTAATAGCGCATTTTCTCTCTATCACATACATTTTTTAAATTTACATTGTGGGCAGGTAGATTGTACTGGCTGGCGGTATTTGCCACATGGGCTTTTAAATCAGCACCATGACGAACGATTTTGGTTCTGCGACGTAATAAGTCGCGTGTAGCACGCATTTCTTTGTCGTAGACATAAGCTAGTGGAAAGTTACCGCCTCGAATAAGTTTAGCAATTTTAAATGAATCTATTTTATCGTTTTTAGCCTTGCCACCATGAATGGCTTTCATATAAAGGGCATGACCAAGAATAAAATCGATATTATGCGCTTTACAAAAATCGGCAACCCAATACCAGCAATGCATACATTCAACACCTACCACAATGTTACCAATGTAGGGCTGTAACAACTTAAGCAAGGCGGAGGGGTCATCTTTAATTTTCTTGTGAACAAGAATAAGTCCTGTATTATCAATGATACAGACGTAGAGTAATCTGGCGTGTAAATCGATACCACAATAGTATGGATGCATGTTATTGTAAAAGTTGATTGAGCTTTCTTCTTTTTGTTTGGTCACTAAAGTATTACGTATAAACGCGATACTTTGGAGGAGGCTCAATGATTATCAAGGCAATTAAACGGACAAAAAACAGTTGGCTTTTTGTTCGTTCCTCACTAATTTTAGCCAACAACTTTTTGCCGCTTAGCGCGGCTACATGGACTCCCCGTTGTCAAGCAATAACACTTTTTGATAACAAGAAGATCTGACAGCAGCTCTACATTCGGCGTTTTTTAGCTTTGTTACGCTATCGCCCTGATGATTTGCGCTTGAGCAATGCCTCACTCGTTAAACAGAATCTTCTTTTATAAAGAATTATTCTTCCCGACTAAACAGGCTTTCTTTCTCTCGGTCTGACCGTGTTATCGTCAATTGCTAATGCACAGACTCGGTGAGTTAAACTCTTTTTTATTTAACTTTGTTACTTTAAAACTTATTTTACATAATCAATTTGATATTCTTTTTCTGAATGTAATAGCGCCCCAATTAATCGGGCATTTTTAGCTGCTAATGCAACCGTTGCACGCTTAAAACCACGCCGCTCTACTAAATCTTTTACCCACATGCTTGTTCGGTCTGTTTTATTTTTGCAGTTTGCGATTACTGCTCGAGCACCATGTATCAGGCAAGTGCGAATATGTTTTTCACCTCGTTTACTGATACGGCCTAATCGCGCAACCCCACCAGTTGAATATTGCCTTGGTACTAAACCAATCCATGCAGCAAAAGAACGACTGGTATCAAAATGTTTAGCATCATTTACTGTGGCGACTACGGCTGTTGCAGTGACCTCGCCAATACCTGGAATACTCATAAGCCTTTTGGCGTCTTTCATTTGGTTGGCGAGTTTGTACAGTTTTCTATCGTATTTGAGTATTTCTGCATTTAAAGATTTAATACTTTGCCATAAATCATTGAGCAATTCACGCGCAAGAAAAGGTAGGTTATTTTCAGCATCTTCAAGAATACCGTTAATGGCATTTTGTGCAGGGTATCGACCTTTTGGCATGATGATACCGAACTCAGCGAGTAAACCGCGTAATCGGTTTATACGTGCGGTTCTGTCTTTAATTGCACCTTGTCTGATGCGGTGTAAACACAGCACGGCTTGTTGTTCTTCGCTTTTAATACTGACAAAACGTGTTTTTGGTCTTGTAGCTGCTTCGCAAATAGCTTCAGCATCATTGGCGTCATTCTTTTCATTTTGGCGATAGGGAATAACAAATTTAGACGCCATAATACGCACATCATGACCGAGTTTGGTAAATTCCCTTGCCTAATAGTTAGCACCGGAGCAAGCTTCCATCGCGATAACACAGGGTGGCAGTTGTGTTATTTCCTCAAATAGTTTGTTTCTTTTGATAGTTTTTCTTAATTTACACTTGTCATGCTTATCAACACCATGGATACTAAAAACTAATTTGGCACTCTTGATTAATAAATAACGATGCCAACAACTTTAATTAAAGACATATGGGCTCTCCATTTTTTGACTGTTTGCACTTTCAATATGGCACAAATGCCAATTGGATGGGGAGTCCATATCATTCGTTATGAACCTATCAGGAGATAAGTGTGAAATTTAAGGCATTGGTAGTTATATTCCCATTACTTGCACTAACAGGGTGTGCTGCCACTTCATTATCAGAACAATCTTTTGGCACAAAGCTTCCGAAATATAAGAATACTACAAACCAAAATTTTGCGACTATAGAATTTAGCGCGGATAAAAAATATGAGACTGAGGAAGGTGTTCCTTTTAACGGTGAGCCTATTGTCTGCACGAATTCTGGGCTACAAACAACCTTCAATGAAACTGAACGAAATACAATAATTAAAGTAGTGGCTAATGAGCCTACTACATTGACTTCAATCATAAAGTGGCACAATTCAGGCTGGGAAAAATCATGCTGGCCTTTTGTAAGATTTACTCCTGAGCTTGGTGGTAATTATGTTGTAGTAAATGAGCGGATCGGTGGTAAAGGCATTTCTGCATTATGGACAGGCGTCGCTTTTCAATCTTGTAAGGTTTCAGTATATAAATTGGAGAATGACTTACCAGTCGCAATTGAGGTTAAAGAAGTTAAACCAAATGGATGCGGTTCATAACAAAGTTGTTAACGCGGACAAAAATTAGTTGGCTTTGTTCGTGCCTCACAAATTTTAGCCAACTATTTTTAGCCGTTTATTTGCGGCGTTGAGGCTGTAGAATTTATAGCAAAAGACACTTTTTAGTGTCTTTTTTAGTTTTTACTATTTGTTTGTTTTTTAAGCTTGATACCAGATCTTTGATGTGATCTAATAGATATTATTCAACTACAGAACATCAAAATGGCACTTATTATTGCAAAGAGGTAAACCCGATTTATCTTGTCAAAATAAGTTCATACCTATCGATTTTTCCCGCCAAATATTACCTGGCACATTTGAATTTGCACTGTCGCATATTGTAGATAACTGTCTTGACTTATCTGGCTTTGATGCGTGGTATCAAAATGATAAACGCGGTGCAGCAGCGTATCCGCCAACAGTAATGTTGAAGATTATATTATTAGGTTATGCCCATGGTTTAGTGTCGAGTCGTCGCATCGCACAAGCGTGTGAAACCAATATTACTTTTATGAGTTTATCGGGCGATGTTCAGCCACATTACACATCATAGCCAGTTTTGTAGCAAAAATGAGTGAGCAAATTGCACCATTATTTACACAAATATTGATGATTTGTGATGAAGAAGGTTTGATTGGCCGTAACATGTTTGCCATTGATGGCTGTAAGATAAAGTCGAATGCGAGTAAAGAATGGAGCGGTACGTTTGAAGAACTAGAACGTAAACAAGTGAAATTAGAAAAGGCCAGTAAACGTATTTTATCCCGCCATCAATCACAAGATGATATGCCTGAAGATGAAGTTGCACACGATTTAAAACAAAAAGAAAAGCTTGATAAAAGCGCCGCCAAAATAGCTGATTACTTGGCAACAAAAAAAGAAAAATTAGGCAGTAAAGGCAAGCCAAGATTATTTACCAGTAACAATTTCCACTATGACGAAGAGCAAAACGCATGCAGATGTCCTGCGGGAAAAACACTTTGGGAGCAGAGCAAAAAAATAGAATATAACAGTAAATCTTATGTGCGTTTTACAGGGCATTTAAAAGATTGCCGAACTTGCCCACTACAAAATCAATGTATGAGGAACCCACCGAAATCAGTTGGTAGGCAAGTTCAGTTTTCATTGGGGAGCAATGCAAATAAACTGAGTTTTACCGACAAGATGTGGATAAAAATAGACAGCCCAATCGGGAGACGACAATATAGTAAAAGATTAGGCACAATAGAGCCTGTTTTTGGTAATATCACGGTGAACAAAGGCATGAATAAGTTCACATTGCGCGGACAAGAAAAAGTAAATGCCCAGTGGCAAATGTATTGTTTAGTTCATAACATAGAAAAACTCAGAAATAGCCTGCATTAAGGGTTAAGGAGCCACGAAACAACATCATATCCCACCGAAAAACCAATAAATCAGCACAAAACTCGCAAATATCAAACTCTCATAATTCAAAGAGTAAAAATAGCCAAAAACGTAAACGTTTTTGATTGTTAAAAGAATTTATTCCAGTTAGAGTATTTCGATTAAAAATAATATTTAAAACGAGTTATTCTACAGGCTCGTTATATTTCAAGGAGGACTAAGTGCAATTTCCAGAGCTAGAAACATCTCGGTTAATTCTTAATAAGTTATCAGAAGGTGACAGCCAGGCTTTACTTGATATTTTCTCTGATGAAAACGTTGTTAAATTTTACGATATTGATGTTTTTGATTCAGAGAAACAATCTTTGGAGTTAATTAACCTTTTTAATCAACGCTTTGCTGACAAAGGTGGTGTTCGTTGGGCTATTCGAGTTAAGAACACGGGAAGGTTGATTGGTACGTGTGGTTTTAACTCAATAAACCTAAAGATGAAAAATGCAGGTATTGGGTATGAGTTATCCTCAAAGTATTGGGGGATTGGGTATGCTTCCGAGGCTGTTAGCACGATTATCCAATTTATATTTTCCAATGGCCAACCATTAGGTGAACTCTACCGGATTCAAGGTGACATTATGATTGGAAATGCAGCTTCTGAGTCTGTGTTAAAAAAGCTAGGCTTCAAAGAGGAAGGAATTAGGCGTTCTAGTGGTTTCTGGAAAAACGAATTCCATGATTTAAAGTGTTTTGGTCTAATAAAGCCTGAGTTTAAAGAAATATAACAAGGCAATTATGCGTGGGACGTCTAAAGCTTGGCTGGCGCTCATTCTTAGCTAATTTTAGCCAAGTATTTATACGTCCCATATTGCGGCGTTAGGTATTACATGAAGTTTGGAGTCACGGTACTATTTTTAATGTTTTCCTCGTATTCGTATGCGTGTTTTAGTGGTGTTGGTTATGATCAAAATTGGAACGATTCAATTAACTTACTTTTTATATCTCTTGTTGTTAGTATTATTGCAACGATTATTAGGTATTTTCAAAAAGCTAAACGGTTGTATATTCCAATAACAATACTCGTGCTTGCATGTATTCCTTCTGGGTTAGAAATTTTGCGTTATGGTAATGGGGATTGTGGTTCTAGTTTAATGCAAGTTGCTAACTGGCCAATTTATACAATGTCTATTGTTTTACTCTACGAGGCTGTAAAGTTACTAAAATTAAGGTTTGGTATAGGTAATACCTAACACATATGAGCCTTAACTCTGTCAATAGGCAATAGTGTCCTTTTTGACCGTTTTTTGCAGTGACGGTCAAATGTAAATCAATAAACAAACCCGTTTATTTTGTATGTCGATGCGGCTGTTAAGCAAGTAGCTTACGGCAAACACATATTGAGGCTCTCTTATTGCGATCTCATCGCTGCCTGCTTTAGTTCATATCCTTATGGCATAGCAAGGGGCACTACGACTAAATGGATTTAGGGGGTAGAATGAAGCAGGATGCCAGAATCGAGACATTCATCGGTTAACCTAATCAAGGCACTATTCAAGCATGTTGGTTGCATAATGTGCACCAGTTAGTTTCAGGCTCAAGTCAGGTGTAAGCGACTTTGCTTATTGTATTAATGCACGCGTACTGAGTGTCTAATCAAGCTAGGAGGCTTAGGTATTTAAGCATATAATCAGGCTAAAGCTTAATGGCTATTAACTCACCCAATTGATTGATGCTCAACCTTATATCCAGTTAGACGTTCAGCTCATCCAGTACCGTGACTAACGCTTTAAGAATCGGGTTTCATCGAATACAGTCTCTTTTTTAAGCATATAATAAACACAACGACCCAGTTTGTGCGCCAATGCTGAAAGTGCTTTGGCTTTACTCATTCTTTTTTGTAATTTTTCAAGGTATTGAGTGGCATTATGGTTATGGCGTAATAACAATACAGCGGCTTCTGAGAACGCCCATTTTAAATGCGCATTGCCAATTTTGTTGCTTTGTGTCCCATAGATTTTACCTGCTGATAAACGCGAAGCGATAGCGCAATTTTCTAAATATCCTATCGCAACATTTCCAGCTAATCGACTAAAGATTCTTAAAAGTAAAAAATCAGAAATACACTTTTCAGAGCCATTAAAAGAAGCCATTATTGATCGACAATTAAAGATATGAATTACTATTGGTAGAGCCTACGGAGAATATATCGATGATTTTATAAAAGCTAATAGTGCTTGATTTATAAAAGGCGAAGGACAAACAAGTGCAGATCGCCAAAGAAAAATGCTAATGAAAGGCCGTTTAGATGGATGATTGAATATAGTACTGTATTTATTAATCAATTTTCTGCAGACAAAGAAGGACATGAACTCGAGTTTCTAGAAATTGAAAATACTCAAGCAAGCATTTTAGGCTATATCGCATGTTCTAAAAGTAAACTTGGGTTGAGCATTATCAATGAAATTATGAGTCAAAAAAATATTCAGCAGCATATTATTGATTCTCATAAAAAAGAATTTTTCAACCCACAAGAACAGAGGATTATAGCTAAAGCACTCCATAAAAAATTTCAACAATAGCTTATTTAAGCATACTCAAGTTTTAGCTTCATTTTCTAGCTGAGTAATTTGAGCGTTAATTTTTTCAGCTTCAGCTGTGATCATTGAATAAGATCTAATATCACCATTTCTTTGTGCACGCATTGCTTGCTCAAGTTTGTCTTTATATAACTTATCTAATTTTTTGATTGGATCTTTTTTAAAAAAAGAAAACATAATTTAAACCTGTAATTTTATATTTCTTATCAATACGTATGGGAATTACATTAAGTTTATCTGTTTGTAATAAATTTCAATAATGAAGATTGTAAGATATTTACATATTGTTTCATTTCTTTTCGTTTAGTAATTAATTCTAAAAATTATATATGTCATCATAGAGAAAATTAATAATAAGGTCTGATTTTGGATTATATTGAAATTAATAGGCAAGCATGGAACAAAAGAACTGAAGTTCATGTTGACTCTAAATTTTATGATATTGAATATGAAGGTACCTATACCTAAAATTGAACGGGTGAGAAATCCACCGTTGTCACTTGGCCACATACCATGAGTGATGTGATACAGGCCCTTATAAGAGCAGGTATTACCATTGAAAGTTTTAAAGAGCATGTATATAGCCCATATGATTGTTTTGAAGGGTTAGAATTAGTAGCAGGTCATGGTTATCAAATGAGATTTAAAGAGCAACAAATACCTTTGATCTACTCCATTAAAGGAAAAAAGATCGCACTTTAAATTTATTCAATCATTTTACATTTTAGGAACTCTATGAAAACAATTATAAGGTTATTAATGGCGGTATTATTTATTATTGCTGCACTAAGCTTATATAGTTTTGGCAATCAAACTGGGTCTTTTATTTTCATGATATTAGGTTTTTTGTTTGAAATGGCATTCTGGTTGAATTTATTTCCAATCAAAAAGAAAAAAAAAGGGTGCCAATGTGATCAGAGCTGTAACTGATTTTGATATAAACGAAATAATCCGTATTTGTAATTATTATGTAATTAATACGGCAATCACTTTTGAGAGTGAGCCAGTATCGGTTGAAGATATGGTGTTGAGAGTTGAAAATACGAAATCAAGTAATTTACCTTAGTTAGTCGCTCAAGATGATGATGTTATAATAGGTTATGTTTATGCAGGTAATTGGAAAGGACGCTGTGCTTATAAACACTCTGTTGAAATAAAGTGTAATTTTACTCTATTAATTTCCTAAATAGCTTTAGTATGTTAAGTATTATCTAAGAAAAATAATAAAATGAATCGCATGTTTGTATCTTATGACCAGTGGATGAGGGGTACTAAGCTAGGTTTAACTAAACCGCGAAGTCAAAAGTTAAAACAGGTTTCTTATCTTAGAACATGCTTCAATACATGGAAGCTTTCAAAAGGTGTAGAATGGGAATAAAGTAGTCGAAACCATAGAGATTTGGTAACAGAGCTAGATAAAATGCTATCTTAAAACGATAAATTATTATCACCTATGGATGCTATTCTTCAAGAGCAATAAGCATTATTACATAACCTATTTAGAGAACGAAAGCTTCATAGTCGTTCGCTATTTGGTTTAGGAAAAAAGAAAAAAGTAAAGGTGCCTTAACAAAGGTGATGGACAGTCTCTGTAGAGAGTTGTTTAATAATACAGGTATTACTTTGACAACATGCCAAACTTAAAAATGTCATCTGAAATGATGAAAAAGAAAAGCATTAAAATATCTAAGCAAGATAAACTGGCATTTTATTTACAACAAAAAAGGGCTGAAATTCCAGTTTAATTATTATACCAATTAATACAAAGGGCACGTTTAGTGCCTTTTTTATTTACTATAAATTAGAGGAATAAATTTTATTTTTAATTGAAATAGTATTTTATAAAGTTGAGTCTGAAATTTACACTATAAGGATAGAGTAAATTTTTGTATGTAAGGCTTAGTTATGACTTTCTCAATCAACAAACCTACATTAGCGACGAGTCAAATTGACTTATTAGCCAAAATGAAGCTAGAACAAAATGAAAAACTATCATCCGGTTATAAGATCAATTCGGCTAAAGATGATGCTTCAGGCTTACAAATATCAAACAGATTAACATCTCAGATCAATGAGTTAAATCAACGAACAGTGAACTCACAAGATCAAGTTAATTTAAATAATGTTACTGAAGCACAACTCTCCTCAATCACCAGTACATTATTACGAGCTAATGAATTGTCTATTCAATCAGGGAACCCATTATATTCTAATAGTGCAATTCAAGGTGAATTAGACCAATTAACACAAGAGATTAACCTTGTGGCTGAGCAGGCATTGGGAGAGTCGAGTTTTATTTCTGGTCTAGATGTAAGTGATCCTATTAATACACAATTAGCGATAAATGAAGCTTTAGAAGTAGTGAGTACCAGTGCTAGCGCATTAGGTGCAGATACAAATGGATTAAATAGTCAAATATCAACATATGAAACCTCTAGTATTAAAAGCAGCGCCTCTCGATCTCGTATATTAGATACCGATTATGCAAAAGATACTTCAGAACAAAAAACTAATAATTTACTATTACAGGCCTCATTGCTTGTAAAAAAAGAAGATGAAGAGAGAAAAGGTTTATTAATTAACAAATTAGTCTAAATTTAAAGTACAGCCAACACACGATTGTATTAATAAGCGATTAAAAGGTTAAAGTTGATGAAAAAATACTTAATAATTTATTCAGTTAAATTAATTACTTTAAGTTTACTATTTAGCATTACAGCTTGTAAAAGCACTAGTCCGATGAAAAACGCACAAGACTATTGTTTAGAACATGACAGAGACCAATTTAAAGACTGTGTAAGATATAGAAAAGACTATTTAACTGAAAAGCAAAAAGTGATTGCTAAATTTAAATCAAATACAAAAAGGTGTGAAGAGTACGCCATTTATAAAACAGGCGGGACGTCTAATCAATGCTCTAATAATGATATCGTTAAAACTGCGACAGCATCCGTATCTGGGAATGTAAATTCACAACAAAGCTGTAATATGCAAAGTAATAGGGGTAATCAATCTAACAGCAATTCTGTTCATCAGATTAGAACTGACATGAAAAAAGGTGATTTAGCTAAACAGTGTATGAAAGACTTTGGATGGAAAAGTGATAGATCATACCGTTTTGAATTAAAGGCATTAAAACAAAAATTTGGTTATGCTGATCTTTAAGTCCATTTAAGTAACTTAAATGCTATAAACAGATTAAATATCATTGTAAGTCAATACTAAGATATTGGCTTTTTCTTTTTTAATGCTAAATATAAAATATATTGTTGGTGAATGACTTTTTCGGTTAAATTGGTGATTTCAATATCTGTTTTATTCTCAAATAATATATGTCCAAATATTTGCATCAATTCAGGGTCAAACTTGCCATTGTCGGCATGTTTTTGTAATTCAGAAAACGCAGCATTGCTTTGCCATTTTTCACGATAAGGTCTCCAAGAAGTTAAAGAGGTATATGCCTCTTTAATCGCAATGATCCTCGCCCCTAGAGGAATATCTGCACCCGTTCAACTATTTGGATAACCACTGCCATCAAAGTATTCATGATGGCATGCGATAAGGTTTAACATAGTATGATTTTGATAACCCATACTTTTGAGTTTTCTTAATCCTTCTATTGGGTGTTTAATAACTTCTGAAAATTCAACTTTATTTAAACCTCCTCGTCGATTTAGCAAATGGTGAGGGATAATTGACTTTGCGATATCTGATAAATAACCCGCTTCTAAAATATCCTTTTTGTCTTTATCAGGTAAGTTTAATTTATCAGCTATGATATAAGCTAAAAATCCCACTACACGTGAGTAACCGATAGAGCCATCTAGGCATTCAACGGGTAATAAAATATCTCCAGGATATTTTACTAGGCGTTCAACCTCAGAAATATACATATCTAATACCAATTTAGGAATAATCTCAGTATCGTATAAAGGGTTTTTTATTGAGATAACACGATATAAGTGACGTGTTTTTTTTCAACCTTTAATTGGCACGTCTTTTACAACATCAGACTCAAGAGATAATTCAGCAAATTATATTTTTATTTCTTAATTTTCAGGATCGAGATCCATCGCATTTTTATAGAATTTTTTTGCTTGATCAAAATCTCCGCCTTCTTCATAAAGTATCGCTAGAATACATGCTTGCGGCGCTGTTTCTCTTTTATGCCAAATTATGAGTTATCTATTAATTCTATCAGCTAAATCACTAGACATTTCTAAGCGTTTTTCTGAAATATAAATAGACTCAATCTCAAAGTATTGTTTCACTTCCTCGTAGGTTCCAAGGTCTATAGTAACTTCACCTGGTTTACATAAGCTTTCTATTCTATATGTGCTTTATAAATCAATAATACTGACTCCATTGAGGCTAGATAGTTATTTAGGTCGGTTATTACAACTTCAGCACGTCGTTGTTCTGAGTAAAGTGTAAAACTCACTACTCATTTTACTGGCTTTGGAGCATTTATGGCGGAAACAGTAACGACTTCAAATAGCTCAGAAGATGAGTTATTTGGTCACCCAAAGGGGCTATATTTTTGTTTTGCCACTGAATTGTGGGAAAGATTTTCATTTTATGACATGAAGTTTCTATTGCTTTTATATGTAACTAAATATCATTTATTTTCGGATGGTGAAGGTTTAGAGGTTTTAGGAGCATATGCAGGATAGGTTTATGCATTACCTGTGATTGGCGGCATGTTAGCAGACACCATTTTAACACAAACAATTAAAATTCAAGACTTAGCAGCACTCAATGTTTTTTATCTTGCTTTAGCGCTTATTGTTGTAGGTGTCGGTTTTTTAAAACCAAATATATTAACCATAGTTGGCCAATTATATGAACAAGATGATCCCCGAAGAGTGTCGGGTTTTAAGATTTTTTATATGGGCATAAATTTAGGTTCCTTTGCTGCAACAATTATTTGTGTGTATTTAGGTGAAGCTTATGGTTGGGGTTATGGCTTTGGTGCAGCAGGAATTGGCATGTGGTAGGTTTACATACTTTTACAAAAGGTGGCAAATATTTAAAAGGCTTGGCAGAGCTTGAATATCCCGATGTGTTATATAAAAAAGGACGAAAAGCAAAAAATGCTTATAAAACAGAAAAGCGATTAACTAAATTTTGAAATATATTCACATGCTGTCATTTTGTGATAAGTCACATTTGAATGTAAAATATGACAAGGTTCAGGGTCGATAACCTCAATTGGGATATCGTACTGCCTTGCTGTTTCAATGGCCATTTGCGTAATATTGACACTAAATGAAGTGCCGATAAACACGATTTTTTCAGCTTGTAACATCTGCTGTTGTGCTTTATTTATTTGATATAGTTCAGTATAAAATTCATCAAATAATAATACATAAGGTTTTAAAGACTCATTCAATTTAGGACCGTGTTTACCTATTTTAAATAAGTCTAATAATGATTTGGTGAGTTGTGTTTCATCTACTTGATCCCAAGGCGCGATAATACGGTTTACGGGTTCTCCTTGCTCATGAAATAGTGTCATTTCATTAATTCGACCATGAATTGAAATATAATGAGTATTACCTGCTTTACTATCTAGCCCATCAATATTTTGAGTAATGAGTTGCTTATCACTTAACCAGTGATGTACTTCATTAGGACCATGATGTCTGTATGTAACAAATCTATGATAATACCATTTCAAAAACTCTTGCGGATTATGCTGATACATCGCACGAGTGGCCATTTGCTGTGGTGTATAGTTTTCACTGCCTATGGTCCAAAAGCCATCTTCGCCTCTAAAAGTGGGGATGCCACTTTGTGCGCTTACACCGGCGCCAGTGATATATAAAATTGCCATATTATAATGAAATAAATTTATGTTAAGTCACACTAAACATAATCTTTAGATTTAACAATATATTTAGGCAAATAATGTCAGTGGATTTAAAAGATAAAATGGGTAAAACTTGCTTCTTAATATCATGGCATTTAGGCTAAAACTGATTTTAAAACACAATAAGGTACAGCATAGTAGATTACTTAATATCTATTGTATGGCTTGAATTCTATGGTAAATAATCAAAGATGTTAGCAACAAGTCTTGCAACAAAAAAAGCTTTAATAATTGAAAGCTATAAAGTATTCCGTGATTTAATTAAAAATGCGACGGCTTAATTATACCAATTGTATTAATTAACTTCCCATTCAGCGGGAGCTAAAAGCGCTTTAGACAAGGCAAATAATTGAAGTCATAGTTATTCTATTTCAAAATTATTTAACGCAGTATAAATCGCTTTTAAACCCGCCTTACAGGAGCCTCTAGGGATTTACACTTCGTTGTTATGTTATTTTTTAAGGGAATGACCATTACTGCGATAACATGCCTAGAATTGAAAACCCCCAAAGGCTCTGAGTGGGAACTTACTTAATACAATTGGTATTAGGTGTAAATCATTACAATAATCATAACTATCAAGATGCGATTACAGATCTTTCCGCTATTTTGACTGTTTATCCAAGTCACGTCAGTATTAAACTCACACTTATTGAAGCATTAATAAAAGCATTTCAAGAAAATGAAAAAAGGTAAAGAATAAAATAATTTATGAGTTCCATTTATAAAGGGTAAATCTAAGAATATTTTATTTATCCTTTATAGGGTCTTGAGTGACAATATTTAACAAAAAACATTAGCTTTGAATTAAATATGCCTTACACTGCTTATAAGATAAAAATGCTTACGGAACATCAACTTCATGCTGCATATAATTCAATCGAATCGATTAGAAGCCCTGCAATTTCAGCTTAATTCTTTGATTAAAGAAAACCCTTTATCGAGTCCTTTTTCTCAAGAAGCGATTCTAGTGCAATCTCCTGGTATGTCTCAATGGATCAAAATAGGATTAGCACAAGAGTTAGGCATAGTTGCACAAGTTGATTTTCCATTGCCATCAAGTTTTATATGGCGTTTGTATCAAAAGTTACTGCCAGATGTACCTGCAGAGTCCGCATTTAATAAAAATAATATGGCGTGGAAAATCTTTGATATTTTACCTCAGTTTTTGAATGAGCCGTTATTTGAATCTCTCAAAAGCTATTTAGCCAATGATGCCCAGTTGGAAAGCCAAGTTCAGGATGAAACATTAACTTTTGAGCAGCAAAAGTTATTTATGTTGTGCGAAAAAATAGCGGATGTTTACGATCAATATTTAATGTACCGCCCAAATTGGTTAGAAACTTGGCAACAAGGTGAAGATGTTTTAGATGATGTTGATACAAGCAATGTACTTTGGCAACCAGAACTTTGGCGCAGATTAGTTGAACATACAATTGAAACCTTAGAGCAAAGTGCTTATCACCGTGGCAATATGCATGAAGCCTTATTAGCGGCACTTGAAAATACCAGCCAATCCCAATTAAAAAGTTTATTACCAGAGCGATTAACAATATTTGGTATATCTGCGCTACCTAATGCACAGCTTGAAGTATTTGCCGCACTGGCTGCTAAAATTGATGTGTTTTTATATTTCTTTAATCCAAGTGAACATTATTGGGGAGATTTAGTTGATGAAAAAACATTAGCAAAAATTGAAGTGAAATATAGTGTGAAACCTGCGTTAGTAGCACAAGGTAAAGGTTATTATTTTGTAGGTAATCCTTTACTGTCATCTTGGGGTAAATTAGGCCGTGATTATTTAGAGCAACTTTTACAGTTAGAAGCCAATTGGCACGATTATTTTATAGAAGATTTTAGCCCAAGTTTATTAAGTCAGATCCAACAAGAAATATATCAACTGGCTTTTAAAGGGGAATCATTATCGAGTGATAAAAACTGGTTTATCTCTGACGAGGGTAAACTAAAAGTAGATAGCACAGATAACAGCATACATTTAAATGATTGTCATACACCCCTTCGTGAAGTCGAAGTATTACACGACCACCTATTAAATTTATTTGAACAAGATAAAACACTATCACCAAAAGACATCATAGTGATGATGCCTGATGTGGCTAGCTACAGCCCTTATATTGAAGCTGTATTTGGCTCTGCTATTAATGAGCGCTTTATACCTTATGGACTAGCTGATTTAGCAATAGAGCAAGAAAAGCCAATACTGAGCAGCTTTAACCAATTAGTAAATTTACCTTTTAGTCGTTTTGGCGTATCTGATATTTTAGATTTATTGCAAGTAAGCCATATTGCAGATAATTTTAAGATTGAAGAAAGTGAATTAGATCAAATACGAAACTGGCTAGATAAGGTTGGTGTTAAGTGGGGCTTAAATGGCGATCACAAAACAGAGTTTGAACAAGGTGCAATCGAGCTTAATACTTGGGTTCAAGGGTTAAATAAACTGCTATTAGGTGTTGTGCAACGAGATGAAAGTACGCCATTTAATGATATTTATGCTGCTGATCATGTTGAAGGCATGGCTGCCAATACCTTAGGAAAATTGCTCACCTTCTTTGATAAGTTAATAAAGTATAAAAATCTCCTTATGATAGATGGCAGCTTATTTGATAAAACGCTTATTTTAGAGCAAATGATAGTTGAGTTTTATGACACCCAATCAGATCAAAGTTGGGATTTAATGGTATTAGAAAACCTGATGACCAGCATCAAAAACCATTTTGAGAATAAAGATTATCAAGGTGACATCTCTCAAAAAGTCATGTGTTATCTTGTTAAACAAGGCTTAAAAGAAAAAGGTGTAGGGCAAAGATTTTTAATTGGAAAAATTAATTTCTGTACTTTAATGCCTATGCGTTCAGTGCCTTTTAAAGTTGTTTGCATGTTAGGTCTCAATGATGCGGATTATCCTCGCAGCGTACAACCTATGGGATTTGATTTATTACCACAAAGCCGTCGTCAAAAAGGTGACCGTTCACGTAAATTAGATGACCGATATTTATTTTTAGAAGCATTATTAAGCGCAAGGGAACATTTATATATCAGCTATATTGGACGTTCGTGTTTTGATAATACCGAGCGGGTACCTTCCACTTTAGTCAGTGAATTACTTGAATATATCAACCGAGGCTTTTATCAATTAGAGGTTGATAGTGAGCAAGTAAATAGCGACTTTCCAAATAACCTAATACAACAACATCATTTACAGCCTTTTAATAAGGCCTATTATTTGAAAACTGCGGATGAGTATAATATCGAGCAAAGTTATAACCCCACTTGGATGATAAACGATTATCAACTTGCCAGTGATGCAAAACCTTTAGATATTGTGCCAGATAGTGAAATAGAATTAGAGTCATTTATCAGCGCATTATGCCAACCACAAAAACGTTTTTATCAATCTAGCCTCGCTTTAAAACTGCCTCAAGGTGATGATATAAATAAAGATGAAGAACCCTTTAGTTTAGATCATTTAGAACGTTATTTTTATTTAGATGAGTTTTTAACAAAAGCGCTTAAAGGTGAAAATACCAGTCAAAATCAAATTTTACAAAGAGGTAATTTACCTTTAGCCAATGTAGGTGAATTAACCTTAGATAAAATTGAAGGGCGTATTTCGCAAATGTTGCATAATATTCAAAGTCATGACTTTAATTTAAGTGACGATCCTTTAGATATTTATGTTGCTATTAGCACTTTAGAAACTGAACATCAGCCTACAGCCCACAGCGATATTCACAGTACCAATCAAAGTACTATAGTTGGCTGGCTTAAAAATGTGAGCCAAGTAAATTCAGATACTCAAATTGCAAAACAGCTGTTTTATCGCCCAGCATCCGTAAAAGCAAAAGACTTAATTAAAGCCTGGCTTTATCATTTAACTGCCCATGCCAGTGGCCATAAGTTAGATACCTTGATAATTGGTTTAGATGAGCAGTATCAATTTACACATTTGAGCATTGATGCTGCTAATGAATTATTACAAAGCTGGTTTACCTTATATGCAAAATCTTTAACGCAGCCAGTGGCATTTTTTCCTCAAAGTGCATTGGAATATGCAAAAACACAAGATATAGGCAAAGCAAAGTTAAAATTTTCTGGTGGTCAATATATCGGCAGAGGCGAATCAGAAGACCCTTATATTCGTTTAAACTTTAAAAATCTAGATGACGTACAGCAGGAATTTATACAATTGAGTGATGATTTATTAATGCCCCTGATCCAACAATTAGAGGAAATAAACTAATGGCAATGCAAGAATTAAATCCAATAACGATGCCATTAGATGGTCATAACCTGATTGAAGCCAGTGCAGGTACAGGTAAGACTTATACAATAACAGCACTATACCTGCGTTATTTATTAGGTTTACAAATTGAGGGTATTAAATCTGAGCCCCTTACTTTAGAGCAAATCTTAGTTGTAACATTTACTGAAGCGGCAACTTCAGAAATCAAAGATAGGGTACGAAATCGTTTAATTGTCGCTCGTGATGCATTGTTAGGTGAAGAATGTGATGATGAAGCTGTTAATGCCATTATTGAACCTATGGATGAAGCGCAGCGAAAACAAGCGTTTGTATTATTAGATGCAGGTGCAAAGTCTATGGATGATGCTGCAATATTTACGATTCATGGTTTTTGTCAGCGTATGTTAAAGCAACATGCTTTTGAATCTGGTGTGGCATTTAATTTAGACTTTGTATTAGATCAAACTGAGCTATTAAATGAAGCATTAAAAGACTTTTGGCGCGGTTTTGTATATCCACTTAATATGGAAAAAACTCAAGCTGTGCTAGATATTTATCCCGTACCAGAATCGCTTTATAAAAAAGTGTATAGCATTTTAGCTAAGCAATCAGCACAAATCATTCCGCAATATCAGCTTGAGCAGTTATGGCAATTAAAAGAGCAATACAGCAGCCAATTAATAGACTTTAAAAAGGCATTTTTAGCCAGTAGTTTTGCCGCAGATATTCTTGCTTCTGGTATAAAAAAAACCAATATAGCGGTTAAAGAAAATAGTTTAAATGTTTTATATGACTTTTGTATGTCCGATCAAACAAATCTCGCAATAGGCAGTAAAAAACAAGGTTTTGAACTTTGGGCACAAGAACGATTGTCAGATCCTAAAATTTATAAAAAAGGAGCAGCAGTTTTTGACCATGCATTATTGCCTTTATTTACAAAGCTCGCTGAGCTAGAAAAACAAATTAAGCAGGGCTTACCAATTGCAATCGCGACTAAGGCGGCTCATTGGATAAAACAGGCACTTATAACCAAAAAACAAGACCAAGGCATAATAAGTCCAGATGATTTACTCATTTATTTACATAAAGCACTGACTTCACAATCAGGTGAGGCGTTAGCTAAAAAAATCGCAGGCTGTTATCCCGTCGCTATGATAGATGAGTTTCAAGATACCGATCCAATCCAATACGGTATTTTTAATACGATATTTTCTCAGCCAAGTACCTTAAAAAATGATAGTAACGATACTTCGGCATTAACTATGATAGGCGATCCGAAACAAGCGATTTATGGCTTTAGAGGCGCTGATATATTTACTTATATTGGTGCTAAAAATGGGGTTGATGAGCCTCGACAATTTACCCTTAAAAAGAATTATCGTTCAGCGACTTCCATTGTAGATAATATTAATACTCTCTTTAGTAATAATGCCAATAGCTTTATTTATAATAAAAATATTCCATTTGTTGAAGTGACTGCACAGGGTAAACCAGCAGATAAATCCTTGATCATCGAAGATAAAGATTTTAGCCCATTTGAATTTAGCATTTTCAAATCCGATGAAAAAGTAACAAGCAAAGCCAATGGTCAAAAAGCATTGGCGAGTGCTTTTGCAGATAAAATATCTCATCTTTTAAATTTATCGGCACAAGGCAAAGCGCGCATTGGCGATAAACCTATTGAAGCTGCTGATATCAGTGTTTTAGTGAGAGACCGCAGAGAAGCGCATGCCATTAAAACGGCACTTTCAAAGCGTAATATCTCTAGTGTTTATTTAGCAAGAGACAGTATCTTTAGCTCACAACTGAGTGAACATTTGTTGAATTTTTTAACTGCGCTACATGGTGGATATGATGAAGCCTTATATCGTGGAGTATTAGCAGGTCCACTGTTTGGTCTTAACTATCAGCAAATTTTTGAGTTAACACAAAACCAACAAGCAGCTCACATTAATGATGATGCAGATACACATAGTACAGCTAAGAGCTGGCAAGATTATTTAGAGCTATTTGCATTATTGCTAGAAACTTGGCAAAACAAAGGTGCTATGGCCATGTTGGAGTTATTACTTAAAACGAATAACTTAGCGGGTTTATGGCAAGCTCTAGGCTATCCTGTGGAGCGTTGGTTAACCGACTTTAGGCATTTATCAGAACTATTGCAGCAAAAGCAGCTGGAGCTTGAGGGCAACATGCGTCTGATCCGTTGGTTTAACGAAAAAGTGAGCCAACATGATACTGACAGCACACAGCTGAGATTAGAAAGTGATGCCACATTAGTTAAAATTGTCACTATGCATGCATCCAAAGGTTTAGAATATCCGCTAGTGTATATTCCATTTGCAGCTAGTTATCGCGTAGCGAGTGAAGCGGTATTTCACGATGATAAAAATAATCTGATTTATGATTTAGAATCAAATGAAGACAACTTAGTTGTCGCAGAAAAAGAGCGCTTAGCAGAAGACTTACGTTTATTGTATGTTGCATTAACGCGTGCGGTTCATTACTGCTGTTTAGGTTTATATAACTTAGCTGAAGGTAAAAGCCGTTCAAAATCTGGCATTCAACATACTGCATTAGGCTATTTATTATTTGCTAATAGCAAAATAGAAACTGCGGATGATTGGCATCAAGTACTTGCGCAATTTGTTGAAAATAACCCTGATATGTCGATGAACTTTATAGAACTTGATGAAGATGAAAAAGGGGTCGGAGTTAATTATGCGAATAATGCTGAGCCTGAAATTAACACAGACACTTGCGATCAAGCTGTAAAAGTCTTTAACGGCTACATAGAGCGCGATTGGCGCATTACCAGTTTTAGTGGTTTAACTTACAATCAATCTCATCAAAGCGATAATCATATAGAAGATGATATTACCCCTGGTTTTGAAGATGAAAGCCATGAACTAGATTGGAATACCATTGAAGAAGAACCCACGCTTGATGTATTTAGTTTTCCAAAAGGCGCAAAACCAGGTAGCTGTTTACATGGCATTTTTGAAGAAATAGATTTTCAATCACCAAATGAGCACCCAACAGATAGCGATAAAAGCCTTTCAAATGTGGTTACTGAACAATTAACCAAATATGGCATTGATGATGATACTTGGCATGATGTGACTGTTAATTGGGTAGAGCAGGTGCTTGAATGTCCACTGGAACAAAATGAATCGACAAAAGGGCTTGCTTTAGGCTCATTAACGCCTGAGCAATGTTTAATTGAAATGGAGTTTTATTTACCTTTAGGTAAGTTAACAGCGCAAGGCGTAAATAAAGCATTGTTAGCGGTAAGTGAGCAAGAATATCACCCAATAAGCTTTGGTAAAATTCAGGGCATGTTAAAAGGTTTTATAGATTTAATATTTGAACATAATGGTCGGTATTTCATTTTAGATTATAAATCAAATCATTTAGGTGAAAACGCAGATGATTACAGTGATGAAAATATGCAACAAGTGATGGCATCCCATCATTATCATTTGCAGTATTTATTATATAGCGTGGCGTTACACAGGTTGTTAAAGCAAAGGTTGCCTAATTACGATATTAATACACATTTAGGCGGTATCTATTATGTATTTTTACGTGGCATGCCATCAGGAAAGGGCATTTTCTATAAAAAAATTACAACAGATATCATTTTAGAATTAGATGCCATGTTTAATTTAAATAGCGATAAATTACAGTTTGAAGGTCATACAACATGCTAAAACGATTAATAGAGAACGAAAAAATATCTCAATTAGATATTGAATTAGCAAAACTGCTGACAAACGAACAAGTAAATTTAGATGAAGATAGTCAAGTAAGTGAAATGTTTTACCTTATATTATTGCTAAGCATAGCCAATAGTAGACAACATACTTGTTTAGATTTAAATACAGTTAATTGGACAAATCCATTTGGCTTAAAGAACAGGCTTATATCTGATGAACAACAGCCGTTATCTGCTATTGAAAGTGAATCGCTCACACCTTTTAATGATCTCAATACTTTGGCATTAACTATTCAAAACCATATGAGTGTTGGCGATAATAAACCTTTAAGATTAATTGGCGATAAACTTTATTTTGCTCGTTATGATGAATACGAAACAATATTAGCTAATAGATTGTTAGCCTTGACAGAAAAAAAAATTAATCTTGATAACGATAAACTTCAAACTTTATTAGATACATTTTTCCCATCACAAAATGCAAAAGTTGATTGGCAAAAAGTAGCCTGTTCAGTGGCTTTGCAAAGTGCCTTTTGTATTATTACCGGTGGACCCGGTACTGGTAAAACAACAACGGTCACAAAATTATTAGCTGTATTACAATCTTTATATCAAAGTGCACCATTAACAATTAAGTTAGTTGCACCAACAGGCAAAGCCGCCGCGCGGTTAACTGAATCAATTTCAGGTGCAAAAAACAAAATTACGGATATATCCGATGAATTAAAAGCGCTGATCCCAGAAAAAGCACAAACAATACATAGATTATTAGGTGTGATCCCACAATCTAATAAGTTTAGACATCATAAAGATAATTTATTACACCTTGATTTATTAATTGTTGATGAAGCATCAATGGTCGATTTAGCATTAATGGTTAAATTGATAGAGGCACTGCCGAAACACGCAAGACTGATATTATTGGGAGATAAAGACCAATTAACATCTGTTGATACGGGCAATATTTTATCTGATTTATGCCAAGATTTAACTTTAGGGGTGACACCTAATTATTCACAAAGCAGATTGTTATCTTTGGGCTTAGGCGATCAACAGCCAAATAGCCAAGGGCGTTTTGCTTTAACCGATAGCTTAGCTTTCTTGCAAAAAAGTCACAGGTTTAATGAAAACAGTGGTGTGGGGCAATTAGCTAAAGCAGTTAACGAAAACAATCCTAATTTGTTAGCACAAATAGATTATCAAAAAAACCAAGGCTTATTTGACGATATCACTTTTTATGAGCCGCAATATAGACAAGCGATGATCAACCGAGCCGCTGACGCTTATAGTGAATATTTAACTTTGATAAAAAATGGGGCATCTGTGGGGCAGGTGCATCATGCTTTTGCCCAATATCAATTATTAGCAGCGGTTAGAAAAGGCCCATACGGTGTTAATGAACTCAATAACAAAATAGAACAAACCTTATCAAAAAGATGTTTGATCAATATCACTATGAGTCAAAGTCGTCACTATGTTGGTTTACCTATTATGATCAGCCAAAATGATTATCAACTTGGCTTATTCAACGGTGATATAGGTATTTTGATGTTAGATGATAAACACGTGTTAAAAGCCATGTTTATCAGCGATGATGGTCAAATCCGTGATTTTTTCCCTGCAAGATTACCTGCGCATGAAAAAGTATATGTGATGACCATACATAAATCTCAAGGCTCTGAGTTTGCTCATACTGCTTTAGTCCTACCACCATTACAAGATGCCAGTGCAGGGATAAATAGGCAGCTAGTCTATACAGGCATTACGCGTGCAAAAAACAAGTTAGATATGATAGTACAACGTCCTATGCTACTTGATGCAATGAAAAAGACAGTATCTCGTAGTTCCGGTTTATATCAAAGATTGGTATAAAATTACTATATCAAGTAACGATAAAAAACGGGTTAAACATAAATATTTAGCCCGTTTTAATTTGATAATTGGTATTAAATAAGAATATGACTAACCTTTTAAATAAATAGAAAAGGAGAAGTCAGTGATAAATCAATTTAGATTTAAAAAAGCACTATTTAAAATATGCTTGTTTTTATCGATAATTTCTATTTGTGCTTGCGGTCCAAAACCTTGGGATGAGCCGCCATTACATAATGCTGCTAAAATTGGTGATTTAAAACAAGTTAAAGTACTCATAAAGCAAGGCATAGATGTAAATAGTAAAAATAAACAAGGTGCAACGCCATTACATTGGGCTGCGTTTAAAGGTCATGTTGATGTCGCAAAAGTGCTTATCAAACATGGTGCTAAAGTTAACGTAGTCACAAATAAAGATTCAACGCCATTAAGGTTAGCCACAACACATAAACAAACAAAAATGATTAAATATTTGAAATCAAAAGGTGCACGATAAATTAAAACGATTGTGTTTTATTTGATAATACTTGGTCAAAAGTACCGTCTTGCTTGATTCAAGTGCTGTTTGTAATTTTAAGATAATTGCTTTAGAAGTATTTTTGCTTGCGGCTACAAAAAGTTCTGTTTTTTCAACCACAAAATCCTGTTTTATAAGTGTTTGGGCTTCAAAGCTATTTCTAACTGCAACGGCTTTATATTTTAAAGCCTCTTTAGTGGCAGTTTATTGAATATGCGTATTGGTTTTTAAAGAATAAAAATAATAGTTTAATTGCCTGAGTGAGCCAATCCATTGAAATAAGCTTTCTCTGTCAGAACTACGTGTCATAGAAAAAATCACAACATTCTTTTCATTTAAAGCGATATGATAAGCCCTTGCCCAAGGTAATACTTCAATAGATTTTGCATAACCCGCACGCTGTAATACATGATACATTATCTCTAAAGAAGTTCCGCCTACTAGTGTGTGGTTTTCAACAATTTGATAGGGTGGTAAGTGCTCTGTAATTACTCTGATGCTTTCATCAGAAAAAGTAGTCATTGATAATAGCAACAACAGCAAACACAAAAGAAGTTTAATGTATAAATCTAGATTTTTATCTATATATTTTAGAATAGCCTATCAAACAATCAAATTGAGTGTTTTATGTACAATGAAAAGGTTTTAGTTGAATCATGACGCTTTTCTTGGTCAAATGGCGGTCTAAAAAAATAAAAGCAGTTTTTTGGTTTATAATATACCGCGCTTTTTATAAAGAATAAGAGAAAAATATACCGTTTCATGAAATATACCCGCGTCTTTATTAACAGTTTAGCCTATGAGCTAGCACCACATGTGGTATCAAGCTCTGTACTTGAATCTCGTTTAGCTCCTTTATATCAAAAATATCGTATTCCTATGGGGCAACTTGCTGCATTAACCGGTATAGAAGAACGTCGCTGGTGGCCAAAAGGGCATCAGTTATCAGATGGTGCAATTACAGCTGCAAAAAAAGCAATCGCTGAAAGTGACATATCTGTTGACGATTTAGGCGCAGTTGTTTACACCGGTGTGTGTCGCGACCAACATGAGCCTGCTACAGCATGTCGTATTGCGGCAAAATTAGGTGTCTCTAAAGACACTGCTATTTATGATATTAGCAATGCGTGTTTAGGTGTTTTATCTGGTATTTTAGATATTGCTAATCGCATTGAACTGGGCCAAATTAAAGCTGGTTTAGTTGTATCGTGTGAATCAGCCCGCCACATCGTGGATGTCACAATAGAAGATATGTTGTCAGAGCCTACAATGCAAAATTACGCACAATCATTAGCGACTTTAACCGGTGGTTCAGGTGCAGTGGCTGTGCTTATTACAGATGGTTCATTTGATTTAAAAACAGATCGAAATCATCAGTTATTAGGTGCGAGTCACTTATCAGCGCCAGAGCATAGTAATTTATGTCAATGGGGCTTAAAAGAAGTTGGCCCACAATTATACCGCGAATTTATGCGCACTGATGCCGTTACCTTATTAAAAGAGGGTGTTTCTTTAGCGAAAGATACTTGGTCGCATTTTTTACAGCAACGAGATTGGATGATAGAACAAGTTGATAAAGTGATTTGTCATCAGGTAGGTGCAGCAAACCAAAAACAAGTATTAACCGCTTTAAATATTCCCCCAGAAAAAGAATTTCCGACCTTTAAGCTGCTCGGTAATATGGGAACTGTTTCTTTACCTGTTACTGCTGCAATGGCACACGATGATGGCTTTTTGAAAAAAGGCGATAATGTTAGCTTTTTAGGTATAGGTAGTGGATTAAATTGTATGATGTTAGGTCTGAAATGGTAATGGAATCACTTTCACCTTTTAAAACAAATTATTTGGATCGTAATGGCCAAAAGTACCATTATGTAAATCAAGGTCAGGGCGAGCCAGTAGTTATGGTTCATGGTAATCCAAGTTGGTCTTTTTATTATCGTAATTTAGTATCATCGTTAAGCGCAAGCCATCAATGTATCGTACCTGATCATATTGGTTGTGGTTTATCTGACAAACCAGGTGATAAGGATTATGATTACACCCTAAAACAACGTATCGATGATTTAGAAGCGCTACTTGAACATTTAGATGTTAATGCCAATATCACCTTAGTTGTACATGATTGGGGTGGCATGATAGGCATGGGTTATGCGGCGCGATATCCTGAACGAATTAAAAAATTAGTGATCTTAAATACAGGTGCATTTCATCTACCTAAAGCTAAACCTTTCCCATGGGCATTGTGGATCTGTCGAAATACCTTATTAGGTACTGCGCTTGTACGTGGTATGAATGCGTTTTCATCTATCGCATCATATGTTGGTGTAAAACGTCAGCCTATGGCAAAAGAAATAAGAGAGGCCTATGTTGCGCCTTTTAATTCTTGGAAAAACCGCATTTCAACTTTAAGGTTTGTACAAGACATTCCTTTAAAACCAGGTGATAGAAATTACGATTTAGTGTCTCAAATAACAAAGAGCCTAAATAACTTTAAAGCGTTACCAAGTATGATTTGTTGGGGCTCACAAGACTTTGTTTTTGATAAACACTTCTTAGCACAATGGAAGCAAGAACTTCCTAATGCAAAAGTACATGAGTTTACAGACTGTGGTCATTATATTCTAGAGGATGCCAGTAGCGAAGTCGTGCCGCTAGTGACAAACTTTATAAACGAAAAATAAAATTAATGAATATGTTTAAAGAGCCAGATTTAAACAAAGCAAACCTTTGTCGGCACTTAAAAAGTGCCGCAATTCAAACACCTTCAAATCTAGCTGTTGCTGTTCAAAAAAGTCATTTATCAAAGCTAACCTATGATGAGATAGACTTTAAAACCTTAAATGAAAAAAGTGACGCTATTGCACATGCTTTAAATGGTTATGGCATAAAACAAGGCATGAAAGCCGTTTTGATGGTCACGCCTAGCATAGATTTTTTTGCACTTACTTTTGCATTATTTAAAGCGGGAATTATTCCGATACTGGTAGATCCAGGCATGGGCGTAAAAAACCTTAAACAATGTTTTATTGAATCAAAACCTGATGCATTTATTGGCATTCCAAAAGCACATATTGCCCGGAAATTATTCTCTTGGGGTAAAAGTACGGTCAAACATGTTGTAACCGTAGGTGGTAATGAGCTGATATCTGGGCTGACAGGCCAAATGACATTAAGTCGCTTACTTAAAAAATATCCAGCTAATGAAGTTTACCCAATGGTGACTTTGGCAGATGATGATATGTCAGCTATTTTATTTACTAGCGGCAGTACAGGAGTGCCAAAAGGTGTGGTTTATAGTCATAAAATGTTTGAAGCTCAGATCACCGCGCTTAAAAATGATTATAAAATTAAACCGGGTGAGCGAGATTTAGCAACTTTTCCATTATTTTCATTGTTTGGTCCTGCTTTAGGCATGGCATCAATTGTGCCAGACATGGATGCAAGTAAACCTATTAGCGCAAATCCAAAATATATATTTTCTGCGATTGAAAAATATCAATGTAGTAATTTATTTGCCAATCCCGCATTGATTGAAGTATTAGGTCAGGCTGGCGAGCAAAATAATCATAAATTAACAAGCCTAAAACGGGTTATATCAGCGGGTGCACCTGCAACTTTAGCGTCAATTAAAACGTTTAGTAAAATGCTTAATCACAATGTTGAAGTGCTTAATTCCTATGGCGCGACAGAATCTTTGCCCTTAACTAAAATTGGCAGTGAAGCTTTACTCAAAACTACAAAGATTACCGACAATGGCGGTGGTATTTGTGTTGGAAAACCCGTAGAAGGTGTTGTCGTAGACATTATTAAAATTACAGAAGACAATATTGAAGATTGGGGCACAGTTGTTAATACTGATTTATTACTACAAGCAAATCAGATAGGTGAAATTGTTGTAAAAGGCCCTATGGTAAGTTCGGCATATTATGAGCGAGAGTGCGCAACTAAATCAGCTAAAATTCAAGATGACAAAAGTGTTCGCCACAGAATGGGTGATTTAGGCTATTTAGATAATCAAGGTTTACTTTGGATGTGTGGTCGTAAAGCGCATAGAGTCGAAACAGATGCAGAAGTTTTATTTTCTATACCGTGCGAGCGAATATTTAATACTCACAAAGCCGTAAAACGCACAGCCTTAGTTGGAGTTTCGAATAATAGCGTCATAAAACCTGTTTTATGTATAGAGCTGAACAAAGGATATAAAATATCTAAAAGCGTTTTATTTGATGAGCTAAAAGAAATAGGTGCTAAATTTGACCAAACCCAGAATATATCTAACTTTTTAATACATCCAGATTTCCCTGTAGATATTCGCCATAACGCTAAAATATTCAGAGAAAAACTGGCTGTATGGGCACAAAATAAAAAGAACTAAATAATGATAAATGAGCACATATATCCGCAAGATGAAAAATTAGTAACAGCGCTAAACGCATTAAAAGGCAAAGTTTCTCACATTTTTGTGACAGGAGCTGGTGGGTTTTTAGGTGAAGTAATTTGTAGGTTTTTATGCTCTGCAGGCATAAAAGTGACAGGCTTTGCACGGTCAGATTACCCTAATTTACAGCAATTGGGCGTTACTATGATCAAAGGCGATATCGCATCTAAAGCACAATTGCTTGATGCGATGAAAGGCTGTGATTTAGTTTTTCATGTTGCTTCAAAAGCAGGTGTTTGGGGCTGTAAGTCAGATTACTTTAATCCTAATGTTGAGGGGGCAAAAAATATTATTGATGCCTGTTCACAATTAAATATCCAAAATTTAGTGTATACCAGTACGCCCAGTGTCACTTTTTCTGGAGAGGATGAAGCAGGTATTGATGAAAGCTATCCGTATGCAAAAAAGTTTTTAAACTATTACGGTGAATCTAAAGCGATTGCCGAGCAATTGATTATTAAAGCGAATAGTGAGCAACTAAAAACAATCGCCATTAGACCACATTTGATTTGGGGACCTAACGATCCACATTTGGTGCCAAGAGTCATTGAGCGTGCTACAGCAGGACGATTAAAGCTAGTAGGTAAACAAGATAAGTTAGTAGATACGATTTATGTCGATAATGCCGCTTACGCCCATATTTTAGCAGCTGTAAATATGTTGAATGACAATAAAACTTGTTTAGGTAAGGCTTATTTTGTTAGCAATGATCAGCCTATTACAATGGCGAGCATGCTTAATAAAATATTATCATGTGTCAGTTTACCCCAAGTCACCAAACGCGTGCCTTCTTCAGTTGCCTATTGTGTTGGTACAGTGCTTGAAACAACCTATTTATTACTTGGTAAAAAAAATGAACCTATCATGACGCGTTTTGTTGCTAGACAGTTATCAACAAGTCATTACTTTAATATAAATTCAATCAAAAATGACTTAGGCTACGGCCCTTTAATATCAATAGATGAAGGTATGTTGCGTCTCAAAAAGTCATTAGAAAAACATAGTTAACCCCATTTAACCTCTAAAATTACAAGAGTTATTATTCAAATGAGCGAAATCTTTCATCACCCAGTACAAATTTATTATGAAGATACAGATCACTCAGGTGTGGTATATCACCCAAACTTTTTAAAGTATTTTGAGCGAGCAAGAGAACATGTAATAGATAGTGATAAGTTAGCAAAACTGTGGAATGAAAAAGGGCTTGGATTTGCTGTATATAAAGCAAATATGATCTTTCAAGATGGTGTTGAGTTTGCTGAAGTATGTGATATTAGAACCAGTTTTGAATTTGAAGGTAAATACAAAACATTATGGCGTCAAGAAGTATGGCGACCGGGCGCTAAAAAGCCTGCAGTGATAGGTGATATCGAAATGGTATGTTTAGACAAGGACAAACGCTTACAGCCAATACCTGAAGAAATTTTAACCCCTCTATCAGCTTTGTAGCTGTTAAATTTGATCTAGATCAACACCTTCTTTAATAATACTTAAATTAGGCTGCTAAAATGTAAACGCGCTTTATAATCCCGATTTTGCTCCTAAAATAAATAATGCTCAATAAGAGTTTTGTGTATTATTTAAGGAAGATTAATGCAATATCTTAGAAGTTTACATTTTAAAGCCAAAATACTTATTTTAATTGTTCCTGCAATTATAGGGTTATTAAAATTAGGAACATTAAGAGTTAATTCTGACTTTAAAACCAATACTAGCGCACAACAAATAAACAACCTTACAGTATTAAGTACATTCAAAGCAGATTGAAGATGCAATCGCGAATAATTTAATTGAAGTGACAAATAAGCTATCACAATCAGCTTTTACCTCTTTATTAATAACTTAGAAAGACAGCAGGGTGAAACACAATTAGTTGCAACCGCAATTGAAGAAATGTCCGCATCAATACAAGAGGTCGCCAGTAATAATTCATAAACGGCGAACTTGGTTGTTAATGTTGATAAATCGGTTGATGAAAGTGTTGTTGATATTACTCATACTCGTCAAGAAATGGAAAGCTCTCTAATGAAATGGCACAAGCAAATGCACTAATTTCACAACTACAAAAAAGTAGTAGTAATATAAACTCAGTTGTTGAAGTAATCAAAATTGTTGCCGAGCAAACCAATCTTTTAGTGCTGAATGCTGCCATTGAGGCAGCAAGAGCGGGGGAGCAAGGCAGAGGGTTTGCTGTAGTTGCAGATGAAGTACGTACTTTAGCGCAACGTACACAAGAATCGACTTCTGAGATCGAAAAAAACATAGTAGGTCAATTCCAACAAGATGCAGGCAGTGTTTCAAGTTCTATTTTAAAGTGTTCAAATGAAGTTGCTTTAGCTGTTGAGTAAACCACAAAAATGGCAAATAAACTTAATGATATTAAAGATGCTGCAACCTCAATAACAGATATGAGTATACAAATCGCAGCTGCTGGGTGAGAACAAACTGGTCTGGCCTATAATTTGTCACTTCTATCAAGTAAGTTTAGGTGTTAGGTTTTTTATTTATTTTATTGACCTACAATCAATTTAACTTTCTGTTTTTATATGACTAAACTACTCCAAAGTGTGATTTTGCTAGGTGTAGTTCAGGCTAATAGGTTGAATTGATACTATGGAAAAATGGCAAAAAAAATAACAATACGACAAGCGCTTATTGCCATTACCGCACTATCTTTACTTACATTAACCTTTACTAGCATCTTGTTAGGTCATAGCACCTTTACTAAAGTATCAGAAAACAGTATGGAGTCTGACTTATTACCAAACCAACTTGCTAAAGTTGAAGCAAGAATAATGCATCAGCTGAGCACTGGCAGGTGAGCCCCAAGCACAGCAAGATAAAGTAATAGATTATCTATCTTATATGAAAAGTGAAAATGATGCTTTTGTGGTTTTTTGGGTATCAGATGTATCTAAAAATTACTTTAATAATAATGGTATTTTAAAACAAATTAGTACAGAAAATGATGCTTGGTTTTATGATTTTCTAAATAGTGATAAGCCTTATGAAATCGTATTTGATTATGAAGAAAGTACTGCTAAATTAACAGCATTTGTTAATTATAAAGTGAAAGCTCAAGGGAAAAAACTAGCAGTTGCAGGGCTTGGTTACAGTGTTGATCAAATTAGTGCTGATATTTTATCAAATAAAGTGGGTGAATCAGGTTATGTATTTGTAACTGACAAACAAGGTAAAGTAATTATTCATTCACAATTATCATCACTAAAAACCAAACAATTAAAGCAGTTTGATGGCTTTGAAAATATATCGGGTAAATTATTGCAAAATGATGATGGGTATATATTTGATAAAGTAGAAAAAGATGGCATTGATTATTATGTTGCCAGTGTTGGGATCAGAGAATCAGATTTCATGGCAATAGAATGCATCAAGATTACGGTACTTTAGATTTAACCACAACTTATGCCATTAACGAAAATATGACAGTGAGATTTGCTGGCACTATCCTATTAAAAGAAGACAGTATTCAAATTGGCATCGCTCTCCAGGCACTGATAGTGTAAAACCAGAGCTGCGTGATGGTTACCCAGCTTGGGCATATCAAGGTGAATCAACTTACTCTTTAGGAATTGATTTACGTTATTAAAAATTTGAGAATTAAGATATAAAAAGTAAAGGCGTGAATAAAATTATTCACGGTTTTTTATTTGTATTAATCCTGTAGGGGTGATCACGGATTTTATGGTGAAATAGAGACTACTATTGACTGATACACATAACATAACAAAAATAGAGACTAATATAATAAGCTGATATTTTACAGCGGTTATTGGCTCTATGCCTCCTAGTATTTGTCCTGTCATCATGCCAGGTAAAGTCACAATCCCGGTTGTTGTCATTGACGCTATTATAGGCGCTAATGCATTTTTTATGGCTGATTGCACAAAAGGGTGTGCTGCTTGCGCAGGCTGTGCGCCTAAAGATAAAGCTGTTTCGTATTCGAGCTTATTATCATTAAATGCAGTAAATAAACTTTTTAGAGCAACGATATTACCACTCAAACTATTTCCTAGTAGCATACCGGCTAGTGGGATCAAGTATTGAGCGTGTAAAATCGGTGATGGCTGAATTAAAAAATATAACAGAATAAATAATAAGGGCAGTGAAGATATAACTAACCCTATCAAAACAGGTAGAAATAAATGTTGTTTTGGTAGATTAGCGCCGCTAATAATTGCACTAGCTCCAACTAATATCATTATGATCAGCCAAACTATATTTAACATTAAACTATTTAAATCAAATAAAAATTCAAGATAAAGACCAACCAATACCAGTTGTAATGTCATTCTAAACACTGAAATGAGTATTTCTTTTTCTAATCTTAAATTTAATTTTTTATTTATTAAAAAAGGAAAAATTAAAATCAACATAAAAAAGATAAGATCCAACCAAGCTACATCTAATGTTTGTTCCATCTTTTTCCTTTATTTATCCTATGTTATGACAGCATTTTAATATAAATGACATTTAAATAAATCATGATGTTTATATTAATTTTAAAATAAAATTATTAGCTAAATTGAAAAAATTCAACTAAATTTAAATGATACGGTTGACACCGGTGTCATAAACGTGAGTTAATAATGACACCGGTGTCAGATTGTGATTGTGAGAGACATAATTTATACCGTACCTTTGAACGGGTAATTACTGTGCTCAGTATCAGTTTTTTACGTGGAGTCGTATGATTTGATACTGAGCCTTTTCTCTTAAATTTCTCACTATTTTTCTCGAAACTTTAATAACCAAAGAGAAGAGAACCGAATTTTTAAAGAGTAAATATATGCTTCACCGTCGAATTAAAGAAGTTACAGATCGCGTAGTTAACGCAAGTAAAGATTCTAGAGCTGCATACCTTGAACGTATGGCGCATGCAAAAACTCAAACAAGAGTAAGAACAGGCCTTGGATGTGGCAATCTAGCGCACGTAATGGCAGCTTGTAGCCCAAGCGAAAAAAATTTATTAAAAGCAGACGAACAACCAAATTTAGCAATAATCAATTCCTACAATGACATGCTTTCAGCGCATGTGCCTTATAAAGATTATCCAGATTTAATTAAAACAGTTGCCCAAAAATATAATGCAACAGTACAAGTTGCTGGTGGTGTGCCTGCAATGTGTGATGGCGTAACTCAAGGCCGTGATGGCATGGAGTTATCTCTTTTTTCTCGTGATGTGATCGCGATGTCTACTGCAATTTCATTATCACACGATGTGTTTGATGGCGTATTTTGTTTAGGTGTATGTGACAAAATCGTACCTGGTTTATTAATTGGTGCATTATCATTTGGTCATTTACCAGTGACTTTTATGCCAGCAGGACCAATGGCTTCAGGTCTAGCTAATAAAGAAAAAGCACGTGTTCGTCAGCAGTTTGCTCAAGGTAAAATTGGTCGTGAAGAATTATTAGAAGCAGAAAGTGCGTCATACCACAGTGCGGGTACATGTACTTTCTTTGGCACAGCAAATAGTAATCAAATGCTAATGGAAATTATGGGTCTGCATTTACCTGGTAGCTCATTTATCAATCCATATACAGAATTAAGAGATGGTTTAACTGCCAATGCAACAGAAACTATGTTGCAACAACTTATTGAAACTAAAAACGCAAACTGCTTAGCAGATGTGGTAAGTGAAAAAACAATTATTAATGGTTTAGTTGGTTTATTAGCGACAGGTGGCTCTACTAATCATGCGATTCATTTAGTTGCGATCGCAAAAGCTGCAGGTATTGAACTGACTTGGAAAGATATGGCAGATTTGTCAGAAGTTGTGCCTTTATTAACACGTATTTATCCAAATGGTCACGCAGATGTAAATCATTTCCAAGCAGCAGGCGGTATGGGCTTTTTAATTAGAGAATTATTAAGCGCAGGCATGTTACATGAAGATGTTAAAACCATTGTTGGTGATACTTTGAATGACTATGCCAAAGAGCCTCGTATAGCAAATAATGCAAACGTGATCATTACAGACTCAAGGGGTCCAGTGAAAGTTAATTGGGTAGATTGTGCAGATAAATCATTAGATGAAGAAGTCCTTAGACCTTATACAGATGCGTTTAGCCCACAAGGTGGATTACAGTTATTAAAAGGTAACTTAGGCGACTCAGTAATTAAAGTATCTGCAGTAGCAGCAGAGCATCAACTGGTTACTGCACCTGCAAAAGTATTTAATTCTCAAGTTGGTTTACAACAAGCATTTGCTAATGGTGAGTTAGAAACAGATTTCATTGCGGTTATAAAAGAGCAAGGCCCAAAAGCGAAAGGTATGCCTGAACTGCATAAATTAACGCCAATTATGGCATCTCAACAGGATAAAGGTTTTAAAGTTGCCATTGTAACTGATGGTCGTATGTCAGGTGCTTCAGGTAAAGTGCCAGCTGCGATTCATTTAGCACCAGAGGCGATAGAAGGTGGCATGATTGCTAAAATCCGCGAAGGTGACATGATCTCATTAAATGCACCTAAAGGTGAATTGATATTACATGTTTCTGATGAAGAGTTAGCTGCAAGAAAAATTGAAATATCTGAGCAAGTATTAACATTTGGAACTGGTAGAGAATTATTTGAAGGCATTCGCCAAACAGTAAGTAGTGCAGATTTAGGTGCCAGTGCATTTGGCTCTATTTACCCACAAACAGGAAAATAACAAGAATGACTATTGAAAAGATATTAACTGCAGCACCCGTAGTTCCGGTAGTTGTAATTGAAAATTTAGAAGACGCAGTGCCATTAGCGCAAGCGCTTTACAATGGCGGTCTTAAAACATTAGAGATCACATTAAGAACTTCAGTAGCTGCAGAAGCCGTAAAATTAATGAAACAAGCTGTTCCCGATGCTTTTGTTGGTACTGGTACTGTTATCAATAAAGAAACATTTAATGCATCAGTAGAAGCAGGTGCTGATTTCATGGTGAGCCCTGGTGTAAACGCTGAATTATTAGAATTAGCTAAAGAAACAGATATTCCATTTTTAGCTGGTGCAGCAACACCGAGTGAAGTGATGAACTTAGCTTCTCACGGATTTAAATATCTTAAGTTTTTTCCTGCAGTAGCAGCTGGCGGCGTACCTATGCTGAAATCTATTGCAGGACCGCTACCACAAGTAAAATTTTGTCCTACAGGTGGCATAAACTTAGCAAGCGCACCAGATTTCTTAGCATTAGATAATGTTGTATGTGTTGGTGGCACTTGGATGTTAGATAAACAATTAATTAAAGATAAAAACTGGGCTGCGATTGAAGAATTAGCGCGCCAAGCAAGTCAACTATAGTTTTTAAGGGGAATAAAAAAATGATTAAAATCGCAATTAATGGGTATGGTCGAATTGGCCGAAATGTACTACGTGCACTTTACGAATCAGATCGAAGTGAAGAAATTAAAATTGTTGCAATCAACGATTTAGCACCTGCTAACGTAAATGCACATTTAACGCAGTTTGATTCAGTACATGGGCGTTTTAATCAAAAAGTTGAACTTGATGGTACGACTTTAGTTGTTGGTGAAGATAAAATCACTTTAACTCAAGAGCGTGATCCTGCAAGTCTTCCTTGGAAAGAACTTGAAGTTGATATCGTTTTAGAGTGTACAGGTTTATTCACTAGCCGTGATGCCGCTGGAAAACATATTGAAGCAGGCGCCAAGCGTGTGATCATCTCTGCGCCAGGTTCTGAACTTGATGCGACAGTAGTTCATGGTGTAAATAGTGATATATTAACATCAGATAGCATCATTATCTCAAATGCATCATGTACAACTAACTGTTTAGCACCAGTAGCTAAAGCATTAAATGACAAAATTGGTATTGAACAAGGTAGTATGACTACTATCCATGCTTATACAAATGATCAAAGTTTATCAGATGTATATCACCCTGATTTATACCGTGCGCGTAGTGCAACACAGTCAATGATCCCAACTAAAACTGGTGCTGCTAAAGCTGTAGGTTTAGTACTCCCAGAACTTGCTGGGAAATTAGATGGTATGGCTGTTCGTGTTCCTACAATTAACGTTTCAGTTGTTGATTTAACTTTAATCGTATCTCGTGAAACGACACTGGAAGAAGTAAATGAAACCGTTAAAGCAGCATCACAAGGCGCAATGAAGGGCGTACTTGAATATAACGAATTACCACTTGTTTCAATTGATTTTAATCATAATCCGGCATCTTCAATCTTTGATGCTACACAAACAAAAGTTGATGGTAAATTAGTTAAAGTAATGGCTTGGTATGATAACGAATGGGGTTTCTCAAACCGTATGTTAGACCAAGTAACAACACTCGCTAAATTCATTAACTAGTAACTTATTAATAGCTTTATCCAGAAGTTACAAAGGCCAGCAAATGCTGGCCTTTTTTGTTACCTAAAAACATATAAAAAGGGGTCGGAGTCAATTAATCAAACAGAGGATATTTATCTTTAATTGATAAATTATATAAATAATTAGCGTACTGATTTTATTGAGTATTATTGCCAAAGGAATGAAAGAGTTGAAAAGAGTTAATAGTATAAGTTTTATTAACTCCGACCCCTTTATTGGACCCCTTTATTGTTTATTTCTTATTTTTGTAATTCTTGTGCGACTTCTGAAATCTGTTGTCTTAGCCAAATATGGCTTGCGTCTCTATGTAATAATGGGCTCCAAATCATATCAAGCTCAAATGGCGCAATTGGGAATGGGGCGTCTAAAATCACAACATCAGAGTTGTTTTTGTATATGTTAGCAACCTTTGATGGCAGCGTTGCGATGAGGTTTTGCTCTTTTGCTAGATGGATTGCTACATGATAATTACGGGTGAATGAGGCAATATTACGTTGTTTACCAAATTTAGCTAAAGCTTCATCAACCCAGCCTAGTTTTTGCACATCAGCAGGATCCATACCTACACCTACACCAAACCCTGTTTTACTTACCCAGATATGTCTGGCTTTTAAATAAGAGTCTAAGCTGAAGTTTTCAATAACAGGATTATTAGCATTTACTAAACATGAAAAACTGTCTTTCCATATTCTTTTTTGATGAAAAGATTGCGGCAAATTGTCAAAGCGATTGATCGCCATATCAACTTTACCATTTTCCA
The DNA here is from genome assembly GCF_001269985.1 of Pseudoalteromonas sp. '520P1 No. 423'. Lineage (NCBI taxonomy): Bacteria > Pseudomonadati > Pseudomonadota > Gammaproteobacteria > Alteromonadales > Pseudoalteromonadaceae > Pseudoalteromonas > Pseudoalteromonas sp. '520P1 No. 423'. The sequence goes on along the minus strand of NZ_BBZB01000001.1, from coordinate 2,824,100 downwards.
CATCATGAAAAGTAACATCGCTAGGTGTTACTATATCTAATGTGGTATCAGGTGCATGTAATTGAAGTTTGTTAAGTAACTTAGGCGCAAGGGTACTTGCTGCATAATCACTTGCCATAATGCGAAATACGCGTTTACTTTTACTTGGCTCAAAATCGCGATTAGGTTGAAGCGTTTCTTCAAGAGTCAGTAATACACCTCTGATCACAGGTTGCAGCTCTTTAGCACGTTCAGTTGGCACCATACCATCGCTTGTTCGGACTAAAATGGGGTCATTAAGTAGGTTTCTTAATCTCTTTAATCCGTTGCTCATTGCCGGTTGTGTAATACTTAACTGATTGGCTGCTCGAGTAACGTTACACTCACGCAATAAAGTATCAAGATATACTAATAAATTAAGATCTATCTTATTAATATTCACTAAATGATTATCCAAGTTAATTTAAATTAATTATATGAATGATACTAACGATTAATAAGACAAACTACTAGTATTATACTAATGTAAATAGTTGTTTATCTGGTAAACCTTGATTTAACCCTAAAAGGGTTTTGATAACGAGTTTATTATCTTCCTTTTAGTGTTAAATCACTTAATAAACTTATTTTAGTAACATAAACCATACTGAAATATAATCAGGTAAATGACGATTAGCATCAGCATATTCTTTGAAACCACCATAACTACCTGATAAATAATCTAATTGATATAGGTTATTTTCGAATGCACCACCTGTATCCGCTAAAATAGCCATTTTATATTCACTGTGGCCTTTATAATCAAATTGAGTTAGTAATAAATGGCCTAAACCTAATTTATAGATATCACCTGCAAAGGTTACTTCAGGAATAACGGTTACTTTATTATTGGCATCTTTACCATATCCCAAAATGCCTTGGACTTGTTTAAAGTACCAGTATCGGTTTTGCTCATAGGGTTTTACTTTTCTATCGTATCGAATACCGTTATTTCTATGTACATTAAATACTTTTTTATCACCATTTAAATCTGCAACAACAGTTCCTTGCATCAAAGATGACTCAAGATCTTTTCGAGATAAAAAAATTAAAGGTTCAGCTTGCTTAGGTTTATCTAAGATACCTTTTAAAATATCTTGTTTAGTATATTTTAGACGCGTAAGTCCATCTATTTTTGTAGCTTGCTCTAAAGTTAAATGAATTTCATCAAACGGTAACTGATATAAAGCATATGGGTATGAGCTTGATTTTTTTAACTGGGCTTTGGCTTGATGAATATAGTATTTAGTCATCAATATTTTATCTTCAGGTAAATTGATTAGGAGTTTCTTATTTTTAGATAATTTTTTTGCATGTAAAGTATCGGGTTGCCAATTAATAAATTTAAAGTTGTTATTGATAAAATGTGTATTTAATAATCTAGAAGGGCGGTTTGCTTTTATATCTTCTTTATGGACTTTACATATAAAGGATAATGATGATTTGATCTTTTCTGCAGTAATACCTATATCAGCTAAAACATTACTATGAATGACTTTGGGGTCATAAGCATTGCCTTTTTCTAAATAGCCTTTTGTAGAGCTAGCTACTTTGCATAAATTAGAAATATCGGTATTGATTGGATAAGTTAATTCTAGTTTTTGCTCTGTAAAAGACAGTGCGTGAAGATTTAAACTATTACATAATAAAAAAATAAATATTAACGTTTTTGACTTGTTGATAAAAAAATACATTAAAAATTATGCTTAAAATGATGGCTAAGTGTTTATATTTTAAATTGTAAGAATATTAAGGCAATATAAATTGAAGTGTCACTGAGTTTATTTGTTATTTTTTAAGGTTTTTAGCTGTTTAGTCAAACGGCTTAATTTAAGTTCCTCTGCTTTTACAAGTTTATTATATTTGTGATTTATATTTTTTAATTCTTTGTCAACTTGCCTTTTAGTGTTTATTTTGTCTTGTTTAGACATCATGCGCTCTAGTTTTTGTTCCTCAATAATCTGTTTTTTTGCTTGTGTTCTTTTTAAAATGCGCACTTTATTTTGGCTTGCAGAAAGTTTTGACTCTACTAGGTCGATATGTTGCTGGTATTGCAGTTTATTTAAGGTTTTTACATCTTTGCTTGTATCGCGTATTTCTCTTGGTGTAAATGTAGAGATGGTTTTAAGTTTGGCTTCTTTAGAGCAAGGGTATTGGCTAAAAACAACGCCTTTTGATGTTTCACACTGATAAAAATTAGTAGAGGTTGTATTTGCAATAAGAGCGTGGGAGGCAAATAAAACAATAAAAGAAAAACTAAAATGTCTATATCTTAACTTTAGTTGTTTCATATGCACCCCTATTTGTATTATTTACCTATAAAGCGTTTCAACTCTTTTATACTTTCAACTAAAAATGGTACGTCAAAGTTATTATCTAGTAAAAAACCTTGTGCTGCAGATATATTTTTATACGATCCATCGGCTTCAATCAAGGTTATTTTATCTTTTTTATAAGCAACAAATACGCCTTGAGTATAATTTATGCCTGAATCGTCATGATTTTGATAAATATTCCTACCTATGAGCGTTTGTTTTATTAAGGTTTCGCATGACCAGTATTGACCTAAAACAGTCGCAAGTAAATCCATTGGCTGTAATAAATCAGCATTATCTGCAAGTGATGCATCATTGATATAAACAGAACTAACAGTAATAGGAATTTTTTGCTCTGAAGCTAATGCAAAAGCAATAACATGTTTCGCTTCATTTCGGACATTTGTATCTGAATTAGCTGCAATGATCCGCATAGCGGCATTTTCATCTTTAGGGATGAACTCATAGTCTTCAAACCCAGATACATTAATTCCTTGATTTGTCAGCCAGGCGGGCACTGTTTTTTGAGATAGAATCGGTTTTTTATAAAATGCAGGCAAGCCATAGATTAAGTTAAATACCGAATCCGCATGTGATGTTGGCTGCAAGAACAAATCAACTTTTGAAAGTGGTTTAGTTTGAGTTTGCAAAAAACGCGCTAGCTGCGCATCATTTTCAAATATTAAAATATCAGTAAGTGGCAACAACTTTTCTGGGCATTGTTTGACATTTGTTGGTAGTAAATATGCTGCATTGGTTGTGGCAAGTTGCTTAGTTTTAACTTGTTTATAGAGCTCTAAATCAAGCAAATTATTTTTAGCTAACAAGCTTTTTGCCGTAGTGGGATAAGATAAAGGTAAAATATTATCTTGCTTTGTTATATCAAATTTAAAATTAGCATCTGCCCAAATATGTATTGTATGACTTAAAGTAAAACTTGTTAATAATATACCGGTGAAAATTTTACCAAAAGTGAGCTTCTTTAAGTTATTTAAGTGTTTCCAAGTATAATTACTGATGATTAATTCAAAGCTAAGTACAGTTAAAACTAAAGTGCCCGCTGAAAAAGTTGCGATAATAGGGGAGGCCGATATTGTGTTCCACACCAAAGAAATAATCTGTGGTAAAGCTGAGGTACTTAAATGATAACCTAAGTTATAAAATACATAAGCATCAAAGGCCATTAAAGATGCGCCAAAGGTTGCAAGTATGGCTGCCATACCTCGTATATGTCTAGGATAGGGGAAAACTAAACTTAAAGGAAAAATGGTTAAAACAAATCCTAAGAAGGTTATAAAGCCCACATGGCCTAACCAAGTTAGTATCATATATATTGAGCCCATGGTTGTATCTGGGCTTGTATCGGCAAACAAATAGGCGAGACTAATAACTAAAGCTAAGCAAATATTGGCAAATGTAAACCAATGGCCCCAACTTAATAATTGACTTGCTTTAGATGAAAATGGACTTTGTGCAGATAGATTCATTTATTTACCGATAATTAGCTAATATAGAGAAATTAAACTATATAATTATTATTTTATAGATTGAGTTAGCACATTAGCAAAGTTTTTTGTTAATTCTGCACGCTGTGTCTCAGGAACATGCTCTTTTACGATATGCGTGATAGCATTACCTAAACACATTAAGCTAAGATCGACAGGTGCATTATGAGAAGAGAGTACATTGATCAGTTCATCAATGATAACTTCTACTTCTTTATTGGTGTATTTTGATTGAATTGGCATTAAAAATTCTACTATAAAAAAAATTCCCTGAATATTAACATTTGAGGCGCAAAAAACAAAGATGACAACTGAAGTTCAAAAGCTAGTCGTTCATTATGTCGACAAAAAAGACGAAAAAATTGAAATTCATTTAAGAAATGATGAAATGATAGTGAATGATAAGGTCAATATTTTTATTGAGCAACTTCATCACGCCTATAACGGTAAACCTGGAAAAGGGTTTTGTGGCTTTAGCGGTGAGAAAAATGGTACGGTAGCAACTGCTATGCAAAGTTACCGCATGGGTGATTTACATTTTTGGAATATGACGGAGCAAGCAACGGAAATATTAAAGGAAGAATTAAATAAATATGCTTTTAATGAAACTGGCTATTTAATTTTTTGTCATTATCAATATGTTGCAACTGATTATATGCTAATTGCTATGGTCAATATTAAAGATCATTACTCTATTACATCCGAATTAGATTTAGCAGCTTCAAGACATTTAGACATTAGTAAAATGCAATTAGCTGCCAGAATTGATTTACAACAATGGTCTGCTGATCCAGAGTCGAATCGTTATATTTCATTTATTAAAGGGCGTGCAGGTAGAAAAGTAGCGGATTTCTTTTTAGATTTTCTAGGTTGTGAAGAAGGTATTGACGCTAAGCAACAAAGTGCCGTCATGCTTGAAGCTGTAGAAGACTACTTAAGTGAACAAGAGTACGATAAACAAGAGAAAACTGATTTACGTAAGCAGGTTTTTGATTATTGTAGTGACTGTGTTACGACAGGGTCTGACGCGCAAGTTGATACTTTATCAGAAACAATCAGTAAAGGTGATGGTGTAGATTTTGATACTTTTTATAAAGAGCAAAGTTATGAGTTAGAAGAGAGCTTTCCTGTAGATAAAAAGACAGTAACTAGCATGGTTAAGTTCTCAGGAATGGGAGCAGGTGTAAGCATTAGTTTTGAGCGTAAACATTTAGGTGAACGCATCCATTACAATGAACACTCTGATACATTAACGATCCAAGGTGTGCCGCCTAACTTAAAAGATCAATTACAGAAGTTCTTATCTGAAAACAATTAATTATTGAAATAATGTAGTTAAAAAAAGCTTCAAATTAATTTGAAGCTTTTTTTATGAGAATTTAAATTACCTCATAGCAAACTATGAGGTAATTTTATTATGTCTAACACACTGTCATTTCAGAACGTGCATGACCTACTGGAGCAATTGAACCACACGCTTGAGTACTTACTGCAACTGCTGGACGTAAATCATCTGGCATTGCTTTTGGTAATTCTCTTGACGTATCAAGTTCAATTGATACTGGTGTAGTCATTGGCGCCGTTGCGTGACCAAAAGAAAGCGTTGTAGCCTGTTCTTTCGATTTAGCTTCAACTGCAGGCGTCTCAACAACAGGCGTCTCAACTACAGGCGTTTCAACTACAGGCGTTTCAACTACAGGCGTTTCAACTACAGGCGTTTCAACTACAGGCGTTTCAACTACAGGCGTTTCAACTACAGGCGTTTCAACTACAGGCGTTTCAACTACAGGCGTTTCAACAACAGGTGTTTCAACTACAGGCGTTTCAACTACAGGCGTTTCAACTACAGGTGTTTCAACTACAGGGGTTTCAACTACAGGTGTTTCAACTACAGGGGTTTCAACTACAGGGGTTTCAACTACAGGTGTTTCAACTACAGGGGTTTCAACTACAGGCGTTTCAACTACAGGCGTTTCAACTACAGGCGTTTCAACTACAGGGGTTTCAACTACAGGCGTTTCAACTACAGGTTTTTCAACTGTAGCTTCAGCAATACTTTGTTCTGCCATTGCTTGATCTGCTACGGGAACAAATGCAGGTGCTTCAGTTGTTTCAAGTTCTATCGCATTTTCGCCTTGATCTTGTGGTTTACGACGGCGTTGACCTGCAGAACGTAAATGACGAGGTGAACGACGTGAACGTGTTCTAGGCTCTTTATCTTCGTTTGTTGTTTCAACTTCAGCATCTACAGGTTTAGCTTCATCCGATTTGTTCTCAGATTTAGATTCTTCAACCTTAATATTTGCAGCAACAGGTTTTTGGCTGACTTTAATATCTTTAGCTTCAACTTTAGCAGTTTCAACAACAGTTGCATCTACTTGAGCATTAACATCAACAGCATTTAATTCAGTAGGTGTATTTGTCGCTACTTCAGTTTGCTCTTGTACACGTACTTTTTTACGTGTATTGCGACGTTGACGACGCTCTTTTACGCGTTGCTCTTTTGGTTCTGCTTTAGCATTATCATTCTGAGCTTGTGCACTAGGCGAAGGTTTACGATTATTTTGATTATGACGACGTTTATTCTTATTGTCGCGGCTCTCATTAGAATCGTTTTTATCGCGATTAGGGCGCTTATTCTCAGTTGTTGATTTAACGCTGTCATCACCTTGTTTATTTCGTTGGTTACGATTACGCGGATTACGGCGTTTATTATCGTATTGACGTTTATTACGAGGTTTAGTTTCAGCTACAACTTCCGGCTCTTTAACTTCAGGTTCAGGACTAAATAAAGATTTTAGCCAGTTACCCAATTTCATAAGTAAACCTGGTTCAGAAGGTGTTGACGCTGCAGTTGGTTGTACCGGTGCTTTTTCTTTAGAAATAACAACATTTTGTAATGCAGGCTGTTCTTTAACTGTTGTTTTAGCTTTAACAAATTCTGGTGCTGCCTTTTTAGGCGCTTGAATTTGGTTGAAGCTAACAGTTTCTATACTGTTATCACTTGTTAAACGTTGTACTTCAAATTGCGGCGTTTCCATATGTTGATTTGGAATAATGATCACTTCACAATCATGATGCTTTTCAATGGCACGTACACTTCTACGTTTTTCATTTAATAAGTAAGCGGCTACGGCAACAGGCACAAGCGCATTTACTTGAGCTGTATTGTCTTTTAATGCTTCTTCTTCAATTAAGCGAAGGATAGAAAGTGCTAAAGACTCATTTGAGCGCACTGTACCTTGACCATTACAACGCGGACATACATGTTGGCTTGCTTCACCAAGAGAAGGTCTCAAACGTTGACGCGACATTTCAAGTAAACCAAATCGTGAAATTTTGCCTATTTGAACACGAGCGCGATCAGGGCGTACTGCATCTTTTAAACGATTTTCTACTTCGCGTTGATGACGCGGCGGTGTCATATCGATAAAATCGATAACAATTAATCCACCTAAGTCTCGTAATCTTAATTGACGTGCAATCTCATCAGCAGCTTCTAAGTTAGTATTTAAAGCTGTTTCTTCAATATCACTTCCTTTAGTTGCTTTAGAGGAGTTGATATCGATTGAAGTAAGGGCTTCGGTAGGATCAATTACAATTGAACCACCTGAAGGTAGTCTCACTTCACGTTGGAAAGCTGATTCAATCTGACTTTCAACTTGATAATGTGTAAAAAGAGGCACTTCACCTTGATAAAGCTTTACACGGCTCATAAAGTCAGGTCTGAAGCGCTCAATATGTGATTTTGCTTCTTCAAAAACAGATTTTTTATCTATAATGATTTCGCCAATATCACGGCGTAAGTAGTCACGGATTGCACGGAAGATAACATTGCTTTCTTGATGAATTAAAAACGGGGCAGGACCTGTTTCAGAAGCAGTTTGAATGGCTTTCCAGTGCAGTATTAAAGAATTTAAATCATGGTTTAATTCTTCGAATGATTTACCAACACCAGCAGTACGAACGATTAGTCCCATGCCTTTTGGTAACTCTAAACGACTTAAACTTTCTTTTAATTCAGTACGCTCATCACCTTCGATACGACGAGAAATACCGCCAGCTCTTGGGTTATTAGGCATTAATACTAAGTAACTACCTGCAACACTGATAAAAGTTGTTAGAGCAGCACCTTTTTGACCACGTTCTTCTTTGTCTACCTGAACGATAACTTCCTGACCTTCTTTAATCACCTCTTTGATGCTTGGGCGACCTTTGAAAGTATATCCTTTAGGGAAATAAGTCCTTGCAATCTCTTTTAGTGGTAAAAAACCATGTCTGTTAGCACCGTAATCTACAAATGCAGCTTCTAGGCTTGGTTCTACTCGTGTGATTTTACCTTTATAAATATTGGCTTTTTTCTGTTCGTGACCTGGGCTCTCGATATCTAAATCGTAAAGTTGTTGCCCGTCAACCAGTACTACGCGCATTTCTTCTTGCTGCGTAGCATTGATTAGCATACGTTTCATATTGTTACTCTATTTATTATTTAAAGTCTCTCGCTGATCTGAGCTTATCAATATCCGTCCAGTCTTTTTTCTTTCGCTTATAGTGCAATCTCACGATTGGGTTAACCTAAGAATTACTTTTATTCACCCTAAACCTGAATTTTATTATTCGGTTTTTAGGGGATCTTTGCTGAACGATATGATCTCTTGAGCGTAGATGACATATTCATTACATTCGCTTTTTGCAGCAGCTGCGTTAAATCTCTTGTTGATATATTACTCGCATCAACGCAATTTAAAGGCACATGACAACCAGATATCTATAAAATCTTTGGAAAACAGAGTTTGAATCTGTATGATCGCTTATCCGGAGTGTGCAGCACAGTATCTGCTTTGGCAAAAAAGCACCAAAATTCCTGCTTTACAGGCAATTTACATTGGGATTATCCCATTATTGTTAGTCTGTTAGCAACTAAATTATTACTCAAATCAGTGATTATACAATGTCTGAAAAAACAGAACCGTCAGAAAATATTGGAAGCAAGGTTACTTTTGTAACTATTACGGAAGACCATGATGGTCAAAGAATTGATAATTTCCTTTTAACTAAGTTAAAAGGCATGCCTAAAAGTGCAATTTATAAAATATTGCGCAAAGGTGAAGTTCGTGTAAATAAAAAGCGGGTAAAACCATTATATAAACTGCAAATTGATGACTATGTTCGTATTCCCCCGGTCAGAATTGCTGAGAAAGAAGAGTTTGTACCAAAAAACTTAGATAAAATAGCTAATTTAGAAAATGCGATTATCTTTGAGGATAAATACCTTATTGTGATCAACAAGCCAACAGGTATGGCTGTTCATGGTGGCAGTGGCCTAAGTTATGGTTTGATAGAAGCAATGAGAAGTTTACGTCCTGATGAGCGTGCGTTGGAACTCGTTCACAGACTTGATAGAGATACTTCTGGTTGTTTATTAATTTCTAAAAAGCGTTCAGTACTTAAAGGGTTACATGAACAACTTAGAGAAAAAACCATGGAAAAGAATTATTGGGCGCTTGTTGATGGCAGTTGGAAAACTAAAGTTAAAAATGTGACAGCAGCCCTTAGAAAAAACACCTTAAAATCAGGTGAGCGAATAGTACGTGTTGATGAAGAAGAAGGTAAAGCATCTCATACGCGTTTTAAAGTATTACAAAGGTTTACTGAATGTACTTTAGTACAGGCATCTCCAGTTACGGGTAGAACACATCAAATTCGTGTACATACACAATGCGCTGGTCATCCTATTGCGGGTGATGATAAGTACGGTGATGAAGGGTTTGACGCTTATATGCGTGAAAAAGGATTAAATCGCTTATTTTTGCATGCTCATGATCTCACTTTTACACATCCTATTACTGAAGAAAGATTAACAGTAGAGGCGCCTCTTGATAATGTATTAATTAAAACAATTAGAATATTAAAACAAGAAGTGAATAAAAGAAAAACAGATAATGAAATATAAACTCGTTATTTTTGATTGGGACGGTACTGTAATGGACTCCATTGCACGTATTGTTTCATCTTTACAATCTGCTGCCCGAATACATCTGGTACCAGTACCGAGTGATGGTAAAGCTAAAAGGATTATCGGATTAAGTTTGCCGGTCGTAATGGATAAGCTGTTTCCTGATCATAAAGCGCTTCATCAAACGCTGATGCAGGAATATAAAAAACAATTTGTAAATGAAGATAGCACTGATACACCTTTATTTGATGGGGTAGAGGCTTTATTTAAAAAATTGCAATATAATGGTTGTCAATTAGCGATAGCCACAGGTAAAAGCAGACAAGGGATAGATAGGTTATTATCTTTGACAGGGTTAACGGACTATTTTGTTTTTACGCAAAGTGCCGATGAAGCGCAATCTAAACCTTCTCCACAAATGTTATCCCAAATATTAGCCCATACACAATTAGCTGTTGCTGAGGCTGTTATGATCGGAGATAGCACACTTGACCTTGAAATGGCACAAAATATAGGTATGGATAGTATAGGTGTTACATTTGGCGTTGGTGAACGTGATGAGCTAGCTACATATGAACCTGTCGCAATTGTGGATGGCTTTTCACAATTAGAGCAATATTTGTTATAAAATTTTTATGAGGGCTTTTGCGAGGAAAATAAACTGAAGCTATTTACAGGGTCCTAAAGCTCAGTTTATTTTACATCATTTTTATGGTTTGTTTTTTCGAAAAGCGATTTTCTAATAAAACTCCTTAGAAGGAGTTTTATTTTTGATGGTCTAAAATATCGATATCCCATTGTAACAATAATCTATTTAATGCAATTAAAGGTAATCCCACTAAAGAATTTGGATCATCCCCTATAAATCGTTCAAATAGACAAATTCCTAAGCCTTCACTTTTAAAACTTCCTGCACAATTGTAAGGTTGTTCAATATCTAAATATGTATCAATTTGCTTAGCTGTTAAGTCTCTAAATTGCACTTGATATTGTTCAACTGTGCTTACAGTTTCATTTGTTGTTACATTATAAAGTGCAAGGCCGGTTAAAAAAGTGACTTTTTGTCCACTGAAACTTGATAACTGCTCAATTGCTTTTTCTTTAGAGTGAGGCTTACCTAGTATTTTATTATCAAATAAAGCGACTTGATCTGAACCGATCACAATACCAGAATCAAATTGCTGTTTTAGAACTTTTGATTTTTCGATTGAAAGCCGTTCAACAAGTGAGCAAGCGGTTTCATTGTGATAAGGCGTTTCATCAATATTTGGAGATGCGACAGAAAAATTAATATTAAATTTTTCTAAAAGGCTCTTACGAAAGGGTGATGTAGAGGCTAAAATAAGCTTTGGAGTCATTATTTATTTAATCCGATTACTTTTTTAGCAGAATATGTCGCTAACAGACGAAATGCAAAGGAAAGTATCATTTTTATTTTGACTATACAGTTAACTATCTATAAGATGCTGCCCCTATGCAAAAGGTAAAAATTCCTGTAAAAATTAATCCTGCAAAATCTGCACAACATGAACTATCTTATGATGGTTTTATTGAGCAAACTGAGTTTTCTCGTTTAGGAAAAGCTTTAAAGGCATTAGTTGGACAGATAGAGGTAAAAATTCATTGCAAAGAAGACCATCAAGGTTTGGTTGTTATTAGCGGTAACGTTAAAACTAAAGCTTTGATATTGTGTCAGCGATGTAATGACGATTTAGGGTTGGATTTGGAAATGAGCTTTGCTTATTCTCCGATTAAAATGGGTGCTGAGTCTGAAGACTTGCCTGAGCGGTATGAACCGGTTGAGCTTGACGAAGATGGAGAAATTGATATTTATAGTCTTCTTGAAGATGAATTAATATTAATGATTCCAATAGTGCCTAAACATGATGAGACATCTTGTCATTATTCTGAAGAAGCTCAAAGCTTTGGAGAAATTGATGAAGAAGATGACAAACCAAATCCATTTGATATTTTGAAACAACTTAAGAAAAATTCTTAGGAGAAGACTTATGGCAGTACAAAAAAGTAAGAAATCTCGTTCTAGACGTGGCATGCGCCGCTCTCATGACGCGATCAGTAACCCAACTTTAACAGTTGACGCAGTATCAGGTGAGACTCACCGTCGCCACCACGTAACTGCAGATGGTTATTACAAAGGCGTTAAAGTAATTTCTTAACGGAAACTATTTTATGTCTAATAATCTAACCATAGCGTTAGATATAATGGGGGGCGATTACGGCCCCCGTTCATCTCTTCCAGCTGCCGTAGAAGCAGTCAAGTTAATAGATCATCTCACTTTGATCTTATGCGGTAATGAACGTCAAATTCGCTGCGAACTTAAAAAACTAGAAGCCTTAACACACCCAAGAATTCAAATCGAACATTGTTCCGAAGTTGTGAATAATCATGATTTACCCTCATTTGCTTTACGTAATAAAAAAGACTCTTCCATGAGAGTATCTCTTGATCTAGTTAAATCAGGTAGAGCACAAGCTTGTGTAACAGCGGGTAATACCGGTGCTTTATTAGCAATGGCACATTACGTTTTAAAAATGCTACCAGGCGTTAAGCGTCCTGCTTTGATATCTACGGTACCGACTCAAACCCCAAGACCTGTTTATTTACTAGATTTAGGCGCGAATGTTGCCTGTGATAGTGATGTATTATTTCAATTTGCCGTTATGGGTTCAGTGGTTGCTGAGCAAGCTCAAAATATCACCAATGCAAAAGTAAGCCTATTAAATATGGGCGCCGAAGAAATAAAAGGCCACGATAGCATTAAAGAGGCAGCTAAATTATTACAATCTAGCGACCATATTAATTATATTGGTTATTCAGAAGGTAATGATATTTTTACAGGTAAAGCCGATGTCATTGTATGTGATGGTTTTACTGGAAATGTTGCATTAAAAACATGTGAGGGTATTGCAAAACTAATCGTTCATAAACTAACAAAAGCATTAAACAAAAGCTTATTTAATAAGTTTTTAGCACTTTTATTGTTCCCCGTATTAAAAAAACTCTACAAAAGAGTGAACCCCGACCAGTATAACGGTGCAAGTCTGGTAGGATTGCGCGGTATTGTAGTGAAAAGTCATGGAAATGCTTCCAAAAAAGCCTTTTTAGCTGCAATCGAAGAAGCCGTAAGAGAGGTTGAACGTCAACTTCCTGAAAAAATCCGGCACAAATTCGAAGAGATTATAAATACAGACGAATAGGGGATTTATGCATTTAATCATTTTTTCTATCGGGAGAGATATCACAAACAAAATATGGCCAAATGCTGATATAGAAAAACTGCTCTCTATAATAGGGCGATTGAACATTGCACTAACTCTTACAAAACAACGTCATATTTTTAAGAAACAAAACTGTTACAGAAATTAATTGAACAAGAGCAATATCAAGAACATTGCTACTTGGTTTCTGTATGAGTTATACCAATTCTATTAAGTTAGTGGGCTAATATAAATTAGGATAAATTTTCAAGGGCAAGGCGTTTGATAGAGCAATAGCTGGCTATTGGGATTGAAAATAACGCAGTAATTGTATATTTAGGCCATTTAGATTGATCACATATTTATTGGGATTGGTATTAAATATTAATAACAAGATATATTGGATAAAAACATGTCTGAAAAATTAGCGATATTATTTCCGGGACAAGGGTCTCAATCTGTTGGTATGTTAGCCCAGTTACTTGAAACATCTGAAGAAGTTAAAACAACATTTGATGAAGCTTCACTAGCTTTAGGTTATGACTTAACAGACTTAGTTTTAAATGGTCCAAGTGAAAAGTTAAATGAAACACATAGAACACAACCTGCATTATTAACTGCAAGTGTTGCTATCTACCGACATTGGTTAGCACAAAACGGTCAAAAACCTGATGTATTAGCTGGTCATAGTTTAGGTGAATACTCTGCGCTGGTATGTGCGGGCGTTGTTTCATTAGCTGATGCGGTAAAACTTGTTGAAAAACGTGGCGTTTATATGCAAGAAGCCGTGCCAGCTGGAACGGGTTCAATGGCAGCTGTGATTGGTTTAGCTGATGAAGCAGTGATTGAATCTTGCAAGCAAAGTGAAAATGGTGAAGTTGTTTCCGCTGTTAACTTTAACTCCCCTGGTCAAGTTGTGATCGCAGGGAGTAAAGATGCTGTTGAACGTGCATCTATTGCATGTAAAGAAGCGGGTGCAAAACGTGTATTACCATTAGCTGTGAGTGTGCCATCTCATTGTGCATTAATGAAACCAGCAGCTGAAAAATTAGCAAAAGATTTAAACGCTTTAACATTTAATACACCTGAAGTATCAGTGCTCAATAATGTTGATGTTAAAGTTGAAACAGCTGAACAAGCGATTAAAGATGCTCTTGTGCGTCAATTATACTGTCCAGTCAGATGGACTGAAACAGTTCAAATGTTCGCAAAAGACGGCATTACTACGACTTATGAATTTGGTCCAGGTAAAGTATTATCAGGTTTAGCAAAACGCATTGATAAATCAGTTTCATGTGCATCAGTTAATGATGTCGCATCATTCGAAAAAGCATTAGCATTTTAATAAGAAAGAGTTTAAAAATATGAGTAATTTATTTTCTTTAACCGGTAAGGTTATCTTAGTAACTGGCGCAAGCCGTGGAATTGGTAAATCAATCGTACAAATGCTTGTTGCTCAAGGTGCAACTGTTGCAGGTACAGCGACAAGTGAATCTGGTGCCGCTAAGATCAGTGAATATCTAGGTGAAGCAGGTAAAGGTTATGCTTTGAATGTAACTGACGCTGATTCTATTAAAGATACATTAGCTGCTATCAAAGCTGATTTAGGCGATTTAGATGTATTAGTTAATAATGCGGGTATCACACGCGATAACTTATTAATGCGTATGAAAGTTCAAGAATGGGATGACATTATAGATACGAACTTAAGTTCTATTTTCCGTCTTTCAAAAGCTGTTTTACGTCCTATGATGAAAAAACGCGCTGGTCGTATCATCAATATAGGGTCAGTTGTGGGTACTATGGGTAATGCTGGACAAGCAAATTATGCTGCAGCTAAAGCAGGCGTAATTGGTTTTTCTAAATCTATGGCGCGTGAAGTTGCATCTCGTGGTATTACAGTAAATGTCGTTGCACCAGGCTTTATTCAAACTGATATGACTGATGAGTTAACCGAAGATCAAAAAGCTGCAACACTTGCAAATGTACCTGCAGGTCGTTTAGGTAATCCTGATGAAATTGCTGCAGCTGTAACTTATTTAGCTTCAGATGCTGCTGCATACGTGAATGGTGAGACTATTCATGTAAATGGTGGTATGTATATGATTTAGAACTTAATAAAAATTGGATGAATTTCATTTAATATATATTTAAGTTTCAGAGATTATAGAAATAAGTTGTGACGTTTTAGGTACAAGTTGTTACATTTTATTTGTATTTAGCAGTAAAATCACTTGAAATTGCTGTTAAAATAAGCGATAAACTATTAGATTCTGATTTAACAGGTTCGACCAGAAAAAAAGTCGAAGCAAATACTTGAATCAGAGATTTTAGCAACGTAAACTACGCCACAATCTGAAAAATAACGCAGTGGCGTTTTTTAATAAAGGAAAGAAGAATGAGCGATATCCAAGAACGCGTAAAAAAAATTGTAATTGAGCAGTTAGGTGTTAAAGAAGAGGAAGTAAAAAACGAAGCTTCATTTGTTGATGATTTAGGTGCTGATTCTTTAGATACAGTTGAACTAGTAATGGCTCTTGAAGAAGAGTTTGATACTGAGATCCCTGATGAAGAAGCTGAAAAAATCACTACAGTTCAATCTGCAATTGATTACGTTCAAGCTCACACTGAATAATCAAATTTGTTGATTCTAAGGGCAGCGTTAGCTGCCCTTATTGTATCTATCACTTTTTATCCAAGTTAATTAAATAATTGTTTTTACAAAAATTATTATTTAATCAAATTTAAACCCCCCAATATTTAAATTATCCCCCGGAGGATTCTGTGGCTAAACGTCGAGTTGTAGTAACTGGTTTAGGTATGTTAACACCGTTAGGTAACGATGTAGCATCTACTTGGCAAGGTTTATTAAATGGTGACAGTGGTATTAATATCATAACTCACTTCGACACGTCAGACTTTGGAACTAAGTTTGCTGGTAACATAAAAGATTTTGATGTTACACAATTTATGCCTAAAAAAGATGCCAAAAAAATGGATTTATTCATTCAATATGGTGTTGCTGCGGGTATACAAGCCTTAAAAGACTCAGGCTTAGAAGTAACTGAAGAAAATGCAGACCGAATTGGGGTTGCTGTTGGTGCGGGTATTGGTGGTTTAGGCCTTATTGAAGAAAACCACATGAAAATGCTTAAAAGTGGTCCTAGAAAATTATCGCCATTTTATGTACCTGCAACAATTATCAATATGATTTCTGGTCACCTATCTATTATGCATGGATTACGTGGTCCAAATATCTCTATTGCAACTGCATGTACTACAGGTCTGCATAATATTGGTCATGCGGCGCGTATGATTGCTTATGGTGATGCTGATGCTATGGTTGCCGGTGGTGCAGAACGTGCGTGTACGCCAATCGGAATGAGCGGATTTAATGCGGCTCGTGCATTATCAACTCGTAATGATGATCCTGCCGCGGCTTCACGTCCATGGGATAGAGAGCGTGATGGTTTTGTATTATCTGATGGTTCGGGCGTAATCGTTCTTGAAGAATATGAACAAGCTAAAGCACGTGGTGCTAAAATTTATGCTGAACTATCTGGTTTTGGCATGAGTGGTGATGCATATCATATGACCTCTCCTCCTGAAAATGGTTCTGGAGGTGCGAGAGCTATGATAAATGCATTAAATGATGCCAAAGTTAACGCTGATCAAGTTGGTTATATTAATGCACACGGTACTTCTACAAATGCCGGAGATAAAGCTGAAACAGCAGCAATAAAATCAGTATTTGGTGATGCAGCTAAAGACGTTATGGTCAGTTCATCTAAATCTATGATGGGTCATTTATTAGGTGCTGCAGGCTCTGTAGAATCAATTATTTGTATTCTTGCTTTAGAGAATCAAAAAGTTACACCAACAATTAATTTAGATAACCCAGATGAAGGGTGCGATCTGGATTATGTACCTTTTACTGCGCGTGATGCTAAACTAGATTTTACTTTATGTAATTCATTTGGTTTTGGTGGTACAAACGGTTCATTGCTTTTCAAAAAAATATAAACAAAAATCGTCTCTGAGGGTATAATTCCCTCACCAGAGAGATTTTATAAAAGCCTGGCTTATGTCAGGCTTTTTTGTATATCGATGTTTATGACAAAAAATAATACCTATAAAACAATAATAAATAATGATACTTCAAATTCAATCCCATTATCAGATAGAGGGTTGAGTTATGGGGATGGTTTTTTCACGACGGCTAAAGTCGTAAATGAAACCGTTGAACATTGGCATTTTCACAAGCAAAGACTTATTGAATGTCAAAAGCGTCTAGGGTTTCCTGAAATTGACTTTATCGCATTAGAAGCGTCAATTAAACAACTGTGTTTAAATCAAAAATGTGTCGTTTTAAAAATAATGATTACGCGAGGTTCAGGTGGTCGCGGTTATGGCTTACCCGAAGTGCAAAACCCTGTTCAAATTCTCAGCGTTTTACCTTTTCCCAATAATTATGACGCACTAAAAATAAAAGGCATATCGCTTGAGGTGTCTAGTATCAAATTAGGTTTACAACCGCTTTTAGCGGGAATGAAAACGCTAAATAGGTTAGAGCAAGTGTTGATAAAGCAGGAGTTAAGCGAAAAATCTTGGTCGGAAGCTATCGTACTTGATTTAAATGATAATGTAATTGAAACTTCAATTGCTAATTTAATTTGTTATATCGATGGCCAGTGGCATACACCTAAATTAGATCAAGCAGGTATTAAAGGTGTTTATCGAGAATATCTGTCATCAAAAATCGCACTTATTGAATCTCAAATTACGTTAGATGAAATAAAAACAGCTCACGCAGTATTTTGCTGTAATAGTTTAATGGGATTAGTGCCGATTAAATCAATACAAAAGACACATTTTGATTTAGAATTAGCACTTATATTACAAAAGGACATGTTCGTTGATACGAAGCTAATTTGATCGTATTTAGAATATTATGATGAAAAGTATTAAATTAATTTTATTATCAATGGCTATAATTCTCGGGATTATAGCTTCATATGTTTATTCTAATATACAGCTGTTACAAACCAAAGCGCTTAATTTAAAAGAGCCTATTTTATTTGAAGTAAAATCTGGTACAGGTTTAACAACTTTGTGTAAACAATTCCAAGCAGACAAGTTGACTGATAATTGCTGGTCTTTAAGGATTTTAGCTAAGTTAGATCCGACACTAACAGATATTAAAGCGGGTGTTTATCAACTTACAACAGACTCATTACTAGATAATGTTAAAAAAATAAATAACTCTCAAGTGCATTTATTCAGCTTTAGCATTATTGATGGTGAGAGTTTTTCTCAAGTATTAAAAAAAATCTCAAATTTACCTTATATTAAAAAAGTAATGCAACAGGGCAAAGATAGCTTTTATGTTGATGCGCTTAATATCAAACATGCAAATACTGAAGGTTGGCTATTTCCTGATACATACTTTTATCAAGCGGGTGATACAGACTTATCTTTATTACAAAGATCACACAGTGCAATGAAAATTTCGCTTGATGAATTATGGCACAAAAGAGAGCAAAATTTACCTTATGCCAATGCGTATGAAGCCTTGATTATGGCGTCTATAATTGAAAAAGAAACCGCTAAAGCAAGCGAAAGGCCTTTAATCGCATCGGTTTTTATTAATCGTTTAAATAAAAAGATGCGTTTACAAACAGATCCAACCGTTATTTATGGACTAAAGGACCAGTTTGATGGCGATTTAACACGTGCACATTTAAAGCAATATACGCCATATAATACTTATAGAATTAAAGCGCTACCACCAACACCTATTGCGATGCCATCATATGCAGCAATACAAGCTGCTTTGTCACCAGAGTCGTCTAATTATTATTATTTTGTAGCAAAAGGTGATGGTAGTCACCAATTTTCAGAAAACCTATCGCAACATAATAAAGCGGTAAGAAAATATCAATTAAAGAAAAAGGTAAGTAATGACAGCTAAATTTATTGTGATCGAAGGCCTTGAAGGTGCAGGAAAATCAACTGCAATTGCATTATGTCAAAATTACTTTCATCAAAAAAATGTCTCTTATATAGACGTAAGAGAGCCAGGCGGCACACCATTAGCTGAATCGTTGAGAGAATTAGTAAAAGCGGAACATAAAGAGACAATGAGTGCTGAAGCTGAGCTTCTGATAATGTATGCAGCAAGAGCACAGTTAGTGACTAATATTATTTTACCGGCACTCGAGAACAATACTTGGGTATTAGCTGATAGACATGATTTATCTTCACAAGCTTATCAAGGCGGTGGTAGACAAATTGCTAATGAAACAT
The DNA here is from genome assembly GCF_001269985.1 of Pseudoalteromonas sp. '520P1 No. 423'. NCBI lineage: Bacteria > Pseudomonadati > Pseudomonadota > Gammaproteobacteria > Alteromonadales > Pseudoalteromonadaceae > Pseudoalteromonas > Pseudoalteromonas sp. '520P1 No. 423'. The sequence continues at coordinate 2,804,781 of NZ_BBZB01000001.1, read as the reverse complement.
TAAGTGCGTTATCAAATATTGTTTTAAAAAATTTAAAACCTGACTTAACAATATATCTAGACTTAGATCCTAAGATAGGATTAGCGCGTGCTGCAAAACGTGGTGAACTAGACAGAATAGAACAAGAACAGTTATCTTTCTTTCAAAGAACAAGAGCAAAGTATTTAGAAATTGCAAATAGTGATGATTCAATTAAAACAGTAGATGCAAGTCAAGATATTGAATCAGTTCATAAAAATATTACTGCTGTATTGGATGATTTCTTTAAAACAGAAGCTAATAAATGATATACCCATGGCTGAGTGAGTTTAAACAACCACTCGAAACAGCTTATTCTGTAAATAAACTACATCATGGTATTTTATTGAGTGGACAGGCGGGCATAGGTAAAGCTGAATTTGCGCAAGATATTGCGCAAAGTATCTTGTGTAATGCTTCATCTAATCACTTACAATCTTGTGGGCAATGTAAGTCATGTCAGTTGCAGCAAGCAGGTACACATCCAGACAAACTTATTATAGGGCAAGATAATAAAACCATAGGCATTGATGAAATCCGTAAGGTAGCACAGTTTGTTCAATCATCGGCTGGGCAAAATGCTAATAAAGTTGTAGTAATTCATAATGCCGAGTTAATGACTGTAGCGGCACAAAATGCAGTGTTAAAAACCCTTGAAGAGCCTAATCATCAGAGGTATTTATTGTTAGTATCACATGAACCTATGCGCTTAGGTGCAACTATACGAAGCCGCTGTTTATGCTATAACTTAACAATAAATAAACCAGAACTGGTGACTGATTGGCTTGCTAATTTTAATTTGGTGTCCCAACCATGGCATATTTTATTTGCACAACAGCCCTTAATGTTATTAAACTGGCATGAGCAAGGACATTTAAATCAATTAGATAGCTTATACATCACTGTTGAAAACTTACATCAACAGATTGATTTAAAGATTTTGAATGAAATTTTAAAGAATAAGCCTGAGTATATAAGTGTTTTTAGTATTTTTTTATTTGCTATCATTAAAAAGTATTTAATACAAAAAAACATCGCATTTAATAACTATCAAGAATGCATTAAGCTGCTAGGAAATTTTGAAAATAGTCGAAAATCAATTTTAGGACTTAATGTAACTTTAGCAACAAGTCGTCTGATTTTTTCGCTGCAGGCACAACTAAATAATTAAAAGAGATAAAGTTTTGCAAGAGTTATTAATAGATTTTGAAGATTTAAGAGAGTTATATAAGTGCTATATGCCATTTTTAAAAAATGGTGGCTTGTTTATACGTACTAATATGCAATATGAAATAGGCGAGTCTTTAGCGCTTAGGATCACTTTACCAGATGCTTTAGAAGATGATGTTGTTTCCGGTAAAGTTGCTTGGATCACAGGGCAGGGAAGTCAAAACTCTAATCCTCCTGGAGTAGGTGTCAGTTTTATAGATGATAAAGCCCATGTAAAAGATAAAATCGAAAAACTGGTACTTGATATGATACACTCGGGTGACCGAACATATACTATGTAAAAGCTGTAGAAAACCGTGATTGTAGATTCTCATTGCCATTTAGACCGATTAGATTTTGATAAATTAGACTTAACATTAGCGCAAGTACTTGATAATGCCAGAGCGAAAGATGTAGAACATTTTTTGTGTGTATCAGTCACTTTAGCGCAATTTCCTGATATGTTAGCAAAAATAGAAGAGTTTGATGATGTATCAGCATCTTGCGGTATTCATCCGTTAGATCAAAAAGATGCCCTAGATAAATCTGAATTATTAGCTTTAGCTGATCATAAAAAAGTAGTGGCAATTGGTGAGACAGGTTTAGATTATTACTATTCTGAAGACTCAAAACAAGTTCAAATAGACTCTTTTATTGGTCACATCGAAGTTGCCAGACAATTAGATAAACCATTAATTGTTCATACGCGTGACGCCAGAGAAGATACCATTAGCTTATTACGTGAGCACGGCGAAGGTCAGGTAAAGGGGGTTTTACATTGCTTTACTGAGAATTGGGAAATGGCAGAGCAAGCGCTTGAACTTGGTTTATATATTTCGATTTCAGGTATAGTGACATTTAAAAATGCAGTAGAACTCAAAGAAGTTGTGAAAAAAATCCCTCTTGATCGTTTATTAATTGAAACCGACTCTCCTTATTTAGCGCCAGTGCCTTACAGAGGCAAAACAAATCAACCTGCATATGTTCAAGATCTCGCTTATTATATTGCAGAGCTAAAAGGTGTCAGTTACGATGAACTTGCAAAACAAACAACCGAAAACTTTTACAATTTATTTAATATAAAAAAATAACAATAATAGAGGAATAGTAAATATACATGCTGCCATTTTTAATTGCAGGGCCAATGGTGAGGCTTGCAACGCCTGAGACAGTTTGTATTTGGTTGGCCACTTCCAACGCAAATGCGTGTGATATTAGCTTGGTCAACCAACAACATGAAACCAAAGAAGATATACTGCAATTAGGTGAACATTTGTTTGTTCGCTTAATTCATATTACTGCAAAAGAAACGCCTTTTCCAACTGACGAATTAATTAAATATCAGCTAAATACCAGTGAGAAAATTGATTTAAGCATGTTTTGTTATGATGGCTGTAATTTACCTGCGTTTGTAGTTCCTAACAAAATAGACAGTTTATTACATGGTTCTTGTAGAAATCCACATCATCCAAGTGAAGACGCATTAATTAGTGCGGATAACTATCAAGACACACAACGAAATCAAGGGGAAATAGGCGCTCAGCTTTTATTGTTATCTGGTGACCAAGTTTATGCAGATGATGTCGCTGGTGTGACGTTACAAGCAATTTATCAGCTGATAGATACTTTAGGTATATTCAAAGAAATATCACTTAATATTGATTTACCAGATGATATCAATGAGCAGTTGTACCAAAGAGCACAAAAATTGCCAGTTACAGCTTGGCAAGATAGATCCAAACGCACTTTAGGCTACTGGTTTAAAAAAGATTTAGAGCATTTCACCAGTGCGAAGTCAGAAAACCATTTAATAGGTTTTGAAGAATTTGTCGCTATGTATTTACTGTGTTATAGCAAACAAGCATGGCAATGCATCAATATAGATTTATTAACATTTACAAGCAGTGAAGCAAAAATTCAAAAATGCTTTGACGATGAAAAATCCGCGCTACTAAAATTTGTGGCTGGTTTACATCATAGCCAACGACTCTATGCCAATATGAGTTGTTTAATGATGTTTGACGATCATGATGTGACTGATGATTGGAACTTAACAGCAAATTGGGAGCAAAATGTCTATCAAGACCCAGTGAGCAGACGTATAGTTGCAAATGGCTTAATTAGTTATTGGATTTTTCAAGGTTGGGGTAATGACGCTGGCAAAAAGTCAGGCTTTTTTAAAGACTTAATGCTTGATTCAAAAATTGAAAAACAGTGGCATTTTGAGAATTTAGATAAAGAAATATTTAACTTTTCATATTGGCATTTTGAAGTCCCGTGTGAACCTAAATTAGTTGTACTAGATACAAGAACGCACAGGTGGCGTAATGAGCATAATTTTGATGAGCCTTCCGGTTTATTAGATTGGGAACAGTTAACGCACTTAGAGCAAAACCTCATAGGAGAAGAGGGGGTGATATTAATGTCTCCGGCTCCTGTTTTTGGTGTTAAATCAATTGAAGCTATTCAATCTCTGTTTAATATATGTGGTCACCCTTTATTAGTAGATGTTGAAAACTGGATGGCTCATGAAGGTGCGGCAAGAAAGCTTATGAATACCTTTAGGCGTGCAGATACACCTGTTGAAACATTAATACTCTCTGGTGACGTTCATTATTCATTTTGTTATTCCGTACAAGCACGATTTAGTCAAAGAGATAACCGAATTTGGCAACTCACAGCCAGTGGTATTAAGAATGAATTTCCTACAAAACTGCTTGCTGTATTAGATACATTAGATACTTGGTTTTATGGCGCTAAAAGCCCATTAAATTTCTTTACCAAACGTTGGCAAATGAAAGTATCAAGACATCCTGTGGCACATAATGATAAAAAACATTTAATGAGTTTATCTGGTATAAGCCTTATAAAATTGGATCAAGGCAAGTTAGCCAGTTATCAGATTTTGCATGGCAATGGTGAAATTACGGACTTTGAGCTGTAAAAAAGCTTAAAAGGGTATTTTTACATGTTTTACTATGAGATTTAGTTAAGTTTATCAGTTCAGGTTTTGAAACTGGATAAAAAAGGCCCAAAGCGAATATATTTGCTTTGGGCTTAGGGGATTGGCTCAATCGAGCCGTGCGTAACTTAAAAATAATTTCACATTCGTTTCGGGAGAAGTGAAAGTACTAATAAGTGTAGTTAACAAAATCTCAAAAAGAAAATATTTTAATGAAAAATATTTTCTTTATTATTAAGGCTTTAAAAAGTTATTAAAAATTAACTTAAATTATGTTCACAACTATTTAATAGCTTTACCCCAAGTTATTAACTGGTTATCCCTTACCAGATCACGGGGTAAGCTATTCTTTATTTTATTCTTCATCCACTTACCTAAACCAACACTTGTGCCGCATAAGGTTAATAACAACTCACCTTTTTCAGTAGATAATTGTTCTAATTTGATATCTTTACCGCCAAAGTAATCATTTGCCTGTAGATCTGATAGTTCAAAGGTGTTTTTAGTGGCCAAATCACCAAAGCAAGTTGCAAATTCATGATTTAAGCGCACACCATTTTTATGCAATGTACCAATATTAATACCTATACGCGCATATTTAATCTTATTTGCAATTTCACTGAAAGCTTGAGGAAATAGCCATAGCTCTTTATCTCTTTGCATTAAAGTACCAGGCAATGATTTAATACCAAATTGTTTATTAAGGCTGTTATAAAAAGCCTGTTCAGATTTATTATCAAATTCAGAAAAAGGGAAACCCCCTTTTTTAACTTTGAGCTCTTTAGGGGCTTGATGTGCTATTTTCTTAAATTTAGCGATAAAAAAACCTTCACAATCGAAAGTTTGCGGCCAAATATGTAAATAACCTTCTGGTGTTATTGCTTGTTGTGCGCCTTCAAATAAGTGATCAAGTGGCACGACTTCAATTAAACCTTTAAACAGTGATAAAACATGTTCACAAACCGCTTGGTTTTCAATTGGCGTTAAAGTACAAGTTGAATAAACTAATGTACCGCCCGTTTTTAACGCATAAAAAGCACTTTCAATAAGTTGCTTTTGTACATTAGCAATTTCTATATTTGATTCTAGTGACCAATTTTTAAGTGCATCGGCATCCTTTCTAACGGTACCTTCACCAGAGCATGGTGCATCTAATAATATTGAATCAAAACATTCGTTCATATATGGGCCAAATATAGCAGCATCAAAATGAGATAATGCGACATTAGCAATACCTAACCGTTTTATATTGGCACTTAATACTTTAAGACGCGAAGATGAAAATTCATTGGCAACTAAAATGCCATCGCCTTTCATATATCCGGCAATTTGAGATGTTTTAGAACCTGGTGCCGAAGCCATATCTAATGCGATAGCAGCATTAAACTCCCCATTTTCTAATAAAGCAGTAGGTGGTAACATTGAGCTTGCTTCTTGCACATATATTGCACCGCTTAAATGTAAGTCGGTATTGCCGATAGATAAATTCTGTTCTTCGTCAATTGGACGCGATAACCAAAACCCTTCTTTACACCAAGGTACAGGATCTAGTTTCCAGTTTTTTGATTCTGCAATACTTTTAAATCTTTCAATAGACATTTTAAGGGTATTAACACGAATAGAGCGGCGTAGAGGTTGTTTACATTTAGCAATGTAATCATCTATGCAAAGATGTTCAGGAATATAGCTTTTTACATCATCAATAAATGCTTGTGGAATATAGGTATTTTGATTCACATCAACCTCAACTGAACTTTAAATCTTAATTTTGCGTAATAATACCATGCTCGAGCTTTACGTTGAGCGATTTACATTGTTTTTATTTAATATAGATAACGTATTAGCGATATTTAAGTGTTTTGATTAAGATAAAGCTTTAGTAAACTGATATTTAAAATTAATAATAACAATCCTTGGTCTCATTATGCTCAACCGAATATGGTTATCTTTTTTCATCATCGCTTTTTTTTCTGCTATGGCTACATGGATAGGTGGTGATGGTTTAGTGTTTGAGCGTATGGTTGATGCATTATTTAAAATGGGTAAGGTGTCTGTTGATATCGCCATAGGACTAATAGGCGCTTTATGTTTTTGGCTTGGTATTATGAAAATTGCTGAAAAAGCGGGCATGGTAGATACATTGGCAAAAGGCCTATCTCCTTTATTTAGTAAATTAATGCCAGAAGTACCTAAGAATCATCCTGCTTTTGGTTCTATTACTATGAATTTAAGCGCTAATCTTTTAGGGCTTGATAATGCAGCAACACCCCTTGGTATAAAAGCCATGCATGACTTACAAATTATTAATCCAAAAAAAGATACCGCTAGCAATGCGCAAATTTTATTTTTAGTACTTAATACCAGCTCAGTGACTTTATTTCCGATTGCCGTATTTGTTTACCGTGCACAGCAAGGAGCTGCAAGTCCAACTGATATATTTATACCTATTTTAATTGCCACATTTAGCTCTACCATTGTCGGTTTAATGACTGTTGCTTGGGTACAAAAAATAAAATTAACTAACTTAGTTGTGATGGCTTATTTAGGCGGGTTATTTGCTGTTTTAGGCAGCTTGATTGTTTATTTCTCTACATTAGCAACTGATGTATTAAGTCATCAATCAGCAGTATTGAGTAACTTTTTAATTTTTAGCTTTGTTTTATTGTGTTTATCTTGGGCTTTTTATAAAAAACATAATGTATATGAGTTATTTATTGAGGGGGCTAAACAAGGTTTTGAATTCTCAATATCTTTAATTCCATATCTACTGGCAATGTTATGCGCCATAGGCGTTTTCCGTGCCAGTGGCGCGTTAGATATCGTACTAGATTGGATGCGCCAAATTGTAATTATATTTAATGGTGATACCCGTTTTGTAGATGCCATGCCTACAGCTTTTATGAAACCATTAAGTGGCTCTGGAGCAAGAGCCATGATGTTAGAGACTATGAATACCCACGGGGCAGATTCATTTGCAGGACGTTTAGCTTCAACCATACAAGGCTCTACAGAAACCACATTTTATGTCTTAGCCGTTTATTTTGGTGCGGTTGGCATTAAACATACACGCCATGCGGTAGCGTGTGGCTTAATCGCGGATTTAGCAGGTATCGTTACCGCAATAGGCGTGTGTTATTGGTTTTTTGGTTAAGAAATTGATTATTAAAATTTATTAAAGAAGGAATTTTATAAATGAATTGGCTAATTTTTATAATTGCTTTATGTTTTACGCATAAAGCTTTAGCACATGGTATGGCTGAGAAAACAAAGCAAGCTTCAATACTTCGTAATGTTAAATACATAGATACCACAATTAATCAGCTAATGAAGCAATATGAAGTACCAGGTGCGAGTATTTCAGTTGTAAAAGATAGGAAAATATTCTGGAGTCAATCTTACGGTATTAAAGATGCAAATACACAAATAAAAGTTAATAAGCAAACTATGTTTCAAGCTGCTTCAATTAGCAAACCTATTACTGCCATGGCGACCTTAAAACTTTCCAAAAATAACTTTATTAATATTAATCAACCCGTTAATAAATATTTAAAAAGCTGGGAAATTCCTAGCAATTATCAGTCTGATAGCAGTTCAGTGTTAGTAAAGCAATTATTAAATCATACTAGTGGTTTATCAGTGCATGGCTTTGCTGGTTATAACAGCAAGGAAGAAATCCCTTCCTTGATTGAAGTGCTTGATGGTTCACGTTATTTTCAGCGTTTATTTGGTTTAAAGAATGTGAATTATTCACCAATAGAAGTAAAAACACCACCAGGCAAGGAATACAAATATTCAGGTGGTGGGTATAGCGTGTTACAGCAAGTGTTAGTTGATGTAACTGGCAATGATTTTGAAGCTTTAATGCATAAGAATATTTTTTCAATATTGGAAATGAGCAATAGTACTTACCAACAACCAGTTACAGGTAAACTAACTGCACAACTAGCCTCTGGACATATAGATCTAGATGAGGCTGTTGATGGTAATTATCATATATATCCAGAATAAGCCGCAGCTGGTTTATGGACAACCTCTGAAGACTTGGCAAAAGTTGTAATTGATTTACAAAAATCTTTATTAGGTCATAAAGATGCATATGGTATTGTCATTCTTACAAATACAAATCAACCATCATTTAATAATGAAGTGATGAATTTGGTTTTGGGAAGATATGGTTGGCTGTAAAACGTTAAAATAATTATTTAATTTGAATTGTAAATATTCACCTACCAAGCTTTCATTGTCGACACATTAATCACCATGTAACGCTCAGGTTACACTATTTATTATTTTTAGAATTAATTGTCGACAATCCATTCTGTTGTAACTTGACTAAAATGCCTCTGTGACTATAGTTAATGCAAGTTATTGTCGACAAAAGGTGTCAGTTGGAAGTTATAAACACAATAAAAACCGCATCAGATCAAGTTTTTGTCGACATTCGTCAAGCGATTGTTGAAGGTGATATTGCGCAAGGTAGCAAAATATCTGAAGCAGAATTAGCTAAACATCATGGTGTTAGCCGTGCAACCTTACGTGAAGCATTAAATCGTCTAGAAAGTTGTCACCTTGTTGAACGTAAAGCCAACATCGGGTGTCGTGTAGTTGCATTAACTCCAGATAAGCTACTTGAAGTATATCAAGTAAGAACGGCACTTGAAGGTTTAGCTTGTAGGCTTGCTGCTGAAAATATGACGATGACTGAGATCAATGAAGTAAAAGCATTGCTCAATCAGCATTTGTCTACTCAAAAAGTGAAACAAGGTGAGTCTTACTATCAAGAAGAAGGCGACCTAGATTTTCACTATCGGATTATCAAAGGCAGTAAAAATAGTCACTTAATTCATTTGTTATGTAATGAACTTTATCAGTTGATCCGTATGTTTCGAGTACAAATGGGCATGAATGGACCTCGAGTATCTAAAGCGTTTGATGAGCATTTTGCGATAATAAATGCCATTGAAAGTAAAGATGGTGAGTTAGCTGAGCTATTAATGAAAAGACATATAGGCGCATCGGGTGCAAATATTAAATCACGATTTAATTTAGAAACCGTACCAGCTTAATAAATAAAATTTAAAATTAAACAGAATATAAAAGATATAAAGACAGCGGAGATTAAAATGTCAGCAGGATTAAAATTTAGACAAGCATTAAAAGCTAATGCACCACTTCAAATTGTAGGCACTATCAATGCATATTGCGCCATGATGGCAAAACAATTAGGTCATCAAGCTATTTATTTATCAGGTGGCGGTGTTGCAAATGCTTCATACGGTTTACCAGATTTAGGCATGACCTCATTAAATGATGTGATTGTTGATGTACAACGAATAACTGCTGCGTGTGATTTACCGCTTATGGTAGATATAGATACAGGTTGGGGCGGTGCTTTTAATATTGCAAAAACAATCCGTGATATGGAAAAAGCAGGTGCAGCAGCAGTACATATGGAAGATCAAGTAGCGCAAAAGCGGTGTGGTCATAGACCTAATAAAGAAATCGTTTCAACTGAAGAAATGGTTGACCGTATTAAAGCAGCAGTTGATGCCCGCGTTGACCCTGATTTTTTCATTATGGCACGCACCGATTCATTTGCCCAAGAAGGTTTAGAAGCTGCAATTGAACGCGCTAAAGCGTATGTTGCTGCAGGTGCCGACGGTATTTTTGCAGAAGCGATTAAAACGCAAGAGCATTACCGTGCATTTTCTGAAGCCTTAGATGTGCCAATTCTTGCAAATATTACTGAATTTGGTCAAACAGAATTATGGAACAAAGAACAGCTAGGCCAGTGGGGTGTTGATATGGTGCTTTACCCATTATCTGCATTTAGAGCAATGAATAAAGCGGCTGAATTAGTTTATAAAACATTATTAACAGATGGCGACCAAAAAGCGGTTGTTGATAATATGCAAACACGCATGGATTTATACGATTACCTTGGTTACCACGATTACGAACAAAAATTAGATGCCTTATTCAGTGAAGGTAAAAATAAATAATAAAGACAATAATTAACCTAATTGATAACAAATTTATGGAGCAAGACAATGAGTGATAAGAAACTAAGCGGTGCAGGACTACGTGGTCAAAGTGCAGGCGAAACAGCATTATGTACAGTAGGTAAATCAGGTTCTGGCTTAACATACTGTGGTTACGATGTATCTGACTTAGCTGATAACGCAACTTTTGAAGAAGTGGCTTACTTATTATTTAACGGCGAATTACCAAACGAAGGTCAATTGGCTGCATATAAAACGCAATTAATGCAAATGCGTGATTTACCAGATTCACTTAAAAAGGTATTACAACTAATTCCTGCTGATGCACATCCAATGGATGTAATGCGTACAGGTGCATCATTTTTAGGTAACTTAGAGCCTGAAACTGATTTTTCACAACAACAAATGGCCTCTAATCGTTTGTTAGCCGCTTTCCCTGCAATCATGTGTTATTGGTACCGTTTCTCACATGATGGTGTTGAAATTGATTGTGTAACAGATGAAGATTCTTTAGGCGGTCATTTCCTTAAATTGCTTCATGGTGAAACGCCATCTGAGCAACATCGCAAGGTAATGGATGTATCTTTAATTCTTTATGCTGAGCATGAATTTAATGCTTCTACATTTACAGCACGTGTTTGTGCGTCAACTTTATCTGACATGTTCTCTTGTGTAACAGGTGCTATTGGTTCATTACGTGGTCCATTACACGGTGGTGCTAATGAAGCTGCAATGGATATGATCCAGAAGTTCAGCTCACCTGCTGATGCAAAAGAAAAAATGGCAGGCATGTTAGCACGTAAAGAAAAAATAATGGGATTTGGTCATGCGATTTATCGCGAATCAGATCCACGTAACGTGATCATCAAAAAGTGGTCAAAGAAACTAGCACAAGAGAATGGCGATACTTCACTTTACGATATCTCTGTGGCTTGTGAAGAGTTTATGTGGGATAGCAAAAAATTATTCTGTAATGCTGATTTCTTCCATGCATCTGCATATCATTTTATGGGTATTCCAACTAAGTTATTTACGCCAATCTTTGTATGTTCACGCTTAACCGGTTGGGCTGCGCATGTAATGGAGCAACGTGCTAATAATCGTATAATTCGCCCTAGTGCCGATTATACGGGAAGTGAGCCACGTAAAGTAACACCAATCGCAACACGCTAAATTTTTAAACAGGCTGCCACTGCAGCCTGTTTTTATTTACAGTTATAAAATAGCGACAAAAATAGGGAAGTTCTCGTTAATTTTAAACACGAGATAACCGTCACCCTATAGATTTTCTGGATTTATTATGAATACCTTATATCGAAAACCCTTACCAAATAGCACATTAGACTTTTATGATACACGAGAAGCGGTCGAAGCAATCACACCGGGTTCTTATGCAAAGCTGCCTTATACTTCAAGAGTATTAGCTGAGCAATTAGTGCGTAAATGTAGCCCTGAAACATTAACCGACTCTTTAAAGCAATTAATTGAACGCAGAAGAGATTTAGATTTTCCTTGGTATCCAGCACGTGTTGTGTGTCATGATATTTTAGGTCAAACAGCGTTAGTAGATTTAGCGGGGTTGCGTGATGCAATCGCAGAAAAGGGCGGTGATCCAGCTAAAGTAAACCCTGTAGTCCCAACACAGTTAATTGTTGATCACTCGGTTGCTGTAGAGCATGCAGGTTTTGAAAAAAATGCATTTGAAAAAAACCGTGCTATTGAAGATAGACGTAATGAAGATAGATTCCATTTTATAGAGTGGACTAAAACAGCATTTGATAATGTTGATGTGATCCCTGCTGGTAACGGCATTATGCATCAAATTAACTTAGAAAAAATGTCTCCAGTTGTACAAGCGCGCAATGGTGTTGCATATCCTGATACCTGTGTTGGTACCGATTCTCATACACCACATATTGATGCGCTAGGCGTTATTGCAATTGGTGTTGGCGGACTTGAAGCTGAAACAGTGATGCTTGGTCGTCCATCTATGATGCGTCTACCAGATATTGTAGGTGTTAAGCTTACAGGTAAACGCCAACCTGGCATAACAGCAACAGATATTGTTTTAGCGATCACTGAATATTTACGCAATGAAAAAGTCGTGTCTGCTTATCTTGAATTCTTTGGTGAAGGCGCAGCGAATTTAACAATTGGCGATCGTGCAACTATCTCGAATATGACACCTGAATACGGTGCATCAGCGGGTATGTTTTATATCGATCAGCAAACAATTGATTATTTAAAGATTACTGGTCGTGAGCCAGAGCAAGTTGAGCTTGTTGAAAACTATGCAAAAACTACCGGTTTATGGGCTGATGATTTAGTTGAAGCACAATATGAACGTGTACTTGAGTTTGATTTATCAAGTGTATGTCGCAATATGGCAGGTCCATCAAATCCACACCGTAGATTACCTACAAGTGAGTTAGCCTTTAAAGGTATTGCAAAAGACTTAGCTGAATGTAAAACGCAAGAATCACAAGGTGAAATGCCTGATGGTGCCTGTATTATTGCTGCAATCACTAGCTGTACTAATACTTCAAATCCAAGAAATGTTGTTGCTGCTGGTTTAGTCGCAAAACGCGCAAATGAACTAGGTTTAAACCGTAAACCTTGGGTTAAAACTTCATTTGCACCAGGCTCTAAAGTAGCAAAACTGTATTTAGAAGACTCAGGTTTATTACCAGAGATGGAAAAGTTGGGCTTTGGCATCGTTGCTTATGCATGTACAACCTGTAACGGTATGAGCGGGGCACTTGATCCTAAGATACAGCAAGAAGTAATCGATCGTGATTTATATGCTACTGCCGTGCTTTCAGGTAACCGTAACTTTGATGGTCGAATTCACCCTTATGCAAAACAAGCATTTTTAGCATCACCGCCACTTGTTGTTGCTTATGCAATTGCAGGCACGATGCGCTTTGATATTGAAAAAGATGTATTAGGGCAAGATCAAAGTGGTAACGATATCACTTTAAAAGATATCTGGCCAAGTGATGAAGACATAGATGCAATTGTAAACTCAAGTGTAAAACCTGAGCAATTCAAAAAAATCTATGAGCCTATGTTCGATTTAAAAGTAAATTATGGAGAAGATATTGACCCTTTATATGAATGGCGTCCGATGTCTACCTATATTCGCCGTCCACCATATTGGGAAGGTGCTTTAGCGGGTGAGCGAACAATGAAAGGAATGCGTCCGCTTGCAGTACTGGGCGACAATATCACAACAGATCATTTATCTCCGTCAAATGCGATTCAGTTAAACAGTGCCGCTGGTGCTTACTTAGATAAAATGGGTTTACCCGAAGTTGATTTTAACTCGTATGCAACACACCGTGGCGATCACTTAACTGCTCAACGCGCGACGTTTGCTAATCCAAAGCTGTTGAACGAAATGTGTCGTGATGCTAATGGGCAAATAAAGCAAGGATCACTTGCACGTATTGAGCCTGAAGGTCAAGAAAGCCGTATGTGGGAAGCAATTGAAACCTACATGGAGCGTAAACAGCCGCTAATTATCATCGCGGGCGCTGATTATGGCCAAGGGTCATCACGTGATTGGGCTGCTAAAGGTGTACGTTTAGCCGGTGTTGAAGTAATCGTCGCGCAAGGCTTTGAACGTATTCACCGTACTAACTTAGTTGGTATGGGTGTATTACCACTTGAATTCACAAATGGTGAAACACGCCTCACTTATAACATCGATGGTACAGAGACTTATGATGTTGTAGGTGATATAGCACCCGGTTCAGCTATGAAAGTTCTTATGACACGTAAGTCTGGTGAAACAGTTGAGCTCACTGTTAAGTGTCGTTTAGATACAGCTGAAGAAGTATCTGTTTATAATGCAGGTGGGGTATTACAGAAATTTGCTCAAGACTTCTTAGAGTCAAACGTTTAATCGGTTATTTTTACTTATAACTGCGTTCGAAGTGCTCATGTACACTTGTACATTGCGCGCTTCGGCCTTGTTCTAAATAAAAATTCCTCGTTTAAACATTTAACTCCAATTTTTAAGTAGTAAAATATTTGAATTTATTACTTTATATTGTAGGTGAGGCTTTAGCCTTACTATTCAAATCTAAAATAGAAAGTTAGCTTAACTAATTTTCTATTTTTTATTGTAGGGCTTTAGCCTTACAATTCAAATTAAAAGAGAGCGCAATGACTCATCTTCCTCAAATAAAAATACCCGCGACTTATATGCGTGGTGGTACATCAAAAGGTGTATTTTTCAATTTAACTGACTTACCAAAAGCTGCACAAGTGGCAGGTGAAGTGAGAGATAATATTTTATTACGTGTTATTGGCTCTCCTGATCCATATGGTAAACAAACAGATGGCATGGGCGGGGCGACATCAAGTACCAGTAAAACGGTTATTTTAGCGAAAAGCACGGTTGCTGATCACGATGTGGATTATTTATTTGGTCAAGTTGCAATAGATAAAGCATTTGTAGATTGGAGCGGTAACTGTGGCAACTTAACAGCAGCAGTGGGCTCATTTGCCATTAATTCTGGTTTAGTTGATAGCGCACGAATACCTCAAAATGGTGTATGTACGGTACGTATATGGCAAGCAAATATTAAAAAAACCATTATTGCACAAGTGCCAATTACAAATGGTGAAGTGCAAGAAACAGGAGGTTTTGAACTAGATGGTGTGACATTCCCAGCAGCAGAAGTGCCTGTTGAGTTTATTGCGCCAGTAGATCCTTCTGAGGCGATGTTTCCCACAGGGAATGTTGTTGATGAATTAGAAGTACCAGGCGTTGGCACTTTTAAAGCAACTATGATCAATGCAGGTATTCCTACTATATTTTTAAATGCGAAAGAAATTGGTTATACAGGAACTGAATTGCAAGATGCAATTAATGGCGATGATACAGCTTTAACATTTTTTGAAACCATTCGTGCCCATGGTGCAATAAAAATGGGTTTGATTAACGACGTTAAAGAAGCTGTAGCGCGTCAACATACACCTAAGGTTGCATTTGTATCATCAGCCAGTGCTTATACTTCTTCAAGCGGTAAAGAAATCAAGGATTGCGATATAGATTTAAATGTACGTGCTTTATCTATGGGTAAATTACATCATGCTATGATGGGCACAGCTGCTGTTGCGATTGGCACTGCAGCGGCAATTCCAGGTACTTTGGTTAATTTAGCTGCAAACAATGGTGTTTTATCCCAAGAGGGAAAAAACTCGGTTACTTTTGGCCATCCGTCAGGGACTTTAAAAGTAGGTGCACAAGCTAGCATTAATGAAGGTAATTGGACGGTTAATAAAGCAGTTATGAGCCGAAGTGCACGTATTTTAATGGAAGGTTGGGTTCGAATTCCAGGAGATTCGTTTTAAATATCTCTAAGAAAAAAGCTATGAATACATATTCATAGCTTTGACAACATTTAAAAATTGCTTTTAATTTTCTTTACCGAATTATTGAGAACTATCTAGCAAAGCCCATCAGTTCTAAATCATGATATGCCTCATAACCAATAATTTTGATATACCAAGTACCTTCTTGTGGTCTTTTAATTAATACTTGTTCATGTTTTACATAAATGTCAGCATCACCTTCACCGCCTGCAATGTCTAACCAAAGTAGTTTTGCTTTAGGGCCAACATCAATTTTAAAAATAACTGCACTATCAGCTTCACCTTCAATACCTTCAACTCACTCACCACTGAAAAGATAGCCATTTTCTGGTACTTCATTGTCACCACCGCCTGAGCCATCGCCACTTTTAACATCATTAACCCAAGCATTAAAAGCGTTAACACGGGCATAAACACCATACTTATTAGCAACAGCACATGCTTCGCCCCAAGAAACAACACCAGCCTGTACAAATTCACCATTATGGTTAATCACTAATGGACCGCCGCTATCACTTTGACAAGAATCTTTACCACCTTCTTTAATGCCAGCACAGATTTCAGTTGTACTTTTTTTTGCCGAATATACTTCGGCTGAATTACAAGTATCATTAGAAACAATAGGTACATTCACTTTTTGTAAAACATCTGGTCCATTATACCTTGTTCTAGTGTGCCCCAACCTTAAACAGACGCCATCGCACCCACCATGCCAGATACAACAATGATTTCATCAGTTGCCAGTTTTATAAAAGGAATATTAGTTATTGGAGAAGATAGCTTTACAAGTGCGATATCGGCAGCATTTTTGCCTTGTTGATTATAATCAGGATGAATATAGATATCTTCAACGGATGCTTTAGTACGTGTATCATCACTTAGCTTTAAAAAGTTAGAACGAATGGAAAGGCCATTGATATTATCTTTTGTAATATCTTCTACACAATGTGCGGCTGTGAGTACCCAAGTATCAGAGATAAGAGATGCGCCACAAAAGTGCTGGTTATTATATTGCAAACTTGTCATCCATGGGCGTGAATTATCGGTAACAGGTTCGCCACCTACAATTTTAGGTGTCGGGTTGGTTTTTATATTCATTTGCTTGGCTTAAAACAGGTAGTACTGAAATAGAAGCCAATGCAATTGTTATTAAGTTTTTGTTTATTGCTTTCATGTTTGAGTTTCCTTGTTTTGTTCTTCGTACTGATTAAAGAACAAACAAGAGATGAACTATCGTGAGGTTTTGTATAAAGGATGTATCGGTTTGTATCTTTGAGTATTATTAATGATAGGTTTAAGAAAATATAAAAGGTGAAATATGACATTTCAGCTAATATTTATGACTCAGATTATAAGCCTTTTTTACTGTATAAAGTTACTTTGTCTGCAACGATAGTCGCTGTGATATTTTTATCAGCTGAACCCCATATACAATTTGTGTGTAATGTTTTTTCTTCACAACTATCAGCAGAACCTAATAATTGTTCAATTTCAGTTTTATCCATACCCACTTTTACTTTGTCATAGTTTTCAATAGTTACTTTACTACAAGCGGTTAAAGTGAATGCGATAGCTGAAATTGAAAGATACTTTTTCATGTTTGTCTCTTTTTATATGTTTGTTAAATTATTAATGCATATAGCGTCTGATTTGGATCAGAATGCCAAGTTTAGGGTGGTCAAAATAATGTATTTCATTACTGATCACCCGGCGAAATTGATTAAAATGAAAGTTTTTTAACTTTTCGTTTGTACGATCTTCTGCACGTAGGTTAAATTCAGCTTTAATGTTTAAATATTTGCCTCTTAAAAACACTTTAAGCAAACCATCTAGCTGCCAAGCTTCATTTGGATATTCAGGGTTATAGTTAGCTGATTTATTAATTGAGCTATTTACTGAATTATCACTACTTATAATTTTATTGAAAAACTGATTTAAGTCATCTGCTTTATTTGTATCATCTAAATATGAAATTTGTGTCTGTTTTAAATTACCAAAATAATCATATTGCTTTGAAAAGTTTTTACCACCAAATAAACGATAGCTAGGCGCTTGGTGCTCTTTTAATCCTTGTTGTCGCCAACCTGTATGTAAAATAGGCGTCATGCCTTCACGCTTGAGTCTATTTATTGTCGATTTAAACTCTAATTCTTCAGAGGCAATAATATAGGGTGTTTCCATGCCTTCTTGAACTGGCACATCAAGCGTTAAAGGCGTTTTATCCATTAGCGCAATATAATCTATGCTGTCGATACAAACAGGTGAGCTGTATGTATTTAAGGCTTTATTGAATATATTGCTCTGTGATCTTTTAGATAAACATGTATTTTGACCTATTAACTGAAGATGTTCCGATAGCATATCAACAGACTTATTGGTCTTAATAGGCGACAAATCAAAGCTAAAATCTTCATTTACTTTTTCATTATCAGGATGCTCAAATAATACAACTTCCACTTCATACCAGCGGCCGTTTGCACTTGAAACAGCAGTGAATAAAAGGAAAGAAAGTGCTATTAGTGATTTTAACGTCATTTATTTAGTTACCTTTTGCTCAAAATCAGTCATCATGGCATTAATTAATTTCAGTCTTTCACTTGGTTTTTCTTGCGGGATCATAAATTTCAATTTGCTCGCGCCTTCCATTTTATACCTAGATGGATTTGATTGCAGTAACCCTATGATAAACATAGGATCAACTTTGGTTTCTTTGGTAAAGTCGATTGAACCACCTTTTGCATTTGCATCAATTTTACTTATGCCTAATTTAGCGGCACGTATTTTTAATAGCTGTAAAGCAAATAAGTTTTTAGCAGGGTCGGGTAATAAACCAAATCTATCGATTAATTCAATTTTTAAATCGTCAACTTGATCAAAGTTCTGACTAGATGCGATGCGTTTATACATGCTTAAACGGCTATTAACGTCAAAAATATAATCATCAGGTAATAATGCAGGTAATTTTAAGTCAACTTCAGTTTGTTGGCCTAAAATATTTTCTAATGTCGGTTCTTTACCTTGTTTTAGTGATTCAACGGCTTGCTCTAACATCTCCATAAATAACGTAAAACCAACAGATTCAATTTGACCACTTTGCTCATCACCTAATAGTTCGCCGGCGCCACGTATTTCTAGATCATGGCTAGCAAGAGCAAAACCTGCACCTAAGGTTTCTAGAGAACTAATTGCTTCTAAACGTTTTTTAGCATCTTTTGAAATAACTTTTTGATTAGGTGTCATTAAATAGGCGTAGGCTTGATGATGGCTTCGGCCAACACGGCCACGTAATTGGTGCAGTTGTGCTAAACCAAGTTTATCAGCACGATCCATAATAATTGTATTAGCACTTGGTACATCGATACCTGTTTCAATAATTGTGGTACAAACTAAAACATTAAACTTATTATGATAAAAATCAGTCATCAAGCGCTCAAGTTCACGTTCACGCATTTGTCCGTGGGCAATCGTAATATTTGCTTCAGGTAATAATATTTCTAAATCTGCTGCTGTTTTAGCGATTGTTTCAACATTATTATGTAAATAATAAACTTGCCCACCACGTTTTATTTCACGCAGGACTGCCTCACGAATAACAGCCGGATCAGACTGGTGTACAAATGTTTTAACGGCTAAGCGTTTTGCTGGTGGCGTGGATATGATAGATAAATCACGCATACCGCTCATTGCCATATTCAGCGTTCTTGGAATTGGCGTTGCTGTCAGTGTTAAAATATCCACATCGGCACGCAGCGACTTAATTTTTTCTTTTTGTCTTACGCCAAACCTATGTTCTTCATCAACAATTAATAAACCTAAGTCTTTATATTTGATACTTTGATTTAATAGTTTATGTGTACCAATTAAAATATCTAAACGGCCATCAGCTAATTTAGCTAATATTTCAGTTTGTTCTTTTGCTGATTTAAACCGAGAAATCACATCAACTTCAATGGGTAAGTTAGCAAATCTATCTTTAAAGTTTTCATAATGTTGCTGTGCTAATAAAGTCGTAGGCACTAAAATAGCGACCTGTTTACCATCATTTACTGCAACAAATGCTGCGCGCATTGCCACTTCTGTTTTACCAAAGCCTACATCTCCACATACTAATCTATCCATTGCTAATGGTGATTGCATATCGCCAATTACGGCATCAATGGCATTTTTTTGATCTTCTGTCTCTTCAAATGGAAAACTGTTTGAAAATTGTGCATACGCACCTTTATCAATTCTAAATATATTGCCTTGTTTAGCTTGTCTTTGTGCATAAATATCAAGTAACTCTGCGGCAACATCTCGTACTTTTTCAGCCGCTTTGCGTTTGGCTTTTTCCCAAGTATCTGTACCAAGCTTATGCAGTGGTGCACTTTTGTCTTCGCCGCCAGAATAGCGTGTAAGCATATGCAAAGCAGAGACAGGCACATATAATTTGGCTTCGTTCAAATATGTAATGGTTACAAACTCAGCTAAAACTCCTGCAGCATCAAGAGTTTGTAGCCCTTGATAACGACCAACGCCATGATCTAAATGTACAATCGGCTGGCCAATTTTCAATTCAGCTAAATTACGAATGATGGCATCAGCTGTGCCTTCATATTTATGTTTACGTCGACGCTTCTGAGAAACTTTCAAGCCTAATAATTCTTGTTCTGTAATAAGGCTTAATTTTGGTTTACCATCTAAAACAACACTTTGCTCTAGTGGACTGACAATTAAACCAACGTCGGTTTTAGAGTCAACAAAGTCTTTAAAACTATCAAAAGAGTTTAGCTTTATAGCAACTGGTTTAAATAAGCTGAGTAGTGACTCTCTTCTGCCTTCACTTTCTGTGGTAAATAAAACACGTGCTTTAGCTGATTTTTGTTCTATTAAATATTTAGAAATCGCATCAAAAGGATTTTTTAATTGATGGTCAACACGTACATTTGGCAGCGCTAATGTCGGTAAATTAAAGTGGCCAGCTTTGGTACCTAATTTTGCAAGCGATAAGTTAATACGAGCAAAATTGCCCATGTTTGAATACAATTCTTCAATAGGTTGATATATAAAATTTGGAGCTAGTAATGGTCTTAAAGGATCTACATTACGATTTTCAAAACGCGATTGAACATCCTTATAAAATGCTTGTGCACTGTGCTCAATATCACCTAAATGCATTAAAACAGCATTCGTTGGTAAGTAATCAAATATGGTCGCCATTTTTTCAAAAAATAATGGCATGTAATATTCTATACCACCGGGATATTGGCCTTTAGTTACTTGAGTATAAATAGACTCAGGCTGTTTACTGGCACCGAATAATTCTCTGTATTGACTTCTAAAGCGTTCAATATCTTTTTCATTTGTCGGAAATTCATGAGCTGGCATTAATTCAATTGATTGTATTTCCGTGCCAGATCTTTGTGTTTCTACATCAAATTCTTTGATGCTGTCGAGTTCATCATCAAATAAATCTAATCGTAACGGCGTATGATTTCCCATTGGGAATAAATCGACAATAGAACCACGAACAGCAAATTCACCGTGTTCCATTACTTGCTGAACATTTGTATAACCAGCCGTTTCTAAATTACTTCTTAATTTATGACTATCTAATGTTTGTCCGGTTTTAAATAATAATGTGCTACCATAAATAAATTCAGGGGGCGAAGTACGTAGCATTAAAGTCGCTACTGGTAATATTAAAACACCGCTTTGTGTTTGTTTGAGTTTATTTAAGCTGGCTAAACGGTCTGAAATAATATCTTGGTGAGGTGAAAAATGATCATATGGTAACGTTTCCCAGTCAGGGAATATCATGACATTTTGTTCAGGGAGTAAAAACTTTAATTCAGACTCTAACTTTAATGCTGAAGGTGTATCTTGAGTGACTAGCACAACTAAGGCTTTATGGTCTTTAACACCTTGAGATATGGTTAAACTTAATGCACTGCCTTGTAATTGCCCCCATTGAATTTTGTCTTTATTAGATTTTACCCAAGGTAATGATGCCCACTGCGTTAATGCCATTTAGTTTAAACTCCAAACTCTTTTTATTTTGTATTGTTGATATTTATATAAAAAGGCGACTAAGATGCCTATAATTTATGTTTTGCTTTAAGTTGTAATAACCGAGATTGTGCATGCAAACTTGCACGTACTAATAATTCTTGATCAGATGCTCTTACTTGAGTGAACAGTAAAGTATACCTAAACGAATCATCTTCTTTATCTTCTTGTATTGTAATAACTTGAGCGAAACAATATACAGCAGCGGCATCGAAATCTAAAAATAGTTTACAGCAAAAGTCTTGACCTATGGCGTACTTTTCTTGTGTATTAAGTGTAAATCCGCCGCCGCCATAAGAGTGTGTTAAAAGTTTATCATCGGTTTCATGCTCTGTTGATAAAATATGTGACATGATCAAATCAATTTTTCTAGATTGTGCTTTTAAAAATACCGCTAATTCATCTGCAACGTCGCTTAATTGTCTTAACGGCCTGAGTGCACTTTGCTCAAGTTCATTAACTTCATTTGCAAGTATAAATAAAGGTGGGATCCTTTGCTCTAATATTAATGAATTTTCAGGTACCTGCTCAGGGGTGACAGCTTCAAGATTGACTTTAATAGCTTCTTCAATTTGAAAGTATTGTTTAAATTCTTCAAGTTTTGTTTGTGACATAAGAGATTGAGCATTAGTAGAAATTTTTACATATATTAGCCATTTATTAAGTCTAGGCAAGTAAAGAACATATTTTTACAAACTTCTTAATAACAAAGCTACATTAAAAATCATGATTAATGTTAAACTCGCTATAATATTTCGTAGCTGTTAGGTACTTTTGTTCATTATGTTTCAACCTGTTAGCCTATTTATAGGTCTTAGATACAGCCGTGCGGCGAAAGGCAATGCATTTATTTCCTTTATCTCGTTTTTTTCTATTACAGGCATTACGTTAGGAATAATGGCATTGATCACCGTTGTTTCTGTTATGAATGGATTTGAAAATAAACTTAAACAAAGTATGTTAGGTTTATTACCCCATATTGAACTTAGGTTTCAAGAAAACCCATCACAAGATAAATCGATTACTTTTAATCAAATTAAACAAAATCTATTACAAGATGAACGCGTATCAGTTGTATCACAATACATTGAAGCTGAGGCAATTCTACAAACAAATAAAAATATTCAAGGGGTTATCTGGCAAGGTATTTATGCCAAGGCGCAACTTCAACAAGTTCAAGACAGTATAGAGCAGGGTAGCTGGCAGGCATTGTTTAATCAAAAATATACTATAGCGATGAGCCGTTATCAAGCGATTAGATTGGGATTAAATATAGGTGATAAAATTAGAGTTATCGTGCCTAAGGCACCAAGTTATACACCTATGGGCCGAATACCGAGTCAGAGGCTGCTCACATTAGTTGCTATTTATTCGACAGGCTCTGAAATAGATAGAAGTTTAGCATTCAGCCATGGTTTATCGGTATCAAGACTGCTCAAAATTCCAAAATCACAAAAGCAAGCGCCGAGTATTCGAGTGCAATTAAAAGACCCTTTTACAATTGATAATGTTTTATTTACGCACTCAAATACCTTTCATCAATTTGAAGTTTCGGATTGGCGTAAAACGCAAGGGGGGTTATTTTCGGCTGTGGCGATGGAAAAACGTATTATGTCATTATTATTAGGCTTAATTATTCTTGTTGCCGTATTTAATATTGTTTCAGCTTTAACCATGATGGTGGCAGAAAAACAATCTGAAGTTGCGATATTACAAACATTAGGCTTAACCCCAAATAGTGTAAAACAGGTATTTATTATTCAAGGTTTATATAACGGCTTATTTGGTGCTTTACTCGGCGGTGGTTTAGGTATTGCTTTTGCTGCCAATATTAATCAAATATTAGACTTAGTGGGATTAAATTTACTTGGTGGTGCAATCTTGCCAGTCTTATTTGATGTATCTCAGTTAGGTTATATTATTTTTGGCAGTATATTTATGAGTTTTTTGGCAACTTTATACCCAGCAATAAAGGCGGCGAGTGTTCGTCCGGCAGAGGTTTTAAGATATGAGTAATTTAGTAATAAAATGCACGGACATAAATAAAATTTACCAAGATGGTAAAAATAAAACACAAGTATTAAAAGGCGTTAACTTAGAATTAGAACAAGGCGAATTATTAGCGATTGTTGGTAGTTCAGGTTCTGGAAAAAGTACCTTATTGCATATATTGGGCACATTAGATGTAGCGACCGATGGGACTAGTAAGATATTAGATCAAGATGTTGCAAAATTGAGTCGTAAGCAACAAGCCGAATTTAGAAATAAAAATTTAGGATTTATCTATCAATTTCACCATTTGCTAATGGAATTTAATGCATTGGAAAATGTTGCGATGCCATTGTTGATTGCTGGAATGAAGCCAAAGCAAGCAAAAGAAAAAGCAAAAGATATGCTTGATAAAGTTGGGTTAAGTCATCGTATTGAGCATAAACCATCTGAGCTTTCTGGTGGTGAAAGGCAAAGGGTAGCAATTGCACGTGCTTTAGTGGGTGAACCCGCGCTTATTTTAGCAGATGAGCCAACAGGGAATTTAGATAAGCAAAATGCACTTAAAATTTACAATCTAATAAATGAGTTAAATCAGTCTCTCAAAACAAGTTTTGTTGTTGTGACTCATGACTTAGAGTTAGCAGCAAAATTAGGTAAAACGGCTTATTTAGATGATGGTATTTTAACGCTTAAAAAGAGTTCGCTGTGAAATTTAGTTTATTTTTAAGTAAAAGATTTAGACATGCTAAACATGAAAATGGTTTTATTGGTTTTATAGGTAAAGCTTCAAGCATTGGCATAGGGTTAGGCATAGCTGTTTTGATAGTTGCATTATCGGTAATTAATGGTTTTGAATATCATATGGTTAACCGATTACTTAATGTTGTCCCCCATATTGAGTACGAGGCACCTAATGCACCAATAAAAAAGTGGAAAAACAAAATTCAAAGGATAGAGGATCATACCTCTGTGATAGCTGGTGCGCCTTTTATCGCGCTTAATGGCATGGCACAGTTTAAAGGCAAACTAAAAGCTGTTGAAGTCAGGGGCATTGATCCTAAATTAGAAGTCGGTGTTTCTGGTGTTCAAGATTATATTAAAAACTTTGACTTAACTGCATTGGCTAACAATCAGGTTGTTTTAGGTAATCAAATAGCAGAAGAGATCGGCGCACAAAAAGGGGATTTAATTACTTTATTGATCCCGCAAATTAATGCGGGTGCTAACTCATTAAAAGCAGCTAAAAAAATGAAACTAGAGTTAGTTGGCATTATTAAAATGGGCGGACCGATTGATCGCATGACAGCTTTGGTTAACTTATCTAAAACACAAGAAATACTAGGCTTTGAGAAAGATGAAACGAAAGGTTTAAGATTAAAAATTGATGATGTTTTTGCGGCTCAGGCATTATCTATGACATTAGGTTATCAGTTAGATGATTACGTATATGTGAGTAGTTGGTTTATAAAACACAGTAATTTATACCAAGATATTCAGATGGTTCGCACGATAGTTTACTTAGTTGTATTACTTATTATTGCTGTGGCAAGTTTTAATATTGTCTCCACTTTAGTAATGGAAGTTAAAGAAAAACAATCAGATATTGCCATATTAAAAACCATGGGCGCAAAAGATAGCACAATAATATCTACCTTTATGTTGCAAGGGTTAGGGCAATCTTTGAGTGGAATATTCTTTGGCACCTTACTTGGTGTGCTATTAGCAATGAATATACCTGATATTTTTAATTGGTATAGTGAATTCACAGGAAAAAATGTACTGTCAGGCATTTATTTTGTTGAATTTTTACCCTCAAGATTGGATTTTACTGATGTTGCTATCACTGTTTCAATTACTTTAGTGATGACTGTATTAGCAACTGCTTATCCTGCATGGCAGGCAAGTCGGATTGATCCGGCAAAAGTACTCGGCCAATAAAGAGTCAGATTATGAATTGTAAGTGCTGATATTTTAAACGGTCAATGATAAATTGAACATATATACTTGCGTAGTGACTCATTACAACATAGAGTAATGAAAAATAAGAGCTGAGCTCACTAATTAAATATTCCTTAGGGTTTATATACAAGAATAATATTTAGGAAGTAATCATGTCAGAGACAGAGCAAAAACCACAACAAGAACAACGTAGAGAGCTAACGCAAGAAGAAAATATCGCATGGCAACGTGAAGCCTTTCAAAATGCACAAAAGCATTTAGCTGGCAAAGGTATCATGCCGAAAACAATTATTGAAAAAGATAGTCGCTATTTATCTCCGCTTTTTGCGGTTTGGAAAATAAAATCAGAAAACGGTAAAACATATTGGGTTATATCTGGTCAATTACCAACAGATCATATCGAAGTAAGTGCTGCACCAACTGCTCGTGAAGCGGTCCGCTATTTTTCATTTCAATGGCAAATGAAAGCTGAACAAATTATGAAAGCGGGTGCAAGAGATAAAACACAAGTCGATTTTGCTAACTTGTTAGTTAATCGTGCACAAGGTATCTATGAGTTTTATGAAAAAGATGACCTCTGGGGCAATGAATAATGATTGAATTGCTAAATTTTTAGCTACAATCTTAATAATTTAGATATACAAAAACGAATATACTAAAGTATATTCGTTTTTTTGTTTTTAGATGAAGCATATTTAATGAACTAAACTAAATTCCGAAGTGGTAAAGCTTTCTATTGGGCAGCATAATCTTTGTCTTGCAATTCCTGCTTCCATAAAAACGGGACCTTTAGAAAAAAAGCCTGCTTTTAAAAATTTATCTTTTTCATGTAGGATACAATTAAAACTCATTTCAGTTGCACCTTGCTCCTTTGCTACTGAAACTAAATAAGAAAATAAGTTTTGATAGATATCTTCAGTTCTAAACTCTGGCAGTACGGCAACTCTGCTCATTAGGCCATCTTCAGATAGTCTGGCAGAAGCGATAATGATATTTTGTTCATTTAAAAGTACAATGTGCTGAGATGTTCGGTCTAGCTGGTCAAACTCTATATGTTTGGGAATATGATATTCACATACAAAAACCTTTTCCCTTAAGGCTTTTAAGCGTTCCCTGTTTTTTAACCAATTTACTTGTTGTAGCTCATATGACATGTTGAAACCCCATTTTTTGACCCTAAATTCAGCACAGTTCGCAATAGCATTTATCAGAAAAAACTCTGCGGCCTTTTAAGTTCTGATTTAGGGTATAGGTCTAAACTTTATTCAACGTACCAGTAACCCTCATTTATGATCTTAGTCAAAGTTTCGATAAACAGTGAAAAATTAATTGAACTTTTTAACTGGTCGGATGTTACAAAGCTATAATCTGTTAGTAATTGAATACTTTGAAGCATCTCAAATGGGAAAATTGTATTTTCTCCTTGATAGCTAAAAATGATTGAATCCTTATTTACTTGATATAATGCTCTTAATCCACCGATACGAACAAAGTTAATATCTTCTTGGTTGATCAAATCAATAATATCATCGCAAGTATACTTACCTTCAATTGGTGCGACATCAAGTTCATGTTTCGCTTCTGACATAGTGCGACCTAACCAGGCTTTTAAGGCTTCTCTATCTTTGATGACATCTAATAATAGGTTTTGAATATTAGAAACTTCATCTTCTTGAATTTCACCTATAGAATCTCTTAATTGTAGCTGAGGATCACTGTAACGTGTTTTACCTAGTTCATTATCTATTAGATGATCAGCAAATGAAGATAGCATATCTGTTTGATTAGGGGCTCTAAAACCAACAGAGTAGTTAATTGCATTTTCAACAGCATAACCTTCATGAGGACAGCCTGGTGGGATATATAATATATCACCTGGTTCTAATACAACATCGATACAGGCTTCAAAGTTTTCAATTTGAAGCAAGCTATTACATGGGATCACTTCTTTTAATTTTGGCTGTGGCATTCCAACACGCCAGTGCCTTTTACCTTCACCTTGTATAATAAACACATCATATTGATCTAGGTGTGGTCCTACGCCACCTTTAGGACTAGAAAAGCTGATCATCAGATCATCTATGCGCCAATTTGGAATAAAACGAAATGCTTCTAGTATTTCCGCTGCTTCAGGATGCCAATGATCTACTGCTTGAACTAATAAAGTAGAATGAGTCGGTTTTAAAAGTGAGAAGTCCTCAAATGGGCCATGATGTGCATCCCATTTATCATCTTGGTTGGTAATGATGCGAGATTCTATATTCTCTTCCATAGCTAAACCAGCAAGCTCTTCAACTGAGATAGGATCTTGGAAATTTTCAAAACCAGCTTTGATTAATAACGGTTTTTTTTGCCAATATTTTTCTAAAAACTCGCTGTGGCTTAAATTATTGATATTTAATTGATACATAGATCTGCTCCGCATTTCTATTAAGGCCACTGGGTGGCAAAGTTGAATGTATTCTTCAAGTTGATATTAATAGTTAAATATTAGTTATTAAAATCACATGCAGAGGTGCAATAAGTTTATTTAGTGTTCTTGTAACAAAAAAGCGAATATGTATTATCATATTCGCTTTTAATTCCATTTCTAGCTAATGGTTTTAATAAATCCGCAAAGCGGCTTTATAGCTCATCAACAAAAGCAATTGCGCGGCCAATGTAGTTGGCTGGAGTCATAAGCTTCATTTCAGTTTTAGCTGATTCAGGAAGTTCTAAACCGTCGATGAAATCAGCCATGATTTCTTGATTTACACGTTTACCACGAGTTAAATCTTTAAGTTTTTCATATGGCTTTTCGATACCATATTTACGCATAACTGTTTGAATTGGTTCTGCAAGTAATTCCCAGTTTTGATCTAATTCTTCAAGTAATTTGGCTTCATTTACTTGTAGTTTAGTCATACCTTTTAGTGTTGATTGGTATGCAATTACAGCATAACCCATACCTACACCTAAATTGCGTAAAACAGTTGAATCTGTTAAATCACGCTGCCAGCGAGATAAAGGTAATTTTTGTGCTAGGTGAGCAAAAATAGCATTTGCTAGGCCTAAGTTACCTTCTGAATTTTCAAAGTCAATTGGATTAACTTTATGTGGCATAGTTGAAGAACCAATTTCACCAGCAATGGTTTTTTGCTTAAAGTGACCTAATGCAATGTAGCCCCATACGTCACGGTCAAAATCTAATAAGATAGTATTGAAACGTGCGATCGCATCAAATAACTCAGCAATGTAATCATGCGGTTCGATTTGAGTTGTGTAAGGGTTTAAAGTAATACCTAGGCTAGTCACAAATTCTTGTGCGTGTTGATGCCAATCATGTTCAGGGTAAGCACTTAAATGAGCATTGTAGTTACCAACAGCACCATTTACTTTACCTAACATTTCAACTTGAGAAATTTGATCTCGTTGACGTTTAAGGCGCATGTAAACATTCGCCATTTCTTTACCCATAGTTGAAGGTGAAGCAGGCTGACCGTGTGTACGCGCCATCATTGGAATACTTTTGTATTCAACAGCTAAATCTTTAAGGCCCGAAAGTAATTTATCACAGTAAGGAAGTAATACTTCATCACGAGCTTCAGTTAGCATTAAAGCATGAGATAGGTTATTGATATCTTCTGAAGTACATGCAAAGTGAATAAATTCATTTACAGCGTGTAATTCAGCGTTATCAGCTACTTTTTCTTTTAATAGGTATTCTACAGCTTTAACATCGTGATTAGTTGTGCTTTCGATGTCTTTAACACGTTGTGCATCTGCTTCGCTAAAATTAGTAACAATCGCATCTAATAATGCATTTGCTTCATCACTAAAACTAGGTACTTCAGCAATTGCTTCAGCGCGTGATAGCGCTTGTAGCCAGCGAACTTCTACCGTTACACGGTATTTTATTAAACCGAACTCACTGAAAATGCTACGTAGCTCTTTAGTTTTACTACCGTAACGCCCATCAACAGGTGAGATCGCGGTTAATGCTGAAAGTTCCATTATAACTCCTAATTAAATATACGAAGAGTCTTATGCCTATCGTTAGGCATAAGATAATTTAAATCATAGATTTTGCTGTACGTACCAATTTACCCTTTGAGAGAATAAATTGACGACGTTTACCGCCCATTTGTCGCCATAAAACAGCAGCACGAATGCCAACTAGCAATAATGCACGGATTTTGTTTTGGGTTTGTTTCTGCTGCAATAAACTTGGTTCACCAAACACTTGAATACGCTGTCCAAGTGGACTGACGACATCAGCGTATATATCAGCTAGGCAGGCTACAACAGACTCATGTGTAATTTCAAAATGAGATAAGCGACGCTTAATATCTTCTATTTTTGTGCCTAATAAGTTTAATTGTTGTGGTTTGCTATTTAAAGCACGTTCTAATTGGATTAATCCACCAACATATTTTACTAGTTCAACACTTTTTTTTGGGCCAGAATCAAGTTGCTGTACAACGAGTTGATACCCTGTTTTTAAATCGGCTTGACTGCGATAAATTTCTTCTGGGCTGTTTGGATCAGTGACAACTAGAGATGACAGCATCATTTCAAGGTCATAAGTATTAACAGATTTTCCTTGTGCTACCTTTTGTACCATGTGTGCCGCTTGGCACATGGCAGCAAGTGCCATAACTTGATATTGCATGCTAGGTATGACCTTATTTAATCACTGAATCGATAATACCGCCGCCTAAACACACTTCGCCATCATAAAACACGGCAGATTGCCCTGGTGTAACAGACGATTGTGGTTCATCAAATAATACGCGGGCATAACCATCTTCACTTACAAGTAAAGTACAAGGTAAGTCTGTTTGACGATAGCGTGTTTTAACTGTACAACGTTTAGTACCTTTAGGACCTGTTCTATCTAGCCAGTCTAGCTGATTAGCCATTAAACCATTTGAAAATAGGCGAGGGTGATTTTTGCCTTGACCAACAACTAATACATTTTGGTCCATGTCTTTATCAACAACATACCAAGGTTCACCTGAGCCTTCTTTCATACCACCTATCATTAAGCCTTTACGCTGACCTAAAGTGTGATACATCAAACCTTCATGATCGCCAACTTGATTACCATCGGTATCTTCAATTTTACCAGGTTGTGCAGGTAAGTATTTTTGTAGGAAGTCTTTAAACTTACGTTCACCGATAAAACAGATACCCGTACTGTCTTTTTTATTATGGGTAATTAAGTTTTGCTCTTCTGCGATACGACGTACTTCAGGTTTTTCTAATTCACCAACAGGGAACAATGTTTGTGCGATATGTTCATGACTTAAAGCATATAAGAAGTAGCTTTGATCTTTATTATCATCAAGGCCACGTAATAACTGAAATTTTCCGTTATTTTCTGTGCGTCTTACATAATGACCTGTCGCAATGTAATCTGCTTTTAAAGCTTGCGCAGCAAATTGTAAAAATGCTTTGAATTTGATTTCTTTATTACACATGATATCTGGGTTTGGAGTACGTCCTGCTTTATATTCAGCTAAAAAGTACTCAAATACGTTATCCCAGTATTCAGCGGCAAAGTTAACTGTATGTAATTCAATACCTAACTTATCACACACTGCTTGTGCATCTTTTAAATCTTCTGATGCAGCACAATATTCATCTGTATCATCTTCTTCCCAATTTTTCATAAACAAGCCTTCAACCTGATAGCCTTGTTGCATTAATAAATATGCTGAAACAGAAGAATCGACACCACCAGACATGCCAACGATGACTTTAGTGTTTTTATTAGAAGATGAAGAATCGCTCAAATGATTATCGCTCATAGTAATTAAATAAATGCTAAATATTAAAGGCGCGTATTATAGCACTAGAAAACCTCAAGGAATATAGTCAAATACTTTGAATATTCCTTTGAGTTTATAAAATAGACTTAGTTTAACTCAATTGCTTGAATTTCAACGCTATTACTATCTTGTTCTTGCTTTAAACCGACAGGAATTGCGGGAATGTCTGGTTTGTCTAGGGCGACATCGCCATCTGTATTTGGCAGACCCGTTTTTTGCAGGTTTTTGAAATCAAAAATAGAATTATCTGCTAAGTGAGAAGGTACAACGTTTTGCATTGCAGTGAACATAGTCGCTACACGACCAGGATGTTCAACTTCCCATTGTGCTATCATGGCTTTTATGTTCTGTCTTTGAAGATTCTCTTGTGAACCACATAAGTTACAAGGAATGATAGGGAATTCTTTTAGTTGGGCGTATTGTGCTATTTCTTCTTCTTTACAGTATGCGAGCGGGCGAATAACCATATGCTCACCATTATCACTGGCAAGCTTTGCTGGCATACCTTTTAATTTTCCGCCATAAAACATATTTAAAAACATGGTTTCTATCATGTCATCTCTATGGTGGCCTAAGGCTATTTTGGTAGCTTTTAGCTCTTTAGCTGTACGATACAAAATACCGCGTCTTAAGCGAGAACATAATGAACAAGTTGTTTTACCTTCTTCAATTATATCGGTCACAATTTTATAGGTATTTTCTTCAACAATTTTGTATTCAATATCTAACGTTTCTAGATATTCAGGTAAGATATGTTCGGGAAACCCCGGCTGCTTTTGATCTAAGTTAACCGCGACTAATTCAAATTTGATAGGAGCAACACGTTTTAATTGCATTAAGATACCTAGCATCGCATAGCTATCCTTACCACCAGATAAACATACCATGATGCGATCACCATCTTCTATCATATTAAAATCATTAATAGCCTGCCCCGTGCTACGTCTTAGGCGTTTTTCTAATTTATTTAAAGTGTGTTTAGCCTTGGTTTGAGCAGAATGTGAAGCAGGTGATGACATTAAGGACCCTATAATGATAATAGAAAGCTGAGCTAAAATTAGCGCAGTATTATAAAGCAAAATTAAAAGTTAGCGAGTAAAAATATTTTTTAGTGAAATTGGTGAGAGAGTGTTTGTTGTTTTTCAAAAAATATGGGTGGCTATCTTAGATTGATAGCCACATAAGGTTATTTAGCCAATGGGCTAATATAACCATCAGGTTTTAAAGCAAGTACATCACAATTTAAGCTATCAATCACATGTTCAGCTGTATTACCAATTAAAGCTGCACTAAGCCCCGTTCTGCCAATTGTGCCCATAACGATTAACTCAGCATCCAATTCATTAGCAATAATGGGTATGATATCTTCTGGCAAGCCTTCTTTAATATGACATTGGTTTTGGGGAATATCATGCTGTTGTGCAAGTTCGTGGCATGCCTGTGTATGATGCTCTTTAACAGTTTCATTAAATTGAGTGGGATCAAATTCAGGAATTTCAATAGCAATATTAACTGGTGTGCCAGGGAAGGAATTTACAATATGTAAATTGCCATCGATGAGGTTTGAAATGAATTTTGCATCATTCATTATTCTTTGATTAAGAGCAAGATGTTGTTCATCATCAGCAGAAACATTTACAGCTGCGATAATATTGCCTTTTGCAGGCCATGAGTGCTCTTTTATTAATAATACAGGGCAAGGAGATTTTCTAATTAAATGCCAGTCAGTTGGCGTAAATATCACTGATTTTAAAGTTGCATGTTCGTGGGTACCTTTTAAAACAATATCGTAGTTTTCATTAAGTACGGTTTGTATAATTGATTCGAAAGGGCGATTATGCCAGATAACCTTGCAGTCAATATCTAAAGTTTCTTTGTATTGCTCTATTAATGAATTAATCCATGAAATTCTGTCATTTATAACAGCACTACGCATAGCCTCTCTTTCATCAAGAGATAGCATCGTCGTCATTTCATAGGAAAAATCATATATGGTTAAAAATGCGGTGATTTTAGCACCAGATTTTTGTGCTAATTCAAATGAACGTTTTAAAGCGGCTTGTTCTGATTTACTTGGATCAATTACTGCAAGTATTTTTTTTATTGTATTCATCATTTAACCTCTCAAATTTGCTTACTTTTAGTGTAAGTTAAGTTAGCAGATTTAACAGGTTTAAATGAAAAAAATTCTCTAAGATCAATATACAAAGACGAAATTATTCGCTTTTAGATTTGGTACCTGCAATTGTATTCAATTGCTCAAGATCAATAATGGTAATGAATTTACCTTCAACTTTTATTACATCTGACTTTTGGAAGCGGCTCAATAGTCGACTAATGGTTTCCACTGTTAAACCAAGGTAGTTTCCAATTTCTCCACGTGTCATAGTTAATCTAAATTCTTTTTTAGAAAAACCACGTTCACCAAATCGTTGAGATAAATTACAAATAAAAGCAGCTAATCTTTCTTTTGCTGTTTTTTTGTTTAAAAGTAATAACATCTCTTGATCGTAGTTGATTTCACTACTCATCATGCGCATTATTTGTTGGCGTAATTTTGGTAATTTTCCAGATAACTCATCTAAAGTAGTGAAAGGGATTTCACACACCATAGCTGTCTCCATAGCTTGTGAATAACTTTGATGTTCCATTTTAAATATACCATCAAAACCAATAATATCACCTGCTAGATGAAAGTCAGTGATTTGCTCATCACCTTGTTCAGAGATGGTATAAGATTTAAACGAACCTGAGCGGACCGCAAAAATAGAATTTAATTTTTTGCCGGCTTCAAATAGTAAATCACCTTTATGAAATGGTTTTTTACGTTCGATGATATCATCAAGTTTACCCATTTCGCTTTCATTAAGTGTTACAGGTAAGCATAACTGACTGATGCTACAACTATTACAGCTAATTTGGCAATTTGAACTTGTCGGTATTTTATTTTTCAGACCCATTGAAATTCCGTCTATTTTAAACTACGAGTATAGATTAATGCAGTGCGTTTTGGGCTGCAATAGCTAAAAGGTATAAACCGTAAAATACTAAAATATTACCTAGAACAATACGGATTATGCTGTTATTGAGCCAGTTATTGATAGTTTGTGCTGCAAAACTTAACCCTATCATGGCAGGTAAGGTGCCTAAAGCAAAACTAGCCATAAATAGTGCGCCTGAACTCGCACTTTGTGTTGTGATAGCCCAAGTTAATGCAGAATAAACTAATCCACAAGGTAACCAGCCCCAAAGCGCACCATATGCCAATGCTTTTTTCTTTGTATTGAGTGGTAATAAGTACTTATTCAATTTAACAATATGCTGCCATATTGCTAATTTCCCAAATTTTTCTAACCAATTTAAGCTTGCTGTCAAACGCATGATATATAGGCCTACAAGCACCATAAAAATACCACTTATAAAAGATAAAAATAAAGAAAAATTGTTTGATTGTTTAGCAAAAACAGAACTAATGCCACCTACTAAAGCGCCGCAAAGACTATAGCTTAATAATCGGCCTAAAGTATAAAGTAGGGCATATTGTTGTGCTTTGTTTTTGTCTTCAATCGCAAATTGTAAAGATGATGCAATACCACCACACATAGCAATACAGTGCCCACTGCCAGCTAGACCCATAAAAAAAGCGGTTAGAAATAAAGACTCTGTCATAATGGGTTATTATTCTTATGATCTTTACTTTTGTTCGACTTATTTTTATTTTCACTTTCGTCAAATAAGATACTGTGGGCTTGTTTGTCTAAGTCAGAAAATTGTTCGCTTTTAACTGCCCAGAAAAAAACTGCGATGGCAATGATCACAAATATAATTGCTATCGGAATTAATACATAAATAATACTCATTATTTCAATACCTTTGTTATGGTTTTAATAGTCTTAATGAATTTGTTATCACGATTATAGAACTGGCTGACATGCCAATAACAGCCATCCAAGGTTGAACCATGCCCATTGCAGCTAAAGGTAAAATTGATCCATTATATGCAAGTGAAAGGGCTAAGTTTTGCTTTACAATACGACGTGTCTTATGACTGATTTTAATTAAATGTTCAATGGAGCTTAGATCACTATTTAATAGCACAACATCGGCTGTGTTTTTAGAAATATCGGCACCAGATTCCATAGCAATCGACAAATGTGCAGTATTAAATACTGGACTGTCATTAACGCCATCACCTACCATAGCAACAACATGATTTTGTTTAATGATATTAGCAACGTAGTTTTGTTTTTGAGCGGGGCTACAGCCCGTTTGTACTTCATCTAAAGATAATATTTTTGCAAGGTCAGGCCCTGCCTGTGAAGGGTCGCCTGTTAATAAGTGAGTATTTAAGTTTTTATCTTTAAGAAAAGATATTAACTGTTGTGCACGATCACGTATTTTGTCTTCAAGTTCAAATGCAGCGATAGGTTTTTCGTTAATATAAAGCACAACTTGGACCGGGAGCTCTAGAGCGTTAAACCAGCCATTTTTACCTATGGCGATATCTTGACCTTGATATAATCCTTTAATACCAAAACCGGTCTCAATAGTAACATCAGTCAAAGGTTCTAAAGACGAAGTATCAAAATTAAAAGCCTTAGCAATAGGGTGTTGTGAATGAAATTCTAAACCTGAAGCTAAAGCTAAAATTGTATTTTTATCGTAACGATTATCTAAATAATGGGACTTTTTGATTGTAAAACATCCCTCAGTTAACGTGCCTGTTTTATCAAATGCAAAAGAATCTATTTTTGTGAGGGTTTCGAGTACATGTGCTTTCTTTATTAATAAGCCTTTTTTGGTTAAGTTTGCCACACTGCACGTCAATGCAGTAGGGATAGCAAGACTTAATGCGCAGGGACAAGTTGCCACTAACACTGATATTGTGATCCAAAATGCGTGCTGTGGGTCTATGCCATACCAATATGTGGCAGTAAAGCCTGCAACAACTAATAAAACGGCGACAAACCACTGAGCAACTTTGTCGGTAATTTCAGCAAGTTTAGGGCGATTGGTAAGGGCTTTATTTTGTAGGCTAACAATTTGATTTATTAGGGTATGCGTGCCAAGTTGGTTGACACTGATTTTAACTAAACCATCATGGTTAGTTGTACCAGCATAAACCTGAGTATTGATTTCTTTAGTAACAGCCTGATGCTCGCCTGTCATCATCGATTCATCAACTGTGGTCTCACCCTCAATCACTACACCATCAGCTGGAATGATTTCACCAGGTTTAACTAAAATGATATCTTTAAGTTTTAGCTTTTTTGCTGCGATTATTTGTTCTTTAAAATTATCTACAATACGTGCTGTTAGTGGTAATAGCTTTTGTAAGTTAGAAGTGAATTCACTGGCTTTTAAACGTGCTCTAAACTCTAAATACTTGCCTAATAATAAAAGGAAAGTGAACATACAAATTGATTCAAAGTAGACTTCACCAGTATTAAAAACTGTTGCCCAAGTGCTTGCAATATATGCCCCAAAAATAGCTAAGGAAACAGGCAAGTCCATATTGAGTTGTTTTACTTTTAGTGCGCGCATGGCACTGGTTAAAAAGGGTAGGGCAGAATAAAGAATTACTGGAGAGGCTAAAACGAAGCTGATCCATCTAAAATATTGCTCAAAGTCATCTTCCATATCGGAAAAAATATCAAAATATAAAGCAAAGGCAAACATCATAACTTGCATTGTCATAATACCTGCAACACCAAGTCGGCGTACATATGACTTGGCAACTTGTTGTTTTTGAGCTTCTTCTACATCTGGCTGAAAAGGGTATACTTTATATCCAATACGCGCCAAACCTTCAATAATAGTACTTAATTTAAGTTGTGATTTATCCCACAAGATCATTGCACGGTGTGTCGATGTATTTACATCGACTCGCGTGATATGACCTAAAGATAATAATTTTTTTTCGATTAACCAAGCACAGGCGGCACAGCTAATGCCTTCAACGCTGAGTAAAACTTCTGATAACTCGCCCGAATGATGTATGAAATCTTCTTGAATATCGTCATCATCATAACTTTTGAACATTAATAATTGCTCAGGGATCAGTTCTTGTACTTTTCCAGCAGCAGTGGTCCTAAATTTATAATAATCAGTCATACCAGAAGAAATGATAGATTCAGCAACAGCTTGGCAACCGATACAGCAAACAGGTTGCGCTTGATTATCGTATTCTACAGTTTGAATAAACCCCAAAGGGATACTTTCAAGACAATGAAAACATTCAGATTGTGAAGAAAAGGCATGTTCTTTGGGGTGTGTCATAGATTACTTATTTTTTATTATATTGTGGTGAGATTTTAAACGCTTGCTCGTAAGGTAACTTAATGGTTTCTTTTAGTTTCCAAACACTGTCAAATGGTTCGATAAATATATTAAAACGACCATCAATAATTTTATCCGTTAAAGCGGTAAATTCACCATTACCATTTTTAGTTAGCATGACTGTAAAATCGTGCGCTTTAATCGTTGTATGGTAAAAAGAGACTTTTAAAGAAGGCACATTATTATTTTCACCTTTAGTGAATTTAAACGACACAGTATCATTATTTATTTTTAAATCGCCATGTAAGTAAAGTGCTTTTGCTTTATCAAATTTGGCTAAATCTAAATTGATTGCTTTACCTTTTTTGTAGTAATCATCAACTACCATATCCGGTGTATTTGAAAATGCGATATATGCAAAAATAGTACATGCAACAACAGTTGCTAATGGAATAAATAGTAAAAACCAAGGCCAGAATTGCTTATACCAGGGAAGAGTTTTTGTCATTTTCTGAAGCGTCTTAATCAAATAAATTTAGGTCGTATTTTACTTGAATTTACGACAAAAGCATAGATTTTAGGCATAAAAAAAGCCTCCAAAAGGAGGCTTTCATCCATTTAAAAATGTTTACTTAGAATTAGATAAACTGTAAACATAAGCACTGATGATATGTACTTTATCTTCACCTAATATATCTTTCCAAGCAGGCATTACACCGGCACGACCTTTAACTAAAGTTTCTTCTACAGCGCGTTGTGAGCCACCATATAACCAAACTTTATCTGTTAAATTTGGTGCGCCAAATGGTAAATTATGAGCGAGTGACCCTTTACCATCTGCACCGTGACAAGCAGAACACATAGCAAACTTAGCTTCGCCTGCTTTAGCGTCTTTTTGATTAACTTTACGACCAGATAAGCTTAAAACAAATGCTGTCATTTCTTTTACGCCTTGTTCGCCAAGTGCATCACCCCAAGGTGGCATTTGAGCGATACGCCCGTTCATTAAAGTCTCTTTTATTTGTGCAGGAGAACCACCATATAACCAATCGTTATCAGTAAGATCTGGAAAACCTTGGTAACCACGTGCATCTGAACCATGACATTGAGCACAGTTTTGCGAAAATAAACGCTGACCGATTTCTAACGCTTGTTCATCAGTTGCAAGATCTTTGATGTCACGTTTAGCGAAAGATTCGAATAAAGGACCAAACTTTTCTTCTGCTTTACGCATTTCAACATCAAGTTGAACCGTTTTACCTGCTGCTTTGGCATCAATTACCGCTTGCTTTGATTCTGCAAGAGATTTAATACCCTGATTTGAACTTGTCCAATTACCTAAACCTTCCCAGTTACCTAAACCTGGGTAAGCAGCTAGATAATAAACAGCCCATATAAATGTTGCGAAGAACATATAAGTCCACCACTTAGGGAGTGGATTATTTAATTCTTCAATGCCATCAAATTCATGGCCACAACTTTCGCCTTCTTCAACCCCAGCATAGTTCGTTAAGTTCCAAACTAATAAGCCAAAAACAATAGCTAAACATGCTAGTGTTAAAACGACGACCCAAATGCTCCAAAAGCTAGTCATTTCTCAGACTCCTTTTCTTTATCGTTGATTGTCGTTTCGTGCTTTTTTTCGTCTTCG
This sequence comes from Pseudoalteromonas sp. '520P1 No. 423', assembly GCF_001269985.1. Lineage (NCBI taxonomy): Bacteria > Pseudomonadati > Pseudomonadota > Gammaproteobacteria > Alteromonadales > Pseudoalteromonadaceae > Pseudoalteromonas > Pseudoalteromonas sp. '520P1 No. 423'. The sequence continues at coordinate 2,765,463 of NZ_BBZB01000001.1, read as the reverse complement.
AAAATCGCATTAGCAGCTTCGTCAAACTTTGACTTAGTACGCTTGCTAAATGCCCACCAAACGATAACAATAAAAAGTACCATTAAAACCAGAGTAAATATGCCTCTGAATGTTCCGTAATCCATAATTCTTTAACCTATAAAAAATTATTTCAGATGAGTACCAAGCTGTTGTAAATATGCAATCAAGGCTTCCATTTCTGTTTTACCTTTAACTGCAGCTTTAGCACCAGCAATATCTTCATCTGTGTATGGCACACCAAAACCTTTAAAAACTTCTAGTTTTTTAGCGATTAGTTCACCATCAAGTACATTTTCATCTAACCACGGGAAAGCTGGCATATTAGACTCAGGTACTACTGAACGCGGATCCATTAGATGTGCATATTGCCAATCGTCAGAATAGCGACCACCAACACGAGCTAAATCAGGACCTGTACGCTTAGAACCCCATTGGAAAGGGTGGTTCCATACGCTTTCACCTGCAACAGAGTAATGGCCGTAGCGCTCAACTTCATCACGGAATGGTCGGATCATTTGTGAGTGACAGTTATAACAACCTTCGCGCACATAAATATCACGGCCTTCCATTTCTAAAGCTGTTAACGGACGTAATCCATCTACAGGTTCAGTCGTATCTTTTTGGAACATAAGTGGAGTAATTTCAACTAACGCACCAAAACTAATTGCAAAAATCGTTAATATTGCGAATAAACCAACATTTTTTTCAACGATCTCATGCTTATTTTGTGAATTTTTTTGACTCATTATCTACCCCTTATGCCGGATGTACTTCAGCTTCAAGCGAGTCGTTTTTCGCAGAAACTGTTTTAAGTACGTTGTAAAGCATGATCACCATACCTGTAACGATGAATACACCGCCAACAAAACGCATGAAGTAGAACGGGTATGAAGCTTCTAATGACTGTACAAAGCTATACATTAAAGTACCGTCAGAATTAACTGCACGCCACATTAGACCTTGCATTACACCTGAAATCCACATTGCTACGATGTAAAGTACTACACCGATTGTATGTAACCAGAAATGTGTATTGAGTAGCTTAGTGCTATACATACGACCTTGGCTAAATAAATTAGGAACTAAATGATAAACAGCACCAATAGATACCATTGCAACCCAGCCTAAAGCACCTGAATGTACGTGACCAACAGTCCAATCAGTGTAATGCGATAATGCATTTACAGATTTTATTGCCATCATCGGACCTTCAAACGTAGACATACCGTAGAATGAAAGAGATACAACTAAGAAACGTAATACTGGGTCATGACGAAGTTTATGCCATGCACCTGAAAGCGTCATAATACCATTGATCATACCGCCCCAAGATGGAACGAATAAGATAATTGACATAACCATACCTAAAGATTGAGTCCAATCAGGTAAAGCCGTGTAATGTAGATGGTGAGGACCAGCCCAGATGTATAAAGACACAAGTGCCCAAAAGTGAACTACAGATAAACGGTAAGAATAAACTGGACGACCTGCTTGCTTAGGAACAAAGTAATACATCATGCCTAAGAAACCCGCTGTTAATAAAAAACCAACAGCATTATGACCGTACCACCACTGTACCATAGCATCTACTGCACCAGCATAAATCGAGTAAGACTTAGTCAGTGATACAGGGATTGCCATGCTGTTTACAAGATGTAATACAGCAACAGTTAAGATGAAACCACCGTAGAACCAGTTTGCTACATATATATGAGATACTTTACGTTTAATTAAAGTCCCAAAAAATACAACTGCAAATGTAACCCATACTATTGTGATCAATAAATCTATTGGCCATTCAAGTTCTGCGTATTCTTTACCTTGTGTCATACCCAAAGGTAATGTAATAACAGCGAGTACAATAACAAGTTGCCAACCCCAAAAGGTAAATGCAGCTAATTTGTCAGAGAAAAGACGCGTTTGACAAGTACGTTGTACCACATAATATGCGGTAGCAAACAATGCACTAGTACCAAATGCGAATATAACGGCGTTCGTATGTAACGGACGCAGTCGGGAGTATGTTAGCCATGGTGTGTCGAAGTTCAATGCAGGCCAAACTAACTGGGCTGCAATAAGAACACCAACACTCATACCAATAAGGCCCCAAATCACAGTCATGATTGTGAATTGTCGTACAACTTTATAGTTGTATTCTGTTTGTGATGCTACTTGGCTCATTTTCCGGCTTCCGATGCAATAAATTGCATTAAGAAATCAACTTCCTATTCTAAAAGAATAGGCCCTACTTATTTTCATCTAGTTTATTTTTTAAATATTGTAACGTATTTAAGAAACAAACCAGACAAACCCTTATTTTTGCGGGTGAATGATAAATATTTTAGCGATAAAAAGATACCTCAATTGTTCAAAATAATGACCTTAATCAAACTATGGGTATTAACTAGTTATTTTAATCTTAAATTTGTTGTATATTTTGCTATATCATTATAATCACTAGATTAAAAAGTGACCATTTAAATTGAAGATGTTAAAATATAGTACGATTTTAGTATTAGCTAGCTTGCTCTTAGCATGTAACTCTGAGTCAGAAAACAATGCCCTAGATTCTAGCTGCAATGAAAATAAGCCCTGTAATTATAGTGGGGGATATGAAATATCGCTAGCAAATGAATTAATTACCCCTGAAGATGAATTTATTATACAATTTAAAGCGCCTAAACACATTAAAATCAATCAAGCTAAGCTTGAAGGTCTTAATATGTATATGGGTAGTATTCCTTTATTGTTTGAATATAAAAATGGTAATTGGCAAAGTAAAGCGATGGTGGGGGCATGTGCTGAACCTATTATGCAATGGCAATTATCATTAGATTTTATTGACCAAACCTCACCTGAGCATAAAAAGCCTATCACATTAATTTATAATTTAACTTCTCAATATTAATTAGATGTTTTATTTCAATTTAACATGCTGTTGTAGGTATTATTAAATATCTACACGTTAATTCTTTCTAAAACATGACTACATGCCTAGGGTTACATTTAATCACAAAGTACCTGGTTAAATTACATTTTGATAAAAATGCCGTAACTTATTGTTATTTGGTCTTTAATTCAATTTTGAACTGTGTGTTCTTCTTGAGAATAACCTAAATATAACTATAAAATTTCGATTTTCATGATTCAATTTTTTAGGTTCAATTTCTATTCAGTTAAATAATCATAACCTTGCTTTATCGAATTGAAAGGTAACAGTTTCCTTTTGATTTTACATATAAATAAAATAGGGTTTATAAATGAAAAAAACACAATTGAATTTAGCTGTAATTACAACATTTTCTGCTTTGTTGTACCTAACGTTTTTGCACAAAAAGCATTAGTACCACAAGTGGGGACGCACATTGAAAAAATCCAAGTTACAGGTTCTCGCATAAATAGAACTGATATGGAAACTGCAAGCCCAATGACGATAATCTTTCTGACTTTATCGCGAAAAGTGGTTATACACCTGTTCAAGATATTTTAACGACGTTCATTTACTACAAAAGATAGAAAAAGTGCATTACATACAGTCAGTGCATGGCGCTGCCAACATCAATTAGTGCTAGGGCAAACCGCCGTTGATAGCAAAACAAATGAAATCACAGCAATACCTGAGTTACTAACCATGCTGGATATTGAAAACAGTATCATTACGCTTGATGCAATGGGATGCCAACAAGAAATAGCCAAACAAATAATTAAGCAAAAAGCCGATTATATTCTTGCGCTCAAAAGCAACCATTGTGGTATGCAGAGCGAATTAAAAGCTTGGTGGCACAAGAGTGAGCGAAATGGGTTATCCAATAATAATTATAACAAACATACCGAAATAAACTCAGGGCATGGGCGCATTGAAACTAGGACTTGTCAGCAGTTATTTATTAATAAAACCTAGTTAGGCAAAACTTACCAGTGGGCATAGAGCGACGCTTTAACCGCTTAATTCGCATTTTTATACAGATCAGGTATAATATCGCGAAATTTGGTGGGGTTGTGTGATAAAAGGACTTTTTATTTAAGCACGTCTTTGTGATTTTTACATCATAAAGCATAAATAACAACCCTGTATTCGTATCATTATTAACTTGGTACAAACAAAGAGGAATTTTTAATGCTTAAAAACACATTACGTCTTATCGTGATTAGTTTAACTTTGTACGGGATTGTATATCCATTTTTAATTAACCCGCCTGAAAAAACAGAAATAGTAACAGTCACATCTGTTAAAGAAACAAAAGTTGTAAAAGTTAAAGTTGAACAACCTTTACATTCAGTAAAATTACCTGATTTTGCTGTAATAAGGGATATTAAATTAAAAAAGAAAACATTTTTTAATTACATAAAGCCACATGTTAAAGCGGCAAATAAACAAATTCTACAGCAGCGCGCACAATTAGAAATTGCATTAATGATGCTGCAATTTGATGATGTTTTGGAAGATAAACAGTTAAATCAAATGATTGCTATTTTTAAGCAGTACAAAGTTAAACATATTGTTGATGCTGCGGGTATTCGTTTAGCGCTTGAACGTGTTGATATTGTGCCAAGTGAACTTGCATTAATGCAAGCCGCAAATGAGTCTGCTTGGGGAACGTCACGCTTTGCTCGAATAGGCCTGAACTTCTTTGGTCAATGGTGTTATAAAAAAGGCTGTGGCATGGTACCTAAAAGTAGAAATACAGGCGCAAACCATGAAGTCGCGGCTTATAAATCTGTTCGTGCAGCAGTAAATGCATATTTTTATAATATCAATACCAATCGTGCTTATAAATCACTTCGTGATATTAGATCTCAGCAAAGACAGCTTCAACAAACGCCTTCAGCAGAAGGTTTAGCACAAGGTTTACTTGCTTACTCTGAGCGAGGAGAGGCTTATGTTGATGAAATCAGCCATATGATACGTTTAAACCAGGAATATTTTAGTGAATAATTGTTTTTCTACATTCGCATTGAGTGTTGCATTAGTTAGTACCAGTTTTATCACAACAGCTAAAGAGTTTGTTGCATCTTACGATGGTTTTTATGATCGTATGAAAGTTGTAAATAAAGGTGAATTTATCCAAGCAAAGGTAGGCTTTTACTTAAAGGAATTTTCTAGCGGCGAAAGCTGTATCTTATCTAAAGGGCATATTATTACTGAAAAACAAGAGTTCCCTTTGAATTTCTCCCAGAATATGGAATTGTTACTACCATTTGATGAGAAATTAGATAAAGACAAAGCGATGGTTATCGCTTACCCAAAAAATCCTGAACATGAATGTCAATTAGTGATGCAGATTGAAGCACCAACCAACCATCAAACACGCTTTACTAAGTCAGAGCTGTATACGAGCTACACTGAATTAGATGATTTAATTGATGATTTATCTGGTTTTGTCTTAAGCACTATTTTTGGTTTTTTAATGCCTGATATAGTTGGTGTCACTTTAGTATTTGATCAGCGCGTTAATTTGATATCTCAAAGTAATAACGCAGTAAAATGTAGTGATATGAGATGTACAATTACAATGAATTCTGATTGGAAAGACAATTCTGATGAATTGAACTTCTCTATCGCACCTACTAAAATTATTCCTTATATAGAAAAGTAATATTGATATTGGCGGCAAGATAGTGTCGCCAATATTAGCTTGCCCTATTTATCCTAGATATATCTTATATTCTGCAAACTTTATTATCCCAACTATAATTTACATAACTTAATTAATATCTAGATAAGTATGTTAAATAAAAAATCACTATTAACTATGGAATCTTTCTTAACGAGTTCACTGTGCACAAGCCAATTAACGCTAAACCAAATGCTAGGTGCCATGACAAGTTTTATTTCTTGTCCTGAATATATAGAAGAAGCAAACTTAGAAGAATTAATTGTTGGCAATACAGATGAAGGGTTTATTAAAGTGATTGAGCCTGGACCTGTGCATCATGCGTGGATTGATATTTTTAATCAAATTGATTCTGCATTAGAGCATGAGCATTTTTCTTTAACTCGCCATTATCAGATAACTGATTGTATGAATCAGCCTCCTGACCAATTGTCACAATGGTGTGAAGGTTACTTAAAAGGTTCACAGCTTACTCAGAGTATCTGGCAAGAAGACTTTAATTTATTAGATACCATTCCTGATTTTAAAAAAGGACACAATTTAATTTTAGAATGTGATGCGTGTTTAAACTTAATTTCGATGTTTGCTGATTGGGATAGAGCATTAAAGGTCAATAATGACCCAGAACTTTTAAAGTCACAGGTATTAAATATTTGTAGTTCTATAGATCAGGGGGTTGCTTTATTTTATCAGTTAGGGGTTTCATTAAATGAAATTAAAATTGATGCAATTGATTTTGATCTATTGAATATAGAAAATCTGAAAGAGATAGATATGTTGACTAAATAGAAATGGTGCTCGCTACTGGACTTGAACCAGTGACCTACGCCATGTCATGGCGGCACTCTACCAACTGAGTTAAGCGAGCATATAATGCATTTGATGAAAATATTTCGTATAAATTTTAAAATGGTGCTCGCTACTGGACTTGAACCAGTGACCTACGCCATGTCATGGCGGCACTCTACCAACTGAGTTAAGCGAGCAATATATTTTAAGGTAGTAACCTCTCAACAAGCCGCTAATATATAGCGACTTTTAGTTGTGATCAAGTAACATTTGATTTAAATAGTTTGTTTGCTGTTTTTTTATTCGTTACATATACAAACCAGCTAATATTTAAACAAATATTAGTTTTTATATTATTTCAGCTATTTTTATTAAATGGAGCAATCGAAAGACGCCTTTTAACTGTATATAACATCAACAATGAAGCAACTGTTAAGCCAATAATTATACCAAGCCAAAAACCCTGAGCGCCCATTGCTGGGACAATATAATCCGTTTTAGCTAATACATAACCAATACTAAAACCGATTAACCAATATGAAATAAAAGTGATATATGAAATCGGGGCTGTGTACTTTAAGCCTCTTAATACACCATTTGCGGCTACCTGAAGTGCGTCAGGTAATTGATAAAAACAAGCCAGAACTAAAATAGCAGATGCTAAAGCAATAACCTCTGGTACATCAGAATACAAATCGCTGATCCAATTTCTGCCAATAAAAGTAACAGAAGCAACAATGCAGGCAATACCAATAGCTAATAAGAAACTGGTTAAAATCGTACTTCTCAACTTTTCATATTGTGCTTGTCCGTATAAATTACCAACACGGATACAAATTGCCATTGAAAGGCTCAAAGGCATCATAAATAGGACCGTAGAGACACTCGCCGCCACCTGATGGCCCGATACGACAACGGCACCTAAATTAGCAATAAATAATGGGATGCAGGCAAATAGTGTCACTTCAAAAAAGGTTGCTAGCGAAATTGGAATGCCCATTTTAAAAATACTGTATATTTGTGAAAATTTAGGAGGACTAAATTGGCTGAGCAAAAATTTACCATTGAGTTTTTTACTACAATAAGTGTAGATAACTTGGCTAACTGCCATGCACCAAAATACAATGGCTGTTGCGATACCACAGCCTGCACCACCTAAGGCTGGCATACTAAATTCACCATGTATAAATATATAGTTCGTGGGAATATTAACTGCCAAACCAATAATACTGATATAGAGTGCCGGCTTAGTAAGCGTCATGCCTTCAGATACATTTCTAAAAGTACAATAAATTAAAAATGCGGGTAAGCCCCATTTTACGAAATTCAAATAATCAAGTGTCAGTTTTGATACTTGAGGCTCCATTTTTATATAATTAACAGCATAATGGAGTTGGTTGATCAAAAATAATCCGACTACAGATAAAATAAGCGCTAAATAGGATGCTTGATGTAACTGAGTTCTGATTTTAGTGGTTTTTTTTGCGCCATAATGATGTGCAACAATGCCTGTAAGTGCGAGCAGGATCCCTTGTAAACTGAGCAGAATTGGGTTCCATAATCCAGATGCAATAGATAATGCCGCTAAATCATACTGGCTAATTTGACCTGCCATTATAGTATCAACAACACCCATCAGAACGAGTATTACTTGTGCAAAAAAAACGGGAATAGCGAGTCGAAGCAAATATTTTGCTTCCCACGTACAAAATTTCATGCTTGCCTATCGAGTAAAAAATAAGGAGAATCGGATTATATTCTAATTTTATATGTATTAGGGAAATAAAATGTTTACGGGTATTGTTCAAACACAAGCAACTGTGATTTCAGTCAGTGAAGTAGAAGGTATAAAAAGGCTTGTGCTATCAGTTCCGGGTCAATACCTTCAACGATTAGACTTAGGAGCAAGTATATCTATTAATGGCTGTTGCCTTACTGTTGTTCATTTTGAATTGGGAATACGGGATGTCGTTGGGCAAGTTTACTTTGATGTGATTGATGAAACATTACGATTAACTAATTTAGGTGATTTAGTTCAAGGCAAGAAAGTAAACTTTGAACGTTCAGTTTGTTTTGGTACTGAGCTAGGCGGGCATATTGTTTCAGGTCATATTCATACAACAGCGGTATTAAGTGATATAGATTTCAATGGCGATAATTGCAGCTTTAAATTTAAGTTAGCGCCTAAGTGGTTAAAATATGTCATGCATAAAGGATTCATTAGTATTAACGGCGCTAGTTTAACTGTAGGTGACGTAGATGATTCGGGCTTTTATGTACATTTAATCCCTGAAACCTTAAAAATTACAAACTTAGGGGTTTCAAAAATTAACGACTTAATAAACATAGAAGTTGATCAGCAAACTTATACAATAATAGATACGGTTGAACGTTATATGAAAAATAATACTTAACTAAATAGATGACTATGAATAAACTCTATTCATTGTCATTATCTATATGTAACTCTACTTTGTTATATGCGTGATCAATATGCATGTTCAAGTGAATAGGGTTACAACATGCAGCACAATCTTCATAATAGTCCTGATCGCCACTTGTCGTATCAACTTCAACCAAAACATGATAACCACAATGTGGGCAACTGATCCTCTGCATTTTATGGTCTTTCATAACTTACTCACTTAGTTGCTTTTAACGCAATGATTAAAGTATAGTTTGCTATTACATATAAATAAAATAAACATAATTATTTTTGATTACTGATTTATCCTAGATCAAAAATATATTCTATACGTTCCTTAACATCAATAAGATAGCGGCCTTGGAATAAATTTGCATGATTGAGTAAATGATAAAGCTGATAGATATCTTTTCTTAAATGGTAGTCTTTTTGTAATGGATAATGGGATTCATAGGCGGTATAAAAGGCTTCAGGAAATTGACCAAAAAGTTCGGTAAATGCGATATCTGTTTCACGATCTCCATAATAACAAGCAGGATCAAAAATAGCGGGTTGATTATTCACAAATCCAATATTTCCACGCCAAAGATCGCCATGTAATAAACTTGGTAGTACAGTATTATGTCGATGCAGTTTGGTTTTGACCAAAGCTATCACTTCCTCAATATTACAAAAGATAAAGCCTTTTTCTTGTAATAACTGCAATTGCCAACCAATTCTTTGCTCTGAAAAAAAATAACACCAATTTTTGTGCCATTGATTTGGTTGTATTGTATGGCCAATAAAGTTGTCATGTTGCCAACCAAACATAGCTTGATCATGCTTTTTATGCATCTTTGCAAGTAAATCGCCTAGCTTAGACCAATCGTTTGTTACATCTGAGTGTAAATCTAACCATTCTAATACAATATAGCTATGGGATAAGGTTTTACCTGAGCAGATACAATCAGGTATGAAAAACACACTTTCGTTTGTAAGCTCTTTTAAATTGTACGCTTCGCAATCGAAATTATCTTCATTTGATAGAGGTGCTAATTTAATAAAATAATGGTGGGTGCCGTCACTGATCTTAAAATTGGGGTAGTTGATATTTGAACTAATTTGTTGTTTGTTTTGAATTACAAAATTGAAATGTAATTTTTCACTAATATGTTTTGATATTGCGTGCCACATTATTCGCTCACTTTATCAGTTAAAGTTTAAAGTCAGGTCATTTCTTTTATGAGTATGGCAAATAAATATAAATTAAGCATAGTTTTTAAAAATAACAAATTGATAGCTTGTGGCATGCTAAGCATATGATTAAAATCACACAAAAGATTTTATATTTTGGAGTGTGATCTTGAATAAGAGTGTAGTAACTAATTCGTTAGCATTAATTTTAGCATTAGTGGGATTTTTCTCAGGGCAAGCAATCATTTTGTCTGTTGGATTATTTGCATTGTCAGGTGCATTCACTAATTGGTTAGCTGTGCATATGCTTTTTGAAAAAGTACCACTTCTATATGGTTCAGGTGTGATCCCTGCTAATTTTGAACAATTTAAGTCAGCAATTAAAGTGATGATGATGGAGCAGTTTTTCACTAAAGAAAATATTGATAACTTTATGTCAGAGAAAGGTGGTAAAGCGCATCAATTTAAATTATCGCCTATTATAGAAAAAGTTGATTTAGCGCCTGCATTTGATACTTTAGTTGATGTTGTAGAAAAATCGTCTTTTGGCAGTATGCTTGCTATGTTTGGTGGTACTGAAGCATTAATGCCTTTAAAAGATCCTTTTATCGAAAAAATGAAAGGGTCTATGATAGATATCACAGAATCTCAAGCGTTTAGTGAGTTATTACGAGAACAATTAGAACAACCTAGTGTAATCGCTGATATGCAAGACAAAGTATCTGAAATTATAGATATTCGCTTAGCAGAATTAACACCTAAAATGGTTAAAGAGATTATCCAAACCATGATCAAAAAGCATTTAGGCTGGCTAGTTGTATGGGGCGGGGTATTTGGTGGCTTATTTGGTTTAGCCGCAGCGCTTATTTAAGTTGTTTTTGATGTAAACCCTATAATTTATTTATAGGGTTTTATAATGGCTTTAATAGAGAGTAAGCTTTCTATTCAACCCGAGGTTACTTACCAATCAACGCCTTTTAATACTTTAACGCCAGAATCAAAAGCATGTTTAACATTTTTTACTTCTGATACCGTATCAGCTAGCTCAATTAACGCACGGTGTGCTGAGCGACCTGTGATCACAACGCTTTGCATTTTTGGTCTATTTTCAATTGCTTCTATTACTTCATCCAATTCAATGTAGTTATACGACACCATATAAGTAATTTCATCTAATAAAACAACATCTATAGCGTCATCTTTAAGCATGCGCTTACATTCTTGCCAAATAATTTGAGCAGCTGCGGTATCAGTCTCTTTGTTTTGAGTTTCCCAAGTAAAACCCGTTTTCATTACTTGAAATTCAACATCATGTTGCTCTAAAAGGTTACGTTCTCCACAGTCCCATGTCCCTTTAATAAACTGAGCAACGGCACATTTTAAGCCATGCCCTACAGCACGTGCTACGGTACCAAAACCGGCAGTTGATTTACCCTTACCATTGCCTGTAATAACTAATACTAACCCTTTTACTGTTTGTGCATTAGCGATTTTAGTATCGACGGTTTCTTTTAATTTTTGTTGTCTTTCACTATGACGTTCATTTTTATCTGTCATGTTTATCCTTTATTATAAAGCAAGTAGCGTAGCTGATAGTGTGATGTAACCCATAATCTCGGTCGTTTGCTGAGCAAAACCTAAACAGTCACCTGTATAACCTTTTAAATGTTTATAAAACCATTTAATAAGTATGAGACGTGTTAAAGCTAATATAATCATTAATGTCACTGTAGTTTTAAAACTAATATAAAAGATAGCGAAGCCAAATAGTATTAAAACACTGAAACCTAGAATAAATATTAAATCTTTTAAGTTTAAATGTTTGGCTAAAGGTTTAGTTTTTGTGACCGCATCAGAGGTTGCATAATTTAAACTGTAAATAATGCTGGTGGCGACTGCTCTGCTCAGTGTATGCATTAAAATCATCGCATATATAGGCTCATCTAGTGCTGATAATAATGAAAACTTTAATAGTAAAACACTAAATAGGCCCAAACCACCAAAAGTGCCAATAGTTGAATCTTTCATTATTGATAGTTTTTTGTGTATTTGATTATCACCGATACTGGCACCACCAAAACCATCACAGACATCGGCAAGCCCATCTTCATGAAATCCACCTGTGACATAAAATCCAAATATCATGCTTAAAATTATTGCGATATCTTTAGAGAGAAATTGAATCGTAATAAAATACACTAGTGCGCATAAGCAACCAACAAGCATGCCGACTGCAGGAAAGTATCTGGCAGCTTTATTCAGTCTACTTTTTGTAAAATTGACATGGGCTATGGGAATACGCGTTAAAAAACCAATAGCGATAATAAATATAATAAATTGCTCGCGCAGGAAACTCATATTTCTATGCCTAAATCGCTTAAGCTTGCCATATCGTTATAAAAACTGACAGATGATTGTAGTAAAGGTAATACTATTGCGGCGCCACTACCTTCACCTAATCTTAAATTAAGATCTAATAAAGCTGTTACATTAAGGTATTCGAGCACTTTTTTATGGGCTTGCTCTTGTGAGCAATGTGCAAATACCAGAAATTGTTTAATATTTGGATTTATCTTTAAAGCAACTAAAGCAGCTGATGTCACAATAAAACCATCTATGACAATCAGCATGTTGTTTTTTGCAGCAGCTAAAATTGCGCCAACTAATTGCACAATTTCAAATCCACCTAAATTTTGGAGTATTTCAATCACATCTTGGCTGTTAATTCTATCTAATGCCTTTTGAATTAAATTGGACTTTAATATTAATTGTTTATCATTAATACCTGTACCTGTGCCAACGAGTTCAGATGCTGGCTTTTGAAGTATCGCGGCGCAAATCGCAGCGGCAGCTGATGTATTGCCTATTCCCATTTCACCTAAACCAATAGTATTACATCCATCTGAGTGTAATTTATTAATTAAGTTCTCACTATATTTTATTCCAGTTTCAACTTGTTCAAGTGTCATTGCAGGTGAGGTTGAAATATCATGCGTACAATTGCCTAATCGTTGGTTTATTAAATCAGAGTGGGAGAGTTTTGTTAAAATACCGCAGTCAATGATATTTAAATGCCAACCTAAAGTTCGACTTAAACAATTAATAGCTGCGCCACCATGTAAAAAATTTTGCACCATTTGAGTAGTCACTTCACTTGGCGCTATGCTAATACCATGTTTTGCAATACCGTGATCACCAGCGAAAATAAGCATGCTTGCTTTGTTTATTGATATTTTGTCTGTCTGTTGAACTAATGCGATTTGTTTGGCAAGTGATTCAAGTTGTCCTAAAGCGCCAATTGGTTTGGTTTTTAGGTCAATTTTGTTCTGGATTTGTTCATCGGTAAAAAGCATAAAGTCGCAACTGATAAATAATTTTGGCTTATAGTAGTGATAATTTAAATTATCTCAAGTGATCAATTTTAAAGTCCTTTAATTATTTGCTAGGCTTCACTTCATTGATATTAACAAAAATAGTATATGAAACAATTAATTTTGGGTGGTGTGCGTTCTGGAAAAAGTTCCCATGCCGAAAAAGTAGTAAATCAATTGTCAAAAAATGTGATTTACGTTGCAACGGCACAGGAATTTGACGATGAAATGAAAAATCGAATTTCACGTCACCAAACTGATCGCCCCGATCATTGGCAATTGATAGAAGAGCCTTTAGATTTGGAGAGAATCTTGTTAACACACAATCAATTACACCATACTTTATTAATTGATTGTTTAACTTTATGGTTAAATAATTGTTTGTATTATAAAGCGAATGAATGGCAACAGTTTAAAACTAACTTTTTGCATGCTTTATCTCAATCTAAAGCCACTATTATTTTAGTAAGTAACGAAGTTGGCTTTTCAATCACCCCTGATAATGCCCTTGCAAGAGTATTTTGTGATGAGCAAGGTTGGTTAAATCAAGATATTGCGAAAGTATGTGATAGGGTAACCTTAACCGTCGCAGGTATTGCTTTAGAGCTTAAAAATGAATAGTCAACTGTACTTAATGAGACACGGTTTACCTGAAGGAGGTCAAAAGCTCAGAGGTAAAACCGATGACCCTTTAAGCTCTGAGGGCAGGTCACAGATGCAAAAAAGTGCAAGTGAGCTAGATGTTGATATTGTGTTCTCTTCACCACTAAAACGTTGTGCTGAATTTGCATTAGAATTCTCCCAAAGCAAAAAAATTCAATTTATATCTGATGATAAGATAGCAGAAATTGACTTTGGTGATTGGGATGGAAAACCCTATTCTGAACTTTTTAAGCACAGAAATTCGCAGGCTGAGCAGTATTTAAGCGACCCTTGGAATAATTCAATTCCTAATGGAGAATCTCTTAAAGATTTTTCAAACAGAGTAAATACGGCATTGATTGATATTTTATCAAAACATAAGGGGAAAAATATACTTATAGTGACCCATAGCGGCGTGATCAGGCAAATGATAGCTAATATTTTAAATATAAAAAGTCCTAATGCTAACTGCCAGCAAAATATCAAAATTAATTACGCGAGCACTGTAAAATTTTCTATTTTTACTGATATTAAAAATACGCATTTCATCAATTTAGAATTATGACAGTTATCGTTATTCCATGTCGAATTATCGCTTAACAGTTACATTGTAAAACACATTTAGATAAAGTATTGCAAAATCAATCGGAGAATAACAAAAATGCAAAGACTTGCTCCTTCTGTATTAGTGCTAGCTGTGACTGCTTCATTAGTCGGATGTCAAGATTCAGGCCCTCAAGATGCTAAAGTATCTTTTAATAAAAACCCTTACCCAAGCTCTTACCAAGCTATGCCATCAGAAAAAACACTGATTAAAAACGCAACTGTACTTACGGGGACAGGCGAGCGTTTAGATGGAGCCGATGTATTATTGGTTGACGGTAAAATTGATTCAATTGGTAAAAATTTATCAGCATCAGGCGTAAAAACAATTGATGCAAATGGTAAGTGGGTAACACCAGGGATCATTGATGTACATTCACATCTAGGTGCTTATCCAAGCCCATCTGTTGAATCACATCAAGATGGTAATGAGATGACTAACCCTGTGACTGCAGAAGTTTGGGTTGAGCATTCAGTTTGGCCACAAGACCCAGGTTTTAATGCTGCACGTGCTGGTGGTATTACTTCTTTACAAATTTTACCAGGTTCAGGTAATTTAATTGGTGGTCGAGGCGTAACGCTTAAAAATGTACCTTCTCCAACAATGCAAGGTATGAAATATCCAGAAGCACCGTATGGTCTAAAAATGGCATGTGGTGAAAATCCGAAACGCGTTTATGGTAGCCGCAAGGTAACGCCTTCTACCCGTATGGGTAATATGGCTG
This sequence comes from Pseudoalteromonas sp. '520P1 No. 423', assembly GCF_001269985.1. Taxonomy (NCBI): domain Bacteria; kingdom Pseudomonadati; phylum Pseudomonadota; class Gammaproteobacteria; order Alteromonadales; family Pseudoalteromonadaceae; genus Pseudoalteromonas; species Pseudoalteromonas sp. '520P1 No. 423'. The sequence continues at coordinate 2,750,099 of NZ_BBZB01000001.1, read as the reverse complement.
GTTACAGAAATGCTTGGATTGAAGCAACAGAATATAAGCGCGCTTGGGAAAAATACGAATCTGAGTATGCACAAGGTAAAAACCCTGCTGCACCAGAACGTGATTTAACGCTTGATACCCTAAAAGGTGTATTAGATGGTGATATTAAAATTCACAATCACTGTTATAAAGCTGAAGAAATGGCAATGATGATAGATTTAGGTAAAGAGTTTAACTACGACTCAGGTACCTTCCATCATGCAATTGAAGCATATAAAATTTCTGATTTATTAGCACAAAATGGTAACTGTGCTGCTATGTGGCCAGATTGGTGGGGCTTCAAAATGGAAGCGTATGACATGATCCAAGAGAATGTTGCTGTTGTAAATGCAGTTAAAAACTCTTGTGCTGTTGTGCATTCTGATTCAGATACGACGATTCAGCGTTTAAACCAAGAAGCAGGCAAGGTTATGTATCGTGCTAATGAAAACGGTTTTGAGCTAAAAGAAGAAGATGCCATTGTTTGGATCACTCAAAATGCTGCAAAATCTTTAGGTATTGAAGATAAAACAGGTTCATTAGTAAAAGGTAAACAAGCTGATGTGGTTATTTGGAATCAAAGCCCATTTAGTGTTTATGCTAAAGCTGAACAAGTATTTATAGATGGTGCAAAAGTTTACGATCGTTTTGATGAAAAATATCAAGCAAAAAGTGATTTTATGTTAGGTCAATCAACCGCAGTTAAAACCCATTAAGAGGAGAATATAATGAAAAGATTTAATAAATCAGTACTTAAAAAATCACTTCTAGCGATTGCGTTAACAAGTTGTTCTTCTGCATGGGCTGCATCAACTGCAATTACCAATGCAACAATTTATACAGCAACAGAGCAGGGCGTTTTAGAGAACGCTACGGTTGTTTTTGAAGACGGTAAAATTACGGCTATCAATCCAAATACTGTAAACGCTGATAACCGTTTTGATGCAAAAGGTAAAATTTTAACACCCGGTTTTATTGGTTCTATGAATCAATTAGGGTTAGTTGAAGTTGGTGCAGTATCTCGATCTCGTGATGCGGGTTTTAAAAAAGCAGATATTACTTTTGATCCTAGTCTTGCATTTAATCCAAAATCATCACTTATACCATATGCGCGTAAAGGTGGTATCACCCGAGATGTAATCGTACCAAGTGGTGGCGATAGCATTTTTGCAGGTCTTGCTTCTGTTGTTGATTTGAGCGGTGAATTTAATAGTGTTCAAACAAGCAAAGTGGCTGTTCTAGTTAACTTAGGCTCAGAAAGCAAAGGCTCTCGAGCACATACTTTAAAGCAACTAATAGATAAACTTGAAGGTCAGCAAAAGAAATTAGTAAAAGCAAAGTCGGCTAAAAAAGCAGATGAAAAAGATCCACCTAAAGAAGAAAAGATATTAACTGCCCTATTAAAAGGTGAAAAACCGTTAATTATACGTGCTTCACGTGCTCAAGAGTTATTACAGCTTATTAAGCTTAAAAAGCAATTCTCTTTAAATTTAATCATTGCTGATGCTGGCGATGCGGTAGCTGTTAAAGCGCAACTTGCACAAGCGAAAGTACCTGTAATCATTAGTGCTATGGATAACTTGCCTGGAAGCTTTGATTCTTTAAATGCATCACTTGAAAATGCGGGCATTTTAGAAAAAGCAGGCGTGACAGTTGGTTTAACCATTTCTGGTGATAGCAGCCATAACTTATATCAACTTCGTTTTGATGCAGGTAATGCAGTATCAAATGGTATGAGTAAATCTGGTGCTGTTAAAGCTGTATCTGCAAATATCGCGAATATGTTTGGTATTAATGCAGGTGAAATTGCAGTTGGTAAAGCCGCTGATTTATCTTTATGGAGTGCAGACCCATTTGAGCTAAGTTCAAATGTACAAACACTTTGGATTGGTGGTGAAAAAGTGACTACTGATTCGCGCCAAGATAAACTTCGTGAACGTTATATGAAAAAGTCAGATATGCCGAAAGCATACTCTAAATAATTTCATTTTGATGTAAAAAAGCAGTGATTTAAATCACTGCTTTTTTTCAAAACTAACGATATTTAAAAGAAATTTATTCTTCGTCTTTGTGGTAAGTTTTAATTGTTAAGTCAATATATGCACTAATGAAAGCAGGTTCTTGGAATTTTTTCAAACCCGTTTCTTCAAATTCGATAGGCATAGGATTACGCTTAAGTTGTTCCTTGATTTCAGTTGGGTTTAAAAGGTTTACTTCTAAATCTTGGATCAGCTGGATTGCAGTTTCTAGTTTAAAACCAACAGCACCGCCTGCAAATTTACCTTTATGTGGTCTTTGCTTAATAGCAACGGTATCAACTTGATAATCATGCATTAATTTTGCGAAATCAAACTGAAATTTGCGTACTTCTTCAGTATCATTTGCATTGCTTAATACAAAGCGTGTTTGGCGTACATCTCTGATATCAAAAACGTCATTATCTTTACTTAATAAACATAAAAGGACTTCACTTCCTTTTATTTCAACACCGCATGTTCTCATTGTCGACCCTAATTAATAAATTTCAAGCGCTATTATAAGCTAAAATTATCTGGTCGCACAGTTTTAGCCATCATTTACTGAAAATTGAATATAAATAAAGCCATGATCGCTATTTGTTTTATGTTTATCTAGAGGTGTCGTTTGAATATGTTGATTTAACGTGTGATAACTTAACTCATTGATTTTACAGTCTTTAATAGAGGGGTTGAATTCATTTGACACTAAGATGTAATCTAATACTTTACCATTCCCTTCATAAAATAACGTAAAAGGTTTTTCTGATGTATCAGGGTTACTTGAAATATCAAAAGCATCATTGAAATTTAAATGTGTTGTTTTAGGGTTGTCTTCAGAACTATCAAAAATAACAGATAAGGCGCTGGTATGAAGCTCATCATTAAAGTCACCTAAGATAATACTAGGTAAGGGGTTATTAGCTTGTTCATGAAGCGCATCATGAAAAATTAACATGCCTTCTAAGCACCTTTGCTCTTGTGATACAAAGCGGCCAACAGTATCAGTTAGGGCTTCGCCGTAAAAATCATTTTCAGGTATTTTGTTATTTGCGAAATCAGTTAAATTAGTTGCACGTTTGGATTTTAAATGTAAAACATAGATGCGAATATAACCTAAATTAGGCAGCTTTATCAAAGCCTTGATTGGTTTACGACTAAAAGAAAAGTCTTCAGGTAAACCTAAATGTTTTAATAACGTAATATCTGGTGAAACAGCCTCAACTTGGCTAATAGGATACTTAGATGCCAATGCAACAATAGGTGCGATATAAGTAAACTCACAATTTTTTGCTTTCGTAGCATCATCTACTTTACAAATATGTTGATAACCTAATAAGGCAGTAAACTCAGTTAATGCATCGAAACTAAAAACTTCCTGAAATGCGATAACATCAGCAGATATATGTAATAACTGTGCTTTTAACCAAGCATTTTTGGCTTGCCATTGAGTGCCTGAGTAGTTTTCATCTAATTGATAATAACTATAAGGAGGGCACGCATAGTTAAGTAAGTTAAGCGTTGCAATTTTAAATTGCTTTAATGGACCAGCTTGTTTTTGCGTTGGCATTTGATTCCAATATAGCTTGGTTTTATTCAAGTATGGAACTAAATGATAGCTTGTCAAAAAATATTCTATTAAAGCAATGAAATAATCAAGCTTAATTAACCCATAAATAGATTAATTAAGCTTTAAAACTTAGGCTTGTTTTGTTATTTTTAATTTTTTTAGCAGCTTATCGGATGCATTACCCGTAATAGAAAATATAATGAGCGCAAACCAAATTAACATTGAAAATCCAGCAGGAACATTAGCTATCGCAATTATTTTAAGATTTTGCCTATTGAAGAAATAAGCCAAAATTGTTGGAATAAAATATATGATTAAAAATAACGGTATAAATGTGGCGTATTGAATAAAAGTTAAGTTTTGCAATGTTGTTAGAAATTGTTCCATTTTGAATATCTCCTTAATTGAAGTGGACAAATAATAGGTGCATTCTTTACCTTCAAACTAATAATGTGTTGAACGGTGCAATAAAATGATAAAAGGTGGCAGGGTTTATTAAAAATAAGTATTCGTTATCTTGAACCTATGGCATTTGAATACCATAGGTTAAGTAATAAGCGATATATGCTCTAAAACTAACGTCTTTGATGTTGTTTATTTTTTTTGTTTTGTGATTTAAGCTCAAAGTCTAATTCGTCAGGGAATACAACTAAGCCGTCTTCTTCGAGGTTTGGAAATACAACAATCGCTAAATCATCATCTTCTAAACCATGAGTCCAACGAGAATGCCATGTTTTTAAATCAATTTCTTTTGCTTTACATTCATCCCAATCGCCTGTAGCCCATGCTTGTGCAAATGCTTGATTTGGCCATATTGGTACACAGTCTTCATCGTCAGTATTTAACATCACGCAGCCATGTTCATCAGTTAAAATCCAAATAGATTGGTTTTTAACGACTTCTTTGATCAGATATTTATAACGTTTTTCAATATCATATTGGCTGATAGTGGTAATCATTTCAGGTGTTAAAGCTGTGCTCATAGGGGATCCGTGGTTAACTTTATAAAAACATTGCAATGATAACACGATATATAGGGGGTTCAGGCAGTTTTTTTAACTTGAATGAGTATAAGTATTTACATAGATAATGACATTGAATAAGCTTGAGTGGAAATTAATATTTCCAATCATAATCGACGTAAAGGAATTAAAATGAAAAAGCTTAAAAATGAAACAGCCCTGCTAAAACAAGCGATTATTATTGGTGAAGTATATGCAAATAATCGTGGGTTTAAAAAGTTCTCAGGTACTAATTCTGCTAAAGAAAAAATCGAAAGCCTATATCGCTTACTAGTCAGTGATAAGTTAATACAGCCGCTTAAAGAAGAAGATGAAAATCAACTTAATATGAAGCATAGGCTTGCAGTTTGGATATCTAAACAGCTGCCTAAAGATCATGAACTATTAAAATAGCGTCAGATAACCAAGGTAAACTATTGTATTTTTGTCTCAGGTTTAAGACAATAGGCTTCCTGTGATTTTCACAGACAAATAATAAATAACATAACATAACATTACTTTAATAATGATCTTCATCGTAAGAAAGTTTCACTATTTGAGTTATAAAATCTATTTCAAGTAAAAATTATATGTGATGCATTGTAGGTGTCACCACTGTAATAAAGGATATAAAATGCCAGTAATTACACTTCCAGATGGTAGTCAAAGAACTTTTGAAAACCCAGTTTCAGTTTTAGATGTTGCAAATGATATAGGTCCAGGCCTAGCTAAAGCAACCATCGCAGGTCGTATTGATGGCGAGCGTGTTGACGCTTGTGAAGTTATGACCCAAGATAGCCGTTTGGAAATTATCACCGCTAAAGATGATGATGGTTTAGAAATTATTCGTCACTCATGTGCGCATTTACTTGGACATGCTATTAAGCAAATGTTCCCAGATGTAAAAATGGCGATTGGTCCAACTATTGATAATGGTTTTTACTACGATATCGATCTTGAGCATTCAATCACACAAGACGATTTAGATGAATTACAAAAACGCATGACTAAGCTTGCTAAAACTGGCTATCAAGTAGTTAAGAAAACAGGCACTTGGCAAGATGCGTATGATGCATTTTCAGGGCGTGGCGAAAGTTATAAACTTGAGATCTTAGATGAGAATATCTCTAAAGATGATACGCCAGCACTTTATCATCATGAAGAATATATCGATATGTGTCGTGGTCCTCACGTACCAAACATGAAATTCTGTCAGCACTTTAAAATAATGAAAGTTGCAGGCGCATATTGGCGTGGCGACTCAGATAACAAAATGCTACAACGTGTTTACGGCACAGCATGGGCTGATAAAAAACAATTAAAAGCATATATCCAGCGTTTAGAAGAAGCTGAAAAGCGAGATCACCGTAAAATTGGTAAAGCACTTGATTTATGGCACTGGCAAGAAGAAGCGCCGGGCATGGTATTTTGGCATAACGATGGTTGGAATCTTTACCTAGAGCTTGAAAACTTTGTTCGAGAAAAACTACGTCATTATGATTACGAAGAAGTAAAAGGTCCATTAATGATGGATCGCTCTCTTTGGGAAAAATCAGGTCACTGGGATAAATACTCAGATGCAATGTTTACAACGACATCTGAAAAACGCGAATATGCGATTAAACCTATGAACTGCCCAGGTCATGTTCAGATATTTAATCAAGGTTTAAAATCGTATCGTGATTTACCATTACGTATGGCTGAGTTTGGTTGTTGCCATCGTAACGAGCCATCAGGTGCCTTACATGGACTAATGCGTGTGCGTGGCTTTACGCAAGATGATGCACATGTTTTCTGTACTGAAGAGCAAGTAATGGATGAAGTGTCTACATGTATCAAAATGGTTTACGACACTTATGAAACTTTTGGTTTTGATAATGTAGTCGTTAAATTATCAACTCGCCCTGAAAAGCGTATTGGTGATGATGAAACTTGGGATAAATCAGAAAAAGCACTTGCTGATGCATTAGAAGCAAATGATATTGAATTTGAATATCTACCAGGTGAAGGTGCTTTCTACGGTCCTAAAATTGAATTCACACTTTATGACTGTTTAGGTCGTGCTTGGCAGTGTGGTACTGTACAATTAGATTTTGCATTACCGGGTCGTTTAGGCGCAACCTATGTTGATGAAAATAACGAACGTCAAACACCAGTAATGATCCACAGAGCAATTTTAGGCTCATTAGAGCGTTTTATTGGTATATTAACAGAAGAGTATTCTGGTAAATTCCCGACTTGGTTAGCGCCAAAACAAGTTGTTGTGATGAATATTACCGATAAACAAGCTGATTTTGTGCACGAAACAGTAAAAAAATTGAATAAAATGGGCTTTAGAGCAAAATCGGACTTGAGAAATGAGAAGATAGGCTTTAAAATCCGCGAGCACACTTTAAAACGTATTCCTTACCTGCTTGTTGTTGGTAACAAAGAAGTAGAAGAAAACGAAGTTGCTGTAAGAACTCGTTCAGGTGAAGACTTAGGTAAATTTAAAGTTGACGAATTTATTAATAAATTAAGCGAAGAAGTTAAAAATCGCGCTTAATGCAGTATAATTAGAAAAGTGATGCGGTATCAAAAATAAACATACCGCATTTATTTATATATTTTTTGGAGGAAGGTCCCATTAGAGGCGGCAAAAAAAATCAACAAGCAGCTCAAAAGCATAAGCTAAACGATGATATCACAGCTAGAGAAGTTCGATTAATCGGTTTAGACAACGAAAAAATTGGCATTGTAACGCTTGCAGAAGCATTTGCAAAAGCAGATGAAAGCGGCGTTGATTTAGTTGAAATTAGCCCTAATGCCGAACCACCAGTATGTAGGGTGATGGATTACGGCAAATTCTTGTTCGAAGAGAGCAAAGCTCAAAAAGAACAAAAGAAAAAGCAAAAACAAGTTCAAATAAAAGAAATCAAATTCCGTCCAGGTACTGACGAAGGCGATTACCAGATAAAACTTCGTAACTTAACTAAGTTCCTAGAAGCTGGTGATAAAGCTAAAATTACAATTCGTTTCCGTGGACGTGAAATGGCTCACCAAGACATTGGTATCACTTTATTAAATCGTATTAAAGACGATTTACAAGAGATAGCACAAGTTGAATCATTCCCAAGACGTGCCGAAGGCCGTCAAATGGTCATGATGATGTCTCCAGTAGCTAAAAAGTAATTTTTAAATGTGCAAGCATTTAAACCTAAATTTAAATTAGGTATACAAGTTAAGGTACATTTTTAATGTACCCTCACCTGATTTAACCGGCAACTAAAAGTAATATTGTATCTAGCTTGCTAGATAAATATTCGCCGGAATTCGTAGTAAGTTTGGCCATACAAGTGATGATCTTCGCATTATCCGCCTGCTTACTTTATATAACGCAATACATTTGGAGTTATTGCAATGGGCTATAAGCTTAAAAGCCACAGTGGCGCTGCTAAGCGTTTTAAAAAGACTGCTTCTGGCGGTTTTAAACGTAAACAATCGCATCTTCGTCATATTTTGACTAAGAAATCTTCTAAGCGTAAGGCTCACTTACGTCCTAAGACAATGGTTCATAAAAATGACCATGGTCTTGTTTCACGTATGTTACCATTCGCTTAATAGAGGTTTTTTAAAATGGCAAGAGTTAAACGCGGTGTTATCGCACGTCAACGTCACAAGAAAGTATTAAAACAAGCTAAAGGTTATTACGGAGCACGTTCACGTGTTTACCGCGTAGCTTTTCAGGCAGTAACTAAAGCGGGTCAATACGCTTACCGCGATCGTCGCGCTAAGAAACGTACTTTCCGTCGTCTTTGGATTGCACGTATCAATGCTGCTGCACGTCAAAATGGTCTTTCTTACAGCCGTTTCATCAACGGTCTTAAGAAAACTTCTGTAGAAATCGATCGTAAGATCCTTGCAGATATCGCTGTTTATGACCAAGTTGCTTTCACTGCTTTAGTAAATAAAGCAAAAGAAGGTTTAGCTGCTTAATCTTTTTTGATTAAAAGCTGTTAAAAGGGAGCCTAGGCTCCCTTTTTGTTTTTTAGAATCTGATAAGCCCCTAGCACCTTATTTACTCTTATATAATAATTTATCTAGCATATTGGTTGAAATGAATCGTTTTAAATAACCAAATAAATATGTTGGGAATGTCACATAATATCTGGGTTTCGCCTTTTTATGCTCAATTGCATGATATAAACATTTATAAACCGCTTCTGGCTCTAAGGTAAAAGCACTGCTCTTAGTCTGTTTTTCTAATCTTTGTTGCTGTAATAAATAATTGTCTTTGTGATAGCTATTGGCTACGTCTATATGTTCATTGAATGCTTTTAACGCATTGACTCGAAATTGAGATTTTATTGGGCCAGGCTCTATTAAACTAATTTGTATATTAGTCTCTTTCAGCTCCATTCTTAATGTATCGGTTAAGCCTTCTAATGCGAATTTACTGGCATTATAAGCGCCGCGATAGGGCAGAGCGATTAAACCTAACACGGATGAGTTTTGAATAATGCGACCAGAGTTTGATTGCCTCATATGTTTAAGCGCTAATAATGTCAATTCGTGCCAGCCAAATAAGTTTGTTTCAAACTGGTGCCTTAGTGCATCAGTTGATAAGTCCTCAACAGCACCAGGTTGTCCATATGCACCGTTGTTAAATAATATGTCTAGTTTACCGTTAAGCAGGCTTAAAGCATGTTTGAAACCTTGATTGATACTCTCACTATTGGCCAAATCTAATTGGATACAGGTTAAACCTAGGCTTTTTAACTTATCAACATCACTTTGTTTTCTGCAGCTAGCAATTACATTATAGCCCTGCTCATGGAGTTTTTGAGCACAATATAAACCAATACCCGAAGAGCAGCCTGTAATTAAAATAGATTTTTTCATATGAGCCTTATATTAAAATCAAAATACATCTTTAAACATGAACGAGTATACTCAAAATAAGAAACAAATTCGTATTCATTCTTAATTTGGGTATAGTGAGTTTATTCAGAGCATGAGGTTGTTTATATGTTTAAAAATTTATTATATATTTTTTTACTTTCATCTTTGTCTATTTCAATGAAAGTGCATGCTAAAGATAAGATTACTTTAAGTGTTGATAATTATCCGCCTTATATAGATGGGCGCAAAAATAACAAAGGAAAATTAGCTAAAATAGTCACTGAAATATTTAAGATGCAAGGGTATAAAGTAAAGTATCAATTTATGAGTTGGCCAGAGACTGAGCTTGCTATCACGCAAGGTAATAGTTTTTCATTTATGTGGTATAAAACAGAGCAACGGACAAAGAACTGGATATTCTCCGTTCCCATTACCTCACTCAATACCAGTTTGTTGTATCGTAAAAATACAAAACTTAAACTAGAGCGTATAGATCAACTTCGTCGCTATTCAATTGGTATAACAAAAGGGTACAGCTACGGCGACTATTTTGATGATTACAAATCGCAATTAAAATTAGTTTCGAGTATTTCTGATTATGAAGGGATAAAGAAACTATTAGCGGGAGAAACAGATCTCTTATTAATTGAGCCACTGGTCGCGAAAAGTTTGCTTGAAGACTGGTTTTCTGATGAAGTTGATAATACAAAATTAAGTTATGTTAATTATTTATCGAATCAACCAATCTATTTGGTTTGTAGTCAACAATATGTATCTTGTGGCTATTTAATGCAAAAATTCAATTTTGCGTTGAGAGAATTAAAAGCCAGTAATACATTAATTATAGAGTAGTTTATGTTTTCGTCTTTATTAAAAACACCTTCAGTTGTATTTTCTACCTGTGCACTCGTTTCGTCATTTTCGGCTATCAGTGCTGTTTCAACTGATGCACATTTACCGCCTCTTATAAAATGGCAAGGCCAAAGCGAAAGTCTGATGACAACAAGCGGTGATCTTTTAACAGATTTTGAAAAATCTTTAGGTAAAGTGTCACCTAACTATCAACAAACGATGGTTTATCTAGATAAGCTGGCATTAAGTAACAAAAAACAGTTTTCAATTACAACAATTGGTTTGAGCTCTCAAAACCGCGACATAAAAATGTTGATAGCAAGTGAAAATGGTGATCTTGATAATGATAAACCAACGGTACTATTACAGGCAGGTATTCATTCAGGTGAAATAGACGGTAAAGACGCAAGTTTTATGCTGCTTAGAGATATCAGTGAAGGTAAAAGACATGATATATTAAAGCGCGTTAATATCCTATTTATCCCAATATTGAATGTTGATGGTCATGAGCGTAGTAGTCGGTTTAACCGTATAAACCAAAGAGGCCCAGTTGAAATGGGCTTTAGAACAAATAGCAAAAACCTTAATTTAAACCGAGATTACACTAAACTAGATACCCCAGGTGTCAAAGCGATTGCTGAAGTTGTTAATAAATACAATCCAAATTTATATGTCGATATACACGTCACTGACGGTGCTGATTATCAATACGACATCACGTATGGCTATATGCCAACTTCCGCTAGCGAATCACCGCTTATTTCAAAAGTGTTAGAAGAAAAATTCAAACCATTATTAGATAACAAACTTGCTAAATCAGGTCATATTCCAGGCCCGTTAGTGTTTGTAATGAACAAACGCGATTTTAAACAAGGTTTAGCGGGTTGGGTTGCAACACCAAGATATTCAAACGGTTGGGGCGACTTAAGAAACTTACCGACTATTCTTGTTGAAAATCACTCTTTAAAGCCATACAAACAACGTGTTTTAGGCACATATATATTTATTGATGGCATTATTGATGCCTTATCAAAATATGATACTGAGCTCGCAAGTGCAGTAAAATATGAACAAACACATTTACCTGAACAACTTGTTGTACAAAGAGGTTATAGCAAACAAGCCGATTTAATGTCATTTAAAGGTATTAAATATGAAACATTCCACAGTGAATTAAGTGATCATAAAGAAGTGAGATATATCGGCGAAAAAATTCAATACGATAATTTACCGATTTATTGGCAAAAGGAAGTAAAAGCTAAAGTAAAAGTACCAAAGGCATATTACATTCCATCACAGTACAAAAATATAGTGACTAAACTGAAACTTCAGGGTATTGAAGTAACACAAGTTAACGCTAAACTTGAAGGTTTAAAACAAGCAAGCGTAACAGAGTTTGAATTTGATAAATTGCCATTTGAAGGCAGAATGCGTGTATCTGCCAGTTTTGAATATAAAAAATTGCCGCAAACTCATTTAGATAATTGGTATAAAGTTGAAACAGCACAAGCCTTAGGTAAATTGGCTGTACACTTATTACAACCTGAAGCACCTGACTCATTTTTTCAGTGGGGAGATTTTAATACTATATTTCAACGCACTGAATATGTTGAAAATTATGCTTTAGTACCTTTTGCTAATGATATGCTGGAAGCTAACCCTGAGATAGCTAAAGCGTTTAAGCATAAATTAGCAACAGATAGCGACTTTAATAAAAGTGAAAAAGCACGACTTAATTGGCTTTATCAACAAACGCCTTTTTACGATAAAGGTTATTTAAAATATCCTGTTTTAATACAAAGTAATTAACGGAAATAAATTTAACAAATATTTCTCTTTATACTGAGGTTAATCTGTTTCAGATACTGGTATAAAGAGAAAACTTATGTATAATTTCACCTATTAAAAGTGAAAATAAGAAAAAATCATGTCATTAAATCAAGTGGATCGCCAAATCCTTTCTTTGTTACAACAAGATGCAAGCTTATCTACAGCTGAAATTGCCGACAAAGTAGGTCTATCACAATCACCTTGTTGGCGCCGTATTTCAAGGTTAGAGCAAGAAGGTTTTATTAACGGCAAAGTCGCTTTGCTAGACCCTAAAATGCTTGGTTTTGATATGTTAGTGTATGCCCATGTGCGTTTGTCAGATCATAGCAGCGATAAACTCGCAGAGTTCGAACGCTTGATCATGAGCTACGAGCAAGTAACTGAATGTTACTCTATGGCAGGCACTATGGATTTCATGCTGAGAATAATTTCAAAAGGTATAGAAGGCTATGAGCATTTTGTTCGTGATAATTTATTATGCTTAGACTATGTGCAAGAAGTACATTCGAATGTCACTATGACATGTGTGAAACGTACTACTTCATTACCATTGTAAATACAGTTTATAAAACAAGCGCTATCAGCGCTTGTTGTTTTTATAACATTATAACGTCTTTAAACTGTTATATAATTTAGTAAATTTAACCCGCTTTTTATAACCTTCAAAAAAATGTTTATGTGTTACTTTTCCCTGACTATCGATTACAACAACACCAGGATATGGAATACCGTAATGTGAGCTTCCGGCCTGATATTGCTTATTTAAAATATCGTAATTCTTCATGGTTTTAGCATCAATATCTGATAATAGAGGATAACTAATCTTATGCTCTTTTGAGAAAGTATTAAGCACTCGTGCATTATCGTAAGAAATTGCGGCTAATCCATAGCCTAGACTTTTAAGGTTTTTAGCTTGCTCATTAAATTCTATTAAATGTTTTTGACAAAATGGACACCAATCTGCTGAACGAAAAAATAAGATTATAAGCCCGTTTTCACCAGTTAAAGATTTAGTTGAAACGTGTTGCCCTTTTTTATCTAAAGCGACTAGTAATGGTGCTTTTAAACCAATGTCTGGCCCTATATCAATTGATTCAGCAAAGCTCAAATGCGTAAAAACAACTAAGCTAAGCAAAATGAGCTTTGATGCCATTGTTTGTAATAGTGTCATATAAGATGATCCCTGTATTCATTGTTTATTGAGCAAGTTGCTCATTCAGTGGGAAAAGACCTTGCTAGGGTGCAATAAATTTCAGTGTGGTTAAAAAATATAGGAATAGGCACTGACTTCGTGATTTTCCCTTAATATGATTTGTATAATTTTGAAAAGCTTGATTTGATTTTGTTATTCGGGGTGAATCGTTGTGCAATTAATTTTAAGCCTACTAGCTAGTTTGTGAAGTAGATACAAATAGCAAAAGATGCAGTTACTATTGTAACTCTTGAATTCAACAACTAAGTGCAATTAATAGTTGAATCCAAGAGTGGTATTTATAGATGTTTTTATATTTAAATTTAGTGTTTATTTCTACGTAATTTCAATAACCACGAAGAGTGATTTTTTTCAGCATCGTGGAATACAGCCATTGTGAAAAAAAACATCAAGAGTAAAATAATATGTGCGGCAACACTTATGCCGAAATATATGATGCTGCCGATGTATAACGCAAATGAAAAACTCCATAAAGATGCTAAAATTGTCATTATGTAAAAACGACTCACAGGATCTGGAATATGTCTAAGTGGGTTTTTATTTGAGTTAAATATATATTTGTAATAATCATATATTGAAAGTGCTAATTTTTTCATGATATTCGCTCTTATAAAAAAATAACTTCAAATTACAATACGGTTTTAAGCCTTGTTTAGATCTTTAAATTGGTCATTTAATCTTAATTAATACTTAAACCTTTGAGGTTTCGATAATTATATTTAAAAAAACTTATCTGTGCTTTTTCAGGAAACATCAATTAGTAATAATGTTTAATTAAAATATTATGTGGGTCTAAGTTAACAACTACCTTAATATATAAATCAGACTAAAATAAAGCAGCATAGTTGACTAATTCTATGTACTAAATAATAAATCAATTGTGAAAAGCACGTTAACTTGCTAAAATTCGCGCCCTTTTTTGTAATATATTATTAATGTCTTTGGGGACTTAAATGTTTAATTTGCTGTCAAAAGCTCCAAAATCAGCTAAAAACGATATTTTATCGGGTCTAACTGTTGCACTTGCATTGGTTCCAGAGGCTGTTGCCTTTGCCTTTGTTGCAGGTGTTGAACCTCTTGTAGGTCTATACGCTGCGTTTATCGTAGGTTTAATTGCTGCTATTGTTGGTGGCCGCCCAGGTATGATTTCAGGTGCAACAGGCGCACTTGCAGTAGTGATGGTGAGCTTAGTTGCTGTACATGGTGTTGAATATCTATTTGCGACCGTATTGCTCATGGGTTTATTACAAATTCTGGCTGGTATATTTAAACTCGGTAAGTTTATTCGCATGGTGCCGCATCCAGTTATGCTCGGCTTTGTAAATGGTCTTGCGATTGTCATCTTTTTAGCGCAGTTAGGTCAGTTTAAAGTCATGGATGAAGCAGGCACATTACAGTGGATGCAAGGTGAAGCTTTATACTTAATGTTAGGCTTAATTGCATTAACGATGGCAATTATCCATTTCTTACCAAAGTTAACGACAGCAATTCCATCAACACTTGTTGCCATTGTAGTGGTAACAGGTTTAGTGTTTGGTTTAGACCTTGAATCTCGTACTGTACTTGATTTCTTAAAAGACATGACTGGTGATATGAATGCGACAATCGCTGGTGGTTTACCAACATTCCATATTCCAGTAGTACCATTCACACTTGAAACTTTATATATCATTTTGCCTTATGCATTAATTTTAGCTGCAATTGGTTTAATTGAATCATTATTAACGCTTACTTTAATTGATGAAATTACACAAACACGTGGTAATGGCAACAGAGAATGTATTGGCCAAGGCGCTGCAAATGTAACATGTGGTATGTTTGGTGCGATGGGTGGTTGTGCCATGATTGGACAATCTATGATAAACATTAATTCAGGTGGACGTAGCCGTTTATCGGGTATTAGTGCTGCAATAATCTTACTTGCGTTTATTCTTGTAGGTTCTAGCCTAATTGAAATGATCCCATTAGCTGCGTTAGTGGGTGTAATGTTTATGGTTGTATTAGGCACATTTGAATGGTCAAGTCTCCGTATCATCAAGAAAGTACCAAAGTCAGATGCTTTCGTAATTATTCTAGTGTCAGCAGTGACTGTTGCAACTGATTTAGCCATTGCAGTATGTGTGGGTGTGATTGTATCTGCATTAGTATTTGCTTGGGAACACGCTAAGCACATTTACACAAATTCATATATAGATGAGAATGGTTCTAAAGTTTATGAATTACATGGTCCTATCTTTTTTGGTTCAGTTAATAACTTTTTAGAGCTTTTTGATGTTAAAAATGATCCAAAAGATATCATCATTGAATTCAAATATAGCCGCGTAACAGATCACAGCGCGATTGAAGCAATTGATACTTTAGTTGAACGCTATGCTGCAACAGGTAAAACTTTGCATTTACGCCACTTAAGTGAAGATTGTAAAGAGCTTTTAACAAAAGCGGCAGACTTAGTTGAAGTGAATGTAATTGAAGATCCTAAATATAAAGTGGCAGATAACCGTTTAGGCTAAAATCTTTGCTTCACATATATTTTTGAAAGCCACTATGTTGCCTAATAATAAAGGTATGAAGTTTAAAACTTCATACTTTTTTTTATCTTGAATTTAAAGCATATCTTGAGTTCGTCTTACTTTTCCACCAAGAAGTGGCTTGGGGAATGCGATTAATCGTAATAAAATTAGGATAGCTGACAGTGTTTTTTTTATTGCAGAATTTATAATAATGACAAATGGAATAATAAAATTAAGATTTTGAACTGGCAGCAATTAGTAGATAACCGACAACGATTTTTTTGGGTTTTACAAGTATCTGGTTGGATAGGATATGCCCTATTAAATTACATAGGCTCAAAAGTATTTGAGATGCGGGATATTTATATCTTTGTCATCATACTAAATGCTTATGCGGGCTGTCTGATGACGATTCCTCTTAGATATTTATATCGAAAAGTATGGAATGCCGGCCCTTGGGTATTGATAACAGTCGTATTCACCTCTTCATATATTACAGGAACGCTATGGTCGGTTCTGCAAAAATTCAATCTGTGGGAAATATATAGACATGGCTTTAGGCCTGATGAATGGTTTTATTATTTTCAACAAGGTTTAGACTCTGTATACATCATTCTATGTTGGAGTGGTTTATATTTTGGTATTAAGTACTATCAACTATTGCAAAGTGAAAGACAAAAATCACTTAAAGCATTAAATATGGCGCATGAAGCACAATTAAAGATGCTGCGTTACCAACTAAATCCTCATTTTTTATTTAATACATTAAATGCCATTTCGACTTTAATTTTGATTGAAGAAAACAAAAATGCCAATCAAATGGTATCAAAATTAAGTGGCTTTTTAAGATACACTTTAAATACCGATCCGATTAAAAAAGTACCGCTAGAAAAAGAGCTGTATGCACTGAAACTCTATTTAGAAATAGAAGAAGTCAGATTTGAAGATCGGCTTACCGTTAATGTTGAAATAAGTGATACAGCAAAAGAAGCATTAGTGCCAAGTATGATTTTGCAACCCATTATTGAGAACTCAATTAAATACGCCATTGCAAACACCATAAGCGGTGGCACGATAGAAATTAAAGCCCAAATTTTTGCAAATGAACTATTGTTAGAAGTTGTAGATAATGGTCCAGGTGCAGAAATAGAAGACGGACAATTGACTAAAATATCAGGAGTAGGGATAGCAAATACAAAAGATCGACTAAAGACTCTTTACGAGAACAACTATTCGTTTGTATTATCTAATAATGAACCTTCAGGTTTAAAAGTTAATATCCGTATTCCGTATGAAAGAATTTCTAAAAAGGCAATGCCAAATGAATAGTATCAAAACAATAATTGTTGATGATGAGCCACTTGCACGTAAAGGTTTGGCAGTAAGACTAAAAGATTTTAGCGAAATCGACATCATACAGTTATGTAAAAATGGCAACGAAGCAATTGAAGCTTGCCAATCACAGCAAGTAGATTTGATTTTTTTAGATATTCAAATGCCCGGGAAAAATGGCTTTGAGGTAGTTAAAGCGTTAGTTGAATTTTCAACAAATATGCCAGCAATTGTTTTTGTGACGGCATTTGATCAGTATGCAGTAAATGCATTTGAAAACCATGCTTTAGATTACCTACTAAAACCCGTGGATGATAACAGACTAAAACAGGCGGTAGATAAGGTGCAAAGTTTTTTTAAAACTCAGCAAGATAATGTTCATAAAAATAAATTAGCAAATTTTGTTGCTGGGTTAACTGGTAATAATTATGAAGAGATCTTAGAAAAACTAGCAACTGGAGCAAAAATTGAAGAAAAGCGCTTCCCAGAATCAATTGCTGTAAAAGAGCAAGGTGAAATAGTACGAGTACCCACTGGCACCATACAATGGGTTGATGCCGCAGGTGATTATATGTGTTTACATACCAATGATGGTAAAACACATATCTTACGTAAAACGATGAAAGAACTTGAAGCTGAGCTAGATCCTAAGCTATTCGTACGTGTGCACAGAAGCGCAATCGTTAATACTAAGCAAATTAGCAAGCTAGTGACCCAAGTCAGCGGAGAGTACCAGATAGTTTTAGATAATGGTCAAGAACTAAAGGTAAGTCGAAGCTATCGAGATAAAGTAAAAGCGGCTTTAGCGAGCTAGTTAAAGACAATAAAGTTTTAGCTTTATTAATAAGGGTGATAATATCACCCTTTTTTATTGTCTATTAAAAAATACTATGCGTTTGTCTCCCCAGCAAAAATATCAAGAACAATTAAAACAGCCAAACTATATAATAGATGAACAACAGAGTCTTGCTGTTACAAAATTAGACTTGTTATATCAAGAATTAAATAATTCTCACATACAACAGTCACAAGGTATTTATATTTGGGGTGATGTTGGTCGAGGTAAAACATTTTTAATGGATATGTTTTTTAATAGTTTAGAAAATGAAAAAAAGTTACGTCTGCATTTTCATCATTTTATGGCCAAAATTCATAAAGCCTTATTCCAACAATCCGGCTATAAAAACCCGTTAAAACGCATTGCGCGTGATATTGCAAAAGAATGTCGCGTTATATGCTTTGATGAGTTTTTTGTATCGGATATTGGCGATGCAATGATTTTGGGTCGTTTGTTCGAAGCGCTATTTGATCAAGGCGTCACTTTAGTTGCTACTTCAAATATTCCTATTAATAAACTCTATGAAAATGGCCTGCAGCGTGAGCAGTTTTTACCAACAATCGCCTTATTAAATAAATATACGTCAGAGCTTCATTTAAATGGTAAACAAGATCATAGACTAAGGCATTTGGAATTTTCACAAACATATTTTTTAAATCATGATGACTTTAAAAATATGTATTATCAGATCATAGACAAAAATGAAGAATTAGAGAATATAATAAAGATATTAGGGCGTGATATTAAAGCCGAGTCACATTCAGGCAATACAGCTTGGTTTACTTTTGATGCGTTATGTAATGGACCCCGTTCGCAATTAGACTATATAGAACTGGCATCTAAATATAAAAATATATTTTTAAGTAAAGTGCCTTTACTTGGAGGCCAATGTAGAAGTTGGATCAAAGCCAGAGGCACCGAAGATGGTGCTATGGCCACTGTAACAGATTAAGTTATGCAACACAAGATGACGCAGCTAGGCGCTTTATAAGCCTTGTAGATGAGCTTTACGACCAAAACTCTAACCTTTACATTGCCGCTGAAGTACCTCTTGATGATTTATATGGGGGTGGGGCACTTGATTTTGAGTTTAAGCGTACTTTTAGTCGATTAACTGAAATGCAATCTGTTGAATATTTAGAACAGAAGTGAAAACTGTAAAAAATTAATTCTCTACTATACTGAAAAACATTATCAAAATCAGAACGCTAAATAAAAGTGTTCAGGATATTAAGTTAACAGAGGAATTGATTCATGGTATCAATAAATAAACTTTCAGTTTTAATTATCGCAATTGCAACATTAACTGCTTGCAGTAAGGCTGACCCCGTACCTGTGAGTGAGTGTAAAAAAGTAGTTAGTCATGCTAAAAAAGTGCTCGGTGAGCAAGCACCAAGTAGCAGTAAAATGCTTAAACAATGTAAAGCGGCATCAGATGAAGCCAGAGGCTGTGTTTTAGCTGCTGATAAACCCATGAAAATTTTAAAATGTGACTTTTAAACAAAAAATCTGCTCCGCAGATTTTTTAAGGTCACTTCGTAGCTGCAATTTATACTTTCGAATAGGTGGGGCATATTAAAACCCACCTAACGATATTAATCTCCTTATTTATAAACGATTTATCTTCGCTACAGTACTCTGCATGGTAAAGCATATTTTTAGTGATATAATCCCAGTTCCGGGTCAAGGTAAACCTAAATAATCGTTATTCCCGTAGTGTATTTATCTGGAATCTATTTTAAATTGTACTTAAAAGCATAAATTGAAGAAGATTCTCTGGGTAAAGTTCTTCGAGATAACAAAGAAATATTCAAATAAAAAGTAGAGTAAACACATGAAAATTTGGGTTGATGCAGATGCATGCCCTGTGGTTATTAAAGATATATTATTTAGAGCCGCAGATAGGAAACAAATACAAGTCACTTTAGTTGCAAATCAATATATTAAAACACCCCCATCTCGTTTTATTAATCAAATTCAAGTTTCTTCTGGTTTTGATGTTGCTGATGATGAAATCGTTAAAAGAATGCAAGCCAATGATCTCGTGATCACAGGTGATATTCCATTAGCAGCTGAAGTTATCGAAAAAGAGGGTATTGCACTTAATCCAAGAGGCGAGCTTTATACCACCGAGAATATTAAACAGCGATTAAACATTCGTGATTTTATGGATACTATGCGTTCAAGTGGTATACAAACTGGTGGTCAAGCACCACTTAGTCAAACAGACAGACAAAACTTTGCCAATAATTTAGATAGAATATTGGCAAAGGCTTAATTTAATTAATTTTCTAACAATGTTTTTAATTCTTTAATAAAAATATCTATATCTTGTTTAGTGATATCTAAGTGCGTCACAAGGCGCACTGGATTACCTGTAGTAATTAAAATATTCTTTTCTTTAAGTGTTTGTACAATATTGTTGATAGCTTCTGGTTTATCTAGTTTAAAAAAAACCATATTGGTTTGCACATGTTTTGTATTAACATTTATCCCTTCAATATCTGCTAAAGAATGAGCTAAATACAACGCATTAGCATGATCTTGTTTTAACTTTTCGACATTTTGTATCAAAGCGACTTTAGCCGCAGCAGCTAAAATACCGGCTTGGCGCATGCCACCACCGAGCACTTTTCTCCATCTTCTGGCTTTTGATATGAGTTCTTTTGAACCTAGTAATAATGAACCAATTGGCGCACCTAAACCTTTAGATAAACAAATTGTCATTGAATCAAAATGTTTCGATATTTCAGTAATATTCACATCAAGCGCGATCTTAGCGTTGTAAACTCTCGCACCATCTAGATGTAATTGCAGTTGATGTTTAGTGGTAAACTCACGTGCTTGTGCAAGATAACTAAGCGGAAGTACTTTACCATTAATGGTATTTTCTAAGCTCAGAAGCTTAGTTCTGGCAAAATGGGGATCTAACGGTTTAATATAACTTTCAAGTTTTTTAAAGCATAATGTACCATCGTTTTCATTTTCAACGGGTTGTGGTTGAATTGAACCTAAAACTGCAGCACCACCGCCTTCAAATTTATAATTATGGGCTTGTTGACCACATAAGTATTCATCACCTCGCTCACAATGTGACATTAAAGCGAGTAAATTTGCTTGTGTGCCTGAACTACAAAAAATAGCCGATTCAAATTCATGGGTTGTAGCTGTCCATCGCTCTAACGCATTAACAGTCGGATCATCGCTATAAACATCATCACCCAATTGGGCATCAAACATAGCTTGCTTCATGGAAGTACAAGGGCGAGTAACAGTGTCAGAGCGAAAATCTATCATGATTAATCCTTTAATAGTGCAATTTTTTCATTAATGAGTCTGATGGTTTCTTTTTGTGTTTTCATCGCACAGTCAAAAGCGGCTTGTGCATCTTTATTTTTAATATGGTTTAGAATATCAGCATGGGTTTGATACTCATCTTCAGTGACCGCTCTTAAACGTTGTGTAAAACGAATATTGATTTTAAGTGCAATTTCGATGAAATGTGTTAGCTGACTAAAAAATGGATTATTACTGGCAACTAATACACTTTTATGAAAATCAATATCTGCTTCATGGGTATCATCATAACCTTCATGTGCTTGTTTCATTCTTTTTAAAGCGTTTTCAATCAGTATGATATCGTCAGAAGTTGCATGTTCAGCAGCTAAAAATGCGGCTTCTGGCTCGATTGCCAAACGTAATTGCTGAAAATGTCTCAGCATATATAAATCAGGTTTACCAAGTAAAATCCACTGTAAAATATCAGCATCAAATAGATTCCACTGTTTTATATCCAGTACAGTAATACCTTTTCTGGGTCTAGAGCTAATCAAACCTTTAGCTGTAAGCATCTTAACCGCTTCACGTGTTGCAGTTCTGCTTATATCAAATTCTACACTCAGTTCAGCTTCAGATGGAAAACTACCTCCCACGCTATATTTACCTTGAAGAATTGATTTACCTAATTCTTGTACTAATTGTTGCGTTAAATTGCGATGAGGCTGCTGCATTTTATTATGATTATCTCGGTACAAATAAATAAATGATGATAGAGTTTACCATAAAAAATACTCACTAACGGAGAGTAAAAAGTATATTTTTACAGAAGGGTCTTAATACCTTGAATATATCATTTTCCATCAAACCATATTTAACCATAAAAGTAACAAGTATATAGAAAACCAACCAAAACATCCTCAATTACATTAGATGAAAATGGTACTGTGGTTAAACTTTCTATGGGCAAAGGCAGTAATAGCGACTTTATGGAACGCCAGTCTGAGACTTCAAATACTTTAAAAGCGTTTGGCTTGAATATGGATTAGGATTTCAATGATGATTTAAATTTAAACTTTGATATCAGTTACTCTCAAACAGATTCGGATCCTAAAGCGGGTATGACGGATACGATTGCGTCACGACCAAGTGATTATACATATGATCGTAGTTCTGGATCACAATTACCGGTTTTATCATTTGATCGTTATAATTCAACATCAGGTTTAAAAGCAGGTTGGGGCGATCGTTCTGGTACGATTGTTGAAGACGAAGTATTTGAATATAAAATTGATGGTATTTGGTTATTAGATCAAGGTGTATTAGAAAAAGTTGGCTTTGGTGCAATGATTTCAGATAGAACATTATCTAGCAGATATCAAAGAACAACACGTCCGCTACCTTGGTTATAGGGCGATAATAGTAATGCGATTATGTTACCAGAAAGTCTATTTAATAATTTTGATGCCAATGGATTTTTATCTGGTGCCAGTGGCAATCCTGAACAAAACTGGTTAAGTTTTGATTCTGAGGACTTTTTTGATTACATCACTTCTGATGAAGTTATTGATATGATGGATGACCCTGAACAAGTGCATAAACTATTGGCTGATAACGATGGTCATACTATGCACCAGGTGCCTTGGACTTATGAAGTAAATGAACAACTTAAAGCGATATATGCTGATATTTACCTTGATGGCGAAATAGCTCAAATGCCATGGTCAGTTACAACTGGCTTAAGATATGTTCAAACGACAAGTAAATCGATCGGTTTTGCGATCCCATTGTTAGATTTAGAACCTTCAGAAACAGAAGCAGGTGTTGTTATAGCAATTGAAGGCGATGATTACACCGAATTAACTGTAAAAAATACTTATGATAATTGATTACCAAGCTTGAATGCAAAGCTAGAGTTAACAGATGATATTGTGGCACGTTTTGTGTACTGAACAAGTATCACACGCCCAGAGCTGGATGAAATGTCACCAGAATCTGGTTATGGTGGTGGTCGAGTAGATAATCTAACTGACTGGGGTTCTAATCCTAACCTTGGCCCATTTGAGTCTAAAAATTTAGATTTAGCGCTAGAATGGTATTATGAAGAGGGCAATTATGCTGCTGCAGCCATGTTTAAAAAAGATGTTGATGGCTATTTAGCAACTGAAGAAGTGGATGAAAAAGTAACAGTACCAAGTGGTACTTATGATTATCGTATTTCTCGCCCTGTTAATTCAGAACAAGCTAATATTGAAGGTTATGAAATAGCAGTTCAGCATAAGTTTACAAACTTACCTGAACCACTTGATGGCTTAGGTGTAACCGTAAATAAAACTTTTGTTGATAGGGAATCCACTGCAGATGACCTATCACAACCTCTTCCATTAGTTGGTTTAGGCGATGCATCTAACTTAATTTTATTCTATGAAAAAGATGCTTATCAATTTCGTATCGCACATAACAAACGAGATAGATTTATACAATCTAAACCACGCTCATGGCCTGATGGTCATTACGTAAATGATTATGCGCAAGTGGATATAAGCGGTAGTTATGATGTGAATGAAAATTTAACTGTATTTTTTAAAGGTATAAATATCACAAATGAGTTAACAGTTAAAACTGCACAATACTCTAATCAAAATTTAGGGGATGGCTATGATAACTAAAATCGTTTTTATAATATTACTTTTCCAATAAATGAAAAAAGTATTTATAGATTATTACCCGCCATTTCAAATGTTAAGCCCTAAACCATCAGGCTAAAATATATCTGTTAGCTAAAATACTTAAACGTGAAATAACATATGTTGAAGGTTATAGCTTCTCTATCTTTAATTGAAACCATATTGTTTAAAGTTGAAGTGCTATCGCTTCTCTTTCTTTAATTGAAACCATGTTGTTTAAAGTTGAAGTGCTATTGCTTCTCTATCCTTTGTAGGCATATTATTAACAACGAGCATATAAGAATTATCCATCATACGCTCAATTTCACCTTGTGGGATTGAGCCATTAAGAATTACTGTGTTCCATAACCTTTTATTCATATGATAGCCTGGGATCACAGCATCAAATATATCACGAAGGGCAAGGGCTTCATCAGGGTCACATTTTAAATTAACCCACCAGTCTTGATTTTCACCACTGCCTGCTTTACCAATTGATAGGGTTGCAAACATTTTGTTGCGTACTTTAAAAACAGTCACATCTTCGCCAAAAGGTGTATCAATTTTAGCTTCCGGTTTAGATAGTAAGTAGTTTTTTATAATTTCCATAGTCATAGTCGATATCCCTAATTAAGCAGCGCATTATTTTGTAAAAATTGTTTGATGTCACTGAACATTTGATCAAAATGTGGATTAAATGTAAGTCTAGCCATAGTTTTATTAATTGTCGCAAAATCATGTAGATTCTTTTTATGATTTTCTCCAAAAGTATCTGTTTTTAAACATGATGCGTATAATTTTGGCTCACCTAAGTAATGAACACAATTACGATATACAGAACTTAGCCCATATAAAGGGTTATTGTAAGAGTTCATGATCCCTGTATGTGAAATATCGAGCACCCTTTTGCAATTTATTGCACTAGCGCAAACAGTCCCTTTCGAATTTGTTGTCGAATTTGTATCATATCTTGTTATAACAGATTTTTTTGCGTTACTTTGTTGCTGCCATTTGGCAAATAACTTATAAGAGGTTTCACTGTTTATTGTGTTATCTACATCGCTACTGACTGCATAAAATGGGATGTCAAAAGCCGAATTTAATGGTTCATCTAATAATTCAGTTACATGTTCACTTAAGTTATAAAACTGCGCTGCTGCATTCATTGGAAATGACTCATATTTAGCGAAATCAGTATCAGCGGCTTTATCAACCCAAGTTAAAAATGGCACATAAATAAGATAAGGCGTGTATTTCGCGATTGAAGATTTTGCTTCACTGCCTAATGACCAAAACAATGCCGCTTTTATTTTGTCATTCTTTTTATTGTTTTTTAGATAATCAAAAATAAGTGCGCCACCAGTAGAAAAACCCCCTAATAAAACTTCACTGTATTTATTTTTACTATTTTCAATAATGTATCGTGTTGCAAGCTGCCAATCTTTATAGCTGATTTTAGATAACTCATGTGCTGTTGTAGCATGGCCTGGTAACAATAGTGTTCTCACATCAAATCCCATGTCATAAAATTTTTCAGATAAGTCATGAAAATGATAAGGCGTATCGGTTAAACCGTGTATCAGTACAATCACTTTATCATTACCTTTATGCGATAACTCATAGGGTGCAATTAGATTGACAACATTAGGCTCAAGTGGCGCGGATAAATTATTAAACATTGAAGTTTTATATTTATCACATTTAATAAGCGCTCTAGGATTTGATTGTATTATATGTTTTTTGGCAAATGTAAGGTAATCAGCAAAAGGTGTCTGAGCATCATAATCAAAATTTAAATCTGTGTTTTTATTACGCGTAAAGTGCGCTCTAAAAGTGCCTTTATCTATTAAATTTTGATTGTTGGAAACATTAGCAATAATATTAACACAGCTTTCATTTGCGTGATTAGAATTAGAAAAAGTGAATAATAGGAAATAAAAGCTAAATATAATTGATATTTTAAATTTCATTTTATGTAATAATATTTTGTGATTTCAGTATTTATAACATAAAAGCGAAGTAAAAATGATGAAATCAATGCTATTTTTTATATTACTATTCGTATCAGGCTGCCAAACAACCACTAATAATAAATTAGAAGTCGCACGGTTAGCATTTTATAATGATACTGACTTTGAAATTTATAAGGTGTCTTTGAAAGTTAAAGCTACCGGAGGCATTGTAGCATGCACATTAGTTGAGCCTAAAAGTTATTGTGGTACGGGGTTTCCAATTAAGCATTATCAAGCGGGCGAACTTATAGTAGCTTGGCAAAATCATGCTGGTATAACGCATGCACAAGAGGTAATGCTGCCTTACCCTGATAATTTCAAAGAGCATATTGCATATGTCGCTGTGATTAAATTTGAAAAAAATGTTGGTTTTAAAGGCTTCTTCAGGCAAAAGAAGCCTTTGAGTTAAAAATAAATAATTAAAATATTATTATTCTAACTCATTGTACTTAGGATAAAGTGTTTTGTTGCCCCTTACAGGGAATGAAAAATAAAAAACACGTTTTAAGACTGAAAAATATTGTTTAGCAAATCCACCCGTATTGTAAGGGATACCATATTTTTCTGCGATTTCTTTAACCTCTTTAGACATCGCTACATACCTATGAGCGGGTACATCTGGGAATAAATGATGCTCAACCTGAAAACTTAAATGCCCAGTCAATATATGAAAAACTTTACCACCTGTGATATTCGCTGAACCTAACATCTGACGATAATACCAATGACCCTTGCTTTCATTTTCGCATTCTTTTTCAGTAAAGGTAAAAGAGCCTGAGGTGAAGTGACCGCAGAATATGATCGTTGAAGTCCATAAATTACGAATAATGTTTGCGGCTAAATTTCCAGCAAATACCCAAAGAAAAAATGGGCCGGCTAAAGCGGGGAATAGAATATAGTCTTTTACTATTTGTCGACCGCCTTTACTAAAAAAAGCTTTTTTTAGTTGTTCATCAGATGTTTTGCTTTCTCTGTTATCTTTCTTTTTACCAAAAAATACACGCTCACCTGCCAACTCATGAAAAGAAACACCCCATTGAAATAATACACTTAAAATAAAGTAAATAACTGATTGCCAAAGATTCTTTAAGCGCCAAGGGTAATCATTGCTTAAACGTAATAAACCATAACCAAAATCACGATCTTTGCTAATAATATTTGTATATGTATGGTGTTCATAGTTATGTACTCTGCGCCATGACGCGGCATCACAGGCAATATCCCATTCAAATTTTTGAGAGTTAATATAGGGGTCGTTCATCCAATCATATTGACCATGTAAAACATTATGACCAATCTCCATATTATCTAAAATTTTTGATAATGAGAGAGATATAACACCAAAAACCCAAAGAATAGGGGTAATAAAACCAAGTACAATCAATATACGACCTATAATCTCAGCACTTCTTTGCACTTTAATTAAATTTCGAATGTAATTAGCATCTGTTTGTCCTACTTCAGATAGTTGTTTATCGCGTACCGTATTTAATTCTAATGCTAAGCTGGCCATCTGCTCTTCATTTATTTTGTTCATTGTTACAGTCCTAACGATACATGTGTGACAGGAATACTGATGCACAGTTGAATGTCTTCTTCGCCATTATCTGAATATGTTTGCGTTTTGGTATTAAAAACAATACCAGAGTGTTTTTTACATTTACACTCATGACAGATCCCAATGCCGCAACCATAATTTGCTTTTATATCGTTGCTTTGCGACACAGATAATAAGTTATTTTGCTCTTCTTTAACTTGAGATACAGTTTTATTACTTTTTAGATAATTAATTATGCGATCTTGTTTAAGATTTAAATCAGCGACCTGAATACTCGTGAATTGCTCACTGAATATTTGTGTTCTAGCGACTGAGCTATTAAGTAATAATTGCGTATTGACTGTGATCATGTTTGCAGATCCACATAAATATATATTTCTATTTGTAAAATCATCACAGAATTTATTTAACAGAGCGACAGATAGACGACCTTGCTTGGCTGTGTTTACTTTAACGAGTTTAAAATTCGGATAATTTTGTGCTAATTGCTCAAACTCTTTTACAAATATATGTTTTTCACCACGCTCAAAATACATCAAATTGACTTGTTTAAGCTCTCCTGATGCTAAATGGCTCATAAGTAAGCTTTTAAAAGGTGTAATACCGCTACCAGATGCAATAAACAACATGTCTTTAGCTTTACTCTTTAAAATAAATTCGCCTTTTGCTTGAGAGATTGCGACTGGCGTATTTAATGCAAGGTTTTGTCTTAGCCAAGGCGTCACTTTGCCCGATACTTGCTTTTTAATGGTTAAGTCAATTGTATTGTGCTTTTTAAACTGCTCGATTGATGATGAAATACTAAAGCAACGTTTAATAAAACGGCCATTAATTTCTACTAATAATTCGACGTATTGACCAGGATAAAAATAAAACTTTGAATCAACTTTTAAAGATAAAGTGAATATTTCATCATTATTATCAGAAATATGAGTCACTTTAGCTGCGTGAAAGTCATCAGAACTAGTGTGAGGTAGCGCTTTATTAAATGGGGCAATAAAAGCAGAAAAACTTTCTGTATTGAAGAGTGTTTTAGAGAGTGTTTTTAAAATCGAGCGAGACATTGAGATCTTTGAGTTATGAAATTAAAATTAGCTTACACGTGTTCTCTGAAAATATCAATAAATAGCGAAAAATTGAAATCAACTTTTTAAGTTACTGTTTATTAGGGTTATATCTTTTATTGTAAATTATTTTAAGCGAACAAGTGTTTTTAAAAAGGACGTAACTTTAAGGTGATTATAGAAATTTGTTATGAAAATGGATTATAGAAAATAAAATGAGCTACTAAAGTAGTTCTTGTAAAAATGAGACTAGTTTGAATTAATTATTGTTATTAAGTTGATTGGTAGCTTTCATGGATTCTTCAACAGGCCGAGCAAGGGAGGCTTTTGTCACTTTAAAAATTCCTGGGCATACAATGCGCTACATATTATTTAAATTTGATTCATCTTGTGCTTAATCAGCATCTACTAGTATCACTCCCTAATTATCAGAAGTAATATCAAACCGTATAATATCTATATTACCTTGGTAGGAAATGCCAACTAGAAATAAGCATATCAGCTGCTTTTAATCTCTCCTTTACCGATATGTTTCATTGAGTTCCCAGTACATTATAAAGAGCATGATAGATCCTCCATTTTAATTTTTATATTTTGCAACTTAATTATAGGATTAATTTAGATATTAGATGTGTAGATATATAAATAAAGCTGTGATTGGTGAATTTAAATTTGAATTAATGATGCACGCGCACTTATAAGTACCGAACCCTAACTCATTGTAGGAGTTAGGGTTGAATGTTATTTAACTGGCTGCTTTATCAAATTGAAGTTCGCATAAGCGATTATAAAGAGGCGAGGACTGTAAAAGAGAATTATGAGTACCTGTACCTACAATTTCACCTTTATCCATAACAACAATTAAATCTGCATGTAATACGGTTGCTAATCTGTGCGCTATTATGACTGTGGTTTTATTTTCCATTAACTGATCAAGTGCAGCTTGAACATGGTGTTCGCTTTGTGCATCTAGGGCGCTGGTGGCTTCATCTAATAATAGCACCTCAGGGTCTTTTAATATCGCTCTTGCTAGGGCAATTCTTTGTTTTTGGCCACCAGATAAACGGACACCTTGTTCACCTAAAAAGCTGTCATATCCTTGTGCTAAGTTTTCGATGAATTCATGTGCGTGAGCTTGTTTTGCTGCATTGATCACCTCATCATCTGTCGCATCCGGTTTACCATATCGTATGTTATGCCAAACATCAGTGCTAAATAAAATAGGGTGTTGTGGCACCATGCCCATTGTATGCCTAAGCTCTGTTAATGAAATTTGGGTAATATTTGAATTTTTAAGTTTAATTTCACCTGATTGCGGGTCATAAAACCTTTGTAATAATTCAAACATGGTTGTTTTACCTGCACCTGATGGCCCAACAAGTGCAACGGTTTTACCATTAGGGATCATCAAATTAATATTTTTAAGTGCGGGCGCATCAGGACGTGATGGGTAACTAAAGTTAACATTTTCAAATTCTATATCGGTATGAACAGTTTTACTCACGGTTAATGGCGCTTCGACTATTGAGATATCGCTTTTGACTTTTAATAACTCTAATAAACGCGTTGCAGAGCCTGCCGCACGCTGTAACTCACCATATACTTCAGCAATAGTAGCTACCGACATAGCGACCATTATTGCATAAAATACAAATGCACCTAATTCTCCCCCAGACATTTTGCCTGATAATACATCCATACCGCCAATCCATAACATAAAGCTAATGGCAGAAAATGTAAGGAAAATCACTACGGCTATCAAAAATGAGCGCTGTTTTACGCGTTGCTTTGCAACATTAAAGGCTTTTTCAACTTCTGAACCAAATGCATTTTTTTCTTTTTCTTCATGGTTATAGCTTTGAACAACTTTGATATTTTGAATTATTTCACCCGCATAGGTGCCTATATCAGCTATCGCATCTTGGCTACTAGCTGCGAGTTTTCTTACTTTTTTGCCAAAAATCATCATAGGGATCAAAATTAATGGTACACAGGCTAATACAATTAAAGTGAGTTTTAAATTTGTGAACAGCAACATAATAATGCCACCAATCAGCATTAAAAAACTACGTAATGCCATTGAAAAAGATGAACCAACAATCGATTGTAATAGCGCAGTATCAGTTGTAAGGCGAGACATGATTTCGCCGCTGCGATTTTCTTCAAAATAGCTGGGGTGTAAACTCACAATTTTATTAAATACCGCTTTTCTAATATCTCCGCTAACACGTTCACCCAGCAATGAAATTAAAAAGAATCGGCAAAAGGTGCCTACGGCTAATAAGCTGATCATTGCAATTAAAATCAATATTGCGGAGCTGAGTTGTTCTTGAGAGCCGGCAATAAAACCATTATCTATAACAAACTTTACACCTTGTCCTAAGGATAAATTAACTGCCGCAGTAAGCAGTAAGGCAATCAGTGCACTTGCAACCATTATTTTATATGGTTTTACAAATGCAAAGATCGGCAATAAGCTTGTAAAAGCTTTATCATTTTTTTTGTGTGTCATTATTAAATTCAATTATTGAGCTTTATATATAAATGGATGTGAAAAATATAAATTCAAGTGATAATTACTATGTCGGATTATATGTATCTAAATGTAAATAGAATATGGGAAATTTACCAAAACTGATCGACTGTAATATTTCACTAAATAACAATATCGCACTATTAAGCTTTAACCGGGATGATGTTAAGAAAGCCTTAACAGGCATTGAAATCGTAAATGATATTGTTAAAACGGTTCACTGAATCAATAAAAATCATCAAGTCGCTGTGTTAGTAATTATAGGTGAGGGGGCTGCGTTTTCATCTGAAGGTAATATAAAAGATATGGCAGAGCGTTCAGGCGATTTTGCTGGGTATGTGCAAACCCTAGAAAAAAATACAGAGAAGGCATTCAACAAATGACATTGGCAATAAATAAACTGGAAGTACCAGTAATTGCAGCAATAAATGGCCAGCTATCGGTGCGGGTTTTGATTTAGCTAATATGTGCGATATAAGACTCGCATCCACTAAAGCTAAATTTGGAGAAACTTTTGCTAACTTAGGATTGATACCTAGTGACAGTGGCGCTTGGTTTATGCAACGTATTATTAGTTATCAAAAAGCGGCAGAATTAACATTTACAGGGCGTGTGATAAATGCGAATGAAGCAAAGGAAATTGGCATTGTATTAGACACAGTAGAACCGCTAGATTTAATGATTAAAGCAATGGAATTAGCCTCTGAAATCGCAAACAAACCGATAGCTTGTTTAAGGTTAACAAAAATGTTGATGAAAATGGCTCAGCGAATCGAGTTTAGTGACTTTTTAGGTATATGTGCAGTATTTCAAGGTGTGTGTCATAACAACCCAGAACATTTAGATGCAGTTAATGTACTAATGGAAAAGTTAGCAAAATAAAATGTTTTTATGATTAAAAATAAGTCGATTAAATCGTGATTAACGACTACTTTTAAAAGACTTAACAAGCGTGTTTAGGTGAATTTATGCATACAATCTTACTTTTATTAATGTTTTTTGTGATTTCGATATTATTAGGCATTTTATTAAGGCGACTGTTGCGAAATACAGCCATACCTTATTCGGTTGCTTTGTTATTATTAGGCATGCTTATTGGTAGCATGCTTGATTTCGAATTAACAACTCCTATATTCAATGAAGTAAAAGCATCTTTTTCGCTAGCAAGTCAGTTAGATGCCAACCTGATCATGTTTATTTTCTTGCCAGCTTTGGTTTTTGAGTCTGCTTTTTCTCTTGAAGTACATTTATTTAAACGTATGTTATCGCAAATTGCATTATTGGCTATTCCAGGCTTAATTATTTGTACTTTATTCACTGCAATATTAAGTATGTGGGTATTGCCTTGGGAGTGGACTATTCCAACAGCCTTAATGTTTGGTGCCATTGTTAGTGCTACTGATCCAGTTGCTGTTGTCGCACTTTTAAAGGAGATGTGCTCAAGGGCAAGGTTACAAACATTATTAGAAGGAGAGTCTTTGCTTAATGATGGTACTGCAATTGTTTTATTTACGTTATTTCTCACACTTGCAACGCAAATAAAGCCAGAATTTAATACGTTAGCCGTCATAGTTGAATTTTTTAGAGTGGTAATAATTGGAGTGGTCATAGGTGCTGTTGTTGCTGGTATTAGTTTGGCTTTTATAGGCTCTTTATTTAATGATAGCTTAATAGAAATTGCATTAACTTTAGTGCTACCTTATGTTGTTTTTTATTTATCAGAACACGTATTTCATGCGTCAGGTGTTGTAAGTGTTGTCACTTTAGCATTAATTTATGCGGGACCTGGACGTACGCGTTTTTCACCTGAAGTGATGGAACATATGCATCATTTTTGGCATACCTTATCGTTTTTATTCAATACATTAATTTTCATCTTAGTTGGTTTAGTTATATCAACAAGACTCGGTGTAGCTGATTTAGCAAATTGGGAATACTTAGCAATCATATTCATGGGGATCTTAATTATTAGAACCGTAGTTATCGTTGGCTTAATGCCAATTCTGGCGCGCATCGGTATTGGCCTAACTAAAGAAAAATCAATCGTGCTTATTTGGGGGGGCTTAAGAGGTGCTGTTTCGCTAGCTCTTGCATTAATTGTGGCAACTAATGAGTCTTTAGACATACAACTCAGAGATCAAATCTTATTTTTAACAGCTGGTATTGTGGTTTTAACGATTATTGTTAATGGCTCATCTATGCGTTTTGTTATGGCTAAATTAGGATTAGATAAGTTACCCGTTGCAAAACAAAAAACATTAGCAAAAGTACAAGTTAAAGTTTCAGATGAGATCATAAAAGTAAGAGAGCAATTACAAGGCGACACAAACTTAAAAGCTGTGAATTGGCCTTTAGTTGATTCAAAAGTACATTCTATTAATGTCCCATATGTCGATGAACAAGAAATAGATACTCAAGTGGAGTATCTTCGAAAATTACTTGAATCAGAGCGGCAATTTTATTGGAATCAATTTGCTAAAGGCTTATTAAGTACAGATGCTACTCAGATTTTAGTTCAAGCAATAGAGGAGTCCCTTGATGGTAAACCTAAAATATGGCCTCGGCCTTATATTGTACGGAAGTGGCAAATGCCTAAATGGATAATTAGAAGTCAATCATTACCCATAATGAGTACGTATGCAAAATCTGCAAGTTATAAACAACACGTAATTATTTTTGAAAGCGCGAGAGGATTATTTGAAGCGAGTAGTTATATTTTAAAAATAGCACCTAGTCTATCTCTGGAAGTTGCACAATTAGAGCAAGCCATGATGCAAATGAAAGCTGTAAATGATTTCTCTATTGAAACTTTAAAAAACTTTAGAGAAACATCTCCCCATTTAGTGAAACAGGTTGAATCTTATTTAGCATTACGGATTTTACTCAATACAGAACGTAAAAAGATACAAGAATTATCTCATGAAGGCATGATTTCAGAAATAGATGCCGAAAAATTAATCGAGGAAGTAGAATTTAAAATGCATGAGTGTAAAAAGTTAAATAGTTAATTTATATTTGTATAAACCAAAAAACCGAATTTAATAAGCCTTTTTATTTATAAGGTGATTGATACGGGTATTGGCGCTATTGTTGAGCTAAGTCATACGACGTAGACTCTGGCTGGTTCAACATCCAGATAAGGTGTCGGCTACGCGACACCTCCTTTATTTGTTATGTCTCTAACTCCATTAATTGTGCGTTTTCACCATAACTTGAGCAAACTTCTTTACTAGGGGCATATTTATAAAACCAAATTTAGCCCAAAATTCAGTTGAGTTTTGAACCGCTACTAATTGTATTTTTAAAAAACTCTGAACTTGGGCATTTTCAATTAGGTTCTGCACTAACGCTTTAGCAATATTTTTTCCTCTTCCTTCTAGCACTAATGCGAGATCATGAATAAATAAAGTTGAGCTATGAGTTACAGATATTTTTTCATTTAACTTTGGGGTAATTTCACTTGCCCATGGGTGCGCTAATAAGTAAGCTATCGCTTTACCTTTATGGTTTAAATATACCGCACAGGTTTGAGGTGATGAGTGCCATTTATTTTTTAGAATATTTAGATCTTCAGGGGCGATATCGTTATAGGCTTCTTTCTGTATTTTTACGATATCTGCCCAATAGTTTTCAGTAATGAGACTAATTGAAATGGTATAATCTCCTTGAAACATAGCTAGCTTGTATAGTTATCTAAACGCTATAATAGGGAACTGAGTGAAAGCTTATTGTGTTTTATCTATGCTGAGTCCCTTGCATGCAACTTATTCTACAGGCTCACTTTCAGCTATGATTTCTATAAGGTCTTTGATTACATCATCGCCAATTGAGAAATTTATATTCATGAATTCAGTTGCAGTGTTTTTCATTAAATAATTGCAGAATTCTTTACCCTCTTGTGTCCCATTATTTTCACAGCTCTTTGAGTATTTACCCCAATAATTAATATTAATAAAATTTGAAGATTAAACCTAAATAGGAAAATTGTATTTATTCAAGTAGAAGTCTAATAATTTTAATAGAATACGAGGTTAGTTATTTAAAAACACCATAATAGCGAGGGCCATCATAACTTAACTGGTATGAAAAAAGATAAATCGGTGTATGGCAGGTCACAAAACAGTTCATACACAAATATTGTGTAAATTAACATCTATAAATTACATCAATTTCAAAAATACTGCGTTTTAACCCATAAAATTAATCGTGAATGAAAGCGATATTTAACCCTTAACATCTATCGAGCTTATTTAAATTGATATTAGCTCACTCACTTAACTAATTGATATAAAACAACCGACTAATAAGTCGGTTTTTATTTAAAAAAGTTAAATCAATAATCGTTGAAATTATTTATTCAGGAAAAATCCCTTAATTGCAGAATACATTGAGTAAATATCTACTTTAGAGGCAACCGCATAAGGAGAGTGCATTCCAATAACTGGCACACCAAAATCAATTACATCCATGTTGTTTTCAGATAGTGCACTTGCGATAGTACCGCCAGATGCTTTACCTTTATATGTGCTTGTTTGCCATAAAATATCTGCGTTATCTAAATAGTTATGCGTCCAAGCTATGTATTCAGAGTTGGTATTAAAACCACCCCCATATAGTTTGATATTAATGCCTTCACCTAATTTAGGTGCATTGCCTAATTCCCAAACGCCAGGCCAGTTAGGGTTTACACTAGGGGTAACATCTACTGAGATTACTTTAGTTTTACGTAATGTTTTACGTAATATGTAATCATTATATGTTGTTGGTGATTGTTGATAAAGTAATTGGCTAATTGTATCAACTAGGGCGCTTGAATCTGCGCCTGTATTATTTAAATTACCGACATCTTTGGTTTAACAGCTAGTACTAAAGCAAGTTCAGCAGACACTAAATCAGCGATGTCGATATCATAATTATTTTTTAAGAAATTTGTCACTTCTTGTTTAACCGTTGAGTCTTTACCCGGTTTTGAAGCAATGATAATATCTAATTCTTCTTTTTTGATAACATCTCTGTTAGTACGTTTGCGGTAATCACGGACAACATGTGGTGCTAAATCAGGAATAATTAATATTGGATCGTTTTCATTTAGACCGATATTGATATTAACATGCGTGCCATCTTTTTTATCAACACGACCAATTAAGGCTAATGGAATATTAACCCATTGGTAATTATTCATATCGCCATGAGTATAAGTTTGAAAAAGCGCAAAACCATTTTTTTCATAAAGTGGGCGGCCTTTTAATTCAATAGACGGTTAATCAATATGCGCACCTGCAATGCTAACGCCATCAGATACTGGTTTAGTATCAATAACCATTAATGTCATAGCCCGGTCACGGTTATATGCTATATAACTTAGCACCAGGAACAATTTGACTATAGTCAGTTAGTTGCTTAAAACCTGATTTTTCAACAAGTTTTTTAGTTTCTGTTACAAAAGTCAGCTCAGTGCGGCCTTTATCTATAAGTGATTTATATTCTTCATTATAAGATTGAACTTGTTTTAACTCTGATTGAGATAAGGCTAACCAAGAATTTTTAATCTCTTTTTTGGCTATAGCACTTGAGGTTGTCAGCATTGCTGCGATAGATGCAGCTAATAAAATTTTATTTCGCATTGTCCATTTCAATTATTATTTAGTAGCCTTGGTAACATCTAAAGTGTTTAGAACACAAGTTGTAAAAGCGAAAAAAGGAAAAGGTTCATTTAATAGAAAAGAAAAATATAAAGGGCGAGAGTCCAATTTAATAGCTGCTTAATAGCACTTATCAAATAGGACTTTTGATTGAAAAATTCAGCCTCTGTAAATGTCATTACATACAAATTAAATTACCAATAGCAAGCGTCAAATTCTGAATATCTGTTGAGGTAATGTTTACCTTAACTATACTTAAAGTGATAAACTTTATGGGAGTTGACCATGGCTATTTCACGTAAATTAGAAGACTACTTCAGTAAACAAAATATTTCATTTCAAACTGTTTCTCACTTTTATAGTAATAGTTCAATTGGCAGTGCGATGGCAACCAGCATTCCACCAAAAAATATCGCAAAAGCAGTATTGTTAGTCGACCATGATGGTCATCGGCTTATGGCGGTGTTACCTGCAGATCAAAAAATAAATATAACATCAATTAATGAAAAGCTTCACGCGAGTTTTGAGTTATTAAAAGAAAGAGATGTTTTTAATTTATTTACGGATTGTGCCAAAGGGGCTATTCCACCCGTTGGCGAAGCATTTAATATGTCTATGGTATGTGATGAATCTTTAGATATGTTAGATAATGTATTTATTGAAGCGGGCGATCATGAAACATTATTGAAATTAACGCACCAAGATTTTGAAAATATCATGGGTAGTAGTAAACATTTGAAAATTTGTAAAAATATGCTTCATTAGTTCTAGTCATTAATATTGTTCTGATATAATTTTATATCATTAATGCTCGAAATTGCGCGCTGTTGGTTTTTCTTAAACAAAGAGATTATTTGATCAGCAGGGGAGTTAAAACAATTTATGGGTATGTATAAATCATATCCATAAATTCTACGGAGTATTTTCATCTGGTGAAGCCAAGCTGCTATGGGACCTGTGATTTCTTGGCCACTCGATGTTTTAAAAGGTGCTAAATTAATTTGGGTTTGCTCTACTTCGATTTCATTATTTTGAAAGGCTAAAATTAATAAATTGTTTTGTTCATGCAATAAGTGATTAGCAAGTCTAGGCGATATTGTATTTGTTTCGCAATCATAACTACGTAATTTTATACCGATAAAATTAATATCCCTTTGCTCTAATCCATCATTTCCTTTGGGGTGATGTACTAGCTGAATATTGCTCCAACTAATACTCCATTTTCCCTGTCGATGATAATAAAACAATTTATCATCTGTTAAACCTAGGCAATATTGCGGCTCAAAGTATTTAAAAATACTAATGCTAATTGTTAATACAGAAATCATGCTGAAAATCATGATGTAAATTTGATATTGCTGCCACAAGTAAAATGATGAAATGAAACATGCGAGCCCAATAAACATACCAAAAAGCAACGTAACAAATTGATTACGATGTGCTTGGGATTTGATTAAAATAGGATATTCAATTTCATTCATAAACTAAGTATAGACAAAAATATAAAATAGCTAATTGAATTTACGACAATAATCCGCCATCAATATGAATTGATTGGCCGGTAATATATTTACTTTTATAAATTAATAAATACTGAGCTAAATTTGAATGGTTATGTAAAACAATTTATACATTTTAACGTGAAAAGCACAATTGAATATTTTATACCAAAATAAATAATTCTCCGTTAGTGTTAATTTAAAGTAGGGCGTAAGCCGTTACCTTGGTAGAATTAAATTAGAATCGAACGATAACGATGGAAATAATCAGTGGCTAAAGCAACAAAAGAAAAAATAAAATTCGTATGTTCTGAATGTGGTAATGATCATCCTAGATGGCAAGGCCAATGTGCTAGTTGTAAAGCCTGGAATACGTTAGCCGAATTTAAAGAAGCTAAATTACCAAGTCAGCAAAGAGCGCAAGCAATTCAAGGTGGTTATGCGGGTACTTTAGGTAATGTTGTTAAAAAAATGGATGATGTATCAAGTATTGCAC
Organism: Pseudoalteromonas sp. '520P1 No. 423'; assembly: GCF_001269985.1. Lineage (NCBI taxonomy): Bacteria > Pseudomonadati > Pseudomonadota > Gammaproteobacteria > Alteromonadales > Pseudoalteromonadaceae > Pseudoalteromonas > Pseudoalteromonas sp. '520P1 No. 423'. The sequence continues at coordinate 2,711,293 of NZ_BBZB01000001.1, read as the reverse complement.
TTGATAAAACAGAGACTGGTATCGGTGAATTAGACCGAGTTTTAGGAAATGGTTTAACGATAGGGTCAATTATTCTTATTTCGGGTGATCCTGGTGCGGGTAAAACAACAATATTAACGCAACTTGCTGCAAACATGAGTCATAAAACAACAGCAATGTACTGTACTGCTGAAGAAAGTTTAGAGCAGTTTAAGGCGCGCGCCACTGAGCGATTAAAAATTAATTATGTACCAGACCAACTACTGTTAATGTCTGAGTATATTATTTCTAATATCATGGAAAAAGCCCTTGAAGCTAAGGTGAAATTTTTAATTATTGACTCAGTTCAAGCACTAGAAAGTGAGCATTCAAATGGCAGTGCGGGTTCTATTGGTCAAGTAAAAGGCTGTGCACAAGAGCTAAGCCGATTTGCGAAAACCCATGGCATAACGCTTATTTTAGTTGGTCATGTAACTAAAGGCAGTGATTTAGCAGGCCCTAAAACATTAGAGCATATTGTAGATACTTTATTACATATTGAAGTAAACGATAGTATTATTCGTACTATGAGGGCAAGTAAAAACCGATTTGGTGATGTTGATCAGGTTGGTATTTTTCAAATGAACTCAAGAGGCATGATTTCGGTTGATAATCCAAGTAAATTATTTTTATCTGGGGCTGATGAAAGAGCTGTAGGCTCAGCGATAACTTGTATACGTGATGGCAGCCGAAACTTATTATTAGAAGTACAAAGCTTAGTATCTGAATGTGAAGGCGAGCATCCGCAAAGAGTGAGTATAGGCCTTAATTTTAACCGTTTAAAGATGATCACTGCGGTATTACGTAAACATGGCAGGATCCAGTTATTTCATGATGTTTATGTTAACTTAGTTGGTGGTTTAAAGTTACCTGATACGGATACCAGTGCTGATTTAGCCCTAGCTGCTGCTTTGGTTAGCTCACTCAATGATATTGAAATGTCGCGTAAATATTGTTTTATGGGTGAAATATCATTGAGTGGTGAAGTAAGACCGATCAGTGGTGGTGTACCTAGAGTAAATGAGGCAATTAAACACGGTTTTGAGCAAATATATATTCCAAAGGCGAATTATCATAAATCTATGGAAGAAGGTAATGCTAAGATTATCGTTATTGAACATATCACTGATTTATTAGAGGCATTAAAATAGCTTTAATGGCGATATTAGATATAAAGACTCAATCATTTGAGTCTTTATTTTCATCACTGCTTAATTCTTTTGAGTCATTTAAGTTTTCACTTTGCCATTCATCGCCAATTAAATCTTCAGAGTCATCGGTTTGCTGCCAGGAATATGTTTTTTCTTTTAATTTTGGGTCCCAATGCCTAAATAAAATTGCTGATAATAGCCCTGCAATTGCGCCAAATAGGTGATACTCAAATGAAATACCTTGTTCTCTGGGTAAGATGGTCATTACCATAGACCCATACATATAAAAGGCTATCATTAACAATACACTTGAGCGCTTATCTCTGCGTAATATGCCTGCGATAAATAAATAGAAAAATAAGCCATGGGTTAACCCGCTTGCACCAAAATGGTAGCTGTCGCGGCCAAATAACCACACACCTAAGCCCGATAATAGCCAAATAATTGCAATTGCCCACCAGTGTGATCTTGGATATCCGTATTTTAGAAAGCCTCCCAGCAAAACTAAGGGTAACGAATTACCTAATACGTGCTCCCAAGAACCATGAATAAGTGGTCCAGTGAACACACCAATCAAGCCTGATAATGTCTGTGGTTTGACACCTAGTTGATAAAGGTCAATTGAATAGTAAGTTTGCCACGCTTTAATGAGCCATAATAAAATGACAAAGAGGCTAACTGTGTAAAAACTTTTATGTAGAGAAGTATTTTTATTCATAATAAAGATATTGGGATATATTATGAGTTAACAACTCAAATTTGATATTTTGTAAATCGTAAAATAAAAATGATAAAAAATAATGCATTAAAAGTTGAACTCAGATCTGTAAAAATTCCATATTTAGGCTTGGTAGCAGACCATTTTTGGTTTGTGATAATAACGGATACTAAAAAAGAACGTTGGGAAGTATGGCAAAACCCAAACTGTTGTAAAACAAGTTGGGGGCATTTACATCTAAATTTATTACCATTCGATAGTGCTGTTGGAAGTGGTCAGAGTAGAGTGGAGTATGTATTTTCAGGGCTGAAGGCACGTGTATTAGCAAAAACAATACAGCACTCAATAACTGAATATAAAAACCTTTTTTGTTACCGCTATTGGCCTGGCCCGAATAGTAATACCTATGTTCAAAATATGTTAGATAAAGCGAATATTGATTTTTGTTTAGCTGCTACCGCTATTGGAAAAGACTTTTACGGTTGGTTTGATTATTCAAAAAAGATAAAGATTACCAGAGTATCAACGCCGCTATTGGGTTTTAAATTAAGCTATCAGAACTTTTATGAATTCAATATTTTATCTTTTACTTTTGGCATTCATTTAAAGCCAATTAAAATTATCCATCCATTTAGTCGATATACGGCTTTATATAAATAATTCATCAGTTATTGTTATAATTTTTCTTCTCTGGCTCAAGATTGTTGATGATCTGATAGGAAGCAGTTATTTGTGAATTATATCACTTTGTTATATTAGCAGATTGCGTTTTATATTACTTCGGATCATTCGCTATTTCAGATTGTCTTTTTAGGCGAGCCAAATCGTTGTTTAAATTCACTTGATATAAACGTAAGTCATCTCGATGCTTTCTGATTTTAGTATTAATTTTATGTGATTGGAGGATGCTATTTATTAGTTGAACTTGCGTATTACCATTAAATTGCTGATCAAATTTAAGGATATTGTTTTGCATGCTTATTTTATGCATCAGATCTGATTTTGCTGTTATTAAGTTGTCTAACATATCCTGAGAATTATTGATTTTTTGAGTGTAGCCTGCGGTGATATTTGCCTTATTATCATCAAGTTCTTGGTGGTTAAATTTACTTAATGATTTATTCGCTTTGGAATTGAGCGCTAATATCTCGGTTTTAAGTTGATTCTTAAAGTGTCGTTTTTGAAGCTTAACTTCTTGTATTTTCATAAGTACTAAACGTAGCTTTGTTAAAGCATCTATCACTGTTTCACTATATAAATCATGTTTATTTAAATCACTTTCATAAGTGGAAGTTGAATTGTTGACTATAATTTCAACAGCATCGTCACTGCAAGGAAACTGTCTGAAGCTTAATATGCCGTCGAGTTCACACTTATAAATTCAAGCCTGTGATAATGAAGAAAATATAAATAGACTTAAAGTTAATAAAATACGAAATATCATAGTGCTACATTTTAGAATGAATTAAGTATAGTAAGCTTAGCAGTTGATTATAAATTTGTGAGTCTAGGCTAAAAAACTCAAAAGAGTTTTTCAAATTATAACTTTTAATGTAAACTTATCACTTGTGTCAATTAATGTTTTGTATGTCATTATGCTCTCGATTTCACACTTTAATCGAAAGACCATCAAAGGGGATATCTTTGGTGCTCTAACATCTACAATTGTAGCGCTTCCTTTTGCGCTAGCATTTGGTGTTACCTCAGGTGCAGGGGCAAGTGCAGGTATTTATTGTGCGATATTAACTGGATTTTTTGCTTCTCTTTTTGGTGGTACTAATCAACAAATAACAGGTCCAAATACCGGTTTAACTGTTGCTATGGCAGCAATCTTAACGCACTTTGTATCTTTATCACCTCAGAATGGTTTAGGCGCTGCATTTACTGTAGTGACTTTGGCTGGTTTATTCCAGATGTTGTTTGGTCTATTAAAGTTAGGTAAATACTTTATTTTGGTATCTTATCCGGTGATCTCAGGCTTTACATCAGGAATTGGCATATTAATTATTTTATCTCAAATAGAACCTATGTTTGGTTTACCTTTATCGGATTTGTCTTACTCAATTGATACTTTTTCTGATACAAATGTTTTATTAGGAGGCGCGTGCTTATTATTGTTGATGTTATGGCCTCAAAAGTTTAATCAAGTGATACCAGGCAGCATCGTTGCATTATTAATCGCAGTTATGTTTTTTATAATTTCGGATAGCCCATTACCTGTTGTTGGTGCTATTTCCAGTGAACTTCCTTCTTTTTCATTACCTGTTTGGGAAAGCGCATTAGCAGGTGAAATGGTTAAATCTGCATTACTTATTGCCACATTAAGTACGCTGGATTCTTTAATGACATCATTAACGGTTGATAGTATTAGTAAAGATTTACATGACTCAGATAAAGAGCTGGTGGGTCAAGGTATTGGTAACATGATTGCTGGTTTCTTTGGCGCTTTACCTGGTGGTGGGGCTACTATGCGTACAGTAACTAATATAAGAGCAGGTGGTACAACGCCGTTATCTGGTATGTTACATGCCTTGTTTATATTGGCCATCGTCTTGTGGGCGGGTGAATATACAGCGTTTATTCCTGTTGCTGTGTTGTCTGCAATTTTACTTAATGTAGGAATCAACATAATTGATTGGAATTTCTTAAAACGTTTACATCAAATTCCAGTATTCAGTGTCGGTTTAATGATATCGACTATGATACTGTCGGTTGCTGTAGACCTTGTTACTGCGGTATTAATAGGTGTATTTATTGCAAATATAGTGACAATTCGCAGGCTATCAGAAATACAATTAGATAATTTGAGTATCTTTACAGATAAAGAAGTCGCCCAGTTACCTTCGGATGAAAAAGCATTATTTGAAGTAGTATCCAATGAGGTTTTATTGTTAAATATTTCTGGTCCTATCGGCTTTGGTGTTGCGCGAGGCTTAAAACAAAGTGTGTCGCAATTAGATCAAAATAAAACTATATTGGTTGATTTTACCCATGCGAGATTTGTTGGTATTACAAGTACAATAGCCATAGAAGAAATTATTTTAAGTTACCAAAATCAAGGTAAAGATATTTTATTGGTGTGTTTATGCGAGCGTGTACGTCAAGACTTCGACAAAATAAAACTATTAGATAAAATTGATGAAAAATATATTTTTAAAACCAGAAAAGATGCACTGCTATATATGAATAAAAGATAAAAATCTTAATATAAATTCAAATGGATACAAATCTTTATTTTTATTGCTTTGTATCAAGTTAGATACAAAGCGCAAACAAACTATTACCCCAATAGAATAGTCCTAATGCTAAATTAGAATATAATATTAATCGTCATATTTTCGGAGTGTTATATGCAGAATATTTATCGTTTATTAGTCCTCATTATTTTCTCTATTGCTGGTAATTCAGCATCTGCTAATAATCATTCGTTTTGGACTCAGATATTTAATAATCAAATTAATAAAAGTGACAAGTTGAACAGTAAAGCATCGCATTCATCTTTATACCGCTTAGATTTAAATTCATTTTCAGATAATCTAAATTTAGATGCTTCGAATAATGTAGTACTACCATTACCAAATGGTGATTTTTCAGCATTTATTTTATCTCGCTCTCACGTTATGGCGCAAAGCTTATCGAATAAATATCCAAACATACAAACATTTACTGGGTATGAGATTGGTAACCCACAACATAAAGGTCGCTTTGATATTACGATGCATGGGTTTCACGGTGTATTTAATTATAATGGCGATAAAGTCTTTATTGAGCCTGTCAACCGAGATAATAATAAGATTTATCATAGCTATTTTAGAAGCGACTCCCAACCTATATCAAAAGATGCCTTAGGTCATAGGTCTGAACCTATGAAAGATATGTTTAGATTAGAACAATTAAAACAATCTTTAAAAGCAAAAAATGTTAGTAAAGTGCCTCAAATTAAAACTTATCGAATAGCAATAGCCACGACAGGCGAATATAGTGAATTTCATGGTGGTAATAAAGAGAGCTCTTTAGCTTCATTAGTCACTTTGTTAAATCGTGTAAATGAAATTTATCAAAGTGAACTCGGTATTAAATTAGAATTGGTTGCTAATAATGATGCCATTATATTTACAGATAAAGATACCGACCCGTTTAAAAATACAGATGAAGATATCGATGTGATTTCTGAGACTATTAATAATACGATAGGTGTAGATAATTATGATATTGGTCATATTGTTGGTACAGGGGGCGGTGGTTTAGCTGGTTTTGCAGTAGTATGTTCTCAATCTAAAGCTGAAGGTGTAACTGGTAGTAATAGTCCAACGGGAGATGCTTTTCATGTTGATTATTTTGCTCATGAAATTGGTCATCAGTTTGGCGCTGATCATACGTTTAACGGCTCTTTAGGTGCATGTGAAGGCAATAGAGAAGCGCTTAGTGCTTATGAACCTGGTAGCGCCTCAACCATTATGGGTTATGCTGGCATTTGTGATGAACAAAACTTACAAAATAATTCAGACCCTTATTTTCATATTCGTTCTATTGATCAAATTAGCCAATTTTCATCACAAGCATCTTGTGGTGCAAGTGTTGTACAAAGTAATCAAACGCCCACAATCGAAGCCTTAGCTGAATTTACCATTCCTGCTAAAACACCATTTATGTTAAGTGGTGAAGCGAGTGATGCTGAAAATGATTCTTTATCATATAGTTGGGAACAATATGATTTAGGTGTTCAAACTAATAGTAAACTAGATGACCAAACAGATGATGGTACTAAACCTCTGTTTAGAAACTTTACACCAAAAAGTACAGGAGTCAGAGTTTTTCCGAAAATAGATGGCATTCTTTCAGGTAATATTGCTTTTGGAGAAACCTTACCTACAACAACAAGGACTTTAAATTTTAGGTTAACAGTAAGAGACGGCCAAGGAAATATCTCAGATAAAGCTGTTAAATTGAATGTGATTCAAAGTGCTGCAGGTTTTAAAATTAATGAACCAACAAATACTTCTCGTTGGAACAACACGGTCAACTTAGTTACTTGGGATACTGCAAATAGCCAACAAGCGCCTATTTCATGTAGTCATGTGAATATTTTACTTTCTACTGATAGTGGAATTAATTTCAACCAAACACTAGCGTTAAACACATTAAATGATGGTTCTCAAGAAGTTGAAATTTCAGGTGTAAATACCGACAAAGCGAGAGTAAAAGTTAAATGTAATAATAATATTTTCTTTGCTATCAATAGCGGCAATTTTGAAATTAATGGGGGCACTATAGTTGATAGTAAACCTATATTTTCTAGTCAAAAAACCTTACAAACAAATGAAGATACAAGTTTAGAAATCAGTCTATCTGATTTGATTTTTGAAGGAAATCAATCGGTAGACTCAGTTACTTTATCTGGTGGAAGTAATTATACGTTTAGTGGGCTAAAGATAATACCTAATGCCAATTTTAATGGTATTTTGAATATCAATGCCACAGCTAAAAAAGGGGAATTATTAAGTGACGTATTTAATATAAAAGTAACTGTGAATTCAGTGAATGATTTCCCTATTGCTCAAGCTGATTTTGAAAATGTAGATAAAGGTTCTTCAGAGAATAGTATTGATGTTTTAGCAAATGATTCTGATGTAGATAGTGATACGTTAGAGTTAAATAGTTTTGAGTACGCAGGCGCTGGAAGTGTTGTAATATCAGATAATAAAATTTTATATACGCCAGCTGCAGATTTTACTGGAGTCGAATTAATTGGATATACCCTAAGTGATGGTAATTTCGGCATAGGTGTTGGCGTATTGACTATCACTGTTGTTGATAAAACTGTCGTTGAAGAAGTATTAATAGAAGAAGCTAAAAGGTCTTCAGGTGGTAATCTAAGTTATATATTATGTCTCGGACTTATATTTTTAATTAGAAGAAAATGGGTATTAAAATGAAAAAATATATAGTTGCATCAGTATGTGCATTAGCGGCATGTGGTAATAATGACGTCACAAAATCACAGCAAGAGCAGGAAATGCAAAAGCCGCTTAATAAAGTAATGCAAGCAGTTGATATGGCGAAATCTCAATCAGATTATCGGCTATATATGGCACTTGGACGAAAACTAACGATCCTAGGCTTTGAAAATGAGAACTTTGAAAAAATAAAATCTCAATGTGGACTTAAGCCAATGAAGGGCACAGGTGATGTTTTTAAGTCTACAGATGCTAAAAAAGAAAGACGTTTAAAATATCAATTTGCAAAGCAATTCAACCAGATTATGTATCCATTATGCTTGAAAAATAATAATGGAAGTTAACAATATCTAAAATGTGTATTTTTGAGTATTTATAATAATTAATAAGATAAAGATATATGTCAGAAAATGAAAAAATGTTATTAAGAGATGATGATGATGATGATGATGATGATGATGATGATGTTGAATTAACATCTTTAATAAAGCAGTTCTTAGTCATGAATGGCTATGAAGTTGAACACCACGGTGAAAAAACAGTATTAAGTATACTTAAGCATAAACCTGATTTAATAGTGCTAGATTTAATGCTACCAGGCGTTGATGGTTTAACGATTTGTAGCAAGTGAGAGTTGATTTTACAGGTCCTATTATTATGTTAGCGGCATTAATTGATGATATTGATGAGGTTACGGGTTTAGAAGTGGGCGCAGATGATTATTGATGTAAACCAATAAAACCTAGAGTATTATTAGCGCACATAAGAGCAAAACTAAGACGGCAAACTAATTTAGCTAAGCAAAATCAGCAAGATATTAAAACCGTGAATTCAGGTGAGTTAATTATTGATGCTAGAAAGCGGATCGTTTCATATCATGACAAAGAAATTGCACTTACAAGCGCTGAATTTGATTTACTTTGGGTATTGGCATTAAATGCCGTTAATATTATTTCTAGAGAACAACTTCATTTAGAAATATTTAGACTTGAATTTGATGGATTTGATCGTTCAATTGATTTAAGAATATCTCGATTACGGAAAAAACTGGGTGATGCTTCCAAGGAACCTCAGTTCATTAAAACAATTAGAAATAAAGGCTACTTATTAGCGAATTAGAAATAAAAATCAAACCTAAGTTGAAGATTATTATATAAATTTCACCTTAGGTTTGATAAAAATGGATACACAGCAGAATGAATAAATTTGTTAATCTGTTACCAAATTAGACACTTTTAAGATAACTAAAAGGCAAATTCAAAACCTAACACATATCTCCGCTATATCAAGTACTAATCAAACAAATAACCAAGACATTAAGCCAGTAAATCAGGTAACACATACGAATGATACTTTAAACATTTCTGATTTAGGCAAATTGACTCAAGAAATCGATTCTTTATTTGATAACATTTATATGACACACTTATCTGCAGAGCAAAAACAAGAGTTCGAAACGAGTTATCAGCAATTAGATACCTTATTCGAGAGCGAGCAACCTAACGAAGCGCAATATAAAAAAATTAACGCGTTATTTGACAAGATAGACAGTATTTTTACTTCAGCCGAAAAATCACTTAGCCCAAATGAACAAGACACTTTATCTAAATTAGAAGTGAAATTGATAATATTTTACAATCTAGCTATAACAAACTCAGTGAAAGAGATAAAAATAAAGTAGATGAATTAGATAGTAATATTAACAACTTATTTCAAGATTTAGACAAAACGATAGAAGAAAACATAACTTATTAAAATTTATTTTAAATTCGTTTAAACCTTTTCCCTATTAGTTTGCGACTTATTTAATAATTACTTATAAAAGTCAAAAATAAAAATAAACACAAGGAATAGCGATATGAAATTTTATAAATCGATTTTAGCAAGTACATTACTTCTTACGATGAGCCAAGGAGCTTTTGCGCAGAGTAACTCGAGCGATGAACTCATTTTACAAAAAACTGAAAACTTGAAATTATCGACTGATAAGATAAATGATTTTGTGATTGAAGCGGGCTCCGGAAAGTTAAAAGTGATTGCTTCAGATGTTGATTCAATTGAAGTTGTTGCTGAGATATATCAACGTAAAGCACACAATGATTACTGCTTAGATTTAAAAAAGCTGGGTAATAAAGCTAAGTTGGAATCAGCAAGCTGTAATCATAATAGAGATACAAGAATTGATTTAACAATTGAGGTACCAGAGAATTTAAACTTAGATGTTGAGGATGGTTCTGGCTCAATTAACATCTCTGGTGTTGCAAGTTTAAAATTAAAAGATGGTTCTGGTTCCATTAATATCAGGAATGTGAATGGTAAAGTGGAAATTGATGATGGTTCAGGCTCAATAGATATTAAACATGTAGAAAATGATGTATCAATAGATGATGGTTCAGGTTCAATCCACGTACGTAATGTTTCAGGAAAAGTGACTGTATCAGATGGTTCTGGCAGTATCAATGTCAACAAAGCTGATAGCTTTGAATTATTGAGCGATGGCTCAGGATCGGTCAATGTAGATAACATTGCAGGTAAAGTGATTATGGATGACTAATTAACGATAAATCAACTATAAAATATCAAAAATAAGAAGCTACAAAAAACCATTAAATGTTAATATTGATGGTTTTTTTGTTAATTAGCAGTTGTTGTTTTCAAGGTTTATGCCTGGTTTCATTGACGATTATTGCGCTGCAATCACATGTAGGTCAATGGGCGGGTGCTTTTATCGCGGGCTCTATTTTACTATTTTGTTTTACTTCTATCATTGCAAATTACTCTTATGCTGAATCAAATATTTTATTTTAAGTAAAAATAAAACCCACTTTTTAACTCCATTTAGGTTATGTGCTGTGGGTATGGTGATGTTTGGTGCGATTGCTAAAATTGATATTGTTTGGAATTTGGCTGATGCTTCTATGGGTTTAATGGCTTTGGTAAACTTAGTAGCATTAGTATTATTATCTAATCTTGCAATTAAAGTGATTAAACATTATTTAGCTCAAAAACGTGCTGGTGAAGAACCGAGTTTTAAAGCCAGTGACTTCCCTCAGCTTAAAGGAAAAGTAGAAAAAGGAATTTGGGAATAATTTGATGGTATTACCAACTTAGCTTAATTGTAGGGTTGGTAATACTTACCACTCCTGCTAGGTAAGTTATATCAATGTAAAATATTTGATATGCAAGTATTACGAATGAATAAGCGTTAAAATCTCTTTCGTCCAAGTAACAATTCTTTACGATTAAAACCATTGCTATTTTATACAGTGAGTTTAAATTACTAGCAGATAATTCCAATATAAGAATACTGAATACGCTATGGTTAATAAAACGCTAATTGCACTTGCCGTTTCTGCTACTTTTGCATTAACAGGTTGTCAAACACTATCAAATGAATCTACCACTACAACAGTTGCGCCTGTTGCTAAAGTTATTGAAGCACCAGTTAAAGCTGGTGAAACTTCAATTACATTAAAGCAAGCAATGGCCCACCCTGATTGGCTAGGTCGCCAACCACTTTCTTCATATTGGGCAGCCGATTCAAGCTCTGTATTTTATACGCGTAAACAAGCAGGTAACGAGCTTAAAGATTTATTTAATCAAAATCTAACAGCAAATAACAATGGTGACAAAGTAGCGGTTGAAGCACTGCACCAAACGGGTTCTAAATATGCTGTTTACTCTAAAGATGGAAAATTACAAGCATATGTATTTAAGGGCGATGTATTTGTTCAGAATGTAAAAACGGGTGCTTTAACGCAAATTACACGTTCATCTGCAAATGAATCACAAGTACAATTTTTAAATGATGGTAGTTTAGTTTACCGTGAAGGTTCAAAGTTAAATAAAGTTGATCTTAAAACCGGTTTAACAGTTGAGATCGCTAATTTAAAAATGGCAGATAAACCTAAAGGTGTTGTTGAGCCAAAAGATTACATCGCACAAGAGCAACATAAATTAATTGATTATATAGCTCTGACACATAAAAATAAAAAAGATAAAGAAAATTTAAAAAATGAAATTAACGCTAATAACCCTAGCCGCGTTGATGAAGCATTTTACTTAGGTAAAGGCATGCGTTTGATTGATGCACAACTGTCACCTAACGGCACTCATATCATTGCTGTTGTTACTAAAAAAACATCCTGGCGTGCAGATGGCGATATTATGCCAAATTACATTGCAGATGATGGTCGTGTTAAAGCAGAAAAAGTACGTCGCCGTGTTGCTGATGCAAAACCACAAACTTCGATTGTTTATTCCTTAGATTTAACGACAGGTGTACAAACAGAATTAACGTTTGATAAATTACCTGGCTTCGATGAAGATGTACTAGCAGATGTTAAAAAAGAAAACTACGCCAGAGATGGTAAAAAATACAAATCAGAAAAATCGCCTCGCTCTATTAATTTAATGAGTGATTGGACTTGGTCACAAAGTGCCATTCAATGGAATCAACAAGGTACACAGGCTGCTGTGATGCTTGAAGCTTGGGATAACAAAGATAGATGGATTGCATCAGTAGATTTTGATAAATCAGAGTTTGTACCACAACACAGATTACATGATGATGCTTGGGTAAATTATGCTTACAATGATTTTGGTTGGTTAAATAACTCAGAAACATTATATTTCTTATCTGAAGAATCAGGTTATAGCCAACTTTATAAAAAGCCAGTAAATGGTGAAGTATCAGCTTTAACACAAGGTAAATTTGTTATTTCGCATTTAGTTTTAACAAAAGATGATAGCCATATTTATTATAAAGCTAACGAAAAGCACCCAGGAATTTACGAAGTTTACCGTGTTAATGTTCAAACGGGTAACCGTGAAGCTATCACTGATTTAAATGGTATGACAGATTTCTCATTGAGCCCTGATGAATCTAAATTATTATTATCTCATTCAAAATTAGCATTACCGACAGAGTTATACATGACAGATGCGACAGCTGGCGCAGAGGTGACTCGTTTAACTAATACAGTTTCAGAGCAATTTTTAAATACATCTCTTATTACACCTAAAGTAATTGCTGTTGAATCTTCTCATTCTGAACAGCCAATATATGCAAAAGTATATTACCCAGCAGACTATAAAGAAGGCGAAACAGGCAAAAATCGTAAAGCTGTTATCTTTAATCATGGTGCTGGCTATTTACAAAACTCACATCTAGGTTGGTCTGGATATTTCCGTGAATTTATGTTCCATTCACTACTTGCTGAGCAAGGTTATGTTGTAATGGATATGGATTACCGTGCATCTAAAGGCTACGGTCGTGATTGGCGTACAGCGATTTACCGAAATATGGGCACACCTGAAATTCAAGATTTAGCTGATGGTGTTAAATGGATGGAAAAAAATGCGAATGTTAACGATCAAAGAGTAGGCACATATGGTGGCTCTTACGGTGGTTTCATGACATTTATGGCATTATTAACACGTCCTGAATTATTCCAAGCAGGTGCAGCACTTCGCCCTGTAAGTGATTGGGCTCATTATAATGATGGTTATACATCTAATATCTTAAATCGTCCTGACGTTGATCCAATTGCTTACGAGCGTAGTTCACCTATCTATTTTGCTGAAGGTTTAGAGAAAAACTTATTGATCAACGCGCCTATGGTTGATGATAATGTATTTTTTCAAGATGTAGTACGTTTAGTACAGCGTTTCATCGAACTTGAAAAAGAAGACTTTGAAACGGCAATTTACCCTGTTGAACCACATGGATTTCGCCAGCCTTCAAGCTGGTTAGATGAATACCGTAGAATACATAAGTTGTTTGAAGAAAAGCTTTAATTAGTGCTTTTTTAAAACTAGATAGAAGCCTAGGAATTCCCTAGGCTTTTTTAATTGTATTACCTTCTGTTAGCGCTTAATTTTAAAAGTGGTTTTTCAAGTAAAAACAAGCTACCACCAATCGCACCAATTAAATGTGCTTCAATAGCAACCCTTGCATCAATCAATGCGCCTACATCGGCATTAGGCCCAGAATATTGCTCCCATAATACTTTTGCCCATACGCCTAGCAATAAAAGATAACCAGATTTCATGCCACTATTAATATCTTTAATAGCACCAAAAACAATCACACCATGTAATAAACCACTTAACCCGGTATAAATATGTGTTTGAGGGTAAAAAGCATATAAGCCTAAACCACAAAATAAAGCTAAAAACAGAATATTAAAAGCATACCTGTTAGGAGATGTATGCTCTGCGTGTAATGCCCATATCAAGATAATTCCACCACAGTTTAGCGCTAAGTGATACCAGTTTGAATGCACAAATTGACCCGTTAGCAACCGCCAAAACTCGCCTTGCTGTATTAATGAACGATTAAATTCAAGTATTGGATTTAAAGACAATAATTCAAAAGAAAAACTGCAAAAGATTAGAAGTAACGGCGGAAAAATATATTTTTTACTTAAAGGTAAATCGATCATCTGTATCCATAAAACGGTTAGGTAAAACAAAAAGAACTGCTAATGCTTTGCTTATTTTGCTGTTTTAACATTAAAATGCAAATATTGAGTTAATAAAAAATACAATTATGAAAAAAATAATTACTTATTTATTTGTAGCAACCTTGCCATTATCTGTTGTTGCCCACGATGTTGCACAAAAACCAAAAAGAGAAGATAGAGAACCTGAAGCTGCAACTGGCTTTGATTTAAAAAAAGCTTCTATAGGTAATAAGTTCATGGTTGCCGCTGCCAATCCATATGCAGTTAAAGCGGGCCAAGCTATTTTGGCAAAAGGTGGCAGTGCGATTGATGCCGCAATTGCTGTACAAGCTGTATTAACGTTAGTTGAACCGCAATCATCAGGTATTGGCGGTGGTGCTTTTATTATGCACTTCGATAAAAAAATGGATCACTTAACGACCTTTGATGGTCGGGAAACTGCGCCTAGTAAAGCTAATTCCGAATTATTCTTAGATAAAAACGGTAATGCTGTGAGATGGATTGATGCGGTTGTGGGCGGGCGTTCAGTTGGTGTACCCGGCGTACTTGCTGCATTAGCAAAGGCACATAAAACAAAAGGCAATTTACCTTGGAATATGTTATTTGATGATGCAATTGCATTGGCTGAAAATGGCTTTATAGTATCTCCTCGACTAGAAATGTTGTTAAGCAAGAAATTTAATCCGGGTGTACATCAAATGCCGGGAACAAAAGAATACTTTTTTCCAAATGATCAAGTAATAAAAGCAGGTACTAATAAAAAAAATCCAGAATTATCGAAGTTTTACAAACAGCTTGCGAAAGAAGGCGTAACAGCATTTTATTCAGGGGAAAATGCAAAAAAAATAGCAGCAACAGTTCAAAATTCAAAAGTTGCACCCGGTATATTAACTGTTGAGGATATTAAGCAATATCAAGCCAAAGAACGACAGGCAGTTTGTGCACCATATCATGAGTATAAAGTCTGCTCCATGGGGCCCCCAAGTTCAGGCGGCGTTGCATTATTACAAATATTAAGATTATTAGAAGATAAAAATCTATCACAATATGAAGTTAATAATGTGAAAGCACTACATTATTTTACCCAAGCTTCTCGTTTAGCTTTTGCTGATAGAGATGTGTATATGGCAGATCCTGATTTTGCATCAATCCCTGTAAATGAATTATTAGCGCCTAGATATATTACTAAACGCGCTGCTTTAATCACTCGAAATGATATGGGTAAAGTAAACGCGGGCGAGCCGGTACAAAATTTAGCTTATGCGATTGATGACGCATATGAAATGCCATCAACCAGTCATATTTCGATTGTAGATGCAAAAGGCAATGCGATTTCGATGACAACCTCGATAGAAATGGCATTTGGTTCAACTTTAATGGTGAACGGGTATCTATTAAATAATCAGTTAACAGATTTTGCATTATCTCCTAAGAAAAATGGTCTAGAGGTTATAAATCGGGTTGAGCCAAATAAGCGCCCAAGAAGCTCTATGTCTCCAGTGATGGTATTTAATAAAGATGGGAGCTTAAGACTTGTTATAGGCTCACCAGGTGGCAGTCGCATTATAAATTATGTGGCACAAGCTGTTATTGGTGTTTTAGACTGGGGCCTTAGTGCACAAGAGGCGATTAATATGCCGAGGATCACAAATCGTAATCGTTATACTAGCCTCGAAAATAATACTCAACTCGCCTTAAAAGCGGCTGATTTTGAAAATTTAGGGCATACAGTTAAAATTGTTGATTTAAATTCAGGTATTCATGCTGTTGAATTGATTAATAGCAAACTATATGGTGCAGCTGATCCAAGGCGAGAGGGTATAGCGCTGTCAGAATAATTTCAATATTCTTTAGAAACAGGGAGGAGAAAATTCCCTCCCTGATCCAAATACACTTATAAAGTTAATTTATTACGGACTTTTGCCATACATGATGCGATTTTAACAATTCCTGAATTGGTTTTGGTTTACTAATTAAATATTCTTGCATCAAAATGTTTTGTTATAATATTGTAAAAACTCTAGTTCTTCAAAAAGCTCTATTCCTTTAGCGACTAAATCGATCTTTTGTTTTTTAGATAAATCAACCAGAGCATTTACAATCGTTTGTTCAAAAGGGTCATTATGGATCCCTGAGATTAAACTGCGGTCTATCTTTATCTCAGTAAAAGGTAACGTTCTAAGCTGATTTAATTTTGTAAACCCAGTGCCAAAATCATCTAAAGAAAGGCCAAACCCTCCATATTTTTGAGCGACAGGGATAAACGCAGAAGGCGCAATTGGGTGAAGATCTTGTGGCCTAACTATACGCGCTAGCGCTTCTATACTTGATACTCTATTGGCCTTACTATCAACTTTAGGTTAGTAAAAAGGCGTGATCTGGTTTTCAGTTATTGCATTTAATAACTCGTCTTCGGTGAGCTCAAGATTTGATTGCACACCTTCTTGTAAAAACAAGTGAAGCTTATCCATAATAGCAGTTAGATTTTCAATAAAAATTGGCTTAGGTAAATTACCGATCAGATGTTTCATTCCTTTTCTTGCAAGATCTGAGGCCAAAGATATAACGCGTTTATCCATTTCAGAAACAATGACGATGCCACATTGATAGGTCTGATCTAATACTAGCTTTGCTTTGTAATTTATCCGGTAAAACGAGATATTTTGGAATAATAGCTAAAAAATAATGGCTATAAATAAATTGATCTCATCCGAGCTGTAACTTTTTTGTATAAATAGCGTTAATTCATGTTTTTATGTCAAGTTTTTGCTGTATACAAGTGAATATTCATTGCAATTTTTTATATAACCATAATAATTAGCTATTGTATTGAACACATTAAAACGCTAGAGAGACAATGAATAATCAAAGCTACTTATATATCCCTTATTCGGGGCCAAGCCTACTAGAAACACCTTTATTAAATAAAGGCAGTGCATTTACAGAACGAGAAAGAGAAAGCTTTAATTTAACTGGTTTATTGCCTCCGCGTTATGAAACAATCGAAGAACAAGTTGAACGTTGTTACCAACAATATACAAAATTTGATGAAGACCTGAATAAGCATATTTATCTACGCGCAATTCATGATAATAATGAAACACTTTTTTACCGTTTGGTACGCGAACATTTAGAAGAAATGATGCCAATTATATATACACCAACGGTAGGTGATGCATGTGAGCAATTCTCCGATATTTACCGTAGTTCTCGTGGTTTATTTATATCATATGAAGAACGCCATCAAATTGATGACATTTTACGTAATGCGACAAAAAATAGCGTCAAAGTAATTGTTGTAACAGATGGAGAAAGAATATTAGGCCTTGGCGATCAGGGCATAGGCGGTATGGGCATTCCAATAGGTAAGTTATCTTTGTATACAGCATGTGGAGGCATAAGCCCAGCCTATACTTTACCTGTAATGCTGGATGTAGGTACTAATAATGAAAAATTATTAAACGATCCTATGTATATGGGTGCACGCCATAAACGAATCAATCAAGATGAATACGATGAGTTTGTATATTTATTTATAAATGCAATCAAGCGCCGCTGGCCAAATGTATTATTGCAGTTTGAAGATTTTGCACAACCTAATGCAATGCCATTACTTAAACGTTACAGAGATGAAATTTGTTGTTTTAATGATGATATTCAGGGCACAGCTTCAGTTACTGTAGGTTCATTGTTAGCTGCTTGTCGTGTTAAAGAGGTAAAACTATCAGAACAAAAAGTTGTTTTTGTGGGTTCTGGTTCTGCTGGTTGTGGTATTGCTGAGCAAATCATCAGCCAAATGGTCACTGAAGGGATCAGTGAAGCACAAGCGCGCAGGCAAATTTTCATGGTTGACCGTTTTGGTTTATTAAGTGAAGGCATGGGTGGCTTACGTGATTTTCAAGCAGCACTCGTACAAAGTAAAGATGCACTAAAAGAGTGGAGCTATAGCGGCGAATTTGCATCATTATTAGATGTAATGCACTGTGCTAAACCCGATATCTTAATTGGTGTTTCAGGTCAGCCTGGTTTATTTACAGAACAAGTTATTAAAACGATGTACCAAGGATGTGATAGACCTATCATATTCCCATTAAGTAATCCTTCTAAGCAAGTAGAAGCAACACCACAAGATGTGATTACTTGGACACAAGGTCAAGCAATTGTTGCTACAGGCAGCCCATTTGCACCATTTGAGTTTGAAGGTAAAGAGTTTAAAATACCACAATGTAATAACAGTTATATTTTCCCTGGTATTGGTCTGGGTGTGATTGCAGCTAACGCAACGCGTGTTACTGAAAGCATGTTAATGATCACCAGTGAAACACTTGCTGAAAACTCTCCACTTGCTAATACCGGCGAGGGGAGTTTACTGCCAGCACTAACAGACATCGAATCTTTAAGTAAAAAGATAGCCTTTAAACTAGCTAAAAAAGCAATTGAAGAAGGTGTAGCATTAGAAATTTCAGATGATGCAATTAGAGCCGCGATAGAAAAAAATTACTGGTTACCGGAATACAGAAACTACAAACGCTGTAGTTTATAAGATATAAGTGATTAGTCGTTAAATAAAAAAACCTTACACAAATTTGTAAGGTTTGTTTAATAAATCATAAGCTACTTTTTAACTTCTTTATATTCACCATTATCAATATCGTCAATAGACCACTTGCCAATACTGTATCTGATCAGCCTTAATGTCGGGTGTCCAATATGTGCGGTCATTCTTCTTACTTGCCTATTTCGCCCTTCAGTTATTTTTATTTCTAACCAAGTTGTTGGGATATTTTTACGCTCACGTATCGGTGGATCACGTTGCCAAACCTCAGGATCATCTATAACACGTACTTTAGCAGGCAATGTCATGCCATCTTTTAATTTTACGCCTTGGCATAAGTCTAATATAGACAGCTCGGCTGGCGAACCTTCAACTTGAACCCAATAGGTTTTTTCTGTTTTATGTTTTGGCGAGGCGAGCTTATTTTGTAATTTACCATTATTGGTTAAAATAAGTAGTCCTTCACTATCTCTATCTAGCCTGCCTGCAGGATATACATCTTTTACATTAATATAGTCAGCTAAGGTTTTTCGTGGTTTTTGTTCATTTTTCTCATCGGTAAATTGGCAAAGGACATCAAAAGGTTTGTTGAATAATACAACTTTAGTTGGACCTTTTGGCTTTTGTTCTACTGATTTATGCGATTTATATTTATTTGTAGGTTTTGTGGGATTAAAACGAGGCTTGCTTGGTTTTATTTTAATTTTTGACATTTCGCATAAAATTTAAAGTTATCTTAAATTAATTATACTAAAAAAGGGCATCATGTGATGCCCTTTTATTAATTAAATCAGTATTAGCAAATATTAAATATTGCTGATGATCTCATTTAATGTCGTGCTTGGACGCATTTCTTTACTTACAAGTGCTGCATCTGCTTTGAAGTAACCTTTAACGTCAACTGATACACCTTGTGCATCATTAAGCTCTGCAACAATCTTAGCTTCATTTTCAGTTAGAAGCGCAGCTGGTGTAGCAAATTTAGCTTTAAGGTCAGCATCATCATTTTGTGCAGCAAGTTCTTGCGCCCAGAATAATGTTAAGTAGAAATGGCTTCCACGGTTATCAAGTTCGTTTACACGACGAGAAGGAGATTTATTCTCTTGTAGGAATTTAGCAGTCGCTAAATCTAACGTATCGCCTAAAACTTTTGCTTTAGCATTATCAGTTGTCACACTTAAGTGTTCAAATGATGCAGCTAGTGCTAAAAACTCACCTAAAGAATCCCAACGTAAATGATTTTCTTTTTCGAACTGTTGAACATGCTTAGGCGCTGAACCACCTGCACCAGTTTCAAATAAACCACCACCGTTCATAAGTGGCACGATAGAAAGCATTTTAGCACTTGTACCAAGTTCTAAAATTGGGAATAAATCAGTATTGTAGTCACGTAATACGTTACCAGTTACTGAAATAGTATCTAAACCTTGCTTGATGCGAACTAAAGAGAATTTAGTTGCTTCAATAGGAGACATGATTTGAATATCTAGACCTGTTGTATCATGCTGTGGTAAATATGCATTTACTTTTTTGATGATTTCACGGTCATGTGCACGTTCTTCATTTAACCAGAAGATGGCAGGTGTTTGAGATGCACGAGCACGGTTAACAGCTAATTTAACCCAATCTTGGATTGGTAAATCTTTAGCTTGACACATGCGCCAGATATCACCTTGCTCAACAGAATGCTCAAGTAAAGTATTATCGTTAGAATCAACAACTCTTACAGTACCTGCTTCTGCGATTTCAAATGTTTTATCATGAGAACCGTATTCTTCAGCTTTTTGAGCCATTAAACCAACGTTAGGTACACTACCCATCGTTGTTGGATCAAACGCACCGTTTTCTTTACAGAATTCAATAGTAGTTTGGAAAACACCAGCATAACAACGATCAGGGATTGTTGCCTTAGTATCTTGTAGTTGACCTTCAGCATTCCACATTTGACCAGAAGAACGGATACATGCAGGCATAGATGCATCAACGATCACGTCACTTGGTACGTGTAAGTTTGTGATACCTTTATCAGAATCAACCATTGCAAGTGCAGGACGTGTATCATAAACAGCTAGTATATCAGCTTCAATTTCTGCTTTTTGTTCTGCAGGAAGATTTGCGATTTTAGCATAAACATCACCAAGACCATTTTTAACATCAACACCTAGCTCAGCAAATAATGTAGCGTGTTTTTCAAATACGTCTTTATAGTAAACAGTAACAACGTGGCCAAAGATGATTGGATCTGATACTTTCATCATTGTTGCTTTTAAGTGAAGCGAGAATAAAACGCCTTGCTCTTTTGCTTCAACCATTTGCGCTTCTAAGAAAGTGCGTAATGCAGCAACACTCATTTTAGATGCATCAATCACTTCGCCATCTAATAATGGTTGGCTAGCTTTTAGTACTGTAACAGTACCATTTTGTGCAACGTGCTCAATGCGCGTATCCGTTGCTTTTTCAACAGTTACAGATTGCTCTGAACCAAAGAAGTCACCTTCAGACATAGCAGCAACATGGGACTTTGAATCACTTGCCCAAGCACCCATTGAGTGTGGGTTAATTCTAGCATATTGCTTAACAGAAGCAGGTGCACGACGATCTGAGTTACCTTCACGTAAAACAGGGTTTACCGCACTACCTTTAATTTTGTCGTAAGTCGCTTTTACTTTTTCTTGTTCTTCAGTAGATGCATCTTCTGGGTAATCAGGTAATGCATAACCTTGAGATTGTAATTCTGCAATAACAGCTTGTAATTGTGGAACAGACGCACTGATGTTTGGTAATTTAATGATATTTGCTTCTGGTAATTTAGCTAATTCACCTAGTTCAGCAAGCGCATCAGCAATGCGTTGTTCTTCTTTTAAATATTCTGGAAAGTTTGCAATTACACGACCTGCTAAAGAGATATCTCGTGTTTCAACAGCAACATCAGATGCATTAGCAAATGCTTGGATAATTGGTAGCAATGAATGTGTTGCTAACGCTGGTGCTTCATCTGTTTCTGTATAAATGATTTTAGATGTTTTTGTAGTCATCATATTTCCTAATATTCCCAGGCCATTAAGCCTATTCTCAACAATGCAATCATGGATGCTAAATTAGAATTATTACGTTTTTAACGCCTTAATAGGTAATTTAGCGCCGGGTAGTATAGCAAAAAAGAGTAAAAATAAATAGCTTACAGAGAAGAGTTTATTAAGAAAGTGAAACGCTTTGTTTACAGTTAATAGATAGTTATTTACACCAAAGGAAGTATATATACTTTAGTCTAGTGGGGAGGGAGGATTTTTAAAGGAAATATGTGGTAACAGGAAATGCGTAACTAAAAAGCTCCAAAATATGGAGCCAACTATATTTTTAAGCTAAGTTTTCATCTGTAGGTGCTATATTAGTTGCATGCAAACCCTTAGGACCTGCTTGCAACTCAAAGGTGACATCTTGACCTGCTTTAAGTGTTTTATATCCATCCATGACAATTGTTGAGTAATGAGCAAATATATCTTCATCATCTGCAACAATAAATCCGAAACCTTTTGCATTATTAAACCATTTAACTTTACCGCAAGCCATACTGCTAATCCTTCTGTAAGTTGACTAATTAATTTTTATATTTAATTTATACGTTGTGTTGTCAATTTTTATATATCAATGTTCTTCAGTTGTTCCTGTACAATGCTGATGTATACTTACAAATAGTTATTTATGTTTTATAAATGGCTATTTGAGTAGATATATTCATTATATTTCAAATGATATATCTCAAAGTTTCAGGTTAAACTGTTTATTGATTAACCAAACTTAATTCTGACTGTAGTTTATTTAGTCAAACAGTCAAGTTTTTTGATTAATTTTTAATGGTTTATTTTTTTTTACACTTTTTTGCAATCAAGTTTGCTTGACTGCATGAGAAATGACTATATTTAATTATGAGTGGTTTAAAACAAGCTGACGTGATTGATACGGTACGTGATAGTGAAAAGCAAAAATTGCAGCCACCACGTAAGTATCAAGTGATTTTAAATAATGATGACTTTACCCCTATGGACTTTGTTGTTGAGGTTTTAATTCAATTTTTCAACAAAAATAGTGACCAAGCAGCGGAAATTATGCTCAAAGTTCATTACGATGGTAAAGCAATTTGTGGTATTTATTCAGCAGATATTGCCCAAACAAAAGTTGAACAAGTGAATCAGTATGCCAGAGATCATGAACATCCTCTGTTGTGCCGATGTGAACAAGTTTGATCTTCCATCTTAGGAGTTGCCTATGCTAAATAAAGATCTAGAAATGACACTAAATTCAGCTTTTAGAGAAGCGCGGTCTCATCGCCATGAATTTATGACAGTTGAACATTTATTATTAGCCTTAATCGATAACCCTTCTGCGGCAGAAGCGTTAGGTGCATGTGGTAGTGATACCCTTGCATTAAAAACATCGTTATCTGAATTTATTAATGAAACAACGCCGCTCATTCCTGAGATCGATCAAGATAGAGAAACTCAACCTACGTTAGGGTTTCAACGTGTATTGCAAAGAGCTGTTTTTCATGTACAGTCTTCAGGAAAGAATGAAGTAACAGGTGCCAATGTACTTGTTGCCATTTTTAGTGAGCAAGAAAGCCAAGCCGTTTACTTATTGAAAAAAAGTGATATTAGTCGCTTAGACATAGTGAACTTTATTTCTCACGGAATTTCAAAACTCGATTCATCAGATGAACAAGTTAACAATGATGAAATGATCGATGAGCCTATTGAAGCGCCGAACGATGAAAATAATATGCTTGAGAGCTTTACCAGTAACCTCAATCAACAAGCTGAACAAGGAAATATAGATCCTTTAATTGGCAGAGATTCTGAAGTTGAGCGTGTTGTACAAGTTTTATGTCGTCGTAAAAAAAATAACCCATTACTTGTTGGTGAAGCAGGTGTTGGTAAAACGGCAATAGCTGAAGGCCTCGCTTATAGAATTGTAAACGATGATGTACCAGATGTAATAAAAGATGCCGTTGTTTTTTCATTGGATATGGGCTCTTTGTTAGCAGGTACAAAATACCGAGGTGATTTTGAAAAACGTTTTAAATCACTATTAAAGCAATTACAAAAAGAACCAGACGCTATTTTATTTATAGATGAAATTCATACTATTATTGGTGCCGGTGCGGCCTCTGGTGGGGTGATGGATGCTTCTAACTTAATTAAGCCATTATTATCTAGTGGTAAATTACGTTGTATGGGCTCAACTACTTACGGTGAATTTAAAAACATTTTCGAAAAAGATCGTGCGCTAGTAAGACGTTTTCAAAAAATTGATGTTTTAGAACCCAGTGTGTCTGATACCACTAAAATACTCAATGGATTAAAAGACAGATACGAGCAACATCACGGGATTCGTTATACGCAAAAAGCGCTACGCGCAGCTTCAGAGCTAAGTGCAAAGTACATTAATGAGCGTCAGTTACCTGATAAAGCGATTGATGTCATAGATGAAGCAGGTGCAAATCAAAGATTATTACCTGTATCAAAGCGTAAAAAGACCATAGGTGTCGCTGACATTGAGCAAATTATTGCAAAAATGGCCCGTATACCACAACAAAGTGTATCTTCGTCAGATAAAGATACCCTTAAAAATTTAGATCGTAACTTAAAACTACTTGTATTTGGACAAGATGAATCTATTGATGCTTTAACATCCGCAATTCGTTTATCTCGCTCAGGTCTTTCAAGTGAAGATAAACCAATTGGTTCTTTCTTATTCGCTGGACCTACAGGTGTTGGTAAAACCGAAGTCACTAAGCAGCTAGCTAAATGCATGGGTATAGAGCTTGTTCGCTTTGATATGTCTGAATACATGGAACGTCATGCAATCAGTCGCTTGATTGGTGCGCCCCCAGGTTATGTGGGTTTTGATCAAGGTGGTTTATTAACAGAAGCCGTTATTAAGCAGCCCCATTGTGTCATTTTACTTGATGAAATAGAAAAAGCGCATTCTGATATTTATAATATTTTATTACAAGTAATGGACCACGGTACCTTAACTGATAATAATGGTCGTAAAGCTGATTTTAGAAATGTTGTAGTTGTTATGACTACCAATGCAGGTGTGACTGAAACAACACGCTCTACGATTGGTTTTAAACAACAAGATCATAGTTTTGATGCAATGGGCGAAATAAATAAAACCTTCTCACCTGAGTTTAGAAATAGACTTGATAACATTATTTGGTTTAACCACTTAGATGAAGAAGTTATTCTACATGTTGTTGATAAATTTATTGTAGAACTGCAAACACAGCTAGATAAAAAGTCTGTATGTCTAGAAATGACAGATCAAGCACGTCAATGGTTGGCTAAAGAGGGTTATGATAAGACTATGGGTGCCCGGCCTATGGCACGATTAATTCAAGACAAGCTTAAAAAGCCATTAGCAAATGAAATTTTATTTGGTGCGTTAACTGAAGGGGGTGTTGTTAAAATAAAAGTGAAAGCTAAAAAGCTTCATTTTGAATTTGAGAAAGAATTAACACCAGCTTAATTTTATAATCTTTTGCCAACTTATACTTGTGGAGAGTTGGCTAGACACAAAAAAGCTCAGTTAAAACTGAGCTTTTTTATTTATCAAAAACTATTTTGATTCTTCTGGTGCTTAGCGGGCACGGAAAACGATACGTCCTTTTGATAGATCGTAAGGTGTTAATTCAACCGTTACTTTATCACCTGTCAGTATACGAATGTAGTTCTTACGCATTTTGCCAGAAATATGAGCTATAACAACATGACCATTCTCAAGCTCTACTTTGAACATAGTATTTGGTAAAGTGTCAAGGATTGTACCTTGCATTTCAATTACGTCTTCTTTCGCCATCTTAAGCGCATCACCTCTAGAATATTTTAAGGTGCAGATTTTGCCCAAAAGAAGACGATAAGTAAAGGAGGATAAGTGATATTTGTAAATTAAATACTAATCCAGCGGTCAAATTCTAAAATTTGATGGTTTTTAAACTGATTTTTATAATTCATCTTTTTACATTCGTCAATTTGGTAGCCTAAATATACAAAGGGTTTGTTTTGGCTCTTTGCTAATTTAATCTGCTCGATTACCATAACAGTACCTAAACTGAAGTGCTCAAAATCAGGATCAAAAAAAGTATAAATAGCAGATAACGAATTTGAAAGTTGATCTGTGACAGCAACAGCAATCAGTTTTTCTTCTTTATAAAGCTCAATATAAGTAATAGGAAGCCAAGTACATAGCAAAAAACCTTTATATTGTTCTTCATTTGCTGGAAACATACTGCTATCACTATGACGTTGATTGATGTATTTTTCGTATAAAGAATAATACTCACTCGAGGCCGCATTGCTATATTTTACAGTAAACTGTTTTTGTGCATTTTTTAATTTTCTTTTTTGAGAGCGACTAGGTATAAACTCATCAACCACAATTCGTATTGCCTTACATTTAAAACACGGTGCACAATGCGGCCGATAGATTTGATCGCCGCTGCGGCGAAAACCTAAAGACAATAAATGTTCATAACCAAACTCGGTATAGCATGATGGTTCAAGTATCACTAACAGTTGCTCTTCTTCATCGGCTAAGTAATTACAAGGAAAACTTTGACTAAGTCCTAATTTAGTTGGCAAATGCTTATTCATATATATTTTCTAATTGTTGTGGTTTCCACATATCTGATGGCATTGTAAATTTGTTTGATAATATAAGTTTAGCTAAAAAATCAGATCGTGTGATCTCTGTTGCACCTAAAGATGTTAAATAAGGGTTTGTGAGCTGACAATCAATAAAATGGGCATCATGTTTTTTAAGCCAATTGACTAATGCCCAACTTGCAAGTTTTGAAGTGTTTGTCATTGTATGAAACATTGACTCTCCACAAAAAGTACCATTTTGCATGATGCCATATAAACCACCAACTAGATTATTCTCAAAAGTGACTTCAATGCTATGAGCAATTCCTGAGCGATGCAGCGATAAATAAGCGTGTTTCATCTCATCCGTTATCCAAGTACCTTCTTGATCTATGCGTTGCTGCTGACAGCCTTCTATAACAGATTCAAATTGGGTATTAATACTGATTTTAAAATTATTCTTTTTCTGATATTTTTTTAAACTTTTACTGATATGGAAGTTATCTAGCTCAATAACCGCACGTGTAGATGGCGACCACCACATAATTGGTTCGTCTTCACTAAACCAAGGGAAAATTCCCGACTTGTAAGCAAGCTTTAGTCTTTGTGTAGTTAAATCTCCACCAAAGGCTAATAGCCCGTCAGGATCCCTTAAGGCAAGTTCTGGATCAGGGAATCCATGTTTTGTAGGATCTAATTGATAAATTTGTTTAGACATAATTCTTCAAATAAAAAAACCGAACATTCATAAAATGTTCGGTTTTAAAAAAGTTTAGTTAATAATTATAGGTTATCTAAAAACTTTTCAGCATCAAGTGCAGCCATACAACCCGTACCAGCAGATGTAATTGCTTGGCGGTAAATATGATCAGATACATCACCTGCGGCATAAACACCTTCAACACTTGTTTGAGTAGCATTCCCGTGAGAACCGGTTTGCACAGCTAAGTAACCATCGTTCATATCTAATTGACCAACAAACATATCTGTATTTGGTTTATGGCCAATCGCGATGAATACACCCATTACTGCAACTTCTTTTGTATCGTCAGATTTAGTAGATTTAAGACGTACACCAGTTACGCCCATATCATCACCTAATACTTCATCAAGCGTGCTATCTGTGTGTAATACGATATTACCGTTTTCAACTTTTTCCATTAAACGGTCGATTAAGATTTTTTCACTTCTGAAAGTATCTCTACGATGCACTAAATGTACTTTTGAAGCGATGTTTGAAAGATATAACGCTTCTTCAACAGCTGTATTACCACCGCCAACAACAGCAACTTCTTGGTTACGGTAGAAGAAACCATCACATGTTGCACATGCTGATACACCACGGCCTTTGAATGCTTCTTCAGATTCCATGCCTAAGTACTTGGCAGAGGCGCCTGTTGCTATGATTAATGCATCACACGTATATGTGCCTGAATCACCTGTTAATGTGAAAGGGCGGTTTTTAACATCAACAGTATTGATATGGTCAAAAATAATTTCTGTTTCAAAACGCTCAGCATGTTCTTTCATTTGTTCCATTAAACCTGGCCCTGTCATGTCTGCGCTGCCGCCTGGCCAGTTTTCAACTTCTGTCGTCGTAGTTAATTGTCCACCTTGTTGCATACCTGTAATTAAAACAGGGTTTAAATTTGCTCTCGCTGCATATACAGCAGCTGTATAGCCTGCAGGGCCTGAACCTAAGATAAGTAATTTACTATGTTTTGCTGATGTCATGAAATATTCCAGATACTTTAAATATAAATTTATTTATTGTTTTTTAGATGGTGGTTGATTCTAAGAAAAACAAGCAGCAAGTAAACAAATTTGTAAAATGTTTGAGAATTACTTTTTTTGAAAAAATGCAACTTGTGCATTTTTCTGTACTGTTGTTGTTTACTGTTCGGGCAATAAGTTATGTTCGCGGGCAAGTTCTGATAGAAAATGGTTCTCAGTAAGAACACGGTGATATTCAAGTGCCTGCTCGATAGCGGCAATAAATTCTAAGTTATGCCAAGGTTTATTTATAAAACGGTATATTTGCACATTATTGATTGCGTCAACAACAGTATTTAAATCAGCGCAGCCAGATAAAATAATGCGTTGTGATCTTGGGTGAATTTCTTTTGTTTTTGATAAAAAGGTCACACCGTCCATTAATGGCATATTAAAATCAGAAATGAATAATTCAAACAATCCACTTTCAGCTCTTTCTAATGCTTTACTTGGCTCAGAAAAGTATTCAACTTGTAGATGTTTTTTCCGAGCCAGCAGCCTTTTTAGTGACTCTAAAATATTTAAATCATCATCTAGTATCAATATTCTAGCCATTTAAACTCCTACAAAGTGATATTAGAAAATTTATATGTATTAACTTAAACAATATGCATTAACTTAAAGATAGTACAGCTTTGTAAAACTGTAAGTATATTCGTTTAAATCTATGATTTATTGAAATAAGAATAAATTTAAGTAGAAGTTATCAAATGATAACGACACATGTAAATGACTCGGTGATACTGAACATCAGAATTAAAAATAATTATTGAAAATATGGAGCACTATATGTCACCGTCAACTATTCATTATCCAAAATTATTTACGCCATTAAGTTTAGGTTTTACACAATTAAAGAACCGCATCATTATGGGATCGATGCATACAGGCTTAGAGGAGCAAGAAGATGGTATTGAACGCATGGCGACATTTTTTTCTGAAAGGGCAAAGGGCGGTGTTGCTTTAATTGTAACCGGAGGTTTTGGGCCAAACCAAGAAGGCGCAACTCATCCGCATACTAACCTTATAGAATCCGATGTCCAAGCACTCAAACATAAAACAATCACAGATGCAGTACATAAAGAAGATGCAAAAATTTGCATGCAAATATTGCATACAGGTCGATATGCTTTTAATAAAAATTTAGTCGCGCCCTCAGCTGTTCAAGCACCTATCAACCCTTTTACACCTATAGAACTCGATCACCAAGGTATAGAAAAACAAATATCAGATATCGTACAAATGGCTAAATACGCCAAAGTAGGTGGCTACGATGGTGTAGAAATTATGGGGTCAGAGGGTTATTTTATAAATCAGTTCCTAGTCAAAAGAACCAATAAGCGTGAAGATGAGTGGGGTGGCGATTATGAAAATAGAATGAAACTGGCAGTTGAAGTTGTAAAAAGAACAAGGGAAGCTGTAGGGCATAATTTTATAATCATCTATCGTTTATCAATGCTTGACCTGGTTGAAGGTGGTAGTACTTTCGAAGAAGTTGTTCAGCTTGGAAAAGCGATTGAAAAAGCAGGTGCAACAATCATTAATACTGGTATCGGCTGGCATGAGGCAAGAGTGCCAACTATCGCAACAAAAGTACCTCGAGCTGCATTTACTTGGGTGACTGCTAAGTTTAAAAAAGAATTATCAATACCATTAATCACATCTAATCGTATTAATATGCCAGATGTAGCAGAGCAGGTACTTGAGCGAGCAGATGCTGATTTAATTTCCATGGCTCGCCCTTTTTTAGCTGATCCAGATTTTGTTGTAAAGGCCGAATTAGGACAGTCTAATCAAATTAATACATGCATAGGGTGTAACCAAGCATGTTTAGATCATGTATTTAATGGGAAAATGACAAGCTGTTTAGTTAATCCAAGAGCATGTCATGAATCAGAAATACAAATCGAGGAAACAAAAAGTAAAAAACATTTAGCTGTCATTGGCGCCGGTCCTGCTGGTTTGGCGTTCGCGACAACTGCGGCTAAAAGAGGTCATAAAGTAACTTTAATTGATGCGGAATCTAAAATTGGTGGCCAGTTTAATGTTGCAAATCAGGTCCCTGGTAAAGAAGAGTTCAATGAGACCATTCGCTATTTTGACTCACAAATAAAAGAACATGATGTGAATTTACTATTAAATCATAGAGTAAATACAGAGGATCTAAATAATCAAGATTTTGATGAGATTATTATTGCGACAGGTATAAAGCCAAGAAAGGTTAATATTGAAGGTTTAGATCATGCAAAGGTTTTAAATTATTTAGATGTATTGAAACATAAAAAAGAAGTAGGCAAAAAAGTAGCGGTAATAGGCGCTGGTGGTATTGGTTTTGATGTGAGTGAGTTTTTATGTCATCAAGGAGAGTCAACCAGCCAAGATATACCTGCATTTATGGCACTGTGGGGCGTGGACATGTCGTTAAAAGCAAGAGGCGGAATTGAAGGTGTGAAAGAGAAACAAATACCTTCTGGCAGAGAGGTTTACTTATTACAACGTAAATCTACAAAAGTAGGTGCGGGGTTAGGTAAAACTACGGGCTGGATCCATAGATCAGGGCTTCATAAAAAAGGTGTAAAGATGCTTTCATCTTGTGAGTATGTAAGAGTTGATGATAAAGGTTTACATATTAAAGTTGATGGCAAGAACCAATTGTTAGAGGTCGATAATATCATTATGTGCGCAGGACAAGAGCCTTTAGATGAATTAACACAAGGCTTAATCAAACCTCATCATTTAATTGGCGGTGCTTTTGAAGCAGCAGAGCTGGATGCTAAACGCGCAATTGATCAAGGTGTTAGGTTAGCAGCTGTTATTTAGTCTTTATAAAAGAATAGAAGTATTAAAAATCGTTAAGGTGTAAATTTTGACCTAATAGCCATTTTGATTAGGTCAAATATAGATATAGTCAAATTGGAAATACCTGAAGACCATATTCATATGGTGGTAAGAAGGTAAATGTCCGGCGATCTGCGTCTAACAAATATTTATCAGTCTCGTAAAGTTAAAACCAATTAACCTTTGGAGTAACTTACGAGAATTATGCGCAGCCAAGAAGAGCCTGTTAATACCTTGTATCCATTTTTCTTTTTAATCTTGATAAAGAAACCGCTGTGATCCCCAGAAAAGAAGCGATGTGATATTGAGTTAACTTATCGTTAAGGTTAGGAAACTCCTTTAAAAACCATTTATACCTTTGCTCTGCATTACCTAATAATAACTGAGCTTCTCGCTTTGCACTTTTTATAAAAACAGTTTGTAACAACTTAACTTCTAGTTGTAACCATTGAGTATTTTTAGAGTGTGTATTATTTAAGTCTCTATAATTAGAAAGCATTAAATCGACTGGTTCAATTGCTTGAATATAATATTCACAAGGCTGAGCTGAAACTAATGCACTGATGGGCGCTAATGCTTCATTGGCTTGATAAAAATGTTGATTCACTTCATTGCCATTATGATCAATATAATAAACACGTAATAGGCCACTTAAGATAAAGCCGATATCTTCACAAAAATCGCCCGCTTTAATCCAATGCTGATTTTCAGTGAGTTGTTTATGTTTGAATTTTTCAGAAAAAGATAACCAATTATCAAATGGCTGGCTAATTTGCTTTTCAAAATTGATTTTTAACTGATGATTTAAATCAGCTTGAGTGAATGAAGTCATTTAACTAAAATTTATAATATTTTAACAAATTTTAAAATTGAATATTAATAAAGTCTATAAAAGATTTCATCTAACTTTGATTTAGCCTACTTAGTCGCCATACATAAATTTAAATTCAAGTTAAATGATGGGGTCTAGTAATGATCCAAAAAAGCTTGTTTGTGATAGTGTTTTATTATCTGTGTTGTAGTCAGGCAATAGCATCTCAAGACGCGCCATCATTAGAAAAACGATTAATATCAAGTCATAGTATGCCCACAAGCGTTATTAAATTGAATAATGAGAGGCCTTTAGAAAATAATTTTGAAACATTTTTAAATTTAGGTGATAGGCACCCGATGTTAAGTGAAGTAAAACATAGGTTATATCTGTTAGGTTATTTAAAACAAGACCGCAGTGCTAAAAATACATTTTCAAAGGGTTTATTTAACGCATTGAGTCAATTTCAAAAACATCATGGCTTAAATCCCGATGGGGTTATTGGCATAAAGTGATAAAAAATAATGAAGGAAATAAATGGTTTAAGCTCAAACAGCCATTAGCAATTCACTTAGTTTATTGGACCACCTAGGCTGATGAATATAATCAAGTACAGTACAGGAGTGATATTTATGATAAAGAAAATGTGCTTTATAAAAACAAAAAACCCAATTTATATTAAATTGGGTTTTTATTATCTATCAATAGATATTATAAATTACTTGTTAAAAAATGTTTTGAAGTGTTCAATCACAGTATCTAATTCAAGCATCGTTTTTTCACCAGTACGGCGGTTTTTTAACTCAACCTTGTTTTCATCAAGGTTACGTTCACCAATAACAAGTGTGTAAGGTACACCCATTAATTCCATATCATTGAACATCACACCTGGGCGCTCTTTTCTATCATCAAATAATACTTCAATACCAGCTTGTGTAAGCTTGTGGTAAATACCATTTGCGATATCAGGAATACGATGCGACTTGTGCATATTCATTGGCACGATAGCTAACTGGAAAGGCGCAAGCGCTTCTGGCCAGATGATACCGTATTTATCATTATTTTGTTCAATTGCTGCTGCAACAATACGTGATACACCAACACCGTAACAACCCATAGCCATCGGCTGGTTTTTACCTTGTTCGTTTAACACACCGGCATTCATCGCTTCAGAATACTTAGTGCCTAACTGGAAGATATGGCCAACTTCAACACCACGTTTGATATTAACGACGCCTTGTCCACATGGACTCGGATCGCCTTCAACAACATTACGAATATCAGCCACAGTGTAATTAGTTACATCTCTATCCCAGTTAACACCACTGTAATGAACTTGGTTTTTATTTGCACCAGCTACAAAGTCAGCCATAACAGCTGCACTGCTATCAACGATCACTGGTATTTCAAGACCGACAGGACCTAAAGAACCAGCAGCAGCGCCAATTGTACTGACAATGTCTTCGTCTTTAGCAAGCTCTAATGGGCTATCAACTAATTCAAGTTTTTCAGCTTTTAATTCGTTAAGTTCGTGGTCACCACGAACAACTAATGCTACTAAACCACGGTTACCTTCTTCATCAGCAGCACCATAAGCAATTAAAGTTTTAACGCCTCTATGGGGCTTAACACCGTGCTTAGCTTTTAGTTCAGCTATTGTTTTAGCATCTGGTGTATCAAAAGTATTTAATTCTTTTGACGCTTCAGGACGCGTATCTGTTGTAATCGCTTCTGCTTTTTCAATATTTGCAGCGTAATCACTTTGTGAGCTAAATGCGATAGCATCTTCACCAGACTCGGCTAATACATGAAATTCATGCGATACACTGCCACCAATAGAACCTGTGTCAGCAATAACTGGGCGAAACTCCAAATCCATACGTTTAAAGATATTACAGTAAGCTGTATGCATTTTTTGATATGTAGTATCTAAACACTCATCACTTAAATGAAATGAGTAAGCATCTTTCATCGTAAATTCGCGGGCACGCATGACACCAAAACGAGGACGAACTTCGTCACGTACTTTAGTTTGTACTTGATATAGTGCTAAAGGAAGTTGTTTGTAACTTTTGATTTCTTTACGAACAAAATCAGTGATCACTTCTTCATGTGTTGGACCTAATGCAAACTCACGATTATGACGGTCTTTAATACGAAGTAATTCTGGACCAAACTCTTCAAAGCGGCCTGATTCGCGCCATAGATCCGCAGGTTGGATGACAGGCATTAACATTTCAATTGCACCAGCTTTGTTCATTTCTTCACGAACAATGTTTTCAACTTTACGTAAAACACGTAAACCTGTGGGTAACCAAGTATATAAACCCGATGCAAGACGGCGGATCATGCCAGCTCTTAGCATTAATTGGTGACTGATGATTTCAGCATCAGCAGGCGTTTCTTTTAGTGTCGCGAGTATATATTGACTAGTACGCATGTTTTTTCCGTTATAAATTGGGGTATTAAATTTTTTATTTCGTTTAGTGCTCTAGTGTAGCAGTGCAAAGGGCTGCAAAAAAGCTTAACTTATCATTGGTGTCTAATTTCTAGCACAGTATTAAGATTATTTTCAATTTTCCACTTAATATTAAAGTCATAAAGGCACATACCGTAATCTTGTACGCCACCTTTACTCTTTTTATATGCAGGGCGAGGATCTTGCTTTAAAACTTTAGCAATAAATTGATATAAGTGTGGGTGTGTGTTTTGCTGCTTCATACAAAATTCGATTGCTTGCTCACTAAAACATACTTCAAGTTCAGTTTCAGGCCGCGTATCGGCAAAACCTGCTGTGGCATCAGGTAAACTATCGGAGTAGGGTAAGTAAGGTTTGATATCAATGATAGGTGTGCCATCTAATAAATCAATACCTGAAAGCTCCAGCCAAAGTTTGCCGTTTTTGTAGCAGATATCTTCTAACTTTACCGCACTCATACCAATCGCATTAGGCCTAAAAGTTGCTCGTGTCGCAAATACACCTTTTTTTTCATTGCCACCTAATCGAGGAGGGCGAACCAAAGGGGACCAACCTTTATCAGCTGTTTCATGAAATCTGAATAATAACCAAATATGACTAAAATCAGCTAAACCACGAACAAACTCTTCACGGTTAAATTCACCAGAAAATTCTAATTGCGCACGTGCCTCAGGTATTAACCTTGGTTGTCGTGGAATTGCAAATTTTTGTTTATAAGGTGAGCGTATAGTCCCAAGAGGACTAATTTGGTAAGTTTCCATGAGATCATTTTTCAAAAAATTGATAATCAGATCATATCAAGGCAAGTGTCATCTAGCTAGTGGTTGATTTTAGATTATGGGAATTTTAATTTAAAAGAAGGGGTATTTAGAAATACCAGTTAGCGAGAGACTAACTGGTATATTCATTAGATTTGATATTAGTAAGTTGCATTACCTTTAGTACGTGGGAATGCAATTACATCACGTACATTGCCCATACCTGTAACATAAGCAACTAAACGCTCGAAACCTAAACCAAAACCAGAATGAGGCACAGTACCGAATTTACGTAAATCACGGTACCAGCTGTAATCTTCTTTATCTAAGCCCATTTCTTCAAGACGTGCATCAAGTACATCTAAACGCTCTTCACGTTGTGCACCACCAATGATTTCACCAATACCTGGTGCAACAACATCCATTGCAGCAACAGTTTTGCCATCTTCATTGGCACGCATGTAGAAAGCTTTGATATCTTTAGGGTAGTTTTTAATTACGACAGGTGCGTTAAAGTGTACTTCTGCTAAATAACGCTCATGTTCAGACTGTAAATCTACACCCCACTCAACTGCGTACTCAAATTTCTTGCCACAGGCTTTTAGGATTTCTACCGCTTCAGTGTAATCAACTTGTGCAAAGTCTTTGTCTACAAAGTTTTCTAAACGTTCAATTGCAGTCTTTTCTACACGTTGCGCAAAGAACTCCATATCATCACGACGTTCATCTAAAACTGCTTTGAAAACATATTTAAGCATATCTTCAGCAAGTTTTGCGATATCTTCTAAATCTGCAAAGGCGACTTCAGGTTCAACCATCCAGAATTCAGCTAAATGACGTGACGTATTTGAATTTTCAGCTCTAAAAGTAGGACCAAAAGTATAAATATTTGACATAGCTGAACAGTAAGTCTCACCATTTAACTGACCAGATACTGTTAAGAAAGCTTCTTTACCAAAGAAATCTTCAGCATAATCGACTTCGCCTTTATCAGTGCGCGGTAAGTTCTCCATATCTAACGTTGATACCTTAAACATTTCGCCAGCGCCTTCACAGTCACTTGCTGTGATGATAGGTGTGCTGATCCAAACAAAACCACGATCGTTGTAAAAACGGTGGATTGCTTGGGCTAAACAGTTACGAACACGTGTTACAGCACCAATCATATTCGTACGTGGGCGAAGATGTGCATGCTCACGTAAATACTCAATGCTATGACGTTTTGCTGACATAGGGTAAGTATCTGGGTTATCAATCCAACCAACAACGTTAACAGTATCAGCTTGAATTTCAAAAGACTGACCTTTACCTTGAGATTTAACTAGCGTACCAGTTACTTCAACAGAACAACCCGCTGTTAAGCGTGTGATTTCTTCATAATTATTAAGTGAATTAGGAACCACAGCTTGGATCGGATCAAAACAAGAACCGTCATGGACGGCTAAGAAAGAAATACCGGCTTTAGAATCACGACGTGTACGGATCCAGCCTTTAACTGTAACCGTAGACTCTGCTTCTACTTTGCCTGCTAATAATGCTGTGATAGCTGTGTGGCTCATTTTCACTCCAATGATTCTGTAATATACTTTTGTATATACATTACAGATGTAAATATAATTTTAATTTTTCAGGCGGCTATATTACCTGTGTAAAACAAATAAAAAAAGTACATTGGGCTATTTTAATCAGTATTTTATTGTATTAGATATTGATATATTGAATTGAAATTCAATATAAGAGATTTATGAGTTGCAAATAAAGCGAAGTAATAAACCTTTGTTGATACAAAGTTAATATTGGGACTCAATATATTATCTTGTTTAGCATTTGTGGCTGCTTTAATTATGTTTCATTATGCAAGTCTAGAAATCGATTATGGCATTGTAAAATATTTTGGTTAACAGGTTAGCGCAACCTAAAAATATAATAATGTTATTACTGTATGCATGCGCTGGTTTATCATTCGTTGGTATGATGCTTGGTCGTATAAGAAGTAGAAAGCAAAGTGATAACCAAAGATATAATTTAATTCTGCTATTGTTAGTGAGTCTCGGGTTTATTTTAGTTTTAATATTGTGATGTAAAATAAACAATCAGCTTTAAGGTATCAATCTGAGTGTTTATTTTATGCTGGATTATCTATCTAATATGTTGAAAATAACATCTGCTAGTTTTTTGATATCACCCTCAGGGGTAATATAAGGCGGCATAAGGTATATTAACTTACCAAAAGGCCTGATCCAAACACCCTGTTCGATGCATTGTTTTTGAAACAGTGCAACGTCAACGATTTCATTCACCTCAACAACACCAATCGCTCCTAAAACCCGGACATTTTTTACAGCGTTTAATTGACTACATGGTAAGAGATATTGGGAGAGCCAAATATTGAGGTCAACTATTGTTTTTTTCCAATTAGTTGCAAGCAATAAATCTATGCTGGCACATGCAACAGCACAGGCAAGTGGGTTACCCATAAAAGTAGGACCATGCATCATTACACCTGCAGCACCTTCACTAATTCCTTTTGCAATTTTATCACTGGTAAGTGTGGCTGAAAGTGTCATATAGCCGCCAGTAATTGCTTTACCTATGCACATGATGTCAGGGCTGATATTGGCATGTTCTACGGCAAACATTTTTCCAGTACGTCCAAAGCCTGTCGCAATTTCGTCACAGATCAATAAAACGTCATATTTATCACAAAGCTGTCGTAAACCGGCCAAATAATCAGGATGATAGAAATTCATACCTCCCGCATTTTGCACGACAGGCTCAATGATAAAAGCAGCCACTTCCTTATGATTATTAATGAAGTGTGTTTCTAATGTATCTAGCTCTGTATTATCAAACTCTCCATCAAAAGGTGATATTGGTGCAGGAGAAAATATATGTTCAGGTAAAAAACCTTGATATAACGAATGCATAGAATTAATAGGATCGCATACGCTCATAGCCGCAAAAGTATCACCATGGTAGCCTTTAGCAACTGTCATAAGTTTGGTTTTATTTTGAATTCCCTGACTTTGCCAGTATTGCAATGCCATTTTTATTGCAACTTCAACCGATACAGAGCCACTGTCGGCTAAAAATACCTTAGTAAGTGGCTTTGGTGTGATTTCAACTAATTTTTTACATAAATTAACTGCTGGGGCATGGGTAATGCCACCAAACATAATGTGGCTCATTTTAGAGACTTGGTTGTTAACAGCTTCATTTAATAGACTATGGTTATAGCCGTGTATGGCACTCCACCACGAAGCCATGCCATCTATAAGTTCTTCACCACTTTCTAAGGTAATTATATTTTTATTGGCGGATACGACAGGGTAAACAGGTAAAGGCTCAGTCATAGAAGTATAAGGGTGCCAAATATGATTTTTATCAAATTCAATATCTATTTTATTTATTGTGTGTTTAGTGTTCACTTGTAAACCTTGAGATGTTTTTTAATGTTGACAATCAATCTATGCTCCGTAGACTAACCCATCAGTATGTAGTGAGACAATATAAAAGAGAATAATATGCAAGTACGTCATGACTGGACGCATCAACAAGTAAAAGCATTGTTTGAAATGCCATTTAACGATTTATTATTTCAAGCAGCGACGGTTCACCGTACAAACTTCAAACCTAATGAAGTTCAAATATCAACTTTATTATCAATTAAAACAGGTGCATGTCCTGAAGATTGTGCTTACTGTCCGCAGTCAGCGCGTCATAAAACAGATTTAGAAAAAGAAAGGCTACTTGAAGTTGAAAAAGTAGTAGAGCAAGCCAAACTTGCAAAAGATAAAGGTGCGACACGTTTTTGTATGGGTGCAGCATGGTCTGATCCTAAAGATAGAGACATGCCTTATATTGAAAAAATGGTAAAAGAAGTTAAAGAATTAGGTCTAGAAACTTGTATGACTTTAGGTATGCTAACAAATGAAAAAGCGCATACTTTACGTGACGCAGGTTTAGATTATTACAACCATAATCTTGATACTTCAGAAGAGTTTTATGACCAAATAATTACAACACGTACATTTCAAGATAGATTAAATACCATAGATCACGTTCGTGATGCTGGCATGAAAGTATGTTCTGGCGGTATTGTTGGTATGGGTGAAAAAGCACAAGACCGCTATGGTCTATTAATGCAACTTGCAAACCTTGAAAAGCAACCTGAAAGTGTACCGATAAACATGCTTGTAAAAGTAAAAGGCACACCGCTTGAAAATGTAGATGATTTAGATGATTTTGAATTTATTCGTACAATTGCTGCAGCACGTATTATGATGCCACATAGTTATGTACGTTTATCAGCCGGTCGCACAGAAATGAATCCGCAGATGCAGTCTATGTGTTTTTTTGCAGGTGCAAATTCTATTTTCTATGGTGCTAAATTATTAACAACAGAAAATCCTGATGCCGATACTGATATGGAACTGTTGAAAAAATTAGGCATTAAGCCAGAGCAAAGACATGGGTGTTCAGATGAGGCACATGAAGCGACAATAAACAAAGCAATAGATGATAAAGCAACAGAGCATTTATTTTACCCTGCATAACCTAGTAGCTATAAATAGGATTTAGAGTGTCATCTAAGTCCTATTTTTAATGTTTTTTGGTGCTTAAGGCTTTTTATGGCTTTTGAATATATATCTGAACAAATTAATCAACGTAAACGACAGTCTTTGTTTCGTAAACGTTTTGCTATTCAATCCAGTAGCGATCGCTGTATAGAAGTTGGAAATCAGCAATACCTCAATTTTGCAAGTAATGATTATCTTTCAATTAATTCGTGTTTATCACAAACCTACAGCCAAACAAAATTAGGCAGTACAAGTTCCGCCTTAGTCACAGGTTTTCATCAAGAGCATGTTAATTTAGAAAGCTATTTATCTGAGCTTATGGGTTATGAGGCATGTTTATTGTTCAGTAGTGGCTTTAGTGCTAATGCAAGCGTATTAAAAACCTTAATGAGTCATGCTGATTCAGAGATATTTCAAGATAAACTTAACCATGCAAGTTTGATTGATGGTGGATTAGCTAGTAATGCAAAAATGTCACGTTTTAGACATAATGATTTAGCACACTTAGCTCAAAAGCTAAAAAAGTCGACAAGTCGAGATAAACTAATCGTGACTGAAGGCATATTTTCTATGGATGGCGATAGTGCACCTCTGGCAGAACTGAAACAATTAGCAAGCCAATATCAGGCTTGGGTAATGGTAGATGATGCCCATGGTTTTGGTGTATTAGGTGATAATGGTTTAGGAAGTTGTGAACAGATCAAACCTGAGTTATTAATTTTAACCTTTGGCAAAGCTGTCGCAAGTTCTGGCGCGTGTATTTTGTGTACTAATGAAGTCAAAGATTATTTATTACAATTTAATCGAGAATATATATTTTCAACAGCTATGCCACCATTAATGGCAAAAATGACACAAGATGCCATTATTCAAATGGTTAATGCAACAGAGCAAAGAAAGGCGCTCAAGCGCAATATATTTGAATTTAAACGTCAGTTTAATGAAAAATGTAGCGAGTTAAATATGCAGCTATTGGATTCATCTAGCCCGATCCAGCCAATTATTGTCAAAGACTCGCAACTAGCAGTCGATATATCAAATAAATTGAAACATGATAAAATTTGGCTAACAGCAATTAGACCACCAACAGTACCAAAAAATACCGCTAGGTTAAGAATAACAATTACAGCAGCGCATAAAGAAAATGATATCACGCATTTGATTAACTCGCTTGCTGGCGCATTTGAAAATAATATATGAGTCCAGTAAATCCACAGCAAAAAAATAAATGTGCAACACAAAGAAAGTTTTCGCAAGCGGCTGTTAATTATCATGAACATGCTTGCGTTCAAAGCCAAAGTGCAAAAATATTATTAGCAGACATCCCGGATAATAACTTAGGTCTATGCCTTGATTTAGGAGCCGGGCCCGGCGTAAATACTAAAGTACTTAGCCAAAAATATGAGCAAGTTATTTCTCTTGATTTAAGTATATCTATGTTAGAAGAAATAAATACATTAAGCACAAAGCCTGCCTATAAAATATGTGCTGATATGGACTATCTACCTTTTAAAGCTAAGAGTTTTGATTCGGTATTTAGTAATTTTGCAACGCAATGGTCACAAAATTTACCTTTATTACTCAAAAATATAAATCGCGTTTTAAAGCCTGGTGCAAAGTTTTATTTAACGATTGTTTGTGATGGTACTTTAAAAGAAATAGCACACGCTTGGGAGGAGGTTGATCAGCAAAAACATATCAATGATTTTGTTAAACCTACTGACTTATTAAAATATATTAAACAAGCAAATTTTAAACTGCAAAGT
Organism: Pseudoalteromonas sp. '520P1 No. 423'; assembly: GCF_001269985.1. Taxonomy (NCBI): domain Bacteria; kingdom Pseudomonadati; phylum Pseudomonadota; class Gammaproteobacteria; order Alteromonadales; family Pseudoalteromonadaceae; genus Pseudoalteromonas; species Pseudoalteromonas sp. '520P1 No. 423'. Next base: position 2,669,776 of record NZ_BBZB01000001.1, on the reverse strand, counting down.
TATCGTTTGAATTGCCATAAAGATAATTATAAAGATCCACTATCTGCGATAAAATCAATAAAAGAGATTGGTGCATCCAATATGGTACAAGCAAAAGTAAACAAAGGTTTGATGGGGAAAAATAGACTTAAAACTTTGCTTAATGCTTATCCAAAAAGTAACAATGGATTTGATGTAAGTTATCAAGTTGCTTATCTCACATTAGAAAAATAGTTAAGAGTAAACACTATGAATCATTATTTTATCACAGGAACTGATACCGATGTCGGTAAAACATTTATCACTAGTTTACTGATGAAGTTTATCAAGCAACATAAACACCAGGTTCTGGGCTTTAAGCCGATTGCTGCCGGCGCTGAATATGCATTTGATGAATTGGTAAATGAAGACGCACTGACCTTATTGGAAAGTGGAAATGTTTCAATGCCATATAAGCTGATCAATCCATATATATATGAACAACCAATCGCACCACATATTGCTGCCAAGTTATCAAATGAAAAGATATCTGTCTCTGGGTTAAATTCAGCTTACTCAAAGATCAGTAAAGAAATTCAAAAAGAGGGATATTTAATCACAGAAGGTGCAGGTGGTTGGGCATTGCCAATAAACGACGAAGAATATTTATATGATTGGGTGAAAGAAAAAGACATGCCAGTTATTTTAGTTGTTGGTCTAAAGCTTGGGTGTTTAAATCATGCCTTACTAACCCAAGCACATATGAAAGCTTTAGGAGTAAATTGCATCGGTTGGGTTGCAAATCATATTGATCCGAATATGGATGTACAACAAGAAAATGTAGATGCACTTAAACAAAGACTGACTATGCCACTATTAGCAGTTGCACCATTTCATAATGAAGATTCGCATGCTAAACCTAAGCTACAAATTTATAAAGCGCTAAAAAACGTTTTGAATTTAGATTGATAATGAAGAGAATATAAATGAGTGGAACACAGCGTTCAAATATTAAGCCTGGAATGGAAGTTAAAATTGTTTTAAAACAAGACCAAAGAACAGGAAAAGTAACCCAAGGAATTGTTGAAAAATTATTAACAAACTCAGCAAATCACCCTCATGGCATAAAAGTAAGATTAGAGACTGGTGAAGTAGGGCGAGTAAAAGAAATTATTAGTTAATTTTTTAGTTTTATACTGGACAAAATGAGGTTTTGAGCCATATTTAATATTCATTTATTTATAAGGATATTAAGATGACAGAACTGGAATTCAAAGATATAAACAGTATTACAAAAGAACTTATTGATAATAAATCGGCTGCTGAGCACTTTGAACAATATGATAAATTGTTCAAAAATATGTTTGATAAAGCACAAAGTGAAACAGATGACGCTATGTATGAAATTGCTAGGCTTAACAAATTAAGAGCCTAAAATAAAAAAGCTTATTGATTTCAATAGGCTTTTTTATTTAATAAGGTTTTAAAAAGTGCCCCATACAGAGAGTTTTATTTCAGGCTCTCTCTTTCTTTTAGCAATTTGACTACCTTCAAAGTTACCTGAACGATTATCTTCATACATGAACCTTGAGCGTGTATATTCTCCAGTATTGAGATGTTCAACAAGCAATTGAACTTTAAGCCCATCAAAATAGGTTGTTTCAATAAATGCCTCAATACGGTTATTACCTTCAAAAGTATGAATTTCATCAACAAGATAGTAGGTATCGGTAAAGTAACTGATTAATTCGACACCCCAAGCAATTTTATGCTCAGTTAAATCTTGTCTGAACTCTATATTAAACTGCTCAGGAGTATAATCATTAATAATACGATCTTGATTGATAATAGAATCAAAGTATTCAGATCGGTTATACTCATATGAAATTTCAAGTAAACCGTTAGGGATGAAACTATCTAAAGGTAAATTAAGATCTGTTTCAAAACCCCAAAAAGTGGCATCACCTGCATTTCCTAAACCATGGCTTATATTACCGTTATCAGAGGGTAATATAATGTATTCTAATATATCTGTATGCCATTCATAAAATAGGTTTATGGATAAACTGCCTTTTTCACTAAAACCCCAATCAAGTTTTGTACTTAATTCGGTATACTGGTTTGGAGCGAGATTTGGATTTCCGGCTGTATTTCTATCATCAGTCGTATCAGTGCTTGCGGCAAAATCATTAAAATTAAGCTGGCCCACGTTGTGTTGAGCTTGAATATTTAGTTGCAAATCAGCATTAAAGCTATAATTTGCAGCAAGTCTTGGTTTTAAAAATTTAAAAGTTTGATCATTGGTTGCATCACCGGATACTTCAATTTGTGAAATTTCACCCGTTAAGCCACCCTCGATTGATAAATCCTCTGTTGCTGAATATACAAAAGTAACAAATGCTTCGCCTCTAAACTCTTCAACAACTACGTTTGCTGACTCGAGATTTTGCGGCTGATTATTTTCAGAATATTCAAGTTCGGTATCTAGTTTGTTATTGGCAATTTCAAAACCATACTCAGGTTTAAATCTATCAGTTCCTATTTTTCCATATGTATTTCTAAAAATATATTCAGTTTTTATTCTGTCTTGTTTAAATTGACTATTGTAGTTTTCATTTTGAGCAAAGTTTTTTTGGTTAAAAGCATTCTCATAATTTTGATGTTTTACTACGGCTAATCCTAAAATATGCCATTTCCAATCATCATCATTACCTAACCAATCTATACCCAGTTCAAATTCTTTATTTGTATTATTTTCGTTTAATAGCCAAAATTCATCAGGTTCGTGTGTTAATGAATCGCTGTGAATGATATTTCTTGTAATATCACCTTGCCACTTTTCACCACCAATACGTCCATTTAATGTGAGTTTACCGGTGATGTATTCTTTAGCACCTTGACCATTTATATAAACCCAATTGTTTTTTTCATCTAAAATTTCATCCGCAGTTTTATTTACATGATCATCGAGTTCTTTATCTTCAATGACTGCATCTCTATAACCCACCCAGCCACCGATATCAGTATCGAAAGCGGTATCCCATTGGCCTATTTGTGTTGTAATAGCGGCTTCTATATTAGGTCTTAAGTCTCCATCGGCTGCCCTTCTTGCTTTTAAAGCCCAAGTCCCTGAAGTAATATCTTTTTTTCTTATTATATTGGCTATGATCGATTGGCCTGCTACTTCACTGGAGCCTTTACCGCCACGGATTATTTCGATTTTTTCTACTTGCTCTACGGGAATACGGATCAGAGCACCTCTTAGGCCGCCAGATTTAGATGTAGGTCGTGACCCATCAATTAAAACATTGCCTGCGTTACCACCAAAGCCACGATCATTGGAGCCTCCGTCGAACGAAAACCCAGGTAACCTATCTATCATATCGTAGGCATTTTGAGGGTGATATTGCATGAAAAATGAAGAAGGGTAAGAAGATGAATTAACTAATACATTTGATTCATTTGCAACAGAATGCAAAGAAGGTAACATTAAGAGACTAATTAAACTTGATTTTAGTTTAAATGGGACTTTTAAATTCATGAGGTTGTATAAACTGCATAATTGAAACATATTTTACAATTGTAACTGATTTGTACATTCAGATTTAGGTAAAACTGTTTCAAATTATGTATAAATGATTTTATTTACTCATTAAGCGAGCTTGGCTTTGAATCGCATTTAAAATGGCTTTAATACCATTGCCTCTCGAAGGGCTTAAATGTTTTAAAAGAGACATGTCTTCGAACTCTTTATTTGCATCAATTGATATAATTTCAATGGGCGTTAAATCTAAATATAAATATAAAATAATGCTAACAAGCCCTTTTACAATTCTAGTATCAGAGTCTGCGATAATTAATAATTTGTTTTCTTCGTTATTAAAATCCATATATAGCCAGACATTACTCTCACAGCCATTAACTAATGCACTGTCTACTTTTAGTTCTGATGGCAACGCAGGTAATTTTTTACCTAATAGCATTATTTCACGGTATTTTTCTTGCCAAGAACCTGCTTGTATTATTTTGTTTTTAAACTGTATATAGGATTCATTCATTTTCTTGGAGGCCTGTTAATCTAATAAAGAAAGACATTGTTTTAGATGAGTTATAAATTGTTGTATTTCGTTTTTCGTATTGTAAAAAGCGAGACTAATACGCACTGTGCCATCTATATTTAAGCTCTTCATTAAAGGTTGTGTGCAATGACTACCAACTCTAACTGCAATACCGTATTGATCTAACAAAGTTGCAATGTCAAATGGGTGCTCATTTTTGTAATTAAAACTAATTGTGCCGATATTTTGTACTAGATCACCATATAACTCTATACCTGAAATATTTTCAAGTTGTTGCTGTAAATATACGAAAAGCTCATTTTCGTATGTTTTTTGTTCATTAAAATCTATTTTGTTCATATAATCTATGGCACAACCAAATGCAATAACACCTGAAATATTTGGTGTTCCTGCTTCAAATTTTCCTGGAGCTTGAGCAAAAACTGTTTCTTCAAAACTGACAGATTTAATCATTTCCCCGCCAGTTTGATACACGGGTAACGCGTTTAGCTGTTCATATTTACCATATAAACCACCTAAACCTGTCGGTCCAAGGGCTTTATGGGCTGAAAAAACATAAAAGTCACAGTCGAGTGTTATCATATCTGGCCTGAGATGCATAAAAGCTTGCGCACCATCAATAACCGTCACTGTTTTGTATTTTTTAGAATACTTAATTATATCTGTAATAGGCTGAATATTACCTAGCGCATTTGAAGCATGAGAAATGCTCAATATTTTTGGTTTATGAAGGTCAATAAGTTGCTGAGCTGTGTTTAGCTCTATAGCTTGAGATGACTCATCAAGGGGAATAACCTTTAAAATAGCGCCTGTATTGGCACATAATTGTTGCCAGGGAACAATATTAGCATGATGTTCTAACGCACTGATCAAGATAACATCACCTGGTTTTAAGATGTTTGATAAACCATGAGCTAATAAATTTAGAGACTCTGTTGCGCCTTTAGTCCATACAATCTCTTTAGCTTGCGCATTAATAAAATTGGCTAGCTTATTACGTGAATTTTCATAGGCTATTGTCGCACGATCGCCCAAGGTGTGAATGCCTCTATGCACATTAGAATTAGAATTAGTATAAAAATGTTTAAGAGAATCTATAACAACTTGGGGTTTTTGACTGGTTGCACCAGAATCAAAATATATAAGAGGTTTTTCATTAACTATTTGTTTTAAGATAGGAAATTCATTTCTTATATTATCTATATCAAACATTTTATAAAATCAAACTGCAAAAGGAGGGCGGCATTTTAAACGATTTGTAAAAAAAAAGCGAGGTGCATTACTGGTTTTGAGTGGAACAATAAATTAAGGTACATCTTGGATATACCTTAATAATTTTAACTAATAATTATCTATTAGCAGCATCAGTATAGTCACGTTTAGTATAACCAGTATACATTTGACGTGGACGACCAATTTTTTGACCTGGTTGAGATAACATCTCATCCCAATGTGAAATCCAACCAACAGTACGTGCCATCGCAAAGATAACAGTGAACATGCTTGTTGGGATACCGATTGCTTTTAAGATGATACCTGAGTAGAAATCTACGTTAGGGTAAAGTTTCTTTTCAATGAAGTAAGGGTCTTCTAAAGCAATTTTCTCTAGGCCCATTGCTACTTCTAGTAAAGGATCTTGGATATTTAGCTCTTTTAAAACTTCATGACATGTTTGACGCATTACTGTTGCACGTGGATCGAAGTTTTTGTAAACACGATGACCAAAGCCCATTAGGCGGAAAGGGTCATTTTTATCTTTCGCTTTAGCAACATATTCTTCTATGCGATCAGCTGTACCAATTTCTTCAAGCATCGTTAAACATGCTTCATTTGCACCACCATGAGCTGGACCCCAAAGTGAAGCAACACCAGCAGCAATACATGCATAAGGGTTAGCACCAGAAGAACCAGCGATACGTACTGTAGAAGTTGATGCATTTTGTTCGTGATCAGCATGAAGCATGAAGATTCGGTCCATTGCTTTTGCAAGAACTGGGCTTACTTTGTATTCTTCAGCAGGTACAGAGAACATCATATGTAAGAAGTTTTCTGCGTAGCTTAAATCATTTTTAGGGTAAACAAATGGTTGGCCAATTGTGTACTTGTATGCCATTGCTGAAATAGTTGGTAATTTAGCAACTAACTTTACAGCACTACGTTTACGTTGCTCTGGATCAGTAATGTCTAAATCATCATGATAAAATGAAGATAAAGCACCAACAACACCACATAGCATAGCCATTGGATGAGCATCTACGCGGAAACCTTGGAAAAATGCACCGATTTTTTCGTGCATCATTGTATTTGTTGTGATTTCGTTTTCAAAGCTATCCATTTGCTCTTTGCTTGGTAACTCGCCTTCTAAAAGCAAGTAACAAAGTTCTAGGTAGTTTGATTGTTCAGCAAGTTGATCAATTGGGTAACCACGGTGTAATAGCACACCTTTAGCGCCGTCGATGAAAGTGATAGCTGATTCACAAGAACCTGTAGACATGAAGCCTGGGTCATATGTGAAATGGTTGTGAGCACCTAATGAGCGTACGTCGATTACATCTTGACCAGCTGTGCCTGAATAAATTGGTAAATCAATTGGTTCTTGGCCATCGATATGAAGTACTGCTTTTTTGTCTGCCATCTAAATCATCTCCTGTTATAACAAATCAATTGTTATGATTTTAAGTCTATTGTTAAGCAAATTAGTTTCATTTTAACGTATAAATGGGGATAAAAGTCAATATTAATGAAAATTAATGCAAAAAAATATGATATCTATTCTGAAAAGATTAAATAGTATACTAACGGCCAATTTGCAAGGCATTCTAATTAAACAAAAATTGTAAAATCTTCAGGGGGAATATATACTATGTAAGGTTTATTCAAATGAATTAAACCTACTGCGTCTGAAGTAAACGTGTAGTACCTATTTTGGCTCGTCATCATAATAGGTTTGTTTATTTTGATAGTTCCATTTAAATTTATTAAATCAAATAAAATTAGATGGGTGTATAAAAACAATAGTTGGGTCCTAAATGGGCCAGATGGGCAAGTAACTGTGAAAAAACAAAGACCTGTAAATCTCGATCTATCGACTATTTCTATGCCAGCAACTGCTATAGCGTCAATCTTACACCGTATCACAGGTGTAGCATTGTTTTTTGCTTTAACATTTGTAATTTGGGCTTGGTCAGAGTCTCTTTCATCACCAGAAGGTTTTGAATTCGTCAAGAGCCTATTTAGTGGGGTCGTTGCCAAATTCATTGCGTGGGGTACTGTCACAGTGTTGGCATATCACATCATTGGTGGTATCCGTCATATCATTATGGATATGGGATACTGGGAAGAACTTGAATCAGGCAATAGTAGCGCAACAATCTCAATTTTATTTTGGGTTGTAGCAGCAGCAATGGCAGGGGTATGGATATGGTTGTAAATCAAGCATCTCTAAAACGTAATGGCGTACAAGATTATGTATCTTTACGTGCAACGGCATTAATCTTAACGGCTTATTCGTTATTCATTATTGGCTATTTCTTAACAACTCCGCAAGTCACATTTGAGGCTTGGCAGGGATTATTTTCAAACTTAGCGGTAAAAGTTTTTACACTTGCAGCTTTAGTTAGCATGATGATCCATACACAAATTGGTTTATGGCAAGTGCTTACTGATTACGTTAAATGTGCAAAATTACGTTCATTATTAGGTTTCGTTTTAAATATGATGTCTTTTGTGTATGTTGCAGTTGGTTTATTTGTATTGTGGGGTGTGTAAGTGAAATATTCTGTTCGTGAATTTGACTCGGTTGTAATTGGTGCTGGTGGTGCGGGTATGCGCGCAGCGCTTGCAATCACAGAATCAGGTAAAAGTTGTGCATTGATTTCTAAAGTTTTCCCTACACGTTCTCATACAGTTTCAGCTCAAGGTGGTATCACTGTTGCTTTAGGTAACAGCCATGAAGATCATTGGGAACAGCATATGTATGATACAGTTAAAGGTTCAGATTATATCGGTGACCAAGACGCTATCGAATATATGTGTAAAACTGGTCCAGAAGCAATTATCGAATTAGATAAGATGGGTCTACCTTTTTCTCGTTTTGAAAATGGTACTATCTATCAACGTCCATTCGGTGGTCAATCAAGAAACTTTGGTGGCGAACAAGCGGCTCGTACAGCAGCCGCAGCTGACCGTACTGGTCATGCTTTACTTCATTGTTTGTACCAACAAAATGTAAAAAATAAAACAAACGTATTCTCTGAATGGTATGCACTTGATTTAGTTAAGAATCAAGAGGGTGCTGTTGTAGGTTGTACTGCAATTGATATTGAATCTGGAGAAGTTGTATTCTTCAAGTCTCGCGCAACTGTTCTTGCAACAGGTGGTGCAGGCCGAATATTTGCTTCTACGACTAATGCACACATTAATACTGGTGACGGTGTTGGGATGTCACTTCGTGCTGGCATTCAAATGCAAGATATGGAAATGTGGCAGTTTCACCCAACTGGTATCGCGGGTGCTGGAACACTTGTTACTGAAGGTTGTCGTGGTGAAGGTGGTTATCTTTTAAATAAAGATGGCGAACGCTTTATGGAGCGTTATGCTCCTAATGCAAAAGATCTTGCTGGCCGTGATGTTGTTGCACGTTCAATGATGACTGAGATCCGTGAAGGTCGTGGTTGTGATGGTCCTTGGGGTCCACATATTAAACTTAAACTTGATCATCTAGGTAAAGAAACACTAGAAAAACGTCTACCAGGTGTATGTGACTTATCTCGTACATTTGCACACGTTGATCCAGTTAAAGAACCAATTCCAGTAATACCAACATGTCATTACTTAATGGGCGGTATTCCATGTAATGTAAATGGCCAGGTTGTCTCTGTAGATAATAATAGTAATGAGAAAATCGTTGACGGTTTATTTGCTGTTGGTGAAATTGCATGTGTATCTGTACATGGTGCAAACCGCTTAGGTGGTAACTCATTACTTGATTTAGTTGTATTTGGCCGTGCTGCAGGTAACTTCTTAGGTGAATACCTAAATGATACTCAAGTATCTGATCATGCAGATTCAGACGTTGAAGCAGCATTAACACGCTTTAACCGTTGGGAGTCTTCTAAATCTGGTCAAGGTGAAGATCCAGTTCAAATCAAAAAAGACCTTCAGCAATGTATGCAATTAAACTTCTCGGTATTCCGTGAAGGTGATGCTATGGCACAAGGTATGAAAGAGCTAACTGAAATTCGTGAACGTTTACAACATGCACGTCTTGACGACAAGTCTACAGAATTTAACACGCAACGTATTGAGTGTCTTGAATTAGACAACCTAATGGAAACTGCATTTTGTACAGCTAAAGCTGCAAACTTCCGTACAGAATCTCGTGGTGCGCATGCCCGTCAAGATTTTACTGAGCGCGATGATAAAAACTGGTTATGCCACACAATTTACAGTCCAGATACAGAAGAAATGTCAACGCGAAATGTTAATATGACACCTTTACACCGTGAAGCTTTCCCACCGAAAGCACGTACTTACTAGGAGCTGTTCGATGAAATTAGCATTTTCGATCTATCGTTATAATCCTGATGTAGATACAGCGCCACGTATGCAGGAATACTTTCTTGAACTTCAAGATGGTAGCGATATCATGGTACTGGATGCATTAATCCAGTTAAAAGAACAAGATCCAACTTTATCTTTTAGACGTTCATGTCGTGAAGGTGTATGTGGTTCTGATGGTCTTAACATGAACGGTAAAAATGGTTTAGCATGTATCACACCTTTATCGACTCTAAAAAGAGGCAATAAAGCGATTGTGATCCGTCCATTACCAGGCTTACCTGTAGTACGTGATTTAGTAATTGATATGACTCAATTCTATACACAGTACGAAAAAGTAAAACCTTATTTGATCAATGATGAAAAGAACCCGCCAGCAAGAGAGCGTCTTCAATCTATTGAAGAACGTGACAAGCTAGATGGTTTGTACGAATGTATCTTATGTGCATGTTGTTCAACGTCTTGTCCATCATTTTGGTGGAACCCAGATAAGTTTATCGGACCTGCAGGTCTTCTTCATGCGTATCGTTTCCTTGTGGATTCTCGCGATACAGCAACTGAAGAACGTCTTTCAGATCTTGATGATGCATTCAGTGTTTTCCGTTGTCACGGGATCATGAATTGTGTCAGTGTTTGTCCAAAAGGCCTTAATCCAACAAAGGCTATTGGTAATATCAAATCTATGTTACTTAACCGTTCTATCTAAGTAACCAGATTTAACAATATTTAGATAGCCATATATCAATCTTATGGCTATCTTTGTGTTTAACTATTTCTGCGCTAGAAGAAAAGGGCTTATAAATGCACGAAGGTGTAATGAAGGCATGGTTAGATTCGTCTCACATGAATGGCGGCAACGTTGCTTATGTAGAAGACTTATATGAAGCGTATTTAGATGATGCGACTTCGGTGCCAAATGAATGGCGTGAAGTGTTCGACCATTTACCAAAAGTAGATGGTGTTGATGTTGAGACTAAACACTCAGATATCAGAACACAATTTGAAACGCTTGCAAAAAACAAGCATAAAGAAGTTGTTGTTGCGACAGGTGGAGCAGGTGATGCGAAGCAAGTTAAAGTACTTCAACTGATTAATGCATTCCGATTCAGAGGCCATCAAAGTGCCAATCTTGATCCACTAAACCTGTGGAAACGAGATAAAATTCGTGAGTTAGAACTTTCTCATCACGACCTATCAGAATCAGACCTTGACCGCGAATTTAATGTAGGTTCTTTTGCCATCGGCAAAGATACCATGCCTTTAGGTGAGCTATATAAAGCACTAAAAACTACTTACTGTGGTTCTATTGGTGTTGAATATATGCACATCACTTCGACAGAAGAAAAGCGTTGGTTACAACAGCGTTTTGAGTCGGTCCAGTCTACACCCAACTTTACTAAAGAAAATAAGCTACGTATCCTTCAAGGATTAACTGCAGCTGATGGTCTTGAAAAATATTTAGGTGCGAAGTTCCCAGGTGCTAAACGTTTCTCACTTGAAGGTGGTGATTCTTTAGTCCCAATGTTAAAAGAACTTGTTCACCGTGCTGGCGAAAGCGGTCAAAAAGAAGTTGTTATAGGTATGGCTCACCGTGGTCGACTTAATGTACTTCTTAACGTTTTAGGTAAAAATCCATCAGATTTATTTGATGAATTTGCCGGTAAAGCACAAGTAAATTCAGGTTCTGGTGACGTTAAATACCATATGGGTTACTCATGTGATTTTGCTACCAAAGGTGGCAACGTACATATGGCGTTATCATTTAACCCATCTCACTTAGAAATCGTAAATCCTGTAGTAATGGGTTCTGTTCGTGCTCGTCTTGACCGTTTAGGTTGTAAAGATGGCTCTAAAGCATTACCAATTACATTACATGGTGATTCTGCAATCGCAGGCCAAGGTGTAGTTCAAGAAACTTTCAATTTATCTCAGACTCGCGCATTTAGCGTAGGTGGTACAATTCGTATCGTGGTAAATAACCAAGTAGGTTTCACTACTTCTAAGCAAGAAGACGTACGTTCTACAGAATACTGTACAGATATTGCTAAAATGGTACAAGCACCAATCTTCCATGTTAATTCTGATGATCCAGAAGCTGTTACTTTAGTAACGCAAATCGCTTTAGATTACAGAAATAAATTTAAACGTGACATCGTAATTGACTTAGTTTGTTACCGTCGTCATGGCCATAATGAAGCTGATGAGCCAAATGCAACTCAGCCTATTATGTATCAAAAAATTAAAAAACATCCTGTTCCGCGTCAAATTTATGCAGAACAACTTAATTCTGAAAATGTTATTTCTCTTGAAGAATCAAAGAAAATTGCCAATGATTACCGCAATAGTTTAGATGCGGGAAAATGTGTTGTTGAAGAAAAACTTCCTGAAACATCACATTCATCAGATTGGAGTAGTTTTGTTGGTCATGATTGGGATGTTGAATATGATGCAAGTTTACCAGTTGATAAACTAAAAGCACTTACTTCAAGTCTGGCTACATATCCTGAAGGGCACAAAGCACAATCACGCGTCGCTAAAATATACGCTGACCGTAAATTGATGGCTACTGGTGAAAAACTATTAGATTGGGGCATGGCAGAGAACTTAGCATACGCGTCAATTGTTGATGAAGGCACTGACATTCGTATGACAGGCCAAGATTCTGGTCGTGGTACATTCTTCCACCGTCATGCTGTTGTTCATAACCAAGCTGATGCATCTACGTATTTACCACTTGAAAATGTTCGTGAAGGACAAGGTAAATTCGAAGTATACGATTCAGTTTTATCTGAAGTTGCGGTTCTTGCTTTTGAATACGGTTATGCTACTGCTGAGCCTACGACATTAGTTATGTGGGAAGCGCAGTTTGGTGACTTTGCAAATGGTGCACAAGTTGTTTTTGATCAATTTTTAAGCTCGGGTGAGCAAAAGTGGGGCCGTTTATGTGGTTTAACTTGTATGCTTCCACATGGTTATGAAGGTCAAGGTCCAGAGCATTCATCTGCGCGTCTTGAACGTTTCTTACAGTTATGTGCTGATCATAATATGCAAGTGGTTGTACCATCAACACCTGCGCAAGTTTATGCAATGCTACGTCGTCAAACTGTAAGACCGCTTCGTCGTCCTCTTATCGTTATGACACCTAAATCACTTTTACGTCACCCTCTTGCAGTTTCTTCTTTAGAAGAATTGTCTGAAGGTGTATTCCATAACGTAATTGATGAAATTGATGATATTAAGCCTGAAAATATTGAACGTGTTATATTTTGTAGTGGTAAAGTTTACTACGAATTATTACAAGAACGTCGTGCAAAAGAGCTAAACAATATTGCAATTGTTCGTATGGAGCAGCTATACCCATTCCCTCATGCGGAAATGGAAGCAATCGTACAACGTTATAGTCATGTAAAAGATTTTGTTTGGTGTCAAGAAGAACCACAAAACCAAGGTGCTTGGTATTGTTCACAACATCATTTCAGACAAGCAATTCCAGCAAATACGTATTTAGAATATGCTGGTCGTCCAGCTTCTGCAGCACCAGCATGTGGTTCTAAATCTTTACATGACATTGAACAAGCAACTTTAGTTGCTGACGCTCTAACAATTAATAAATAAAGGACAAGAGATGACAACCGAAATTAAGGTTCCAGTTCTTCCTGAATCTGTAGCAGATGCAACAATCGCAACTTGGCATGTAAAAGTTGGTGATACTGTTTGCCGCGATCAGAACTTAGTAGATATCGAAACAGATAAAGTTGTGCTTGAAGTTGTTTCACCAGATGATGGTGTTATAACTGAAATTAGCCAAGAAGAAGGTGCTACCGTATTAGGTGAGCAACTTATCGCATTAGTTGGTGCAGCAGGCGCTGTGGCAACTCCAGAAAATACTCAAGCGCCTGCTACTGCAGCGCCAGCATCAGAAGGTAACCCAGTGGATATTAACGTTCCAGTACTTCCAGAATCAGTTGCAGATGCAACAATCGCTACTTGGCATGTTCAGCCAGGTGAAGCTGTATCACGTGATCAAAATCTAGTTGATATTGAAACTGATAAAGTTGTTCTTGAAGTTGTAGCACCTGAAGATGGTGTAATGGGCGAGCTCATTTACGCTGAAGGCGATACCGTTCTTGGCGAACAGTTAATCGGTAAGATCATTGCTGGTGCAGCGCCTGCTGCAGCGTCAGCAGCACCTGCTAGCGCAGCTGCTTCAGACGAAAATTCTGATGTATTAACACCGTCGGTACGTCGTTTAATCGCTGAAAAAGGCCTTGATGCTTCAAAAATTAATGGTACTGGTAAAAATGGCCGTGTAACTAAAGAAGACGTTGATAACTTCTTAAAAGCACCAGCTCCAGCTGCAAAATCAGCACCAGTAGCTGCCGCACTAGCACCAGTTGGCGAGCGTACGCAAAAACGTGTTCCTATGACACGTTTACGTAAAACAATCGCGACACGTTTACTTGAAGCTAAAAACTCAACTGCAATGTTAACAACATTTAATGAAGTTAATATGAAGCCTATCATGGACCTTCGTAAGCAGTATAAAGATGCATTCGAAAAGCGTCATGATATCCGTTTAGGTTTCATGTCTTTTTATGTTAAAGCTGTTACTGAAGCGCTTAAGCGTTTCCCTGCAGTAAATGCATCAATTGATGGCGATGATATCGTATACCATAACTTCTTCGATATGAGCATAGCTGTATCTACACCACGTGGTCTAGTTACACCTGTATTACGTGATTGTGATAAAATGTCTTGTGCAGAAATTGAAAAGAATATTCGTGAATTAGCACTAAAAGGTCGTGATGGTAAATTAACTATCGATGATATGACTGGTGGTAACTTCACTATTACGAATGGCGGTGTATTTGGTTCATTACTTTCAACGCCTATCTTAAACTTACCACAAGCTGCGATCCTTGGAATGCATAAAATCCAAGACCGTCCTATGGCAGTGAACGGTAAAGTTGAAATCTTACCTATGATGTACTTAGCATTATCTTACGATCATAGATTAATTGATGGTAAAGAGTCTGTTGGTTTCTTAGTAGCGATTAAAGAATTGCTAGAAGATCCAACTCGTCTTTTACTAGATGTTTAATAAACTAGATTAATATTTAAGCTGCAACTTAGGTCGCAGCTTTTTTTTGGTTAATTTTTAACTTACATTTAGATTAAAAATTAGCAACTGCGAATAAATATCAATTCTATTGTAATTTTATTGGCAATTCTTGATACAGGGTATTTCTTTGTATCGTGCGGGGATCTATACTAACCGCGCAATTTGGGAAGCTGAATAAAAATTCAGCTTGATTAGCACTAAAAAATTGGATAAAGCATCATGAATTTGCATGAGTACCAGGCAAAACAACTTTTTGCCGAATATGGTTTACCAGTATCTGAGGGTTTCGCTTGTGATACTCCTCAAGAAGCTGCTGAAGCGGCTGATAAAATCGGCGGTGATATGTGGGTTGTTAAAACTCAGGTACACGCGGGTGGCCGTGGTAAAGCTGGCGGTGTTAAGCTAGTTAAAACTAAAGAAGAAATTAAAGATTTCGCACAACATTGGTTAGGTAAAAACTTAGTAACTTACCAAACTGATGAAAATGGTCAGCCAGTAGCTAAAATTTTAGTTGAAAGCTGTACAGACATCGCTAACGAGTTATATCTTGGCGCTGTTGTTGACCGTGCTTCACAAAAAATCGTTTTCATGGCATCTACCGAAGGCGGTGTTGACATTGAGAAGATTGCTGAAGAGACTCCTGAGTTAATTCACCAAGCTGAGATTGATCCACTTGTTGGCGCTCAACCTTACCAAGCACGTGAATTAGGTTTTAAATTAGATTTAAACCCAACTCAAATGAAGCAATTTGTTAAGATCTTTATGGGTCTTGCTAAAATGTTTGAAGATTTTGATTTCGCATTATTAGAAATCAACCCGTTAGTTATTACTGACGAAGGTAACCTTCACTGTTTAGATGGTAAAATTGGTATCGATGGTAACGCTTTATACCGTCAGCCTAAAATCCGTGCGTTCCACGATCCGTCTCAAGAAGATGAGCGTGAAGCACAAGCTGCACAGTGGGAACTAAACTATGTTGCTCTAGATGGTAATGTTGGTTGTATGGTTAACGGTGCAGGCCTAGCGATGGGTACTATGGACATCGTAAATCTGCACGGCGGCAAGCCAGCTAACTTCCTAGATGTTGGTGGCGGCGCAACTAAAGAACGTGTTGCTGAAGCATTTAAAATCATTCTTTCTGACGAAAACGTTAAAGCTGTTCTAGTAAACATCTTTGGTGGTATCGTTCGTTGTGACATGATCGCTGAAGGTATCATTGGCGCAGTTAAAGAAGTTGGTGTAAATGTACCTGTAGTTGTACGTTTAGAAGGTACTAACGCTGAAGCTGGTCGTGAAGTATTAGCAAACTCTGATGTTGACATCATTGCTGCTGCATCTTTAACTGATGCTGCTGAAAAAGTTGTTGCTGCTGCGGAGGGCAAATAATGTCTGTATTAATTAATAAAGATACAAAAGTAATCTGTCAAGGTTTCACTGGCGGCCAAGGTACTTTCCACTCAGAGCAAGCGCTTGAGTACGGTACACAAATGGTTGGTGGTGTTTCTCCTGGTAAAGGTGGACAAACTCACCTTGGCCTTCCAGTATTCAATACAGTTCGTGATGCTGTAGAAACGACAGGTGCAACTGCATCTGTAATCTATGTTCCAGCTCCTTTCTGTAAAGATGCAATCTTAGAAGCTATCGATGCTGGCATCGAGCTAATTGTTTGTATCACTGAAGGTATCCCTACACTAGATATGGTTGACGTAAAAGTTAAGCTTGATAATTCTGGTGTTCGTATGATCGGTCCTAACTGTCCAGGTGTTATCACTCCTGGCGAGACTAAGATTGGTATCATGCCTGGTCATATCCATAAGCCTGGTAAAGTAGGTATCGTATCACGTTCTGGTACTTTAACTTATGAAGCAGTTAAGCAAACTACTGATGCTGGTTTTGGTCAGTCTACGTGTGTTGGTATTGGTGGTGATCCAATTCCAGGTACTAACTTTATCGACGTTTTAGAAATGTTCGAAAAAGATCCACAAACTGAAGCAATCGTAATGATTGGTGAAATCGGTGGAACAGCAGAAGAAGAAGCTGCTGAGTACATTAAAGCTAACGTGACTAAACCTGTTGTATCTTACATTGCTGGTGTAACTGCTCCAGAAGGTAAGCGCATGGGTCACGCTGGTGCAATCATCGCAGGCGGTAAAGGTACTGCAGATGAGAAATTTGCTGCGCTAGAAGCTGCTGGTGTTAAAACTGTACGCTCACTTGCTGAGATCGGTAAAGCACTTACAGAAAAAACTGGTTGGTAGTCTACCTACTCAGTTTAATCTAATAAAAAGGTCACTATTCATTTGTGGCCTTTTTTAATGCCTAAATTTTAGTTCATAAGAATCTACTAGTGTTAAAACTGTTCGCTCACTAGCTGCTCTTACACAAAGAAAGCAGTAAAGCACTTACAGAAAAAACTGGTTGGTAGCTCACCTACTTAGTTTAATCTAATAAAAAGGTCACTTAAGTGGCCTTTTTAATGCCTAAATTTTAGTTAAAAAGAATCTAGTAGTGTTAAAACTGTAAGCTACTAGCAGCTCTTACCCAAAGAAAGCGATAAAGGTCTTACATAAAAAATTGGTTGGTAGTTTAACCACATACTTTATTTTAATAATAAGGTCATTTAGGTAACCTTTTTAATATCTTAATTTAAAATTTTTGGTTAATTAATACTGGCTATTACGAACGACAATAGTCTTACCTTTGGCTTCAATTAACCCTTGTTTCTCTAAATTTTTTAAAACTCGACGAGCAACTTCACGAGTGCATCCAGCTAAATGTGCTATTTCTTGTCTTGTTATTTTTATCTGCATACCTTCAGGGTGAGTCAATGCGTCTGGTTCTTTGAGAAGTAGCAGTAAAGTATTTGTAATTCGACCAGATACATCCATAAAAGCTAACTCTCTTACATTTGCTGTGGTATTACAGAGTTTTTGCGCTATTTGAGAAGTGATTAAAAACATTAAATCGGTAAAGCAGTTTATCACTGTCTTAAATTCAATCTATATCATTATCTAAATGCAATGCTTTCAGTTATTGGATCTTATATTTTTATGTTAATATCGAAATATGTACTTATATACTAATCATCAATCTAATACAAACCTTCAAACTTGTTGCTGTTGTAATTTACTGCTGCCATTTTTTAGTATCTAACGTTAAAATTAATTTTTAAAAGGCCGTTGAAAAATCAATGGCCTTTTTTTGTGACCGAATAAAATAATTAAAGAGAAATTTATGCATCAAACAATAAGAGAACTTGCACTATTTGATACATTTGAAAGAAAAGTTCGAAATTTTGAACCTATTAAAAAATAATAGGGTAGGTTTATATGCATGTGGAGCAACAGTTTATGATTATGCACATATTGGTAACTTAAGAACTTATATCTTCACAGATATATTTAGAAGGACATTGGAGTTTAATCATTATGATGTTAAGCATGTAATGAATATCACAGATGTAGGCCATTTAGTATCTGATGCTGATTCGGGTGAAGATAAAATGCTTAAAGGGGCTAGAAAACAAAATAAGTCAGCTTTTGATATTGCTAAATATTTTGAAGCTTTAACCGTTTTGTGGGCTGTAATAAAAAGTAATTTAAAGGATAAAGATTCAAAAGGCACCTATATAATTTTAAAAAAATAAATTATGTATTTATGCTGTGATTGAAGCATAATCATAGCAAAACTTTATTTACGTAGTGGAATACTAATTTGAGTGATAAACAAGAGCCTTATCAGAAAATGATTGCTGTACATGGAAGCGATTTTAATACATGCTTTTATTGTGGTTGTATCGCAACAGAATTTGATTATGCCCCGCCAAAAAAATATGCTGAGTTTTATATTCATACACGCTCTGAAGCTGATTTTTATCAAGTACCTGCCTGTAAAGAATGTTGCAGTGCACTAAAACAAGAAAAATCAGCTCTAGTTGGTGAACGTGCAGATATTGCAAAAAGAAAAATAGCAAAAAAATATAAAAAAGCCATTCACGTTTATCAAATGTGGAATGAAGATGAAGCACAAGAGCTTGATTATCAACTTCAAAAATGTGTGCAAGCGGGTATTGGCTTAGGTAAAGAGTCTTCAATACGCAGCCAATATCAAGGATTTGAATTTGAAGTTGATGGTGAGAAATTAAAAATTGCTAATATTCCCGTTACTATGATCACTGTTTTTGATAATGAATTCACTGACTTTAGAGATGCGCTCGAGTTTGCTAGTACACAATACCGTGTTCCTAAAGCAAAACTAAAAGACTTATATTCTGAAAATGAAAATAGTTTCGAAACTGCAATACAGACATATCATGCAAAAATTGATAAAAGTTTGTTTGATAAAAAACTAAAAGCATTATGTAAAACTTTTTCCAAAGAACATAAGCAAAATGTCGATTTTGTCATGAGAACAGTGACTTATTATATGAAACAAGATGATAACCTTTCAATTGAGCTCGCTTTAAACAAGTTATATACAGAAAGGGTGGCGTCATAAATCGTTTTATTGCCAATCAATACCTTGTTTGTAGGATACCAAGTTTGAATTATTGAGCACTTCTAGGTGCTCTTTATTCGGTCCATCAGAGCATTTTATTGGATCAGCTTCAGGTTCTGACCATGCTGTCATTCCACCCATATACTCTCGATTAAACCCCCATGAACCGCATGAAAGTATGTGATCTGCCTTTTTAAAATAGCGACATACGACACAGGTTTCAAATTTCACTATAATGTCTTTACCTTCTATGCCATAACTATCTGAGACAAAAGGCGTATCATATATAGCAACTGTTGATGCACGCATTATTATATTTTTCCAAGGTTTATCATGATGATCAATTGGTGTTTGATGCATACCATGACCAAATTCAAGTGGTGGAGCATCATAAAAAGGTTCAGGGTGTGTCGCTGGGATATCTAGCTGAACTTTATCTTCACCACGAGGGAGTTTTGCATTTGTATTTCTAAATTGCATGATACGAAACTGATCACATATTTTTTGATGTTTAGTATGAGAAAATCCATTTTTATTAGTTAGAAAATGAATTTCTATACCAATTCCTGTGGCATTGTCTTTTGCTATGTAAGACGCCTGGCTACCACCATTATGATACCAAGGCATTGAGAATGCTAAGATACCAATGTTTGTATTGTTGTAAACAACAGGGCATGTCTTTGCTACCAGTAAGTCTTGGGCGGATGTCTGGAAAGATATGGCAATTAATAATAAACTAATCACAATGTTAGATTTCATAACTTAGCCATTGTTAATGTTGTTATTAAAATTATAGCGCTTATTTTATATGCGGCTTTATATATTTAAGCTGCGATTATAGACTTTTGTCTTATTTAGCTTACTTAATTAAATGATCAACACTTAGGTTTAATAATTATAAAACAGGTTAACTATGAATTCTGCAGGTATAAATAAGACTAAAGGCCAGCATAAAGTTGAAAACGCAGTACTTATTAAAAGTGTGATATATTCTCTGCTCTCTCCTTTATTGATTGGCATATTAATTGGTTTGTATTATGTACTCACATTAGAAAATGGGACTAGTCAAATATTCTTTAATATCATTATGACAGCGATATCAAATGCACATATTGTTGGCTTAACTATGGGATGTTTTGTAGTACCAGGGTACTTATTTTTATTCAAATTAAATAAAATAACTTATTGGGCTATTTTAACAATTGCTTTACTTGGTGGTGCACTGTTTTCATTTATCTTTAGTGCAACTAGTTCAATGATATTTTTTGTTAATACCTTAATGTCATTAACTGCAGCAGGTATTTTTTTAAATAGTCTTCGTCGGTTCACAAAATAAGCATTTTTTTAAATACACCATCAACTCTGTTTATAATCTAAACAAGATTTTTGTTTTTTACACTTTAAGTGGATTTTTTGATGGATAAAGGTTTCATTTAAAGCCTACAAAGAGTACCTTTGTTTATTATTGTGTTTTAAATAGTAATTAGTTTATAAAAATGAGTAAACAAGCTTTCTATCAGACTTTAGCTGAACAAGCAAAATCACTTACTGAAGGTGAGCCAAACGTTATAGCGAATATGGCAAATTTAAGTGCGTTGCTATTCATGTCTTTAGAAGATATTAACTGGGCTGGTTTTTATCTTATTGATAATCCAGAACAGTTAGTTTTAGGACCTTTTCAAGGTAATCCAGCTTGCATACGTATTCCTGTCGGTAAAGGGGTATGTGGCACTGCGGCATCTTTAAAAGAAACGCAATTAGTTGCTGATGTTCATGCCTTTGCTGGACATATCGCTTGTGATGCTGAATCTAACTCAGAAATAGTTGTTCCTATCATTAAAGATGGTAAAATATATGCTGTTTTAGATATTGATAGTCCATCGCTTTCACGTTTTGATGAAGAAGACAAAGCTGGCTTAGAAACACTAATACGTCAATTTGAGACTCAAGTGTAATGAAAGATTTAATGAATGTTCAAGATTTCCTCGTTTCTGATTGTGATGTCGGTGATTGGGAAGGAAATGAAGAATTAGTTGCAGAAAATCTCAATGAGTTGATCCACATCGCTTGGGCTCAACTTCCTGATGACTTATCATGTGACAAAATAGATAGTATAATTAATAGTATTTGGCAACATCTTCGTGGCGATACAGCTATTATAGAAACTGACTTCGAAGAGTTGGTCGACTGGGTTAATCAACATGTCCTGACATCGTTAGATGAGCAGATGGAATAAAAAGGTTTAGAAATGAGTACCACTGGCAATCAAGAAATTACAGATATCAAACAAGAAGTAACTGATATTGAACAAACTAAAACTGAAGTTGTGCAAGAAAACCCTGATAAGTTAAAAGATATCAATGCTGTTCTTGCCTTTTTATACAAAGAGTTTTCTGTTTGTTTTAAAGAAAAAGATGGTATAAAACCGCTTAAAGTAGGTATCTTCAAAGATATAGCTCAAAGAATTGAAGGTAATGATAACGTAAGCAAGACACAAATTCGTCAAGCATTGCGTAAATATACGTCGCATTGGCGCTACCTTGAAGCTGTGAGCAAAGTTGAATTCAGAATCGATCTTGATGGAAACGATTGTGAGAAAGTTGAACAAGAACATATTGATCATGCCGCTAAAGCATTAGAAGAAAGCCGTGCAAAGTTTGCTAAACGTAAAAAGCAACAACGTCCACGTACAGATGCTGCTAAAAAGTCCTTTAAGCCAGGTTCTAGAAATAAATCTGCTGATAAAGGAACTAAACCAGTAATTGCTAAGCCTAAGAATGAAAATGCGCCTCGTCGTTCTGGTAAAATAGTTGCATTAACTGCGGAACAAATTAAATTAAATGCTAAAGTTAAAGTAAAGCTAGGCCAGACATTAGTGAACGGAACAATCACTGAAATCAATAAAGATGATATTCATGTTGTAATTGTTACTGGAATGCTAGTTAAGACTAAGGCTGAAAGTCTATACACAATCTAAGGAGATGGTCTATGAGTAAATGTTTTAATCTCATTCCTCTTGCAGCTGCATTTATTGCAGCAAATGCGTTCGCTAAAGTAGAAACGATAACACTAGAAGATTTGCCTGTTTTAAAACAAGAATCCCAACATAGTACCGCTAGCAAAAGGGTGACTAATTTCTTTACTCGCGCCCATTACAAGCTCATTGATTTAAATGATGAGCTTTCTACAAAAATATTTGACCGTTATTTAGAGTCGCTAGATTTCGGTAAACGTATTTTTTTGAAATCGGATATTGATAGTTTTGAACAATATCGATTTCTAGTCGATAACGCGTTAAGTACAGGTAAACTTGATTTTGCCTTTGACATTTTCAATGTCAGCATGAAACGCCGTTTTGATAGTTATCAATATTCTATTTCTTTATTAGATAAAGAAATGAAATTTGAGAACGAAGATGAATATAAGTTCGACCGAGAAGAGGCAAAATGGGCCACTACTCAGGCTGAACTCGATGAAATATGGCGTCAAAGAGTTAAATATGATGCTTTACGCCTTAAAATGACAGGTAAAGAATGGCCTGACATTAAAGAAATACTGACTAAACGTTATAGCTACACTTTAAAAAGGTTAGTTCAAACAAATAGTGAAGATGCCTTTCAAATCGCAATGAATGCATTTGCGCGAAGCATTGAAGCCCATACCTCATATTTATCACCTCGCCGTGCCGAACAGTTTAAAATGGACATGGATCTAGAGCTTGAAGGTATTGGTGCAGTACTTGGCTATGACGAAGATTACACTGTTATTCGCTCTCTCGTGCCTGGAGGCCCTGCTGATAAATCTGAAAAAATAAAGTCAAATGATCGCATTATTGGTGTTGCTCAAGGAAAAGAAGATTTTGTTGATGTGATCGGTTGGCGTTTAGATGATGTTGTAGAGTTAATTAAAGGGCCTAAAGGTACTCTTGTTCGCTTGCAGTACTTAAAAGGTGCTGATACGCATGGCAAGCCATCAATTGTAGATATTACTCGTGATAAAATTCGTTTAGAAGATCGCGCTGCTAAATCTGAAGTATTTAAACCGAGTTATTCAGACTTAGATACAAAAATTGGCGTTATTGATATTCCTGGTTTTTACAACAATTTATCTGGTGATGTTAAAAAAGAGTTAGCAAAATTAAAAGAGCAAAATGTCGATGGGATTATTATCGATTTAAGACAAAACGGTGGCGGTTCATTATATGAAGCAACACAATTGTCGGGTTTGTTTTTTGAACAAGGCCCAGTAGTTCAAATCCATAATTTAAATGGTCGTGTTGAACAACAAAAAGATGTTGATGGTGTCACTTATTATGATGGCCCTTTAACAATATTAGTTGATAGATATAGTGCTTCAGCTTCTGAGATATTTGCTGCGGCAATGCAAGACTATGGTCGCGCAGTTGTTATTGGTGAACAAACCTTTGGTAAGGGCACAGTTCAGCAGCATAGAGGTTTAGGCAGAAATTACGATTTATATGAGAACAGCTTAGGTAGTATCCAGTATACGATTGCAAAGTTTTATCGAATAAATGGTGGTAGTACCCAACATAAAGGTGTTATTCCTGATATTTCATTTCCTTCAGCGATAGACCCAGCTGAATGGGGTGAATCGCAAGAAGATAATGCTTTACCATGGGATAGCATTAGAAATGCAAAATATATTTCTATGGCTGATCTAAAACCGGCTATTAAGTTTTTACAAAAACAACATGATGACCGTATCATCTCAGAACCTGAATTTAATTATGTGTTTGAAGATATCGCGCGTTATAAAAAAGAAAATGATCGTAAAACGATTTCTTTAGTTGAAAAGACTCGTATTGAGCAAAGAGATAAAAATGAAAAACTTACTCTTGCTCGTGTTAACAAAAGATTAATGCGTTTAAATAAAAAACAAGTGACATCATTAGAAGACTTACCTGATGAGTTGACTGATATGGACCCATTCTTAGAAGAAACTGCATTAATTACTTCTGATTTTATTAAGTTTGGTCGTTATGTAAAAAAATAACTTTTAAACTTGTTACAAAAAAAGCGCTACGGCGCTTTTTTTATATGCAAAATATGTACTTTTATATTCAAAGGAAATGATATTAAATTCTAATTTATAAAACTACTGCACTGATATTTAACAATAAAAATTATAACAAATGATGTTTAATACAATGTTATATTTATGCACAATATTTTGAGTTAAGGTTTGATATACTCGATACAGCGTTAACAAATAGACGCGATAAAAAATAAAGCGTGATATTTGATATCAATTTTATATCTAAATATTACCGATAATTACAGTTAGAGGAATACACGTGAAGCAAATCAAGCAAGCACATTTTTTTGATGCGTTACTACCAATTTTAATTTTAATCACATTACTCGGTTCGTCAGTTTATCTTTTTGGGGATAACTCATCTTATGGCCCCAACCAAATTGCATTATTATTTTCTTCAGGTATTGCGATACTCATTGGACTTAAAAATGGATACAAATGGGCTGATTTAGAAAGTGCGATGATTAAGGGTATTACATTGTCGCTAGGCGCTATCTTAATATTATTTATGGTCGGAGCCTTAATTGGAACTTGGTTATTGTCTGGCACTGTTCCAACATTAATTTATTATGGTCTTCAATTAATTAATCCTAGTTGGTTCTATGCTGCAAGTTGTATTCTATGTGGCATAGTTGCAATGAGTATTGGTAGTTCTTGGACAACAGCTGCAACCATTGGTGTTGCATTATTAGGGGTAGCTGCGGGTTTAGGACTTAATGAAGCAATTACTGCGGGTGCTGTTATTTCAGGCGCTTATTTCGGAGATAAACTATCCCCATTGTCAGAAACAACTAATTTAGCACCTGCTGTTGCAGGTTCTGATTTATTTTCTCATATACATCATATGATGTGGACTACAGTACCTAGCTTTATCATAGCGCTTATAATATTTACATTTTTAGGTTTTAATGCCGGAAATGTTACTGATAGTGCACGAATAGATCAAATAAATGACATTTTACAATCTAACTTTGATATTAGTTTGATTATGTTAGTCCCTTTAGTTGTTTTATTGACGTTAGCTTTAAAGAAGATGCCTGCTTTTCCTGCAGTTGCAATTGGTGCCCTATTAGGTGCTGTATGGGCGCTTATATTTCAACAAGACTTAATCACATCTCAGTTGGCTGCGGATAAAAATGCTATAATAGGTACTATTAAAATTGTTTGGAGCGCTTTCTTTGATGGTTTTAGCGTTTTAACAGGTGATGAAAAAATGGATAAGCTACTGAGCGGTGGTGGAATGTCCAGTATGTTAAATACAACATGGCTTATCATGATGGCGCTTATGTTTGGTGCTGTGATGGAAAAAGTAGGTTTATTAGAGGTTTTTGTACGCAGTATTTTAAAAATAGCTAAAAGCACAGGTTCTTTAATCGCTTCAACAGTCGCGACATGTATCGGTACAAATATGATTGCGGCGGACCAATATATGGCGATTGTTATGCCAGGTCGTATGTTTAAAGAAGAGTATCAAAAGCGTGGTTTAGCACCTGTTAACTTGTCTCGTACTTTAGAAGATGGCGGAACGATAACAAGTCCATTGATACCATGGAATACCTGTGGTGCATATATGCATTCAGTGTTATTAGTAAATCCATTAGATTATGCATTTTATGCTTTCTTTAATCTTATCAACCCAGTACTTTCTATTATTTATGCTTATTTAGGCATTAAAACCTAAAATTAGAGCCTAAACATTTACAAGAACAACAAACTGCTTAATATTATAAAAATATTTAAACTATATTTTCAAAAATAGCTCCATTAGGAGCTATTTTATTTTATATCATTGCGGATACATCATGAACTTATCAAATATACAAACACCTACGGCTAAGTTTTTAAAAGATTATGCCAAACCTGCATTTTCAATCACTGATATTTATTTAGAGTTTGATCTTGATGATACTCAAACTCAAGTCCGTGCTACTTCAAAAGTTAAACGCAACTCCTGTGACAATAATAATCCGATACTTGGAGATTTAGTCTTAGATGGCGTCGATCTTGAACTGTTATCTGTTGAAGTTGATGGACAAAAATATGATGACTACCAGTTATTAAAAAAGCAGCTAATTATCAGTAGTGAAAAAGACGAGTTTGAACTGCTGATTATTACAAAAATATCTCCAGGAACTAACTCTTCTTTAGAAGGGTTATATCTGTCTGGCGGTGCTTATTGCACGCAGTGTGAAGCTGAGGGTTTTCGTAAAATAACGTATTACCAAGATAGACCTGATGTATTGGCAACATTTACCGTCAAAATTATTGCAGATAAAAAATATCCTCATTTATTATCAAATGGTAATAGAATAGAGCAAGGTGAAATCGGTGAAGACCGTCATTATGCTATTTGGCAAGACCCTTTCAAAAAACCTTGTTATCTTTTTGCACTCGTTGCTGGAGATTTTGATGTTTTACGTGATTCATATAAAACCCTGTCAGGTAGAGATGTAGAGCTTGCGCTATTTGTTGATAAAGGCAACTTAAGTAAAGCTCCTCATGCAATAGAATCACTTAAAAAGTCAATGAAGTGGGATGAAGATACATTTGGTTTAGAATATGATTTAGATATCTACATGATAGTTGCTGTAGACTTTTTCAATATGGGCGCAATGGAAAATAAAGGCTTGAACGTATTTAATAGTAAATGTGTATTAGCCAATCAACAAACTGCGACAGATAGTGATTATCATATGATCGAATCTATTATAGGTCATGAATATTTTCATAACTGGACTGGCAATCGTGTTACTTGTCGAGATTGGTTTCAGCTTTCTTTAAAAGAGGGTTTAACTGTTTTTAGGGATCAAGAGTTTAGTTCTGATCTTGGCTCTCGTGCAATTAATAGAATTGCAGCCGTTAAAGCAATGCGAACTCATCAGTTTTCAGAAGATGCAGGACCAATGGCACATCCTATTCGCCCTGAGAAAGTGATTGAGATGAATAATTTTTACACAGTTACAGTGTATAATAAAGGTGCGGAAGTTATTCGCATGATGCATACTTTATTAGGTAAAGAAAACTTCAGAAAAGGCATGGATCTTTATTTTGAACGTCATGATGGACAAGCGGTTACCTGTGACGACTTTGTCAATGCTATGATGTCAGCGTCCAATATTGACTTAACACAATTCAAAAATTGGTACAGTCAATCAGGCACACCTAAACTTGTTGTACAGGAATCATACTGTGCTGAAAAGTCACAGTATAAGCTAAAGATAAAACAAATACATACACCAACGGCAGATCAGACAACAAAACAAAATTTGCATATTCCATTTGCAATCGAATTATTAGGCGGCTCAGGTGAAAAGCTACCTTTAACTTATAAAGGTGAAATACTTAATAAAGTATTAAATATCACACAAGAAAGTCATACATTTATTTTTGATGCTATAAAAGAAAAACCAACTGCAATTTTACTTGAAGATTTTTCAGCACCTTGTCAGCTTTATTTTAATTATTCTGATGAGCAGTTATGTCATATCGTACGTCATGCAAGTTCAGACTTTTCTCGTTGGGATGCACAACAAATATTATTTACTAATAATATTAATAGAGCAGTTACTAATAACGATATGACATTACAAGCTAGTGTTATTGCATTAGTGAAAGATATCATTGAAGATAAAACAATTGATCTTGAGCTTGCTGCGCAATTATTAAAGTTACCAAGTTTTGATACATTAAGTTCAGATTACCAAGAAATTCCTGTTGATGAACTAATTGCAGTAAGCAGTAATTTTGAGCAACAAATTGCAGATACATTATCAGAATCACTTATGATACGTTTTACTGCACTTAGTATTGATAGTGAGTCTGACTGTACAGATCTTTCGGTAAATGCAGTTGGAAAACGCGCGTTGAAAAATGCATGTTTACATTATTTAGCAAAACAAAACCATATTGATTTAGTCGCGATTTTGAGAAAACAATTTTCACTCGATAATATGACTGATGCGCTAGCGGTTTTAAGTGCGGTAGTTAATGCAAATCATAGTATATCTTCGGAAATCTTAGACTTGTTTGAGTCTAAATGGTCTAAAGATCCACTGGTGATGGATAAATGGTTCGCGCTTAAGGCAATGCAAGATCGCGCCGATATTAACTCACATCTTGAAGCTTTATATCAGCATGATCATTTTGATTACGCTAATCCCAATCGTGTACGCGCATTGATCGGTAATTTTACACATTTTAATCTGAAACATTTTCATAATGTGGATGGTTCAGGTTATAAATTATTAACTGATTTACTAATTAAGTTAAATGATATAAACCCACAAAATGCATCGAGAATGATCACGCCATTAATGTCTTGGAAAAAGTTTGACGTTAATAGACAAAAACTGATGAAGCAACAGTTGAAAAGACTCGAAAATATAGAAAATTTAAGTCCTGATCTCTATGAAAAAGTTTCTAAAGCATTAAAATAGCAATCACGATATCGGATCAGCGTTATTAACAATAATAACGCTGATTATTTTTAATGAAATTATATAACAAAAGTAATGAAGCAATTTTTATTTAATTTAGATTTAAGTTATGAGCAATGTGAGCAAATCTATTCTGGTCATATTAAATCAATTCAGGTCACTTCTCACTCAGGAAAATCAATCCGAATTCCAGCGCTAAGGTTTCGGTCCTTTATAACTCCTGTAGGTATTAAGCAAAAATTCAAACTAAAATTATCAGATTCTAATCAATTTATTTCTTTAGAAAAGATCATATAAAATTACAATTCCCCCGTTTTTAGCGGGGTAGCGCTATACTCGTTGATTTTTTGTTAATTTTTTAACGTAATTGCTTTAAAAGTGTGTAATTTTACTGGTAAGATGTCTTACCAATGAATAAGAGTGTTATCTTATGTTAATTTTCATTGGTTGCTTGCATCAAATGTAATTTGCTGTAATGCTTTGATTCAGAACTAGTATACTAAAAACAATAACTTGATCACAAAGTGACCCGCCACAGAGGGAAGACAACATGATAAAAAGACCTCTTTTTGTCAAAAAGAAATTAGCGCTCGGAATTACCTGTGCGTTTATTGCTCTAAGTAGCCAACAAGTTTCAGCCAAGAATTTTGAATTGGGTGGATTTGAGGTGAATTTTGATTCAACATTTTCAGCTGGCAGCAGCTGGCGTATAGAAGACCGAGATTTCGAAAACCAAATTGGTAAAAGTAATCACCCAAGTTTTAACTGGACTGGTTATAACGCTGCACTTAATCCTATCTATTCATCGAGTGATGTTTGGGCTCGCCCTGGCACATACTCTAATAATGGTGATGCCGGTAACCTTAATTTTGACTCAGGAGATACTTTTTCTAAGCTGATTAAAGGTACTCACGAGCTAGGTATTCGTAAAGGTAACTTTGGCTTATTTACACGCTTCATGTACTTTTATGATTTTGAACTAATGGATGAGAACCGTGCTTATCGTAATCCTACTTCAGGCAATCAAGTTGACCCTTGTGCTGATGAAGATTCAAAAGAGCAAGTATGTAGAGATTTTAGATTATTAGATGCATTTGTATATGCCGATTTTGATTTAAATGATGGTAATAATCCACTTTCAATTCGTTTAGGTCAGCAAGTAGTTAACTGGGGTGAAAGCACATTAATATCTCACGGTATTAACGTTAATCCAGTTGATATTGACCGATTAAAAGCGCCTGGTGCGGACTTAAAAGAAGCATTTATTCCTGTTGGTATGCTTTGGGCATCGCTTGGTATTACAGAAAATATCTCTTTTGAAGCTTTCTATCAATATGAATGGCAAGAAACACGTTTACCTGTCGCTGGTACGTATTTTTCTACCAATGATTTCGCTTCTGAAAATGGCTATCAAAATAATGTTCAATTAGGCTTTACATCTAATCCAGATATGGATTTAGCACATGTTACTTCAAGCCTTAATAACTTATACAGTGATTGGGGTTCAGCGCTTCAAGCACAAGGTATCGACCCATTAAGTGCTGAAGCATCTGCAATGTTAGCAAACATGTATTTAGCTTACCCTACAAAAGTCGCATTAAAAGGTAAAGGCGCTAATGGTATGACTAAACCAAAAGACTCAGGCCAATACGGCATGAAGTTTTCTTGGTATGTACCTGAGTTAAATGAAACCGAATTTAGTTTTTATCATGTCAACTATCATAGTCGTCGCCCATTAATTTCAGCCGTAGCATCAGATTTTACTGCTGCGAGTATCGCAGATGATTTAGCATATATAGCGAAACATGAAATAACTGAAGATAATGTAACAGATTTAGATGCTTTCAGTAGTGGTGCATTAGTCTATCCAGAAGATATCAAACTATACGGGTTGAGTTTTAATACCGTATTAGGTGAAACATCTTTTGCAGGTGAGTTTACTTACCGTGAAGACGAGCCACTGCAAATTGATGATGTAGAGTTGTTATATTCAGTTATGCCAGAGCAACTTGCAGTTGCGGGTATTCGCCCTGATTTTGCAGAAATATCTCAGTTAGAAACATTAGCGCCAGGTGAAGGTGTTCAAGGTTATGTTACCAGCGATACAATGCAACTTCAGTTTACTGCAACTCACTTATTTGGTCCTTCTTTAGGTGCTGATAGCTGGGTATTATTAGGTGAAGTAGGTGGTGTAACGATTAATGACATGCCAGATCCTAATGAACTAAGACTCAATGTTTCTGGTACTGGTCGTACAGGTAAAATGTATGGCGTAGAAGGCAAAGATTACACCTTACTTCATCAGGCACTCTCTAATGGTCCCGAAACTAATCCATTCCCGTCAGCTTCTGCCTGGGGTTATCGATTAGTTGCTAAAGGTGAATACAATAACCTATTCTCTGGTGTAAATGTTTCACCTCGTATGGTCTTTTCACATGATGTAAATGGTATCACACCAGACCCTATGTACTTATTCATTGAAGATAGAAAATCGTTAGGATTAAACCTTAACTTTAACTATCAAAATGCATGGTCACTTGATATGAGCTACAACAAGTTTTGGGGTGGCGGTCAAACGAACAACTTCTCTGACCGTGATTATGTTTCTCTAAATGTTAAATACTCGATTTAAGGGTAAAATTATGATTAAAAAGCCTACCCTAATAGCAGTTGCCCTTTGTGGTGTATTTGCTACAGGCAGTACTTTAGCTAAGACTTCAGCAGAAAATGTTGCTAAGTTAGGTGCTGAGTTGACTCCAATTGGAGCAGAAAAAGCAGGTAATGCAGATGGTTCTATTCCAGCTTGGGATGGTGGTATCACATCAGTTCCTGCAGGATATACACCTGGAATGCATCATCCAGACCCGTTTGCTGCTGATGCAGTAAAATATACCATTGACAAAAGTAACCTAGATAAATACAAAGCTAGCTTATCATCAGGTCAAGTTGCATTATTTGATACTTATCCTGATACTTTTAAAATGAATATCTACCCGACACGTAGAAGTGCTTCATATCCCGATTTTATTTATGATGCGACTAAAAAGTACGCTTCATCTGCTGAATTAATTAAAGATGGTAATGGCATCAAAAATACAGCAATAGGCATTCCATTTCCTGTGCCAGAAACTGGATTGGAAGTTATTTGGAACCATATTTTGAGATATCGTGGTTTATCAATTTCACGTTTTGGTGGACAAGCGGCACCAACGGCAGGTGGAGCATTTAATGTTGTTGGCTTTGATGAAAAATTATTAGTTAAATATTCAGAAAAAGACGCAACGCCTGAATCTTTACAAGAATCAAATATCTTGTTTAAGTTCAAACAAAAAGTAACTCAGCCAGCTCGTTTAGCAGGTACAGCGTTATTAGTTCATGAAACGATGGATCAAATATTAACACCACGCCAAGCATGGACTTATAACACAGGTCAACGCCGTGTTCGTCGCGCACCTAATGTTGCATATGATGCACCAGGTACAGCGTCTGATAGTTTACGTACAACTGATGATTTCGATATGTTTAACGGTTCTCCGAATCGTTATACTTGGGAATTAAAAGGGAAAACTGAGCTTTACATACCATACAATAGCTACAAGCTACACAGCGATAGCTTAAAGTATGATGATATTTTAAAGGCGGGTCATATTAACCCTGATCATGTTCGCTATGAAAAGCACCGTGTTTGGGTAGTTGAAGCGAATCTAAAAGAAGGTACACGTCATATTTATAAAAAGCGTGTTTTCTATATCGATGAAGATAGTTGGCAGATCCATGTAGCCGATATTTACGATAATCGTGATCAACTATATCGTGTTGCAATGGCCCATGGTTTGAACTATTACGATGTTAAAACACATTGGAGTACTTTAGATGTTTATCATGACTTAAACTCACGTCGTTATCTAGCGATTGGCTTAGATAACGAAGAGAAAATGTATGATTTCTCGAAACCATTCAAAAATGTAGAATTTACCTCAAATGCGCTAAAGCGCGATGGACGTAGATAAACACATATTTACAAGGCCCTTAACGGGCCTTTTTTAACTAACTAATTAACGAAGTCTCTCATGAAATTTTTTATTAATTGCTTGCTATTTACGTGCATTGTTTTATTTACGAATAAGCTCAAAGCTGAGATGAATACACATGCTTTAAAATCACTCAAGCCAGCTGTTATGGCAAAAAAAGCACAAAAAGCATTACTAACCGATATTGTTGATAATGGCCAATATCAGGTTGCTGTAGGAAAAAGAGGGATTATTTTATACAGTCAAGATGGCATTCAATGGCAACAATCAAATGTGCCAATGCAAATATTATTAACCAGTGTTTTTTTTATAAATGAAAATATAGGATGGGCAGTAGGGCATGACGCTACCATTATAAATACTAAAGACGGTGGTAAAAATTGGAAAATACAAAACTACCAACCAGAACTCGATAAACCTTTTTTAGATATTTCGTTTACTGACACATTAAATGGGGTTGCAATCGGGGCATACGGTTTATTTTACCGTACACAAGATGGTGGTAAAACATGGAATAGCGTATTCTTAAGCAGTTTATTGTTTGAAGAGGATGCTGATTACTTAGCTGAGCTAAAATTGGAAGATCCGGAAGGTTATGAAATTGAAACCCAATCAATTTTACCGCATTTTAATCAAATTCATTTTTCACAAAATCAAATCATTATGGTCGGTGAACAAGGTTTTCTGGCAACCAGTAATGATAATGGAAAAACCTTTCAAAGGTTAGACGAATTTTACCTTGGTTCTTTCTTTGATATAGCAGTATTAAATGATGGTACTTGGCTCATTGCAGGTTTAAGAGGTAACGCGTTTACTTCAAATAATAATGGCAAACAATGGCATAAATTAAACACAGATACTCAAGCGACGATCAACCATATTTTGAAAACACCAAGTGGTGCTATTTTATCTGCTAATAACGGTGTTGTGCTTACTTACAAGTCAGGAGAAGTCACAAAACAACAACAATCTGATGGGAAGGCTAATTTAGCGTCGGTGATCAGCAATAATAAATTAATATTTGCTTCAGAAGTGGGTATTAAAAGTCAGGAGTTAAATTAGAACAATGAGCAATATATTAACGCAATTTGAATTAATTATTTTTAGGCATCGTCTTGCGGTTATTATCGCATTTTTTGTAACAACGGTATTTTTAGCACTTAGCGCAACAAATATTAAATTAGACGCTTCATTTAATAAAAACATTCCACTAAATCATGATTACATGAAGTTGTACTTAAAACATGAAAAACAATTTGGTGGCGCAAATAGTATTTTAATATCAGTGTGTGATGAAAGTGGTGATATTTTTAATGAAGAGTTTTTTACACAATTAAAGTCGGTTCATGATCAACTTTATTTTATACCTGGTGTAAATCGTTCATTAGTACAATCAATCTTTTCGCCTAGTGCACGTTTTGTTGAAGTAGTAGAAGACGGTTTTGCGGGCGGTCCAATTATACCTGCCGATTTTAAGCCAGATGAAAGAGGGCTTAATAAAGTAAAAGAAAACATAGAAAAAGCAAATATTATCGGCCGTCAAATAGCTAACGATTATTCATGTGCTATGGTATCAGCTCAATTGATGGAAATTGATCCGACAACACATGATAAATTGGATACATTAGCATTTGCTTCAAAATTAGAATCAGAAGTTAGAAAGCCTTTTACCACTGACAATGTATCAATCCATATTATTGGATTTGCAAAAATGGCGGGAGATATTGCAGATGGTGCAAAAGGGGTTGTATTATTTTTCTTAATAGCCATTATTTTTACATTCATTATGGTCTGGCTATTTTGTAAAAGCCTTAAGCTGACTTTACTGCCTATTATATGTTCTTTAATTGCGGTTGTATGGCAACTAGGTTTGTTATCGCAGCTAGGTTTCGGCTTAGATCCCATGTCGATATTGATCCCTTTTCTGGTATTTGCAATAGGTGTAAGCCATGGCATTCAAATGGTCAATGCAATTGGTAAAAAAACTTCAGAAGGACTCAGTTGTAAAATGGCAGCTGAAACATGTTTTAGAAGCTTATTGATCCCAGGTGGCATTGCATTATTATCTGATACTGTAGGCTTTTTAACATTACTTTCAATTGATATTGGTATTATTCGTGAATTGGCTATTACAGCGAGTTTAGGTGTGGCTGTTATCATTTTCACAAATTTGATTCTATTACCAATCGTAGCTTCATACTTAGGCAGTATCCCTACTAAAAACCATCATAAACAAGAAAGTTCACCACGGGTATTTGAAAGGTTAATCGATATGTTAGTCAGTGCGACAGATCCTAAAATAGCTAAAAAAATTATGTTTGTAGTAGCTATATTATTTGGATTGAGCTTTTGGCAATCGCAACAAATGCAAATAGGTGATTTGCATCCGGGGGCACCTTCTTTACATGGTGATGCAACCTATAACCAAGATACATTCTTGATTACCGATAAATATAGTATTTCTGTTGATATTCTAAAAATAATTGTAGAAGGTCCAGCAGAAGCATGTACTTTCCATGATGTGATGTCTCGCATAGATAGATTTCAATGGAACGTAGAAAATGTTGCAGGTGTGCAATCGGTTATTTCTTTAACTTCAGTGTCTCAAGCTGTTAATGCGGGATACAACGAAGGTAATTTAAAATGGCAAACTATTCCACGTAATACTTCAAGTTTAGTTCAAGCAACGGCACGAGTAGAAACTAGTACAGGCTTGTTAAATGGTAATTGTAGTGTGATGCCAATCATAGTATTTATGGAAGATCATAAAGCAAAAACAATAGAACGAGTAATTGCAGCTGTTGAAATGTTTGCTCAAGCCGAACAAACAGATGAGCTGAAGTTTCGTTTAGCTACGGGTCCTGTGGGTGTCATGGCTGCAACAAATCAAACTGTTGATGAAGCGCAATTACCTATGATGCTTTATGTGTATGGCGCAGTAACATTATTATGTCTTATTAGTTTTCGTTCGGTTAGGGCGACAATTGCTGTTGTTTTACCTTTATACATAGTATCAACCATGGCACAAGCGTTAATGGTTTCTCTTGAAATTGGTTTAACGGTATCTACATTACCTGTCATTGCGTTAGGTGTCGGTATAGGTGTCGATTATGGTATTTATATACTATCCTCAATGAGTTCACAGCTTAAAGAGGGCATACAGTTATCACAAGCATATCGTAATGCTTTAATTGAACGAGGTAGTGCTGTTTTATTCACTGGGATCACTTTGGCACTAGGGGTCAGTACTTGGGTATTTTCAGATCTTAAATTCCAAGTAGACATGGGCATATTATTAACCTTCATGTTTTTAGTAAATATGCTTGGTGCAGTTTTATTACTCCCCGCTATCGGTACAATCCTTTGGCCTCAAAAAGGAAATAAATAAAAAAAGTTAAAATAATTGTGAATAATTGTTCTTAAAAATGGCCATAAATGGCCATTTATATCTATATTTTGTGAATAGATGTCCAACCGGTTGAAATTTATACTGCATTGGCATAAAAAAACGGTTCATTTACTAGCTAAAAGAGTTAGAATTCACCTCGACTCCACGCTAATAAAAAGCTGTGTAATAACTACTCGTTCAAAGTAGTAATAGATTAAGGAACACACAATGACACAAAACGATGGTCACACTTCAGTTCTGTTGGATAATGTTTGTAAGTTAATACATCAGAAAGTACATGCAGATAATGTGTCGCTCGTAGAAAAATTTGCCAAAACCTTGTACAGCAATATGTCTAAAGAGGATTTGGCTAATCGTAACGACAGTGATTTATATGGTGCTGCACTGAGTTTATGGAATTCACTTGAAAGTCATATGTCAGATGACATAATGGTTAGAGTTGTAAATCCTGAACTTGCGAAACATGGTTGGCAATCCTCTCACACAATTGTAGAAATAATTGTTAAAGATATGCCTTTCTTGGTTGACTCTGTTCGTATGGCACTTACTCGCGAAAATATCGCATCTCACCTTTTATTACATTCCCCGCTTAAAATTCAAAGAAATGATGATAATAAAATATCGGCACTTTCTAATTTAAAGGGTGAACAAGCATCTTCTTCTACTAAAACAGTTTTCTTTATTGAAATTGATCGCCAAACAGACGTTAAAGTAATCGAATCTTTAAAATTAGAGCTTATTTCTGTTTTAAGTGATGTTTCAGTTTCAGTACAAGATTGGTTACCAATAAAAGATAAGCTTCAAGAAATCACAAAATCACTACCTAGTCGCGAAGGCGTAAAAAATAAATCAGAGATCCAAGAAACAGTTGAGTTTTTAGATTGGTTAGGTACTGATAATTTTACACTTATGGGTTACCGTCAGTATGAATTAACTGCTGTGAAAGGTGACTATGAATTAAGAGGTGTTCAAGGCTCTAGTTTAGGTATGATGAAAAATTCAGAAGAAGAGAAAATTAGACTTCTTTCTGACTTACCTGAAATCGCGAGAAAAGAAGCACAAAATGAACATTTATTGATTTTAACAAAAACGAATTCTGTTTCTCGCGTCCACCGTCCAGCGTATATCGATTACATTGGTATTAAACGTTTTGATAAAGATAGAAAGGTAATTGGTGAAGACAGGTTTATTGGTTTGTTTTCTTCTAATTTCTACAATAACAGTGCATCTGATATTCCTGTTTTAAGTAGTAAAATAGCTAGGATCATGGGTAAATGTGATTTTGCACAAGGCACTCATGCTTATAAAGCAGTGCTAAATGTATTAGAAACGTATCCACGTGATGAATTGTTACAAGCACAAGATAACGAATTACTTGAAGTTGCAATGGGCGTACTACAAATGCAAGAGCGTGATATGTGTCGCTCTTTTGTTCGTAAAGATATATACGGTCGTTTTTTCTCTTGTATGGTATATGTACCACGTGAACGTTATAACACGGCACTTCGTCGTGAAACGCAGCAAATTCTTGCGAAAGAGTTTGGCTCACAAGATAAAGTTGAATTTACAACTTTCTTCTCAGAATCTATCCTGGCTAGAACACACTATACTGTGCGTGTAGCCGACAACAATATTGAATTTAATGTGAAAGATATAGAAAGAAATCTAATTGAAGCGGCTCGTACATGGGAAGATAAGCTGCAGTCTGTTTTACTAGAATGCGCTGGTGAAGCTACTGGAAATGATTTAAATCGTAAATATAGCCATGCATTTGCTCGTGCATATAAAGATCAAGTTTTACCGAGTGCTGCAGTAGTTGATATTGAAAAACTTGAATTGTTAACTGATGAAAACCAACTTGAGATGTTATTTTATCGTCCTCAAGAAGCAGCTAAAAATGAAGTAAGCTTAAGCCTATATCACAAAGATGAGCCAATTCATTTATCGGCAATTATGCCAATGCTTGAAAACTTTGGTTTACGCGTAATAGGTGAAACACCTTATTCAGTTAAAACATCTGATGGCCAAGTTAATTGGATCATGGACTTCACTATGCTGCTAGGTAATACAGCTGAAGGTGATTTTAGTGCCAGCTCAGAAAGATTCCAAAATGCGTTAACTGATGTATGGTATAATCGACTAGAAAATGATGGTTTTAACAGATTGATACTGTCAGCGGGTCTTGGTGGCCGTGAAGCGTCTATCTTACGTGCTTATGCTAAATATATCCGTCAAATTGGTGTTACTTTCTCGCAAAGTTACATTGAAAGCACTTTTGAACGTTACCCTGAGTTAGCGCAACAGCTAGTTGCTTTATTTGATAAAAAATTCAATCCTAAAGCAAAATATACAACTAAATCGTTTGATAAACTAGTTGCTCAAATTCATGCCGATTTAGATAATGTAGCTAACCTTGATGATGACCGTATTATCCGTATCTACTTAGATATGATAAATGCAACATTACGAACAAACTACTTCCAGTTTACAGCTGAAAATAAACATAAATCATCTATTTCATTTAAAGTTCAGCCAACGCTTATTCCTGATATGCCGTTACCGAGGCCTGCATTTGAGATTTTTGTTTACTCACCAAGAGTAGAAGGTGTTCACCTTCGTTTTGGTAAAGTCGCACGTGGTGGACTACGTTGGTCTGACCGTCGTGAAGATTTCAGAACTGAAGTACTTGGGTTAGTTAAAGCACAACAAGTTAAAAATACTGTAATTGTACCTGTAGGTTCAAAAGGTGGTTTTGTTTGTAAACAACTACCAAGTGGTAGAGATGAATTTTTTGCAGAAGGCCAAGAGTGTTACCGTATCTTTATCCGCGGCTTACTAGACATTACAGATAACATTGTCTCTGGTGAAGTAGTACCACCACAAAATGTTGTTCGTCATGATGCTGATGATGCTTATCTTGTTGTTGCAGCAGATAAAGGCACAGCAACATTCTCTGATATCTCAAATGGTATTTCTGAAGAATATGGCTTCTGGTTAGGTGATGCGTTTGCATCAGGTGGCTCAGTAGGTTATGACCATAAGAAAATGGGTATAACAGCAAAGGGTGCATGGGAATCTGTTAAACGTCACTTCCGTGAAGCAGGCATTGATTGTCAATCTACCGACTTTACGTGTGTTGCAGTTGGTGACATGGCGGGTGATGTATTTGGTAATGGCATGCTTTTATCTAAGCATATCCGTTTACAAGTTGCATTTAACCACATGCATATCTTCATTGATCCAACACCTGATTCAGCTAAAACTTACCCTGAAAGAGCACGCTTGTTTGAATTGCCACGTTCTAGTTGGGAAGATTATGATAAGTCATTAATCTCTCAGGGTGGTGGCATTTTCTCTCGTGCTGCAAAATCAATTTCTCTTACACCAGAAATCAAAAAAATCCTTGGCACTAAAAAAGCAAGCATGACACCAAATGAATTAATTCGTGCTGTGCTTAAAATGCCTGTTGATTTAATTTGGAATGGTGGTATCGGTACCTACGTTAAAGCTGCAAGTGAAACTGATGCAGATGTAGGCGATCGTGCAAATGATGCTTTACGTATCAATGGTTCAGAATTAAACGCTAAAATATTTGGTGAAGGTGGTAATTTAGGTTGTACACAACTTGGTAGAATTGAGTTTTCTGAAAAAGGCGGCCGTATTAATACCGACTTTATTGATAATGTAGGCGGTGTTGCGTGTTCTGATACTGAAGTAAATATCAAAATTTTACTTAATAGCTTAGTTGCTGAAGGCGACTTAACTAAAAAGCAACGTGATGAATTACTTTACTCTATGACTGACGAAGTGTCAGTTGATGTATTAAATGATTGTTACCGTCAAACGCATACAATCTCAGTAACTCAATTAAAAGGTACTTCTACTCTTAAAGAGCAGATCCGCTTTATTCATGAGCTTGAAAAAGAAGGTAAGTTAGATCGTGAAATCGAATTTTTACCAAGTGATGAAGAATTAGCTGAAAGACTTGCTGCTGGTCAAGGCCTAACAAGACCTGAACTATCAGTATTAGTTTCATATGCAAAAATGGTATTAAAAGAGTCATTAGTAACGCCAGAGTTAACTGATAATCCTTACTACCGTCAACTATTAGTTAATGCATTCCCAGTACCATTAAGAGAAAGATTTAATGATGCAATGGATAATCATCCGCTAAGAGCTGAAATCATCGCCACTAAATTAGCAAATAACATCATCAATGATATGGGCTTTAATTTTGTAGCGCGTATGATGGAAGAGACAGGTGCACAAGTTGCTGAAGTCGCATTATGTTATTCAATGGCTGCTGAAGTATTTAAAATGTCAGAGACTTGGTCTCAGATTGAACAATTAGATAATAAAGTACCAGCAACTGTTCAAACAGAGATGTTATACCAATTACGCCGCACAATTCGTCGTGCTACGCGTTGGTTCTTACGTCATCGCAATAAAGCATTAAACATTGAGCAAACTATTGCGTTCTTTGCACCTCCATTTGCTGACTTAAGTGAAAACTTAACAACGTACATGAATGAAGAAGAAGCTAAGACATTAATACTTGAAGCACAATCACTTGAAGCTGAAGGTATAGATGCAAAACTAGCTACTCGTATTGCACAATTATCAAGTTTATTCTCTGTAATGGATTTAGCACAAGTTGCAGATCACGCACAACGTGAAATGGAAATTGTAGCAAATACATACTTTAAACTTGGCGCAAGAATGGGTCTTCATTGGTTCTTAGATCAAATCACTAACCAACCAGTTGCTAACCATTGGCAAGCACTTGCTCGTGCATCATTTAGAGAAGAGCTTGATTGGCAGCAACGTTCAATCTCTGCAGTTGTATTAAATAGCTGTCCAGATACAGAATGTAATGTTGATGCAATTGTTGATACATGG
This sequence comes from Pseudoalteromonas sp. '520P1 No. 423', assembly GCF_001269985.1. Classification (NCBI taxonomy): domain Bacteria; kingdom Pseudomonadati; phylum Pseudomonadota; class Gammaproteobacteria; order Alteromonadales; family Pseudoalteromonadaceae; genus Pseudoalteromonas; species Pseudoalteromonas sp. '520P1 No. 423'. Next base: position 2,628,731 of record NZ_BBZB01000001.1, on the reverse strand, counting down.
ATGGAAGATCATGAAGTAATTTTAGAGCGTTGGTTACATATGCTAGCTGAATTTAAAACTTCACAAAGTCATGATTTTGCAAAATTCTCTGTTGCATTAAGAGAACTGATGCTATTAAGTCATACATGTGATACTTCAAAATAAATAATATAGTCTCATGCTCATAATGAGCATGTGTTTATAGATTATTTGTTATAAAATACCCCAGTTTGGTCAGCATGACCACTGGGGTATTTTTTTAGGAGTAATATATGTTTTATGATTTAGCACGCCGTTTTATGTTTACACAAGATGCAGAATGGGCGCATAATTTTGCATTAAATAATTTAAGACGTTTTGCTCATACCCCGTTCAATACTATGTGGGCTCAAACAATAGAAGATAAACCAGTTGAATTTTTGGGTCTTGAGTTTAAAAACCTATTGGGTTTAGCGGCAGGCCTCGATAAAAATGCTGAGTGTATTGATGCATTTTCTCAAATGGGATTTGGTTTTGTAGAAGTAGGAACTGTCACACCAAGGCCACAAGCAGGAAACGACAAGCCAAGAATATTCAGACTCCCAGAATCAAATGCTATTATCAATCGCATGGGTTTCAATAATAAAGGTGTCGAGAATTTACTAACAAATGTTAAAGCCTCAAAATATGATGGTATTTTAGGTATTAATATTGGTAAAAATAAAGATACACCAAATGAGCAAGGTAAAGACGATTACATACATTGTATGAGAAAAGTATTTACAAGTGCTTCATATATCACAGTAAATATTTCTTCACCAAATACACCTGGTCTTAGAGATTTACAATATGGTGCCGCACTTGATGACTTATTATCAAGTTTAAAAAATGAACAACTAGATTTAGAATCAAAGCATGGCAAACACGTACCTATGCTTGTTAAAATTGCACCAGATTTAGATCAGGTACAAGTTGAACAAGTAGCGGGATCTTTATTAAGTAATAAAATAGATGGTGTGATCGCAACAAATACCACTTTAGATCGTTCTTTAGTTCAAGGTCAGCAATACTGTGATGAAGCTGGTGGTTTATCAGGTCAACCAGTGAGAGAAAAATCGACACATGTTGTCAGTGAACTAAAGCGTTTAACCGATGGAAAGTTACCTATTATAGGTGTTGGCGGAATAGATAGTGCTGAATCCGCAAAAGAAAAACTGCAAGCGGGTGCTGATTTATTACAAGTTTACACTGGATTTATATACCAAGGCCCACCGTTAGTTAACAAGATCTTAACTGGACTTTAGGGATCATTATTCCTATATAAGGATCGGAAATTAAAAATAATGATCCGTTCAAAAATAATATTAAAAAAAATTCAAATATGAGTTGAATTTATCTATAATCCTCGGAATCATTAGGTTTAGGGGATTTTTTAATGTTACAAGCTTCGCGAAAATGGAATTGGATTGCTTGTGCTAAATCAAATACGCTTTTGCTCGATATGGGCAATGAGATGATTTTTTGCACCCCTTATAAAATTCGAAACCTAACAAATGATGTTTTAGATAACCCTGCTTTTAGTTTAACTGATGCTAATTTTTATGAACAAGTATCTTCTTACCTCGATAGCTTTAGTATTTGGAATGAAGCGCAAATTTGCCAAATGGCATTAAACGCTACTGCTGTTAAACATTATTTAAAACCTATGCTAACTAAAAGTTGGTTTTTTGAATTATATCAAGGGAATGAACCAAGTGTAGATGCGATTATTCAATTAAAATCTAAAAAGCAGATGGGGCAATTTTTGATAGTTGATCATACAAATGAAGGCTCCGTATGCATTTGTTTAGAAAAGTGTTATTCATTAGATGATAATTTTGAATTAAAACAATTTGAAGTTATAAAAGTTTTAAATGATAGGATTTATCCACTTATTATTAAGTCTGAGCTACAAAAACGTGCGTAAAATTAAACAAGGAGTCCTTTCCTTTGTTTAGCTACTATTCTATTCTTTCTTTCGCATCTTCAGCTAAATGAGCTGATAATTTTGTAATTTCAGCTAAGTTTGCTTTAACAGTTTTCTTTGGTAATTTACCAATTAAAAACTCACCTGTATCTAATGATTTATGCTCTGACGCAAAGATCAGTAAGTTTTTACCATTACACATAACTTTATCAAAAATAGTTCTTACTTTTAATTTCTTATTTTTTAAAAAAGAACGCAAGCGTGTTTTGTCATTAACAGATACATATTCACATACTCGCATTGAAATATCATCTGCACTTGCTGTTGGTACATTTAATGCTGCAACTGTAACTAAGCTAGCTATGATTAAAGTTTTTTTCATTTCTTACCCTTATAAAATTAAAAATTTTACTCTTAGAACTGTTTTGTTCATAAAACTCATATTCAGTGTAGTGTTATGTAAATAAGATTCAACAAATAGTTACTCATTAACTGTTTTAAATTATTAATTGTTCAAATTTTATAATAATATTGATTGTTTTTTGAGTTGTAACTTTAATTTATATAAAGTCTGATGTTTTTTAATTGAACATAGCGTATTATTTTTAATCACACATTAATTTGTAACTTTAGAGTAATTTAGTAAATGGTTGAATATCAGCATATTTGTATACCTCAAGATGGGTCAAAAATTATTGTAGAAGAAGATGGAACTCTAAATGTACCCAATAATCCTATCATTTCATTTATTGAAGGGGATGGGGTTGGTGTCGATATTACACCCGTGATGCTAGCTGTTGTTAACGCATGTGTTAAAAAAGCATATCTAGGTAAACGCCAAATTAAATGGATGGAAGTATTTAATGGTGAAAAAGCGGCACAGATGTATGATGGAGATTGGTTTCCACAAGAAACGCTTGAGGCTATTAGAGAGTTTGCCGTCGCAATAAAGGGACCATTAACAACACCTATCGGGGGCGGGTTTAGATCATTAAATGTTGCTTTAAGACAAGAAATGGATCTTTATGTCAATATGCGACCTATCCAATGGTTTTCAGGTGTGCCATCTCCGCTTAAAGAACCCCATAAAACAAATATGGTTGTATTTAGAGATAATAGCGAAGACATATATTCAGGAATTGAATTTAAAGCAGGCTCTAATGATTCAGATAGAGTACTAGAGTTTTTACAATCAGAAATGGGCGTTAGTCGCATTCGTTTCACTGACAATTGTGGAATTGGAATTAAACATATATCGGAACAAGGGTCTAAAAGATTAATTAGAAAAGCGATTGAATTTGCTTTAAAGAATGATAGAGAGTCAGTCACGCTAGTTCATAAAGGTAATGTTATGAAATTTACCGAAGGCGCATTCAAGCAATGGGGTTACCAAGTTGCCAAAGAGGAATTTTTTGCAACAAAACATGATAATGGTCGATGGATGCAGATTAAAAATCCAAAAACGAATAATACATTAACTATAAAAGATGTCATTGCTGATAGTATGCTTCAACAAATTATACTTTGCCCCGAAGAGTATGATGTTATAGCAACAATGAATCAAAATGGGGACTTTCTATCTGATGCCTTAGCAGCACAAGTTGGCGGTGTTGGTATTGCACCTGCCGCTAATTTAAATGATGAAGTCGCATTTTTTGAACCTACTCATGGTACAGCATCGAGACTCGCAGCTATGGATAAGGTAAACCCAAGTTCAATAATATTATGTGCTCAAATGATGCTTAGACATATTGGGTGGATTGAAGCAGAAAGATTGATTTCAAAGGGGTTAGAAGGGGCGATAAAATCTAAACATGTCACTTACGATTTTGCTTCAAAAATAAAAGGTGCGACAGAGGTCAGTTGTTCTCGATTTGGTGAGTTAGTAATAGAAAATATGTAAATAAGAAGCTAATCCATACCCCATATTTTGAGGTATGGATGATAACAATCAATTTAAGCAACCTGGGCGTGCGGTAAATCAGATTGATTTATTAATCTAATGTTATTACCTAATGTTGGTAATAGCACATTTATGCGCTCTATGAGCTTTTCGTGACATTCACAATGCGGTCCAACAAAAGAAGTCTCGTTTGTCAACATTAAAATAAGTGTTGTTACAATCACTTGAGGAACTTCACAGCAATGTTCATCTAAAATGATAGTTTCGATTGGTTTATCATTGTATTTAAAAGTGTGTATTTGTAAGTCTTCAGTATCAAGTTTGCGGCAATTTGCGCCAAATTCAATCACTAAAATTGACAGCGTGTCATAAAATGTTTCATTACTAATAGACGATTTAGGAAGTAATTCATCTTCAATAAAATGGCGTAATGGGCTGTCAACGTAAACTTTTGCTCTTAGTTTATAACCTTGATCTGCATTAATTTGTGGTTTCATAATCATTTCTCTCATTGCATTATGTATTTTATTGATTTCGGTTTTAATAAATAAATATTTATAAAACAACTCCTCAACGCTCACTTTCAAATTAGCGTGATTAGTTACATAAATGAAATGGTTGTTTTCAATGTTTGAAATTGATTAAATCAATAAAGGTTCAATTTTTATCTATCTTTGATAGTTTTAGAGAATTCTGCTAACGATCTTCTAAGCCACTGATGGGCTTTAGAATGGTGTAATAAAGGGCTCCAAATCATTTTTATTTCAATTGGCACAATTTGAAAGGGGACTTTGAGTGATACTAAATTTATATTATCTTTATATAGCATTGCTTGTCTTCTTGGGATTGTTGCTATGAGATCTGATTGTGCTAATAATAATGGCGTTATCATATAATGACGTGTAAATACTCTGATATTTCTTGTTTTATCAAACTGCCATAATGCCTCATCCACCCAGCCTAGTTTATGAGAGCCTGATTTATTGGTGACAGCACTCTCTGCTCCCCATCCTGAGCGATTGATCCAAATATGCTCACTGTCAAGGTAAGTATCAAAATCAGTTTTATTATTATACATACTGTCTTTATTGGTTAAGCAGCAAAAGTTATCCCTCCAAACGCGAGTCTGATGAAATGATTTAGGTAAAAAAGTAAAGCGATTGATTGCAAGATCAATTAAACCTTTTTCCATATCTTGTAAGTCGATATCACCGGGAGTTAGGATATCAAAATTGATTTGTGGTGCTTTTTTTAATAAAGATGTGATGAAAGGAACAAGTAAAGTTGCTTCAATGTAATCATTTGTCATGATCCTAAATGTAATTTGGCTGTGCTCTGGCGAAAAGTCTTTATCGGGCTGTGTGATCTGTTCAGCCATAGATAAAAAGATAACGATCTCAGGTTTTAATTTAATAGCCTTTTCTGTAGGAGTCATGCCTTGAGCTGTTCTAACGAGTAATGGATCATCAAATAATAGCCGTAAACGACTTAAAGCATTGCTCATCGCTGGTTGCGTTAAAGCGACTTTATTTGCAGCCTTTGAAACACTCCTTTCCTCAATCAATACATTTAAATAAACTAATAAATTAAGGTCTATATTTCTGATATTCATAAAATCTATTTTACTTATTCAATTTATAAATTATTTCAATTAAAGCTTGATTGTTAAGGTGAGTAAATGGTTATGTGAAAATAGTCGATATAGGTCAGGATTATAATGCTAGATAATAAATATAGTGCGAAAACAATGAATGACGTAATCGCAATCAAAATAGCCAGAGCAATTGTAGGTGGATTTGAATCTATGTTTGCAGATTTTTTAAATATTACTTTAGCTGCTCAGTCACGATTTGAAAGAGCGGCTTGGCATGAAGTTCAACAAGCCATGAAGTTGCGGCTTAAAGTATATGAGAGTAAAGCGGATGAAACAGCAAAGGCTATTAAGCAGATTGCTTTTAACGAATATGTAGATAATTTTGTTTGGAAAAGTGCAAAGAAGCACTTTGCATTATTGATTATCAATTATGAAAATGCGCTTATTGCACAAACATTCTTTAATTCTGTGTTTGGTAATATAAAAGGAGATCAAAATAAAAGAGAAGTGCATTTATTTATTTTACAGCCACAATTTCAACCCTTAAAAAGACCTACCAATGATATATTATGTCAATTAGATAGCTGTACGGGTGTTGTAAATGCATTTGAGCAATTATTAGATTATTTTAAGTTTAGAACGCCATTTGAAAACATCGTCAGAGACATCGGTTATATCAATACAGTGTTAAAAAAATTTGATGGTGACTTATTAAGTATCGAAAATTGCCATGTCGAATTTGGTAAGTCACTATTTTTTAGAAATAAAGCATGTTACATCATTGGAAGGTTGATTGATGATGATGATAAACGCAGTGTGCCTTTTGCCTTACCTATTTTGAATGATGATCAAGCTGGCCTTTACATAGATGCTTTTATTATAGGTGAAGGCCAACTCAGTATGTTGTTTGGGTTTGCACGGGCATACTTTATGGTAGATACAGATCAGCCTGTACGATACGTAGATTATTTGTGCGATTTATTACCAAATAAGCAAAGGTTTGAATTGTTTAATGCAATTGGTTTCATTAAACATGCAAAAACAGAGTTTTTCAGATATAAAGTTGACTCAACAATGGAAATGTCTATAAATGAAAAATATATCAGCGCACCAGGTATTAAAGGCATGGTGATGTTGGTTTTTACTACAGTAAATTCTAAATATGTGTATAAAATTATAAAGGATAAATTTACTCCTCCAAAAGACATTACACGAAACGGGGTAATGGAAAAATATAACTTTGTTAAAAATGCTGACAGAATAGGGCGTTTAGTTGATACCCAAGAGTTTCGATATCTGGCTTTTGACTTATCTCGATTTAGTGATGATGTATTAATGGAGTTAAAAGCACATGCAAATGACAGTTTGATAATAAACGGCAATGCCCTCATTCTAAAACATGTTTACGTTGAAAGAAAAATGATACCGCTTAATTTGTATATTAAAAATGCAAGTGATAATCAACTTGAACAAGTCATGATGGAATATGGACAGGCAATTAAACAATTAGCTGCGGCCAATATTTTCCCTGGTGATATGTTAATGAAAAATTTTGGTGTAACCCGTTGGGGTCGCGTTGTATTTTACGATTATGATGAAATTTGTCCTTTAATTGAGTGTGATTTTAAAACTATACCTGAAGCAGATAATGCTTATGATGAATTATCAAATGAGCCTTGGTTTGATATTGGGCCTAATGATGTCTTTCCAGAGCAGTTTCCTGTTTTTTTATCATCTAACTTAAACGCTAAGCGGTATTTTGAAAAATATCATAAAGACCTATACCACATTAATTTTTGGCAGAAATTACAACACAAGATTAATCAAGGAGATATCGAAAACGTATTTCCATATAAAGAAAAATGGCGTTTTAACGCTAATAGATAGTTTTATGCTTTATAGCACTTTATACTGCTGATTGAACTTGATGAGATAAAAATAAATCTAATCATCAAAGAAGTAGCTACTACCTTTAGGGATCACAATGCAAAATCAACAATCAGATGAACATATTCCAGCAATTGTTTTAGATCAAGAAGATATAAAGCCAAAAAAGATAACAGATAAGTCGTCAAATACAACAGTAGTTTCAGATCCTAAAACATCAAAGTCATCTGCATTTCCAGTTATATTAACACTGTGTATGTTTTCAGTGTGTGCTTGGTTTTTATATAAGCAAAATAATTTATTAATTGAGAGTGAAAGTCGTATTATCAGTTTAGAAAATCAATTGTCTGCAACAGGTGAAGAAATGGGCTCTTCAGCTGTTGCTATGCAAGTTAAAGTAAAAGATTTATCCGATAAAACAGCTGAATTATGGAAGCAAATGGATAAATTATGGGCTTCTGCTTGGCGTAGAAATCAAAATGAAATTGGAGAATTAAAAGGTGAGTTTAATAAGTACAACAAATTACAAACAGAACAACAAGCACTAGTTAATTCAGTACTTACGCAACAAACACAACTCACCTCAAACTTTAATAAACAAAATGCTATTAAGTCAAAAAGCATACAAGAGTTTAAAGAAACCTTATTAGAATTTGAAATGAAAAATGCAGATAGCGAAAATAAAATTTCAAATTTAAATCAACAACTGAGCACGTTATCAAAGCAATACAAACAATTGAGTGCGCAAGGTACTGCTGTTGAAACAAAAACAACTAATAAAGAGATCCTTACAACACAGCCTTAATATGGATTATCAAATTTTGATAATGTTAGATATGTTTAATTAAAAAATTGAGAGTTCCCGTTGATCATAAACGAACAAGCACTTGTTATAGGTGCAATCCTGCTAGTTATCTTGTCATTTACTGTCGCGATATTATGTTATAGAAAAATAGCACAACTAAAAGACATAAACCTTAGTGTCAGTGAAAAGATACAAGAACTTGAGAAAAGCGAAGTTCAATTAGAACATAATCTGAATCGGTATAAAGAGCAGTACCTTGTCAGTAAAACCAGACTGGAGGCTAAATTTGATGAAAATGAAGCTTTAAATAGCAATGTACGTGTTTTAGAAAATAAACTTGAAATGGTATCAAATGATTTATATGAACATAAATCGCGTATTGCACAACATCAAGAAAAAGTAAAATCCTATACGGATAAAATAAATTTATTAGAAAAATCTGAAATTAGGTTAACACAACAATTTGAAAATATTGCAAATAAGATCTTTAGTGAAAAAACTGCGAGTTTTACCCAACAAAATAAAACAGGTCTAGATGGACTATTAACGCCTTTGAAAGAGCAGTTATCTAGTTTTAGTAAACAAGTTAATGATGTTTATACAACTGAAGCAAAAGAAAGGCATGCATTAAAATCTGAAATACTAGGTTTAAAAGAACTTAATGTGCAAATGGGCCTTGAAGCAAATGCACTCACAAAAGCACTTAAGGGTGATAATAAAAAACAAGGTACTTGGGGTGAAGTAGTACTTGAACGTGTTTTGCAAAGTTCAGGCCTCAGAGAAGGTCATGAATATGAAACACAATTACATTTAAAAAATCAGGATGGTAAAGCTTATAAACCGGATGTTGTGATCCATTTACCACAAGGAAAAGATGTTGTAGTTGATTCTAAAATGGTATTAGTGGCATATGAGCGCTTTCATAATGCACAAACGGAAGGTGAACAAAGTGCTGCATTAAAATCGCATATCGACGCAATTAAAAATCATGTGAAAGAGTTAAGCGCAAAAGATTATCAAATGCTTCATGGCATAACCAGTTTAGACTATGTGCTTATGTTTATACCGGTAGAGCCTGCCTTTAATGCGGCATTAGAATATGAACCTAGCTTAGTACAATTTGCCCTTGAAAAGAATATTATGTTGGTAAGCCCAAATAACCTCATTGTCGCGTTACGTACAATCAATAATATGTGGCGAATGGAATATCAAAATAGAAATGCACAAGACATTGCTGATAAGGCAGGCTCAATTTATGATAAATTGGTTGGTTTTGTTGATGATATGACAAAGGTAGGAATTAATCTTGAACGCGCAGAATCAAGCTATGATGATGCAATGAAAAAATTAAGTGAAGGGCGAGGCAATCTGGTTAAAAAAGCAGAAGAAATGAAGTCATTAAATATTAAAGTAAAAAAGTCATTACCTAAAGAAATGATTGAAAAATCAGAAATCAGCTTTGCAGATCCAACAGAAATTACATCTAAGCTTCAATAGTCACTATAAAATAGTTTGATTGCATTATTAAAGTACTGCAATCTTACCTGTTTTTTGCAATAATGTTTTTAATTAGAATTACATCAAATCAGACCATAATTTAGAGGATATACATTCCATGGCGGAGATTGAAAATCGCCCAAGCAACTTTATTCGTACTATTATCGATAATGATCTTGCTAGTGGGAAACACGCATCAACCCATACTCGTTTTCCACCAGAACCAAATGGTTTTTTACACATAGGTCATGCTAAATCAATTTGTTTGAATTTTGGCATCGCAAAAGATTATTCTGGCTTATGTAATTTACGTTTTGATGATACTAATCCAGAAAAAGAAGATGTTGATTACGTAAATGCGATTAAAGATGACGTGCAATGGTTAGGTTTTGAATGGCATGGTGATATCAATTATTCATCAAACTATTTTGATAAACTTCATGGCTATGCTGTCGAGCTAATCGAGAAAGGGTTAGCGTATGTATGTTTTTTAAGCCCAGAACAAGCGAGAGAGTACCGTGGTACTTTAACTGAAGCGGGTAAGAACAGTCCTCATCGTGATACATCTGTAGAAGAAAACTTAGCTTTATTCGCTAAAATGAAAAATGGCGAATTCAAAGAAGGTGAATGTGTTCTTCGTGCCAAGATTGATATGGCAAGTTCATTTATGGTACTTCGCGATCCAATTATTTATCGTATTCGTTTTGTACACCATCACCAAACAGGTGATAAATGGTGTATCTATCCTATGTATGATTTTACACATTGTATCTCTGATGCAATCGAAGGGATCACGCATTCTTTATGTACGTTAGAGTTCCAAGATAACCGTCGTTTATATGACTGGGTACTAGAAAACATTTCAATTGAATGTAAGCCACAGCAAATCGAATTTTCTCGTTTAAATCTTGAATATACTTTAATGTCTAAACGTAAACTAAACGAGCTAGTTGAAAATAATTTAGTAGAAGGTTGGGATGATCCGCGTATGCCAACTATTGCAGGATTACGTCGTCGAGGTTACACGCCTGCTTCAATCAGAGAATTCAGTAGCCGTATCGGTGTTACTAAACAACAAAATACGGTTGAAATGAGTATGTTAGAAGCCTGTATTCGTGAAGACTTAAATGATAATGCGGCCCGAGCAATGGCTGTACTTGATCCAATAAAAGTTGTTATTGAGAATTTTGATGAAACGGCTGTTGAAGAACTAAGCGCACCAAATCATCCTAATAATGAAGAAATGGGCAAACGTGTATTACCATTCACACGTGAACTTTATATCGAACGTGAAGATTTTAGAATTGAAGCTAATAAAAAATTCAAACGTTTAGTATTAGATAAAGAAGTACGCCTTCGTAACGCATATGTGATTAAAGCAAATCGTTTTGATGAAGATTCTGAGGGTAATATCACAACAGTTTACTGTAGTTATGATCCAGACACTTTAGGTAAAAATCCTTCTGATGGCCGTAAAGTTAAAGGCGTAATTCATTGGGTATCTGCAAGTAAAGGTATAAAAGCAGAAGTTCGCCTATATGATCGACTATTTAATGTTGCAAATCCTGATGCAGATAGTGAACTTAACCCAGATTCTTTAACGATTGCCCATAACGCAGTGTTAGAACCATCTTTATTAAATGCAGAAAAAGAGCAGGGCTTTCAGTTTGAAAGAACAGGTTACTTCTGTCGCGATAATAAAAATGATGAATTAGTTTTTAATCAAACTGTTGGTCTAAGAGATTCTTGGGGCAAGGTTGAAGGGAAATAGCTAAGTCTAATAGATGTGGTTAAATTATTTAGCTGCATCCTGAGTCTTGAGTGCGTAAATACATTTCAGGATTAGTCATATTAAAATAATAAAAAAGCCTATCATATGATAGGCTTTTTTATTTATTATTTTTTGACAACTAATCTAATGATTTGCGTCTGCGTAATCAGCACATGCTTTAGTATCAGTACATTCACCATATAAATATAGAGAATGATTAGTAAGGCGCATGCCATTTTCATTTGAGATGTCAACTTGGCGTGTTTCAATTATTTCATCATGGAATTCAATTACTTTACCACATTTCAAACACACAAGGTGGTCATGATGCGTTGTACCAGATAATTCAAAAACAGATTTACCGCCTTCAAAATGATGGCGAGATACTATTCCAGCATCATCAAATTGGTTTAAAACTCGATATACAGTTGCTAAACCAATTTCTTCGTCTTTGTCTAAAAGAATCTTATAAACATCTTCAGCGCTGATATGTTGATTTTCAGGCAGCTGTAAAATTTCCAAGATTTTAATTCTTGGTAGCGTTACTTTTAGACCTGCTTTTTTTAACTCTATATTATGATCAGTCATTAATTATTTTCTCAAATATCATTATTATTTACTGTGTTTACAGGTACTGTTTATTTTAGCTTAATATACACAGTAAAGCTTGAAATAAAAAGAAATATACCGTTTTCTAATCAGTTAATTCTGCTAAACACATTTCTTCAAAGATTTGTGCACACCATTGCTTAACACGATCATTTGTCAATTCTGGTTGACGGTCTTCGTCAATACCTAAACCTACAAAGTGAGAATCATCAGCCATGCCTTTAGATGCTTCAAAATCATAACCCTCTGTAGACCAGTGACCAACAACGATCGCACCACGTTCAGTTACAATATCGTTAACCATGCCCATAGCATCTAGGAAGTATTCTGCGTAATCTTCTTGGTCTCCACAACCAAAAATAGCAACTAACTTTTCATTGAAATCGATTTCTTCTAATTCAGGGAAAAAATCATCCCAATCACATTGTGCTTCACCGTAATACCAAGTTGGAATACCAAACAATATTAAATCGAATTCAGCAATGTCTTCTTTACTGCTTTTTGCAATATCAAAAACATCGATCATTTTTTTGCCAAGTTCTTTTTGAATTAGCTTTGAAACATGCTCTGTATTACCAGTATCACTACCAAAAAATATGCCTACACTTGCCATGATGAAAAAACCTTCTATCTATCAAATTTCGTATTATTCAATTCTAAATGCTAATTTTTCTTGCAGAATTATTTCAATTAAAGCGCTGCGACTGATATTTTGAGCATCAGCCATATCGTTTAGTGCTTCGTAAAGTTCTGCAGAAACTTTAAATTCTACTCGTTTTAATCCACGCGCTTTATCTCGTTTCAACTGGTTTCTTTTATTAACTTTCAGCTGTAATTCACGTGATAGTGGATTTGTTTTAGGTCGACCCGGACGCTTCTCATTTTCAAATAAGTCTATCGTCGTTCTGTCTGTTTGTGCTTTAGCCATATTAACTGACACCTGCACCTTGCCAAAAGACTTGGATCACACCTTTGGCAATAAAACCTGAACACCCTAAAAATAATACTAACCAAACTACAGCGCGACCAAAAAAAGGCACTTGTCCTTTTTTTAGTACATCTTGTATTGCCATTCCTATAAAGAACAATAGGGCTGCAAGGCCAAAATATAACCCTAAGGTTTCAAATTCATTGATTAATTTGCTGACCATTTTTCGACCTACTTAAGATGACCTATGAAATAAACGGCAATATTATATCACGATATTCACTAATTAATTAGCTAAAATCGTATTAGTCTAAAATAAAATCTGTAATAGATTTATTGACAGCTGTTGGCTTTTCAGCATGAAGCCAATGGCCCGTTCCATGTATCACTTTTGCTTTACATTTGGGGAAGAATTTTAAAAAAACATCTCTCATATTCTCAGTAATATATTCTGAGTTGCTGCCTTTTATAAATAAAGTCTTGCCGGTAAAGGCGGTGCCTGATGGTGCTTGAAGGATATCACAATACTTATTTTGTAAAATTGTCAGGTTAAACTTCCAGTCAAATCTATTTTGCGTTTTAACTAAACTTTTCAGTAAAAACTGTCTTACACTAGGCTCGACTATATATTCACTCATAACTGAATCTGCATCTTGTCTTGAGCTTATACGTGCATCATTAACTGCATTTAAACCTTTAAAAACGTCATCATGTCTTGGCTCATAAGTAACCGGCGCAATATCTAATACTACAAGTTTATCTACTTTCTCAGGGGTATTTAATGCAACTTGCATCGCAACTTTTCCGCCCATAGAGTGACCTACAAAAACAGCTTTTTCAATGTTCAATTGTATCATTAATGCTAACACATCTTGACTCATTGCAGGGTAAGACATGAGTTCATCATGTTCTGAACGACCATGATTTCTTAAGTCAAGTGCTGTGACTGTAAAATTTTCAGATAAAGGTCGCGCTATCACATTTAGATTTTCAAATGAGCCAAATAATCCATGAATTAAAATTAAATGAGGGCCTTGGCCAGTTTGTTTGTAATGTAATTGCATTGTATTCCTAAGAGGGCATTAATCTTACTTTTTTTAATTTTATCATATCTATTTAAAGGCGCATATAAAGTTAATGTGACATAGGCTTAAATTTAAATCAGCTATTTCAATTTATTACTTTTAAAATATATTGCGACTAAAAGTGATATTTGAAAATCGAAACCGTAGAGTATGACGATAAAAAAAGATATAATATTTTCGAGACGCTATTACAAAGCATTTAAGACAGGAAAATCATGAAAAAAATAGAAATAGATGACGAGTTATATCACTACATAGCAAGTAATACACAAAGCATTGGTGAAAACGCAACTCAGATTTTACGTCGTTTATTAAACTTGTCTCCAGTGTCAGCATCAAATAAGGAGTCAATTACTCCTATTGAAGAAGCTAAAACGCAGGTAAAAACAAAAATAGAAGACAAAATAGAACCTGAAATAATAGAAACAGTACCTGCTGACGTATTTAATGTTTTAAATAAAGAAGAGCTTGCAATGCAAAAAGGTGTTGTAGGCCGGTTCTTATTTATATTAAGTGCGCTGCACAGAACACATAAAGAAGGGTTTGAAAAAGTTTTAGATGTCAAAGGCAAGCACAGAATCTATTTTGCTATGAGTAAAGAAGCACTTTTAGATTCAGGTAGTAGCATGAATCCAAAAAATATTCCTGAGTCGGAATATTGGGTTATGACAAATTCAAATACAACACGAAAAAAATCAATGCTTCATGAAGTTGCAATAACACTCAATTATAATGAAACACAAGCAGAAACGCTTAGAGATTATTTGTAATTAATATATTTAACAAAGGAAATTAAATGGCTATTCATGACAACGCAGGTAAGCGCGCATCTCAGAGTGATTTAGTAAATATTCCAAAATTAATGTCGGCTTATTATTTAAATGAGCCTGATATCGAGCAATTTCCAGAGCAGAAAGTTGCATTTGGTACATCTGGGCACCGTGGTTGTTCTTATAATACGCAATTTAATGAATCACATATATTAGCTATTACACAAGCAATTTGTGATTATCGTAAAAATAACAATATATTTGGCCCTTTGTTTCTTGGTAAAGATACACATGCATTATCAGAAGCTGCATTTAATTCTGCAATTGAAGTATTAGTTGCCAATGAAGTGCAAGTGATCACACAAGAAAACGGTGATTTTACACCAACACCTGTGATCAGCCATGCAATCGTGTGCCATAATGCTAAAAATCCACATGAATTATCTGATGGTATTGTCGTGACACCTTCACACAATCCACCTCAGGATGGTGGTTTTAAATATAATCCACCAAATGGTGGACCAGCAGATAAAGATGTCACTGACTGGATTGAAAACCGAGCAAACCAATTATTAATTGAAGATTTAGTACAAGTTGAATTATATCCTTTTGTAAAAGCATCTCGCTCGGGTTTTACAAAATACGTTGATATGATCACGCCTTATGTGGAAGACTTATCAAATATCATTGATTTTAACGCAATTGCTAAATCAGGTATTAAAATTGGTGTTGATCCACTAGGTGGTTCTGGTATTAATTTCTGGCCTGTCATTGCAAAACATTACAATTTAAACATTACAGTGGTAAATAATATAGTAGATCCTGCGTTTGGTTTTATGCCTTTAGATAAAGATGGCAAAATTAGAATGGATTGTTCATCTCCTTATGCCATGGCAAACTTAGTCTCTCTTAAGGATAAATTTGATATTAGTATTGGTAATGATCCTGATTATGACAGACACGGAATTGTTACGCCTGATGGACTAATGAATCCAAATCATTTCTTAGCTGTTTCAATTGATTATCTATGTAATAACCGACCACAATGGCGCAAAGATTTAAAAATTGGTAAAACATTAGTTTCAAGCGGCATGATCGATAAAGTAGCTCAAAAAAATAATCGAGAAGTTTATGAAGTGCCAGTCGGTTTTAAATGGTTTGTAGAAGGCTTAAGCAAAGGCGAATTAGCTTTTGGTGGCGAAGAAAGTGCAGGGGCTGCATTCTTGCGTTTTGATGGCAATGTATGGTGTACTGATAAAGATGGTTTTATCATGGGGTTATTAGCAGCCGAAATGTTAGCTGTGACATCAAAGACACCCTCTACATTATATAAAGAGCTAGAAAGCAATTTTGGTTCTCCACTTTATAAGCGCATTGATGCACCGGCATCTAATGAACAAAAAGCCAAGTTATCAAAACTTGAAGCATCTGATGTTAGTGCAACAGAGCTTGCAGGCGAAAAAATATTAGCTAAATTAACACATGCTCCTGGTAATAAGGCTGCAATTGGTGGTCTAAAGGTTGTTACCGAAAACGGTTGGTTTGCTGCAAGACCATCAGGAACTGAAGATATATATAAAATATATCTAGAATCTTTTAAAGGTGAACAGCATTTATCTTTGTTAGAATCAGAAGCGAAAAGCTTAGTTAATTCAGTAATTAAATAACTATCAATATAAAAGAAAAGGCGAATTTATTCGCCTTTTTTTATTTTCGACAACACACATCAACAACACACTATGGGTTTATTAAATTAATGTATATTGAAGCGCTAAAGACAACAGGTGATTTCTTATCAATTAGTCGTGAAAATGAATGGACGTTAGAGCCAACATCATTTTCATTATCAAATGGTACTTTAGTTGAAGTATTAAATACGGGTGTAATTCAATTTACACCAAGCACATCAACAAACAAAGATATCGTATTATCAAGCGCCGTACACGGTAATGAAACGGCACCAATTGAAATATGCGATGAACTTATTCAAAAAATAATTAAACAAGAAATTTCACTAAAACAAAGAGTGTTATTTATTTTTGGTAATCCAGCTTCAATCAATATTGGTAAACGTTTTGTAGAAGAAAATTTAAATAGACTATTTAGTGGTGAGCACTCAAAAGGTGAAGGTTTAATTAATCAAGAGCGTAAACATGCACAAAAATTAGAACAATACGTAAGCCAATTTTTTGAGTCTCAAGAAGCCGGACGTTACAGATGTCATTATGATTTGCACACAGCAATCAGAGGTTCTAAAAATGAAAAGTTTGCAGTATATCCATATTTAAATGGTAAACCTTGGAAAAAGCATCAATTAAGTTTTTTATTAGCCTGTGGTGTTAATACCGTATTGATGATGAAATCTGCTGCAACAACTTTTAGTTACTTTTCATCAAATGGTTTTGATGCTGATGCATTTACGATTGAACTAGGACAAGTGCGCCCGTTTGGTGAAAATAATATGGCAAGCTTTGAAAAAGTGAAAACGACACTAACGTCACTTATCACACAAGATGAAGTTGTATACCCTGAATATCATGCCGATGATTTTGAATTATTTGAAGTGCATCGCGCTATAAATAGAACACAAGAAGCCTTTTCTTTTCCTTTTGCTGATGATGTTGTTAATTTTACGGGTTTTTCAAAAGGCAGTTTAATGGCAACTGATGGCAACCAAGAATACTTGGCTGAAGTAGAAGGTGAATCAATTATATTCCCTAATGCACAAGTTGCACTCGGACAGCGTGCGTTGCTAACTGTAGTGCCGCTTAAATCTGAAAATATCGTATAGATAACTTTCCACCTTTTTTCTAATCCCACCTTATAAATCTAGGATATTCATCTAAACTTAGTTGAATATCCCTTTACGTTAACGTAAAGTTAAAACAGCTTTAATTTAATCAAAGCCCTTTTGATGAACAATCTTTGCCTGTATTTAAAACTTATTGAATTAAAAATTCCAATAAAGTTTAAGTTTTGAATTATTAATCTTAAATATTAATTGGTAATGATAAAAACGAATCTAGCAGTTCACAAATCTGGCTTTAACAACAAGAGTTGAATGGTTATGAGTAATCCAAATAACGTATCGCAAAATATCAAGCATGATCTTGAATTTATTGATGGGCACGCCCTTAATATAGCGACACTGAAAGTACTAGATGCAAATGGTGAAATATACCCAGATGCAGTTGAACCAGATATGGCTCAAGACACTGCCTTGCATATATACCGCACCATGCGATTTATTCGAGCATTGGATGAACGTATGCAAGCTGCTCAGCGACAAGGTCGCGTTAGTTTTTATATGCAATGTCTTGGTGAAGAAGCCGCTATCACAGCAAGTGCTGCTGCGTTAGATATAAATGATATGATCATGGCACAATATCGTGAACAAGCTGCATTACGCTATAGAGGTTTTACTTTAGATCAATTTATGAATCAAATGTTCTCTAATGAATTAGATCCAGCGAAAGGGCGTCAAATGCCTATTCATTACGGTTCTAAAGCATTAAATTACATGACAATCTCATCACCACTTGCCACACAAATCCCGCAAGCAACAGGTTATGCTTACGGCCAAAAAGTTAAGCATGTTGATAAAGATACCAATACTTTATCTAGCCAAATAGATAATATTACAATGTGTTATTTTGGTGAAGGCGCTGCATCAGAAGGTGATTTTCATGCAGGTTTAAACATGGCTGCGGTACTTAAAGCACCGGTTATATTCTTTGCTAGAAATAACGGATATGCAATATCTACTCCTGCGGAGGAACAATTTGCAGGTGACGGTATTGCCAGTCGTGGTGTGGGTTATGGCATAAAAACAATACGCGTTGATGGTACAGATGCATTGGCTGTATATGCAGCAACTAAAAAAGCACGTGAAATATGTACTATGACAGGAGAGCCTATTCTAATTGAATCTATTGCTTACCGTGTTGGCGCGCATTCAACATCAGATGATCCATCTGGATACCGTTCAAAACAAGAAGAAGCTGATAATAGTGAAACTTGTCCTATCAAGCGTTTTGAGGCTTGGTTACTTAAAAAACAGTGGTTAGACCTAGATGCTGAAAATAAACTCGATGAACAAGTAAGAGAAGAAATATTAGAAGCACTAAAAGTAGCTGAAAAAGTAGCGAAACCAGAATTAATTGACTTAATCACTGATGTTTACGATACGCCAATTCCATCACTAACTAGACAGTTTGATGAATTAGAAGCACATATTAAAAAGCACCCACAAGCATATCCGACAACAGCAGGGAGATTGAAATAATGCCTAAAGTTAATATGTTAAAAGCGATTAACTCCGCTTTAGAAATTTCAATGAATGAACACCCAATGGCATGTATATTTGGTGAAGATGTCGGTGTATTTGGTGGTGTTTTTAGAGCAACATCAGGTTTACAAGAACAGTTTGGTAAACACAGAGTATTTAATACACCTTTAACAGAGCAAGGAATCTTAGGTTTTGCTAATGGTTTAGCGGCTTTTGGTGCGCCAACGATTGCAGAGATTCAATTTGCGGATTACATATTCCCAGCTTTTGATCAAATTGTTAATGAATCAGCTAAATTTAGATACCGTAGTGGCAATGAATTTGATGTAGGAAACTTAACAATTCGTACACCATACGGTGGCGGTATTGCTGGTGGCTTATATCATTCTCAATCACCAGAAGCTTACTTTGCACATACTCCAGGCTTAAAAATTGTTGTACCAAGAAACCCATATGAAGCTAAGGGTTTATTAAGAGCTGCAATTAAAGATCAAAACCCAGTATTATTTTTTGAACCAAAACGTTTATATCGTGCTTCAGTTGGCGAAGTGCCAGAAGATGATTACATAATTCCATTGGGTAAAGCGCAAGTTGTTAAAGAGGGCGCTGATGTCACTTTATTAGCTTGGGGTGCACAGATGGAGATCATTGAAGATGCAGCTAAAAAAGCAGAAGAAATCGGGATCAGCTGTGAAGTAATTGATTTACGCTCTATTATTCCTTGGGATGTTGAAACAATCGCTAAGTCTGTGACAAAAACAGGCCGTTTAATTGTAAGCCATGAAGCGCCTATTACCAATGGTTTTGGCAGTGAAGTTGCAGCGACCATTGCAGAAGAATGTTTCTTACATTTAGAGTCTCCAATTAAGCGAGTTTGTGGGTTAGATACGCCATACCCGCTAGCATTAGAAAAAGAATATATACCAGATGCATTAAAAGTATTTGAAGCAATTAAAGCATCAGTGTCATTTTAACGGATTTAAGTAAGTGTTTAGCAAATTAGTTTTAACAAAAATAAAGATCTTGCTAAACACCCTAAAGCTAAATAGATTATTTTCAAGAGGTGATTTTTAATGTCACAAGATTTTATATTACCAGACATCGGTGAAGGCATTGTTGAATGTGAAGTAGTTGAATGGCTGGTTGCAGAAGGTGATACTGTAACTGAAGATCAACCAATCTGCGATGTAATGACAGATAAAGCACTGGTACAAATACCAGCAGTACATAATGGCGTGATCAGCAAACTATATTATGCGAAAGGTGATATTGCTCAAGTTCATGCTCCATTATTTTCTATGAATGTTGAAGGTGATGTGGCTACAGGTGAAACTTCAGCTGCTACGCATACACTAGAAGTAGTAGAAGTTGCGCCTGAGACTCAAACTGATACTGGCGAACATCTTGATGATTTCATATTACCAGATATTGGTGAAGGGATTGTAGAGTGTGAAATTGTCGAATGGTTAGTTGAAGAAGGTCAAGAAATAGTAGAAGACCAAGCTGTTTGTGATGTAATGACAGATAAAGCACTCGTACAAATCCCAGCTAAATATTCAGGTAAAGTTGCTAAGATATATTACCAAAAAGGTGATGTTGCAAAAGTGCATAGCCCATTATTTCAAATGCGTTTAGCAGGTAATTCAGCGTCAACAGAATCTCCGGCACCAACAGTGATTGCGGCATCTAAATCATTAGAGCTTGAAGAAACAGAACAAAGCAAAGGCCTTTCTTCTGTAAATTCAAGTAAAGTTAATAAACCATTGAATGATACTGTTGTTAACGAAAAAGCTGTTGCATCGCCTGCTGTAAGACGACGTGCTAGAGAAATGGACTTAGATATTAAATGTGTACCAGGCTCTGGAAAAAATGGTCGAATTTTCAAAGAAGATTTAACGCGCTTTATTCAAAGTGAATCTAAACCAGCAGTAATTACTGAAGTACAGGAAGTCCAAAGTAATAATACATCAGTGGATCATGTTGAGCCTATTAAGGGTATTAAAGCTGTAATGGCTAAGTTGATGACAGATTCTGTTACAACTATCCCGCATTTTACTTATAGTGATGAAATTGATTTAACTGAATTAATTTCTCTACGTGGTGATATAAAAGAAGAATATAAAAAACAGGGTATTAAAGTTACTATGATGCCGTTCTTTGTTAAAGCATTATCATTAGCGATCAAAGAGTTCCCTGTGCTTAATTCAAAAGTAAATGAAGATTGTACAGAACTTAAGTATTTTGGTGACCATAATATTGGCATGGCAGTTGATTCTAAAGTTGGTTTACTGGTGCCTAATATTAAACAGTGTCAAACTAAAAATATTGTTGATATTGCAAATGAAGTAACACGTTTATCAGATTCTGCAAGAACGGGGCGTGTATCACCAGAAGACTTAAAAGGTGGCACAATCACGATTTCAAATATTGGCGCGATAGGCGGTACTATTGCGACGCCTATTATTAATAAACCAGAAGTTGCTATCGTTGCATTAGGTAAGTTACAACACCTACCACGGTTTGATGACCAAGGCAACGTTGTTTCACGTGCAATTATGCAAGTAAGTTGGTCTGGCGATCATCGTGTAATTGATGGTGGCACAATCGCTCGCTTTAATAACTTATGGAAAGATTACTTAGAGAATCCTTCTAGAATGATAATGGCGATGAGCTAATAGATCTGCTGCGAGTTTCTATTAGAGCCACTGCATGACTTAAATAAAAACCTGTATAATATTATTTATACAGGTTTTTTTTATACTTAATAATTACTACGTACTGGCGTCAAAAAAGGTGTTAGAGGAATTTCGATTACTCAAAAAAATAATAAACACTATAGCCAACTATAAAGGCGGGTACTGTAGAGTATATAGTTGCCATAAATGCAGCCTTAGGCGCTAATGCGATAGCAGGGAAGAGTGCATCACCATCATTTGATATAGCGTTGGCAATCAAAGCAGAAAATGGGATCACACCTTGAATATAAAGCGTTGTTACAACTATTTGCGGACCACAACCTGGTAGCAATCCAATTAACAAGCCGATTAATGGTCCTAGTACTGCATAATTCATAAACCAAGCTTTTAAATCTAATCCTAAAAATAGCCTAGTTAATTCGTACAAAACAAAAGCAGCAACCACCCAAGCAGTGACAAAATGAGTATCTTGCATTACTCGGTTTAATCGAGAGGGTTTATTTTGTAAATCATCTTCAGCTGTTAACTCTTGATAAGTCTCACCTTTAGAAGTAAATGCCCAAAGCGAAACAACAATTAAAGCACAAACAGCACCAAAGAAAATATTTGCTTCATTTAACTTGTATGACATAGCACTAAAATCAAATTGAAAAGCAAGCATGAGTGCAATTATCAAGCTTGGTATGAAAACGATGCGCCAAAATACTCTACCGGCATATTTTATCGGGGTATCTTGAATTGTTGGTTGATTTTTTGGTATAGAATCAGCCTCTGGTGCAAGGTAATCTACTTCGTGAATTTTATTTACAATATAGCCAGATATTGAACCAACGATTAAACCGGTGGATAATACTATCATGCCATCAAATGGACGAGTCGCAAGTAGTAAAAATGCAGCATCACCCATAGTCGCGGTTAAAACAGCTACTACAGAGCCAAAGCTTGCTTGTCGTTTGGTAAATTGTGTAACAACTATAATAGCACCACCACAACCCGGCAAGGCACCTAATACTGCACTAATAGGTACTTCTAAATTAGGCGCATGTCTGCGTACATAGGTAAGTTCTAATTGAGGGAATTTATCTACGAGGTAATAATATAAAAATAGCGTACCTGCTACAAAAATTGATACTTGTAAAAAAGCATCTGATAACGATTGTAAAACGATTTCTTGTGTAGCAGGTGTCAATAAAAATGCGAACAATGCCAAAGGCAGTAAAGCACGTTTGTTAAATAATATTTTTGAAATATTATAGGTGTTTGAATATAACGTCGAATTAAAAAACATAAAGTACAACCTCATTATAGGAGGTTGTACTTTAAAGTTAATTTAAATGCAAATCAATATCATTTGCATTTATTTTCTTTGGAATTCGGATTTAGTATCCCATTTTGGCCAATCTTTTTGTTCTGATAAATCAAAGCCTACATGATAGAACAATTTCAAATCTTGAACTGCTCCTGATAAATCCCAGCCTTTTCTGTAATGGTCACATGCTTGGTGGTAACAACCACGCAATATTAGACCCATACGTTTTCTGTATTTCGCTGTAGCATCATCAATTGGTAAGGTACCGCCACCAGCGTACATAGCCGGTACACCCATGCTAGCAAAAGCAAAATGATCAGAGCGGTAGTAACCACCTGAAGATGGTTTTGGATCACCACCTATTGTACGGTTTTGCTTTGTTGCAGCAACAGCAAGCATATCGTCTAGTTCAGATTTTCCGATACCAACAACACTGACATCTTTTACTCTTCCTAAAAGGTTTAAACTATCCATATTGATGTTAGCGACAGTACTTTTTGGAGAAATAACAGGATTAGCAGCATAGTACTTAGAACCTAATAAACCTTGTTCTTCAGCTGTCAAAGCTAAAAATGTGATAGAACGTTTAGGGTTCTTAGGTAATGAAGCAAACGCTTCAGCTACTTCAATCATGCCAGCTGTACCAGTCGCATTATCATGAGCACCGTTATATATTTTATCGCCTTTTTTAGTTGGATCTGTACCTAAGTGATCCCAATGTGCAGAATAGATAATATGCTCATCTGCTTTGTCACTACCAGGCAAAGTAGCGATAAAGTTATTAGAGATAGACTTTTTAATTGTATTTTTTACGCTTACACTTGCTGTTAAATCGCCTAAATCAGCATGATGTGAAGATTTTGCTGCAAGTTGCTTTTGTTTACCGAAGTCTAAACCCGCTTTTTTGAAAATTTCAATCGCGACATCGTTTGTGATCCAGCCTTCAACTGCAACACGGTCCATATTATTATTTTCTTTTTGGAAACCGAATTGCGGGCCTGTCCAAGAGTTTTCAACAACAGACCAAGGGTATGATGCTGGAGCCGTTTCATGCACTATGATTGCACCTGCAGCACCTTGACGACTAGCTTCTTCATATTTATAAGTCCAACGACCATAATATGTCATTGCATCGCCTGTAAATAATTCAGGATCTTTTGTTGCAAAACCAGGATCGTTTACGAGAATAACGACTGTTTTACCCTTAACATCTAAATCTTTGTAATCATTCCAGTTATATTCTGGTGCATTTACGCCGTAACCTACAAAAACAAGCTCTGAATTTTCAATTACTTCAAATTCACTGATACGCGATGAACCCATTACCATTTCTTTTTTATATTGGTATGTTTTATCGCCAATCGTTAAGCCCATTTCAGGTGATGCTTCAAGAGATACTAAAGGGACTTTTTGTAAAAAACTGTCACCATTACCTGGTTGGTAACCTAACTCTTTAAAATGTTTAGTTAGGTAAGCTAAAGTCAGTTTTTCACCTTCAGTTGAAGGGCCTCGGCCACCAAATTCATCGGATGCAAAAGCTTTAATATGCGTTGTTAGCTGTTCGCTATTAATTGTGTTATATGCTGATTCAAAATCGGTTTTATTTAATGCTGTAGTTGCACAGCCAGCCAGTACCAATGTACTTAGTAGGCTTAAACTAAGAAGTTTTTTCATTTTGCTCTCTTATTAAGGTGGAGATTAAAGTAAATCAATGAGTAGATTATCAGAAGTTGACATGAATAAAATCTGGTTTTATGTAAATTTTCGTTAAAGTATCAAATATTAAAGACTAAACAATGGCGGGATTTCCTGTTAATGGTAATAAAAGTGATGGTAAGTCAAAATGGGAATTGTATTTACCATTAGGAATGCCAATTTCAAGACAAAAATCATTGACATTATTACATTATCCTCCATATGTAGCAATGCAAACTGCTGACTATTTAGAAAACATGACATTAAATCGTTGGCAACAAGTTTTAGAATGTGTAGGTATAAATGAATCTGAAATTGACCTTTATAAGGCTTGTTTAGATGTTAATCCAATTGCAGCTCCAGGCTCTGGTGAAAGTGAATATGAAAACGACTATTTCCCAGTGATGCTATCTTCAGTATTTTTTGATAATGAAGAAAAATCGAATTATATTCGCAATATGCTTCAGCTACAGTTAAATCCAGAACATAATAAAGATAATCCTTATACTTTACCTTTATTGATTTGTGGTTCAGCATTATATGATCCGCAAGCACCTGCCTGGTTTAGAGTAAGATTCAAAGATCAACTACCAGTTAATAGTGATGGCGTACCTCAAGTTAATATTTTACAAGCGGGTAGTATTAAATTGTTTGAACACAGTGAAAAAGAAACCCCATATATGATAGCAAATCATATGATTGCAGCTGGTGTTACAGGAAAATGTAGTAACAACCCTGCAACAATTCCTGATATAAGAAAATATGAAGCACAAGATTTAGTTGCAGCCACTTTCTTAAAAATCTGTGGTGATAATCCAGGTATCACACCTGAAGAAGCAAAAGCACAAGCTTGTAAGAGATGGTTTAATAATGAAACTGGAGAAGGCGCACCTGATCCACAAAAAGCTGAAGATCAGCTAACTATATGTGCTTTAGCTCAAATGGACTTATTCTTTGATAGTAAAAATATAAAGCCCGTTTATACATGGGAGCAAGCTAAGGAACGCTGTAAATCTGCGGATAATGATGATAATCCGTGTAAATGTCCTATTGCACCTTAGCTCTAATATTAAAAAGTCAGGATGCTCCTGACTTTTATCCTGTTAAATTGATTTAGGTTTGAAGTGCTTCTAATTGATCTATTATTATAACAAATTTGTTGCCAAAAGTTGTTAGTTAGTATTCAACTCTAGGTTGTACTTCGTTAAAGTCTTGTAAAGTTTGAACCGGGTTCAAAGTTTTCCAACCATGATCATCCATTAGGGGAAGAAATATTAGTATTGGAAGGTGTATTTTCAGACGAGTTAAGTGATTATCATGCTGGTACATACTTTAGAAATCCACAAGGATTTATTCATAGTCCATTTAGTAAACAGGTCTATACTTTACTTGTTAAACTACATCAATTTAAAAAAATGATAACAAACACATTAATTTTTATACAAATACGCCATCATGGTTACAAGGCTGTGGTAACTTAAAAGTTATGCCTTTGCATGAGTTTGAAGGAGAATCTACAGCACTGGTTTATTGGCCAAAAGGAGAGCACTTTGTTCAACATACACATTTTTCAGGAGAAGAAATATATGTAATAAGCGGTGAGTTTATTGATAAAAAAGGTCGCTATCCTGCGGGTAGTTGGATCAGAAACCCGCATATGAGTGTTCATAATCCTTATGTTGAACAAGATTCAATTATTTTAGTAAAAGTAGGGCATTTATAAATTAAAAGCACATTTGTTCATTTTTACTGAATAATTTAAATCCGCTAGGTGTTAATTGATAATAATTTAAATCATTATGTTGTATGGGTAGTTGTCTAATAAGTTTTTCATTAACTAAAAATTGAATGATTTGATTGTGAAAATCAAGCTGTTCAGTTGTTGAGACTACATCTTTATTAATATCACTAAAAGCAATCGTTTTGCTAAAAGGGTAAGCAATGCTTAGCTCAATTAAGATTGATTTACAAAAAGCATTAAAGTCTAAGTTGTCCATTAAGGGCTAATTATTCCTTTAGTAATAAAAACGATATTAATAAGTAGGGCAAGTATTTAACAGAAATTCTTTACATAGTGAGTTGCTAACTTGCTCGAATCCTATAATAATCATGAACTCTAAAAATAACAAAGAAAATTATTATGTTAATAACAATGTTTATGATGGTACTACTGACGTTTATTGTAGGAATAATAACAGTAACAGTTAGAATTAAAAATGTTAAAAAAGGTAAGATGAGTCGTAAATATTTTAGACTTATGCAAGGAGATGATTTACCTGACTTAGTGACTAAGACAACCCGTAATTTTAATAATCAGTTTGAGTTACCAGTATTATTTTATGTTGTATGTACGCTATTTATATCGTTAAACATACGAAGTGAATTTGCACTATATACCGCAATTGTTTTTGTAATATCTCGTTATCTTCATGCAGTAATTCATATTAGTTATAATAATGTGATGCATCGAATGATAAGTTTTTTTATCGGTTTTATCTGTATATTAGCCATGTGGGTTAATCTATTAATTATACAAAGTTAGGCTGTCAGACCAAGTAATACCATTTGATATATCCATTACACCACTTGCTTTAACAACGTTATCGGCGTCATAAAGCAAGTAAGGTGTTTTGGTCAAATCGACACCGTCTAAATAATAAAAATGACAAGATGAATAAAACGTTCTTGCTTGATGAATAAATACTTTATAACCTGCTTCTTGAAAGCTTTGGAAATAAGAACTTGTAACACCCGTTCTGTTGCTGCTACCTCTTGAGGCATTCCACTTGTAAGTAACATATTGGAAATATATCACTACCTACAGAAGTTGCAGCATTAGAGTTGAGATCTAAAAACTTAGGTAGGGCTATAATTGCTAATACAGCTAAAATAACAATAACAATAACAATAACAATGACAATGACAATGATAAGTTCTAATAAGGTAAAACCAGAAAGTTTATTTGTTTTATTGGCGTATAAATCTCGATGCAATTTTTGTTTATATTAAAATAGATCGAGATTATAAAACGTAATCAATTGTTACCAGTAGCAGCTAAATTTAATGTCATTGGAATATCTAAAATACCTTTATGTGTGCGTACTTCTGAAATAGATTTAAATCAAAGTTTTAAATAAACTGATTGCCAAAAAAATACTAATCTTTGCTAAAGTAAACCGATACTAAGCCACTCACTAAAAAAACAATACTGATTGTATATAACAATAAATTACTGGTTTATTTTCAAAAGCCAGTAATATAGCAATTCCAAACCAGGTAAATGTAGTGATATGCCAAGCAAATCTTAAAGTATTTTTTGTGAAATCATCACTGCCATAAAGGTGGGGAATATTCGTTCTTTTAAACAGTCTGGTTAAAATATATTTTTCACCTAAATATGAATGTGCTATGCCTAAAAGTAATAAGATGATGGCAGAAAAATCTAAAAGCACAAAGTAAGTCCTGTTGTTTATTGATTGTTAACAGATAAAATAACTGTATTTGATACCGAAAGTGAGTATTTTTAGCAGCATAAGACTTAAGTAATGAAATGGGGTTACTGCCACCAGCAGATGTAGATAATCCAATTGTAAAAGCTGGGTTATGGCCAAGCAGTAAACCTGAATAGGAGTCATTAGCACATAATAGTAAATTAACAAGTGCAGGTGGGATCTTGCCGTCCCATTCCGGTTCAACAATAACCACAGCATCACACGAATATAATTGACTTAAAACAGAGTCTTTATCGTTTTGTAGTTGGGTATTATTGTCTCGCTCATAGCCATAATGGTCCAATAAAAAATGGTAAGTGTTTTGTAACAATTTCCGTAAAACATTCAGATTAATATTTAATATTGTAAATCTCATTCGTCATCTCCGAGTTGTTTTTATCGGAGATCTTTTGTGAGTAGTTTATAGATTATAAAAGATAGATTCCCGATAAGGGACTTCGGGAATGACATCGGCAGTATTTCGGAGATGTTATGAAAACTCAGTTTTAATTTATAAGATTGTCCTCTTCGAGTTGTTTTATTGGAGGTTTTGTTTGATATTTTCATGGATAATATAACCTAGCTCCACAAAAACATATATAAAATTATGCGATGAAAATTGTAGGGGATGTCGAATTGAGTGTTTAGTTTAGGGTAGTGGAAGTGTGCTTAGAAAAAGTATCTAAGCACACATTATTTTGGAGTCTAAGTTATTTAAATTTATCAGCCAATAAACCAATAGTCAGTGCGTAACTATTTGCACAGTTATAACGTAAAATAGTGCGGTAGTTATCATATGTTAAGAATGCTTGGCCTTTTTCACCATCAGGTAAAATAAGCGTGGCTTTTAAGTTTACATCCGGTAAATTTTTAAGATTTAAACGGCGTATACCGTAATCATTCCACTCTTTAAGAGATAGTTTATCTGTATGAGTTCTTAAAGCGCGGCAACCTTTTTCTGGTTTATCTGCTTTTACAGTTTTTAACCAAGTACTTGCATTATCAGGTAAAGTGACTTCACGGCCCCAAGTTTGGTTATTATTCCAGCCAAAGTGTTTTAAGTAATTTGCGATAGATGCAAATACGTCAGCATGGTTACCCCAAATATCTTTTTTACCATCACCGTCAAAATCTTGTGCAAAACGCAAGAAGCTAGATGGCATAAATTGACCTTGACCCATAGCACCACTCCAAGAACCTTTCATATCTTTAAGTGCGATATGTCCTTCATCTAAAATGATTAAAGCATTAAATAGCTCTTTTCTGAAATAGGCTGCGCGGCGTTTATCATAAGCTAACGTAGCGAGTGAACGAATAATATCGTTCTTACCCATGTAATTTCCGTAGTTAGTTTCTAATCCCCAAAATGACAAAATAAATCGTGGTTGAACACCATACGCTTCACCAACTTCTTTAAGTAATGCGCCATGCTCTTTTTGCATTTTAGCGCCTGTTTTTAGCCGCCACTGAGATAAACGCTTTTCACTATAATTTTTAAATGTGCGTTTAAATTCAGGTTGTGCACGGTCACTTTTAATGGCTTTAGGGTAAAGTTTTAAATCGGTTAATGCCGCTTCAATCGTTTCATCTGTAATACCTTTTTTCTTGGCTTCTGCTCGAAGTTCTACTAACCATTGATCAAATAGTGGTACAGGGTCTTTTGCTTTTGCATCAAAATTGATGGCTGTATTTATCGAAAGTGACAAAAGTCCAATCGAAAGAATTTTAGAAATTTTCATAAAAAATGCCTTAAAAGTTAAATCAAATGACAATTGGCAATTATCATTTTTAAAAAAGTAAATTACTGGCCTAGTAGTAAAGCTTCAGCTTGCTGGGTTGTTAACTTGAGATGTTGCCAAAGTTTCTCTACTCTGGCTAATCTTTTACGTTCAACGGGTGCGGCCATCCAAAAACTGCGTATTATATTAATATCATTTTCTAATACTGGCACTAAGTTTTCTGATTTTGATGCTAAAAAACAAGGTAATATTGCTAAACCTAGGCCGTTTTCAACTGCTTTATACTGCGCGATAACACTGGTACTTCTAAAAACGGGTTTTACTTTTTCTAAGTATCTGTCTAAATAACACAGTTGATCACTAAATATTAAGTCATCAACATATCCTATCATTGCATGATTTGAAAGTTGAGATAAACAGCTCATACCACCGTGTTGCGCTAAGTATTCTTTACTGGCATACATTTTTAAGCGGTAGTCACAGAGTTTAGTCACAACAAGAGATTTATTTTCCGGCTTTTCTACGGTAACGGCCAAATCTGCTTCATATTGCGTTAGTTTAACCAAACGTTGTAAAGGAAGTAGATCTATTGATATTTGTTTATGTTGAAGATGAAAAGATGTTAATTGCTCAGTAATAAAGTAGCTACCAAATGCATCTGTGGTACCAATTCTGATATTGCCTTTATCTTCAAGGTTTTTGCCTTGCAAAATATCAAGGGTCGCCACCGTTTTTTTCTCAATATCTAATGCTGTGGTTAGTAATTCGTGACCGTGCTCAGTTAATTGATGGCCTGTTACACTGCGATCAAAAAGTTGTGTGCCTAATTCATTTTCTAATTTATGAATTCGCCTAGAAACCGTAGAAGGGTCAATATTTAATCGCTTTGAGGCCATGGTTAAAGTTTCACTTCTAGCAACTTCCAAAAAGACTTTTAGGTCATCCCAATTCATATTTTTATTTATATAGTTTAGTTCCTTGCATATATGCAAGGCTGCCTTGCACTGAGGTCTCTTGTCAAGGATATTTATACCCTCTATGCTATTTAAAATCATTTTTTACAATTTAATCATAAATTATAAAAAAAATAGAGATAAAGATAAGGAAAGACCATGTCTATACGCCGCGTTCCGATGATCCTAAATGGTGAAAAAATTGAATCTACGTCAGGTAACTGGGTAGATGTTTTAAATCCAGCTACACAAGAAGTTGTTGCACAAGTTCCTTTTGCAACACTTGATGAAGTTGATGCTGCGATTGAAAATGCACATGAAGCATTTCAAACCTGGAAACTGGTACCTATGGGCCAACGTATGCGTATTATGCTTAAGCTTCAAAACTTAATTCGCGAAAATACGACTAAACTAGCTGAAATGATTACTTTAGAGCACGGTAAAACATTACCAGATGCTGAAGGTGAAGTTGCACGTGGTTTAGAAGTGGTTGAGCATGCTTGTTCAATTACATCACTTCAATTAGGCGAAATGGCAAATAATGTTGCAGGTAATGTAGATGTTCATACATTACAAAAACCATTAGGTGTAGGTGCAGGTATCACTGCATTTAACTTCCCAATCATGCTTCCTTGTTTTATGTTTCCTTTAGCATTAGCAACAGGTAATACATTTGTATTGAAACCTTCTGAACAAGATCCTTCTTCTTCTGTATTTTTAGTTGAGCTTGCATTAGAAGCCGGAATTCCACCAGGCGTACTTAATGTAGTTCACGGTGGCCCTGAAGTTGCAAACCGTTTATGTGATCATCCATTAATTAAAGCAGTATCATTTATCGGCTCTACTCATGTTGGTAAACATGTTTATGAACGTGCAAGTGCACACGGAAAACGTGCACAATCTATGGTTGGCGCAAAAAATCACGCTATCGTAATGCCGGATTGTGATAAAGACCAAGCAATAAATAATATTTTAGGCGCAGCATACGGTGCGGCAGGCCAGCGTTGTATGGCAAACTCTGTTGTAATTTTAGTTGGTGAAACACGCAACTGGATTGACGAAATTGCAAGTCGAAGTCATGAGATGAAAATCGGCCCAGGATCAGACCGCTCTGCTGACTTAGGGCCAGTAGTAAATCCTCAAGCTAAACAACGTATTGTTAATCTTATTAATTCTGGTGTTGAGCAAGGTGCAACACTATTAGTTGATGGTCGTGATTGTGTTGTTAAAGGTTACGAAAAAGGTAACTTTGTCGGCCCAACTATGTTTACTGATGTAACAACTGATATGGACATTTATACTCAAGAGATTTTTGGTCCAGCATTATTAATATTACAGGCAGATACATTTGAAGATGCTGTTAAGTTTATTAATGATAATCCATTTGGTAATGGTGCTTCTATCTTTACAAATTCAGGATACTACGCACGTCGCTTTGAAAATGAAGCAGATGCGGGTCAGTTAGGTATCAACTTACCAATTCCTGTTCCAGTAGCATACTTTAGTTTCACAGGTTCTCGTGGTTCTAAATTAGGTGACTTAGGTCCTAATGGTAAACAAGCGATCTCTTTCTGGACACAAACTAAAACAGTTTCTACTCGTTGGTTCGCTCCTGATCACCAAGCAGGCGAAGTAAATACCACTATTTCTATGAAGTAAATATGCCTTGAGGCTTGAACGTGCAAACCTATGTTCGCATTAACTCATGCCACTAAGCCGGTGAAGTGAATGCAACTATTTCTATGAAATAAATAGTCTTTGGTATTAGTAAAAAACTAATAATGCTACTCATTGAGAGTGGCATTTTTTGTGATGTATTATAAGAAATTGCACTACAAGCCGCGACCGAATCGAACAAAAGTGTGCGTTAGCAACTGTTGGGCAGATTCTTTTGGTAAACATTCACAATACAAATCATCAACAATGTTTTCTACAACTATATATTTTTCTTTTGATACTCACTTCATATTATCTAATGCTACTTCAACTTGGCAATTAACAACACCATTATTTTTTTGTATATAAAACAAGCATGCCCGTAAACTTAATTTGATCTTCCTTTAAATCGAATTTGGTCATTAAACCCTGCTTAATATTGGTAAGAAATTCGTCTCCTTTTAATGTTTTATCAGATTCAAATACCCGAATACTAAAGCCGGTCTGTTTACCATCCACCATTACTTGGAAAGCAACTTCCATTTTTTCAGCATCAACAACTTTTATTTGTTGCCCTTTAAACTTTTCAATTTGTAACACCTTAAGGAAAGCGTTTCATTGAAATTAAAAGTAAAGGCCCCATATTTATAAATGATATTTAACTATGAGGTACCTATGAAGCGCGTTGTTTTATTTTTAGTCACAAACTTAGCTGTTATGCTAGTTTTATGCATTGTTCTATCAATTTTAATGTCAGTATTTGGCATTGATAATCGCAGTTTAGGTGGGATCTTAATGATCGCAGCTGTATTCGGTTTTGGTGGATCTTTTATTTCTTTATTTATGTCAAAGTGGATGGCAAAAAAATCAACTGGGGCTCATGTTATTGAGCAGCCACGAAATGAAACCGAAAAATGGTTAGTTGATACAGTCGCTTCACAAGCTCAAAAAGCAGGCATTAAAATGCCTGAAGTTGCAATTTACGATAGCCCTGATATGAATGCATTTGCCACAGGTCCAAGTAAAAACAATTCATTAATTGCTGTAAGCACAGGGTTATTGCAAAGTATGAATCAAGATCAAGCAGAAGCGGTACTGGCTCATGAAGTATCTCATGTTGCTGGTGGCGATATGGTTACTTTGACTTTGATCCAAGGTGTCGTTAATACATTTGTAATATTTATGGCAAAAGTTTTAGCGGGTATTGTTGATAACTTTTTATCATCAGATGAAGAAGAGCAATCGGGTCATTCTTGGACTTACTTTATTTTAGATATGGTTTTCCAAATGATATTTGGTATTTTAGCAAGTGTTATTGTGGCTTACTTTAGTCGTAAGCGTGAGTTTGTAGCTGATGCCGGTGCTGCTAAATTAGTGGGTGCTGATAAAATGCGCTCTGCACTTGAAAGATTGCAATCAAATCACCCATCACAGTTACAAGGTTCAATGATGGCGTTTGGAATCGCTTCAGGTAAAGGCATGAGCGAGTATTTTTCATCTCATCCACCACTTGAAGACCGTATTGCTGCATTAAAATAATTTAGTAAGATTAATAATTAAAAAGCGCTGCTCTTGCATGAAGGCAGTGCTTTTTGTATTTTAAAGAAACAAGAATTGAGACAGTCAAAAATATATAAGTTAAGGGTGTTACAAATGCAAATTTTAGGGAAGTTAGAGAGTATTTATATTGGAAAAGCTGAAGCCTTTTTTAAAAAGGGATCTGAGCGTGCATTTGAATCAGCCATAAATAAAAAAATTGTTATTGAGCCAGTCAATATAAATGAAATGGGCATAATCGGTGACGAAGTGGGAGATAAAAAAATTCATGGTGGCATAAATAAGGCCGTACACTTGTATCCATCTGAGCATTATGAATTTTGGAAAGAAAAACTTCACAATTGCGACATCTTAGATAACTTTGGTGCCTTTGGCGAAAATTTATCATCAACAGGAATAACTGAAAATGATATCTGTTTAGGTGATGAAATAAAAATTGGAAGCTGTATTTTTGAAGTGGTGCAAACTCGACTCCCTTGCTGGAAACTCAATGTTAAGTTTGACCAAGATAATATGTCTCGTTTGATGCAAGATAGTATGAAAACAGGTTGGTATTTTAAAGTAATTGAAGATGGCCAAATGTCAGCAGGAGATGACATTATTCTGATCCATAGACCTAATCCATTGTGGTCATTGCATAGAATACTGGAACTATTATTTATCGATAAACTTAACTACAGCGCATTAGAGCAATTATCTAAGCTAAAGTTAGTGCCTTCTTGGCAAAAAATGGTGACCAATCGATTAAAAAATAAAAAAGTTGAAGACTGGTCTGGTAGATTAGAAGGCAGTTAATAAATTTATTTTTTTTCTAGCTCAGCTCTTGAAATTTGGTTAGGTAAAAGTACTTCAACCACTTCTCGAGCATCTACTGTATATCGCTTACCGCCAAACATAACAGATGTTTTTTCGTTTATGTCGGTTATACCTGTAAGGGTCCAGCCTTCACCACGTTCATGGCAAAAAACGGTTGTTGTTGGTTGTATCACTTTAAATTCTGTTGTCATCATTTTCTTAATTAAACACTAATAACTAAATAATAAGAGATTTCCGTTGTGCAATAAAGGTAATGATGATTAAAAAGGATAGTTTGGACTATAAATATGCAATTTCCAATATTAAAAACACCTAGACTAGCGCTAAAACCCATCTCTTATAGAGATGCAACCGCGTTGTTTAATTTATTGAGTCAATATGAAGTATGTTTATATAATAATTTTTCAGTACTTGATAATAAAGCACAGGCACAAGATCTGATACAGCAGGATTTAGAGAATAGCTATAACAATATCGGAATTCGCTATGCCATAAATAATAGCGTAGATGAGTTTATTGGTAGTTGTGGTGTGCACGAATATAACGCAAGCTGCAGAACTGCAACAATAGGTTATGAATTAGATCCAAAGTACTGGAAAAATGGTTTCATGATTGAAGCCGTTAACTATTTAATCGCTTATATATTCAGTGATAGTTGTTATTTTGTGGTGAATAAGATAAATGCTAATGTGTTGAATTTAAATATTGCTTCGATCAAGTTATTAACAAAGCTAGGTTTTGTTAAGTGTGAAAATAACATCAATAATAATGATATTCAGCAATATCAATTAACTAAAAGAATTTGGCAAAATAACACCCTATATAAAAATACAAAGGTGCTATAAATGATAAAACCGCGATTGTTATAGGAATAGGTATTGGTAATCAGTCAATATTATTTAAAACATTAGACGCAGGTAAAACCTGGGAAAAGCGCTATCAAAATCAAGATATAAAAGGTTTTTTTGATTCAATTGCATTTTGGGATGAAAATAATGGCCTATTAATGGGCGACCCTGTCGATGGTTTTTATGTCATTAAACGCACTAAAGATGGCGGTAAAACTTGGAGTAGAATTCCGCAAAACAATATACCTAAGATTTTAGAGAACGAATCAGCTTTTGCTGCGAGCGGTAATACGCTCATTGTTTGTGACAATGGCAATGCGTGGTTTACTACAGGAAGATTATCAGCATCAGTATATTCAAGTGATGATTTTGGCAATACATGGCAAAGTGAAGCCTTGCCACTTCATCAAGAATCACCAACATCTGGTGGTTATGCACTTGCTTTAAATTCTCAAAAACAGTTATTTGTTTTGGGTGGTGATTATTTAAAAAGAAATAATAAATATAATAACCTCGAGAGATTAAAAGATAATAAATGGTCAAAGGTTAATACGGGTGATCTTGGTCTGAGAACAGCTATGTCATGTATTAATAATACTTGTATCACAACAGGTAAACTGGCAACCGTTAAATAGTAAAACCAAACAGGGTTTTTATACTTTAGCCAGTAATAATAGCTTAATTTTAGCTGCAGATGGCAGTATTGGCGTGATTGAATTTACCGATTAGATTTTATTTAAATCTAATCTAGCCTACTAAATTCATTTGTAGGCTATATATTTTAAAATATGAGATTAGTTATTAAAAACGGGATCAAAAGATTTAGACTCTAAAACATCGGTAATCTTATATTCTAAATTAGCAGCTAAGCTATCAAACAAAAAGTTACCCATACTGATCCTATTAACTTTTAATTCTTTTAATGCTTCAAAGTTAGGCAACTCAGGCATACACATCACATTTACGGCAAGCTCAGTACTGTTTACAACTGCTGTTATATCACTTTCATTAGTAATACATGGCACAAATACACCATCTATATTTGCAGTTTCATATCGTTTTATTCTCTCTATTGTTTGCTCTAGCACCTTGTCAGAACCTAAGATAAAGGTATCTGTTCTTACATTTATAAATATATCGACATTATCCTTTGCTAACTGTTCAGTAACAGCATTAAGATAATCAGCAAATGCATCTATATTAATCAACTTTCTGGTTTTATTGACTAGACTATCTTCAATATTGATACCGACGACACCTAACTCAGATAATGTTTTAATGAAACCAGCAGTAACTAAAGGGTCACGGCTATAGCCAGATTCAATATCGACTGTTAATGGCAAAGTTGTAGAGGCTAAAATGCGTTTTACTATGTATAGCAATTCATCGAAGCTCATTTGTTCTCCGTCTTCATAACCAAGCATCTGAGCAATTGCAGCACTGGAAGTACCAAGCGCTTTAAAGTTTGATTTTTGAGCTATCTTAGCGCTATTTGCATCCCAAACATTACAAATTAACAAAGGTGTATTTTTATGGTGCAGTTGTTTAAATTTCATATAAAAGCCTATTAGTTTTATAAATACTGAATATTTTTGTATGAGATAATTTTGCTATTAGATGATATTTAAAGCCAATGGTAAATTCTTAACTCAATTATAAGCTGTACTTATATTAGTAAGCTGTATAAGATTATTATCAGTTTTAAATTATTTAGTTACCTTTACAATTATGGATAAACGTTTAAACAATTTAAATAATTTACGCTGTTTTGAAAGCGCGGCACGTAATCAAAGTTATAGTAAAGCAGCAATTGAATTATGTTTGTCTCAAGCCGCTGTCAGCCAAAAGATGCGTCAGCTAGAAGAGTCATTAAATACTAAATTGTTTATACGTAAAGGGCGACAAATGACCTTATCGCCTTGTGGACTAAAGTTGTTAGAAGTGACACAGCAAGCCTTTGGCTTACTAATTAATGGACTCAATGATATCCAAAGTGAGGGTATTGAAGGCAGTTTAACAATTACTTCAACACCTGCTTTTACTTCAATGTGGTTAATGCCTAAATTACATGAATTCTCACTGCAGCATCCAGAAGTTAAGATACGTGTAGCATCATCGAATAGATTCGAAGACTTAAAACAAAGCCATATAGATTTAGCGATACGCTTTGGTACCAGTGTAGATAAAAATACCCCCTCAGATCTTAAATGTGAATATTTTGGCCAAGATGAAGTGTATCCTGTTTGCTCTAAAAAATTAGCTGGGAAAGTTAATTTTAATAGCCCGCAAGATATTTTAAATTCGTGGTTAATTCGACTAGAAAAAGAAGGACCTTATAATTGGCAGGCTTGGTTTGAAGCTGCTAGTGTAAAAGGCCATGAAAATCACACTCAATGGACTGAAGTGGTGAGCACTGATATCGGTTTAAGCGCAGTAAAGAGTGGTCATGGTTTTACTTTAGCGGCTAAGTCACTATATCGTGAAGGCCAAGAGTCGGGCGATCTGGCCATTCCAATTAAAATAAAACACCCTACAGCAGTAAAACGCTATCTAATCTTTGATCATAACTCGCCTAAGCGAGCAAGATTACAAGTGTTTATGGATTGGCTCAAAAGAGAAATGAATGTGTGATCAGCGTGGTAAAATCACGCTAACACAAAAGCCTTGTGGTGCTAAATTATTAAAAAGTAACTTTCCTTGATGTGCTTCAATGATGTCCTTACACAGTGCTAAGCCTAAACCTGTTCCTGAATGTTTAGTAGAATAAAAAGGTAATAAAGCATGTTTGATCACCTCATCAGACATACCTAGTCCCTTATCTAAAATATCTATTTTAATGAATTGTGCTTTTTGTCCATTAGCATTAATCTCGGAAATATTAACTAGTGTAATGCTATCAGGGTCGGCTTCGTCTGCATTTTTCAAAAGGTTTACTAATACTTGTTCAAATTGGCTTTGATCTAAATCTAGCGTATTGCATGTTAATTTATTATCAAGTTTAAAAGGATATAACTCCGATAGATGTAACATGAGATCGTTAATTTCAATGGGTGCTTTAATAGGTTGCCTTAATTTAGCAAAAGTTGCGTAACCACTGACAAATTCACTTAAATGGTTTATACGACCAGATATAGAATTAAATACACGATCTAATTTAGGTTCGTCCAACTTTTTTGAAATCAATTTACCACTGTGACACATGCTACTAATAGGAGCGATTGAATTATTTAACTCATGGTTTAATACTTTTATGACTTTTTTCCAAGTATTGCTTTCTTGTTTTGCAAGCTGCTCAGTCATAGGCTTTAATAAAAATAAAGTATGTGATGCAAGGTTTAGTCGTACAGATGATCGTGAAATGTGCCAAGCCTGAGGTTGGCCGTAATCATCTGTGCTTGTAAATATTGAATCTGATCCTTGGCTGACGTCATTAACATGTAAAGCTTGTTTAAGCTCATGAGATAAATCTTTTGTTAATTCATTAATGTCAGAACCAATTAAGCCATCAGTATTGAATAAAGAGCTGCATTGTTGATTAGCAAATACTACTTTTCCTCGATGATCTATTAAAAGGGTAATAACAGAGGAGGCGTTGATCACCATATCGAGTAACATTTCTCTTTGGTAAAGACGTTGTCGTTCCAATCGAAGAAATTCACTGGCTTGATTAAATTGGTTAAACAGTGCTTTATGTTGATGAGAAATTTTTTCGGGTAAACTTGCTGAAAAATCTCCATCTATAAAATTTAAAAACCCTTGCTCTAAGCTTTTAACTAATAGCTTTTGAGCTCTATTGTGTTTAACAATAATAAAAGCATTAAAAGCAAATAGGCATAAACCTAAAAGTATTACCATAGTAGTATTTTGGGGAAGATTATAAAAACATAGAATAAAGAAAATGATATTACTTAAAAGGATAATCATTAAGTTCATTTATTTAGTCCTGTTGCTTTATATTATGCTTTTCAATTCTGCGGTAGAGTGCTTGGCGACTAAAACCCAATTCATTTGCTGCACGTGAAATAACCCAATTATATTTATTTAATGTTGCTTCAATGAGTTCAGCTTCACTTGGTTGTTTTTGTATCGAGCCTAAAGTTTGTGGATCATTAGATAAAAAATCTTCAATAGATAAACAAGCTTCATTTGCAAATACCAACGCACGTTTACATGCGTTTTCTAGTTCTCTAACATTACCTGGCCAAGACTGAGCTAATAAATGATTTTTTGCACAAGCTGATAAACTATGATCTTTACCAATAAAGTATTCTGCTAAGGGTAAAATGTCATCTTTTCTTTGATTAAGTTCTGCTAACTGTAATTCAACAATATTGAGTCTGTAGTATAAATCTTCTCTAAACAACCCTTGGTTAATATCTTCTTGTAGATTGCTATTGGTTGCACTAATCACACGAACGTCTACTTTTAATGTTTTACTGGAACCGAGTCTTTCAAATTCACCTGTTTGCAGTACACGTAATAATTTCATTTGACCGGCTAAATTGAGATCTCCGATTTCATCTAAAAACAAAGTACCGCCATTAGCTGCTTCAAAGCGTCCTTCTCTTGCAGTATTCGCGCCTGTAAATGCGCCTTTTTCAGCACCAAAAAGCTCAGCTTCCATTAAATCATGGGGTAATGCACCCATATTAACTTTTATAAAAGGGCTGTTTTTACGTTTGGAGTTTTGGTGAATATGATCAGCTAATTTCTCTTTACCTGAACCATTAGGGCCTGTGATCAATGTATTGATATCAGACTGAGCGACTTTATTAGCCGTATGGATCAAGCTATTCATTTGTTGACTTTGATAGATAAAACTAGAACTTGGTTCTTGTTTTACATCTGGTGTCGCTTTATTTAAATTTTCACTTATAACCTCTAGTAATTTATCATCGTTCCAAGGTTTAGGTAAATAATCCGCAGCGCCAGCTTTGACAAGTTCGATTGCGGTTTCTAACTGACTCCACGCTGTTATTAGAATTATTGGGATATTAGGATTAATATGTTTTATATCGTAAAACAGGTTTTTACCTTCGTCTCCGGAGGTTGTACCATCGGTAAAATTCATGTCTTGAATGACAAGATCAATCTTTTGATGTGACACAGCCATTAAAGCTTTTTTTATGGTAATTGCAGTGTTCACTTCATAATCATAAAGACCTAGTAATAAATCTAGCGCGTCTAATATGTCTGGGTTATCGTCAACAACTAAAATACGCTTCAATTTTATTTTCCTTTATTATTTTTATTACAAAACAAATTACGGATATTATACCCATGCTATCTCAAGATGCGAGTTTCAGGATAACTGAGCAATTCATGATCTAGGCGCATCTTTGTATTAATGGTCGCTCCCTTAAAAGAAGATGGAACAACGAGCTTGAATTGCTCAGAAGTCCCCGCAGGGTTGGTTTAGAAATGCTTTATGCTGCGTTAGATGAATTTGAAATAGAATAACTATGACTGTATTCATCTGCCTTGCTTAAAGCGTTTCTAACTCCAACTGAATCCTGCATCTTGAGGTAACATTGGTATATATGCTTTGTCTTACGCGGGACTTCAGTCCCGCATTTTTTATTATTAACTTATAAAGTATGTGTTGCCACCACAGGTGATATTTTTGTTGTTTTATATGCAGGTAACCATGTTGCTAGCGTGCCTGATATAAATATAATACTTGCCGCGATGAAATATAACAGAATATCTGGTTTGTCTATAGTGATCACTTGGCTTAATAAGATATTAATTATAATGGTCGAAGCTATCCCTAAAATACATGCAAATAAACTCATTAACCAATTTTCACTAAATACATATAAAATAATATCTTTTTTTGTTGCACCTAAAGCACGACGTATGCCTATATACTTACGCTGTTGTGACATGTGAAAATGCGCATGAGCGAAATTACTGACAATTGTCACCATAATCATTAATACACACAATATTTTAAATAAACTAGCCAAGCCAGTTTCTTGGCTAAAGAAGTTTTTATGACGTTCACTCATGCTATATACATCCATTATATCGCGTTCCGGTTGTACTGCTAAAATCGTAGATTCGACTAACTTTTTAACATTATTCAACTGACCAGGTTTGATTCGTAATAAATAATTTTGTGTGTAATCAAATTGGGCAAATGTAAAGTTACCAAACACAGCGAAATATTTAGCGCGATCTTCCCATCTTGGATTAACCATAAAGTCTTTAGCGATACCGACAATTCTACCGTGATTTGAAAGTTTTCCGATTGCAGACTCATTAGGGTAAACCGCTTTTGCTAGAGATTCAGTAATAACTATATTTGGCTGTAACTCATCTCGTTTACCTGCGTAGTAAGCCTCTGTCATATCGTCATCTTTTGTTAATGCGCGGCCTTCGATTATTTCAAGACCTAGGTTTTCTACACCTAATTCATTTGAATAAAATATTGGAACGTAATCTAAATCTTTTGCAGTGATGGCATCTCTAGGTGTCGCTTCATCTTTGAAGTTACCGTTCCAGCCTCCATTTTGTATAGGTAGTTGATTATATTGTGCTGCACTTATAACACCATCAAGCTCAGTTAACTTTTTTAAATCTTGTTTAGTTATTGCATCATAAAAAGTTTGATCTTTATATTCACCTGACGTGGGTAATAGTTGAATTGCTAATAGGTTTGGTACATCAAACATTAATGGATCATTAATTTTTTTACTGGTGTCTAAACTGATCAATACAGTATTAACGACTAATCCTAAAGTTAAAGCTAACTGTAATAACAGTAAACAGGTTGCAAATTTTCTCAGTAATAGTGCTTTTAGTAATGCTTTTATATTCATTTGTTTTCTCCTTTTATCTGAGCCGTTTATTTCAGTTGGGCACTTAAGCTTGAATTACTAGCTTGTACTAGTGGATACAATGAACTTAAAAAGCTCGTAATGATTGCTATACAAATGCCCATAAAGACCAAACCTGAATCAAAAGATGCGCTATCACTTAAATAAGGAAATAAAGTTAATGAGAACTTTAAGAAAAGCCAGCCTAAAATTAAAGCTAACACAGCGCAACATGTACCTATGATCAAGCTTTCAACCGCACTTTGGTACAAAACATGTTTTTTACTAGCACCTACAGCGCGACGAAGTCCAGTTTCAAACTTTGCACTGTGATAACGGGCTAATAATAAGCTACTGGCGTTAAATATACATACAGCAAGAAACAATACAGTTGCTAATGCAAATGCCAGTATTTTTTCATCGACTACTTTGTTTTTATCTAGCCATTGATTAACGTTATACAACTTATTATTGATTGGAAAAGGGTGCTCACCAGAATCTTTTAAACTTTGGCTATAACTATCTAAATAATTTTGAAATTGTGCTTTTTGCTGTGCGTTATCTAATTGAACATAAGCTTGCATATAAAATGCATTTTTATCTCTTGTATCAGATGCATTTTCATATCGTTCTGTAGAAGATGCTCTTGCACCTATGCCCCAATTATTTGTAAGTGCAGTTTCTAATGGGGCATATAAATCATCGGTTTTGTTAAACGCACGTCTTTCTGTTGCATGATAGAATAAAGGCTTTAAAGTCCAAGGCTTTAACACACCTACTACACGAAATACTTGTGTACCAATTTCAACCGATTTGCCAATACTATTTCCTCCACCAAAGAGTTTTTGGTTTAAATCTGAGCCAATAACAATGTCGTTGGCATTTTCGTTTGCCCACGTACCGCCAAATTCAAACGGTGCGTTGGTCAGTTCAAAAAACTCGCTGGTTGTTGCGCGAGTTTCTGCACTAAAACGCGTTAAACTTTTAGATTCAACATTACGCGTATAAACCTGAGAAGCATAATGTGCTAGGCTATATGTTGGTATATCACTTTTTAAGATATGCATGGCATCTCTATAACGTAATATATGCAAAGGCTCTGAGTTATTGCCATCTTTTTCAGGCCAAGTTGTCATATTTACAC
This sequence comes from Pseudoalteromonas sp. '520P1 No. 423', assembly GCF_001269985.1. Lineage (NCBI taxonomy): Bacteria > Pseudomonadati > Pseudomonadota > Gammaproteobacteria > Alteromonadales > Pseudoalteromonadaceae > Pseudoalteromonas > Pseudoalteromonas sp. '520P1 No. 423'. Next base: position 2,584,945 of record NZ_BBZB01000001.1, on the reverse strand, counting down.
TAAATATTTTATCGCTTTTTTCTGGAATAGGATCACTCGACATCACTTTTAAAATAGCTAGATTAGCCAGTAATACCGCGACACCGACAGCTAAAGTTGTGATCATCAGTATAAAAAATAACTTATGGCGCTTTAAATTATGTTTACTGAGTTTTAAATAATATAAAAACATATCCATTACTTTCTCCCTAAGCCGTTTGTGCTGTATTTAAGGCTTGATTGTTTAATGGCGCGTAAATGCTCATATCAGTTATTTGACCATCTATTACTTGAACATTACGTTTTACCGAACGTGCTTGGTCAGGGTCATGTGTCACCATAATGATGGTACTGCCTTGATCGTTTAATGTGTGCAATAATTCCATGACTTGACGTGCCATTAAAGAATCTAGATTACCAGTTGGCTCATCAGCTAATAAAATTTTAGGCTCACCCGCTAAGGCTCTGGCAATTGCGATACGTTGCTGTTGACCGCCTGATAGCTGGCTAGGTAAATATTTATGGCGACTTGCTAAACCGACTTGCTCAAGTGCTGACTGTATACGGCGTTTTCGCTCTTTTGCACTAAATCCACGATATCTCAGTGGCATATCAATGTTGTCAAATATATTAAAGTCAGGAATAAGATTATAGCTTTGAAAAATAAAACCAATTTTTTCGTTTCTTAATCGCGAAAGCTCGTCATCTTTAAGTCCTTTGACGTTTACACCATCTAATTCATAAGTTCCGCCATCAAAACCATCTAATAAACCTGCAACATTTAAGAAAGTTGATTTACCAGAGCCTGAAGGGCCTGTCACTGCAACAAATTCCCCCGAATTTACTTGTAAATGAAAGTCTCTTAAAGCGTGCGTTTGAATGGTGTCTGTTTTAAATACTCGACTGATTGATTGCATATTTAACATTGTGATTTCCTTAATTTATTTAAAACTGTTATTTTGTTTTAATTATTGTTTTATATAGTTAGCTTAATGTGTGTGTTCGTGGCGAAGTCAGAGTGATCAGATATTATTAACTCATCATTTTCTTTAACGCCTTGTAAAATTTCAACAAATTCTACACTTGATATACCCACACTGATTTTTTGTTTTACTGCATAGTTATCAGTAACTTTAAATACTGATTTAGCGGCTCCGGCTTTTAAGAAAGCACCACGTTTAACCATTAATACGTCAGATTTTCGTTCGAATTCGATAGTGGCATTAACTCTTTGATTTTGTCTTAAATTATGCGCATGATTATTATCAATAGAGATCCTGATCTGTACTTGGCTATTGTTAATTTCAGGTGAGATAGAACTTAATGTACCTTTTAGTTTTTTTCCGGCAACAGTCATATTAACTGTTAGACCTATGCCTAAATCATCAGCGTAAAACTCAGGCACATTAAGTTGCGCTTCATATTGTGTTAAATCAACGATTGTCATAAGTGCTTGAGAGTCTGCAACACGCTCTTTTTGTTCGATTAACCAGTTACCGACTATACCTGCGACTGGGGCTTTTATTGCTAAAGCCTGTTCTCGGCGAAGTAATTCATCTAAAATGATTTGCTGTTGGTTTACCTCAAATTGACGGGTTTGATTTTCAAACTCTAAACGTTTTTTAGCAAGCTCTACGCGTTTATTCGCATGTTGATGTCTTAAGTTAGCCTCTAATAGTTCATCTTGAGTTTTAGCGTAATCAAGCTCACTGATAACTTGCTTATCAAAAGATAATTTCGCGCGTTGATGCTCCCTATTTGCAGCATTTAATCTGACTTTTGCTTCATCTAAACTGCGTTCTAAATCTAATTGTGCTTCGTCATCTTTTAATGATCCACGACTAGCTTCAATTTTAAGTTTGTCCAGTTGGGATTTATTTTGTTTTATTAAAGATATCAGTTCAGGGCTATTTAGCTTAGCTACAATTTGACCTTTAGTTACTTTATCGCCTGGGCGACTTAGCATAGTAACATCACCAATTTCTGGACTGTAAAGTTGCGGCGCATTGGCTGCCACTAATTTACCTGATACTGCTACATCTCTTATTAATTCACCACGAAATACTTTAGCTGTGAGTAAATTGGTTTTATCTACTGAGATAATACCTGAATACCAATTGCTAAGTGTTGGTAATGTATAAATACCTGCGATGATTACAATAATCGAAAAAAGCATATATTTAACCCAAGTGTTCGATTTAACGTTTTGTATTTGCTCATCTTGAGTCTCTGTGCTTTTTATCATGGCTTTTCAACATATTAATAATTTATATATGTAATAGAGCAGGTTGAGTGCCAACTTTTTATATTTATATAAGTTACTGTTTAATAAGTGTATTACTTTTATTGGTTAAGCAAGGTGTGTCCGATCGGACACCTGAATTGTCCGTTTGTGTCCAGTTAAATAAATGGTGGACAGCGGTGAGCAGTAAATTATATATTTTTGATAAATAGGTCAAATTTACTAAACTAGATAAATAACTCCAAAACAAAGCAAAAAATGAATACTGTTAAAAAGTTATATATATTTTCCTCATTAATATTTCTATTAAAAAGTCAGCATACATTAGCTGAGGATAATGATTTATTTGAATTATCATTAGTTGATTTATTAAATATTACAGTGGTGAGTAGTAATGGTATTGAAGAAAATTTGATAGATGCTCCCGCAGCTATGGTTGTTTTGACTGAAGATGATTTTCACCGAAGGGGATATAATAATTTAAAAGAGATATTTATTGATTTACCCGGGTTTGATGTGATTCAAACTGGGGGAGCAAATAACACAACTTCTTATCAAAGGGGATATAGAACCCCTACGACTAACAGAACATTGTTCATGATTGACGGAGTCGTGGATAATAATTTGTGGAGCCACGAGTATATAATGGCCCATCAATATCCAATAAGTATGATAAATCGTGTCGAAGTTTTATATGGTCCCTCATCAGTTCGCTATGGCGCAAATGCATTTTTAGGTGTGATAAATGTCATCACAAAAAAATGTAAAACTTTAAAAGAGCATGAATCAGAATTTTTAATAAAAACTGAAATAGGTAGTTGGAACTCAAAAGCATTAGAGATATTTACAAGAGCAAAGTTAAAAAGGCTTAGTTTTGACATCGCAGCTGTAATATTTAACTCTGATGAAGAGGATCTATCTGATAGATGGGGGTTTCTTTCAAATGACTTATATAGTCAAACTGATATTTGGGGACCTATTTTAGAATATAAAAACAATGGAAAATCTTACGGCTCATATCAGGATGAATCAGATGATTGGGGGGTGTTTGCTAATATATATTTTAATAATATAACTATTGGGATGTTCAATTGGCTAATTGATGAGGGCTATGGAGGACAATATACGGCAGATAGAGGGCAAAATAATGGAGACTGGTACCGCTCTTCAAAACAGATGTATTTAAATCATGACTGGAAAAATAATAATAAATTTAAGGTGAATACAAACCTTACATATAGTGAAAGCCGCATATGGGGGAATTGGGCTGAAGCCACACCTGACTGGGAAACAGGTATGGAAAATTTTTCTTACATAAGTGTCACGAATTGGAATAGTTCAAATTCAGCAATTGAAATAAAACAAGATTTTGATTATATGCTTAATACACAATTTAGATATTTATCTGGCTGGCGCTTTAAACGTTCTGATTTAACCAAAGCATATGACGTTCCAGGGTATTGGGGAGCCTATAGCTCTACAACTCCAACTAGTAATGTGGGTCCATATGGATTTGGTGCCGCAATATATTACAGCACAGATCCTATTTATGATTTTGATTCGAAAACGCTTAAAGAAGTACCTAGTGATAATCGTGTTAAATTTAATGATTATGGTGGTTACGCATCATTTATATATGACAATGAAGCCTTCAGGGCTAATTTCGGGATCAGATATGACAAAAATAAAATTTGGGGCTCGTCAATAAACCCAAGAGTGTCTGGAATTTATAAATATAACAATAGTAAATCTTCTATAAAACTGGTGTATGGTGAAGCATTTCAAGAGCCACCAGCACAACAATTATATGGAGGTTGGTCTGGTAGACAGGAAAACCCAGATCTAAAACCAGAAAAAGCCAAAAACTTAGAACTTATTTTTATGCATAAAACATATCTATGGCTACATGATATTTCTTTGTATAGTGCATGGTATGACAACGTGATCCGTGAAGATTCAATAAACAATGGTAGCCGAAATGTTACTGGGCTTGAATATAGAGGCCGTTTTGAATTTCAAAACTTTCTTAGCGAACAAAATAATATTACTGGTCATTTATATTACACATTCACTCACGCTAAAACGGATCGAATGTTTTCTCACGATGATAATGTATGGGTTAATAAAAACGGTACATTAGGGGATATTTCGCCACACAAAATAAATTTCCTAATAGACATACCTTTCAAAGAAAGTTGGAATGTTAATTTTAAAGCAAACTATTTAGATCGCACTAAGCTATATTCACGTAATCCACTTATTCTTCAAGGTATTGAAGTTGGTTCCAGGGTGATTTTTGACTCATCTATAAGCTATTTAAGTAAAAATTGGAAAGTTTCATTAAAAGCACTTAATTTATTTGATAGAAAAATACTTGCACCAGGTATTCAAAAAGCAGATTCCGGTAATGATTTTTCTAAACGGAGCCTTGGGTTTAGTAACTCCCTTAGCGCACAACCTGGACGTTCATTTTGGTTAACATTGAGTTATACGTTAAAGTAATAAATAATAGGGGTGATAGTTTTCACCCCCTTAATTCTATCTTACCATTTATGCCATAAACCTAACCATGTTTTTAAATCAGATTTACTGTTTTCTGGATTGACTTGCGCTAGGCCTAAATTGATAGATAAATTTGAAATACCGGTAAAACCAAAATCATTGGTAAATTCACCTTTAATACCATAAACATCTATATTGTCTTGATCTTTCATTGTGTGTCTGGTGTAAAATAATCTGCCAGCTTCAAATGGTGAGAACACCTCATATTTTACATAGTCATTTGTTGTTGCAGAGTAAAATGGCATTTCAGGTGCGAAAACCGTATTTTGATGTGCTTTTGGCTGCATTAAAGTTGAACCAAATCCACCTATATTTATTATATTACTAGCCTCATCACTTCGCTTGATAGCTTGAACTTCTGCGCCTAATCCAAAACGCTTAACATGGCCAGCTAATGAGAACATGGCATTATAGCCATCATAATTCATATCCTCTAATTCGCCAGATATATAATTTAATTTTGATTTTTGACTTACACCCCATACTTGTTTATCAAAATACCAAGATTGTTCAAAACCAAAAGACTGATAATGGTGATTAGCACTTATGTCATTAGTTTGTGTATCTGCAAAACGTATTTGCGCAATTGTATTGATAGATAAAGTATTTGTTCTAAATGGATAAGATGCTTCAAGTAATAAACCTGTGTCTGAAATATCTGTAGGGGCATTTGTAACAGCATGTTTTTGTTCGTCAACTTTTAAATCATATTGATAAGCGTGGGCGAACAGTTTTATTGGCCAACCTTGCCAGCGTACATTTGCACTGGCGCCTGATAAAATATTTTTATTTAAATCTGAGCTCACATTCACTTGCCAATCAAAACGACTTAACACATCGCCACTTTTGTAACCTAATTCAATTAAGTTTGTAGAAGCAGAGTAGAAGCTTTCTCCAATACTCAGTGTGCCTTCCTGTGGACCTATACCATAGTCACGTTGCTGACCTATGGATTCATCAACAGTCATTTGAGCAGGGCTTAGTTTAATTGGGCTATTATCGATGGCCATAATATCAATATTGTTATGTTTTATTATATCGGTAACTTGTACAAAATCTTGTTGTTTTAACGCTAATTGATATATATCAGGACCTTTAGAATTAATTGATAAATGTAATAATGAATCATCATTCTGTGCGATAGGCCAAGAAACTGGGTGTTCACCAGAAGTCATGGCTGACAGAGAATCCGTTTCAAAATTATATTGATACATTTTCACTTCACCTTGCGTACCCGCAACATAATAAAGCGAATTACTATCTTTAGACCATTCAGGATAGGACAAGAACTGGTAATTAGTAGGCACTGGTATTACAAAGTCTGAGTGAGAGCTTGAGTTTAAATCCTTTACTTTTAATTGCCATTTGTTATTTAAACCTGTTGTTAAATAAGCAAGTTGACTTGCATCAGAGTTTAATCGTGGAAAATCATAAATGTTCGAGGTAGATGCTTTATTTAAATCTGATATCTTATTGCCGTTAAAATCAAATTTAACCAGTTGTGATTTACCAAAACGAGATTGTTCTGCGATAATGACATCATCAGTAATATCGAATCGACGAAGATTAGCTGCTTGGGTTATTTGTTTTGTTTTACCTGTATTTAAGTTCCAACTGAATAAATCTTGGTGTAATTGTGAATCGCTGCCTTTGGTAGATGCACCAAAGATAATGGTATCGTCATTTAACCATCGAGGGTTTCTTATAGATTGGTAATTAGTTTGATTTAAAGTGAATTTGATTTCTCTTTTAAATACTTTAGGTGTCTTGCCTATAATATCTTGAGGATCGTCTTTAAGGATTTCTTTCGATCTTTTATCAAACTTTTCCGCAGCCTTAATATTATCTTGTGTTGTATATATGTTTAAAATAACTTCTTTGTGGTCTTCTTTTCTTTGTGTTTCTACAACGGCAAGTAAATTGCCATTTGGACTTAAAGCTGGTTCAGATACTTGACCTGTTAAATCTAACCAAAGTTCAGAATTTGAATCTGCATACTGCGCTTCTTTACTCATGGCTTTGAATGTATATTCCGCTACAAATCTTTTATACAAGGTTTGGGCTGAATCTTGGAATACACCCTCAAATGATTGATTAAAACTACGTTGCTTAACTGCTTTCCAACGTGACCAAACAGCATCTAAAGTATCTTCTCCATAATTTTCTTCAAGCCATTTTAAATAACGTACACCAACTAAATATGCCATAGAACCTGACATATAACGCTTGTCCATTTTACTCAATTGGCTATATGTAGGTAAGGCACCTTCACGGGAAAATTGTTGAATTATAGCTTCTACACCATCATGATATAACCGACCACGACCTGTTAGTTTTGATTCTTGTAAAGTCGCATAGCCCTCAGCAACCCATCGATCAGCTTTGATGATAGATGCATCATATAGATCCCATACTTGCGCTAATTGGTTTCGCCATTCACTTCGATTTTTTTGTGCTAAGTGAACTAAATGCACGTATTCATGTAAAACTAATAATTGTTGCCAACTACTAGAGTTTGAAATAACGCTATCTGATTGTGGCGGAGTTGCAAATAAAGCCATATAGGGTTTACTGCTAAGTGGAACTGCAAATCCATTTGAAGCATTAAGTGGATCAACAATATAGGCATCAACTTTTTCGTCTAAAACGCGATTTTGTTGCTTTTGGATAAGCAAACGTACATTTTCCATTTCTCTGGCACTAGATAGTGCCCAATCTCTATATTCAGGTGTGAAATGAACTCTGAAGTTTTCAGTTTCGAAAGTTTGCCATTGTGATGATTTATCGACAGATACTGCTTGGCTATTAAGAGAGTATAATGCAAGGGTGCTTAAAGAGAATGCTTTAACAATGGAGTTGAATTTCATAATACTGTCCGGGGTTATCATTTTTTATTTGAGCGAATTGTAGTGAAGTACAAAAAAATTAGCTAAAAATTATGATAGGCGGTAAATGAAAGTGATGTAAGGTTTTATATGGCGGTTTTAACAGTCAGTGGTATAAATTAACTTTTATACCACTTTAACAGCTGAGTTTAAGGCGCTTTACGCTCAACTAGATTTACCCATCCATCAGGCCCTTGTTGGCGACCCATTTGAATATCAGTTAACAATGTATACATAGCTAAAGTATATTTACCTACATTGCCATCACCAACAGTGATCACGTCATTGTTTTCAAAGATATAAGAGCCAACAGGAGATACAACCGCTGCAGTACCAAAACCACCTGCTTCAATAATATCACCAGATTTTACATCGGCGATAAAGTCTTGAATTTTGATAGTTTCTTGTTTTACTTCAAAACCAAGCTGCTCACTTAAACTTAAAATTGACTGAGAAGTGATTGATTTTAAAATTGTATCTGTAAATTCAGGAATAATAACCGTGCCATCTTTACGGACATGGTAATGATTCATAGCTCCTGCTTCTTCGATATATTGATTAGTTGAATCTAAATATAATACTTGAGAAGCACCATAAGTTTGTGCGGTTTCAGATGCTTTTAATGATGCGCAGTAATTACCAGATGCTTTGGCAGAACCTGTGCCACCTGATACTGCGCGATGGTATTGTTCGCTTACTAATAAACGAATTGCTTTATTGTTACCATCTTTGTAATAAGCGCCACTTGGGCTTAGTAATACACAAAAAGTGTAATTTTTAGAACTTCTTACAGAGATATGATCTTCAGTAGCAAAAACAAATGGACGAACATATAAACATGCGCCAGCTTGTTCAGGGAACCAAAGGCGATCGACATCAATGAGTGCGTGTATAGCATCGATTTGCATTTGTTCATCAATAGACGGCATACAAACAACAGAACCTGAATGATTCATACGAGCTGCATTCATATCTAATCTAAATGTATGTATTTCACCATCTGCATGTTTATATGCTTTAGCACCTTCAAAAATTGATTGACCGTAATGTAATGCCATAGCGCCTGGAGGCATTGTAAGCGGGCCGTAAGGAACAACACGTGGCTCAACCCATTGACCATCTTTATAATCCATTAAAAACATATGGTCAGTTCTTAGTTTGCCAAAACCAATATCTTCTTCAGGCTTAAATTGCTCTGTACGACGTGTTTCTGCACTTTTTAATTGGTAATCAATATTCATTATCTACTACTTATTATCTGCACGGTTCTAAAAATTATTGCAAGCATAATGAAGATGTTGTCAAATAAAAGCAATACTTGAGTAATATAAAATAGTTTATTTAATTATCTTTATATTAAAGCATAAAAAATACAGAGATTTTAAAAATGACGCAAACTATAGTTGAAATGGAATTTGAAAAAGAAAATAAACACAGTATTCGTTACAAAGAAGTGCCAGAACCAGGCAAAGCTGAAGTCATAGGTAGCATTTATGTTCAGAAATGGTTCGCAGAAAATGCCAAAACTATTGAAATAACTATTAATAAAACTGATAAATAAAATATTTAAGCTAATCATTTTATTAGCTTAAATTGAATACTATCTGGAATGATGAACATAGAAATTTAAAAAACATAAATAACCAGCTATCAAATGCTGATTAAAAAACTAATACTTAATTTCACATCCTTATAATCTGAGTCTGTGATTTAATGAGTAGCTGCGCTATAATATGCCGCAAATTATTTTGAGTATCTTTAATACTTAAATAATCATTAATAAATAAATAGGACTTCATGTGATTCAAGCTAATAACATCACCATGCAATTTGGCGCTAAGCCTTTGTTTGAAAATATATCAGTTAAATTTGGCGAAGGTAACCGCTATGGTTTAATTGGTGCTAATGGCTGTGGTAAATCTACATTCATGAAAATTTTAAGTGGTGAATTAGAGCCATCATCAGGCAATGTAAGCACAGATCCTAATGAAAGAGTTGCAAAACTAAATCAGGATCAATTCGCTTATGAAGAATATAGTGTAATTGATACTGTGATCATGGGTCACAAAGAGCTTTGGGAAATAAAACAAGAGCGTGATCGTATCTATTCTTTACCAGAAATGAGTGAAGAAGATGGTATGAAAGTAGCCGACCTTGAAACTGAATTTGCTGAAATGGATGGCTATTCTGCAGAATCAAAAGCTGCTGAATTATTATCTGGTGTTGGTATTCCTGAATCAATGCATTACGGCTTAATGTCTGAAGTAGCTCCTGGTCGTAAACTTCGAGTGCTATTAACACAAGTTCTGTTCTCTGATCCTGATATTATGTTATTGGATGAGCCAACAAATAACTTAGATATCCACTCTATCAGTTGGTTAGAAGAAGTTTTAAAACAACGTAACTGTACTATGATTATCATCTCGCATGATCGCCATTTCCTAAACTCTGTTTGTACACATATGGCTGATATAGATTACGGTGAGTTACGTTTATTCCCTGGTAACTACGATGAGTACATGTTTGCAGCTAACCAAGCACGTGAGCAATTATTAGCTGATAACGCTAAAAAGAAAACACAAATTGCTGATTTACAGCAATTCGTAGCACGCTTTTCTGCAAATGCTTCAAAAGCTAAACAAGCAACATCTCGTGCTAAACAGCTAGATAAAATTGAATTAGCAGAAGTTAAAGCGTCAAGTCGTCAAAATCCTTTCTTACGTTTCGAGCAAGAAAAACCTTTATTTAGAAATGCGTTAGAGCTTGATAATCTAGCACAAGGGTATGATCAACAATTATTCTCAGGACTTGATGGACTAGTAGAAGTGGGTGAACGTATTGCAATTATCGGTGAGAATGGGGCTGGTAAAACAACATTATTAAATACACTTGCAAGTAAAAAAGCACCGACTGCTGGTGGATTTAAATGGTCTGAAAATGCCAATATTGGCTATTACGCACAAGATCATGCAGAAGATTTTGAAAAAGACCAAAACTTATTTCAGTGGATGGAACAATGGCAACAAGAAGGTGACGATGAACAAGTTGTTCGAGGTTACTTAGGTCGTTTATTATTCTCTCAAAATGATATTTCAAAGTCAGTAAATGTCATATCTGGTGGTGAACAAGGTCGTATGTTGTTTGGTAAGCTAATGATGCATAAACACAATATATTACTGATGGATGAGCCAACAAACCACATGGATATGGAATCTATTGAGTCTTTAAACACTGCACTTGAAAAATATGAAGGCACATTATTTTTTGTAAGTCATGACAGAATATTTGTATCATCACTTGCAACGCGTATTTGGGAAATCAAAGACGGAAAGATTATTGACTTCAGAGGCAACTATGAAGAGTACTTAGCTTCACAAGGCCTTGAAGGCTAATAAGTCAAATAGTGTAAATAATATTTGCACGCTGAACATCACAATGTAGTACTAAAATAGAACCATAATTTAAATAAAAGTTATATCAAATACTCATTTTTGGGTATTTGATGGTTGAGTATTTTTCAGGAGCATAGAATGACAGTAGGTATTATAATGGGGTCAAAATCAGATTGGCCAACAATGCAACATGCAGCGGATATGTTAGAAAGTTTTGGCATTGCTTACGAAACTAAAGTTGTGTCTGCTCACCGTACACCTCAGTTATTATGTGATTATGCAAGCTCTGCTGCAGAACGTGGTATTAAAGTAATTATCGCGGGTGCGGGTGGTGCTGCACATTTACCAGGTATGGCTGCTGCTTTTACAAGTCTTCCAGTACTGGGTGTTCCAGTAAAATCTAAAGCGTTAAATGGTGTCGATTCACTACTATCAATCTGTCAAATGCCTAAAGGTGTTGCTGTGGGTACTTTAGCGATAGGTGATCCTGGTGCTGCAAATGCAGGTTTGCTTGCTGCTCAAATTTTAGGTTGTCAAAATCCTGAAATCTTTGAGAAAATTGAAGCTTTCCGCAAAAAACAAACTGATACTATTTTAGATAATCCAAATCCTCAAGGCGAATAGCATGAAGATACTGGTTTTAGGATCAGGCCAATTAGCTAGAATGATGAGCTTGGCAGGTGCACCACTGGATCTCAATATAACTTCATATGATGTAGGTACAAAAAATATTATTCATCCTTTAACGGGTGAGATATATGCTCAAGATTTACAGGCAAGCATTGCTGAAGTTGACGTGATCACAGCTGAATTTGAACACATTCCTCATGACGTTTTAGAACTATGTTGCCAAAGCGGTAAGTTTTACCCAGGTAAACAAGCGATTAAAACAGGTGGCGATCGTGCGATTGAAAAAGCTTTATTAGATGAATCTAATGTGCCTTGTGCACCTTATAAACTTATTACAGAAAAGTCACATTTGATTGAAGCTGTTGCTTTACTAGGTAAACCTCTAGTTATTAAAACTTGCCAGGCTGGTTATGATGGTAAAGGTCAGTGGCGATTAAAATCAGATGATCAAATCGAACAAATTTGGTCTGAAATGGCTGACTTTATTGCTACAGGTACTGACAGCTTACCTCATACAATTATTGCTGAAAAGATGATCCCATTTTGTCGAGAAGTATCGGTTATTGGTGCCCGTGACAAACAAGGTAATATGGCAATTTATCCGGTAACTGAAAATGAACATACCAATGGTGTATTAACATTATCAATTGCCAGTGAGATTTGCGAAAAAATTCAGTCGCAAGGTGAATCAGCTTTTAAAAAACTTGCAACAAAAATGGATTATGTTGGTGTTTTAGCGATAGAGTTTTTCGATGTTGATGGCACGCTAATTGTTAACGAAATTGCACCTCGTGTACATAATTCAGGACATTGGACACAGCAAGGGTGTGCTTCTAGTCAGTTTGAAAATCATATGCGTGCAGTATGTGGATTGCCATTAGGTAGTGCAGAGTTATTGCGCCCTTCAGCCATGATAAATGTTTTAGGCCAATCCTCTATACCAACACAAGTATTAAATACACCTGATCTATTAAGTCATTGGTATGGTAAAAGTCAAAAACCAGGTCGTAAGATGGGTCATATTAATATTTCAGCTCCGACCAATGAAGCACTAGCTCAAAAACTTGAATCATTAGCTAAAGTATTACCTGAAGAAGACTATCCTGGAATTTTAAAAGCAGCAACTTCATTAAGAAGTTAACACTACAAAATTAAATTCTATTTAAAGACCGGAGATTTCTCCGGTTTTTTGTTTCTGAAGGAATAAAAAATCCGTTATTTAGATATTTATGCAAATAAAAATCCAATTAATTACTTGAGCTTGCATAATTTAACGATGAAAGTATATTTATTTGAGCAAATTGAAAAATGTTCATATTATTTCCTATCAACACAGTGTTATAGTATTTGACCAAGTCATTAACAAATATTCTAAGATGAAAAATAACAAAACGATAGTTGTAAAACTAGGAACAAGTGTTTTAACGGGCAATGGCTATCATCTAGATACGCGTCATATGGTAGAACTGGTAAGACAGTGCGCTTTAATGATGGAACAAGGACATAAAATAATATTAGTTTCCAGTGGCGCAATAGCCGCTGGTAGATCACAGCTAGTAAACCACAAATCAGATTTAGAATATGATAAAGACGTGCTTGCAGCTGTAGGGCAAAGTAACCTCATACAAACATGGCAAACCTTATTTAACCTTTATAATATCCCCGTAGGGCAAATGCTATTAACTCGCGCAGATTTAGAAGATAGGGAAAGATATTTGCGTGCTAAACATACTTTAAACTCTCTTATAAATCATAATATCTTACCCATAGTGAATGAAAATGACGCTGTATGTATCGAAGAGATAAAAGTGGGTGATAACGATAACTTATCAGCCTTGACAGCTATTTTAGCTAAAGCTGACGAACTGTATTTACTCACAGATCAATCAGGCTTGTTTTCATGTGATCCAAGAAAAAATAAAGATGCAGAATTAATATCTACAGTTAGTAAAATCGATAACGAGTTAAAATCAATTGCAGGTGGCAGTGGCAGTGATGTTGGTACTGGAGGCATGGCGACTAAATTGCAAGCAGCAGAAATCGCTACCCGCTCAGGTGTTGAAGTAATCATAGCCAAAGGTAGAGAGCCTAATATTATTACAGATTTAGTGAATGAAAAAACTGTTGGCACACGTTTTAAAGTGATGGACGACATTATTGAAGGTCGTAAACAATGGATTTTAGCAGGTCCTGCTACATTAGGTAGTGTAATTGTTGATGATGGTGCTCAAAATGCGCTTTTAAACAAAGGATCAAGCCTATTAGCTAAAGGAGTATTGAGTATTAAAGGTGAATTTAATTCTTCATCTTTAATTGAAATTAAAAATTTGAATGATAAAACTATTGCCAAAGGTATCACTAGCTATAATTCACTTGAACTTCAAAAAATAAAAGGCTTGCATTCAGAAGATATAAAAAATGAGCTGGGTTTTATAAACGGCACAACCATCATTCATAGAGATGACCTTGTAGTCATTGAAATTTAAAGTTTTAAATAGAATCACTCAACGGGAATGAAAAATGTTAACACATATCGCTGAAGCGGCAAAACTGGCAAGTTTTGATTTATTACAGGCTTCAACTATTCAAAAAAATGCTGCTTTGACAGCAATCAAAAATCATATTTTAGATAATAAAGAATCAATATTATCTTCAAATGAATTAGATATGAATGCAGGTAGAAGTAATGGTTTAAATGAATCTTTATTAGATAGGTTATTACTAACATCTGAGCGCTTAGATACAATTTGTGCTGATATAGACACTGTTATAAACCTTGATGACCCTGTCGGTGCTGAATTTGATGGTAAACAACTTGAAAATGGATTATTTCTTAAAAAACGTACGGTACCTTTAGGTGTAATTGGTGTTATTTATGAAGCGCGACCCAATGTGACAATAGATATTGCAAGCCTTACTTTAAAGACAGGGAATGCATGTATTTTACGTGGTGGTAAAGAGACGCTTAATTCAAATATCACTTTAATAAAAATAATAAAACAAGCACTTGTATCAGTTGGTTTTAATGAAAATTGTGTACAATTAATTAAAGATCCCGATCGCGCGCTGATACTTGAACTACTTAAAATGGACAAGTGCATCGATATGATCATTCCACGTGGTGGTCAAAAATTACAACAAGTATGTACTGAAAACAGCACGATCCCAGTGATCACTGGTGGTATTGGTATATGTCATCTATTTGTTGATTCTGATGTCGATCAATCTAAAGCATTAGCTGTTATTGAAAATGCCAAAATACAACGACCAAGTGTATGTAATGCTTTGGATACACTATTAGTACATAAAGAAGTTGCACACACTTTTATCCCTAAATTAATTGCTAGGCTTGGAAAAAAGGATGTGTTCTTAAAAGGGTGCCCAGAAAGCATTACTATTGATAAGCGTATTGCTCCGATTGAGATTGATGGTTACGATACTGAATGGTTGAGTCTTACTTTAGGTATAAAAGTGGTTGATAGCGTACAAGACGCTATTTTACATATTAGAGCACATTCAACAGCGCACTCTGACGGCATATTAACTCAAAATATTAAAAATGCAGACTTATTTGTTATGGCTGTTAATTCTGCGGCTGTTTATGTCAATGCAAGCACACGTTTTAGTGATGGCTCTCAATTTGGTTTAGGTGCTGAAGTTGCGGTTTCTACACAGAAATTACATGCAAGGGGCCCTATGGGCTTAGATGCACTAACGACTTACAAATGGATTGGTCAAGGTGATAATTTAATACGCAGTTAGCAATTACAATTGAGAAATGATTAGTGATATCATTTTAAAGAGAATATTGATATAAAGGCAGTGAAAACTGCCTTTTTTATTACCTACAATTAAATTGATTAGTGATGCCTGAAAAGAAAAAAATTCACAACTTTTATATTAATGAAGAACAATCCATATATTTGTTGTCGCATACGGACGCAAAAAAACATAAACAATGGTTAAAAATTTGTATTAAACAGCTTGAATTACTCGGTTATAAAGATGTAGAAGAAATAGGCTTTGGTGCTTTTGGTTTTGTATTCTCTGGTACGGATGTTCATGTCACCCCCCCTAGCCAATGGGTATTTAAATTCTCACGTATTACCCTAGCACAAAGTGTTAGAGACAGGCTTGAAGATGAAGCTTATATGTTGTCTCAAGTTGATAACCCTTTAGTTCCAAAATTTTATGCATTTGAGAGAATAAAGAAGCAAGGCATCCTTATGATGGCAAGGGCCCCTGGTATTAATTTAGAACAAGTTTCACTTAATAAGGGCAAATTATCAGCACGATTTATAACTGATCTTGCACTTAAATTAAGAAATGTATTAGTTGATTTAAGAGAGAATAAGCAAGGTATGACGCTTAGTCCAATAGTTCACGGAGATGTAAAACCGTCTAACTTAGTATGGTTAGAGGAATCTGACCAATTGTCTTTAGTTGATTGGGGCTCCTCTGTTTTTGCACAACAAGATAGCTATGGTAATGGTATTGCGTCAAATATTATGGACCTAATGTCCTCTGATACGCAGCATTCAAATGCAAGAATGGGAGATGTTTATTTTATTGGTGATGAACAAATGGAGGGCGCTAAATCCTCGCCAAGGTTTGATGAACAAGGTGTTGCTTCAACACTTTATGCCTTAGCATCAGCGCAATCTTGTCGATTTGGAGCACAAGTGATCCCAGCATCCAGTTTAGGTTTACCGGTTGAACTGGCCAAAGTAATTGATGGTATGTTGTCAAAAGACAAAGTAATACGCGATAAAGCTGGTGATTACTTTATGAAAAATATGCCAAATATGGCAAAAGCCTACCTGCCAGAAATAGCACAAAAAGAAACTAAGTCATTTATTCCTTTTTGGCACAACGAATTAAAAGACTTACCTGATACAGTTGTGTATAGCTCGCGTAAATCCTTTTTAAGGATTGCTGATAAAAAACAGGCTTTATTAGATGTTAATGATGCCCAGTTAGACAGGTATTATAGAGAGTTTTTACTTGATACGGGCGATACCGAAAAAGCTTTCCTAGCTTCAATTAGCAGATTAGCAAAGTTTCCGGTTGTAGGGGGATTGAGTTTTCATTGGAAAGAAAAACAACTATTTATTGAATCTAGCTTAATTTTACATCAAAAAAACCTAGAGCATTCATTTTCTTCAGCGATTAATAACACAGTTAAACTTGCACAGGGGATACAGCAACAAGGTCTATTTAAATGTTGTTTATTTGATGCAAGAAAAACAATACAAATAGAAAAAAATGACAAAGGAAATTTTATATTTGATGAAATTGCGCAATTAGAATATCAAGTAATGAGTTCTGTGGCTTTAAACGAATTAAATAGGCCACATTCGTATTTTGAGGATGGTAATGACCCTGATGAGCAATTAAAACTGCCCAAAGAAGTATTAAAATGTGTGTTTGCATTAAACCAAATACACCATACGGGTTGTATTATATTTGAATCTCTCCCTGATAGACTTAAAGTACATCACTATTACAGATTATTAGATCCTGAAAAAGAAAATCAATTTTCAAATTTATTACAAAAAATCATGCAAAATATTGTAAAAATAAAATCGGTTGGTGTAGCCGGATTTATGAAATTACCTTATAAAAATACACGTGAATTTGATTTGTGTGAGAGACAACCTGAGTTTTTCTTTCCTAAAAATCCTAAGAAAATACATTGAAATTTTTGAATTATTCGTAGAAGCAAGCACTTACAAAAACTGTCAAAAAAACTTATTAAAATTGTAAAAAAGATCATTGATCTTGCCTAAATTATATGTTTTTCTAGTAGTCAGACACAATGATAATCTTAATTATTATATAATTAATTAAAAATAAAATGCTTTATAATTCAAAGTGTTATTATTTATTGTGCATTTAAAGAAGTTTATTTGTTGTAATTAACGTATTTATTAACTATTTGTTAAACAGTGGTGTGTTAAACATCACATATATCAATAATAAGGTGAGGACGTTACCTATGAAGAGACAGAAACGAGATCGTCTTGAGAGAGCACATACTCAAGGCTTTAAAGCGGGTTTAGCTGGACGATCAAAAGAAATGTGTCCGTATCAAAGTTTAGACCCAAGATCTCAGTGGCTCGGGGGTTGGCGAGAAGCCATAGAAAGTCGTAATATGTTTAAAGTATAATTTTACCAAAATTTAAACAAAAAAGAATTGGAGAAAATGTCCCGAAAGGGACATTTTTGATCTAAAAATAAAAATCATAAAAAAGCCGCTTACAAGTAAGCGGCTTTTAATTTATATATTTATAACTAAAAATTAGAAGCTTGTTGTGTCTTGGAATAAACCAACTTTTAAATCTTTTGCTTCATAGATAACACGACCATCAACAGAAACTGTACCGTCAGCTAGGCCCATAAATAATTTACGTTTGATAACACGTTTCATATCTAGACGATAAGTTACTTTTTTATTTGAGGGCAAGATTTGACCTGTGAATTTTACTTCACCCACACCTAAAGCACGACCAGAACCTGGACCACCAGACCAACCTAAGAAGAAACCAACTAATTGCCACATTGCATCAAGACCTAAACAACCAGGCATTACAGGGTCGCCTTTAAAGTGACAATCGAAGAACCATAGCGAAGGGTCGATATCAAGTTCAGCAACGATTACACCTTTACCGTATTCGCCACCGTCATCATTGATTTCGATGATGCGGTCCATCATTAACATGTTATCACTTGGTAAACGACAGTTACCTTCACCAAATAAATCACCATTACCACATTGGATCAGTTCTTCTTTTGTATAACTATTTTGTTGTTCCATTGTCTACTTATTTCACTTGTTCAATAAAATTGCAGCTACTTTAGCGAACAGTTGTAAGCTTAACAACTCCGAACAGTTGTTTTTTGATAAAAAAAGCATAAAAAGGGGAGTTTTTGCTGTATTTATAACCCTTGTAACAATTATAATGATGCCTGAATAATTTTCATTTAAATAATTAAGCTAATAGGCAATCCATGATCCTTTTTGTAAACGACCTTACTGTTATTGATTTTTCTTATCTTTGTGATCAAAGAGGTGCAGTAGGTGAAAGTTGGATCGTCGATATGACACTTCATGGTGATTTAAATGACGAGTCCATGGTATTAGATTTTGGATTAGTTAAAAAACAAATCAAAACAATCATTGATGATACGTTAGATCATAAACTTGCTTTAACCAACAAAACAATAGTAAAAATTTTAGAGTCAAATACACAAACAAATGTCAGTTTTAAATACTCTGACAATAAAACTATTAACATCAGTGCACCTTCACAAGCTTTCTGTTCACTAGACAGCGAACATATAGATGAGAAAGTAGTATCAAAGTTTTTGATAGATCAAATAATGCCTAAAATGCCAAGTAATATTAAAAAAATTGAACTTGATCTTAGAGCTGAACACATAAATGGTTTTTATTATCATTATAGTCATGGCCTTAAAAAGCATGATGGTAACTGCCAGCGTATCGTTCATGGTCATAGATCAACAATTGGTATTTTTGAAAATGATATGAAAAGTGTTCGTCTTCAAAAAGAATGGGCCCTTAGATGGGAAGATATTTATTTAGGCAGTAAAGAAGATTTAATTGCTGCGGAATCACTTAAGTTTATAAAACCTGTTGAGGACGCTCTTAATTTTGCTTACGTTGCACCACAAGGTTATTTTGAATTAAGTATCAGTCAGTCTGACTGTGAGATTTTGCCTGTAGATACAACTGTTGAGTGCATCGCTCAATACATCGCTAACGAACTTAAAATAAGCAATCAAACCTCTGACTTTAAAGTTGTGGCATATGAAGGTGTCGGCAAAGGCGCAATTGCATACGCATAATTTTTAATATTAGATATGCCAAAGGTAATAGATAACATGCTCAAAAAAACAGTATTATCAATTGCGATTTTAATAAATTTTCCTGTTAGTGCACTTGAACTCAAAGGTAATTTAATTCAAGGTGGTATGGTGACAGGATCACTTCCTAATGCACAGTCGGTAAAGTTTAATGACACTGAGCTTAAACTGTCAAAAAAAGGGTTTTTTGTATTTGGTTTTGGTCGTGATGCAAAATTAGACCATAGGCTTACCTGGAAAGATTCAGATGGCTCAGAGCATAACCAATCATTTATTATCACAAAACGCGATTATAAAATTGATAAAATAGAGGGGGTGGCAAAAAAATATGTCTCTCCACCTAAATCAGTATTAGCAAGAACAAAAAAAGAAGCACAAGCAGTAAGAAAAGCCAGAAATGTTTTATCTAATAGATTAGATTTTCTCAAACCTGTTTACAGACCGGCTTCAGGAAGGATCTCTGGCGTTTATGGTAGTCAAAGATACTTTAATGGCACACCAAAAAGACCTCATTTTGGTTTAGATATTGCCAACAAAACTGGCACACAAGTTTATTCTCCTTTGCCTGGTAAAGTCGTTTTTGCGCATTCTGATTTATATTATTCTGGTGGTACTTTGATCATAGATCATGGTTTTGGTATTACTTCAACTTATATTCATTTAAGTGAAGTGACGGCTAAATTGGGTCAAGAAATTAACACCGGAGATAAAATCGCAAAAATAGGTGCAACAGGGCGTGTTACTGGACCACATTTAGATTGGCGTTTAAACTGGAAGCAAGTCCGTTTAGATCCTGCGCTTGTTATGAGTCACGTGTCTGCCAGTAAATTTACAAATAAGTAATATTAATAATTTTTTTTGAAACAACTCAAAATGCGCATTCTGCTAAAATTACCAAAACAGTTTTTCCAAGTAGAACAAATCATCACAATACATTATTTGGTGGCGATGCCTTAGCTTGGATGGATGAAGTTGCTTTTATTTGCGCAACACGATTTTGCCGTAAACCATTAGTAACCATATCTTCAGATCGTGTTGACTTTAAAGAAGCAATTCCTGCAGGGACATTTGCTGAATTAGTAGCAACTGTTGCACATGTTGGTAATACAAGTTTGAAAGTTGATATACAAATATTCTTAGAAACGACGCATAAAGATGATAAACATTTAGCAATAACCGGCTCTTTTACATTTGTAGCAGTTAATGATGAGTATAAACCAACACCCGTTGTATGCGATTCTATGTTAAATGGATTTAATGACTAGATATCATGCTTAAATTGTTCTAGTGTAAATACACTAGAACAATAATAAGGCAAAAATATGAAAAACCTTAATCAATGGTTTGATTTATATGGTCAAAGCCATCAAAACCATACCAATATCATAATACACAAAATTGCAGTTCCCATTATCTATTTAAGTGTTATAGGCTTCATTTACTCAATACCATCACTTATCGGCACAGTTATATTAAGCGTTTGTATAGTAGCAGCGATGGCATTTTACTTTACACTAAATAAATATTTAGGCTTATACATGTGTTTATATACAGGTATTTCTTTGGCTATTATACAGTTTATGACACCCTATATATTTGAAATATCGGCTGGATTATTCATCATAGCTTGGATATTTCAATTTGTAGGTCATAAAATTGAAGGTGAAAAACCTTCGTTTTTAGATGATTTAAGCTTTTTGCTAATTGGCCCTGCATGGGTGTTTAAAGACCTCTTTAAATTAAGCAATCAAAATTAATTCTTGGTTATTATTTTTACCAAATGCTTAGCATATTTTTGATTCTCAATAGTTAAAGGTATTTGTTTATACCGAGTATCAATATATAAATTTATAAATTGATTAATATATTTTGATTTAATCTCAAACTTGTTAACCAATAATAGTAAATAAGCTTGCGGTGTGACTCCAGATCCTAAAGGGATCTGGTTTTTCTCACCCCATAGTTTTAAATCATTAAATTCTCGCTCTAATGGTATATTAAACCTTTCTCTTTTTGTCCAAATCATAAAAGCATAAATAGAAATCAAAATAGAAGCCAATCCCGATAAAATACTTACCGCAATTTTTAATGATAGATTAGATTCAAAAATACTTTCTAATAATCCTTTTTGTTCTTGTGAATTAAAACCTAATATCCAGTTTGTCCACATAAAATCTATTGAATCTAAATTAAGCCTAACCCAATTTAACATAGGGAAGTTTTGTAGACTTAACAAACCAAAATCTAAGTTACGTAAAAACTCTTCTTTATTTGCTTCACTTTGAGATAATGATCCATAGAGTCTATCAGGGGATACAACAGATGTTGCATCAAATCTCGTCCAGCCCTTATTTTCTAACCATACTTCGGTCCAAGCATGGGCATCATATTGAAAAACACTTAAATAATTTTTATCCGTTGATAGTTCTCCACCAAGATAACCCGATACTACCCGAGCTGGGATACCGACACTTCTGAACATAAAAGCAGATAAACTGGCATAATGACCGCAAAAGCCTTTTTTTGATTCAAGAAGAAATTGGTCTAATTTATTAGTGCCATAAAGTGCAGGGGGCTCTAGGGTATATACGAATTTTTGATTGATAAAATATTGATACAGGTTATTAAAAAACATTTTATCCGTGTCAGATATCTGCTGAATCTCTTTAGCGATTAAAATACTTTTTGGATTAGAACCCGATATTAAACGCAAATTAATATTACGATCATAAGAACTGAGTTTTTTAATATTTTCTATTTTAAAACTTGAAACATTATATTTAAAAGTTTGCGATAAGTTTTTATTCCGTGCTAATACACCGGCATATTTATTTTCAACAAATTGTGTATTACTTTGGGCATAATCTAATGCATATAGCCAATGC
The DNA here is from genome assembly GCF_001269985.1 of Pseudoalteromonas sp. '520P1 No. 423'. Classification (NCBI taxonomy): domain Bacteria; kingdom Pseudomonadati; phylum Pseudomonadota; class Gammaproteobacteria; order Alteromonadales; family Pseudoalteromonadaceae; genus Pseudoalteromonas; species Pseudoalteromonas sp. '520P1 No. 423'. The sequence continues at coordinate 2,562,483 of NZ_BBZB01000001.1, read as the reverse complement.
AAACCTGACTTTTCAGCAATAATCTCATATTTATATTCTGAATCCCTATTAGCAATGTTATTTCTGTTTGTCGTTTTTGCTCTATGCGTAATCTTCCATGTTTGCTCAGAAAACTCTTCATGTACCATGGAGCGCCAATAGTACGGTGCAGAAGGTTTTTTATCTTTAAAATTAGCTCTAAAAACTAGTTCACTAGAATTGGAAAGTTTTGAAATACTAAAGGGATCAATATTTTCATTTAATCCGGTTTTTGCAATCCCTGGGCCTGGTAAACTCCAAAATGAAGGTAATCTTGGTAATAATATAAACAACAAAAATGCAATTGGTAAACTCATTAATAAAGATTTACTTGCTAGACTTAAGGCGTTATTTAATTTTTGATTAGGTCTAATAATTAAGTTTAACGTTGCTATATTTGCAATTAAAAAGATAAAAGTTAACAGACTTGTATATAAAGATTGTTGATATAAATAGACACTCGCAATTAAAAATAAATGGATTAAACAAACTGTTTTAAAATGGAATAACGTTGTTGAAATTAATTGTTTCAATACAGTAGACAATAACAACATAGCCACAAATAAATTAACTGTATCGCTAAAACCTATATCTATAAATAAACCTACAGAAGTCAACATTGCTAAAATATTTCCAGCGATAACGCCTGGTTTTTTTACTTGATTAAGTGCGATTGCTAACGACCAAAGCGCTAATAAAAAAACAACAGAAATAAATGTCAGAGATATAAATTCAGATAGTAAAAAAACAATTATGATAAGTGTAATAGACTGTAATAATTCAATTTTTTTGAAATTAATTGATAAAAAGGAGATGTTCAATTTATTATGCCTCACTTAACGCTCTTAAACATAATTCTAAATGATGAAAACCTTTTTCAGCGGGTATTTTACAGTTAGGCAAGTTGAGTCCAAAAGTTAATTCATCATGATGGGCTTGATACAATAAATAGCTTAAATGTTTTAACTTAGTTTCAAAATCTCCAGGCATATCTGATAAATTAAAAATAAAATCACCCGAGTAAGATTCTGTAAATTCCTTTACCAAAAATTGTTGCGTTTTTGCATAGTGTTTCCATGAAACTCGTGAAAAAGCTTCGCCAACTTGATGCTCTCTAATAGCATAAAACTCATTAGATCCTTTGACAAAAAGATCATCTTTTTGATCGCCTTGATCTGATAAGGTCATACCATGTGATATTATTGGCAATGGAGTAGGGTAGATATATACCGTTTTTGGAAAAATACTATAGCTAAATACAGACATCAATCCAAATGGATAACGAGATAATATTTTTAATCGGGCTACTTTATGCTTCCCACGTTTTAAGCCAGCAACTTGTATCTTTATATTTTTATGATCTTTACTGATAGTTTCAATGAGTGTTTCATTATTTTGAGACTGAATTATTAAACTATATGCCATACTTGGATTTGAAATCAAAAATGATAAATTATAACCTGTTTTCTCAATGCCATCTTCTGCAGAAGAGAACGTTATTTGCGTATTCATCAAATTAAAATAACTCTGCAAAATACTAATAATAAAAAATGATATTAATAAATATGCACTTAATAAAATAAGATTGTTTTGATAGTTACTTCCTAAAATAAAAATCAAAATATTAAAACATAAAAAAGATAATCCAAACTTAGTGGGAACAACATAAATATTATGATGTTTTAAAACTAAATTGCTTTTATTATGTTTACGCTTTAACAATGTATTATTGATAAATTGATTTAGTTTGTTTTTAAATTCGTTAAATATTGATTTCATCTAAACTGGCACTTTAACTTCTTTTAGCAACTCTGATGCAAGATCTCCTTGGTTTATACCCGAATTTACATTTAGTCGATGTTCAACAACACTTGGAAATATAGCTTGAACATCATCAGGCGTTACAAAATCTCGACCATTTATAAATGCCCATGCTTGAGCTGCACGGCTCAGAGCTATACTGGCTCTAGGTGATAAAGGCATGGGATATCGCCCAACTAATCGGCTGTGGTTAACCAATGCTAAAATATAATCAAGAACTGGTTCGCTGAGTTTTACTGATTTCACTATATTTTGTAAGTCTCTGAATTGATATTCTTTTAAACTTTTTTTAATGTTGTTTATATTGTTATCAATTCCTAGAATTATCTTTTTTTCAGCTTCAATTCCCGGGTAACCAAGTGTAATACGCATTAAAAACCTGTCCAATTGTGATTCAGGTAAAGGATAAGTACCGGCTTGATGAACGGGGTTCTGCGTTGCGATCACAAAAAATGGTTGTGGTAATAAGTAACTATGTCCATCAACACTAACTTGATTTTCTTCCATGGCTTCTAATAATGCACTTTGAGTTTTTGGGCCTGCACGGTTTATTTCATCAGCGAGAATAACTTGATTAAAGATAGGGCCTTTATGAAAGCTAAATGCTTGTGTTTTTATATCAAAGATTGATGTACCAATGATATCGGATGGTAATAAATCACTTGTAAACTGGATCCTCTGATATGAAAGGCCTAAAGAGATTGCTAATGCATGTGATAAAGATGTTTTTCCCATGCCTGGTAAATCTTCAATCAACAAATGGCCTTGCGCTAATAAACAAGATATGGCTAATTTAATTTGTTTTTCTTTACCAAAAATAACTGATGAGATGTCATTTAATACTGAGTTTATTATTGAATTCATAAATTTATACATCAAACGATAATTATTTTTATATTAAGCTAAGAATAAAATTAGCTCAAGATAATGATTATTATATAATATTAAAACATCAAAATGTCCGATACTGTCTAGTACTGGACATTTTAACAGTGTTAAGCAAATCAGCATATCTGACAAAAGAGTACTAACTATTAGTATGCCAGTAGATATATATAATGGCCTATAATTCATGTTATGTTAAATAAGATTTTAAAGTGTTTACATAAAGCTAATCACCTAAATATATTCAAATAAACACGCCTACTTTGTTATTTAATACTATAGTTTATATAAGAATTTTATATTTTTGCTTGGTTTCTTGAATTTAAATTATACGGATGAGCTTAATGAACTTTCAAATTTTAGTAAACTGCATGTTTTAATCATTGATGATAACCTTCTTATCCGTAATACTTTGAGACGTAGTTTTTTTGAATTTGGATTTGTTAGAAACACTAATTAGTCAACCTGATACACGTTGTGTAACTTATGATCTACTAGCACAATATCATGTAGAGATATGAAGAGTATGATTTGCTTACGATGAAATTAAGAAAGCGACTGAATTGGCCCTAATAAATATTGAAAGAAATAAAAAACATGGCTAAATATGAAAAAAATTCTATTCATGACAATCCTGAACTTCAGCTAAATGTGATAAGAGATGGAGTTGATTACGCTTCAACAGTAACAGATGAAAAATCTTTCAGTATCTTAAAACCAAACAGATACATTTATGTAAACCCTTGGACATGACTATGATGATATAACTATGTATAAAGAAGCGATTATTGTGGTTAAAAGCGCGACTTTATGCTTTAAAATACGAAAAATCAATGGCTTAAAGATTAAGACTTTCTATTGAAGAAAATTTAGATAAAGTTAAGATATTTCATGATCTTGGCCAAAGAGAAGAGTCTGTTATTGAGCAAGAAAGCGAAGAAAGAACTGAAATTCATTTTGCACCTAATAATTAAATACCATGGCAGTTGAATTTTATAAAAAGAATAAAATGCGCCCTACTCTAAATTCTTTATCACAGGTATTAAAAATTGCACCACATAATCATAGTATAGCTATCAGTTTACTTAAAGTTTTAAAAGATAAATGACAATATGGTCTTGATGAGATAAGGTCAAAACCATTTGAAGCGGTTGATAAAGATAAAATAAATGACAGCTTATAAGACCATCATTTATTTATGAACTTATATTAACGTCTTCTTCTATTATTACCTGTTTTTTCACCACTTGCACGTTTTTTGGTTCTGCGTTTTTGAGCTGAACGAGTATTTTTAAAGTCATCCTTAGTTGGTTTTTTTGTTAAATCAGGTTCATAACCTGGAAGCCATTGTTGTGGAAGGCGATCTTTTAACACAGCTTCGACTTCTTCCAACAACCAATTTTCGTCAGGACTTAATAAACTTATTGCTAATCCAGTACTCCCTGCGCGACCTGTACGCCCTATTCTATGGATATAATCTTCTGCTATATAAGGTAGTTCATAGTTAATAACGTACGAGAGTTGTTCAATATCTAAACCTCGCGCGGCAACATCAGTAGCAACTAATACACGAGTTTTACCCGATTTAAATTCTAATAATGCTTTTTCACGTGCACCTTGAGATTTATCACCATGAATTGATTGTGTTTTTAACCCATCTTTACACATCTCTTTAGCAAGCTCATCCGCTCCTTGTTTTGTTCGTGTAAAAATCAAAACTTGTTGCCAATTTTTAGACCCTATTAAATGAGATACTAATTCCCTTTTTCTATCAGCATCAACATTATATACAACTTGCTCCACTTGTGTAGTCGCTTTGTTTCTTTCGTTAACTTCTATCAACTCAGGATTTTTAAGTAATGTTTTACTTAATTTAAAAATCGCTTCGTCGAAGGTCGCTGAAAATAATAATGTTTGGCGCTTAGGTGGTAGTCGTTTTAAAATCCTGTTAATTTCATCAATAAAACCCATATCTAGCATACGGTCTGCTTCGTCAAATACTAAATATTCAACATGACTTAAATCTACTGTTCCATTTACAATATGATCAAATAAGCGACCAGGCGTTGCAACTAATATATCAGCACCTGCTTTTAACGCTTTTACTTGTGTTTTTATACTGACACCACCGTAGGCTAAAGTAGATTTTATATCAGTAAATTGTGCGTAAGTTTCAAAGCTATTATGTACTTGTTGCGCTAACTCTCGTGTTGGTGTCAAAACTAATGTTTTTATTACAAGGTTCTGTTGTTTGTTTTCTATAGTCTTTTGTAATAGTGGCAAAGCAAAAGCAGCTGTTTTTCCAGTACCAGTTTGAGCTCCGGCCATAACATCTTTACCCTTTAACACTGCTGGGATAGCTGAAGCCTGTATAGGTGTTGGTTCTTTATAGCCTTGTGCTACTACTGCTTTTAATAAATCTTCGTTTATGCCTAAGGTTGAAAAACCCATATATTACTCCACCTACACTAATTTTGTCCGCAGTTTAACAGAACTTATATCAGATCAAAGTGTTTTGTTGCCTTTGTTTGTCCATTAACTAATATTTCTATTTTATGTGTGCCGATATAGTATTTTCTTGTCGATATTTCCTTAAACGAATGTTTCTTAAATAAATCCACATCAGCTTTTGCCTCTATCGTGAATGATTTTAGTTTGAACACTTTTGCAGTTGTTTTACCATTTTTTTTAACAAAATGAATTGCAAAATCGACAACAATTTTTTGGTTTCTATTACTGTGTGATGTTAAGTTAAAATCAAAATTTAAGTCTTCTCCTCTATTTATTTTATGATTGTTTAACTTGAAGTCTTTAATTTTCACTTGTGGATTATCAGTATAACCGAGTAATCTGAACACATCTTCATTACCCATTTTTACTAAACTACGTGTAGCATGCCGAATAACCCATTTTTCTTGTTTATTTAGTTTATGTTTTTGCCATTGTTTACATACTTTAATAACAACATCGGGATTGTCCTTTGCAATGTCGTTTAAATGATTTGCCACCGATCGCCTTACATACAAACTGGGATCTGACTTCAGATGTGTTAATAAATTTAGGTTGGGAGTAGGATCGACTATAAATGATTTAAGTTGCAAGCCCCAAGGTAATCTAGGTCTTGTACCTTCTGATACCAGTCGCCTAACATGTTCATCTTCATCATTGATCCATATTCTAAACTGTTCAAAACAATATTCTGGATACTTAACAATAAATGGTCTGATTGCAAATTCAGATGAAAATAAACATGTGAGGTTTTTTAGTAAATTTAATGACGTTTCTTTATGCGCTAGTCCATAAGTACTGACGTAATCTATCATTGGCCAAGCTGCGAAACTATTATAACTATCATCTGGATCACCATAGTCCCAATTTGATTTTACAGATAATAAAATTTCAGCCGTTGTCTCAAAGTCATCAGGTAAAAAAATATGCATAACGTGAATTAAATGTGTTACCCGCTGTTTCAACTCTAGGTTATCTAAGCCTAACAAGGCATGTGTTTTAAATGTATGTTGATCAAAGTCTGAGATAGATTTTGATAAAACATAAGCAATACGATTTACTGCTTGCTCAGATAAATTGTTTTTCACGGTGATGAACTTTATTAAATTAAGTTCAGTTACTTTATCACTAGCTCTAATTGATAAACAAGTGCTTGATGATCACTTCCTTTTATTTTCATGTGTTTATAATCTTTTAATGAAAAGCCTTGATTATATAAGCAATGAGCAATAAAACTAGTTATCAGGGATTTAGGGAAATCGTTTTGTAATTTCCATGATGTTAAATAACCTTGTCCTTGATAGCATTGTGTAAAATTTTTTATTTTGGAAAATTAAATGAGCAAGGGGATATATTTTTATCTCCCGCAATCAAAGTAAATTGTGAGTTATTGGCTTCAACTAAGTTTCATCAAACCACAAAGCTAAATCAAAGAATGGTATCGTTAATAGACTCATTAGCGAAAAATAAAAAATAACAGATGATATTTTATAAAATATAAAACCTTGGTTCTAAAGGTGTTATTTAATTATAGCGCTAAATTTTAAATCCGTAATTTTTACTTCACAGATCTTAATTGTTTATCTAAATATTTTCTGATAGATTTAGAAGCCGCAAAGAAAGCAAAACTACCGGTAACCATAGTTGCTGAACCAAAACCGTTAGCACAATCCATGGTTAAAGACCCATCAGCATTTTGTTTAGTAGTACATACTGAACCATCTTTACTTGGATAAACTAATTGTTCCGTAGAAAAGACACAGTCTATACCAAATTTTCGTTTTGGATTTGTAGTGAAGTTATATTGTTTTCTAAGTAAATATCTTACTTTAGACAGTAAGGGATCATTTGTTGTCTTGGCAACATCACCAAATTTTATTTCACTAGGATCAGTTTGTCCACCTGCACCACCCATAGTAATTATCGGTAATTTGTTGCGTTTACAATGATAAATTAGCGCAGCTTTTACCTTTACTTGATCAATACAGTCGATTACATAATCAAAACCATTGATATATTCAAATAAGTTATCCGTTGTTAAAAAGTCATCAATTTCAGTGACATTTATTTCAGGATTAATTTGTTTGAGCCGTGCTGACATAGCTTCGGTTTTTGACTCTCCAATTGTATCTGTTAGCGCATGGATCTGTCGATTGATATTGGTTACACATAAATCATCAAGATCTATTAATGTAATATTTCCTAAACCCGTTCTAGCGAGTGCTTCAGCAACCCAACTGCCAACACCACCAATACCAATGACACAAAAGTGAGCTTGCATCAGTAAATCAGCTTGTTGCTCACCATATAATCTTTGAATTCCACCAAAACGCATTTTACTACTTTCATTCATACTATTATCTTCATTTTGTTAACTTACCAATCTAAATTCCAAGGCTGTGACAAGTTTTGATTCAACATTTTGAATTCATTAGACACATAGTGTTCACCTTGTTCAGGCCAGTTTATCAGTTGGATTGTTTCACTGTTCCACTTAAATCTCAGCGCAAATGCATGTAAATAAACTCGGTCAGTCTGTTCTTTACATGCGTAAAGTGCATCTCCTAAAATTGGAGAACCTAAACTTTTTAAGGCAACTCTTAATTGATGTGTCTTACCTGTATAAGGTTTAAGTAAAAAAGCGCGAATTCCAGGTTGTACTGAGTAAGAATAAAAACGTGTTACTGCAGGATTTGTATTCGAGTTTAGTAATTTAAAAGCACCTCTACGGGATTTTGCCATATCGCCTTTTATCCAACCCTGCTTTTTTTTTGGTTTTTGAGTACTTAATGCAATATAAAACTTTTCAATTTGTTTTTCATTCTGGCTATTTGTTGTAAACAGCTCAGTAAACTTTGCGGCAGCAACTTTATTTTTAGCTAAAATAATTAGGCCTGATGTTACCTTGTCTAATCTATGAACTGAAAATAGTTTTGTTTGTAATTGTTCTTCTGCTTTTACAACAAAGCCAGGACCGTCTTCACTATGAAAACTTAAACCTGGCGGTTTTACAAAAATGACAAAATCTTTATGATCATAAAGGATATTAAGTTGTTCTATCATCAATATATATTATGAACTTTTAGCTGTAAGAAAACTGACAACACGCTCTAGATCTTCTGGTGTATCAACACCCGCTTCAGGAGTAATCTTAGCTGTTTGAACTTTTATTTTTTTACCGTGAAACAAAACCCTTAACTGCTCAAGCGCTTCAATCTTTTCAAGTGGCGAAGGATCAAGTGTGATATATTCATTAATAAAGCCAGCCCTATAAGCATAAATACCAACATGTCTTTGATAAAAATCACCAATTTCATTATTTTTTATTTTGCTTGTATCATTCGCTAAAAAACGTTCTCTGTCGTAAGGAATGGTTGCTCGAGAAAAATAAAGTGCATTATTATCATTATCGCTAACAACTTTTACTGCATTAGGGTTAAAAGCTTCTTCTACCTCATTAATAGCAACACTTAATGTTGCCATTGGTGCCGATGAATCAGCTAATAAAGCAGCAACTTGGTCAACATTTTCATGGGCTAATAGCGGCTCATCGCCTTGAACATTCACTACGATAGTATCTTTAGATAAATTTAAAATATCTACTACTTCAGCAAGTCTTTCAGTGCCAGATTCATGTGAATCTTTAGTCATAACAACTTGTGCCTTAAAACCCTGAGCGATATTAAAGACATCTTGATGGTCTGTTGCGATCACAACTTTACTTGCACCTGACTGACATGCTTTTTCATAAACATGTTGGATCATAGGTTTACCGCAGATATCTGCTAAAGGCTTACCTGGTAATCTACTTGATGCAAAACGCGCTGGAATGACAACTACGAATGCCATTTTTCAATCTCTTCATGGCTAAGCTCTCGTGCTTGAGTCTCAAGTAAAACAGGAATATCATCATTGATTGGATACGCAAGTTTTGCCTGTGTACTTATTAATTCACTATTTTCTTTATCTAAGATCAATTTACCTTTAGTGACAGGGCAAGCCAGTATTTCTAATAGTTTTTTATCAAAAGCCATAAGGTTCTCTTTTCTCTTTTTAAGTGAGCGTATTAAGTAATTTTATTAATTTTTCATGAGTTAGAGCATTGGGTTTGGCATCTACTTTTAGATAATACCAATTATCCTTTGCGAATGACTTACATTTTACCGCATCTTTTTCTGTCATGAAAATATTTATATTTGAATCATGTGTAAAATCATCAATTGTAAATTTATGATGATCTCTAAAGTGATGTTTTTCTATAATATTGATATTAGCTTGTGTCAATGAAGTTTCGAATCTCGCTGGGTTGCCAATAGCCGATACCGCAATACCACTTTTTTGTGCTTTTTTAAATTTAGCAGGTTTATTATCTTTAACGTGATAAAAACCGCCTTGCTCTAGTACATAATGAAGTGGTGAATTACCACCATTTTCAATTACTAAATCAATTGATTTTAATCTACTTTTAGTTTCTCTCAGTGGACCTGCTGGCATTAAAAGTCCATTACCAAACTGACGTTTGCTATCAACAATGCACAACTCTAGCTGTCTACCCATTTTATAATGCTGCATACCATCATCTGAAATGATCACATCAGGTTGATGTTTATCTATCGCTAGTTTTATATTCTCAATACGATTTGGCCCAACAATTACTGGGAAATGTGTTCTCTTTGCAATTAATACAGGTTCATCTCCGCACTCGTATGGCGAAGAGTGCTGGTCAACCTCACAGGGATATGACTCACTTGTACCGCCATAACCTCTGCTGATCACAACAACATTTTTATTCAACTTTTTATAGTATTCACATAACCAAATAACCATAGGTGTTTTACCGTTGCCACCTACACTAATATTACCAACAACTATTACAGGTACATGTGAAGTAATTGTTTTTTTAATTTTTAATTTAAATAATACTTTTCTTAAATTTGATAACAAGCAAAATAGTAAAGATAAAGGCAATAATAGCCAAGTTAAAGGGTTTAAATACCAGTGTTTTTTATACCAACTTTTTTCTATTAAACTCATCCGTTTTCACCGGATTGAATTTTGCTTAATCCAGCATAAGCACCATCTATAGCCAGTAAATCAGTATGTGTTCCCTGCTCTATAACTTTACCTGAATCTATCACATAGATTTGATCTGCATTTTCTATAGTAGATAACCTATGTGCAATAACGATTGAAGTTTTATTTTGCATCAACTCGCTTAATGCTTGCTGGATCAATTTTTCAGACTCAGTATCTAATGCTGATGTTGCTTCATCTAATACTAAAATAGGCGCATCTTTGACTAAAGCACGTGCAATGGCTATTCTTTGTCTCTGCCCACCAGATAACATTACGCCATCTTCACCTGCCATAGTATTTAAACCCTCAGGTAAATCCTTTACAAACTCCCAAACATGGGCTTTTTTACACACTTCTACAAGTTGTTGTTCTGTTAACTCAGTCTTATGCCCGTAACAAATATTGTTCTTAATCGTGTCATTAAATAAAATAACTTGTTGGGATACGATTGAAAATTGTGCTCTTAAATCTTTTAATTGATATTCATCAATAGCAACTTTATCAAGCAAGATACTGCCAGAAGTTGATACATCATAAAAACGCGGTAATAAATTTGATATGGTTGATTTACCTGAACCTGAGCGACCAACTAAAGCAATGCTCGTACCTGGCTGTATAGTTAGGTTAAGCTTATTTAAGACTGGTTCTTCTTTTGAAGGATAAGCAAAAGTTAAGTCTTTAATTTCAATTAAGCCTTGTGATTTTGAAATTGACTTTAAACCTGTGTCTTTTTCTACTGGGGTATCTAAGATCTCGAAGATGCTTTTTGCTGCAGAAAGACCACGTTGAAAATCACTGTTCACATTAGCTAGTTGCTTTAGAGGTCGTAACATCATCATCATTGATGTTAATAATGCAGTAAAAGAGCCTGCTGTTATCGAATTAACCATAGAAGGTTGCGCCATTAAATATAAAATAACAGCCATAGAACTGGCAGCTAATAACTGAATAACAGAAACACTTAATGCTTTAGTAGCATCCATTTTGACTCTTTGTTGTCTATTTTTGTTATTCACTTTTGAAAAATTTTCAATTTCAATTTCTTGCCCAGAAAAATTATGAATTACTTTATGTCCTTTTAGCATTTGCTCGGAGCTACGGGTAACATCTCCCATCGCATTTTGAATATTAGTTGATATTTTTCTAAAGCGTTTTGAAACTATCGTAACAACAATGGCCACTAACGGCATAATAATGAGAAATATAAGCGACAGCTTCCAACTAACATAAAACATACCTGCAAGTAAGAATATAACAAAAGCACCTTCTCTGACTAAAATTAACATGCCTTTGGTTATAGCTTGTTGAACTTGTTCAGTATCAAAAGTTATTTTAGAAATTAAACTACCAGTAGAGTGTTTATCATGAAAAGAAACAGGCAAATGTAACATATGCTCAAATATCTCTTGCCTCAAACTTCTTACGACCTGTGAGCCAACATAACTTAAGCTGTAGCTTGATATGTAGTTAAATAACCCTCTAAAAAATACTAATAACATGACAATCATTGGTGCCATCGACAAAGTTTCTGATTTAAGTTCTGTATTTTCACCACTGAGACCTAAATCTATAAATGGTTGCATAAGTTGAATAAATAAAGCATCCATTGCTGAATACCCTAACATGCCAAAAATAGAAAAAGCAGCGACAACTTTAAATTTTTTGACATAACTTAATAAGCGTTTGAAATGTAATGATGAGGTTGAACTCATTAAAATACTCTCTGATAATTATATAAAATATGATCAAGAAGTACTATTGTATCCTTGCATCTAATAAAACCCAAATTCTATTACAAATAAGTATGGGTTAATTCACCAAAAACCAATAACTTTGCTTACTTCTCGTACTTTCAATTAGATATTCATGCTCAAATATTTTTATTCTAATATGACCTGATATTCCGGTGATTAATTGTTGAACATTCAGATCTGCATATCTTTGTACTATTTCATAGTGAGGCATTAACCAACGGCCATTAAATGCACTTGAATGTATTACCCAAGATGGAGATACTTGTTTTATAAATTCAATACTAGAAGACGTTTTACTCCCATGATGAGGACTTATCAAAATTGTAGATTTGATATCTGTTAAAGACTTTATCAAATCTATTTCTGCATTTTTATGGATATCTCCGGGCAATAGTATAGAAAACCGACCATCAGTTATTCTGACAACACAGGAGTTATTATTAGTTAACTTACTTATTGTTTTAGGTCCAATATTGTTTATAGTTAACATGCCAAATTCACTTTTACCTAATTTACACGCTGTGATGTTCTGGTTTTCATCCAGTGGTGTTAGTAATGTCCCTAGTAAACCATAATTTATCCATTCTTGTAGACCCCCTGAATGGTCATTATCTTTATGGCTGATCAAAGTATGTTCTACAGTTAATTTTTGTCCTTCAATATAAGGAATGATTTGGGTTTGAGCGACACTCATACCTGAACTATATTTAGCTGCAAGGTCGTATACATAGGTTTTATTATTTTGTGATATTAATATACTGAGTCCATGACCAACATCTAAAATATCAACTTGCCATAAAGGCGATTCGTAAGATAGTTTGTTTGCTAATAAAGTACTAAGCGGAATTAATAACATCCATGTTAGACGATAACTAAACATCAATAAAATTAGATATATTAATATTAAAGATTGCCAGCTTAACTCTCCTAGTTGAAACCACAATACAGACAAGTCAAGTGAAGTTATATATAAAAATAATTCAGATAAAATATAATCTAAATACAATAATAACTTTTCTGAACAATTGATAATAGAAGAAAAAATAATCGTGATAATACTTGGCAAAATAAAAAACGCCATTAAAGGAATAGCTATTAAATTAACAAGTATTCCTGCAATACTGGCACCATCAGATAAAAACCATACTAGCGGTAATAAACCGATTGTAAGATTAAACTGAATTATCATGAGCCATAAAAATCGTTTAAAATATGTATCGTGATTTAATCCTATATTTGTATAACTAAAAATTAATATATAAACAGCTAAGAATGAAAAATATATACCAGGATTTAAAAGCTGAAATGGGTTCATCAGTAACGATATAATCAGTGCTAGTTGTAACGCTTTGTAGCTAACGTATTGATAGCCTCTCAAATACATTAATGAAAATACACATAACATGATTAATGCGCGAATTGCAGAAACCGTACAACCACTTAGCAGTGTATAAATAACAGAAAATACTAAGCCCGAACATGTGTATAATATATTTAGGTTATATTTTTGATTTACTTGGATACTAAGTAATCTAAAGGTAAATTTTAGACAATAAAAACCAATAGCAAACATCATCCCAATATGCAGACCCGAGATTGCAAACAAATGACTTATTCCGAGTATTTTAAACTGCTCTTTATTTTTAATTGAGATCAAAGATTTGTTACCAAATAATACGGCTTGGTAAAACCAGTTGTTATTAGATTCGTTAAATATACTTGATACAGTGTACTTTAGTTTTTGTATTTTACTTAGAGGATTATCTTTAATAACTTGAATATTAAACTTAGAATCTATATATCCTTTCGCTTTAATATGGTTGTAAAAAGCCCATAATTCTCCATTAGTATTTCCAAAGTTTTGCAAAGTTCTAAAGGGTCTAAGCTTAGCATTACCAGTAATAATGTCAGAAGGTAAAAGCTTATTTTTTGTTTTATACCAAGCTAAATTTATAAATACAGTTTGTTTGATTTCCTTTGAATTTAGATTTAGTAGCTTAGCTTTAAAATATAGTGGTACATTTGAATCACGCTCTTTATTTATAGAATGTGCATATACTTTAACTATCTGTGCTCTAAACTGATAGCTTTTAGCTTTTTTATAATGAGGTAACTCCCAACTATAAAATATATGGTAATAAACCATTAAATACACTGCTGCTGTTAAAATACTAAGAGATAAAATTATAAAGCGTTTAAAATATAGGCTTAATAGAAAAATAGATGCCAAAATTGTAAAAAAGACTGGAGTATTAAACTCAAACAGCGACAATAAGCACCCAAAAACAAATCCACAACAGATTTGACTCAAAGGAAACATTTTAGCGTCATGGCAAAAAAAATTATTCAACGCTTTTTACCAGATCACGATAAGATTAAAAATAATAAGTCACTTAGAATATTTGGTTCATTATTACATGATGCAAACTTATGGCATTTGAATCGCCGCTCTTCAAGAGGTGCTTTTGCAATTGGTTTATTTTTTGCCTTCATACCCGTTCCTTTTCAAATGCTGTTAGCTGCTGCGCTTGCAATTCCTTTTCGTGTAAACTTACCGCTTTCAGTTGCTTTAGTTTGGCTCACCAACCCGTTGACCATGCCGCCTATTTTTTATGGTTCATACTTAGTTGGTTCAACAGTGCTTGGGCAAAATAGTCAAGATTTTTCATTTGAGCCAACAGTTCAATGGCTCCTTGATAGCTTATCAACTATTGGTCCTGCTTTTATGCTAGGTAGTTTAATTTGTGCATCTATAGCTGCTTTAATCGGATATTTTGGCAGTGATATCTTATGGCAAACTTCTGTTAGAAGAGCTTGGAAAAACCGCCATAAATAGAGACTAGTTTAATTTCATATTATTAAAAATAAAAAACCGCAATTAAGCGGTTTTTTTATTTCATGCATTTACGTAAAATTTATAAAAAGAATCTTCTACGAATAGCAACTAATGGGAGCAGTAATACACTTAAGAACCCGAAACTTGCGCCTTGTCTTTCATAAGTTTCAGATGCTTGAGTTGGACATTTTTCAATATCACCTTCAATTGGTACAAGTTTAACTGCAACAACAACACTTTCAAACTCTTCTTGGCCTGTACTATCAATTACAATGTTACCTTGTTTATCACGTTTTTTAACTGTTTTTGTTGCAGATCCAATGATTTCATTATTTTCATTGATGCCCGTTGCTTCAGCGATAACGTAAGGATATCTATCTTGACCATTACTTGCATAACACGGTAGTAAATCATTTATGTTAGTGAATTTTTCTGCATGAATCTCATACATAAAAGCTTCTCTTCTACGGTTAGAAGAGGTATTCGTTTCTGTCTCACCTTCACCCACAATTATGCCTTGATTGTTTATGTCTCTTGCGATTGAGCTTGAGCTAGAGAAATAATCTTCTGGGAACATTGTTTGACCAGTATTAATATCATGGTAATAAAACTTTGTACGAGTTGTACCACTAATTGTTTTATTCGCGTAACCAACAATTATATTATTATCATTAATATCAGAAGCTTGACCGGCTAACCAATCATCTTCTTGTTTAATAAATTGAGTAGCCTCACCATCTTTAAAGTAAACTGGCATCGTGTCAATTCTGTTGTCATTATTGTACCTTCTGACATGAGAGTAACCTGCAGCGATACCTTCTGCATTAACGGTTAAAGCAGTACTTTTAAATGCAAAATCTTCATCATCTTCAGGTGTAAGTGCTAAGCCTAAAATCTCAGTATTTGTAAGGTTAAACTCAGAGTCTAAAGTCCACTTTACAGCGCGACGATCAAATAATTCATTTGATTGATTTTTATAAAGCCATACGCATACAGCTTCAGGTTCATCTTTGCCATCACAGTTATCGTCTAAGTTCTTTTGTCGATCTTCTGGAATACCTGTAGAAACATCACCAACTAATACATAACCGCCGCCATCTCTTTGTGAGATATCGGTGATAATGCTCATCCCACCATGTTCATTAAATTCTGGTTCAATGACCATTTGACTACCATCTGGCTTAATTACTATGCCACGGCTTTCAAATTCACGAAGGTAGAAAAGTTCTTCTTGAGTTTTGCCATCTGGCGTGAACATTTGTTTGGTATAAGCTGGGCTACCCCAACCTACCTTTATGCCATTTTCAGAAATTGCAGTTAAGTTATTTCTCACAGAACGACTCAGACCATCGTATTGGTAATCACCAGAGTCGATAAGCAGTTGTGAGTCAAAGATAACCTGCTCTTGAGTACCACTGTCAAACGAAACAACAACAGTGTCATCTACTTTTTGCCAGTTTGGATCGCTTCTTTTACCAGATAAGAAAGACAGCATAAAGCTAAGAGCATCTGCGTTTATATTACCAGATTCAATATCTTGTAAAGTAAAAGTAATCTGTTTGTCTATGCTTTTTTCATATTTCTCTTGATTTTTCCAAGCATTGTCTAGGCTATTATCTTCAAAATCTATCGCACTGATATCAATTGGTAAATTATAGTTATCGCGAATTACACCTATCGCTGTACCATCATCATTAAAATCTGTTACGTAACTATGCTTTGCTGTTTCTGCACTACCTAACTCAACAACTTTATATGTGGCAGCATGTATTTGCGGGCTTAAAACACCCGCGACCGCTAATGCGATTAATTTATTTTTCATTATGACCTACTACTAACCTTTTAATTCTTCTAATTCTTCCCAGCGCTCAAACGCAACTTCGAGTTTGGACTCGGCTTGGGCCAATTCGTTCAATTTAACTTGAGTAATATCACTTGATTGTTTGTAAAAATCAGCGGCTGTTACTTCAGTCTGTAGTGCTTCAACATCATTTTCTAATGTTTCAAGTAGTGCTGGTAATTGTTCTAGCTCTAATTGTAATTTGTATGATAGTTTTTTAGGTTTACTATCTGAAGATGCTTTTGTATTAGTTTGTAATTGTTTTGTATTAGTTTGTTTTTTTACGTCAGCTGCTTGTGAAGTTTTTTTTGCTCGTTCTTCTTTATACTGCTTATGCTCTTGATAGTCTGTGTAACCACCAACTATTTCAGAAACAACACCATTACCTTCAAAACCCCAAATGCTACCACAGGTATTATCAATAAATTCACGGTCATGACTTACAACAAGTACTGTACCATCATATTTATCGACTATTTCTTCTAAAAGTTCAAGCGTTTCAACATCTAAATCATTTGTTGGTTCGTCAAGAACAAGTATATTAGAAGGTTTTAAGAATAATTTAGCAAGTAATAAGCGGTTTTTTTCTCCACCTGATAATGCTTTTACAGGTGTACGTGCTCTTGCAGGTGGGAATAAGAAATCTTGTAAGTAACCAAGCACATGGCGATGTTTTCCGCCGACTAATACTTCTTGTTTACCTTCAGCAACATTTTCTTGTACAGTTGCTTCTTCATCTAATACTGCACGATACTGATCAAAATAAGCTACATCTAAATTTGTACCTTGTTTTATGGTACCGCTTTGTGCTTCTAATTGTCCAAAAAGTAATTTCAATAAAGTTGTTTTACCAATACCGTTTGGTCCAACTAAACCTATCTTATCGCCTCGAATGACCAAAGTAGAAAAGTCTTTAACGATAGTTAAATCTTTAAATGCATGGTTTAGGTTTTCTGCTTCAAAAACAAGTTTGCCAGATCTTTGTGCTATTTCGACATTAAAATCAGCTTTGCCTACTTTTTCTATACGCTGTTTACGCTCATTTCTAAGTGCTTGTAATGAACGTACTCGCCCTTCGTTTCTAGTTCTACGAGCCTTAACACCCTGACGGATCCACGTTTCTTCTTCGGCTAGTTTTTTATCAAATAACGCGTTTTGTTGTTCTTCTACTTTTAAATCATGCTCTTTTTGCTCTAGATATAATGCATAATCACCAGGATAAGAAACTAATTTGCTGCGATCTAAATCTAAGATACGTGTTGCTAATGAACGAATGAAAGCACGGTCATGTGAAATAAATACAATAGCGCCTTTAAATTCTTTTAAGAATTTTTCTAGCCACATAACACTTGCTAAATCCAAGTGGTTAGTTGGTTCATCAAGTAAAAGTAGGTCTGGTTCGCATACTAATGCTTTTGCCAATGCGACTTTACGTAACCAACCACCGGAAAGAGATTCGAGCTTAGCTTCAGGGTCAATTTTTAATTGGCTTAATACAAGATTTATTTGAGAATCAAAGCGCCAACCGTCTCTTGCTTCTAATTCATCAGACAGTCGTTCCAATTTTTTTAATAATTGATCTGTACAGTCTGTTTGCAGTTCTGTACTTACATGATGATAATCAATTAATAATTGCGCCATGCCAGGTAAACCTTGGGCAACATAATCAAAAACAGTGCCTTGTGCACCTTTTGGTGGATCTTGCTCAAGTCGCGAAACCTTAAGGTCATTTACGCGATTGATATTCCCATCATCTAAAACAACTTCACCATCAAGTATTTTTAGCAATGTAGATTTACCGGCACCGTTGCGACCTAAGATACAAACTCTCTCACCTTGTTCAATAATTGCTTCTGCATTATCTAGTAAACAGTGTGTACCAAATGCTAATCTAGCGCCTGTTATTCTTATTAAGTCCATTACAAACCTTTTATATCTTGTTCATTAAACGGCCAAAACAATTTATTACCGTTGTGATTATTTTCTATTACTGGGATCGAAGTTTGATAAAGCGCCATATGCGCTTCACTATCAATAATATCTACAAGTTGAATTTTTGATGCGTCTACAACTTGTATTAATAACTCATAGGCTTGCTCACATAAGTGGCAGCCTTGAGTATGATATAAAGTGATATTAAACACGGGTTATCAACCAGCTATTATGTATATTCTTGTTGCGTTTAAAGTCTGGAGATAGAGTTTTATCGCTGATGTTTTTAGCCTTTAAACCTAAAGCAGTTAATGCCTCTTCATCCATTTTAAAGCCACGCTTATTGTTAGAGAAAAACAATACGCCATCTTCACTTAAAATATTTTTAGTGGTTTCAAATAACTTGATATGATCTCTTTGTACGTCAAACGCGTCAGTCATACGTTTTGAGTTTGAGAATGTAGGCGGATCTAAGAAAATCAAATCATATTCACCTTGTGCTTGGTCTAACCATGATAAGCAATCAGCTTGGAAGAATCTGTATCTTGGGTTTTGAATATTGTTTAATTCAAAGTTTTCTTTACCCCAGTTGATATATGTTTTAGACATATCAACTGTAGTAATAGATTTAGCACCACCAATTGCAGCTTGAACTGATGCAGTTCCTGTATATGCAAATAAGTTTAAGAAACGCTTGTCTTGTGAATTTTGCTGAATATATTGGCGTGCTAAACGGTGATCTAAAAATAAACCCGTATCTAGATAGTCAAATAAATTAACTTTAAATTTAGCACCGTACTCAGTCACTACCATAGATTGATCTTGCTGAGCGATTGTACGGTACTGAGAGTCACCTTTTTGCTTTTTACGTACTTTAACAACGATTTTTTCAGCTGGAATATCTAACTGTTTACCAGTTAGATAGATAATGTCTTGCAAACGTTTATTCGATACTTCTTCATTCACATCTTTTGGAGCTGCATATTCATAGATAACAGCATGATCATTATAAATATCAACAGCAACATTATATTGTGGAATATCGGCATCGTATAAACGATAAGTAGTCACAGCGTGTTGTTTTAACCAGTTTTTTAAACCTTGTTTATTTTTCTTTAAACGGTTTGCAAATGCAGTTGAATCTTCATAATTTAGCTCAGTTGAGTGTGTAGATTCAATAACTTGTTTTTCATCGAGAATATAAGTGTTTAATACACAGTCAATTGGACCATTCTTAAATTTGTAACGCTTATGACGTACAATTTTTAATAATTTTGATAATGCTTCATCAGAGCTTAATAATGCAAGGTACCAATCAGCGTAATATTTTTTAAATGCAATACCCATATTACGATATAAATTTATTAGTTCAGCTGTACCGCCCATACGCTCACCATATGGTAAGTTAGAAAGCACAACACCGGCACGTTTTGAAACGGGTTTAAGATTTGCCGCATCACCTTTACTGAATTTAATCAGGTGCTCAACACCTGCGGCTCTTGCATTATTCTGTGCTTTAGAAAGCACAAAACCATCTATATCTTGACCAATCAAATAAAGTTTTTTAGGTGATTCTTGTGCTATTAGTTCTTCACGTACTTCTAGGTATTGTGATTCATTAAAATTTGGTAAGCGTTCAAAAGCAAATTGTTCTTTTTTAAGACCAGGGGCTTCGTTATTGGCCATGCCTGCGGCTTCGATCAATAATGTACCTGAACCACAACACGGGTCAAATAATGGCTGAGATACATCATTTAACCAGCCACTGCGTTGAATTAAAGCTGCAGCTAGATGCTCTTTTATTGGTGCACGACCTTGACCTTGACGATAACCACGCTGAGAAAGACCTGTACCTGAGTAATCAATATATAAATCTAATTTATTTTGGTGGTAACGCGCTGCAATGCGTACTTGTGCATTTTGTTTATCAACATCAGGACGTGTTTCATACAGATCCTGGAAGTAATCAACTATGGCATCTTTTATCACTAGACTTGAAAACTGGGTGTTTTTTAATTCAGTATTTGTACCAGAAAAATCAATCGCAAAAGTGGTTGTAGGCGTTAACCATTCACCCCATGCTTGATAACGGGCTAAATTGTACAAATCAGTTTTATTTTTAACGTTTTCTTTTTCTGCAATCTTCATCAAAATTCTAGTAGCAAAACGTGTAGATAAACACACTTTTTGCGCAAGTGGTAAATCAGCTTCAAAAACTACCGAACCGACACTTTGTTTGCCAATTTGGACCCCTAACTGTTTTAATTCGTCAGCTAAAAGATTTTCTATACCAATTGAAGTTAACGCGATAAATTGCAAAGTGATTCCTTAATAATAATACTAATTTTATATACCTATAAGCGCTAAGTATAATTTTGGATGGCAGTATAACAAAATTTAGCCCAAAGGACTTATTTTTAAATAGGTGAAAGATATAAAATTCAATTAGAAGTTTATAATTGGATTATTACTGATATCAGCACTATGTTTTAGGTAATTATATTAACATTATTTTTATTCATTTAAATTCAAGGATAATAAATGCGTTTGATTCTGCGGCTCACGAGCTTGCAGTTGTGAATTATGATAACGCCGTTTGGAATGATACATATTTATGTAGAAAATAGAGATAACAAATATATTACAAATAATTTTGTTCAAGACACTTATACAAGCCTCAATATCAATGGGATTCATATCTATGATAAACAAGGAGTATTAGTTTGGGTAAAAACACTCAATAACTCTAAAAAATAAAACTATTCAATTTTCTGCTTTTGACTTACCTAGTAGTTTTGTTGAAAAAAATTTATTATTTTCTTCACAATTAACTAAACCTCACAGTAAAAGTGGATATACATTCCTAGAAAATAAACTTGTACAATTTTCTGCCACCAGCATTTTTAAAGCTAATCTAAAAGGAGTATCAAACGGTACGATGATTTTTTGGAGATTAGTAGATCATAATTTACAAAGGCATTTACAAAAAAGATCAGGAATAAAGTTTAATATTGAAAGATCTCTCAACTTAGCTGAGAGAAATTCATTACTTATTAAAGTTGTAATTAAATGTTTTAACTCAATCGCTGTAAATTATTATCTTTAACTCTAAATTTATGGATTTTAACCATATCCAAATACGACGTTTTATCTTGATAGTAGCTAATCTGAGCAGTATTAATGTCTTTAAACTTGGTATTAACATTATGGAAGCTGACATCCATATTTTCAGCATCAAGTTCTACAATTGCAATGCCATGCTCCCACATTTTTGAAAATACCAAAGAATCTGAAATATCAGCTCTTTGTGTCGCCGTTGTTGCTAATGTATCAAAGAATACAGGTAACTCTTTTACGACAGGCGAAACATCTCCTAGTTGTGACAATAATTGATTCATTCCTTGTTCTAAAAAGGTACCAAATGTTGCTGAAGATATTGAAGAGGTGGTGAAGTTAAACGATTTATTCCCTGTTACTGAATTCGCTTTATGCTCTGTGACATAACTACTATGTACATCCCCTCCTAATGTTACAACAGAATTGGCACTAAGAATATTTTCAATTAAACTCGATTTAAATTGTGGAAAACCATCCCATTGATCAACTTCAATGTAAAACCTTTGTTTAAATACTCCAGGTACAGCATCTGAGGCAAGCGCAGCTTCTAGTAGTTCAAAACCTGAGTTTGCCCTACTTGAAGATAAATCAAATATTAGAGGAGAAAAAGAAACAGAACTGCCTAACAGCTTCCATGTGCTATTTGATGAAGCAAATGTTGTTGCTAACCAGTTGGTCTGTGCTTCATCATATGCAGATTGAACTGACGAACCATTTGATTGCGCCACATACTCTTTAAAACCAGCATATAAGTCATAGGTATCTTTAATTACAAAGTACCTGCTGCCTAAGTAGTTAAATAATGATGTTTTACCCATAGTATAAAAAGCTAAACCTTGATTTACGCCTTGCTCTGGTAAAGCCGGCAATTGCTGAATTGGATGTTCAGATGGTAAAGTTTCTTTACTACCTTCTAATACTTGATTTAAATAACTTGTAGCTAGGTTTCCTTTAATTACATCAATTGCTCTTTGTTGCCCTTGTATATAAGCATCTTGTTGCGACATTTCTATCTTAGCCATTAATGAATCTGCATACATAGCTGTAAATATTTCAATAAAAGCCGATTTATAAGGAGTAAACATCGCGTCATCTATATTGACATAAGGTGACATTTGGGAAATAACAGCGCTTATGTTAGCAGAATCCATACCCGTTGCTTGTAAAAATCCAGATAAGGTAATTTGATCGATTTCAACGCTTCCTGGGAAGGCATCTTCTGCAATGATATGATCGGGGCGATTTGTTCTAAAATCAGTCATCGCGATATGACAGTGTTTACCAAAGTGAAAATCTCTGTAAATTTTTGTATTTGGAAATAAATGAATTTCTTCTATTTTGAGTTCACCAGAACTAAGTTCTTCTGAAATATGTGTTTGTTCATGATCTATAGGCATATAATCAAAGTAAGCTATCTCGGAATTACGTTTCCTTTGAGTTTGTTTCTCTATTTGCGCACCGTCTAAATTTGTCGCATGATCAGCCCAACTATCATCCGAGAATTCATGGTCATCCCAAATCGCTATCATAGGAAAACGTTCATGAACTTTTTGTAATAATGGATCGGTACGATAAGTTTTATATAATTGACGATAATTATCTAAACTTGCTGCAGCTTGATATTTATTTTCACCAATACCTAAGTTTAAAACGCCTACTTGATCTGAAAATGCTATTTTACGTTCGTGATCTGTTGATTGAAATAATGGGTCACCGGTGGTTTCGTAGATATAGTCTCCAAGGTGTATTACAAAATCCAAATCATCTTGTTCAAGCAAAGATAAATAATTGTTGTAATAACGTCCTATATAATCTTGACATGATACGTAAGCAAATTTGACATTTGTATCACTATCTTGAGAAGGTGCCGTTTTTGTTCTACCAGTATTGCTGGTATATTTCTTGTTTTCAACGACATGGATAAAGCGGTAAAAGTAATACTTTGCTTGCTCTAAATCTGTAACTCTTATTTTTAAACAGTGATCTGAAGATACGACTGCTGTTAATTCCTGTTCAACAACAAGTTGAGAAAAATCATCTGTTTTAGATACTTGAAGGATTACGTCTGTATCTTCACCAGTATTGTTATCAATTCTGGTCCATAATATGACAGAGTTTTCTTTTGGATCACCAGATACTACTGATTGAGGAAAATACATACTACCATCTAGAATATCTGGCACTTCAGGTTTAATTACCACATCAGGTGTTTCATCTTTGTTATCTGAACCACCACACCCTAAAATACTAGTAGTAATAACCGTCCCCGCACTGACAACCATTGTTTTAATAAACTTGCGTCTTGTAAACTGCATTGTATATCCTTTTTTATTATTTTTTATTGATAATTATTGTGGGTAACCCGTAATTTTTTTTATTTGTGTATAAATAGGCTTTAACTGTTGATACATTTTTAGATATACCTGAGTGTATAACTTGTCATAAAGGACGACGTTTTCCTTTATAGGAGTAAATGAATCTACAATATGTGTCATATTTTGTGTGGCTTGTTGATAGTTATTATAAAAACCACAACCAACAGCTGCGTTTATTGCTGCGCCTAATCCTGAAGTTTCATAAGTGTGGGGTCTATGAGTAGATAAATTAAAAATATCTGCACTTAATTGCATAGCGGCATCTGATTGTGACCCCCCTCCTGATATCACTAAACTTGTAATTTTAGTTTTTTGGCGTCTTTCTAAAGTATGTTTACCTTCTCTAAGTGCATATGCGAGTCCCTCTAAAATAGAGCGGTAAATATGCGCGCGTGTATGCACATCACCAAATCCTAAAATAGCGCCCTTTGCTTCTAAATTTTTAATCCCAGGCGACCAGTACGGTTGTAACATTAAACCTAAAGAACCAGGTGGCACTTGTTTTACTAAGTCATCAAATAAGCTTTCGGGTGATACGCCTAAATTTTTTGCTTTTTCTATCTCACTTTGACCAAACTCTTTTTTAAACCAATTAACCATCCAAAAGCCCCTATAAATCATTATTTCACTGTTGTAATGGTTTGGAATAGATGAAGGATATGGTGGAATAAAAGCTTGAGGCTCTATATATTTTGGATTATTCGTATTAATTGTAGCTGTTGTGCCATAACTTAAACTTGCTGTAGTAGGTTCAAAACAGCCAGAGCCTAATACTTCACACGCTTTATCAGATGCAGCAGCTATTAACTTAGTGCCTTGAGAGATCCCTGTTACATCCGATGCTTGTTTATTTATCAAGCCTAGTAGTTCACCAGGTTTTACAAGTTCTGGTAGCATGGATGGTTTTATATCTAATGCATGCCATTTCCAATCTTTTTTGTTCGCCCATTGTTGTTTTTTATAATCAAATGGTAAGTAACCAACAATAGAACCGATAGAATCTTTAAATTCTCCAGTTAATTTATGTGTTAAATATCCAGATAATAATAAATACTTGTCTGTTTTATGCCAAATATCAGCTTGGTTTTGTTTAATCCAATTTATTTGTGCTTTTTGTCTAAAATAGTCAATTGCTTTTGACTGTCTAATACATTTGAAAGCGGCAGACCAATACCATGGCATTTTTTTATTTAAATTTGCTAGACGTTGATCTAACCATAAAATACAAGGTCTTAAAGGTTTATTATATTTATCTAAGTTAATAACAGAACCACGTTGTGTGGTGAGTGATACTGCACTGATCTTCTTTTGATAGTTATGCTTTATTACATCAGCTTGTTGCCATAGCTGCTGGCAACAGAGCGCTAAGTTTTGCCAAAAAGATTCTACTTTTTGCTCAGCCCAACCAGGTTTATCCGAGAAATAAGGTTCAAATTCAATTTTACTTTTAGCTAATAGATTTCCTTTTAAATCAAATATTAAAGCACGAACACTTTGCGTACCATTATCTATTGTGAGAATATACTTGTCATCATGCTGGTTCATCTAGTTTAATCCCTTTATCATAAATTAAGTGATTAAAACTATAATGTGAGTTGTAAATATCTATGTATCGGTTTAATTCTTCAAGCCACTTATTATCATCCCAATTTAGATATTTCATACACCAAGGCTTGATTGTTTCTAAATGTTCAATTGCGCCATTTGGTAATACATTACCGATGCGTGTACGTCTTAATAATAAGTCATCTAAGTGCACCACTTGTTCGTGCTTAATTGACCACAAAAGTTCAGCCCATAAAGTTAGGCTATAAGATATTGGTTTTACAAGCTCAGAATTTGACTCAATAATAAATTGATTAACTAAACGACCATAAACCCCTGTTAAACGATCAGAGATTTGTTTTGATAAGTTATTTTCAATTAATGAAATTTGTTCATCAAAAGCTAAAAAATTATAATTATTAAAGCGCCGATTTAATAATCCACAGGCAGTTTCTATTACTTGCCTTGCTATCACTCTAAATGTAGTTAATTTACCACCAGCAATATTAATGTAGTTAATTTACCACCAGCAATATTTATGACACCTTTTTCATGCCATATACTATGATCTCTTTTCTCTTTTGAGGGATCAATTCCTCCCCCTTTAGTAACCACAGGTCGAACACCTGAAAATGTTGAAATCAAATCGAGATCATTTAATTTGATACCCTCAAATTGATGTTTTACACACTCAATTAGATAATCGAATTCATTTTGACTTATATTGGGTTCAACATTTAAATCATATTTATGTTCAACATCTGTTGTGCCAACAATTGTGGTATTTTGCCAAGGATATATTTGTACAGGTCGTTTATCTTTTGGATGCCTGACAGAGATTGCACTGGCAACCGGTAAACTCCAATTTGATACCACTAAGTGACTACCGCGTAATGCTCTGAGTTTAACTATTGGCTTTGATAAGTTAAATTGACTCGCTTGGGCACCAGTCGCATTAATAACAACTTTTGATTTTATAGGTATATTTTGCCCATCAAGTTGAACTTGAACGCCTTTAACACCATTATGCTGATAATTGACCTTTGTTACCTTTGTATAATTAATAGCTAAGGTTTTATTGTTATCTGTTTGTGCTTCTTGTAGTAATCTCAATACTAATCTGCAGTCATCTGTCATCGCATCAACAAATTGACTGCCTCCCTTTGAATATTTTGTTTTTACTTTAGGAACGTAATAGCTGTATTGCGCTTTAGGTAAATAATTGTGTTGTTTTATACCAGCGATAAAATCATAAACCGATAGTAAGCTATTAAATATCCAAGGCTGTGGGAATTGTTTTTTATAGTGACTCATTAAAAAACTTTGATTAAAAACCAAACCATTAGAATGTTCTACCAAATGTTGACGCTCTTTTACAGATTCAACAGTTAATTTTATTTGGCCGTCAGCAATATAGCGTAAACCACCATGTACCATTTTTGAAGAACGACTAGAACTGCCCCACGAAAAATCCCTTTGCTCAACTAATAATGCCCTTAAACCTAATTGACTCGCCAGTTTTAATATTCCAGCACCGGTGATCCCACCGCCAATAATGATAATATCCCAATTATCTTGTTGGCGTATTATATTGATTCTTTGGCTGCGAGATAAATTAAAGTTATCAATCATTTATTAAAGTGCCCGGATTAAGCTGTTTGTCGGGATCAAAGTGCTCACATAAGCTTTTGATGACTTTTATACCCAAACGCCCCTTTTCTACTTCTAAATATGGCGCATGATCTTTACCTACACCGTGTTGATGGCTGATAGTGCCTTTATTATTGACGATTTTGTTACTGGTGCTATTTTTCAGTAATTGCCAACTTTTATATGTTTCATCAAAAGTAGTGTCATTAGCAAATACATACGTGGTATATAAACTACAACCTTGACCATAAACGTGGGAAAGATGGGTAAATACATGTACTTTTTTACCATCGATGCCTGTAAGTAAGTTGTTTTCTACTTTATCCAATAATGAATCCACATTTTGCCAATCTGTAGCTGTTTCTAATGTATCTACACTATAACCTTGTTGCCAAAGAGCATCTCTTAGATATGGAAATTTAAAACGGTTTTGAGCCCACCGATTACCTAAGAAAGTACCTGTAGATATACCTTTATATTTTTTAACGAGAGATTTTATTTGAGATTGCGTCGCTTTAACTTGTTTTTTACTTCCTGTAATACCAAAGGTAAGCATGCATTTATCATTTTTGCAGTGCCTTAAACTTAAATATTGTTCTAAATAGGCTATGGATTTTTCATGCCCAGCTAGTTTCAGCTGTGTTTGTGTTTCTATAGCGTTACTTACTCTTAGCATAGATAGGGAAATTTTTTCTTGAACTGCTTGTTGGCAAAACTCAGTAGCTAATTGCCAGTTTGGGAAAAAGATAACGGAGAATTTTTCTTTATCAGGAAGCTTTGTAACACGTACTTTAACTTCGCTAATGATGCCGAAACGTCCTTCACTACCAAGAATTATCTCTCGTAGATCTGGGCCTGCCGACGATGCTGGAAATGTTGGTATTTCAAGCGTACCATTGAAAGTTTCAATGCTACCGCCTGCAAACATTTGTTCTATGCGGCCATATCTAAGAGATTGTTGACCACTTGAGCGACTGGCAACCCAACCACCTACCGTTGATAATTCGAATGATTGTGGGAAGTGTCCTAATGTATATCCCTTAGCACGTAATTGGGCTTCTACCATAGGTCCAGGAGTACCAGCACCAAAAGTGGCGATATGACTTTTAACATCTAAGTCAACTAAGCGGTTCATGCGAGACATATCGACAGTGATCACCGCGCGTTTAGAGTCTTTTACATTAATATGCCCAGCGACACTCGTGCCGCCTCCATACGGAATTAGTTCAAGATTATGTAATTTAGCTAATGCTAAAATATCTTTAACCTCCTGATTATTTGTTGGATAACAAACACCATCAGGAAAGTATTTGATATTACCACTGCGGGTAGATAAATAATCAGCTAGAGATTGACCTTTAGCATGACGTACGCGATCTTCTAGATCTATACAAATAAGTTTATGATTTGGTGCTTTTGATTTTGGTACTTTTGCGATCACCTCTTTAAGGCTCGCATCTATAAGTTTTTGACCTGAACCGAGTATATTTTGTAAAAATACACCAGCTGAATCAGGTAAATCCATACTATTACTTTCATCACCCCAACCATTCCAACGTCTCATTCTATAACCAAATATTAAAAACAATATCTATAGCTTAATTAGATTGAGATGTTAATAGTATGTCATTAAAAGACATTTACAGGGTCATAAATGGACATAATTACAATTAAATGCCCTTTTTTAGTTCAACTGTATATACATACAGTACCTTGCAATTTTTACCATTTGCACCATGTAATTTAACAAAATCGCTTTATTAATGGTAACTGATTTGTAACTATATTAATCAATTAAACGAATAGCTAAACAATTGTATTGGAACATAGCTTTAAGGATTTTTATGATTGATGGTTTAAGCTTGATAGCAGTTAAAATAAAATGGGCTAAGCCACTTATTAATACAATTTTATTAATCTCGTTGTGCATATTTGTTTTTATCATTTTTGGCAACACTTCATTTGCAGCTGATGATACCTATCTGATACCCAGCTTAACTGCCTTAATTTGGTCTCTTTTTGCATGTTCTTTTCTCTATACTTTTCCATATGTACCAAATAAAACAACAAAAAATGATAGTTTTATTAGACGTTTGAAAAATAGATTCATGAGAAGTTATTATTATGTATTAGCAATTATTGCAGCTTCATCCTGCTTTGCAGTGTTGATATTATCATTTCGAATGATCACAATATGGCTCAGAACCTACCTTTAGTATCATTCAACTAAAATAATTGGCTTATCGTGTTAACCCCTCCGACTATTTCATATAATCGGTAGCGGAAACAAATTTAGGTAATCTAAATGTAGGATAGATTGCCTGTTAATAATGTTCTTATATTATTTTTACTATTGCAGTGATGTTCTTTAGGATCTAAATCAGGTTCAGATACACGAATATTGTTAAAATCTACGTTTTTGAAATTATCAGTTATTGAATTTGAAAATTCTCGGCTAATTTATCAATTTTTAGCCCTTGCTGTCCTACAGCATCAAAGTCTTTCTGATGAGTCGATATTAGTTGGTTTAATTTTGTTACCGCTTACTTTTGTTGATTAATATGTTTTTTATTTATATGGAAGGTATCATCTTTATACTGACAAGCGAGTTCTGAAGGTTGTAAATTTAATAAGATCTTTAGAAATGAATTTAAATAATAAGTTTTAACCTCAGTTAAAACTTATTAATAGTAAGGGGACTAATTATTTAACCTGAACAGCCTTAAATCTAGGATTTAATTTACAGATCACATTCATTATTTATTTCCTAATTGACCAAATCGTTTATTAAATTGTGCGACACGGCCATCACTTTGACTAACTCTTTGTTTACCAGTATAAAAAGGGTGAGATTCACTTGAAATATCGATCGTGACATAAGGCATCTTTTTACCTTGGTATTCGATTGTTCTTGATGTTTTTATGGTTGAACCAACAACAAAATAACTATCAGCTGCTGTATCGTGAAATACGACTTTTTGATATGGAGGGTGTATATTTGCTTTCATGGATAATTCACATTGTTATAATATAACACAACTTTTACTGTTATATTATAACATTGCAAGTTTAATTGGTAATTATTATCATTTCGATAGTTGAATTTTAATAATTGATGTTTTCCCTCTCTAACTTTTCAATTCTTAATAGTTTTTGTAAAACATGATTATTAAGTAATAAATGGTCGCTGGCTGTAAAGGAAACAATCGGCACGGTAGCATACACTTCAAGTAATCAGCTAGATTCATACTCTTGCCTTAATTGCTTTGCGGTTTTTAACCGCTTTGTTTAATAATAAAGTATATTTATCTAGTGCTCTGTCTGGATATGATAAATCATCTATGCTTTCCATGACTTCATATAATTCTTGTAAACTATAATTATCTCTTGAAAATTTATTCTCTGACATAACTTTCCTTAATTTATACTTTTCATAAAAATATTTAGATCTGAAATAGTCTTGATATTTATTTAATTCTGTTTTTTATCCTCTTACTCAAGAGGATAAGTTATTTTTTATAATATGTGCACACAAAGTTCTTAACCACTGCTGTGCAGGATCTTTATGTACTGTAGGTGGCCAAACTAAAACATACTTTAGTTTTTCTTGTGAAAATGGTAACGGTTTGCTTATGATATTGAAAAGGTTACTAAACCTTTTTGGTACAAATGAACTTGATGTAAATAACATAGGTGTTTTACTCATTACCTCCAATGCACCTAAGTAATGTGGTACACGCATGCCTACTTTACGTACGCGCCCTAATTTACTCAGTTTATTTTCAATTGGGACATTAGGTCCGCCTCCAAGAGACACCATGATATGAGAGTAAGATAAATAATTATCTAAGGTTAACTCTTGATTATGCAAAGGATGGTTGCTAGACATAAAACAGACCATCTGCTCAGTGCCAACTGCGATAGTATGATAGTACTCAGGGATCCTCATTGCTTGACTACAAATAGCAATATCTATGTTTTGCGCACTTTCTTGTAATAAGGATTTTTCACTAAGATTTACTATCTCTAATTGTGCATGAGGAGCTGCTTTGTAAAATGCTTCAGCAATATCAGGTAAATGCGCTTGTGTAATGTAGCTGCTCATATGCAATCGAAAATTTCTTTGACAAGTCTCTGGTGCAAAAGCCTTATTTGTAAGTAATAAGTTTAACTGATTAAGGGTATTTTCTAGCGGTTGGACTAAAGACAACGCTCTATTGGTCGGCTCCATGCCTTTTGCTGTTCGTACAAATAAAGGATCATTAAAAATATTTCTTAACTTTGATAAATTACGGCTCATGGCAGGTTGTGTCATATTCATATCATCTGCAGCTAAGCTCACATTTTTATACTTTATTAGGCTACTTAAACATTGAAGTAATTTAAAATCGACTTGTGAAATAGATGACATAGCTATATACATTTATTGCATAATGATTAAACCAATTATGCATTGGTTTAAATAATATTAAAAGCGCACACTATAGGTAATTCAAAATAGTTATGTGGTTTTAAAGTGGTTTTAAATTTCAGGTTAGGTTTATTTTTTATATCAATAGCAGTGCTATCTTGGGGGGTATTACCAATTGCGTTAAAATTATCAGCTAATTTTATCGACCCGGTTACACTAACTTGGTTCAGATTTCTTGTTGCTTTAATAGTAAGCTTGGCGATTCAATTCTTTGGCAATAAATTATCTCAGTTTCTCAAGCTTACAAAGTGTGATTGGTTTAAACTCAGTATCGCTGCAGTATTTTCTATTTTTAATTATGTGTCCTTTGTTTACTGTTTAGATTATTTGACTCCTGGCCAAGCACAACTTAACTTTCAAACAGCCCCGTTTTTTTTAGCATTTGGCGGTTTGTTATTCTTTAAAGAAAAATTAAGACCTATTCAAATGATGTGTTTTGCCACATTAGCTTTAGGTATGATGTTATTTTTTAATCCCTATTTAGATTTATCAAGTTCAAAAAATGCAGATATTTGGTTAGGCATACTAATTGTTCAGTTCTCCGCATTATCATGGACAACTTATGCATTAATCCAAAAGTCATTAATTAATAAATTATCTCCAAATAATATCTTATTATTTATATACGGTTTTGGCTTATTTGCGATGTTACCTTTTAGCAATTTTGAATACTTTGAAGTAATGAAAATGAATGATTGGTGGGTGGCATTATTTTGTGCTGTAAATACCTTAGTTGCCTACGGTTGTTTTGCACAATCTATGAAGTATTGGCCAACATCTCAAGTTGGACCTATGGTAGCACTTACTCCAGTACTAAGTTTATCAAGTACAGCCTTCGTTGCTTATCTAGGTTGGTGGCCAGATCAAATATCAAGTACACCATTAGACTTGATATCTATTATTGGCATTGTACTTGTGATTTCATCTGTATTTGGTATTCAAGCTTTACCGCGTATAATAGATAAACGTAAATATAAAAAAGCTTTATTATCTTGATTTTATTGGATTGGTAAATTTATGTAATTTACCAATCCAGTGTGGAGAGAATAATTAACTTTAGGAATAAATATTAAATCCTAATACCACCATCAATCTCAATCATGCGGCCAGTGAAAAAATCATTTTCAATAATATATTGTGCCGTATGTGCGATTTCATTTACTGAACCAAAGCGCCCTACTGAAGTACCTTGTATCATACGCTCTTGGGCTTGTGGTTTCATCGCTCTGGTCATTTGTGTATCTATCACACCTGGTGCGATTGCGCCGACACGAATATTAAATCTGCCTAGCTCTTTAGCCCAAGTCGTAGTTAAAGCAACAACGCCCGCTTTTGATGCCGCATAATTTGTTTGCCCAACATTACCTACATGACAAATACTCGACATATTTATTATGAGACCCTCTGACGTATGCTCATTTTCTATCATATAGGTTGACGCTTCGCGTCCACATAAAAATACACCGGTTAAGTTAACATCAATAACGGACTGAAATTGTTTTAATGACATACGTTCAACTACGTTTTTATCTTTTACTTTAACTAACATCGCATCTTGGGTAATGCCTGCGTTATTAATTAAAATATCTATAGAGCCAAAGTCATTATTAATCATTTTAAAGGTTTCAATGACTTGGTCTTCATTAGTGACATCTGCGATGTAAGATATTATTTTATTTGTATCTGAGGTTAAATCGCTTACTGCTTCATGAAGTTGTTGGGCACACATATCGATCAGAGCAATGTTTGCTCCATGTTTAACAAATGACTTTGCCATAGCAAAACCTAAACCTTGTGCACCGCCTGTAATTACAATCGTTTTATTTTTTATATACATGTTTATGCTTTTACTATTACTTTTTAGTTATATATTCAATGTATCTTTTTGTTGATTTTAATGCAAAAAAGCCTTATAAAAATATAAGGCTTTTAAACTTAACAATTTGTTTAACTGGTAATTAATTGATGAATTGTTTAGATACTTTTAAGTCTTTCATACCGTTTGACCAATCGTAAAAACCATTACCTGATTTAGCACCCATATGCCCTGCTGTTACCATATTAACAAGTAAGGGTGCCGGTGCATATTTATCATCACCTAAGCCATCTTGTAATACACGCATTATGTATAAACACACATCTAATCCAATAAAGTCGGCTAGCTGTAATGGCCCCATAGGATGTGCCATACCTAGCTTCATTATTTGGTCTATTTCATTAACACCAGCAACGCCATTTTGAAGTGATAAAATCGCTTCATTGATCATTGGCATTAATATACGGTTAGCAACAAAACCAGGGTAATCATTAGCAGGTACTGCCTTTTTATTTAACTGTGCACACAATGCAATAATGCAATCTGTTGTTTCTTTCGAAGTTAAGTAACCATTGATCACTTCAACTAATTTCATTACTGGTACTGGATTCATAAAGTGCATGCCAATCACTTTTTCTGGGCGATTAGTGACACTGGCAATTTTTGTAATTGAAATAGAAGATGTATTAGATGCTAAAATTGCTCCCTCTTTACAATAAGTATCTAGGTCTTTAAAAATGTTTAGCTTAATTTCTGGGTTTTCTGTTGCAGCTTCAACAACCAAATCAGCAGATTTAACACCTTCTTCCATTTGTGTGAAAGTAGTAATATTATTTAAGGTATCTAGTTTAATTTGTGCGGTTATTGCTTCTTTTTTAACTTGGCGGTCTAAATTTTTACCAATAGTTAATAGCGCTTTATCAAGTGCGTCTTGTGAAATATCAACTAAGTTAACTTGAAAACCATTTTGAGCAAATACATGAGCAATGCCATTGCCCATAGTGCCTGAACCGATTACTGAGATTTGTTTCATTTTATTCTGCTTTTGAAAAAAGTTTAAAAATCGAAGAGAAGTCTTGTGAGCCCATATCTTGATTTTGCATTAAGTTGTAAAGGTTTTTAGCCAGTGCGCCCATAGGTGTACTTGAATTACTATGATTTGCTGCATCCATCGCGAGACCTAAATCTTTAGCCATTAAGTCAACCATAAAACCACCTTGGTAATCATTAGATGAAGGTACATTTTCTAATACATCAGGACATGGATTATATAGCTCTAATGTCCAGTTACGACCAGAACTTTGTAACATAATTTCTGATAGTACTTTAGGATCTAAGCCATTATCTATGCCCATTTGAAGCGCTTCACTAGTACCTGCCATTAATACACTTAACAACATGTTATTACAGATTTTAGCGACTTGGCCTGCACCAATATCACCTGCATGGAAGATATTTTTACCCATGTCTTTTAAAACACTTTCAGCTTTTGAAAAATGGTCTTTATGTGCTCCTACAATAAAAGTTAACGTGCCATTTGTTGCGCCCGCTGTACCACCTGAAACAGGTGCATCTACAAAACTAATGCCCGCTTTGCTTAAGCCTTCACCAACAATTCGAGCAGATTGGGCGTCAATTGTACTACAATCAATTACTTGAGTTTGTTTATCTAATACAGAAATTAATCCTGACTCACCTAGGTATAAACCTTTCACATGTTTGCCAGCAGGTAACATGCTAATCACATAATCTTTATCAATCGCACAATCATTTACATGCTTAGCAATTATAGCGCCTGCATCAGCTAAAGTATTCATAGCATCAGCACTTAAATCAAAAACAGTGACTGTATGACCCGCTTTAACTAAATTCGCAGCCATAGGGCCGCCCATATTACCTAAACCAATAAATCCGATATTTGCCATGTGATTATTCCTTTCCTAATTTTGCTAATGGATGTGCTTCTGTATCCCACAAAGATTCAAAAAATGGTGCTATGCTCTCTTGTGGTACAGAGTTTAAATCTGAGAATTGCCAATTTGGTTTGCCATCTTTATCAATTAATAAAGCGCGTACACCCTCTTTAAATTCACCGAAACGTCCACATTGCACAGACATAGATAATTCTTGTCTGAAACAATCACCTAAACTGAAACCTTGCGCGTGTTTTAATTGTTGAAATACAAGATGAGCACTTAATGGACTACCATGACTTAAACCTTTTTGAGCACGATTAAACCATTTATCTTCAATTTCAATATTTAATAAATAATTTACTTTATCTGTTAAACTTTCAAAATCAGACATGTTTGATATAGATTCAATATGATTTTTAACTTCTGAAACAGGAGGTTTGCCTGAAGTATTCTGAAAACCTTGTATAACTTCACTTAATTTATCATGATTAAGTGACTTGGTTTTACCCCATTTAGTAATAAGCAGTTTTTCAATTATGTCAGCTTTAAAGCTCTGTTTAACATAATAGTCCGCCAAACCGACATAACGTGCATCTTCACAATTCATTGAAGCGCCGGTTAATCCTAAAAATAAACCAACTTGATCTGGCATTTTATTTAAGAAAAAACTACCGCCAACATCTGGGTATAATCCAATTGTGATTTCAGGCATTGCAATACGGGCTGTTTCAGTCACCACTTTATGACTAGCACCTGCCATTAACCCTAAACCACCGCCCATTATGATCCCATTACCCCATAATAAGATTGGCTTTTCAAAGCGGTGAATTAAATAATCTAATTTATATTCCGCTGTAAAAAAGCTTTCTATATAATTAGTTGGATCGCTTTTACCATCTACTTCAGTTGCCATTGCTTTATACAAGCTAACGACATCTCCTCCGGCACAAAATGATTTTTCTCCTGCGCCTTCTAATAATACTAACGCAATTGAATCATCTTCTTTCCAAGCCTGAAGCTGAGGCGTTAATAACTCAATCATTTCCATATTTAACGCATTAAGGGATTTTTCAGAATTTAGCGTGGCTATACCTATCTTTTGACCTGATATTGACTCAAGTTCTTTAAATAAAACGCAGCTCATTAGCCATTCACCCAATTTGCTTTACGTTTTTCTAAAAATGCTTGTACGCCTTCTTTTTGATCTTTGGTATCAAATAAAGTTACAAACATTTCACGCTCAAGTGGGAGTGCACCACGTGTTGAACCTGTGCGACCTTGTTGTATTAATGTTTTACAAGCAGATACAGCTACAGGGCTTTGATCTTCAACTTTTTTAGCCAGTGCTAAAGCATGTTCTAGTGCAGTACCTGTCTCTACTACTTCTTCAACTAAGCCGATTTGCAATGCTTTATCAGCTTTTAATCTTTCACCACATAAAATCATGCGCTTAGCCCAACCTTCGCCAACTAGCGTTGCTAGGTTTTGTGTTCCGCCAGCACATGGTAATAAACCAACTTTTGCTTCTGGTAATGCAACTTGGGCTTGGTGTTCTAAAATTCGAATATCACAGGCCAAAGCAACTTCTAAACCACCGCCCATTGCAAAGCCATTAATAGCAGCAATTGAAACACCTCTAAAATCAGATAAAGTTTCAAATGCTTGGCCAAATACAAACGACATATCTGCTGCTACACCTTTATCACCAGAAGCAAAAACATTTAAATCAGCACCGGCACTGAAAAACTTTTCGCCTTCACCTGTTATAACCAGAGAATATATATTTTTATCTGCGTTTAGTTCTAATACTAATTCTTTTAAAGCAACTAAAGTATCGCGCGTCCAAGTATTTGCTGGTGGGTTAGACATCGTTAAAATTGCGATATGATCTTGTTTTTCTAATTTGATTTGAGCTGACATACTTTTATCCTTAATCTTATCTAGGCATTGATGATATCAATGCCAAATGGGCACAATTAATTGACCTATAAATAGTTATAAAATATCACCTGCACCATCAGCCAATAAGCGACGGGCAATGATCAAACGCATGATTTCATTAGTACCTTCTAGAATCTTATGCACTCGTACATCTCGAACATGGCGCTCTAATGGATATTCTTTAATGTAACCATAACCACCGTGCAGCTGTAATGCTTCATCACATACTGTAAAACCGATATCTGTAGCAAAGCGTTTAGCCATAGCACAATAAGCTGTTTTTTCAGGGTCTTGTGTATCTAATTTAAATGCTGCTAAGCGCACCATTTGGCGTGCAGCTACAAGCTCCGTTGCCATATCAGCAAGTTTAAATTGTAGCGCTTGGAATGCAGCAAGCGGTTTACCAAATTGTTCTCGCTCTTTCATATATTCAGTTGCTGTATTTAAAGCTTGCTGAGCGGTACCAATTGAACAGGTTGCGATATTGATTCTGCCACCGTCTAAACCTTGCATTGCAAACGTAAAACCGTCACCCTCATTGCCTAATAGGTGTGATTTTGGAATTCTGACATTTTCAAAAGTAACTAATCGTGTAGGTTGTGCATTCCATCCCATTTTTTCTTCTGCTTTACCGTAAATGATACCTTCAGCATCAGCAGGTACAACAATCGCTGATATACCTTTAGGGCCAGCTTCGCCTGTGCGTACCATAACAACTAATACTTCTGTCTCGCCTGCACCAGAAATAAACATTTTTGAACCATTAATAATGTAATCATCACCATCAGATACTGCTTTTGTTCTTAAAGATGCAGCATCTGAACCTGAGCCTGGTTCTGTTAAACAATATGAAGCTAGTTTCGTACCCATCACAAGGTCATCACATAGCTGAGCTTTTATTTCTTGTGTGCCAAAACTTGCAATCATCCACGTAGCCATATTGTGAATTGTTAACATTGCCGTAGTACCTGTACATCCCATTGCAAGTTGTTCAAATATGATGCTTGAATCTAAACGAGATAAACCTAGGCCACCTGCTTCCTCAGGTGTATAAAGGCCACAAAACCCAAGTTCACCTGCAGCTTGAATCACATCTTTTGGAAAAATATGTTCCGCGTCCCATTTTGCTGCATTTGGTAGCATTTCAGTTAATGCAAATTGGCGTGCTGTTTCTGCAAATGCAATTTGATCTTCAGATAAGTTGAAATTCATAAGGTTCTCATTTTTTTATACTTTTAAAACTAATATGTTTTACAATTAGTGAATACGGCCAATTTAAGTTTGTTATTATTGCTTAAATTGGTTTCCCCAAATATCTATATGTAAATATTGATTACTTACATATAG
This sequence comes from Pseudoalteromonas sp. '520P1 No. 423', assembly GCF_001269985.1. Lineage (NCBI taxonomy): Bacteria > Pseudomonadati > Pseudomonadota > Gammaproteobacteria > Alteromonadales > Pseudoalteromonadaceae > Pseudoalteromonas > Pseudoalteromonas sp. '520P1 No. 423'. Next base: position 2,523,635 of record NZ_BBZB01000001.1, on the reverse strand, counting down.
AAACTAATAAGTACACAAAATAAAAGGCGCTAAAAAGCGCCTTTTAAAAATTAAATTACTTCAACTGCCATTGCGACAGCTTCACCGCCACCAATGCATAAAGTAGCTACACCTTTGCTTAAACCTTTATTACGTAAAGCATGGATCAGCGTAACTAAAATACGCGCACCACTGGCACCAATTGGATGACCTAATGCACAAGCGCCACCGTTTACATTAACTTTGCTTTCGTCAAGTTTAAGTTCATTAATTGCAAGCATAGTTACCATGGCAAATGCTTCGTTTATTTCCCATAAATCAACGTCATTTAACTCCCAACCGGATTTTTCAAGTACAGTATTTATCGCGCCAATTGGTGCAACCGTAAATTCTGCTGGTGCTTGAGAATGCGTTGAATGTGCTTTAATGCGACATAAAGGTATTAACCCTTTAGCTTTTGCAGTTGATTCTTTCATTAATATTAAAGCTGCAGCACCATCTGAAATTGATGATGAATTAGCTGCAGTAATAGTACCGTCTTTTGCAAATGCAGCTCTTAGGCTAGGAATTTTATCAATACGTGCACTACCTGGGCCTTCATCTGTTGTTACTGTTGTATCTCCACGACGGCTTTTAAGAATAAAAGGTTCTATTTCTTCGTCAAAACTACCAGCATCAATCGCTGCTTGTGCTTTTTTAAGGGAAGAGATAGCAAATGTATCCATATCTTCACGAGTTAATTTATAGTCATTAGCTGTTTTTTGTGCAAAAACACCCATGGCTTTGTTTTCATACGCATCTTCTAGACCATCAGCCATCATGTGATCTTTAATTTCACCGTGGCCCATTCTAAAACCACCACGTGCTTTAGGTAAAAAGTATGGTGCATTTGACATGCTTTCCATGCCGCCAGCGATTGCAACCTCAATACTGCCTGCTTTTATGAGGTCATGCGCTAACATCGTAGCTTTTATACCTGAACCACACACTTTATTAATAGTTGTTGCGCCAGTTTTTTGTTCTAAGCCTGCTTTTAAAGTTGCTTGGCGTGCAGGCGCTTGGCCTAACCCAGCGGGAAGAACACAGCCCATAACAACTTCATCTATATCATTTGATGCTAATCCAGAATTTGCAAAAGCACTTTTAATCGCAGTCGCACCTAGATCAGTCGCATCTGCGCCACTTAAAGCACCCATAAAGCCACCCATAGGGGTACGTTTAGCACTTACAATAACAATAGGATCTTCAAAAGACATATATTCGCTCTCTATAAATCGAGTTTAATAAAATTAATATTCTATGAGCATACACAAAATTGACGTTTACGCCAACGTCAACTAAATAATTCTTTAATCATTATTTTTTAAAATGTAAATTTTACTGACAACTTATGTTTCCAGTTTTCTTTGATTTTAGAAAACCCCTTACCTGTCACTTATGTCAAACTAGCAATAACAAATATATTTTACTTTCTATAATAAATTCTAGAACAGTAATAATTATGCGTATATAGAGATATCTTTAGCTTACTTTTTTACATTTACATAACACCACAGCTTTACCTTTACGTAAACTTCACTTATATTGTATTGAAATACAAGGTGCTAAATCAGGGTACATTTAATGAACGAAGACATCTACGAACAGAACTCAGAAGAAACATATAGCATCAGTGATCTCTCAAAAGAATTTGATATTACAACTCGTAGTATTCGTTTTTATGAAGACCAAGGCCTTATCTCTCCGACCAGAAATGGTCAAACCCGAATTTATACTAAAAGAGACAAAGTACGTCTTAAATTAATATTACGCGGTAAAAGACTTGGTTTCACATTGGCTGAAACTGGCCGTTTATTTGAGTTATATGATGCGGATAAATCGAGCGCAAAGCAGCTAAACATAATGCTTGAACTGATACAAGATAAAAAAGTACACCTTACACAGCAAATGGATGACATTAAAGTTGTACTTATGGAATTAGTTACAGCCGAAAAACGCTGTCACGATACTTTAAAGAATTTAGAAGACTAAACCAAATACTTAATATTTTAAGCTATTAATACATTACAGGACATATCATGAGCACTATATCTCTATATAAAGAACTTAACTTTGGTTTAGGCGAAACCGCGGACATGATCAAAGATCACGTTAACTCATTCGCTGCTACTGAAATCGCCCCTATAGCTGAAAAAACAGATTTAGATAATGCGTTTCCAAATGAACTTTGGCCGAAACTTGGTGAAATGGGTCTATTAGGTATAACAGTAAGTGAAGAGTTTGGTGGTTCAGGTTTAGGTTATTTAGAGCATGTTTTAGCTGTAGAAGAAATCAGCCGTGCAAGTGCGTCTATTGGTTTAAGCTACGGTGCACATTCTAATTTATGTGTAAACCAAATTTTCCGTAATGGTAACCAAGCACAAAAAGAGCAGTATTTACCAAAATTAATTAGTGGCGAACATATTGGTGCACTTGCTATGAGTGAACCAAATGCAGGCTCAGATGTCGTATCAATGAAACTTAAAGCTGAGAAAAAAGGCGATAAGTACATTTTAAACGGTAATAAAATGTGGATCACCAATGGTCCAGATGCAAGTACGTATGTTGTGTATGCTAAAACAGATATGGAAGCACATTCTAAAGGTATTACTGCATTTATTGTTGAACGTGACTTCCCAGGTTTCACTCAAGCACAAAAACTAGATAAATTAGGTATGCGTGGTTCAAATACATGTGAACTTGTTTTTGTTGATTGTGAAGTACCAGAAGAAAATATTTTAGGTGAACTAAACCAAGGCGTTAAAGTATTAATGAGTGGTTTAGATTACGAACGTGTTGTTCTGTCAGGTGGGTGTTTAGGCATAATGCAAGCATGTATGGACTTAGTAGTACCTTATATACATGAGCGTAAGCAGTTTGATACAGAAATTGGTAAGTTCCAACTTATCCAAGGAAAAATTGCTGACATGTATTCACAAATGAATGCTGCACGTAGTTATGTATACACAGTTGCAAAATCATGTGATCGTGGTGAAACCACACGTAAAGATGCTGCGGGTGTTATTTTATATGCTGCAGAACTTGCGACAAAAATGGCATTAGACGCCATTCAAATCCTAGGTGGCAATGGTTACATCAATGAATTTGCAGCAGGTCGTTTATTACGTGATGCAAAATTATATGAAATTGGCGCTGGTACTTCTGAAATCCGTCGTATGCTAATTGGTCGTGAATTATTTAGTGAAAGTTGTTAGAGAATACATTCACATAACTAATAAAAGCGTATAAGTTCAGGGGGAAATATGACAATTTTAAAATCTCAAATTAACAGTCACGATCCAGCTTTTGTTGAAAAACAAGCTGCAATGAATGAATTAGTAAAAGATTTGCACAAACAAACAGCAAAATTTATTAAAGGTGGCGGTGATGCATTAATCGAAAGGCATCAAGGTCGAGGTAAAATGTTTGTGCGTGATCGCATTGATACATTAATTGATGAAGGCTCACCATTTTTAGAGATCTCACAATTTGCAGCACACGGCGTATATGAACAAGATATTGCATGTGCAGGCATTGTAGCGGGTATTGGTCGTGTTAAAGGCATTGAATGTATGATCATAGCCAATGATGCAACTGTTAAAGGTGGGACATATTTTCCGCTAACTGTTAAGAAACATTTAAGAGCACAAGATATTGCAGAGCAATGTCATTTGCCTTGTATTTATCTTGTTGATTCAGGTGGTGCAAATTTACCTGAGCAAGATGAAGTTTTCCCTGATAAATTACATTTTGGTCGCATTTTTTATAACCAAGCACGTATGTCAGGCAAAGGTATTCCCCAAATTGCTGTGGTAATGGGTTTATGTACTGCAGGTGGTGCATATGTACCTGCTATGGCTGACGAAAGTATCATAGTAAAAGATCAAGGAACTATCTTTTTAGCTGGTCCACCATTAGTTAAAGCTGCAACAGGTGAAGTTGTATCTGCAGAAGATTTAGGTGGTGCTGATGTGCATTGTAAAGTATCGGGTGTGGCCGATCATTATGCAGACAATGACGAACATGCATTATCAATTGCACGCCAATGTATTGAACGTGTTAATCATAACCGCCCTACTGCACCTTTATTAGATGAGGTAAAACCACCAAGATATGACGCTTCAGAAATATATGGTATTGTGGGAACAGACCTTAAAAAACCTTTTGATGTTCGTGATGTCATCGCCCGTACTGTTGATGACTCTGCATTTGATGAATTCAAAAAATATTTTGGCGAAACATTAGTATGTGGTTTTGCTAAAATTTATGGCATGCCTGTAGGTATAGTTGCAAATAATGGCATTTTATTTTCAGAATCAGCACAAAAAGGTGCGCATTTTATTCAGTTATGTGCTCAAAGAAAAATTCCATTAGTGTTTTTACAAAATATTACTGGCTTTATGGTTGGTCAAAAATATGAAGCTGAAGGCATCGCAAAGCATGGCGCAAAAATGGTAATGGCTGTGTCATGTGCTGATGTACCTAAATTTACAGTCCTTATTGGTGGCTCTTACGGTGCTGGTAACTATGGTATGTGTGGTCGTGCATTCGAACCGACTATGATGTGGATGTGGCCAAACTCTCGTATCTCAGTAATGGGTGGGGAGCAAGCAGCAGGCGTATTAACACAAGTTAAACAAGACGGTTTAGCACGTAAAGGTGCTTCTATGTCAGGTGAAGAAGTGGCTGACTTTAAAAAACCAATTATTGATCAATATGAAGAACAAGGTCACCCTTATTATGCCAGCGCCCGTTTATGGGATGACGGTATAATCGACCCTGCCCAAACACGGCATGTATTAGGTTTAGCTTTAAGTGCCTCTAAAAACGCACCTGAAAAAGAATCTAACTTTGGTGTATTTCGTATGTAAGTAAAACTGCAATACAGTTTTACTTAAACCACGATGTGGTTATCAATTTTAGCCACTTTGTGGCATTAAAATAGAGGTTGTAACACCTCTAAAACTGACAGGAAATCTCATGTCTGTAAATTTAACGATTTCAAACAAAGTTGCTACAGTCACTTTAAATCGCGCCCAAGTTCACAATGCATTTGATGACATCACAATAATACAACTAATAGATGTTATTACACAGGCATGTGAGCATGATGTACGTGTTTTAGTGTTAAAAAGTGAAGGCCGCCATTTCTCTGCTGGTGCAGATTTAGGCTGGATGAAATCAATGGCTGATAATGACTTTGATGATAATTTTGCTGACTCTCAACAATTAGCAAAATTAATGCATACACTTGCAAGCTGCCCTATGCCAACGATTTGTCAAGTTCAAGGTGCTGCATTTGGTGGTGCTCTAGGCTTAATTGCCTGTTGTGACATCGCTTTTGCAAGCCCAGATGCTAAGTTTTGTTTAAGTGAAGTTAAGCTTGGTTTAATTCCTGCTGTGATCAGCCCTTATGTGATTAAAGCGATTGGTGAAAGACAATCACGTCGTTATTTTTTAACAGCTGAAATATTTAAAGCAGATAAAGCGTTAGAACTGGGTTTGATCCACGATATTACTGACGAACTAGAGTCAACAGTTAATGATGCAATAAAAAACATACTTAATAACAGCCCAAAAGCAGTGATTGCTGCAAAAGAGTTAATTGAAGATGTTGCAAACAAAGAAATTAATCAAACATTACAAGATTTAACAGCTGAACGTATTGCGTCAATTCGTGTATCAGTTGAAGGCCAAGAAGGCTTAAGTGCTTTTTTTGAAAAACGCGCGCCAAATTGGCAACAATAATACTTAAACGATTGAGCATAAAGGGTAATAAACAATGTTAAAAAAAATACTTATTGCAAACCGTGGTGAGATTGCTTGCCGCGTAATGAAAACAGCCAAGCGTTTAGGTTTAAAAACAGTTGCTGTTTACTCAGATGCAGATAAAAACTCTCTTCACGTGCAACAAGCTGATGAAGCGTATCATATTGGTCCAGCACCAAGTAAAGATTCTTATTTAGTTGCAAGTAAAATAATTGAAGTAGCAAAACGTGCCGGTGCTGATTGCATTCATCCAGGTTACGGATTTTTATCTGAAAACTGTGAGTTTTCTCGTTTATGTAAAGATAATGATATCGCTTTTGTCGGACCTCCTGAGTCTGCCATTGAAGCAATGGGCTCTAAATCTCGTTCTAAAGAAATCATGGCAGAGGCGAATGTACCATTAGTGCCAGGTTATTATGGCCATAACCAAGATGAGTCATTCTTATTTGATGAAGCAAATAAGATGGGTTATCCAATTTTACTTAAAGCGGCATTTGGCGGTGGCGGTAAAGGCATGCGTATTGTAAATTCTGAAGATGAATTTATGACTATGTTATCATCAGCAAAACGTGAAGCGATTTCTGGTTTTGGTAACGATCAAATGTTGCTTGAAAGATACGTTACTAAGCCACGTCATGTTGAAGTGCAAGTTTTTGCAGATAATCATGGTAACTGTGTTTATTTAGGCGATAGAGATTGTTCTTTACAACGCCGTCATCAAAAAGTAATTGAAGAAGCTCCTGCACCGCAACTATCAGATGCACTTAGAAAAGAAATGGGTGAAGCTGCAGTAAGGTGTGCACAAGCAATTAATTACCAAGGTGCTGGTACAGTTGAGTTTTTATTGTGTGGTGATGAATTCTTCTTTATGGAAATGAATACACGTCTTCAAGTTGAACATCCAGTAACAGAAATGGTAACAGGTGTTGACTTAGTTGAGTGGCAAATTCGAGTTGCATCAAATGAAACTTTAGCTTTAGCGCAAAATGACATTACTTTGACAGGTCATTCTTTAGAAGCACGAATATATGCAGAAGACCCATCAGCTGATTTTATGCCATGCTCAGGTATAATTAAATTACTTGCCACACCAGAAAATTCAAAGCACATCCGTATAGATACTGGTGTAAATACTGGCAGTGAGATCAGTAGTTTCTACGACCCTATGATTGCTAAATTAATTGTATGGGATGAAACTCGTGATTTAGCAATTAAAAGATTACAGTCTTCCTTAGAAGAATTTCATTTAGCTGGTTTTCATTGTAATGTTGCTTTTTTACATAACTTAGCCAGCCATGATGGGTTTGTTAAAACGCAACCCGATACACATTTTATAGATGAAAACCAAGATGAGCTAGTAAAAGTAGACAATGCTGATTTAAAAATCTGTAATATCCTTGCAAGTCTTGTATACCTAGATTCAATCAAAAATCAAAAATGTGGTTCTGCTTGGAACAAGCAACAAGGTTTTAGATTAAACCAAGCTAACAACATCAAAATACCGTTTACTGAATTATCTGATATATCAGCAGTATGTAATGGTTCAAGCTACAGTTTAATTCTTGATGGTCAAACTATAACAGCTGATATATTTATCGATAATACACATATCAACGCTAATATTGACGGTATTAAATACACAGCTGATTTTGTATTAGATCAAAATCAAATTGAATTAATGTATTTAGCAACGACACACAGATATCAGTTAAAAGACAAACATTATGTCAGTGATGTCGAAAATGATGATGCATCACTAGCTGCACCATTAAATGGCACAGTTGTTAAACATTTATTAGCGCTTGGCAGTAAAGTCGAAAAAGGTGATGCGATTGTTGTGATTGAAGCCATGAAAATGGAATATACACTCACAGCGCCTTATGATGGCACTCTAACTAGCTTCTGCTTTGATGAAGGTGAATTAGTATCACACGGCGACCTACTCGCCATAGTTGAGCAAGAAGGCGCTTAATCATGACAGACTCCTTATTGCCTTCTTTTGTTAAGGTCGTTGAAGTGGGTGCACGTGATGGCCTACAGAATGAATCTAAGGTTACAACTGAAGACAAAGTAACTTTAATACAAAACTTAGTAGACGCAGGTGTAAAACACATCGAAGCAGGTGCATTTGTATCACCCAAGTGGGTGCCTCAAATGGCAGACTCTAAGCTTGTTATTGAGTCATTAAATCATAATAGTGCTGAATTTAGCGCTTTAACACCTAACTTAAAAGGCGCACATCTGGCTTTTGAAGCAGGTATTAAAGAGTTTGCTATTTTCACAGCTGCCAGTGAAGCGTTTTGCCAAAAGAATATTAATTGCTCTATTGACGAAAGCATAGAACGTTTTAAAGAAATCATGTCTTTTGCCAATGAACATAACATCAAAGTACGTGGTTATGTCAGTTGCGTAATGGGTTGTCCATATCAAGGTGATGTTGAAGTATCTGAAGTAGTTCGTGTATCTAAAATGCTGCTAGATATGGGCTGTTATGAGATCAGCCTAGGTGATACTGTAGGTGTTGGTACACCAGGCAAAACAGAAGCATTAATATCGTCACTACTTCAGGAAATTCCAGCAAATAAGCTAGCTGTACATTTTCATGACACTTATGGGCAAGCGTTGACAAATATTTACGCTGCTCTAAAACTCGGTATCGCCACTGTTGACGCGGCTGTAGCAGGTTTAGGAGGCTGTCCTTACGCTAAAGGTGCGTCAGGAAATGTTGCCACTGAAGACTTAATTTATATGCTTGATGGACTTGGCATTGATACTAATATTGATATAAAAAGGCTTTCGAAAGCGGGTTGGCAAATATCTAATGCACTCAATAAAGTACCAGCCAGTAAAGTATCCCTTGCCATGCAAGCGGATCTGAGCGAGTAAATTGAGTATTTACTATGCTCAAAATTCGAATTTAAGTATTATTTTTTAGAAGTATTTAGCTGTATTTTTTAAGTACAAGTAAAACATCAAACAATTAAGGGAGCAAGCCCAAATGGCAGGTTTCGATAAAGTAGTTTCGAGTTATGCAGAGGCCATGAAAGGTCTAAAAGATGGCGATACAGTAATTGCCGGTGGTTTTGGTTTATGTGGTATTCCTGAAGGTTTAATTGCAGAAATTAAAAAACAAGGCACACAGGATTTAACTGTTGTTTCAAATAACTGTGGCGTTGATGATTTTGGTTTAGGTATTTTATTACAAGACAAACAAATCAAAAAAATTATTGCTTCTTATGTAGGTGAAAATGCCCTTTTTGAACAGCAATTATTAAGTGGTGAAATTGATGTTGAATTGACACCTCAAGGTACTTTAGCCGAGAAAATGCGGGCCGGTGGTGCTGGTATTCCTGGTTTCTATACTGCAACGGGTTATGGTACGCCTATTGCGGAAGGTAAAGAAGTAAAAGAGTTTAATGGCCGCCCTTATATTCTAGAAGAGTCGATTACAGGCGAATTCGCAATTGTTAAAGCATGGAAAGCTGACACATACGGTAATTTAGTTTTTCGTCATACTGCAATGAACTTTAACCCGATGGCAGCAACAGCAGGTAAAATTACAGTTGTAGAAGTCGAAGAAATTGTAGAGCCTGGTGAATTATCACCAAGTGAAATACATACACCGGGTATTTATGTAAACCGTGTTATCAAAGGCACATTTGAAAAACGTATCGAGCGTGTTACTACACGTCCATCTGAATAAGCAATACGGAGAATTATAATGTCTTTATCAAGAGAACAAGTTGCTAAACGTGTTGCACAAGAGCTACAAGATGGTTATTACGTTAATTTAGGAATAGGGATCCCTACCCTAGTTGCTAATTACGTACCTGATGATATAGAAGTAATGTTACAGTCAGAAAACGGACTTTTAGGTATGGGTCAATTCCCTACTGAAAACGAAGTTGATGCAGATATGATCAACGCGGGTAAAGAAACCGTTACAGCAGCCACAGGTGCGGCAATATTTAATAGTGCCGAAAGCTTTGCAATGATACGGGGTGGTCACGTAGACTTAACAGTACTAGGTGCTTTTGAAGTTGACCAAAATGGGTCTATTGCTTCCTGGATGATCCCAAAAAAGTTAATTAAAGGTATGGGCGGCGCAATGGACTTAGTTGCAGGCGCACAAAATATCATAGTAACGATGACTCACGCCAATAAACATGGTGAATCTAAATTATTAGAATCTTGTACTTTACCTCTAACGGGTGTTAATTGTGTAAAGAAGATAGTGACTGATTTAGCTGTATTAGAAGTAAAAAATGGCGCATTTCATTTATTAGAGCGTGCACCAGGTGTACCTGTTGATGAAATCATCGCAAAAACTGCTGGTAAGTTAATTGTTGAGGGCGAGATCCCTGAAATGACTTTTGAGTAAACCCTAAACAGAATTTATTGATCTGTTGATAACAGTTTAATATACCGACCTCATTCCCAACGTCAAAGATGTTGAGAAACCCCCAAAATCCCTCTAGCGAGGGATTTTTTATTCGCTCTTATTATACCACTTGTGTTAATTAACTGATCACGCAGTGGAAATTGCTATTACTCAAAACTCAAGCAAATTGAATTGATACAATATCTAGTCCCTTCAGGTGTCGGACCATCATCAAAAACATGGCCTAGATGTGAATCACATTTATTACAGCGCACTTCAGTGCGTTTCATACCATGCGATTCATCATGTAAGTACCTCACAGCATTATCAAAGGGTTTTATAAAAGCAGGCCAACCACAACCCGTTTGAAACTTGTTACTACCATCAAATAATGGCTGCGCACAGCATACACACTTATAAACACCATTTTCAAAATGGTTATTATATTCACCTGTATGTGGGTATTCAGTACCGCCATATTCGCACACCGCTTTTTGTTCATCAGTTAAATGTTTAGTCCAACATGTTTTCATCGGCTTCTCTTTATAGATATTTTTGCATGTCGATTACGACCATGAATTGGCAATAATTGAAAATGGAATATTAGGATAGAATAATAGAATGTAATGAGTGAGAAGTTAATAAATATTTGATCCTATAAGCAGATAGAATCAAATATTCTAATAAGATAAAGTGGGGTTAATTTTTTACTACACACCTTGTTTATTAAACTGTGTAGTAATTTAATTATCTTACTTTTGCGTCGATATCCACAAGATCAGTTAAGTGACATGTGCCATCGTTATGCGTTTTGATACCATGCTCACCAAAGTAATCTCTTTGAGCTTGCACTAAGTGACCATTACTTTGTGTTGTTAATGTTGCAAGATAAGTTTGACTCGCTGTTAATACAGGAAAAGCTAAACCTGAAGCGATTGCTAAACCAGACACTTTGCGTAATGCATCTGACTCACTTGTTAACGTATCAATAAAGTCAACACCTTGTGCTATTTGATCTAGGTAATCTGCACGTATGATACAACCAGCACGCCAAGTTTGTAGCGTTTTGCCAAGGTCAACTTTCCACTGATGTGAACGAGATGCACCTTTGATTAATGCCAAACCTTGGCGATAAGCTAATAAACTCGCTAAATGGAATGCTTGTTTCAACTCTTCTAAATCGATTTTAACTTTAGCAGTTGTTTTTGATGCGTAAGTCATCTCTTTAGCTGCATGCGTTTCTTTAGTATTAGTCAGATGACGCGCTTGTACTGCGGCTACTAAAGATGGTACTGCAATACCAAGCTCTAACGCATTTTGCGCTGTCCAAAGTCCTGTTCCTTTAGCGCCTACTCTATTATCAATTAAATCAACTAAAGATTCGTTGTTGTTTGTCTCTAATTTAAGAATATGGCTAGAAATTGATAATAAGTAACTCTGTAATTCGCCTTCTGACCAAGTATCAAATATTTCTGATATTTCTTTAGGTGATTTACCACAGCCATCACGCAATAATTGGTACATTTCAGCAATTAACTGCATTAATGCATACTCAATACCGTTGTGAACCATTTTTACAAAGTGACCGCTTGCAGAGTGACCTACGCGTGCGAAACAAGATTCATTGTTAAAGTTGGCAGCAATTTTTTCAAAAGAAGGTTCTATGCGTTCCCAGCCACCTTCTGAGCCACTTGCCATCATTGCAGGGCCGTGACGTGCGCCTTCAGCACCGCCTGATATACCCATAGTGGCAAATTCAAATTTGTTTTGGTATTTAAGTTTACGAGAAATTCCATCTTTATAATTACTGTTACCACAATCAATGATCATATCATTGATTTCAACACCTGCCTCCACAAGCTCTAGACATACACGATCTACTAACTCGCCAGCTGGTACTAATAATAAAATAGAACGCGGTGCTTCTAGTCTGCGAACCATATCACCGATATCTGAAACGATATGTAAACGCTCAGCAGTACCTTCAGATTTTGCTAAACGTAATAAATCTTCTCCTGCATCTGGATTTTTGTCATATGCAACTAAAGTGACACCTTTTTCTATTAAATTTAGAGCAAGGTTTTTACCCATAACGCCTAAACCAATTAATGCAACCTGCATGTATTTCTCCCGAAGAGCGAAAGTATTAATTTATATAAGTGTATTTCAAAATTAAAATATCATTCATAAAAATTTGAATGATAAAGTCGCGCATTATAGGGTATTATATATACCTTTCAATGCTTGATTAAAATTAACCTAAATTTATCGTTCTTTTTACCCAAATTTTCACAGTTTTTACAAATCTATTGACGAAGCATGACACCGGTGTCATACTTTTGTCACAATCGTCATTCAGTATGATAATATGACTAGCCATTAGTCAGCATTATAATTTTATACATTCAGGAGCATAAGATGCCTAGACGCACTAAAATCGTTGCAACACTTGGACCCGCTACAGATAGAGATAATAACCTAGAAAAAATTATCAAAGCTGGTGCAAATGTTGTTCGTTTGAATTTTTCCCATGGTGTAGCTCAAGATCATAAAGACCGCGCAGAACAAACCCGTACAATCGCTAAAAAATTAGGTTGCCATGTTGCTATTCTTGCCGATTTACAAGGCCCTAAAATCCGAGTTTCTACTTTTAAAGACTCTAAAGTTACTTTAGAAGTTGGTGCTAAATTTATTCTAGATGCTGATTTAGGTTTAGGCGAAGGCGATATCAATGGCGTTGGTATTGACTATAAAGAATTACCAAATGATGTTTCACCATCAGACTTATTATTATTAAACGATGGTTTAATTCAATTGGTTGTTGATTCTATTGAAGGTAACAAGGTTTTCACAACAGTTACTGTTGGCGGTGTGTTATCTAACAATAAAGGCATTAATCGTTTAGGTGGCGGTTTAACTGCCCCTGCTTTTACTGAAAAAGATGAAGCTGATTTAATAACGGCTGCTGAAATTGAAGTTGACTATATTGCAGTATCTTTCCCGCGTAGCGGTGATGATATGCGTCACGTACGTAATTTAGCAAACCAAGCTGGCAGCAAAGCACAGCTTTTAGCTAAAATTGAACGTGCTGAAGCTGTTGAGTCAGTAGAAGCTATCGATGATATTGTACTTGCATCAGATGCAGTTATGGTAGCACGTGGTGATTTAGGTGTAGAAATCGGTGATGCTGAATTAGTGGGTAAACAAAAACTGATTATACAACGTGCTCGCACATTAAACCGCATTGTAGTTACTGCGACACAAATGATGGAATCTATGATCGATAACCCTATGCCAACTCGTGCAGAGGTTATGGATGTTGCTAATGCAGTACTAGATGGTACTGATGCGGTAATGCTTTCAGCAGAAACAGCTGCGGGTGACTACCCAGAAGAAACAGTTGCAACGATGGCACGTGTTTGTAAAGGTGCAGAATCACAACCAGAAACACAAGTTTCTAAGCACAGACTTGAGTGCATGTTTGAAAACGCATCAGAGACTGTAGCACTAGCAGCTATGTATGCAGCTAACCATTTAGACAGCATTAAAGCGATTGTTGCATTAACTGAGTCAGGTAGTACTGCTAAGCTAATGTCACGTATTACGTCTTCATTACCAATTTACTCTTTATCTCGTCATTCAATGACTTTAGGTCAAACAGCACTTTACCGTGGTGTTTACCCAGTTGAGTTTGATTCAACGCAGTTTGAAGCAAATGATTTAACTAAAGAAGCATTAAATACGCTTGTCGAAAAAGGGATTTTAGAGTCAGGTGATAAAGTGATTTTAACTCACGGTGACGCAATGGAAACTGTTGGCGCGAGTAATACAATGAAGATTCTAACAGTCGCTTAATAACTAGTTAAGTTTATTTCATTTTAAAGACCAGATCTTTGATCTGGTTTTTTTACTTCTTTTTTCATCCTTACCACACCTGCTTTCTACTAATCATAAGAGTCAATGAACAATAGATATAATGTTGTCCATCAAACAATAAAATGAGCTCAATTGAATATCTATTTTCTATAAGTAAACATATAACCTAAAAATAACTTAATAAGTGTTGAGGTTTAAGTGATATATCGATACAGATTAGCTCTTTGATAAATTTGAATGATAAGAAAAAACTAAATGACAAAAAGAAAGAAAGCCACACAAGGTGGCTTTAGGGAATGAGGTGGCGGAGAGATAGGGATTTGAACCCTAGATGGGCTATAAACCCATGCCGGTTTTCAAGACCGGTGCATTCGACCACTCTGCCATCTCTCCGTCATTAACTCGTGCATATTAGCAAAAATTTATATATATGCAAAAAAATCACATAATAAAAAATGTAATAATTCAACGTCATCCCATCTCTTTTGTATTGTTATCTTTACAAAATTTAGATTCAATAATTATTTTTTCTTACTAGGTGTAATTTCTTTAAAATAAACAACATTGTCGCATTTATGCCTATTTTTCATAAAAGGAACTGAATTTGTATAGTTAAAATGTAATATGTCTTCAATTTGTTCTGGTTGTTCTAGTTTATCTAAATTTACAACACAAACGGTACATTTATTTTTGGAGATTTTCACTTCGAAACTATCAGTTTCTGACTCTTTAACTAGCTTTGTTTTCATATCTATAAAGTCGACATATTTACCAGAACTACCTGTAATGTGAGAGACAAAATAATCATCACCAAACTCTTTTAGCATTACTTTTCCAGCATTTTCAGTTTCATGCACTAAGTTTTTATACATGGAAAGTATGGCCCCAAATTAAAACTTTTTTACCTGGGTATTGGTTTGCTATCCGCCCAAGATTATTACCTATTTCTTTACTACGTAAATCTTCTATTTGCCATTGTCGATATGTCTGGGCTTTAATTCCCGCTATAATTCGAAGCCAAAAAGGCCGCTTTCAATTATAAATGCATCGAAATTATGTTTTTGATGCATATACTGTACAAATTGAGCCTTAAAATCAAAAACATTGCCTGCTCCATGGCTTTTCTCACCTAATGCGACATAACTTTTATCAGATATTTGTTTTGATAATTTATTGAATTGTACTTTATAGTTTACTGCTCCAATAGCTTTACCTGAGAAAACTACGACCAGAAATACGACGCAAGCAACTACTTTTATTATTGTCATTGTTATAGTTCCTAAAATATAGTCAAAGGAACTTATAATAAAAACATTTCTGCTTGCATTATACCTAAGTATAAAAAACTTCAATCAATTAGTAATTATGTTTAAACCCTTTAAATCCGGTTGTAATGTATTATTTTTAGGCATAAAAAAACCTCTAAATAGAGGTTTTTAATTTACTTGCATATCTATTAAACAGTTACTTGGCTTTGCCAATCTTTTCTGCCCAAAAATCATTTAATTCTTTTGATTTATCAATATTAATTTCTACACCTAAGCCATTTTTATAACATAGCGCTAAAGTTAAGGCAGTGTATGGTGCTTCTAAATAAATAGATTCAAGTAAAGGTACAGCTGCTTCGTAGTCTTTATTTTCAAAATAATGCATTGCTAATGCTGAAATAGCCAGTTCAGACCCTTTAACTGCACTTTCTTGAGCGGCTTGCCAATATTTAATGACTTCTTGCCAGTCAGTATTATCTTCTCCGCCAATTAACTTGGTTAATAGCCCGACTCTAAAATTTGATAAACATCTAAGCTCTGCATCTATATCATCTCTGTCTAATAAAGATAAATACCAAGTTTTAGCTTGTTTATAATTAGCAAAAACAACTGTACTGCCAAATGGACCTGGCGTAACACGAGTTGAAAAGTGCATATCAGCAGCTTCAATTAAACTAGCTAAATGGCCTTTTTCAGCGCCTGTTATGATACAATCTTCAGCATCTTTTTTTAATTTATCTTTGGCTTCCTTTTTCTTCATCCCTTCTGGGATAGGTGCTTTATATGCATCATTAAATACAAGTTTTGCGGCAAATAGACCAGCATCAAAATCACCATCATTATACAAAGCGAATAACTCTTCACCTTTACGCTTGGTATATAATTCTTGTAAATCCATTGGTATTCCTAAGTTTACTGGTTTTTATTTTATAACACCGTAATTTAACACAAAATACAGTAACGATATTAGTTTTTAATCTGTTATTTTTGCCAGTTTTAATTTGTTTATCGTTTTCTGGGCAAGCTTGAAAGCCCCTGTTGATGAAAGCCTTTGACGACATCGTAATTTAAATTCGGGTTCATCTATGATGTCTGCTTCAAAAATATATTCTAGCTCACTAATAATGTTTGCTTCATATACTGCTTGTGCAATTTCACACGTTGCTGATTTAACTTTTGTTTGATTAGCAATAGCATTTATTATTTCCGTTGGTAATTGCCAGTGCTTAGCAATTGCATATGTTAATCTTGTTGAAAATGTAGAAATTAAGTTTTTAAATGCTTGTGAGTTAGGTGGTACATTTGGGTCTACATGACTAAATGCTTCGATCATTATTTGGAAAATAACCATTTTTCCTAAATTTCTTATAAGACCTACTAAATATGCAGTAGAACCATCTTTATTATCATTTGAGTTTATATATATATCTTTAGAATAAATTGCTGTTTTAAGGCTATGTTGCCATATTTTCTCACCAAATTTTTTAAAATATATACTACTACTAGGTGATAATTTCTTGGTATAACTTATCAAAACACTTTCGTATAAACCTTGAGAACCCAGGTTCATAAATGCAGATTTAAGATCCGTAACTTGCTTTTCACACCGTTTATAAAAAGCACTGTTTGCCGTTTTTATAACATCAGCTGCAATACTAGGCTCTTGTTCGATAATCTTTAATATTTCATTAAGATTAAAATCATCTTCTTTCATTGTAGACATCAAAATGGTGACTGTAGATGGGAGAACAGGCAGTTGAGCTATCAATGTTTTAGGTGAAAGTAATAATAGCTCAATTTTTGATGAGACAAATACACTAAATGGGTCTAGTTTATTTTGCTTTTCGGATTGACCAAATAAATAATGATGAAAATCAGCATCGTGTTGGTTGATTGGTTTTATAGTAATACCAGTAGAAGTAACAGATGAGGATTGGGTAAAATCGATGGTTTGGGGCTGGATTTTTGAATCTACACTATTACGTGTTCTTTCAAAATACTCTAAATCTGGCGTATTTTTTACTTTTTTTGAAAATAACGCTTTTAATAATTTTTTAAACAACTGATGGACCTCAAGCAAATAACATAAATATCCTTATCAGTATGGTTCTACTTCCATGTGTTTAAATACTCCTTACAAAGATAAGGGATATTTAAAGGTCGCGAGTATATCAGGTTTAGTTTTCAGTTATAGACTTTTAGGTCTAATACCAATTGTATTAATTAACTTCCAATTCAGCGGGAGTTAAAAGCGCTTTAGACAAGGCAAATAATTGAAGCCATAGTTATTCTATTTCAAAATTATTTAACGCAGTATAAAACGCTTTTAAACCCGCCTTAAAGGAGCCTCTGGGGATTTACACTTCGTTGTTATGTTATCTTTTAAGGGAATGACCATTACTGCGATAACATGCCTAGAAATGAAAACCCCCAAAGGCTCTGAGTGGGAACTTACTTGATACAATTGGTATAAAAACCCATAATTAGCTATATACGGGGCAAGATGAAAACAGTTTAGAAACAGATCCTAGTATCCCATTTATATTTTTATACCATATCTTTTCATAAGGAATTTTTTGATGTGCAAATACAGACCCTTTATTATCGTAAATACTAAATGTAATATCAGTAGAACATTCAGTATCTTTTGCAGCCGATGATAAACCAAAGCTCAGCATCGCTGTTCCTCTGCCCTTTTTCACACCAGAAGGTCTACAAGACCAGTCACCTCTTTTTCCTTCAAAAGATACGCCACCGCATGTAGTTGCAACATCTCCATGATCGCCAGAATACAAATATTCAATTTTTAAGATAAGTCGGTCATCAATATCGGATACAACCTGAGCCTTAATAACTGACATCGTTTCCCAATTACGGATGAATTGTTCGACTGGAATATCATTTTGAGGCTGATTATAAATGATCAACCCTTCATTTTTTGAAGTTGCAGGTTTAAGGCTAATTAAAAGGATTATTATTAACAATACTGAGTAAACGATGATCCTTGTTTTCATTTTAGTTCCTTAATACTGTTAATTATAACCGCTTTATAAATGTGACTTTATTTCTTCTAGTGTCGTGTTAAAGTTTTTGTAATCTATTCTTATTGGATAATATTGTTCATCGAGATGTAAAACAAGGGAAGGAAAGCCTTGTATTGGCATTTTTTGTATCAAATTAATTTCTGATATCAATTTATTATTAATCTCATCACTTTTTAACTTTTGTTCGAATTCAATCTTATCTATTCCCAAGCATTTCGCTAACTGGATTAGGACGTCATTATTTGATGGGTTTTGTGCTTCTAGGTAATAAGCTTTTTGAATAGCTTCAAGCATTTGGGTTTCTAGCTGATAGTCTCTTGCAATGATCACTGCACGACATGATGGATAAGTTGAACGTTTCGGAGTGCTATTACGCCAAAAATCATGATTGAACTCAGTACCTAGATCTTTTTCTATTTTTTGCCATGTAGATTGTAAAAACCCTTGCATAGGCATTGGCATAGCCGCATCAGAATCGGGCGCCAATCCGCCAACTTTATATTCGATATCAACTAATGGGTCTAAAAACTGTTGTAATTTTTGCCATGTAATCTTATACCCCCAGCACCAGCTACACATAGGATCATATATATAAAATAAAGTAGGTCTATTCATAATAGTTACAACATCAAAAAGGTAAATCTGTACACTAAAGATTTACCTATAAATGTCTACTATTTTCTATGTTATTAAAGCTTATAACTCAATTGCATGCCAACTAAATATACATCGCCACTGGCTTCACCAGAAAAGTCAACTTGTGCTATATCCATTAAGTTGAGTGATTCATCTATTTCAGCATCACCATGGGCTTTTATATAAGTAACTGAGAAATCTAAAGTAAGATCTTCACTTGCTTGATAACCTAAACCAGAGCTAAACCATAAACGATCTGAGTCTGGAATACTTAATGTACGATGTTCATTATCAACTGCAGTTTGATCTAGCGCGATACCCGCTCTATATAACAAATCATCATTAATTTGATAGGTAGAACCAATTGCAAAACGCCAGTTATCTTTAAAGTTTTCTTCTTTAACTAAATCTGAGTCAATACCACCTATTGGTTTTGTTTCACCTGGGAAATAAGCAACGAGTTCGTCAAATACACTCCACTGTGTCCAGTTTATACTGGCATGCATAGCAAAGTTATCTGATAGTTGATGGTATGATGAAAGTTCTGCAAAAGCTGGTAATTCAATAGGTAGATTCCCTTCTACACTTATATTTTCACTACCTGTGTACAATAATCCAGATGCAGCCCCATCTAGTTTTAATTTAACTTTACTGTGATAGGCAAAACCAAGTCTGTGAATGGATGATAGCTGCCAAGTCGTTCCTATATTCCAACCATGGCTAATATCATCGCCTTCCATACTTTTCAGTTCTGTACCACCATCAGGTAATTTTCCTGCGATTGGCTCAGGTAACTTAGTCTTTAAACCATCTATCCAACTAGGTACCGATGCACTAATACTACCTTCACCATATACAAGTCTTAATCCAACGCCTACACTAAACTTAGAATTGATTTTATAAGCAATATTTGGGTTAAATTCAACAGTTGTAATTGACGTATGGTTACCAAAAATGGCAGCGGTATGCGTATCTGAAATATTGGTTTCTAAACCAAAATTTGAATTAATGCCCAATCCCCATGTCCATCTATCATTTAATTGTTCAGCAAAAAACATATTAGGCACAATCGCATTAGGTGCAACATCTTTCATGTCAGCATTCATGACAATGGCCTCAGGACCAAATAAGGGTGAAGATAATGAAACATCACCTAAAACATCAACATTAGGCATAACGTATACTGCACCACCGCTAAAATGAGTCCCTTCAAGGTAAGTCAACATAGCAGGGTTTCGCGCTTGAGTTGCTGCATTATCAGCTATCGCTGCTTCACCTGCATAAGCACGACCTAAACCTGTTGCTGAAGATTCTGCTAGTTTAAAACTTGCCGCTGATACTTGAGATGCACAGCCAAATAATGCTGTAGATACAGCAATAGTTAAAATACCTTTGTTCATTAATTCTCTCTTAATCTTAAAAAACCACAAATAGAGTTATCACTCTATTTTTTTTGTTCGAGAGTTTACTCAGGCAATAACGCATTGCAAGTAAATGAAGGTGAATTTAAAGATTAATCAGTCAAACTGGAGATTTCCTTTAAAAATGATAAACTCATCAGACCAGATAATAAAAACAATAAAATTATGAATACAGTAAAGCCTACAAAATTGATGTCTATTTATGAAAAAATTTCTAAATTCCCCTTCGGCAATAAGATTTTTTCTATGATAGTTGCTAAGAAAGCCCCCTATTTTGGTACCATAAATCCAAAAATCACAGAACTTAAAACAAACTATTGTGAATGTTTAATTAAAAAAAAGAATGCAGTTCATAACCATATTAAAACGGTTCATGTTATCGCTATATGTAATGGTTTAGAGATGGCGATGGGCGTGATGGCAGAGTCTTCAATACCAAATCATTTAAGATGGATCCCTAAAGGTATGTCTCTAGACTATACTGCCAAAGCAGGAACTGACATATTATGTACCGCACAAGTCACACCTGAACAATGGCAACCAGGAGATATGAACGTAGCCGTTACAGCTTACGATACAAATGGTGTAGTAGTCGTAAAAGGGGAAATTAAGTTGTGGATCTCACAAAAGAAATAGTCCGCTAAATTCATGTTCAAATTTAACACACTTTTTAATTTATAATTATTTTATTTCAGATAGAAGCTTAGGGTTCATAACTAAGTTTCTCACACCATGTGCATGATCTTCGTTAAACGTATTCCCTTTAAGCCATTTACCTACTTTACGAATATCTACTTTTGCTACTTTAGGACGTACACTCCAGTTAACTTGAAATGGTGAACCTTTTTCATTGTAGCTAGGCCCTGTTGTAGAACCTTCATATTGAACAGGTGCACCCGTGTTTGTTGGAGTTTTAATCGCTTGATGATAACCATCTACGACTTTATGTCGTGTCAATGTATTAAAATCTCGCATTTTTGTCATTAACAATAACATATGCTTGAGTTTAAACTCTCAATTGTGGATTCCCAATCGCATCACTTAAACATGCTCCAAGAGTTGGACCTGGTTTAATTTTCGCAGTTGCATGCACATAATCTACTTCAATTGTATCGCCTGGATATAAGTTACCGTGTGTACTAGCATCAGTTTGTTTACCAAAAGGTTTTAATTCAGATTGAGATAATTCACCAGAATATTCAAAACCAGTTTCAAAACACTTAGCATCACCATGTCCGGCATATTCAGTAAATTCACCACCTTTATGTTCAGCATTTTTATGAAAATGAATGTTACATAAATTCATTTCTTTTAAAGCAGGAGATTCACTGAAAGCACGATTATTTTCACCTAATAAAGAATCAATATCACGTGGCGATTGTGGACCTAAGCCTTGCCCTTTAGTAGATTTAGCAAGTGCAGATTTTTGCTTAGCAATTACCTTGTCAAATACAGTTTTATGCGCATCTTTATGACTGCTATCAGCACTTGCACATAAAGGTAACAAAGCAGCTGAAGCAAACAACATAATTTTATTTGTTTTCATGGTTAAACTCTCATCAATAAATCAAACAATATGGTAATTTAAATTTACATTGTAGATAAAATGAATAGAGGTATATTTAGATAAACAAAGCGGGTTTATTTATTACTGTTGTTTATCACCCAACTATGGCAGGATTTGAATTATAATTAACAGCATATTTTAGATAAAAATGAACCTTAAATTTAGCGAGTTTTCTCCAAGCCAACGTTATCACTTAATGACACAAACCTTAATACCCCGTCCTATCGCTTGGGCGTTAACCGACTCAGGAAATGATTCTTTTAATTTAGCGCCTTTCTCATATTTCACCGCAGTATCGAGTGATCCAGCACTGATCATGATTTCTGTTGGTTTAAAGCCAAATGGCGATAAAAAAGATACTTTAGTTAATGTTCTAAAAAACAGACAAATGGTGATACATATTGCATCAGAACAAGATGCACCTTTAGTGACACAAACAGCTGCAAGCCTAGAACATGGGATCTCTGAATTAGAGGCATCTAAATTGAAGACTACAAAATTTGAAGGGTTTTCATTACCACGTTTGACACAATGTGATGTCGCTTATGCATGTGAGCTTTATGAAATAAAAGAACTCGGAGATATACCACAAACTTTAATATTTTTAGAAATAAAACAGTTATATGTCAATGATAAAGTTTCTGAATTGGATGGTAAAAAAAGAATAAAAGTGCACTCAGATCGCATAAATCCACTGGCACGACTTGGAGGCGGAGAATACACTGCAATTACAACCCCATTTAGCATGCAAAGACCGAAATAGTTATATTCAGCAACTTAGTATTGTACTTTAAATAAAAAAGCACAACTAATAAAGTTGTGCTTTTAAATGGATAGCATAATCAAAATTAAACTATGTCGTTATAAAGAAGACTCTAACTCAGGTAATACATCAAATAAATCTGAAACTAAACCATAATCTGCAACTTGGAAGATTGGTGCATCAGGGTCTTTATTGATAGCAACAATCACTTTAGAATCTTTCATGCCTGCTAAGTGTTGAATTGCACCACTTACACCAACAGCGATATATAAGTTTGGTGCAACAATTTTACCTGTTTGGCCAACCTGCATATCATTTGGAACGAAACCAGCATCAACAGCGGCACGTGAAGCACCGATTGCAGCTCCAAGTTTATCAGCTATACCTTCTAGTAATTTGAAGTTTTCACCGTTTTGCATACCACGACCACCAGAAATGATAACTTCTGCAGCAGTGAGTTCAGGGCGCTCAGATTCAGCTTGTTCTTTAGAAACGAACTCACTTCCAGTAGCTGCAGTGTCTGTTGCGTTATTGATAATATCAACACCGGCTTGTTCACCTTGCAAATCAAACGCACTTGCACGTACAGTGATAAGTTTTTTATCTTCTAATGACTTAACTGTAGCGATTGCATTACCTGCATAAATAGGACGTTTAAATGTATCAGCGTCAACTACAGTTACAATTTCAGATATTTGGTTTTTGTCTAAAAGCGCAGCAACACGTGGCATAAAGTTTTTGCCTGTCGTTGTTGCAGCAGCTAAGATATGACTGTAATCATTACTTAAAGAAATAACTAGATCAGCCATGTTTTCAGCTTGTTGATGCTCAAATGCAGCATTATCTACTAGTATTACTTGATTAACACCTTCAATACTTGCAACTGTAGTAGCAGCATCACTTACATTTAAACCTGCAACTAAAACATCAATTGAATTACCTAGTTTAGAAGCTGCATTAATCGTTTTTGATGTTTCAGGTTTTAAAACACCGTATTCGTGGTCTGCTATGATCAATGTTTTCATTTAAATCACCTTCGCTTCATTTTTTAATTTTTCAATTAGCTGAGCAACGTCATCAACAATGATCCCTGCTTCTCTTACAGCTGGTTCTTCAACTTTTACAAGTTCAATACGCGGCGCTAAATCAACACCTAAAGAATCTGCAGAAATAACAGCTAATGGTTTACGCTTAGCTTTCATAATATTTGGTAAAGATGCGTAGCGTGGTTCGTTCAAGCGTAAATCTGTCGTTACGATTGCTGGTAAATTTAGTGCAACTGTTTGCAATCCACCATCAACTTCACGTGTTACATTTACTTTTGAATCATTTAATTCTACTTTTGAAGCGAATGTACCTTGAGGTCGATTAGACAATGCAGCTAGCATTTGACCTGTTTGGTTATTGTCTGAGTCAATCGCTTGTTTACCTAAAATAACTAATTCTGCAGGCTCTTGCTCTAAAAGCTTATTTAACAGTTTAGCAATTTGAAGAGATTCTAGTTTTTCTTCAGTTTCAATATGAATAGCACGATCAGCACCTAGCGCCAGTGCCGTTCTTAATTGCTCTTGTACTGCTTTAACACCAATAGATACAACAATAACTTCTTCTGCATTACCCGCCTCTTTTATACGGATAGCTTCTTCTACAGCAATTTCACAAAACGGGTTTAAAGCCATTTTTACATTGGCTAGATCAACATCAGTCTGATCTGCTTTAACTCTAGCCTTTACATTATAATCAATTACTCTCTTGACCGGCACGAGGATTTTCATAGTCGCTCCATTATTGTTGACCTAAACGTCAATTTACGATTTTTATTTGTAATTAAGGCTACTTCCTGTTGACGTAAACGTCAACCTAAAATACTCTTAACGACATATTAACTTAATATTTTTTGATTTATGCCTAAAATAAGGTGTAATTAATCACAAACCGTCACAGAAAAAGGGGTAGTTATGGTTGAACGTGAAACCATGGAGTTTGATGTTGTTATTGTTGGTGCAGGTCCTTCTGGGCTTAGTGCAGCAATAAAACTGGCACAGCAAGCCCAAGAAAAACAAAAAGAACTTATGATCTGTGTAGTTGAAAAAGGCTCTGAGGTGGGTGCACACATTCTATCTGGTGCAGTATTTGAAACCAAAGCGCTAGATGAACTTATTCCTGATTGGGCTAATAAAGGTGCACCTGTCACCACAGCAGTAAAGCAAGATGATATTTATTGGCTTAACAATGAATCTAAAGGTACTAAGGTGCCTAACTTTGCAGTACCAAAAACATTCCACAATGACGGTAATTATATTGTCTCAATGGGTAATGTATGTCGCTGGTTAAGTGAACAAGCAGAGCAATTAGGAATAGAAATTTTCCCAGGTTTCAGTGCACACTCACTTATTATTGAAGATGATGCTGTAAAAGGTATTATCACTGGCGATATGGGTGTAGATGAAAATGGTAATAAAAAAGATGGTTATATGCCAGGTATGGAACTTCGCGCAAAATACACTATTTTTGCAGAAGGCTGTCGTGGACATTTAGGTAAAGAAATCATCAACAGCTTTAATTTAGATGAAGGTAAATCTCCACAACACTATGGTTTAGGTTTTAAAGAAATCTGGCAAATAGACGAAGATAAACATGTTGAAGGTACAGTGGTACATACAACAGGTTGGCCTTTAACGGGTGATACGAATGGAGGTTCATTTATGTATCATAGTGGTGATAACCAAATTGTCGTTGGCCTAATTATCGACCTTAATTACGCTAATCCACACCTCAGTCCATATGATGAATTTCAAAGAATGAAACATCACCCTGTTTTTGCTGAAACTTTAAAAGGTGGTAAACGTATTTCTTATGGTGCAAGAGCAATCGCAAAAGGCGGATTAAACTCTTTACCGAAAATGAGTTTTCCTGGTGGTATTTTAGCAGGTTGTGATGCAGGTACTTTAAACTTTGCTAAAATCAAGGGCAATCATACAGCAATGAAGTCAGGCATGTTGGCTGCTGAAGCTGTTTTTGAAGCAATAGAACAAGAACAAGCTAATACTGATATCACAAGTTACCAAAGTAAATTTGAGGCTTCTTGGTTGTATGATGAGTTATACAGCTCTAGGAATTTTGGTCCAGCAATGCATAAACTCGGTAAATTTTTTGGTGGAGCATACAATACTTTAGATCAAAACTTCTTTGGTGGTAAGTTACCTATTCAATTTAAAGACAACACACCAGATCATGCCACTTTATTGCCGGCAAGTAGTTGCGATAAAATTGAATACCCTAAATATGATAATGAAATAAGCTTTGATAAATTATCATCAGTATTTTTATCTAACACTAATCATGAAGAGTCTCAGCCTTGTCATTTAAAATTAACTGATGCGAGTATTCCTGTGAAAGTGAACTTAACTGATTTTGATGAACCTGCGCAACGTTACTGTCCTGCAGGTGTTTATGAGATAGACAATACTGATGAACAACCTAAGTTTGTAATTAATTCGCAAAACTGTGTACACTGTAAAACATGTGATATAAAAGATCCAAGCCAAAATATCACTTGGGTTACACCTGAAGGTGCCGGTGGCCCAAATTATCCAAATATGTAATATCCTTACTTTATATACAAAAGCCCTCAAATTGAGGGCTTTTTGCATTTTGATAAACGCTAGTTAGTCGCTAACAACGTCTCTTCAACATATATAGGGAGTGATATCTTAAATTTTGTACCATCAGAGTTTGATTCTACTGTAAGCAAACCTTGATGCTCTTCTTTAATAATTTGGTAACTAATTGATAAACCAAGTCCAGTGCCCTGTCCTACAGGTTTTGTTGTAAAAAATGGCAAGAAGATATCTGATAGATGCTCTTTTGGTATACCTTTGCCATTATCTGATATTTCAATGCAAACTGATCCATTAGTATCATAGGTATCTATTTCAATCACACCATTATCATCACATGCTTGACTAGCATTAAGAATAATGTTCATAAATACCTGATTTAACTTACCAATATTTCCATGTACTTCGGGTAACGGGTTTAAATTTAGCTTTATTTTACAATGATTTTTTAATTGGCTATTTACAACATTAAGGGTTGTTTTTATGCCTTCGTTTATATCTAATGCACAAAACTCTCCATCTTTTGAATGCGCAAAGCCACGTAAATCTGCCACAATATTTTTAGCGACTTTCAAACCATTTAGAGTAACACTGGTTAAATCATTTAAATCCTCTAAAACATAGGAATAATCTGTATCTGTTAAGCACGATTTTGTATGATCAGATATATTTGGATCACTTAATATTTTATCATTACAAGTTTTTATATCTTTCACATATTCTTGAAGCATACAAAGATTGCTTATTGAATACCCTAGGGGATTATTAATTTCATGCGCTATTCCAGCTGCTAATGTGCCAACAGATGCCATTTTCTCAGATTGAATTAAAGATTGTTGATTGTGCTTTAAATCTTCCATGCGTTCATGTAATTGATGATTCGCACGTTTCAACTTAATTTGAGCTGTTTGTAAGCTTCTTTCATATAAAGCGCTTGCGATGCGGGGAGAGACGATATTTGCGATTACTTGTAAAAGCTCTTTGTCTGAGTTTGTATAATGGTTTTTAAAAGCTGATTCAGAATCTATAACAGCTATCGTTTCGCCTTCATAAACAACTGGAACAGCAAGCTCTGAGCGACCAGAAAATTGGTCAAATATGTATCTTTTGTCAACATGCGTATCAGTCACAATTTCTGCATTTTTTGTTTTAGCGACAGTACCAACAATGCCCTTACCCACAGGTATCTCTAATCTTTCAAATACTTGCCTATCTTTTTGGTTTTTAATCCCATAAGCAGCCATTTGAACAAGCTTCTCATCTACTCTAAGGTAAATAACGCAGTCTTCAAAATCCATAATTTCGCCTACACCTTGAGCAGCAGACCAGAGCAGATCGTCTAAACTTGCTTGTTCTAGCATCGCCAAAGCAAAATCATTAATTTTTTTAACATCTACGAACAAAATTAAACCTCCAAAACGTATTTAGAGTTCATATTATTTTAGAATACAACTCTAGAACTCGCCAATAAGGCTCCGTATAATTAAAAACGATATTTGGGATTTATGAGTTGGTAATATTTTGCGGTAATATCACCAATGCAAATATAGTCTAAATGTTTACGTGATAGTTGTGTAAGCAATTCATTTTCTGACTTATTTTCAACTTTAACAATTTTTCTTTTACCAAAATGATCATCAAGCATTTGATAACGATAGCCTCTGACGACACCTACCATGTTACCGTATAAATCAGAGGCAGTAATAATGTCTTTGTTCTTGAGCCCCAAAAGCACTTCAACAGAAGATGCATACGGTATTGTGTAAAGTCCAACTTCATTTTGATATAACCGCCATTTTTTGTTTATACTTGGCTCTATATCAATATTTCCTAAATCAAACTCCATTAACCCTCGAGCAACTGGTAATTGAATAAAATTATATTCATACCCAGCCAATTGAGATAACCTTTTGAAAATATAAATAAAAAACCTGATTCCTCATTATCTTAAATCATGCTGTGTGGTGGATTTGCGCCATTGTAAAGTACGACATTAAAGGTTGAAGCTAAACTGGCGGATAAGAATAGTGACAGAATTAAAGAACATAAAATATATTTAATTTTAGATAAAGTTATTAGCATATCTAATACTCAGATTATTTACCTAATTACAATAACCGTTCGTTTTAATGCTTTTTACAATATTTATTAGTACTTTTTGCACCCAATAAGGGTAAGTATGTCTAAGTTATGTCAAAAGTAGGCCTAATCATTTCAACCTACTTTTGATAATAAACCAATATAAACTTATTCTGTTAAAATTTTATATTTGTTAATTTCTGACTCTGTCATCCAATGAATACTATCGGCATCAGCTGAATCTAATGTGTACCAATAAAACTCAGTATCTATTCCCATTTCATTGTAATACTCAATATATTTAGCATGTACTTCGTGATCTCGAGGGTATTCATTACCACCCTTTTCACCATCACTCCAAGAATGAACACCTAATTTGGCACCAATCTCTATTGTACGTTTCGCTCCTGCAAGAAACATATCTGTTCCACCCGATGCTACCATGCCATCTTTTGCTATATGTGTTGCTATACCACGATTTCGTATTTCTCTTGACGCTAATAAATTTACATCATCATCCATAGAACCAGGTACATTTTGCATTACCACTAATTTAATTTGAGGATGTTCATTAAACAACTTTCTCATAACATCTAGTGTGTCAGAGCCAATTACGCCATTCATATAAATAGTATCAGAACTTGCATCATTATCTTTAAAAGTAAACTTTGCCGACTGCTCTACTTCACCCTCATCTCCTGCGAATATTTCATTTAATACAGCATAACCTAATGGGTTTTCATTTATTAACTCTTCTGTCGTTGTTAAAGTGAATTCACCCGCAATGCTATTTTGATCACCAAATGCAACCTTAGCTAAGTTATATAAATAACTACCATATTTAAGTGCATTCTTATCAGAAGCATTTTGATGTATTTCATCAATATAACCGTCTTGATATGCATCGTCAGGATCAAATAATCCTTTACTATTTGCCTCTTGATACGCATTTTGTAATGCTGAATATTTTTCTGATAGCTCTGGTTGAGTTAAAAGGGAGTAATAAACAATAAGATACATCATTTCTAATTTTGTATTAGATAATCCAGCACGTTCATCGCTGGTCAAAGTCTCATCTTCGCCATCAATATTGGTAAATACTGCTTCTAAAGGTAAAAACGACATAAAGTAGTCTAAATTTGACTCCAATTCATCTTCATTTTCAACCACCAGCATTTTTACGCCTGAGTTAAATAGTCCTTGGCGTACATCTTCGTTCAAAAACTCTATAACATCTTTTACATCTGATAAAGCACGTTGGTAAGAAGCTTCATCTATTAATTTTGAACCATAAACAGCAATTGACTCTCCGCTTTGCTCTGTTATGTAGCTAAATGTATCTGTTTTTGTTGTATCAACAACAGCACCTGCCACTTCAAAATCAAGTGCGTCATATTGTCCATCGGGTAAAATAGTTGCTAAACCATAGCTTTCATTAGTTAGAATATTAAATACCGAAGGATCAGTAGTTTGTACTTTGTCTTTAGTATTAAGTAACCATTCATGTTTAATTTCATCTAATCGGCTATCTGACTTTTGTGCCCCAAGTATCGATGTTAAAGCCCAGTAGGTGTATTCGGTTACCATACAATCATATTCACAAGTTTCGTCATCATATTTATACCATGCAGACTCAGGATAATGTGTTGGGATTGTTTCAAAGTATCCCCCTCGTGCAATGTCCATAGCATTAGCAATAGATGACCCTTTAAATTCACCAAATACTTCCGGATAGACATCCGCATACCCTTCATGAGTAATCAAATGTAAAACTTCTTCTAAAGTCGCATCAAAGTTCCCAGTTGCATAACCATTTGGGTGTATTTCACTAATATATAAATCCTGTAATGCCGCATCTGCTATCAGGCTTTCAGATAAATGTTCATTAATGACCTGTTCTATGTCTTGCTCTGTAGACCCAATAACCAGTGTTGCATTTTTTGATACTAGCTTATCAACTATGGCTTGGTTATCAGGCATGCCATCTTCATCATTATCTAAATATTGAGCCATTATATTGGCTGCATGTGTGATCCCCATAACTGTCGCATTCGATGTACCTCGAATACTAATGCCAAACACTGTAGTCGATTGTGGGAATGCTATTTTCAGCTTAGCTTGAATATCAGTTACTTCTGGGGTTGTTGGTTTAGTTGGCTCTGTTACTTTCTTTTTATCACTGCTACCACAGCCTGATAAAATTACACTGATCACAAGTGCAATCGCACCTACCTTAAAGTTTTTAATACGTGCTAAGTTCATACATTCTCCAATATCGTTACATCAATTTTACTAAGAATGTATTATCCCTGAATTGGATTATATTTAGGGTAAGCCAAAGTAAGGCTATGTAAGTAAATGTAAGTGCAACAACACAAATAAAAACACCTCAAAATTTTTAATTGTAGGTGTTTTTATTTAGATAGGAAGGTTTAATAATCTGAAGTTTTAAGAACTGAATCAGTGAATTTTAAATTTTCTATACCTGTAACTGTATTTGTTCCATCTCTATCATCTTGCAAGTCTTGAATTGTCAAAACACCGTCATTTTTGAATATATTATAATGTGTTGATGGACCAGAAAATATAACAGTATTAGTCCCAGTACTTCCCGTAATATCATTATCCATTTGATTAACAATGACATTGCTATTATTACTGCCAGTTAGGGTGATATCTTTGAGATATTGAGCATGATACGTATAAGATAAACTACTATTGAATTTCAGACTAAAATTCCCCTCAAAGCTGTCATCAATACGTGCGTTATACGTAAGGTATGAGTGAAAAAATTGATTGTTCATCAAAGCTGCGGCTTGTGGATCTTTTACTACTAAATCTTCTCGAGTTTTCGCAATGTACATGCCCCACATGCCATATTCACTATCAAATGCGCCCCAAAGACCATAATAACTATCTATTACAGAAGCTAAATACTCTTGTGATAAACTATTTTCGGCTGTCAATTCAGTTATCCAACTTGCTTGTTCTTGTGGCCATGCCCATAATTTATATGCTAAGCCATTAACCTGTGCTGCTCTTATTTCAGCTTGAAAATTTGGTAGAGCACCTTCGAATTGCACATTCTGCTCTACACCTATGCCATAGTCATGCACTAAATGAAGAATTTCTTCAAAGCTTGCATCTCTATGTTCATAGTTTTGATTAATATACCAAGAATGACCTTCAACTTGCATTTCGCCATAATATAAAGGCTGACCATCTAATTCTGCTCCTGCATTACTTCCATCATCAACACCATTCAGTAACAAAAGAATTGCGCCGTTCTCTGCCATTTTATTTGCAACTTCACTTTTGTCTTCTCCATAAATAGAATCAGGTAAGTTTTTCAAATAATGCTCAAGTATGCCCCGTGACCGTATTATTTGATTATCCATAATATCTGTTTGTGCAATGATATGTATGGCATTCCCATTTGGGGTCTCAACTTTTGTATACCGATTAAACTTTAATGCTGTTGTATATGTTTTTTTAAGTTCGACCGGAATATCTGAAATACCTAACCCGCTTACTTCTGGGTTAGTCGTTGAGGTATTTCCCGTTGTTTGAGTTGAACCCGCTGTTTGTGTGCTATCAGTCGAACTTGCATTATTTGAGTTACCACCACACCCAGTAAGCAAAACCGCTAATAATATTAAATTGATGTTCTTAACCTGGTTATTGTATTTATTTAAATTCATTATTTCTCCAAGATACATATTTGTTTGTAAACTTGAAAATAATAATGCGCTAAAACTGACGTACAGTTTGTAAGGTCCTGTAAGCTAGGTGAGTCTAAAGTAAATAAATAAATCTAAACAGAACTTCAATAAACTGTATTTTCTCACTTTTTTAGAAGTTTAATATCGCTTACATAGGCTTACTTATTTGTGTTTATTCATTCTTTATATTTCACAGAAAATTATTATTCTCATGAAGTATTTAACAGATAAGCAGATATATAACTCTATGAAATTAATACGTTAGTATTTTCAATATTTAATGATAAAAAACCTCCCTTTAATGAACTAAATAAAACACAAAGACTTTTATCATTATCAAATGAGATTATGATCACATTATATTTGATTTATCTTATGTAAGCGTTTGTAAGCCTCACTTATATTTTTAAAAAGATACAAGTAAACTAAACTTATAGTTGGAGGACTAATGAACAAAACAAAAATATTAATCATTGAAGATGACGCTGAAATTTCTCGTTTAACGTCTTTATATTTACAAGCTGAAGGATACGATACTTATATTATTTCTGACGGCTTGGAAGCGATAGATGGAATCAAAACATTTCAACCTGATTTAATGATCTTAGATTTAATGTTGCCAGGTTTAAGTGGCATTGAAGTATGTAAACAATCTAGAGAATTTTATCAGAATCCTATACTTGTTTTAACCGCATGTGATGATGATGTCAGTGAAGTAAGTTTATTAAAACTAGGCGCCGACGATTTTTTAACAAAACCTCTAAAACCACTTGTTTTAGTTGCAAGAATTGAAGCGTTACTTAGAAGAGTTCAAAACCAAAAAACTCCTTCTCGATCAAAACATAGTAAACTTAAAATAGATGAAAATAAACAAGTCGCTTTTTTCAATGACAAACAGCTAGCCTTAACAGGTGCAGAGTTAGAGTTGTTAATATTGCTTGAACAAAATATTGGTAGTCCGGTTTCAAGGGATGGTTGTAGTAAGGCTTTCAGAGGTATAGATCATGACTTTAATGATAGATCTATCGATATGAGAATATGCGGTTTAAGAAAAAAATTAAATGATGACCAATTGCCCTACAAAATAATTACAACCGTCAGAAATAAAGGTTACATGCTACTCCATGGTTAATATGTCAAGAGTCTCTTTATTTACCCGTTTATATATTAGTATTGCAATGGCCGTTGTAATTAGTGCAACAGTTACCTTTATTGTCATTGATGATTACTTTATTCAGAGTGATATTGAAGAGTTTGTAAAGCATACAGATTCAGTTTATCAAGACTTATTAAGCGCGTTTGAAGCTGCACCTAATAAAGAAAATCAAAGCTTATCAAATTATCAATATAACTCTCAAGAAATAGAGGTTCACTGGCTTCCACTATCTGAAGATTTTGCATGTACTACGTGCGAGTATCTAGGTTCTGTAGATTCAGTCCTTATTTATACGAGTGATATGTATGAATTTATTG
Source organism: Pseudoalteromonas sp. '520P1 No. 423' (assembly GCF_001269985.1). Lineage (NCBI taxonomy): Bacteria > Pseudomonadati > Pseudomonadota > Gammaproteobacteria > Alteromonadales > Pseudoalteromonadaceae > Pseudoalteromonas > Pseudoalteromonas sp. '520P1 No. 423'. The sequence goes on along the minus strand of NZ_BBZB01000001.1, from coordinate 2,489,998 downwards.
CTGTTTATACATTAGAGGAATATAAATTAATCATCAAATTTATTGATAATGAAAATGATGCAGATCACCAACCAAAAATAATAGCAAATTATGACTTAGATGATCTTGCCCCATTTATATTACTGTTCACCGTTTTAACCAGCATAGGTTTCACTATCTACTGGCCTGTAAGATCAATGCAAAAACAAATAAATCAACTTATCCAAACCCAAAAGGATTTTGGTGATGGCAATATGAAAGTAAGATCAAATCATAAATTAACAAAACCATTAAATAAGTTAGCTGACAGTTTTAATACAATGGCAGACTCTATCACTGACACTGTCAATGAAAACCAAATATTTGCGCAAGCTGTACCACATGAAGTAAGAACACCACTCAGTCGGATTCAATTAGCAACAGGACTTTTAAGGCAAAACAGTGCAAATTATTTTCAACATGATCTTCTACACAATATAGATACTTATATCGATGATATAGATGAACTCATAAGTCAAATGGTAGAATTTTCGAAACTGAACAATGTTACAAGAGATGAAGACTATGATTATTACCAAACAATAAATTTTGTTGCATTTATACATTCTCGCGTCAAAGTACTAAAACCAAATAAGAAGCTCGATTTTTCTCTCAATGTTGATGACAATCTTGAAATTACAACAAACCCGGTATATTTAAGATTACTAATAGACAATTTAGTCAAAAATGCAATGGCATACGCAAAATACGAAATAATAATCTCGTTAAAGCTAAATAACAATGGTAGTACTATTTTCTCTGTTGAAGATGATGGTCCAGGCATTCCAAATCAAGATTACAAAACTATTTTTATACCATTCTCCCGATTAGATAAAAGTCGCAGTAGAAAAACAGGGGGCCTTGGATTAGGACTAGCAATATCTAAAGCTGCATGTAAAAAGATGAATGGCGATATTTCCGTTATAAATAATCATATTGGAGGTGCAAAGTTTACATGCATTTTAACAAAAAAAGTGACGTGATTTATAAACTCCTTCATTGAATTATAAGATTCTTGTTATGATATTCCTTATTATATAAAACTCTTAAATAAGAGACTAAGATATGAATAACAATAAAAAGAGTCCATGGAATCAATCACAATTTGATAATTGGTATCAACAACGTCCAGTACTACCTTCTCGTGATTATAAAAAAACAATTGAGCCAAGAATTGTTTCAATTAATGGCCTGCCTGATTATAGAGTCGAGAAATACGGTAACGTTGATTACAAAACCAATGATTCAAATAATACAGCCATTCGAACAACACATAATCTTTACCGAATATTAATCGGAGATTTTACACAAGATAAGCCCTGTTATATTGTGATCGGTGGCACACATGGATACGAAAAAAGCGGGCCTTTAGCATGTTTAAAATTTGCTGAAGAAGATGCGAAAAAATTAAAAACTAAGTTTAATATTGTTGTTTACCCTTGTCTGAGCCCAGGCCCTTATGAAAAAGAGTTACGATTTAGTGAAGGTAGAATTGACATTAATAGAGATGCATTTTTAGAAGGCGCTAAAACACAAGAAATGCAAGCATTTGCAGCATCTTTAAAAGAGTTACATGCACGTGTATTCAAGGATGACCTATCTCAAAAATTTACTGCGGCAATTGATTTACACGAAACACCTTTTATGGATATCGCGATAGATAAAGAAAGTGCCCAAGCTGGCGGCGAACTATTTGAACTTGATATATTCCCTAGAGGTATGTTCTTAATTGCATTCGATGAAGACCAAGCGTTAGGCAATAAAATCATACAACAAGTGCGAGCCGAAGGTCATCATGTTGTAGATGATAATACTTTATATGGCTCTCCAAACCATGATGGCATTTTACTTATGAGTGAAATGGGTGCTGTAACGGGTCGTGTGCGTCAATTAGTTAAGCATTATACAACTGCCAGTTTTACAACTGAATACTGTGATGAGAAATTAACTGACAATACTCCTGATAATGAACGCGTAGATCCACAAATGGCTGCAATTCGTGGCATGTTTTTGTAATTTATATCAATTTCATTTAAATAAATCCATAAGCGCTATCTCAAACTTTCAAATATGTGTTCAACATGCGCGGATAAATCTTCGCTTATATTAAATTTGCGTATTATATTTAAAATTAAACGCCTCTAAAACGTGACTGCTCACATGGATGTAAGCAGTAGAGCTGAACAATACAAGGACCCTGTAAATAACTCAGTCCCGTTTACTTAAATCAAATACCCATCGATTTCTTTTTTATATTTTTCAAAAGCGATTAACTGTTTACCTTTTAATTTTATGCTACTAGCTTGCTTTAATTTTAAAGGGTCGATTGCCCTACCATTTTTATGTATCTCATAATGCAAATGGCGCGCTTGTGATAAGCCAGTATTGCCTAAATAACCGATGATCTGACCTTGTTTTACCTTTACTCCTTTTTTAATTCCTTTCGCAAAACCGTTTAAATGTGCATAAAGGGATTGATAGCCATTTTTATGTTTTATACGTATTAAATTACCAAATGAACCACCCCAGCCTGATTTTTCAATAATGCCATTACCTGCCGCCAATATTGGAGTTCCTTTAGGTGCGCCAAAATCGATTCCTTTGTGAATTCTGGTATAACCCAATACAGGATGTTTTCTTTTACCAAAGTGTGATGATAACCGTGCTCCCTCAAGTGGCGTTTTTAATAAAAAACTATTGGCTAACTTGCCTTCATTATCATAAAAATAAGCACCTTTATCGATACTTTCAAATCGATATAAACGTGTCGTTTTGTTTGATAATGTTAATTCTGCATATTTAAGTTTATCGACCTGTTTTATTTCTGAGTCATTTTTTAAAAACTTCTCAGTGTAGATGAGCCTGAAACTATCTCCTTTTCTTATCGACCTTTGAAAATCTACATTATGAGAATACGCTAGCATAAAACGATTAATTACAGACAGAGGTGCGTGTGTTTCTAATGCGCTTTGATAAAAACTTCCCTCTATCCGCCCTGCAACCAGTTTATATTGAGTCTCTGTTTCAAGGTTTGATTTTTGTGCTTGCCAAATGTTTTTAATTTTATTTAAAGTGATCTCTTGATTAAACGCTATAGGAATTATAATACGCTTAATATTATTTCCGTTCATAATGAGATTAATACTCTGACCGACATTCATTTTATTTACTGAAATGTAAGGATTAAGTTTATTACTGATATCTAATATATCAACAGCATTTAAACCATAGGGTTTAAGTAAATGTGCAAGAGTCTCTCCTTGTTTTAATTTTAATACTTTTTGGTTCTCTGAAGTTGCTTTAAAGTCAGCAAAATCAATTTGGTTTTTTTTAATTTTAGATGCTTGTGCGAGCACTTGATTATGTTCATTAAAGTTACAGTCTTTTTTTACTGTTGGGCATCCGAATAAAAAAAGACCACTTAATATTATTATTTTTTTCATACTTTACTCAAATTTTAGACATAAAGATCCCCAAGCAATAATGCCTGTAAATTTACTTAGGGATTGTGATTAAAAGAATTTAAAGATTTAAATATTTATTAGGATTTAAACGTTTATTATGTTTAATCAATTCAAAGTGCAAATGTGGGCCTGTTGCACGACCACTATTACCAACAGTACCTATGAAATCACCCTCTTTTACTCTTTGGCCAGCTATAACATTAAAGCTGTCTAAATGTGCATATAAAGATTGCATCTCGTTATCAGCATGTCTTATTAGAATAACTTTTCCATAGTTTTTGTGTAGACTAGTATCGTTTGCAATCAGTACGACACCACTAAAGCTTGCTGTAATTTCTGTTCCCTTCTTTGCCGCAAAATCAATACCTTGATGAAGTTTCTCACCTCTAAATACATTCACTTCCTCATAGTTAGAGCTGATCCAAGCCTCTTTAACAGGTTTTAATCCTTTAATTTGTAAATCTAATGAAACTAAATCTACCGATTCTTGATTTACATTAGAATAATTTGAAATAGTGAGGGCTTCTTTTATCGGCTTTAAACCTTTTAGATCATTTAAGCCATTAACATCATGTGCTATTTGTTCGATATTTAATGTTGCCTTAGTAATAAAAGAGCTAACACCTAACAATATAAATACCGTCAACAATAAAAGCTTTTGCAATATTTCAAACTTATTTGTGTTATTCGTTGCCATCGCAGCTCGGATCCGAGTCTCGAATATAGACTTATCGTGTTTAGGATCTGAAAAATGCGTCAATGTACTCATATTTAATTGTGTTTGGTATAACTTTAAACTTAAAAGTAAAGCACGTGCATAATCAGATTTTTTATTAGGCAAGGTTTTAAGTACATCAGCATCACAGCTGATCTCCATTGCATTGGTAAATCCTTTTTCAATACCTTTTAAAAAAGGGTTAAACCAAAAGATTGAGCAGCAAAAGCGATATATAAATACAGCAATAGGATCATGTCTTTTCGCATGTGTTAATTCATGTGCTAGTAATAACTTTTGTTGTTCTAATGGCATAGCTGCAAAGTTTTTTGGAATTACTACGGTGTAGCTTAATATTCCAAAAATAAAGGGAGAATGAGATAACTGACTTTGTATTAATTTAATATGATTATTATTTATCCGTTTTAGTTCTTGTGTAGTAAACCAATCAGATACACACACCTTAGTGCATCTATTTGAAAACTGTTTTAGAGTTAAACAGGAGTAAATAAATTTTTGTAGGCTTAAAATGCATCCTAAACCTATAAAAATACTTAGTAATATAAGTCCATACTGACTAAAGTCATGGCTAGTTACCTTCTTAGAAATCGCGTAAGAATTTTCAATAATTTGATTAGAATGCGCAAAATCATTAAGTAATACACTGGGAATAATTGGTTCTGACGACAAATTATTAACGGGTAATAATGGTACCAGTGATAAAAATAATATCCCATGCCAAAACAATGAAAAATTAGATAATTTAGGCGCTGTTTTTTTAAACAAATTTGTTATTGAAACAAGCGCACCAGTAAAAATAACAAATGCGATCAAAGACATCATTAAAGAATATAACATGACGATTTCCTACCCTTTAGATGACTTTTCTAAATCGTTTAATAATTTTTCTAAATCATCGATTTCACCATCATCTATCAGCTTACTATCTGTAAACATTGCTACCGGTAATGGTCCATCAATTTCAAATACACGTTTTGCAAAATCCTGAGCAAAGTTTGCTAAAGTTTTCATTTTATCTAATTTTGCTAAATATATTTTTTTGTTACCTTGAGTTTGAATTTCTATAAACTCCTTATCACCCATTCTCTCTAAAGTTTTACGGGTAGATGAATAACTCCAATCAAAAACTTTCTCAATTTCATCATGGATCTCACGCGCAGTGCGCGGTTCTTCATGCCAAAGTAGTTTCAATATCTCTAACTCTGGTGCTGTAGGCTGTGTTGCAGGTTGCATTATTTTTCTTCTTAAGTGGAAATTATGACTATAGTGCGACAAGAGTCACAGTAATACAAGAATTAATGCGACAATTGTCACAATAAAATAATTTAAAATAAAAACCTGCTTTATGACAGAAATAACATTTATATTTAAAAAAAACTTAATAAAACCCATATTAATCGGTCATTTAATATGTACATCAAGAAAAAACTGTTGTATGTTTAAACTGTCAAATTCACCGAGGTAATATTCGGTATTCACCAAATAAATATAGTGATAAATAAGATTTATAATGGTGTATTTAGATTTGACCAAACGACAACACACTAAATTTTATCTAAAGTACGGCAGGAAATATTATGAAGTTAAATACGACAGTGAATGAAAAAAACCAAAACCAAGACGATGATTGTTTTGAAAGAGGTTATAACTAGACAGTTATTAAATATAAACAATTAGGTTTATATTTAACCTACGTGATCTTTAAGAGTCGCATAGACTCTGATCGCTTCAACTATATTTAATAAATCAATTTCCCAAGTTATCCCTCTTATAAAACCAACTAATTCTCAAACAATACATTAAAATATATAGACACTTTAAATACACCTCGTAAAAACATCAAACAAATAAAATTTAAGACCTTGATTTAATTAAATTTAATTCTATTATTTTTCTATTTAAATAAATAATAGAATTTTAATAAGATCTGATTTACTGCAATTGCTAGATTTGACTTAAAACTAACTAAACTTAACAAATGACGTACCGTCTAGTCAAAATAGAGTTAATAAGGACATATCATATGAAATCAATTAAGCGTCGTAATTTTATAAAGACAGCAATATTAGGTTCTTTAGCAAGTGTAATTACCGCTAAAGCACAAGCGAATATGGCAACGCCGAAAGATGCGCAAGGCCCTTTTTACCCAATCACACCTCAAAAAGATAAAGATGCAGACTTAACACGGGTTAAAGGAAAGAATGGTACAGCCAAAGGCCAAATAATAGAAATTTATGGTCAAGTATTAGATCAAGATTTAAACCCAATCGAAGATGTAACAATTGATTTATGGCAAGCAAATACATTTGGCAAGTATCATCATCCCCATGATGATAGTGAGGCACCTATTGATGAGCACTTTCAATCATGGGCAATTCTACAAAGTGGCAATAAAGGTAAATATCGATTTAAAACCGTCATGCCTGGTGCTTATCCTTTAAATAGCCCAGATCAAAGAACACCGCATATCCACTTTAAAATCAGTAAGCTTGGATATGAATCTCTGCTCACGCAATTGTACTTCCCCGATCAAGCTCTAAACAAAACAGATGGTTTGTACACTAGAAAAAATAAAGAACAACAAGCATTGATGACGGCAAAAAAGACTGAAGTAGAGAATGTACTACAATACGATATTATTTTAGCCAAAGTGTGATTTATTAAAAACAAATAACAAAAATACCGCCCCCTTATTTCTTATCGGGGGCCAAATTTAATGTGTATCGTTCTAATTTCTGATAGTAATTCAATCAAATCATAGTCAATATCTGAACATGATGTAATAATGCAAAAATAACAAACTAACTTTTGTAATTTAGCAATGAATACGAATAACACAAACAACATAAATTCAAAATTACCTAATGTTGGAGTAAGCATATTTAGTGAAATGTCAGGACTCGCGAACCAATATAAAGCAATAAACTTATCACAAGGTTTTCCTGAGTTTGATACACCCGAGTTTATTAAAAATAAGATAAACCATTATATTAGTGATGGGTTAAATCAATATGCGCCCTCTTCTGGTTTACCAAAATTACAAAGCGCCATTGCAGATTTAGCAAATAATAAATATAACGCAAAAATTGACCCTACAAACCAAGTGACTATCACTTCGGGCGCCACTGAAGCATTATTTGTCGCTATTGAGACCTTGGTACAAACCGGTGATGAAGTTATCGTTTTTGATCCGGCTTATGATTCATACGAGCCGGCAATAGAATTAGCAGGTGGTAAAGCGATACATTTACAACTCAAAGCACCGACTTATAGGGTTAACTGGGATGATGTGATTGGAGCCATAACACCTAACACAAAGGCTATAATTGTTAATACTCCGCATAACCCCACTGGCTCGATATTAACTGAATCAGATATTAACAATCTAAGTAAAATTATAACCGAACACAACTTATATTTGATCAGTGATGAAGTATACGAACATATTGTTTTTGATGAACAAACCCATTTAAGTGCTTTAAGTTTTGAAGAATTAAAAAAACGTGCTTTTGTGATCAGTAGCTTTGGTAAAACATTTCACTGTACGGGGTGGAAACTTGGTTATTGTATTGCACCAACAAATCTCACTAAAGAATTTAGAAAAATACATCAATATGTCACCTTTTCTTCTTTTACACCAGCACAAGCTGCCATCGCTGATATGATAAATGAAAATAGCACTCATGTTTATGCACTCAATGATTTCTATCAGCAAAAACGTAATGTATTAATTAATGCACTACAAGATTCTCGTTTTAAATTATTGCCTTGTAACGGTACTTACTTTTTATTATTAGATTACAGTGCAATAAGTGATGCAAATGATGTTGAATTTTGTCACTGGTTAACAAAAGAGCATGGTGTTGCTGCCATCCCATTAAGTGTATTTAATCAATCAGGTCATTGCGATAAAATAATTAGACTATGTTTTGCTAAAAACGATAATACATTAATTAATGCTGCGGAGCGTTTATGTCAACTTTAACAATCACAACGGTTCAAACAGATATAAATTGGTTAAATGTCTCTGAAAATTTATTATCACTCGAAAACAAACTCAAAAATATTAAAAATACAGATTTAATTTTATTACCTGAAACATTCGCAACAGGTTTTGCGATTAACCTTGATGTTGCAGAAGATACAACCGACGGGCCTATAATTACGTGGTTAATAAAGCAATCCTCGATATTAAATACAGTCATTGCAGGCAGTGTTTTAGTAAAACATAACAATAAGAAAATGAACCGTTTTTATTGGGTTTGGCCTGATGGCACGATTAAATTTTATGATAAACGTCACCTATTCCGACTTGGTAATGAAGGTGCTCATGTAATAGCGGGTGAAAAACGAGAAATATTTAAAATTAAGGGTGTAAGAATATTGCCTTTAGTCTGTTATGACTTACGTTTCCCAGTTTGGGCTCGAAGTACAAATGATTATGATGTAATGGTAAATGTCGCTAATTGGCCAGCCGCAAGACGCAATGTTTGGGATACATTATTACAAGCACGCGCGATGGAAAATCAAAGTTATGTTGTAGGTATAAATAGAGTTGGAGATGATGGAAATGGAACTGCTCACACAGGCGGTACTGCAATATATGACTTTACAGGTGAACCATTATTTCAAGCCAAAGACAATGTGTGCGATATTACAACTACAACAATAAATATTGAAAAGCTTGAAGAATTTAAAAAAGCATTTCCTGCTTATTTAGATGCCGATAACTTCAATATAACCTAGCTATCATATGAAGTATCACCTTTTAGCTGTAAACTCTGTATGCGCTTTGCAGTAATTGATAGTTATTACTAAATTTAAACTAATAACTATCTATCTTAACAATCAATAAAAATTAAAGAGTTATGGCCAAAATCACCTTTACCCCTGAGTTACTTGAAGATCATTTTACCAACAACGAATGGCACAAAGGAACCAGAATATTTGACGCTAAAGGCGTAAAGTCCTGCACACTTAACGGTGACACAATTAATGGTGATGTTAAGAGTGAACGCGCGAACCACAAAGGCTATGCAACACGTTTAGTTTACAATAATCAATATAATAGTATTAAAGCATATTGTGATTGCTACGTTGGTCGTGATTGCAAACATAGCGCAGCTTTAGCAATATATTATATAAATGTGCAATTTAACCATAGTATTTTAGCCTCTCCAGAAAGAGAGGTAAATAAATGGCTTGAAAACTTTAAAGTGCAGCCTAGTAGATATCAAATCAATAGCCTACAAAAATCCTTGTTATACTTTCTAAAACCCAATAGTTATGATGAAGATGGTTATTTAACATTAAACATAAAATCTACCCGCTCTAAAAAAAATGGCGGCTGGAGCCGTTCACTCAATAGTGAATATTCATCAAGCGCATTAATAAATAGCCCCTATGCGACTAATGATGATGTTGCGATATTGACTGAACTTATGCGTACAAATCAATATGGCGATTATATAAAGTATTTTGATATCTATGAGCTTGTTATTAAAACTAACCGTTGCTTTTGGCATACTGACGATAACTTAAATACGCCAATTACTTTAGGCGAACCACTAGAAGCACAATGGCAGTGGTTAGCATTAGAGAACAATTTACATACCCTACAACTTGTTTTATTACAGCCATCAGACAGTATTAAAATAATCAAATCACAACCACTTTGTTATTATGATGAACAACAAAACTGTTTTGGTAAAATAAATACTAATACACGATGTGATTTTGAAGCTGATTTACTCAATTCACCAGTATTTGAAGAAGATAAGTTACCATGGATAATGAATAGACTATCATTATCGTTAGGTGAAGCTGTGCAACGGTTTCCAAAACCAAAAACAAAATTCGTACAAGAATTAACTAAGCCGGAAGTATATTTACATTTCACTACGCCTATAAATACAGATCCTCAAGCAGGTCTAGTCAAAGTCGATTTTTCGTATCAAGGAAACTTAGTTAACCCACATGATGAAAATACGAAAATTATACTCTCGAAACAAGATGAAAATGATATAAAACTATATCGCGACTTGGCATACGAGAAAATTGTGATAGATAAACTTACGGATCTAAACTTTTCAGTTCAACCTAAGCGATACAGTTATAATAATTTAGGCTATTTTGATACCGATAAATCAGCTAAATTCACCATGATGATGCCTAGTCGAAAATTATGGTATCACTTTTTAGATAAAGAGTTACCACAACTAATTGCGCGAGGTTGGCATATTAGCTTTGCTGAGGACTTTTATTACAAGTCTCTACCAACAGATAGCGTATTTGATGCAGAAGTTATAGAGACTGATGATCATGACTTCTTCTCTTTAGGGTTGAATTTAAGCATAGATGGTAAAAAAATGCCTGCGTTTCCTATTTTACTCAGTGCAATTGATCAACTGCCAAAATCTGCATTGCTTGACCGAGACAAAGATCAACTAATAGCACCTGATTCTCCAATTTATGTTGATCTAGAAAATGGAAAATTTATCGCGTTACGCTATAAAAGTGTACAGCCAATCTTAAAACAGTTTATTGAACTCTTTATGCCAAATGCTTTAAATAAAGACGGCACACTCGAAGTATCGCGCTTCCAAGCTCATCAAACATTATCAATATTAGATGACGAAGGACTTGTATCAAAGGGTACCAGTAAACTAAGAGCACTGGCTAATAAACTTAAAAACTTTCAACAGGTTGCTTCTGTTAATGTACCAAAAGGTTTAAATGCAAACTTAAGAACATATCAACAACAAGGCTTAAACTGGCTACAGTTTTTAAGAGAATATCAATTAAATGGTATTTTGGCAGACGATATGGGGTTAGGAAAAACCATTCAAACTTTGGCTCACCTATTAATAGAGAAACAACAAGGCAGACTTAATGAACCTGTATTAATAGTCGCGCCTACTAGTGTCATATTTAATTGGGCTAATGAAATAGACAAATTTACGCCTGAGCTTTCATATCAAGTACTACATGGCAGTAAGCGTAAACAGTATTTTGATTGTTTTGAACAAAATGAAAATCAGGTAGATATCATTATCACAAGTTATGCGCTCATTACCAAAGATTTAGCGCATTATAGTGAACAAGACTTTTATTATTTGATACTAGATGAAGCACACTATATTAAAAACTCAAAAACAAAGTTATACCAAGCCTTTTTAACCCTAAAATCTGAGCATAAATTATGTTTGACCGGCACGCCAATGGAAAACCATTTAGGTGAATTTTGGGCGCAATTCAATTTTTTAATGCCTGGATTTTTAGGCGGTCAAAAACAGTTTACTAAACTTTTTAGAACGCCTATTGAAAAACATGGCGACCATGAGCGTAAAACATTATTAAATCAGCGTATAAAGCCGTTTATTCTACGTAGGACCAAAGACAATATCGCCCTTGAGCTCCCGCCGAAAACAGAAATAATACAAACCTTACGGATTGAAGGTAAACAAGCCGAGCTTTACGAATCAGTGCGTTTAGCAATGGATACACGCTTAAAAGATATCATTGCAGATAAAGGATTAAATCGCAGTCAAATAGAAGTATTAGACGCATTGTTAAAGCTTAGGCAAGTATGTAATCACCCCAAATTATTATCACTTAAAGGTACTAAAAAGGTAAATCAGTCGGCCAAACTTAATCATTTAATGGAAACATTACCTGAACAGATTCTTGAAGGACGTAAAATAATAATATTTTCGCAATTTACCAGTATGCTAGCCTTAATTGATGAAGCCCTAACCGCTGCCAGTATTGATTTCGCTAAATTAACGGGGACAACAATCAAAAGACAGCATGAGATTGATAAATTTCAACAAGGCGAAGTGCCTGTATTTCTAATTAGCTTAAAAGCAGGCGGCGTAGGTTTAAACTTAACGGTGGCCGATACAGTTATTCACTTTGATCCTTGGTGGAATCCTGCCGTAGAAAACCAAGCAACAGATAGAGCATATCGTATTGGCCAAGATAAGCCCGTTTTTGTTTACAAGTATATTATTGAAAATTCGATCGAAGAAAAGATTCAAAAAATACAACAAAATAAAGCCGAACTTGCAAATGCCTTATTATCTGAAGAAGTCAGTGAAAACAAACTAAGTTTAACCGATGATGTATTAGGAGCACTACTGGCTCCACTTGAATAAGTCTTACTTTTTGTAAGACTTTACTATAATCGTTAGCTTAAAGGCCGACCTACAAAACAGACATTATTACATGTATGTAATTCATTCACTCTCTAGGCGGGGATTTATCCGCGCTAATTTTATTAAAAAATAAAGTCGATCAAAATTGTTATGAATACTCATACTGTTTAATTTTTAAACAAAACACTTTACTTCACAATCCCATTGTATATAATACGCACAGATTGAAAGCACGCAGTATATTTATGTTATATCATTTCGAAGATACATTTTATGTTCCTCGTTCTGTTTTTTATAAGTAACAGTAAGACTTCCAGCATCATCGCCCTAGGGCAAAATTACTTTTAAAGAATAGGATTATTATTATGTCTAATACAACTACTGGTACAGTAAAATGGTTTAACGAAGCTAAAGGTTTTGGTTTTATCGAACAAGCTTCAGGCCCAGATGTTTTTGCTCACTTTAGTGCAATTCAAGGTGACGGTTTCAAAACGTTAGCTGAAGGTCAAAAAGTAGAGTTTGTAGTTACTGATGGTCAAAAAGGCCCTCAAGCTGAAAATATCGTTGCTCTATAACTGTTAAGTTATACAGTAATATCCCATTAAGATTTAACTAAATGGCCAAAAGGTAAGACTGATGTCTTACCTTTTTTGTTTTTAAAAGTGAAATTTAACTCGAACCACACAGACATTAAATATGTTCATCTTATCTTTATTTTCTACCATAGTTCTATCTGACATCAACATCTAACATAGTTATTTATATTTAACCTATTAAACAAATATTTTTATACATACGTATGCAGTCTATAGCTTTTATTAATCGATTAATTTATCGTCAATACATCGGTGTTGCAAAAATGTAATCACAGGATTGTACTTTATTCAACACCATAATACCGGTTTTAAAACCAACTTACTAAAAAGAGATAATAATTATGAAATGTAAGTATCTATGGCTGAAGTACAATAAATTTTTGTTGGATAACTCTATATTTAAACCATTACTATTAAGTATCAGTTTAATATTTTCTATATCAATTAAAGCTGATGTAATACTGCATGCTTTTAATTGGAACTATTCGCATATCACTGATAAAGCTGATGAAATTTCATCTATTGGATATAAAAAAGTTTTAGTGTCGCCTGCATATAAATCTACTGGAAATCAATGGTGGGCAAGATACCAACCTCAAGATTTAAGATTAATTGATAATCCGTTAGGGAATACTAATGATTTTAGAATCATGGTACAGACTCTTAAAAACAAAGGTATAGAAGTTTATGCCGATATTGTCTTCAACCATATGGCAAATGAGTCATATAAAAGAGCTGATTTAAACTATCCTGGAGATACAATACTGTCACAATATTCCAGTAATTTGAGCTACTATAATAGTATTAAACTGTTCGGTAATTTATCAAATAACTACATTAATGAAAGCGACTTTAATCCAGCAGGATGTATTACAGACTGGGGAAACCCCGGACATGTTCAATATTGGCGTTTATGTGGTGGAAATGGTGATACCGGATTACCAGATTTAGATCCAAACAACAAAATTGTAGAACAACAGAAGTCTTACCTTAAAGCTTTAAAACAAATTGGTGTATCCGGTTTTAGAGTTGACGCTGCAAAACACATGAGCAACTATCATATAAATTCTGTATTTACAGATGAAATTACAAAAAATATGCACATATTCGGTGAAATTATCACTTCTAGTGGTGCTGGTGATGACAGTTATGATAATTTTTTAGCACCATACCTGTCTCAAACTGATCACAGCGCATATGATTTCCCATTATTTGCATCATTAAGAAATGCTTTAGGTTTTGGTGGTTCAATGAATTTATTAGTTGACCCAATTGCTTATGGCCAAGCTTTACCTAAAAACAGATCTATCACTTTTTCAATAACACATGATATACCGACTAACGTTGGATTTAGATATCAAATTTTAGATCCCGTTGATGAAATGCTTGCTAATGCGTACATTCTTGGTAGAGACGGTGGTGTACCGATGATGTATTCAGATCATAATGAAAGTAATGATGGTAATCGCTGGTTAGATTTATATAAACGCGAAGATATTAAAGCTATGGTTAAATTTCATAATGAAGTTAAAGATCATGACATGCAGATAATCGCTTTTAATGACTGTATGATTTTATTTAAACGAGATCATGCTGGAATTGTAGGTATTAATAAATGTGGTTCAGGTCAAGACGTATGGGTAGACACAGCAAACCATAATTTATATTGGTATCGTAATTATATAAATGTGCTAAACCCTACTGAAGTGCAATATGTGACATCGCAATGGCACAAGTTTTACTTACCACCTCGACAAGCTAAAATGTGGTTGATGCAATAGTAATGAATGCAGCCAAAACTAAATTCTAGTTTTGGCTCTAACCAACTAATTTTTTTGTATACCAACTTGGGTAATATCAAAAGCCTTAACAGTTAAACTACTAAAACTTATTTGTGTTGCTAATAAAGAAAGCAAACAATAACCTACAAAATAATAAAACCCTTGCCCTACTGCTGATAAGGTTCGACTAGAGATCATAAGTTCCATCTGAAATCCAAATATAACTAATGCTTGATTGTTAGCCGTTTCAGCATGATTTGTAGAAAGCACAGCTAAAAATATCGCAACAATGAATACATCAGCCATAGACCATTTACCAATTTTACTCACAAATTCATAAATTTTAGCTTCAAGTACTGTATTACGTTTAAAGTAAGCAAAACTCACTAACAAGGTTTTAATTAATGGAATACAAATAGAAAATAACAGAATCAATAACGCTACGAACATTCTGTCGTCTTGATATAACTCTTGAATGGTTTCAATTAATGAGAGTTGTTTATTCACCAAATCTGAAGTTAAGCTCGTATTTGCAACATTAACAGCCATATCCATATTTAATGAGAACATAGGAAAATATATGCCAGGAATAAAAAGTGCTATCGCTAAAATATTAAGTGCAAAGCCAATATGTTTTTTTATCATTGTATTAAATTATCGTTTTTAAATATGCGAGTATTATCTGTTATTTCATAATCAAACTGCAAATCATCATTGCTGAGCTGAACACTAATCACCATATTTAACCCGATGTCATCAATATTTACCGCACATCATAAACTTTAAAACATAACTGTAATACTGCCCTATTATTCATTCAACAGCTAGTTACAACAACGACTAGCATACTGAAAAACATGAAATTTAAGGGATATATTATGAACACTTCAAGCAATAGCGAATTATTAGTAACAAGCGTTTTAGGCGGCATGGTAATGAGCGTTTTAACATTTAATGGTATGGCGTCAGCTGTAGCAATTGGTTCTGTCATCGCAGTTACTATAATGAGTGCAACTTATGCTCTAACAGCAAAATAAAGAAGGCTGAAAATTTGATAAAACTTAATACCAAACTTCAACCATGAAACATCGCGAAATAGCGGTGTTTTTGTTTTTAGCAAATAAATTAATTTATATTTTAGAGTACGCTAATGAACCATTTTTCAACGTAACATTATCTTCTGCATAAATGTGTTGAGTAGGCCAACCTTTATCATTTTTGTAATTCCCTAATAAACAGTCAGGTAAATTTGTAACTGATACTATTTTTAAATTCTCAGGAGCGTCAGCTAAGTGACTGCTAATTGATTTAGTATGTCAGGCAACCATAAATTGTCTATCTAATTTTATAGGTTCACCTGAAGCAGAATATGCTTCAAACATTGCTAATCCATTTTCATCTACAATCGCTACAAATTGGCTTCCCTTTAACTTATTTAAGTCCGTTAACTGCTTTAAAGCTGATTTAACTTCTGATTTTTGTTCTGAAGTAATGGCACTTGTTTTGTAAATCATCAATGACAATAAACATGTTGTTATTTATATTTTTTTATTCATGACTTTTCTCTGTATGTTTTTATTTGTTCGTAAAACTGAAAAAAATAAAACAGAAATCGTGTCAATCAATCTCTATCTGTTAATTATAGATTTATTATAAATGTATACATATGTTTTGATGTGAATAACCAATAAGTGATTAAAAACGTAATAATTAGCAACGTTTGATATTTAAAGGAATCGTTAATTTATAGAATTTCGAACATAAAAAAACCGAGTTCAATGAACTCGGTTTTTAACTTAAATTAAGCTATAAAGCTAATTTAAGATTTATTCTGCTGACTGTACTTCTTCTTGAACTTCTTCAGTCGCTGGGCGATCAATTAGTTCAATGTAAGCCATTGGTGCTTTATCACCTGTACGGAAACCACACTTAAGAATACGAGTGTAGCCACCTGGACGGTTTGCAAAACGAGGACCAAGCTCGTTAAATAAAATACCAACAACTTCTTTATCACGTGTACGAGCAAATGCTAAACGACGATTTGCAACACTGTCAGTTTTAGCTAGCGTGATTAAAGGTTCAATTACACTACGTAACTCTTTTGCTTTAGGCAAAGTTGTTCTGATGATTTGGTGCTTCACCAGTGAACCCGCCATATTGCTGAACATCGCTTTACGATGACTGCTGTTACGGTTTAATTGACGACCACTCTTACGATGGCGCATGACCTATCCTTATATATAAATTTATCCAGTGATTTGGATTATTCAGCTAGACTTGCAGGTGGCCAGTTTTCTAGGCGCATACCTAGAGAAAGACCACGTGAAGCTAATACATCTTTGATTTCAGTTAGAGACTTCTTACCTAAATTAGGCGCTTTAAGAAGTGCAACTTCAGTACATTGTACCAAATCACCAATATATTGAATTTGTTCGGCTTTCAAACAGTTCGCAGAACGAACAGTTAGCTCAAGATCATCAACAGGACGAAGAAGAATTGGATCGAATTCAGGCTTCTCATCTTTCTCTTCTGGTGCAGCTATTTCACGTGCATCAACAAATGCATCTAGCTGATCAGCCATAATGGCTGAAGCACGGCGGATCGCTTCTTCTGGATCCAAAGTACCATTAGTTTCCATGTCGATAATTAACTTATCTAAATCTGTACGCTGTTCTACACGCGCTGATTCAACCGAGTACGCAATACGCTCAACTGGGCTATATGATGCATCAAGCAACAATACACCAGCTGGGCGCTCATCGCCTTCAGAGGATAAACGGCTTGCCGCTGGTACATAACCACGACCACGTTCAACATGAATTCTCATGTTAACCGAACTGCTATCTGTTGTTAAATTACAAATAACATGATCAGGATTAGCAATAACTACTGTACCATCGTGCTGAATATCTGCCGCAGTTACAGGACCTTTGCCTGATTTAGTCAACGTAATAAACACATCATTTACTTCATCTTCTAAAGTAACCGCTAGGCCTTTTAGATTAAGTAAAATGTCGATGATGTCTTCTTGAACGTCTTCTTTTGTACTGTTTTCGTGCAATACGCCATCAATTTCAACTTCAGTAGCTGCACATCCTGGCATGGATGATAACAATATACGACGTAAAGCATTACCAAGTGTATGACCAAAGCCACGCTCTAATGGCTCTAATGCTACTTTAGAACGCGTTGGGCTAACTGCTTCAATAGCAACTAGTTTTGGCTTTAGAAATTCGGTTACAGAACCCTGCATTTTTATCCTCTCTTAACTCTTAACTTTACTTCGAGTAAAGTTCGACGATTAGCTGTTCATTTATTTCTGCAGACAGATCAGAACGCTCAGGTAGACGTTTAAATACGCCTTCAAGTGCTTTATTGTCTACTTCAACCCAAGTTGGTTTTTCACGTTGTGAAGCCAACTCTAGCGCAGCGATGATACGTGATTGTTTTTTCGACTTCTCACGGATCACAACAGTGTCTTCTGCAGTGATACGAAATGAAGGAATGTTAACAACACGACCATTAACCATAATCGCTTTGTGAGATACAAGTTGACGTGCTTCAGCGCGTGTACTTGCAAAACCCATGCGATATACAACATTATCAAGACGTTGCTCAAGAAGTTGTAACAAGTTTTCACCTGTATTACCCTTGATACGTGCAGCATCTTTGTAGTAATTACGGAATTGCTTTTCTAATACACCGTACATACGACGTACTTTTTGCTTTTCACGTAATTGTAAACCGTAATCAGATAGACGACCCTTACGAGCGCCATGCTGACCAGGTGCAGTCTCTAATTTACACTTAGAGTCGATAGCTCTAACGCCGCTCTTAAGGAACAGGTCAGTACCTTCACGACGACTTAGCTTGAGCGTAGGGCCCAAATATCTAGCCATGTTCTTTCTCCTAACCTATTGTTATACGCGACGTTTCTTCGGTGGACGACAACCATTGTGTGGTATCGGCGTCACGTCAGTAATGTTTGTAATTCTAAAACCAGCAGCATTTAATGCACGAACAGCAGACTCACGGCCTGGACCTGGACCTTTAATAAATACTTCAAGGTTTTTCAAACCGTATTCTTTAGCGGCATTACCTGCACGCTCAGCAGCAACCTGTGCAGCGAATGGCGTAGATTTACGTGAACCACGGAAACCTGAACCACCTGCAGTTGCCCAAGATAAAGCATTACCTTGACGATCTGAAATAGTTACAATAGTGTTGTTGAAAGAAGCATGAACATGAGCCATACCATCAGCAACTTGTTTTTTTACCTTCTTACGACGAACTGGTGCTTTAGCCATAATCTATATCCCTTATCGCTTGATAGGCTTACGTGGACCCTTACGAGTACGCGCGTTAGTCTTAGTTCTTTGACCACGTAGTGGTAAAGAGCGACGGTGACGAAGACCACGATAACAACCAAGGTCCATAAGACGTTTGATATTTAAAGTAACTTCACGGCGAAGATCACCTTCAACAGTGTACTTACCTACTTCTTCACGAAGTTGATCAAGTGTTTCTTCATTTAGTTCACTGATCTTTGTAGATTCAGCGATTCCTGTCGCAGCTAAAATTGATTTAGCGCGAGTTGTACCAACACCATAAATGGCAGTAATAGCTACTACTGCGTGTTTATGATCAGGAACGTTAATGCCAGCAATACGGGCCACTAACACATCTCCTAATTTGGATCTGGTAATCAATTTGTTGGAAAGCCCGTTAGGATACCCAACTAATGACCAAATCATCTAAATAAACAGACCAAGCTACTTATATATAAATAGTTAGCTTAGACTGCACGATTTCTTAATTAACCTTGCCTTTGCTTATGCTTAGGCTCTATGCAAATTACACGTACAACACCGGCACGTTTAATAACTTTACAATTACGGCAAATCTTTTTAACGGATGCACGTACTTTCATGAGTCATCTCCGTAGCTATCTAAAAGTGCCAGTTGGCTATACTTTTAGATTAACTTTTTTAAATATAGAATCATATTGATGAGCCTACCGATTTGTTCCAGCGATATTAAAACAGTTTGAATTAAATCAGTGTTTTTAGTTCGACCTAGAAAAATCAGCCCTGTATTCTACTCGGTAATAGTTCAACTCCACTACTAAAAATTGGTGGAATAACACTATATAAGATGATTTTATATGATTTAAGTGAGCTTTACACTACAAAAATAACTAAGCTGCACATTTAAAATACTGATTTGTATATATATCATTCAAAATAAAAGTTATCCCTATCAAAAATAATCATAGATTCAGCCTCGCTTGTAAAAAAATCAGCCTAAAGGCCAACCTACAAATAAATCTCAAAACCTGTAGGAGAAGCTTTAGCTTTTCAGAGGCCATCAAAATTCACCCAGTCAGCCTAAAGGCCAACCTACAAATAAATCTCAAAACCTGTAGGAGAAGCTTTAGCTTTTCAAGGGCCATCAAAATTCACCCAGTCAGCCTAAAGGCCAACCTACAAATAAACCTCAAAACCTGTAGGAGAAGCTTTAGCTTTTCAAGGGCCATCAAAATTCGCCCAGTCAGCCTAAAGGTCAACCTACAAATAAACAAAAACAATATTTAACCGGAAACACTAAACTTGTAGGAGAGGCTTTAGCCTTTCAAAAGTAAACATAAAAACAAAATATTGTAAGCAAGGCTAAAAAGTATATATTTCATTACAATAACAACGTAGGAGCAGTTATCGGTAGCTTTTCAAGGGCAATCAAAATTCACCCAGTCAGCCTAAAGGCCAACCTACAAATAAACAAAAACAATATTTAACCGGAAACACTAAACTTGTAGGAGAGGCTTTAGCCTTTCAAAAGTAAACATAAAAACAAAATATTGTAAGCAAGGCTAAAAAGTATATATTTCATTACAATAACAACGTAGGAGCAGTTATCGGTAGCTTTTCAAGGGCCATCAAAATTCACCCAGTCAGCCTAAAGGCCAACCTACAAATAAATCTCAAAACCTGTAGGAGAAGCTTTAGCTTTTCAAGGGCCATCAAAATTCGCCCAGTCAGCCTAAAGGCCAACCAACAAAACTTCACTATTTAACTATTAACTCATAACCCTAATTATTCCGACATATAAAAAAATGTAACTGCCAAACGCTTATCTCTTTTATCGGTTCCAAAATAACTACTCGCGCTATGTACCATATTACCTTTAAACAAAATTAATCTATTAAATTTATTTTCAATACTGTGATCTACATACCAGGCATCAGATGGTAATGCTTGAGTATGTAAAGCATCAACTAAATTTTTATAGGGATCTTGTACTAAATTTCCACCAGCAGCACCATTTGCATATTTTAATCTATAAAATGAAGTGCCAGAATCTGGTGCGGGATTTTGATTCAAATATAAAACAGCGCCATATTTACATAACTTACGATTATCTACGTGTGGCCGCGATTTCCCCTCTTTCGCACCTACTAAAATTGCAGTGTTTGAATCAACAATAACATCGTCACTTTCGACTACCCATATTTTGTCTTTATTGATTTTACTTTTTATCCAAGCCTCTACTTTTTCTAGTTGTGCCTTTTTAAGTGCTTTAGCTGCACGCATACCAGGCCAAAGTTCATTGGTATATGGGCTGCCTAACTTCCATTTCTTTTTATCTTTGTTTAAACATTGATTCGCAATTGCAATGGCATCTTTATGACTAAAGAAATCATCAATAATCCAATAGTTTTTATTAAGTTCAGGTGTTTCATGAGTTAATGTAGGTACATTATAAGGAACGGGGATGTCTAATAAATCTTCTGTAAACAGTGTATGACGCATATACAACACTCAAAAAAGGTATATGTATTAAATAAAAGCATTTATTTCGTCAAAATCAAATTCAACTCGAAAGTTATAGTCATTTATTACAAACAACAAATTCAACTAAAGCAATTTTATGACTTTACTTATAGCTGGTTGTTTATGTGGAAACTAAAAAGCACAATCCAATTTTAATACTTATTCATACATATGTTTTAGATCAATAAACAACCAATTATTTTATAAAATTAAACATATCGGTATAAAAAGTAATTTTAAAATTGCATTTATTGTCCTTTAATTCACTCTTTTGCTAAAATTTACCAATAAGCTTAATTTAATCAGGTGAGAGTTAATGCAGGTAAATCCATTAAGCGTTGTTTTAATACTCTATATAACCTCATTAACAAGCTCGCATGTTAGCGCTACTATCAATGACCCTTTAATAACTAACCAAACTCAACCAATTCAAGTTCGCTATTATCAAAGAACAGTAAAAAATAAATTATCTGCCGATGAAGATTATTGGATAGGGTTATTAAAACTAGCTTTAAATAAAAGTGGCTATCCATATAAAATGAATGCAGTTATTGAAAAAGATATGTCTCATGCGCGATTAATTAACAGTTTAAATAAAAATGGCCCTGTTAATTTAGCATTTATGGGCACTTCAAAATACAAAGAGGACCAATTGTTAGCGATTTACATCCCGGTATTTCGTGGTTTAATGGGCTATAGAGTAATGATGACAACTAAAACTTCTATGTTGTCGTTCGCAAATGTAACTAAAGTACAGCAATTAACAAACATTAACTTTGGGCTAGGTTTTGATTGGGCAGATGAACCTATAATGAGAGATGCTGATCTTAGAGTAATTACAGCTGCTTATCATGACCTATTTACAATGTTAGCAGGTGGCCGTTTTGATGCGATATCGCGTGCAGCACACGAAATACAAGCAGAGCATGACATAGTAGTAAAATCACACCCCTCACTTATCATTGAACCAAATTTATTATTTTCTTATCGATTACCTTCGTTTTTCTTTGTTGGACAACATAATACAAAACTTGCCAAGATTATTAATTTGGGATTAGAAAACGCATATAATGATGGCAGTTTTTTAAACTATTTTAATCATCACCCTGTAATTATTAGTGGATTAAAATTTATTAACCAACCAAATAGAAATTGGATTAACTTAGAAAACAATCATTTATCCGAAAAATCAAACCAGATTGAATCTAAGTACTGGTTAAAATAAATATTAATAAAATAGTCACGTTATAAAATACATTTAGTTTTATAAAAATATTAGCCTAAGGCAAATCTTCAACCCTCTCCTCTATTAATAATATTGTTTAAATTAAACCAGGTTTTAAAACAAAAAAATCCGGCATATAGCCGGATTTTGACGGGAACCTTAATCTAAAAATTACTCAACAATATCCATTTCTTCAATTAGGTTAGTTGCGCCATCAATGTGCTCCATAACCCAAAGCATATAACGAACATCAACATGAATTGAACGGTTTAACTTAGGATCGTAATCCCAATCACCAATAATACTTTCGTAAACACCATCAAAAACCAGACCAACAAATTCAGCTTTGTCGTTAAGTGTTGGTGAACCAGAGTTACCACCTGTAATATCTAAAGTACCTAGGTAGTTAACTGGTACTGAACCAATTGCAGGTTTAGCGTACTCACCGTACTGTTTTTTGTTGATTAAGTCTAATTGCTTTTTAGGTGCATCAAATGGAGCGATGCCCGTATCTTTAGCAACAATACCTTCAAGCGTTGTATAAGGTGTAGCAGTTAAACCATCTTGTGGAGAATACCCTTTAACATTACCGTATGTGATACGTAGTGTGCTGTTTGCATCAGCGTATACTGGTAGGTTTTTATCATTAAAGTAAGCAATTAATGCTTCCATATATTTAGGACGGTAAGCTTGAATATTACCCGCTAACTCTTTTGAAGCATCTTCAATCGCTTTACGCTCTTTAAAGCTAGATACAGCTAACTGAACAAATGGGTCATTACTGTTTTTGAAATCAGAAACAGAGTTACCCATCAATGCTAAACGTTGCTCTTGAGAATTAAGTGTCGTTTTCTTATAAATTTTGCTTAACTTTTTGCGAAGCTTTTTCTCGTTAAAGTTTTCAGCTGTAACATTATTTAAACCAAAGAATTTATCGTAAGACTTAAGGCGATCTGCTTTAGGTAAAGTAACATAGTGCTTTAACATAGCCACAAGGATTTCTTGGTCGATATTTTCGTCATAACGACGGTCAACTGATTTCATGCCTTGCTCAAAACGGGCTAAATCACGCTCTTGATAACCACGTTCACGCTCAAGATTTGGTTTTTGTTTTTCAATAGCTAAACGGTGTAACTTATTAGCAGTAGATAACATTTTGCTATAACGCATGTAACCTAAGATTAAGTCGCGAGCTTGTTGCTTGTCATCTTGTTTAATAAGTTTATTTAAACCAGATAAAGCTTCACCATATTGTGCATTACGTTTAGAGCTACTCTTTAACCACTTAGCTAGATTTTCTTCTAAGTCTTGCTTACGTTGTAAAAAAGTACCTTTGTTATAACTGTGGATCATAGAGCCATAGTTTTTTGCATAGTTAGCAAGGCTTGCTAATGTACTTTCGTACTTAATGCGTGCTTCACTACCTACTTCAGAATGTGTATGAATTAAATCAATAATTTCTTCACGGTATGCTTTAGCTTGCGGGTAAGTCCACGAAAAAGTATTTTCTACTTCATAAGCTGTGCGGTAACGGTTTGTTCTACCAGGGTAACCAAGTACCATGATGTAATCACCGTCATCAACACTGCTCTTATTTACTTTTAAGTGGTGTTTTGGTTCGTAAGGTACATTGTCTTTATGAAAATCTGCCGGTTGACCATCTTTTCCAACGTAAGCACGGTAAAAACCGTAATCACCCGTATGACGTGGCCACATCCAGTTATCAATATCACCGCCGTATTTACCAACACTGCTTGCTGGCGCATGTACTAAACGTACATCACGAATAGTTAATTGTTTAAATAAGTAATACTCTAAACCACCATGAAAGTTAACAACACTACAACGGTATCTGTCATCATTTTCACATTCAGCTACTAGTTTTTTAGAATTTGTATCAATTGCTTTATAACGATCGCTACCTGGCATATTGTCAGTAATACCAGCTTTTACCGACTTAGTTACTTCAGTAATTTCTTCAGTAACATAAATACGGCTACCAGGTGTTGCAGGTAATTCTTCGTTAAAACTTTTAGCTAAAAAACCATTTTTAAGTAAGTTATTTTCAGCAGTTGAGTTGTATTGAACTGAGCCATAAACACAGTGATGGTTACTGGCAACTAATCCTTTATCTGAAACAAAAGAAGCAGTACAACCACCAAGGCTAACAATTGCGCCCATAGGAAAGCCAGTTAAGTCTGTTAAATCATTTGGATTTAACTTTAAACCTGCGTTAGTTAACTCTTTTGCAATTGTAGGTAATTGGTTTGGTTGCCACATACCTTCATCGGCTAATACAGCCGTACTGCTTAATGCCACAACTGGCAACATTAAGAGTTTTTTAAATTTATTCATAGTATCCCTAATAAAATATTCTTGTTTTTAATGTGACTCATAAAAATGTTATAATGTATCAAAACGCGGCTATTCTGCGCTACTAAAGCATCTTAGTCAAAAAAAATAGCCAAAATAAAATTTTCGTAGATGTAAAACGGCAGGACTATCGTACATTAGCTTTTACAATTATGACATTATAATGAAACTAATTGTCTAAATAGGTATAAACCTAAAGGAAAACTACAAAACCAAATGCAATATTAACCTGTCAACACCGAACTTGCAGGAGAAGCTTTGCATGCATAGATGCCGATACTAGAGTAATATAGAAACAGTTATCGGAAAATTATTTACAGGCTCAAGCACACTTAAAACGGTGTTGAATCAAACGCCATGCTTTCAAACATTTCCATCTCATATTTCTGCCTACGTAATCTTAGTGTATGTTTAATATCTTTAACTGTTCGATAACTTGCTATATCAGCGCTTATTTGTGTGCATTCATCTTCTAGCACCTGTATATGTTGCTGAATATTTTTAGCTATTATTGCCTTACTTCGGCCATTAAACTTATGCCATACAACGGTTTGTATATCTTCTTGCTCTTTAATATCAGTATACTCTTCATTAAGTTCAGCCACTTTAGCACGTAATAAAGGCAATAAATTGTCTAAAGTAACACTGTCAAAAACAACATCGTCATCAAAATTCTGTAAATATATCTGCACAATAGTAAACCCGTCTTTATCTTTACGAGCTTGTGACAATTGCTGCATTAATTGATGCTTAAACTGTTTTTTATCAGGATCTTGTTCTTTGTCTGGGTGAAGTTTAGCTGCTAGCCGTTTATACATTTTACTTAATTGGCTACCTTTAAATAATCGTTCTAGTGTGGCTTGATGCTGATTATTTTTTTCGTTTTCTTGCGTAAAATACTCTTGCTGTTGGTTATAAAAATCATTAAAAAAAGACGATTCAAATTCATCTTCATCATCAAAAAGCTCATCATTATCATCAAAAAACTCATCATTATCATTTTCTGATTGCGTATCTAGCTTTTCTAAAAAATCCATTAGTTTTTCTGGGTCGGCTGCAATTGCGCGTAAGTCGTCATCAGACAACTCTAAATCAGGAGACACATTAAAGGATATCGTTTGGCGTAAATCATCAAGGTCTTCAGCTGTTAACTTATTAATTTTGTGGTTATTGATTACCCCTATTTCTTTATCTAAATTAATCTCTAACAACCTAATATCAATATCAGCAGAAAAAGGATTTTGGCTTAAATAATCAAGGTCTTGATGTAGCCAATTGATCAACTCTTCTCTTTCATAACCTGAAAGGGTTTTACGGCTAACAAAAGGCGTTAAAACACGGATCTGCTCTGCGATTGCTAATGATTGCTTTTGTTCAACTGGCGTAACCTCAAGGGAAAACTGTTCGTACAATTTTTTAATTTTAGTTTTTAAGTTAGCATTGCGCTTTTGATGTTTTTCAATTTTTTGCCACAATTTAAATAAAGGATCTTTATCTTTTGCGTCAGACGAAGCCATCTTCACACTTTTTAGAAATTGATTATCTGACATAATATTTGTTAGTTAATAATTGACTGCATTAATTATTACTTTTAATTAGCGATAAATAAATAGTATTGACTAATAATTTTTTACGAT
Organism: Pseudoalteromonas sp. '520P1 No. 423'; assembly: GCF_001269985.1. Lineage (NCBI taxonomy): Bacteria > Pseudomonadati > Pseudomonadota > Gammaproteobacteria > Alteromonadales > Pseudoalteromonadaceae > Pseudoalteromonas > Pseudoalteromonas sp. '520P1 No. 423'. The sequence goes on along the minus strand of NZ_BBZB01000001.1, from coordinate 2,463,182 downwards.
CATACATTTAGAATTCTCATTAAATTTTCGAATTTTAAATGTGTCACCAAAACCATATAAAACAATAAGCACAGCAAAAACTTAGTCAGCCTAAAGGCCAACATACAACAATCAAATGTTGAATTACAATTAAACACTCAACTTGTAGGTGAGGCTTTAGCCTTTCTTTTGTTATCAAAAATTTATCAACCTAGTCAGCCTAAAGGCCAACCTACAACAATCAAATGTTGAATTACAATTAAACACTCAACTTGTAGGAGAGGCTTTAGCCTTTCTTTTGTTATGAAAAATTTATCAATCTAGTCTGCCTAAAGGCCAACCTACAACAATCAAATGTTGAATTACATTAAACACTCAACTTGTAGGTGAGGCTTTAGCCTTTCTTTTGTTTTGAAAAATTTATCAATCTAGTCTGCCTAAAGGCCAACCTACAACAATCAAATGTTGAATTACATTAAACAATCAACTTGTAGGAGAGGCTTTAGCCTTTCTTTTGTTATCAAAAATTTATCAACATAGTCAGCCTAAAGGCCAACCTACAACAATCAAATGTTGAATTACATTAAACACTCAACTTGTAGGTGAGGCTTTAGCCTTTCTTTTGTTATCAAAAATTTATCAACCTAGTCTGCCTAAAGGTCAACCTACAACAATCAAATGTTGAATTACATTAAACACTCAACTTGTAGGTGAGGCTTTAGTATTTCTTTTGTTATGAAAAATTTATCAATCTAGTCTGCCTAAAGGCCAACCTACAACAATCAAATGTTGAATTACATTAAACACCCAACTTGTAGGTGAGGCTTTAGCCTTTCTTTTGTTATCAAAAATTTATCACCCTAGTCAGTCTAAAGGCCAACCTACAACAATCAAATGTTGAATTACATTAAACACTCAACTTGTAGGTGAGGCTTTAGCCTTTCTTTTGTTATCAAAAATTTATCAATCTAGTCTGCCTAAAGGCCAACATACAACAATCAAATGTTGAATTACATTAAACACTCAACTTGTAGGAGAGGCTTTAGCCTTTCTTTTTGTTATGAAAAATTTATCAATCTAGTCAGCCTAAAGGCCAACCTAAAACAATCAAATGTTGAATTACATTAAACACTCAACTTGTAGGAGAGGCTTTAGCCTTTCTTTTTGTTATGAAAAATTTATCAATCTAGTCAGCCTAAAGGCCAACCTAAAACAATCAAATGTTGAATTACATTAAACACTCAACTTGTAGGTGAGGCTTTAGCCTTTCTTTTTGTTATGAAAAATTTATCAATGTAGTCAGCCTAAAGGCCAACCTACAAAAATCAAATGTTGAATTACATTAAACACTGAACTTGTAGGAGAGGCTTTAGCCTTTCTTTTGTTATCAAAAATTTATCACCCTAGTCAGTCTAAAGGCCAACCTACAACAATCAAATGTTGAATTACATTAAACACTCAACTTGTAGGTGAGGCTTTAGCCTTTCTTTTGTTATCAAAAATTTATCAACCTAGTCAGCCTAAAGGCCAACCTGCAAAACTGCACCTGCAGGAGGCACGATCAAATTAGATTTAATTATCTAGCACATCTATTGAAAGGTAATCATTGCCATAAATTTAAAACTCAAAAGACAGTTTCATCAGCTGACATAGATTAATTTTACCTTATGAATTTTTTTGAATCACCTGAATGCCAGATAATCACATCGATCATGTTAATAACTTTTTGTGAACTTTACCCTGTAATTAAATTAGTTATAAATAAATCCTGTGAATGTAACCTATCACCTGCTTTAAAGTCTAAAAACACATGTGGATCTGGTATATCAATCGGCATATTAGGAAAATTCCGTGATTAGTTTAACTGAACTACATGCACCTCAAGAAATAGACTATCCATCTTAGGGAAAAAATAATGACCGTTCTCATCAATCATTTTCCAATCCAAACGACAAGAACCGGGAATTTTAGGAGTTATAAATGTCGCAGAAATATTAACCATATTACCTGGGAGTGTTTCGGCTATTTTAATTTTGTCTTGTGATTGACATCCATTAGTAGAGCCTGGCGTAATGCGTTTTAAATATCGATTAACCCAAGGAACACTGCCTGTATTTTTAATTTTCCATATTTTATGATATTCAAAATTAGGACTTACCAACATACCATCTGGAATAGTCACATCCATAATAAAAGTCGAATTATCCCCCTTCAGCAATGGTTGCTTTGGTTTTTCTCTTTCACTATCTAAAATATTTATCTGATTGATATCTGTTAAATTACCCCAAAAACGCATACTCACAATAATTCCAATTAAGCAGATTAGAATAAAAGAATATGAGGCAAACTTTAAACGTTGCTTTGTTAACTTATGAGTTTTAATTTTGTCATTTTTATGTGCAAGATCTAATTCCATATAGGTTTTTATGTGTTCATAAGACTCCTGAAATCCTTCAGCAAACAATGGAATTTTTTTTGTCGGTAAATTTTTATGTTTTACGTTAAGCACATCGTAAAAAGAGGAATCACCTTTAGTACCAATTACATTCATAATGATATTTTTTTTAGGAACTTTTAACTTTTCTTGAGCACGCTCAAATGCTTTCCACATATGTGTATTTTTCTCCATCAACAACCTCACTCCCTGAAAAATCAATAAAACAAAAAAAATAAACATGGATTTTACATCAAAATCCTCTGATTTGGACTTTTTCGGAGTGACTTCATGTTTTTAGTAACAAAATCACAATGTAATAACCACTCTTGAAAAAGATACTTAATGACAAATTAATCCGGTCACTCAGTGAGAGATAAAATTGAAATCAATGAAATACCTTTATCTATCTATATTTTTTATCATTGCGAATCAAATTAAGGCAAGCCCATTACTGCAATGTCCCAGTTTATATTATCAATCAGATGGTTCATCTGTATGCAAATATCACGGGACAACAGCTATGATTTATTCCGCAATTAATTATGATGTCGAAAATTTAAATGATGGTACTTTTGCAAGATACGATCATAACTGTACTCATTTTGCTAGCCAAGTGATCCTTGCTGGGTTTACTGAGAGAACCACCAGATCTGAACTTTATGCCCTAAAAGAACAATATTCAGCCGATAAAGATGATATTTATTCTTGGTTTTATCAAACAAAATGGCAAACCGGTAATGCCTGGAAAGAAGCCCACAGCTTATATCTTTATGCTAAATATAGCGCTGAGTATGATCCAGGTCCTGTATACCTAGAGGCTGGTCCTAAATTTAAATATGTCACTGAAGATTCCCAAACTACTTACATGGATCATGAAAAAATTAAGGTGGGAGACATTATATTTGCCGATTATGAACAGCCGCAATATGCAAAAACAATCGATGGCCATATGGATCATGTTTATATCGTTACCAAGCTGCAGCTTTGGCGAAGTGGATACAGTGCGATACGAGTAAGTGCAAATTCAGAAGATCACTTTGATAAAAGTCTGGGTGAAATCAACCTTAAATATAAAACAAAAATTAATTTCACTGTTTTTAGGCCTTTGGCGTATGTCAGTAAAGTACCAAATTAATCCCCATTTAAATATAAAGGAAATATAATGATAAAATCTAAATTAACAAAAAATTTAACCCTACTTTCACTTTCAGTCATTTCATCCTTGGCTCTGGCCAATAATGAACTTAGCTTATTGGCTGAAATTAATGACCAAAAATCAACTCAACTGACAATAGATACACAGGTGGCACAACTCAATAGTATATCAACGCTAAGTGCACCTTATGTTGGCCAAATGAATAAAACTCTGTCTGCCAATAGCTGGAAATATTATTATATTAAAGTTCCAAAAGGTCGAAAATCTTTAAGCATTGATATTAGTCATTTAAGTGGAGATCTCAATTTATATTTACGAAAAGGGATCAAACCAAGTGATGGTGTCTATGATAGTAGTTCAAATAATTTAGCTACCAATGCGGATGCCGTATCCGTAACAACACAAGATAATGAGCGTTGGTATATCGGCATTCATAATACGACTGATAGATCTCAAAACTATAAATTAACCTTAGTATTACGTGATAACAGTATTGCAGGCTGGAGTTCCGATACCCACTTTAGAAAAGCCGATACCATTTTAAGAGAAAATATTACTTCGCGTGCCACACGAGCGATAGGTCAATCTTCCGGCAGTTCAACTTTAAATAGTGCCAGTGATGTTTATTATACTGATGTATTTGGGGGAGACGGCAGCAGAATGAGAAGTGCCATGAGTATATTTGTAAACTCAGGTAAAAGCGCTTCTGTAACCACAAAAGAAAATATGAGAACAGCTTTAACAGGCAGTGGTTATTCATATCAAACTGTCACTTTATTAATTAATAAAATAATAGATGTCTTTACTGATAGCTCTACAACCGTTCCAACAACTGAACAGGCGACATTAGATATCTTAAATATCAGAAAACAATGCTTAGAATGGGTGGTGTCAGTAGTGACAGATTCTGGTGGCAATAAATCTGTCGGTTATATACTTGAGGAACAAGACAAACAACTCGCCAGACCAGGAATGGGTTTTTATAAAAATAATAGAGGTCATTCTGCCATTATAATCGATGTAAAATCTGATGAAACTGGCAAAGTTACAGATGTTAAATTAGCTTCAGCCAATAATGGTAGTGGTTGGACAAAACCTATCGGTGAAGTTGCTTGGTCACGTATGGTAAGTCAAAATAACCTTTCACTGAATGACTGGCAATATAAGTTAGTCGACCTCTCTCAAAACTAAATAGATGATTGAACATAAAAACAATTTAACATGGGTTTAATATTAATTTTTTCTATAGTGCTTTATATGAAATGAATTATCTTTGTGCCCATAACAATACTCGGTATCTTTTATTAATTAAGCGAAGTTTATAATGAAAATGTTTAAAGTGTTAACTTATAGTTCTTTACTGTGTTCAATGGCTGCTTCTATGCCACTGCTAGCAGATAATCAATGTGGAGATCAAATCACAACAGCTTCAGGTGGAAATCCTAATTTATGTTGCGATAATTCAGGAACTTGGAATGGTAGAAAATATACAGGAAATGGGAGTAAAATTGATAGTGTAGATGGTAACTGCGTTTGGTTCGCGTGGGAGCAAGCAAATCGAAACTGGAATGGTCATCGACTCCCCATGATAAACAATGCAAATACATGGGCAGAAAATAGGTTCAAAGCAATAAATAAGAAATCAGGTTATATTTACTCTAATAACCCTAGAGTTGACTCAATTGCCATAAAAAAAACTGGAACATATGGTCATGTAGCTTATGTTGAAAACGTATTAGCAAATAATGTTGAAGTATCAGAACAAAATTGCTACATACCTAACGAACAAAACCCTAATGGTGGGGCTGAGTATTCCCACAATAGCTTCCAAAAATACATGATAGGGATGACTGTAGAAAACTTTGAAGTAGTTAAAAATGTAACCGCTTCAGAAACTTCTACTTCAAAACGACCAAATTTTTTAGCTCGCTTTAAATTAAAAAATATATCAGAACAAGATATACGAGTTAGAGCTGTAAAAATGCACATAAGAGCGAATCAGAGCAATGGAGATGTTTTAAATGATTCTATGGGAAAAGTACTCAATGGTGCTATTCAAAGTGGCTCGGCTAATTACTCATATACAGATTTAGGACTTATTGATGGCTATTTATTAGCTGGTGAGGAAACTGATCGAATTTTCGGAACTTACAGTTTTAAAAACCCTAGAACTGATGATACTGAAGCCTATATTGAATTAGTAATGTGGGACAATGAAGTGATAGAAATCGGATATCATGATTTTACAGTTCAATAAATACAGCGATATTATTGTTTAAACTCCATAGCTACCTAATGCCGTTCACTTAAGGTGAGCGGCATATATTTTTTGAATATCAATTTTAGAACTCTTAAATTCTTATGAATAACTGAGTTTTTACAATTTAAGTAATTTAAACTTTGACACTGTTTATATCGATTAAATCTAAGAACGTTACATGATGAGAAAATTTGCAACATATTCAGTTGATAAATAATATGCTTGTAGTTACTCATTACTGAATAAGCACACACATCAATACAAAATATACTTGCTAGGTCCAGTGATTTATCTTCAACCCAAGCCCTAGTATATTCATAAAACTTACCTGACACATTATCTTCAGCACATAAATACAGTAACAAAACCCCCAATAGATACACCAGGTAGCGCTAATAATAACTGGCTATCATTTAAGCCATTAGCTAGCGCAGCACCTATTCCCATGCAAATGCCTGCCAGTAAATGTTTAAAGCACACTTGCCATTTATCTATTATTAATTTGAATGTTTTAGCCCTTAATGCAGCTAATAACATACCTAATATTAAAAAACAGATTAAAATATAACGCGACATATTTGGCCAAAGAGAATAATCATTTAACCAATAGCTATAGCTCATATCTTTTAATAATGAGCTTGGCGTCCATTTCGGCTCAATCAAAAAAACCAAGCTGCCTAATAAACCAATGCCAAGCATAGTAAAAAATATTTTTTTATTTTCAGAGCTTATTCTTAAAGTAAAGCCAACGACAATTAGGCTTAATAGAAATAAGACAGTAAAGTGATATATTGGTTTAATAATAAAGCCAATTAAAGGCGGTTCAAATCTAAATTTGGTTAAAAGTAACCAACCTATAAACCAGCCCAAAACTGTAATTAACATAGTTAAATGACCGCGAGATAATTTACTTATTGTAGATACCCCACATCTATTATTAAAAGCAGCACCTAAACCAAATAAAAAACCACCAATCATCGATAAAACAGTTACTTGATAATTAACTAAAGCAATTTGAATATTAAAAATATATGAAAATACGCCCGCCACCCAAGCAGTACAACCACTCAACAAAATGGATTTAAAAATAGAGGTTTACCTGCTTTAGCCTCATTAACCCCACGAACTAAACACAAACCGAACGATTGAGATAAATAGCCTATGATACAAATCAATATTAAAAATGTTAACTCTACAATCATACGCCTTCACAAAATATAAGTAATTAATCTGACTATAGTTCATACTCAACTTTTTTAACTACTACTAAACCTTTATCATGACATATTTCAAAAGAACCAAGAGCGTTTACCTTTGATAACGCAGTGGCAGTAGCTTTTCTTTTGTTGTGGTACAGACATCAACTGAGTCAGCCTAAAGGCAACCTACAACAACCAAATGCGATATTACATTGAACATCTAACCTGTAGGAGAAGCTTTAGCTTTTCATGGTTCAGCACGCAGAAGCAGTTGTTGGTAGTTTTTTGGTTATGGAACAGTCGTCAACTCAGTCAGCCTCTTATTTACACAGTTTGAGTTTTACCAATATTTAAATGTAGCTATCAATCTGGATTATTAGAATAATTACAAGTAAGGCAAATTTATAATGATTTTTCACTTTAAATACCCCTCATTGAATAATGCTAGAACAACATTCATTTGGCTATTGTGCTGCATTGGTGTTTTGTTATTTATAACAAGTTCCATAATTCCTTATTTTCTAAATTTGAATCTTGTTTCAAAAAAACTTAAAGGATCTTCAGCATATTTTTTATTATCAACTGAACTTGTATATTTACCTTTAGCAACCCCTTTTACTGTACCTAGTTCACATAAACCTAAAAATGCAGATTTAGGGCAGCCTTTTACTCTAGAGCTTGATTGAGTTGGAAATACAGTCAACGCTTCACTTGCCCATGCATATTGTGGAGTTGTTTCTGTTTGTTGCTCAACTGCAAAAGCATAGTTACTAAAAAAAAATACTAAAAAAATCCATTTCATATTGATTCAATCACTAATAACTTAAACAGTCATATCATCAGGCCATATAAAGTATGCGCCAAAGCGTTTACTATACTTTGCCTCACCACCAATGTTTTCGCCTTTACTTGTTAACGTATGCTTATTATCAGATAAGTCTAATACACCATCTTTAGTTAACTTATCAATAAAGTCGGCTGTTTTTAAACCAAGTTTTTTAGCGATTTTAGATGAACTTAATTTTTGACTACCTTCAGTCGATTTCTGCTCAACTTTTTCTTCAACTACTGTTGTTTCAACTTTCTCCATTGAAATTCGTACTTCATCACTGATTCGTATAATTCGTTGAGCTTCTTCATAAGCGTCACGGTACATTTGAGGGTCGTCATCACGAGTCATGAATACGCCCATTTCATTATTATTAACTTGGCTGAATTCATACAGATTCAAACTGCTTATAATACAACTAGATTCATTCATGTAACATTTAGCGTGTAGGTTTTTGCAAAAACTTGTACGAACAAAACTTAATTCTTTTAACCAATTGATTTCTTCAGGTTGAAGTTCGCTTTTACCATAAACAATACGTACATCAATTTTAAGACGATCTTTGTCTTCAAGTAATTCTTTAATACGGTCGTTTAATTTTAAGAAAGGGCTAATAAGGATTAGACGATCAGAAGCATTTTTAATTAATTCTTCTAAATAATAATTAGTGGCACTGGTATTTAAAAATTTAGCCATTTTCATTCCTTGATGATATTTATAGCAATATTATATTCTGTGATTAAATAGATGGTTGCTCTTCCCACCTTGTAACTATTTAAAATAACTAATGTTAGTAAGGTTATTTATTTTTAAATTGCGCTATAAACTGGTTATAGCATTTTTGATCTTTCATATGTGCATGGTTTGGTTGTTCCGCATGGCAGCTAATACACAATACCCGACAATTTGCCGGAGTATTCCAGTAATGGCTATGATTAATATGATGAACATGCAAAAACTGTCTGTATTTAAAAAGGTTAATACCACACTCTTCACAAGTCCAATTGTTTTTAGCTCTCAGATCTCTACTAAATTGATACCAATCTCTTTCACCCACAAAACGATTCAATGCTCCATATTCATTAAATGCAATGTTGCTTAACAATCTTCCTTCAACAACAAAATCTGAAAAATTAAAACTATTTGCCAATTCAGTGCTTTTTATTGCGTCTTGTCCTACTGGCGGTAAAAAATCAGGAAATAATTCCCTTATACAATATTGGCAGGCACCCATGGGTAGTAATATATCATCACTACCAATAACCTTATTGCTTGACCTAATATTTACGTTAAAAAAACCGTCTGCACGGCTCGTAACATGATATTTACCAGGTGACTCTTGAATTTTTTTACAATATGTTAAATGCACTTTGTGTGTTTTCGCTATCGCATTGTTGTGTGTTATTTCATCATAAACTGCTTTATCTAACACTTTTTGGTACGCAAACACGGGAGTACCTTTTATTGCAAAGCCATTGGGACTTATATGTTTGTGTAATATTTTATGCTCAAAATCTCTTTCAATATTATAAAGTTGAAACAACCACGAAGCACGAAACCCTGTAAATGTGACCAAAATAATTAATCCGAATTGTGTTTATAGTTAAATAATATCTCGACACGTCGCTGTAAATCCCCTTTTCCCTGAGTAATTTCATTATTGGCCTGTGAGAAAGAAAATCCCTGAGCAACAAACTTAGTAGCTACAGCTGTTTCATTCTTACCTAACGATTGTAAACAATGATCCATTGTATTCATCGCACGCTCATATGAAACCCGCATATTGCCAACAAATGCGTTGCCTTTACCACTCCAACTAGTATCGGTATGACCACGAATCACAATATTATAAATTTTGTTTTTTTCACGCCTAACCATCTCAATTAATTTTGGACAAATACTGTTTAATGTGTTTTTTGCTTCAATTGATAGCGTGGCCTTAGCGCTTTCAAACTTAAACCACGTTGTTAATATATTACGTTCTTCATCCCATTGCAGACTAGAATCTTGTTTGGCTAAATCATATAAATGCGAAAACAATACATTTTCAACTTTAGAGTACTTATGAGGTGTATTAACTTGTGAGTTACCTATGTGCTGACTAATAAAATCACGCTTTTCAAGTGCTAATAAAGTACCCAGTAAAAATAGCGCCATGAGTGCAGTCATTAAATCAGAAATTGCTAGTCCAGATTCTTCATCATCTTGTATATTGAACAACATTGTTAGCTCACTTCATCTAATTTAGCTTCAGATGTATGCTTTTTAGCTAACAACAGCTCTTTTTGTTTATCTTCTAAGATACTTGCCAACCCAGATGTATAAACTGTTGCAACTTCCTGCAAACCTTGCTCAACCGATAAATCTAACTTTTCAAAAAAAGTATGCGCTTGTTTAATTTGCGATTGATTCAATTCATCAAACGCTTTACTGACATTTTGATATTGTACTTTGAAGTCAACAACAGCTGCCACAATATTGCTTTTATGGTCTTTCTCTAAAGTTTGTTGAATAACTTGCAAGTCACTTACTAATTTTGACAACGATTTCATTGAAGGTTGAACCTGTTTAATATCATTAATCAAAGATTGATAAAGTTGCTGAGTGCTTGCAAAGTCATTTACAATTGAATTTGAAGTACTAGCTAAGCTTTTATTCAAAGATTCACTGTGTGATTTAAGGTCAACTATCGAGCTATTTGAATTTTCTAATATTGAATTAACATGCTTAACACATTTATGTAAAAGATTTGAAATGTCTCGCATCGCATCAATATTACTATTATTGAGACCTTGTGATGTAGTAACCATTGACGTCAATAATGTTTGGTTTTTATTGACAGATTCATTTGCATCTTTCAATAACGATTTAGACTGTTTTATTAATGTACTAATACTATTAGCAAACTGATTTAGCACCTGATCCGTTTTTTCATTAAATTGTTCACTAATATTTTTAGAGTCTTTTAGTAATTGCTCTGACAACAGCCTTGCAACTGTTTTACTATTATTATTTACCGCACTCACCACGCTGTTACTATTTTCACGAACAGCTACAACTATATTATTAGTCTGTTTAGCATATTCATCATAAGGATCAGGTAGCCGCTTAGCAAGGCGTTTCTTGCATAATATAGAACCAGCTAGACCAAATACACTTGACCAAAAAGCACTTTTTAAACCCATTAATAATGCATCAAAAGCGTGTTGACTGGTCGCAGTTGAATCTAAAGAATTGAGTGAAAGCGCAATACCTAAAAAAGTAAAAAAAATACCAACCGTCACACATAAAGACGGTGTTATATTTGACACACCCACTTCAGGCTTACCTGAAACATATACATAATAAACAATAATAATCAACGAAATAGGAATTAAAAAAAATGTCACCCCTGATATATCCTTATAATATTCAATTATGTATATTGTACTTAAAATGGATACATATATACAGCACATTACCCCTCATAAATGCTAAAAATACAACACAAGGTAGAGTTATTTGTCGTTTTTATTAATGGGAGAAATTTAGTTAACCATGCTCCTTTACCACTACTATTTAAAAAGCTCACAAAATAGTAAAACAGGCCGAACCATAGACCTGTGGTTTTGGTGACTTTGCATATTTATGACTACTAAAGTTCAAATCCATTATCTACTCAAAATAAAGATTATTTTAATTCGTAAATCGCATTAATGGTTGCAGTTAACTTTATTGTTTCAGGTACAGTCATTACTAAATTTTTAGAAGGCATTCCAAATGACAAACTACGTCGATCTTTTAAAGCAAAACGTGCATAAAATGCCTGTAGATCAGCATCTAAGCTCATACCATAGACATTCAAAACCTCACGACCTTGAGCCAGGGCTAATAAATCAGCTGTTTTACGAGCTTTATCACTTACAAGCTTAACTAACTGACTTTTATATTTATCTTCTTTTGTTATTTTAAAATCAGGATAAATATCAGATACATAATCAAGGGAATTGAGTGTTGCCACTATATAAGAGTACTTTTTCAACTGTTTGAGTTTTATAGAAAATCTTGAGTTATTTCATAACCCTGAATTCCAAATTTTTCATTCTTATTATGAAAGTTTCTTATAATGTTTTTATCTATACGATATGACTCTAATTGTGAATTAGGTACTTTAAATAAAGCTAGGGCGTCTAATATTTTAATTCTTGTATCTGATAATGCTGCTTGAGCCATTACAGATTGAGCATTAAATACTTTAATTGAAAAGCTTAGGACAGCTAAATCCGGTTTTACATCTATCTCATGTTTTTCATATACAGCAACAAATGGAAATTGAGGTAAAGGATTAGCAATAGCTAACGAAGATAGACACATAAAAACAATGACAAAAAAACTACTTTTCATACTTTCCACTAAATAATTATTTAAAACATTAGTTTATATAATTTCTAGTATAAATATAGTTAAATCAGAAAATTAGTTTACTATAGGTTCATATATAAATTACTTCATGAAGCAGTAATATCCCCATTTCAATTTAAAGGTATTTTATACCATATAATTCTTCCTTACCATCTGATATATTTATAAAAAATGGATTTACTCTGATTTAATAAAATCAGCAAGGCATAACAAAAACATGCAACAAATTGGCATTTACGAGCAGTTAATAACTCAGTATATTATCGCCAACTAACATCAGCTGATTCTTTGGCTAAAGATCAGACTTTTCTATTAAAATCATCGATTTCGGTCATAAAATGTCATATAAGAATAATTAACAAGCAATCAATCATAAATAAAAAAATATACATTGACGAATACATAAGTCGTAAGCATAATGCGCTCAACTTAATGAGAGTGAAAACTTTCTTTATGTTAATAGTTGGAATATCGCCAAGCGGTAAGGCACCGGGTTTTGATCTCGGCATTCCCAGGTTCAAATCCTGGTATTCCAGCCATTTTTTAAAGAATGAAAAAATATATATGCGGAAGTGGCGGAATTGGTAGACGCGCTGGATTTAGGTTCCAGTATCGCAAGATGTGAGAGTTCAAGTCTCTCTTTCCGCACCATATATTAAAGTTGGGATATCGCCAAGCGGTAAGGCACCGGGTTTTGATCTAGGCATTCCCAGGTTCAAATCCCGTAGTAGCCATCATTTAATAAAATCTCATGACCTCTTTTAATCCAATTATTTTATTTCTGATATAAACTAACTGTATAACTATTGATTTTAACTAAGGTACTGCTCTAATTTTTTATAAAATTAAAATCATTATCTGCAATGTCCCTGTTACCGAATTGATACGTGGCCAATAACTTTATCGCCAATCTAACAACCAGCTTGTATTTTTACACCTATAAAGTTGTGATATTGAAAATATGCAGTACATTATTTGAACTTTCAACCTAAATCGCCTAAGTTCAAATAATTTACACGAATACATTTCATCACTAAATCAGAGTAACCTCTTTATACGGTTTGAATTCATATGTAAGAAGCTCGTTGTATACAAATATAATCTCGCCCTACTACACTCTTAGGCGTTATTTGGGCACCTCAGCACCCAACTAAACAACACAATTTAAATAAACACGTTCTAAAGCATTAAAATCACTAGTACACTTTAGCATAGGAAGAGTTGTTAACTTTAATGATTGTCTGAAACCTCCAGTATTTGGATTGATTAATTTGTGGGGGAGCGTAAGTACCTCTCCTAATTCAAATAGCCAGTATTCATCGTCTCCAACCTGCGTTTCCATAACACCAGCTTGAATTCCACTAATTTCACTACGGGATTTAAGTTTTACACTTCTAACTCTGTAAGCTTTGTCTGTCTTCAATACGCCTGAGTCTTCATAGCTTATTGCGATATAACAAATTTCAGCAGCTATATGATGACCGAATTGAACATCAAAAACAGGCATTGGCATGTGATACCATTTTGCATGGCCACTTTTAAAACCCTCAATATATTCATGAGTTCTATTTTCGCCTAGCTTAGCTGTTAACACTAAATCACTGTGTAGAACTTGTTTCATACCATAATAAGGGATGCGTGAAGCTTCATTAACATATAAAGAGTCACTAATACTTGATACTGGGAAAGTGGTTGTTAGTGAGCCTAGTTGCTCAATAAGAAAACTTTCAAGCCAATTATTATTATCGCCGTTATCACTAGGTAATAAGGCAAATGCACCAATACCAACTTCTTTTATTGTCTCATCGTAAGGGTTTATCTCTACTTTTTGATCATAAAAGCCAGGATACAATGCAAAAGCACCAAAAACAGGTCGACTCTTAGTTGTTTTTTCATCTGCCAAATTAATATGGATTAACGCATCACGGTAGCGATGCATCTGATTAATGGCGTCATCAGGAACAAAATCCTTACGTTCAATATCATCATCATCATAACGGTTATTTATGGTCTTAATACGATACTTGGCATCAAACAACCAAATACACTTTTTACCATCAGGAAAGGTTATTTCAAGTAATATATCAGGTTTTTGAGTCACCCCAAATGAACGGATATTTTTACCATTTTTCCGAAAAATAGGCTCGTGAGCTAAACGAGCTTTTAAGCCGTCAGTACGTTTAAAGGTAAAAGCCCCAGCTCCACTTAAGCCATCTTCAAGCTGCAACTCAAAATAATCATTCAATTTCAGTTTTGATTTTTCACTTTGGACCTCTTCAAAACCAAGGTTCGTAATTAACATCTGCCTCACGGTTAAAAAACACCAAACTTCGTAAGTTTCAGCAACAGACTTCATTGATATAGTTGAATGCCGAGAAAAAATATCTAAATAATATTTAAGCTCTTGCCACGTTTTATAGACCGCGCTATATCCCGTTTTTTGTTGCAATACCAAGGACTCGCGATGTAAGCCAACGTACTCACCAACTTCTTTTAGAAAACTTTGCTTTTGTACTCTTGCAAGAGGCTTTTGCCAATCTCTAAGTTCGGTTATAAAGTGCACGGATAGGCGTTGACTAGTGTCTCTGCTTTCATTATTTTTTTTCTCTAACTTCTGTGTTAATTGCTCTAATTGCTGCTTGCATTTTATCACCACCATTTTAATAAAACGGTTTTCAGGGGTATCTACGCTTAAATATTTTTTATCTTGCTGATAACGTTTATCATATTGCTTATTCTTAATGTCTTCCCTTACTCGCTCAGCTAATTTATTACCTAACTTCCCTTTTAATCTGTCGGCTTTTATATGGCTTTCTTGACGCTTTAAGCGGCTATGGGGTGAATTTGAAATTACCTTTAAAGCAGATTCTAGTTGCTCGCGTAGCACTTTAAATTGCGCCAACCACAACAATGGAAAATTACCTCTATGCTGGCTTTTGGCTGCATCTTGTTCTGTTTTTTCAGCTAAGCTAAAGCGCCACAATGGAAAAGACTTATCTATACACCGATACATTGCGGGTAAATCGCTATGTAATTGCATTTTAGTCGGTAGCACTTCTAATATAAGGTGCGCTGATTTTGTTTCGCTTTCAACTTGGTAGGTTAATGGCAAACTTAACTTGCCTATATCGTTACCGGTATTAATGGTACCTATTAAACTGGCTGCACTGTGTTTTCGCTTTGCCGCAAAGCGAAAAGAGTTTGCTATGGTTTTTAACGGATGTGCAATAGAGGCTTGGTCAACGTTATCATTGAAAAATACCCACTCAAATTGATATTGCGTATTTTCAAAAAATATTGGTCGAGGTAACGACAGCTCTTCAACTAGAGGGGTGGCAATATTTTCACTTTCTTGAATAAAAATACTATTAGGTCTTACACTTTGTAAATTTATTTCAGGCTTGAAGTACAGAGCATTAGGGATATGTTTATCCCCTCTGCGCTTTAACATTTCGAAATAAGTTTTCTGTCGTATGTCTAAATTTTGACAACTTATAGTCAACTCCCAATCGGAAGTCTCTATACAGATAAGCTCTTGCATCCTTTCTACCTACTCTTTTTAGGGCCAGAAACTGGTGAATCCATTATCTAACTGTCCACTCATCCACTTAAGTTTAGCTTTGCTGCGACATTCAATGTCAATAGCCTCCTCTTTATCAAGATATTTTCGATAAAGATCTGGGCGAATTTTACCATCCCAAATATTGTTCAGTTGTTTACTTAACACTACATTGAGCTGTTCAATAATATGCGTATTTTCACCACCTTTGGTCAGCTTATCAATGTCGCCTTCAATACGTGGCAACACCTTACACATTAAAAAGTCATCCCATACAGCTTGTAACTCAATTTCAGTCGTTGGCTTATTGGTCATCACACTTAGCAACAATTCATTCAGGGCACGGTAGGCTAATTTAAATGGGGTGTTAATTAAAATAGCATTAATACTTTTTAATAATTCAATGGATAAAGAGCCCTCTGAATCGAAAGTATCATTTAATTCGACGGTATTACGTCCATCAGACCATACCGGGTAACTAAGTACTTTAGGCTCTTTAGTCGGTTTGAAAAACTCGTCTAAGTCATTAGGAAAAAACTCACCAAAATCGAAAGTTAATGCGCGGTCAATTACCTTACGAGAAAAGCCATGTGTGGTTTCATCCATATTTACAGTGCCGGCTACAATCAAGTTGAACGGAATGCTTATGCCATTTGTAACAAAGTGCTGCCACAGATCATCATGATCCGCTAATCCTAGCGTTTTTTTGAGCTTATCTTGGTCAATACTATCAAAAAGTGATGGCTTTAAGAGAGGTTCACACTTGTATTCAAATTCGTTATTTTCCCAAAGCCACTCACGTGTTTCTAGCACTGAAAGATAATCAGCAAAATACTGCTCAACAGGTGCTAAATTCATCTCATCTAAACAAAGCCAAAAAGTTCTAACTTGCTGTTGTTGATCTTGATTACCTGTCGCTAAATTACCATTGAGGGTAATACCAAACTTTTCTATTTCAAGCCAAGCTTTAACAATAAAGGCAAGTACATCAGTAACTACATATTCAGCTTGTCCACTTAAGCGTGATACATAACCCAACAAATCAGAAGGCTCATGCCAATCAGGGCGAACAGAAGTTAAACAATAGGTTACCTCACCACGACATTCAGCTTGCTTTTTAACAAAGCGAGTTTTACCTGTACCAGAGATACCGGCTAATAATAAAAATGGTTTAGATAGCCCTAATTCTGCCACTTTTTTTGCAGACGTTAGCACATATAATCCATCTAACGAAAGAATCTGATATTCTGTATATATACTATTAAAAATTGAGCATAACGTTTGAATATCTAATCTTGATGAGGTGCCATCAGTCCATTGATTCGATAGATAGTGGTATTGAGATCCAACGAGAAATGGCTCTTTAAAAAATCTAATTTTTTCACCACTTGTTAAGCCTTGAATTTCAATCTCTTTATCAGATATTTTGAAAAAAGTAGTTAAACGATGAGCTTCATACTCAAGGTTATAATTACCATGTTCACTACTTTTTTCAATCAAGCATTCAAACAAGGGCGTTTGCTTTTTTTCTTTAATTAAAAATGAGATTAAGCTAAAAACAAACTGAGATCGTGAAGACTCTTCCAAAATGTGGCTAGTTTTATGACTGTCTGCTTCTTTAACCTTTTTTGTAACAAATTCAGGATGAAATAGATTCCTTAAGGTTACCTCTTCTGAAAATTGCTTAGCTAGTTCAGCTACAGCTCCTTGAGTTTCAGCTAAAAGGTTACCTGCTTTCAGAAGAGGAGAGACATAAAAATCGCCACGGTCAATCGTTTTACCACCTCCCCAGCTATCATAATCAGAAATAAAGGAAGAAAAATAGTCGTAGTCTTGGTGTGAAAACCCGTTAGTTTCAAGGTACCTCTTGATACGAGTCTCGTTATCATTGCTAATTTCTTTTCTTAGTGTAGTCGCTACCTCATTCAGAACTTCACCTTTAAATATATTTTCAAACAGTTCTTTTTGCTTATTTAAGCCTTCTAAATATCCAGCTAATTCAAGTGCTATATAAAACCAATAATTGGTTAAAAATATGGATTTCCCCGTAGAAGTTATAATCTTTGTAGAAAATTCCGCCCATTCGACCTCTGAATAACCATTAGCTTTATTATTAGCAATGTACTTTTCATATTCTGATTTGAAGTTTTGAGGCAAACTCACATCAGTGAATTCAGCCTTAGCCATAGCAGTTTTTATAGCCAAAAACTTCTCTGATAAGTTAACCAATTCCATTTAATTTTCCTTCTACTTTTTCCGCCAAGGCTTCAATTACTGACACTGACACACTGTTACCAAACTGTTTATATGCCTGAGTATTGGATTTGTTAGGCATAAATTCTTTTGGAAAACCTTGTAATCGAGCGGCTTCCCTAGTACTTATTTTTCTTGGGTTTTTACCGTCCTGCGCCAGTAATATTTCACTACCATCTTTGTAATATCGCGCAGAAAGAGTATTCGTATATTGACTCTCCGGCGTAACTAATCCGTAACCAAAACCTTTACCATTTATCTTGTTTTGAATCTTTCGGCGTTGATGCCCAGCCCAAAGTCGATCTGATATTGTGAGTTTTTCACATGGATTATCCTCCAATATATCACTGACTTTTGTTTCTTTGCCCAATGCAGTAGGGTAATCAAAATGTTCTATAAGACCATCTTTCCATAAAACAATGTAAATGCGCTGCCTATTTTGTGGTACGCCAAAATCAATTGACTTCATCACCATTTTTTTAGCTTCGGTCTGAATGGCTTTGGCACTACCATTTTCAATAAGATCTTTTGATATATTACAGCTATAACCTATATCAGTTAGCGTTTTTAGAATAACTTTTAATGTATGCCCTTTATCATGACTTACCAGCCCTTTTACATTTTCAAGCATTGCTATTTTAGGTTTTTTTTCTTCGATAATACGAGCGATATTATGAAATAAAGTACCTCGGGTATCTGCAATTCCCAGCTTTAACCCAGCATGTGAGAACGGTTGGCATGGAAACCCTGCTAGTAGCACATCATGTTCTGGTATATGAGTAGGGTTTATGAATGTAATATCACCAAATGGAAACTCACCATGGTTACTTTTATAAGTCGCTTGGGCATGCTTATCGAATTCTGATGAAAAAACACAGCTTCCATTATTATTTTGAAAGCCTAAACGAACACCACCTATACCAGCAAACAGATCAATAAATTTAAAAGTACCATCTTTAACTGGCTTCAAAGGCATACTGTCAAAAACTAAATTGTAGAAAATATCTCGATCACTGAACAGCTGCTTATCTATAAGCAGATCGAGTACTTCTTTTTTAAGCTCATTAGCTGATTTTAAGTCTGTATTACAAAAAAACTGACTGTCAGTCGCGATTGCATGCACCCATTGATCAACCACGGCGATACTCTCTGTCCCATCAGGCTTATGCTGCTCTGCAATTGGGGATAATAACTCTTCAATTTCTACTAACAATTTACTGTACATATATTTCAATTAAAACCTAATATTTATTAATGCTATTCATATAAATTAAACCTTGAGAGCCAATATTTTGTTACTAAAGAAAGGCTCTTCTTTGAAGTTTTATTATATTTCTACTGCTTACCTGAGAGGGTATTTGAAAACGAAGAGAGCAGCAATGTTTTAAAGTATATTTATTGAAATTACAGTAGTAAATAGAGCCATAATAATTCTAACGCTTAACAACCCCTTAATTGCTTCAATTATTTAAATCGACACAGTTTCATAACCATTACTACAAATAAAACATCAACAAATGTGTTTTTTCGAACTTAATCTAGCTAAAACAACATTCATTTAAACAAAAAAATATTCTTATTCGTTTAGTATGGGATTTTCTACTAGTCTTTCTAGTTCAGCTCTTAGAAAAAGGCTTAAAGATCTGATTTAACGTTGCATCTTCAATCCAAGCTGTCTGTCACCAGACTAACCCTATATTCGAGCTCTTTTAGTTTCTATTCTGATTACAATATTTTAAGTACATTCCTAATTATCTTAAAACCGAAATAACTCAACCCCAAACTTCCCAAAATAATCCTTCCCATCCTGCTTCATTTGCTTTTTGATCAGCTCAAAACAATCAGGTGTTAGCTTTTCCCAAAGTACAGGATCAAATGCGACTAAGTTGAGGTCTTTTGCATGATAAACAAAGCGTTTGCGCTCAAATTTTTCGAACGGATTAGCGAGTAAGCTTCTGGTGATATAGGCAGTATCGTTTAGGCGATCTAAATCGTTTAATGGGTTGTTTGGTTTTTCAGCTTTACCGTGTTTTTGGTGTAGCTGCTGGTAAAAGTTTTGATACTTTGTAGCAAGCTTGGTTAGTTCAACTTCGCCTTGGGCATTACATTCGCTAATAAAACTCAGTAAAAATACAATTTTGTATGAAAAGGCGTAATCGCGTTTTTCTAAAAATTCAAAAAAGTCATCGCGGCGGGTATCGTCTGTTCGCTCTTTTATGTTTTTACTTTTTTTTATTTCACTTAATTGATTTTGGCTAAAGTAATGTAGCTTTTGTTTACCAAAGTCGTGGCTTTTTGCGGGTATCATATCGCCTTTTTTCACCCAGTTTTTAACAGTACTGGTTGATATAAATAGCTCGCGGGCAAGTTGTTCTTCATTTAGTAAGTCACCAAATTCTTTTTCGAAATTGAATATGTTTATTTTTTCTATTCGGCGCTCTCCTTCCCATAAATGATCTAGTGCGAGTATTTCGTGTGCAGGTGCTGCAAATTCGGTTTTGACTAAATTGGCAAAAGGCTGGTAACTGGTAAAGTTAAATAAACCGTGTACTGACCAAGGTTGCAGTGCTGCACCATAGCTGTCGACTACGTCAATTACGATTAATGCTTCTTTACCTTGGTATTGTCGTGTGCCACGGCCTAATTGTTGGGTATACAGTACCTTTGACATGGTTGGCCGTGCCATTACCAAAATTTCGGTTTGCGGTGCATCCCAACCTTCGTTTAATAAATCACAGGCACATAAAAAACGTATTTTACCTTGCTGGTAGGCATCGAGTCCTTTTCGGTCGGTACCGTGTACGGCTTGTGCACTTATGCCATGCTGATTCATTAATTTTGCCATACGTTTTGCATGTTTTACGTCAGTACAAAAAATAACACCTTGTTTTAAGTTTTGCCCGCTAATGAGCGGCTCTGCAAAGTATTTATTAAGTAAATCTACAATAAGTTGATCGCGCGATGGCACTAATATTGTTTTGTTTAAATCAGCTTTTACAAAGTCTTTACCGTTAAAGCGCACTTTTGATAAATCGAGATTCGATTCAAGCCGATAAGCACGTATTTGTGGTGCTAAGCCTTTGTTAATTGCTTGCTCTAGTGTTAAGTCAACTTGATAACTGCCAAAAATATTTTGTAGTTTTTGCTCGTCTAGGCGCTCATCGGTTGCAGTTAACCCTAATAAAGTTTTAGGTGCAAAATGTTCTATCACTTTGCGTAAACCAACAGCAGCGGCGCGATGTGCTTCGTCTACTAAAATATAGTCAAACTGATTGGTTGTTAATGTATGGTAATGGCGTAACAAATAGGCACTGGTTTGTACTACTACATTGTAATTTTTATTATGTATTGCCTCACCCACACTTAAGTTTGGCAATCTTTGGGTCAAGCGTGTTTGTAACTGATCTTTTAATGCGGTGCTTGGCACAATGGCTAAGGCATTTTGGCATTCGCCCTGCGCTATTTGTGCTGCTAAGTCTTGAATAAATACTTCGGTTTTGCCTGTGCCTGTGGGTAATACCACTAAAAAAGTATTTTTACCGATTTGGCGTTGCTGATTTATTTTATTTACGGCATCTTCTTGATGAAGCATTGGCTGATACGATACGGCACGTTGGGCTAGGTAGTTAGGTGAAGCTGCAAAGTTTTTTGCATCACCAAAGTAATTACGTATTTGGTCGCTAAATTTGTATTCGTCTTGCATGCCCCTGAGTGACCAGCGATAAACTAAATAGCCGTCGTAAATCAGTGAATTTTGTTTAAATAGCTGTGAGCGGTATTGTTTTATACCTGTTATTAATGGGTGATGGTAGCGTTCACCGTTTAGTTCTATGGCAATATTATTGGTCGCTTGGCTGTTTTCGCCTTGGCATGCACGCTTATGGCGACTAAGCATAAAATCGATATAACGTAAGTGCCCTTTGCTATCTATATATTTACTTTCGGCTTGAAGTGCGTATAAATATTTAGAGCCAAATACTTGTTCAAACAAAGTTGAGAAATTGTATTCAGGTTTTGTTGGTTCGCTATGTGTTTCGCTGCGATCACTACCAAAACGTTTTATGTTATCACTGTGGTGTTCTTCTGAGCCTAAAAATATTTCGATATCTTGTTTAAATTGGTTTTGTGCAACTACAACTGATGCATTGGTTTCATATACAAATCGATATAAACCTTGGTATTTATGCATTTGTTGATTTTGATAGCTCGTATAATCAACATATTGATAAGTATCAGCACTTAAATCGAACAATGTGAGGTCTACAAATACGGCTGGACTACCTTGTTTTATATACAAACGCCCTGCATTTGTTTGATCAACAAATATATAGTTGTATTGATTTAATTGTGCATCGCAAAACGCTTCTGGGTTGAGTTGCGTGAGAGTGTTTAGACTCATGGTTATTTATTTTGTAAGACTGAAGTCTCACCTACAAGATTTGTGTTTTGCTGTTTTGGTTTTTTAACAATTATCGCATTTACCCACTGTTCGCCTTCTCGCTCTGCTCGTCTATCGCCTGTGATCCACGTTTTATTGAGTTGTAGGCTTTGTTGATTGACTAATAAATTTTTTAAGCTTGTCTCATTAAGATCAGTGAATTGACGGCCATTGTGTTCGCGGGGTGTTGTTTTCGGCTCTCCATATTTAAACGATACATATAAAACACCGTTAGATTTTAATGCAGTGGAAAGTTTGGTAAATACAGAACCTAATTCATCAAAAGGAACATGTAATAAACTAGCGCAACACCAAATGCCGTCAAAAAGATTTATATCGTTAATTTGCTGAAAGGTTTTCAGCTCTACTGGCTGACCTAGATATTGGGTTGCTATTTTTACAAGTTCACTACTTGCATCTGTTGCGGTTATTTCAAAACCTTTGTCTTTAAATGCTTTAGCATCGCGAGCACTACCGCAACCCGCATCTAAAATATGGCCATTGGCTGGAATTAAAGGTAAAAACTCATCGTATATAGGTTGCATATCAATGCTAAAGGTTAAATCGCAAAAAGCTTGGGCGTTTTGGTTGTAATATGTATTGTTGGTATTCAAGCTTTATCCTTTAACTACGGTCAGCAATTTAATTCTGCTGAGTTTAATTCCATTTTACACTTTGGTGTATTTACTCAAGAATCTAATTTATCACATCATTAAATTTATAACTAGCCGTTTTTATTAGAGTTATTATAAAAAACATTAAATTGCATACAAAAAGTAATATTTTATTGCGTTAGATCATGTTTTTAAAATGATTACAGAACTTAATTCTACATATAAGGTTGTTAGTTATATATGCTGATGATGTTATTGGGTATTTTAAATTGTTATTTTATTTAACTTAATTTAGAAAGGATCAGATTTTACAAAGTGATTATTTATATATAAGGTTAAAAACAACTTATCGTCATAAAGATAAAGGACTATCTATGAACATAATACATCATGGTGCAGTTAATGGCGTTACAGGTTCTTGTCATCAATTAAACATAAATGATGATTCTGCTGTTTTAATAGATTGCGGGCTTTTTCAAGGAGATGAAAAGGCATCAAGTAGTGATGGTAACTCTTTAGAAATAGAATTTGATATTACTAATGTAACCGCTTTAATTGTTACCCATTGCCACATTGACCACGTTGGTCGCATTCCTTATTTATTAGCTGCTGGTTTTAAAGGCCCTATATTTTGTACAACTGCTACTGCCAGTTTATTGCCTATGGTGATTGAAGATGCCTTAAAGGTGGGTGTTACGCGCAATAGCCAAATGATTAACGCGTGTTTAAAATTGTTAAAACGCCAAATAGTCGCTGTAGATTATAAAAAGTGGTTTGAACTTCCTGTTAAACATTCAAAAAATAACGCTGATGGTTTTAAAAGTGCTAAAGCTAAGTTTCAGGTTGCAGGGCATATTTTAGGTAGTGCTTATGTTGAAATAGAGCTAGGTAAACGCCCACATAATCATCGTGTAGTGTTTAGTGGAGATTTAGGTGCGCCCTACGCGCCTTTATTACCTGCACCCAAAGCGCCCTATCGCGCTGATACGTTAGTGATTGAATCTACCTATGGCGATAAAAACCATGCAAAACGTAAAGAGCGTAGTAAACAGTTAAAGCAACTGATTGAAAAAGCAGTAAGCGATAATGGTGTGGTGCTTATACCTGCTTTTAGTATTGGCAGAACCCAAGAGTTACTATACGAGTTAGAGCAAATTATATATGCACAACGTAATGTGAGTTCTGTTTGGCAATCAATTGAGGTGATTGTTGATTCGCCTATGGCAGCTAATTTTACTGAGTCGTATTTAAAATTTAAGGATTTATGGGATAAAGAGGCCCGTCGTAAAGTGCATTCTGGGCGTCACCCTTTAGACTTTAGTCAGCTTTATACAATAGATGGCCACCAGCAACATATTCAAACCATTGAATATTTGGCTAAGCGGAATAAACCAGCCATAATTTTAGCTGCAAGTGGCATGTGTGCAGGTGGGCGAATTGTTAATTATCTTGAGGCATTTTTACCAGATAAAACAGCAGATGTTATTTTTGTAGGTTATCAGGCCAAAGGCACACCTGGTCGTGATATTCAAAAGTACGGACCTCGTGGTGGTTATGTGTTTTTAAATCATGAAAAAATTAAAATTAATGCGGGTGTACATACAATATCGGGCTATTCAGCCCATGCAGATCAAGCTGGGTTAATTAATTTTGTAAAACGCATGCGCCATAAACCACAACATATTCGTATTGTGCATGGTGATGATTATGCAAAACAGGCGTTGCAGCGTGAGTATTTAAAATTATTGCCTGAATGTGATGTGGTGATTGGGTAGGTTTAATCATGAAGAAATATGTTTGTGAGGGTATTGCGAATTGCGTAAGGCTAAAGCCTCACCTACAGGAGTTAGGGTTTTATTGTAGGTTGGCCTTTAGGTTGACGGTTTTAATATTTTCATGTCAGGTTGTTGCTAAAAATAGAAAGGCTAAAGCCTCTCCTACAGGAGTTTGTATTTAAACTTTAAAAGCTACCGATAATTGTTCCTGCATTTCTTTATTATCATCATTTACAAAGATTTATGCTTGTGAAAACGCGGCTGAAGCCCCGCCTACTGGCATTAACATACGCATTTATGAAAGCAAAGCCCCTTTGTAAGGCTAAAGCCTCTCCTACAGGAGTTAGGGTTTTATTGTAGGTTGGCCTTTAGGCTGACGGTTTTAACATTTTCATGTCAGGTTGTTGTTAAAAAAGAAAGGCTAACGGCAATTGCTCCCTGCATTGCTCTAGTCCCTGCATCCATGCAGACAAAGCCTCACCCACAGGACTTAGTTTTTTTATGTAGGTTGGCCTTTAGGCTGACGATTTAAATTTTTTCTTTCAGGTTGTTGCTAAAAATAGAAAGGCTACCGGCAATTGCTCCCTGCATTGCTCTAGTAGCTGCATCCATGCAGGCAAAGCGTCACCTACAGGAGTTAGGGTTTAATTGTAGGTTGGCCTTCAGGCTTACAGTTTTTTGTTGTGAGTTATGACGTAATTAAATAAAACCGTATTCATTTGGCTGAACACGGTTTTTTTAGTTTTAAAGGTTATTATTTTCTAAAAAGTGATCTATTGCTTGTTTGATTACCATAGGGTTTTCAAATGGTACTAAGTGTTTAGCATTAGGTAGTGGTATGTATTGACCACCTGTTTGTTGTGCAACTTTTTTAGACCATTCAGTGCCTTCTTGTTGCCATTTAATGAGATTTTCTACGTTCTCTTCTGCATTATCGATATCAGTTTGTTCAAAATCAGAATCTATTACGGTTATTGGAATGTTGGTATTAATCGCAATATCACGCACTGAATCTAAATCGGCTGAATAATTTGCAATTTCCGTCGCCCTTATTTTTTGGCCAGTAATGGTCAACCTTCGATTTGCAATATTGTGGTAAAACTCCCAATCCATTTTATCTGCAAGTTCTGGTGGTATCATTTCTTCTATTTCTACGATTTCAGCTGCTATTTTTGTCGTTGAACGTTCAGTAAAATAATTTTCTTCGTAATAAGGCATTAAATCCACTATATATTCTTTATACCAATCAACCGGATAACCTTTATAATGTTCAATTGAGTGCGGTAATAAAATATCAGGATCTACCCACACCATGTTATTAATTTTTATATCTTCAATACTATATTTATCTTGAAATAACTGAGCAGTAATATTGCTACTAGCAAAAGACACTAAGCTTATATCAGTTTCGTTGAGGGATTTTAAAATAGCGTATAAATCATCAACAAAATATTGATACGATGCTTTTTCGTTATAGTCTCCCCATGCATTTCCTGCTCTATCTATGCTGTAAACCCGGTAGTTTTCTGCAAGTAAAGGTTGCAGTAACGCATACCATGCAGAATCACTGTGAAAGTTTTTATTAAATCCAGATATTAACACAACTGCAGGGCCGTTATTATTCAACCCCATAGCACGTACATGATTTAAACCACTTGGTGTTTTTATCATAAAAGAGTGTTTGGGTAATTGTACACTGGTAGCTTGATCAAAAAAATTAAGAATATATTGTGAGGTATCTAAATTATTTAAAGACCAAGTATGGCCACCATTTACCGCAGTTAATAATTGCGTGGTATTTGTATCATTTTTATATTGGGTTTCAATTAAACCTTCTTTTACTGTCGTGCTTGTTGGTTCAGTGTTTATTTGGTTAAGATCGGCTATAAGAGAAATCGCATCAGGGCTTGATATCAAACCCCAATTATTATGATATCGACCTAGATAGGGTAAAACTTTATCATTTTTTCCATGAATAGATAAATAATCAGTTGGATCACTGATATTACACGCCTCTGAAAGTTGAACTGACATAGGGGCCGCAACTGATGCTATCGCTTTAAATTTATCGCTTCTATTACATAATAAATTTTGGCTAAATAACGCGCCTTGTGAATATCCAGTTCCATAAATTTCGTCTTCTAAAATATGATGTTCAGATTGTATTTGTTCAATAATTTGATCTACAAATTCTAAATCATTAATCCCAAGCCTGTTTGGTTTATTACAATTACACCCTTCATTCCATTCTTCTACTTTTGACTGAGGGTAAGCAATTAAATAATCATCGCTATATTGTTCGAATCTCGCTAAGTTTCTCATTTGTTCTGAGCTACCACCTGAACCATGAAAAGCTAATAGTAACTTATATGCTTTATCGGCTTTATAATTATCTGGTTTTATTAAATAATATTCACGGTCATCAATTACTTTTTTATTTTGTTCAAAGGCTGGTTGTTTTTCGAGTGTCTGTCCTGGTGAATCGGTATTATTACATGCCATCAATGAAAGCATCGCTGTAACTGCAAAAGTTTTATATACGTTTAAGTCTATTTTTGTCATTGTTTTCTCCTGTTAACACCTCTAGGTTAAACAACAACTTGTTAACTAAAACACTTTAGGTACGAAATTACCTTATTTTTAGCTTATGTTTTTGTTATCATGATTTTAAGTATTAAAATACAGTGAGTTACACATTGAAAGTTCAAGTACACTTGATGAATATTTTTGTTGATATAACAAATCGTCAACTCATTTTAGGTGAGAACACACGTCAACTTGAACCAAAAGTGAGTCTTTTACTGCAAACTTTAATTAATGTTGATGGCGATGTGATTAGTCGTGAACAGTTAATAGAACAAGTATGGCAAGGGCGTATCGTAGGCGATGGTGCGATTAACAGAACCGTATCTCTGTTAAGACAACATTTAGCTGCCTTAGATTCTGAAAATAATTATGTTGTTACTGTGTCAAAAGCTGGATATAAATTATTACATATTAATAAGTCACACTCAGCGCCTACTATAAACCTTAACCCTTTAGATGTTAAAAAATTACCGCTAATTTATATTTTTAGCATTATTAGTGTTATTTTTTTGGCTGTTTTGTTTTATTGGTTAAATGTACAATCAGCATTGGTTAGTTTTAAAAAAAAATCTCGTATAACAGCACAATTTGGGGCTGAGTATGGTTTATCTGTTGATAACAAAGCTAACAATTTGTTGTATCAGCAATTTGATAATAATTCGCTATCAAAACACCTTTATTTAGTTACAAAAGGCGTAAATACACAAAAATTAAACATAGATCATCAAATATATAACGCGGCAATTAGTCCAAATAGCGAATTAGTTGCAATGAGTTATAAAGTTGATGAACAATGCTATTTAGGGTTTTATGAGTTTTCAACACAGTTAATTCATAATATTCAAAAGTGCGCATCAGATAGCTTTTCAAAATTTACTTGGCATTGGAATTCCGAAACGATTTATTTTAGAGATCGCGTAGATAAAACCCAAGCTTATATTATTAATAAATATAATATTAAAACTAAACGTAAGTCGGTAATTAGTTTACCGCCAAGCCATAGTAATTTAAAAGGTGATTATTTGCTTGATCATCATCCTAATAAAAATTGGTTACTCATAGCACGATATATTGACGAAAATAATACACAGCTATTAATTTTAGATAGTTTTACAAATGAAACTAAATTTAGCCATAAACTCAATTACCATATTGATTCTTTTGCATGGTTAGATAAGCAATATGCAAGCTTTGCTGATAATGGCGCTGTTTATTTAATTAATGTACTTACAGGTGAACTGCAACTTAAATTTGAAAATAGGCACGCTATTAACTCTATGGACAGCACAGTTAATCAATTATTTTTTAGCACTTTAGAGCATTCAAGCCATATATTTTCACAAAATATCGTAACTAGATCTCGTATTGCAATTAATACTGACAATGCAATCAACCAATTACCAAAGACTAAACCCAATGGCCAATTGTCTTATCTTTCAAATAAGCAATCTGTATTCCAATGGCAAATAAGTGATGATAATAATATATCTTCACTCTCTATTAATTTACCATTTAAACTCGGGTTTGATCGTTATGAATGGTCTCACGATGGCCGCTATATTTTATTAACTAAGCAAGGGGCTATTTATCAGATAGATGTAAATAATGATAAACCCCAACAATTAACTAATAATGAAATAGGTGCGTTTGTTGTTAATTATGATCCAAATAGCAATATAATTTATAGCAGTAGTCGCTCTGGGCAATGGCAACTATGGTTATATAAAGTAAAAGATAAAACACATGAACAATTAACGCAGTTCGGTGGTTATAGCGGAAGAATAAAAGGCAATTATTTATATTTTACAAAATTCAATACAAACGGATTATGGCAACTTGATTTAATAACCGGTGAAGAACAACTTTTGATAGCTGATGTTGATATAATTAACTGGCTAAACTGGCAGTTAATCAATAACAACATATATTTTTATCGTCCTGAATCTGGTGTTTGGAAATATGAATTAGATACTGAGGAACAATCACTTATTTTATCGCCTGAAAAACGATTTTTACATCAGTTTTCGGTTTCAGCAGATGAAAAAATAATTTATTTTGTTGAAAATCAAAATATTGAAGGTGATATTTACAAAGTACCCTATTCTATCACCAACTAGTTATTGTGAGCTTCATAAAATAGACAACCACTTTCAATATATTCACACAATTATTTTGCCATCGGGTAGGTAAATAATAATAAGTGGTCAATATTTAAAATGAAGTGACTGCTATTGCTGCACTTAATCTGCCTGTATATAAATAAGTAAAGCCATATAACGCACCCGCTATTGTTGCTACAAATATGTAAGCTAGGCCTCCTGAAAAATGTGCAACACCAAACAAACAACTTGTTATTATAACGGCCCAAATTGGGTTAAGTTTTTTAGTTAACTTTTTTTGTATAAAGCCTCTAAAAAATGCTTCTTCTATTACACAGGTGATTATTAAGTTGTTTAATGCAAATACCCATAGCCATGTTGGTACACTTGCCTCAAATTTTAATAGCCCAAAACCATAAGCAAGTGCATATACACTTAATATGGTTGAGGTAATGCTAGTTTTAGTTTACCTTGAGTTAATGCTTGTTGCTTTGCAACAGCCAAGCCCGCGCAAATAATAACCCCACCAATAATAGTGATGTGATCTAACCAAAATGCCATTGATAAACTTATTGAGAGTAGCACAAAGCTTATTTTTGAGTGATAAAATGCACTGATAATTGCAGCAGCGAGTAAAAGCCAAATTATGCCACTGTTTTGAAGTTGCTCTAAATAAAACATTGTTTGTCATCATTATTATTTTTGCGCAGCATGCTGTAATTTGTACCTTAATGCAATGAGATTTGTACCTTTTTAAATTAAAATCACTAATTGCGCGGCTGAAGCCTCATCTACAAGATTACATACTTATTTGTAGGTTGGCCTTTAGGCTGACATTTTTTATTGATGTAAAATTTCAAGTGATTAATAGATAGCTTTTCCAATAGGTGGGCACCATGAAAAGCTAAAGCATCTCCTACAGGTACACTATACATCATGTTATGTAGGTTGGCCTTTAGGCTGACATTTTTTATTGATGTAAAATTTCAAGTGATTAATAGATAGCTTTTCCAATAGGTGGGCACCATGAAAAGCTAAAGCATCTCCTACAGGTACACTATACATCATGTTATGTAGGTTGGCCTTTAGGCTGACTAGGTTGATAAATTTATGATAACAAAAGAAAAGCTAAAGCTTCTCCTACAAGTGCAAGTTTAGATTTTAGTTCTCTGCTTTATACACCATGTCGGAAAATCTTCTCTCACAGGTTTAACATTCATTTTTGTAGGTTGGCCTTTAGGCTGACTCGGTTGATAAATTTTTGATAACAAAAGAAAGGCTAAAGCCTCTCCTACAATTCGAGTGTTTAATGTAATTCAACATTTGATTGTTGTAGGTTGGCCTTTAGGCTGAATTTTTTAAATGATAAGCTAGCCGCAATCGCTCCCTACATTGATCTAGTACCTGCATGCAGGCAAAGCTTCTCCCACAAGTGCGGCGTTGAATTGAATTTTGTAGATCGGCCTTTAGGCTGAATTTTAATGTTCTGTTACTTGTTAGGTTACCCCTCGCCCACACAGACTGTGCCGATAGGAGCTATTGAACATTTTTTGTAGGTTTGTTTAAAATTATCGGTGTATAATTATATCTATAAAAGAATTACTTGGCTTTTTAATGCATCAAAAAATAGTTAATTTAATTACGCAACATTATCCAAACACAAAGTTGATTTATTTATTTGGCTCACAAGCCAATGGTCAATCAATAAAAAGTAGTGATTGGGATATTGCGGTTTTAAATAATGAAAAGCTAAAACCTTTATCTCGTTGGGATTTAAGCGAGTCATTATGCAATTTAATAAATTCAGAAGTAGATTTAGTTGATTTACTGCAAGCCTCAACTGTTTTACAAATGCAAATTGTATCTACTGGCAAGCTACTTTTTGACGCTGAAAATTATGCAGACTCATTTGAAATGCAAGTATTCAGTATGTATGGCCATTTACAAGAAAGCCGTAGTGAAATTATAGAATCATTTATAAGTGAAGCAAAAAATGCATGATGTTGTTTTAAATAAAATAGCTACAATAAAACGCTGTTTATCTCGGATCAATGAAGAATATACAGACGAGGCCTCTTTTAAGAATAGTTATACAAAACAAGACTCAGTGATTTTAAATATTCAGCGAGCATGTGAAGCCTCTATAGATTTAGCGAATCACCTTATTAAAAAAAATAATCTAGGGATCCCACAATCTTCAAGAGACAGCTTTGAATTGATAGCCCGTGAAAAGATTATTACGTTACATATCGCCAATAACTTAAAAAAAATGGTTGGTTTAAGGAATATTGCCGTACACGATTATCAATCGTTAAATATTGATATTTTAATTGCAGTGATCCAGAAACACTTAACCGATTTTGATGATTATTGTGCTCAACTGGTTGCATATTTAAAAATTTAAATTAGATGATAAATTTTTCATATAAAAAAAACACCGCTATTTAGCGGTGTTAAATACTAAAGCTTATTTATTGTTTGTGTAATTTGTTTATGTTTCTTTTATTAGATTGATGCCATTTTAAATAAAAATACTGCAAAAGCTGTATATAGAGCAAGCCATGCTATAACCAAACATACTAATGTTTTAGATTTTTCCATAGAACTTATTAAAGCAAACTCAGGTTTCATTTTTATTACATCTTTCCATTCATGTTGATCATTTAATTTATATGCTGATTTATTTTTAGATTTAGCCATAAATTCCTCGCTTTCAAACCTGTTTCCCATCTTTGATGTTTAAACTATTTATTAGATAAAAAGTATGTTGCTGCAACTACTGATACTGCAATGGCAGTACCTATAACTACTGCCGATGCCATACCATTTATCGCCAATACACTTAATACCATAGCGCCAAATACTGACGTTGAAATTAGTTCGCTATTGCTAGATACATTCATAATTTTCACCTTACTATTTAAATTCGTTTGCTGTTTATCAGCTGTTGAAATAGATAATAGGTCAGGTTTTGTTTTTTAATTTCTGTTTAGTGATGTGTGGTAGTGTTTGGTGATTTTTGGTTAATATTAGTGATGAGTGATTTTGGGTCTTTACCCTACCTCTTGTAAGTTGGCCTTTAGGCTGACAAAATTGAAAGGCTAAAGCCTCACCTACTGAAATTGAGGCTACTTAAGACTATAAGTTAGTATTTTGTAGGTCGGCCTTTAGGCTGACAAGGTTGTTGATTATGCTACAACAAAAGAAAAGCTGAAGCTTCTCCTACAAGCCTGGTGTCATACAATGCTACCGTAAATTACTCCCTGCATTGTGGTATAACATTGATATTGTGGATATTTTGTAGGTCGGCCTTTAGGCTGACTTTTAAAATCCTCATAACCATACAGCATCCCAATGTGAGTAATTGCCAATATGTGTTACTAATTTCGCTCTTAATGGATTTGCAACGATATACCTGGCGATTTGTTTGCGATCATCTTCACATCTTAAACCCCGTTCATAATAACCTCTTTGCCAAACCTTACCTTTGGTTCCCATTCTAAGATTAATATTTTTTGATACTCTTCCTTTAATATCTCTCATCAAGGTACTTAATGATGCGTTTTTTAACGAGATTAATATATGAAAGTGATCTGGCATTATTACCCATGTTAACCAATGTGCATTATTATTTAAATGTTGATATTTAAATTCATTAACTAAAATTCTAGCGTTGTAAAAATCGTTAAATATTGGTCTTCTATTATAGGTGGTAGCCGTTATTAAATATTCATAATTTTCACCAGAGTAGCGACCCTTTGTAAGGTTTGAATATGGCATAATTAAAATCTGTTAAATTACTATCATTTTAGTTTAGTACCTATTTAGTATTGTGGGTTTAATGTAGAACAAATTTAATAATTTTATGTTTTGAAAAGCTAAAAGTTATATGTCATGAAAAGCTAAAGCATCTCCTACAGGTGTGTTCATGAAAGCTACCGGAAATTGCTCCCTATATTGTGGTATAACATTGATATTGTGAATATTTTGTAGGTCGGCCTTCAGGCTGACAAGGTTGTTGATTATGCTACAACAAAAGAAAAGCTGAAGCTTCTCCTACAAGCCTGGTGTCATACAATGCTACCGTAAATTATTCCCTGCATTGTGGTATAACATTGATATTGTGGATATTTTGTAGGTCGGCCTTTAGGCTGACAAGGTTGTTGATTATGCTACAACAAAAGAAAAGCTGAAGCTTCTCCTACAAGCCTGGTGTCATACAATGCTACCGTAAATTATTCCCTGCATTGTGGTATAACATTGATATTGTAGATATTTTGTAGGTCGGCCTTTAGGCTGACAAGGTTGTTGATTATGCTACAACAAAAGAAAAGCTGAAGCTTCTCCTACAAGCCTGGTGTCATACAATGCTACCGTAAATTATTCCCTGCATTGTGGTATAACATTGATATTGTAGATATTTTGTAGGTCGGCCTTTAGGCTGACTAGGTTGTTGATTATGCTACAACAAAAGAAAGGCTGAAGCCTCTCCTAAAGTTTAATATACATTCATATTGACCATTTATTTGTAGGTTAAGCTTCAGAAAATTTAAATTAACTCACTTCAATCACAATGTTACCTATTGCGCATGCACTTTCGCTTTTGATCATATCTTGTTTTGCGTAATCTAAGCCATATACCGAATCTATTGTTACTTTTAATTGACTTGATTCAACTAAGTCGGTTATTTGGTTTAACCCTGCTTTTGATGGCTCAACTAACATACGTGCATAATTGACGTTTTTATCTTTTGCAAACTGCTCATCAATTTCATCTAATAGAGAAATTAATCTGCCGTTTGGTTTTATTACTGCTAAAGAGCGTTCTACTATATTGTTACCACTGACTGCTGCAAATACTAAATCAACATCTTTAACATGCTGCTCAAAGTAGTTTTGTGTATATAACAAAAAACACCGTTATATAACGGTGTTTCAGGGTTGTAACTTTGTATTTAGCTTAATCAAATTATAGTCCTTTTACTTACTTGTTAGTGCATATGTTGCGCTCATTACTGTTACAGCAATTACAGAGCCAACTGCAACGGCTGACGCCATGCCATTAAATGTTAAAACGCTCATTACCATACCGCCAAAAATGCTTGTTACTAATAATTCACCGTTGCTTGAAGTATTCATAATTTATCCCTTTGTATCTATTAAGTTGTTGATTTAGTTTTGCTAGTGGTTGTTGTCACTAGCTGTTGATATGAATAATAGAAGAGTAATTAGATATTTTTGTTACCTTTGTGATATTTGGCAAAATTCGGTGATTTTAGGTTAATTTTAGTGATAAATGATTTTGCAGATTTGTTGTTGGGAGATTCATTATTATATTTACATTACTTTGCGCGGCTAAAGCCCCCCTTACAAGTTGAGTGTTTAATGTAATTCAACATTTCATTGTTGTAGGTTGGCCTTTAGGCTGACTAGGTTGATAAATTTTTGATAACAAAAGAAAGGCTGTAGCCTCTCCTACAAGTTGAGTGTTTAATGTAATTCAACATTTGATTGTTTTAGGTTGGCCTTTAGGCTGACTAGATTGATAAATTTTTCATAACAAAAAGAAAGGCTAAAGCCTCTCCTACAAGTTGAGTGTTTAATGTAATTCAACATTTGATTGTTTTAGGTTGGCCTTTAGGCTGACTAGATTGATAAATTTTTCATAACAAAAAGAAAGGCTAAAGCCTCTCCTACAATTCAAGTGTTTAATGTAATTCAACATTTGATTGTTGTAGGTTGGCCTTTAGGCTAACTAGATTGATAAATTTTTGATAACAAAAGAAAGGCTAAAGCCTCAGCTACAAGTTGAGTGTTTAATGTAATTCAACATTTGATTGTTGTAGGTTGGCCTTTAGGCTGACTAGATTGATAAATTTTTGATAACAAAAGAAAGGCTAAAGCCTCAGCTACAAGTTGAGTGTTTAATGTAATTCAACATTTGATTGTTGTAGGTTGGCCTTTAGGCTGACTTATTTGATGACTGTGCCACAATTAAAATATGATTGTTATATTCAAGAATTGGTTTACATCAAACATTCTTATTTTGATTAAAATCAATCATAAACCCTACAAATAAGCTATATATTAATTATGTGATTATTGCTGTAGTAAATACATGTTTCTATTATGTCTTTATCTTTTTATTGCTTTGTTTTTCTCCTTTTTATGCTCAATTGCAGAATCTGTTTTGCTGAGTATTACTTGGGTGCATATTGCCTTTATGGAAAACAATAAAAAGAAATCAGGTAAGATCTTTAGGATTTTAAAAGAAGATATAAACAAACCGCTTGCTGCTATTTTAACGTTAAATACCATAGCACATACTGTTGGTGCGGCAGGTGTTGGCGCACAAGCGAGTATTGTGTTCGGAGAATCATATTTAGGATTAATTTCAGCAGTTTTAACCCTCTTAATTTTATTTTTTTCTGAGATCATACCTAAAACACTCGGTGCAACGCATTGGAAGGCCCTCGCACCTATAACAGCTTATGTACTTAAATTTTTAGTGTGGGCTTTATATCCCATGATAAAAATATCTGAATTAATGACACAACGCATGGTTAAAAAAAGCGAACCCATTGGTTTTAACCGCAACGAATTTTTTGTCATGGCACAATTGAGTGCACGTAATGGTCATTTGTCTGAAGAAGAAGCCACTATTTTACAAAACTTGTTATTACTGCAAGGTATTAAAATTGAAGATGCTATGACACCTAGCACTGTGATGTTTGCTCATGCACAATCTATGAAAGTAGAAGCATTTTTTCATAAACATCATAAAAATCGATTTTCAAGGATCCCCGTATACGACAATAATCCAGATGAAATTATAGGTTTTGTATTGAGAACTGATTTATTGCTCGCACAAGCGCGTGGTAATAAACAGTCGCCTTTATTCAATTATGTTAGGTTAATGCCAACCTTGCTTGATGTGATGACCATATCACACGCTATGAAAGAGTTACTGAGAGTTAAATCTCATATCGCGCTCATCGTTAACGAATACGGTACTGTGCGAGGCATCTTAACCTTAGAAGATATTTTAGAAACCTTGATTGGTCATGAAATTGTAGATGAAGGTGATAAAGAAATTGATATGCAAAAATTAGCTAAACGTTTATGGAAATCTAAAGCTAAAAAATATGGCATAGATATTAAATCCGATGAATAAGCCTCTCAATTAAAAAGGCTTAAATCACATCACACAATCACTTTTTCAATTAAGCGTTGTGCATTAGGTAATACACTTTTAAGCTGATTAGGTGTTAAACCCCAATGTTGTTCTAATACATTTGCTATCCACGAAAATGTATTTGATGTGGGCATTAAGTCTCTTTGTTCAAATAACTGCTCTGATTTTAATCCTGGCCACTTACCTAATACTTGACCACCATTTACTGCGCCACCAGCTAAAAATAATGCACTGCCAGTACCATGATCAGTGCCCGAAGTACCATTTTGTTCCACTGTTCTGCCAAATTCTGATGCTACTATCACGACTGTATCTTGCCATTGCTTGCCTAAAGCTGTTTTTAATTCAGATAACCCATCATCTAATAATGTCAGTTGTCTTGCTAACCTCGCATTTTGATTATTATGTGTGTCCCAACCACCAAGCTCTAACATGGCACAATCAATTGAATTATCTTTGACCATTAAATTTGCACACGATTTAGCTAAATCACTAAAACGGCCTCTTTTACTATTAGATTTACCAACTTTATTTTGTAACTCAATGCCACTTTGTAAGCGAGACATCAGTAATTCATCATATTGATACAATTTTAGTAATGCATCATAGGTATCTGCATGGCTTTCTTTAAATTTAGTAGGAAACCATGTATTAACTTTATTTGATGATCTTAAGCTGATGGGAGTTGAACGTGCAATTGCTAAGGCCTGTGTGTGTTTTGCATCTATTGCTCTGGCTAACCAACCTGAATCAGCGTCAGTCGTATTAAGTCCACTTTCTAAAAAGTCCTGACCATCAAAGTGAGAGCGGTTTGTAAAACCTGTGCCTACACACGTTATTGGTAATAGCTCTTTATTTTTATACCACTGATGCATGTTTTTAAGAGATGGATGTAAACCAAATTCATTATTAAGTACTAATAAGTGGTTTTTAATATGATTGTATAGATTAGGCCTTAACTTAGTTAAATCTGCATTTTTCCTTGGTACTAAAGTATGCAACGAATCATAAGCACCTCTTAAAACAATCCAAATTATTTTTTTATTCGAATGATTAGATTTAATGTTCGCATATGATGCAGATTGAAATAATACTAAACTACCCGCTAAGGATTTTATAAATTCTCTACGTAGCATATTTATCTCCTTATAAACTCAGGGCTTAATATCAATAATGTAGCAGCTTGTTTTTTACTTTCGGCACGAGTAACCATTTGTTTAGTGTGCTCAGATATACTCTCTCCTAATGCTGATTTCATAATGCTTTTAGTATCACCATTAAACTTAGCTGATATTTTTGACGCCCAATCTATTCTTGTCATTAACGCACTGGCACCATTCCAATCTTGTTGAAAATCACTATAACCTGTTGGTGAGCCCGCATTTAGGGGTTTATGCCCTAAGTTAAATAACGAAGAATATAATGATCGGTCATTAAATTTATTTTTTCCTAATGCCCGATAGGTAGATACTAAATGTTCTCTTGGAGTTTTAAATTTTTGAGGTGTGTTTTGCCATGACTCTGGCGCATTTATCATGCTAATAATAACCTGCTTAATATCACCTTGGGTTTTCATCCAAGTCTTTACCATTTTATCAACCAGCTTTGGTTCTGGTATATCTTGTATAAAATGAGATACTAGCTTATTACACAAATGAGCGGCTGTTTCTGGTCTACGCGCTAAATCTAACAACATGGCTTCGCCTTGCTCTAAACCATTATTTTTATAGGTTTTATTTAACAATTTTCTAGCACCTGGTTCATGGCCATAAGCGCGGAATTTAAAACCCGAATGCTTATCTTTTTTAGGTCTTGCAACACTCCATCCAGTTATCCCTTTTGCTAATTCAATAACATCTGTTTGGCTATATCCAGAATTGATCCCCATAGTATGAAGTTCTAAAATTTCACGAGCGAGGTTTTCATTAAGTCCTTTGCCTTTTTTACCTGCTCGAGAGTTTTCTCCAAATGACTTTTCATTATTTAAATAAATTATCATTGCAGGATGTTTAACTACAGCCAATAACATATCTTCAAATTTACCAAGCAAATTATCTGCAATTGCTTCGCGCTCAAGTGTTGGCCCTATTGCTGCCATTATTGGGCTTTTAGTACTCACACTAAAGTGATTAGAGAAAAAGTCTAATAAACGCCAATTTAAGCTGTTATCGGATAGTATTGACTGTTTTAGCGTATCTGTTGTGAGCTTACGCATAATTTGTCTATGATATTTTTTACCCGCTGGTTGGCTTTGTGTTTTAGATAAATTAGTTTTTGATTGTTTTTTTAATGCTCTTTTTTCTTTTCTTAATTCTTCTAATTTAAAGCCGATTTTTTCTGAGTTAGGTAAGCTGTTGTCGAATTCTAAAAGTGGTTTAGTATTAAGTTGTGCTAATAACCAGTTTTTAGGATCTAATGTCGCATGTGCGATTTCATTAGGTTTTGCCCCCAAACCAAAACGATTTGTTGCTATGCTTGCTTGAATTGACATGTACAGGATCCACTTTTGATTATTATTTAAAACATTGTTTAAAATTAAGCGATAATTATCAATAATACGATTTTATTTACCGAACTTTACAAAACGCAGTTATTTCCTTGCGCTTTCACTATTTGAGATAAAAGTATGAAACAGCCTATTGTTGGTTATCACCAAGATGATGAAAATCATTGGGTCGCTAAATTGGCTTGCGGACATAATCAACATGTTCGTCATAATCCACCTTGGACCCTAAGACCTTGGGTTATCACTACTGATGGACGAAAAGAAATGCTGGGTTATAAATTAGGTTGCGTAAAATGTGATGATAATGCACCCCGTGATTGGTTTAAACTCTATAATTGTGCTCTGCAATAAAGTCGGGCACATAAGCTAAAGCAAGGTTTTGCTTAACTAAAGACATTAAAACAGAAAAATCATTACATCTAAACCCAATCGTTCTCGGATACTGAGCATCTTGCCATCCATCTGAACCTTCTCCTCGTTTAAATAACGCCATAGCTATTTTTCTCATGACGCTAAAAACAAGTGGCCCTTGCTTCTTACGTATTCTTGATTCATCACACAGTGGTTACTTTTAAGCGCGAGAATATAATCCGCTTTGTGCTTAATTATTTGTTTAGCGATTTCTTGTTGGCACCCCAGAGCATCAAGCGTAATAATGCTATTTTCTATATCCAACAAAGTGAGTAATTCTGGTATCGCTGTGATTTCATTAGTTTTACTATCAACAGTTGTTTGTCCTAGCACTAATTGATGCTGGCAACTCCATGCATTAACGGTATGCAAGGCACTTTTTCTATCTTTTGTTGTAATCGAACGACGTGCAGTTTTTCCATCAATAGCAATGATATCAGCACCTGTGGTTTCAATAAGTGATGATATCCAAGATTGAAAGGCATGCTCTATTTCATCTGCTTTTAACCGAAAAATAACACGAGCAATAGTGTCATTTTTTGGGATTACTGCATTGAAAGTACCGTCTTTTTTAACCTATCAAGTTTTAAGCGCCCAAAGTCTTCAATGTCCTCCCATCCTTCTGCACCAGATAATACAGCGCTAATAGCTAGCAAAAGAATATCGATAAGTGCATGCTGTTTACAGCGTTCAATGCAAGGGTCGGTAATTGAATTAAAGTGTTTCAGAAAAGTTGTGCTCATATTAAGTGACCAAGGTGATTATTATGCCTTGATCTGATCGCAACTTGTTCTATAAGTTCAATTTATAATGATCTTGCCGTGTTTTGAACAGCCTCATTAATATGCCTTTCTTGACCAAAGAAGAAAACGGCGATAAATGGTATTTTACAACCCAAAATATTCAGGGAAATCTCGCCACGGACAACCAACACGTAAACGATAAAGTATTCATTCTAGCGTTTGTCGATGTTCAAGCTTGTTATAAACTCTATATTTAAGCAATATAACTTTTAGTTTCGACCACAGTTCATCAGTGAGCATTAATTGTTACTTACGCTCAAAATTCAAACAAAGATCAACAGCCCCTAAGTATTTAATCTCAATTGCTAGCGAATTAATCCTTATTTTAATTAAGCAATTTGGTCGAGTAAGAGCAAAATCTTCCCAATTTCTTATATTAAAATTTATGAATAACTCTAACATTATCTGGAATGTCTTTAGCATTGATATAACCTATTGTGTTGAGGTTAGAAGACACTATTGAGATGACTTTTTTGTTATTACTTAACTCTTTAGGGGATGTTCCTTGACCCGTGAAGACTAATTTTGACCAGTAAGCTTGAACTTGACTATATGTTTTTTTGAGTACTTTTTTAGTAAATTCATTGGCTATGGGAGTTTTTGATTTTTGTACCAAAGGAATCGCTTCCAGACCATTTGGAAACGTGTTGATTTTACCTAAGAAAATACCTTTAATTTCTTCTGCATTAATCGTCACTGAATTATTTTTGTTTACTATCACAGCAATTTCAGCTTGCGATAAAACGGGGCTTAAAGTCATTATAAAACAAAACGCCGGTATTAATTTATTCATCATTATCTCCCTAAAATACAAAATCTAATGAAATACTTGCTGTTGTTACATCACCGTCATCTGTTGCTTTGTGATATACCGGATTACTTTGACCTGTAAATGGATTAAAGCCATTATCGTTCATAGTACTAATATCAAATTTAATAGCGTAACTACTAAAATCATATCTTAGACCGACACTTATGGTGTCATGTTCTTCAAAAGGCGTGTCCAGATCAAACTTAGACAAAGAAAGGTAATAACTTATATCGTCAACTTGATAAATAATAGAGCCAAAATAAGATTCATAAAATGGCTTATATTTGTTGTATTCAGCCATAACAGAAATACCTGTTTCGAAGTCATATTTTAAAAATATATCGTAAAATTCTATGTCAAATTTAACATCAGCATCACTGCCATCTCCATATGTTTGTGTTTCTATCATATCTGACTGTGTGTAAGTTGCTCTAAGTGTCACATTATTGATACTAGTGTCTAATACTACGCCAAATATATTATCAAACTGGCGATCTATATTTGTTGTAAAACTTTCAAACAAATAGCTCATTAACTCGTTATTTTGATTTTTTTCTTGGCCTGTATATAAGGTCGTTTTTACAAACAAATCACCAAATTTTGTTTTGGTGTTAATCTTAATACCGTTAAAGTTCGTGATGTCAAGAGAGTAAGTATCAGCGGGTATTCTAAGCCAAGGATAGGCATAACCAACATCCATAAAATCGGAGTAGTAGTAGACCGGCATTCTCATTCGACCTATTTGAAAGTAATTATCACTGTTAATTTTATACGAAGCATATAACCATTCAACTTCTGGATCATAGTCATTTGCTGACCGAGTCATAACTTGTACTGTCGCAGCTAATTTGTCATCTATTTGAGCTTTTGCTTGAAGCCCTAATCTTGTTTCTTGAGAAACATCAAATTTATTTTCGTATACTCCTAAGTTAGGGTAATCTGCAATATAGCCATCTCCTTTTATAACAGATCCGGCAACGATTGAACCAAAACCTTTAATTTGAAGATCAGCGAGCGCCTCATTGGTAGTTAAACTGATTATAAAAAATGTGAGTAGCAAACTTTTTTTCATTTTTATTCCTTAACATTAGAAGCAAAATTTTGAAATTATCTTTATTTACTAAATCATCGAAGTACTGGCATTACATATTTTTTAATCATAGTGCGACTTTTAGGTATATCAAGGTTGTTTTTAAACTTAGTTGGTGTGAGAGAT
The DNA here is from genome assembly GCF_001269985.1 of Pseudoalteromonas sp. '520P1 No. 423'. Classification (NCBI taxonomy): domain Bacteria; kingdom Pseudomonadati; phylum Pseudomonadota; class Gammaproteobacteria; order Alteromonadales; family Pseudoalteromonadaceae; genus Pseudoalteromonas; species Pseudoalteromonas sp. '520P1 No. 423'. The sequence goes on along the minus strand of NZ_BBZB01000001.1, from coordinate 2,420,655 downwards.
GTTCTGCTTTAATTAAATTGGACTCTTTAAGAATTGAAAATTAATACAGAATTCCTTCTTAAAGAGTGAGTAAAAAGGGACAGACACAAATCTGTAAATTATTTAAAATTTCTTATCTTTTTTAAATTGGCAGCAGTCTTAACCATGAATCCTTATATTAATTATTTATAATTTCAATAAGTATTTATTCAATGTTATTTTGTGTGGTTAAATCACACTCAAACATTCATCAACTGCCCTCTGGTAGCCGCATAGGAATTCATGGCATGGTGTTTTTTTAATGTTAAAAAGAGTCTGTGGCAGCAATTAAATATTGGCTTAGCTCAAGATAAACTCTATGTTCATATCATAAAATCAGCCCCTTCATTTGATGGCATTATTTTAGCTAATGATTGTGGTTTAACCACGAAAAAAATTTATTATTTACCCCATAGATTAAACTCTGATAAAAATGGCGTTTTAAACATAAGTTTTTTATAAAAGCACATTTAACAATGTGCTTTTTAATGCTTAGATTTATTTAGCTGCGTCTAAAATCCCCCCTACAATGTGACATAATTGGTAAGGGGTTATTAAGAGAGATATATTTTCATATGTTAACTGGCCCTCAAGCGGCACCTTTATTTGCTTTGGTCTCTCATAATACCTATCTGTCTAAAATGGAACGTATTCTAAAACACCTACATAATAACTTTAATAGTCGTTTAGATGTAGAGCAACTTGCAGATATGGCTAATATGAGTTCATCTACTTTTCACCGAAACTTTAAACAAATCACAGCATCATCTCCTATTCAATACGTTAAAAAAATACGTTTAAGTCGTGCAAGAGAATTACTTCAAGATCAAGGTTTAAAAGTAAAACAAGCCGCAGCGCAAGTTGGCTATGAAAGTCCGACACAGTTTAGTAGAGAGTTTACGCGATATTATGGCTTAAGCCCTAGTGAATCCGCTAAATCAGCCGTATAGCATTTGGATTAATAAACAACAAAAGCAGCTACTCACATAGCTGCTTTTTGGTTATTAACTGATACTAATCACGTTATTTTAAAACTGTGATTGATGAATCTGTATGGTCCCATTTAATTTTTATTGTGAGAGTATTATTGTTTACGTTATAAACAAGCCCTTCATCTACCAGTGATAGTGATTTTAATGTAGCCTGCTGTTTTAGCATGTTTTCATTAAATAAAACTTTATTATTATCTTTACGCCAATTGTGTATCACCAACTCAACACTACGTTGCTGTGGCATTGTGCTATAACCAGTGCCTTTTTCACTTCGACTTAAAGCTATGGTCAATTGATCAGTATGAAATAACGTACTAGCTTCAAAATTTAGTAATTCAAATTGTTTATTTTTTATTGGATCAGCACTATTGCCATCATCTTCATACATATGACCTTTAGATGATTTAATTGTTTTATCAAAGTAATAATCTAGTTTTAACACTTCACTTGAATAATATTGTGTGCTGGATACTGCTTTAACTGATGGAATAATTGAACCTGCCTTTACCAATACAGGAATAGTATTTAAAGTTAACGGATAAGATATTGTTTGATTACCTTGATATATATTATCACTAAAATAATCAAACCAATTTCCTTTTGGTAAATCTACTTCAATTGAATTAATAGCAGCTTCTGTAACTGGTTTTACTAAAAAGCTATCTCCCCAAAAATATTGTTCTTTTTCATCGATCAATGCTGAGTTTCTTTCATCATTAAAAAACATAGGACGCATTAATGGCATACCAGTGATTGCGTTTTCATAAGCTAACGTATAATTATATGGCAACATTTTATAACGCAGCTTTATAAATTTACGTATGATATTTTTGGTTTCTGCATCATGAAAAATTGGCTCTGGGGCAATATTATCTTGCCCATGAGGACGATAAATTGGCTGAAATACGCCATACTGCAACCAACGAATATACATCTCTTTATCAAATGACTCACCACCGGCAAAACCACCTAAATCAGAATGGGTATAGGCCATACCAAGTAAACTCATTTGCAGCGATAACTCTACTTGTGGTTTTAATCCATCCCACGAACGACTTACATCACCGGTCCAAGGGATCATGCCGTATTTTTGTGATCCAGCAAAACCAGAACGCATTATCATAAAAGGTCTTTGCTCTGGCGCATGTGCAGTTAAAGTATTTTTTACAAGTTTTGCCCACTCATGACCATATGTATTATGGATTTCATCACCAGTAGAAATTAAATCGTTATGATCTGATAATTTATGTTGTATATCTGCAGGGTGTACTTCAGGCTCTCCTAAATCCCCCCATACACCTGCCACACCTTGATCAGCTAATCTTTTATAAACTGATGCGAACCAGTGTTTAGCATCATTATTAAATACATCGATTAAAGCTGTATGACCAAAATAAAAATCATATGTTTTTGCTTCACCTGTTATCGCGTCTATGGCTAACACACCATTACCAACGGCTGATTGCCACATTTTTGACCCTTTTAAAATAAATGGCTCGGTGATCAGCACCGTATTTACTCCATTTGACTTCAGATCTTTGATCATTTTTTCAGGGTCAGGAAAAGTATTGTGATCCCAATCTAAATTGCCCATATGGCCTTTAATGTCTTTACCAAACCAATAAAGGTCTAAAATAATTGAATCAACTGGGATATCTTCTTCTTGGTATTTATTAATTGTGTCTATGACTTCTGCTTGAGATTTATAACCAAAACGCGAGGCATGATTACCTAAAGCCCATCGCGGTGGTAATGGCTGTTTACCGGTTATATTTACATAATTATTAATGAGTTTTGGGTATGTTTCTCCGGCGATAATCAAATAAGCGTTTCGACCACCCATAGCCTCGAACTGTAGCGTATTTGCTTGCGTTTTTCCGGTATCAACCCAACCATTTGCTGTGTTATCAAATAAAATAAGGTATTTTTTATCTGATATAACAGCAGGAATTGAAAAGTTCATTTGCTCAGAATATGTTGTATAACCATAATGTGCCCGATTGTATAAAGGTAAACGTTGACCACGTCTATCCATACCAAGTACACGTTCACCTGTACCTAATAACTTTTCAGTGTCTGTTAATGTAAACCTAAAGTCAGGTGTTGATTTTTTGTTTTTAAAAGTGCTTTTCTCACTAGTAAGTAATTGATCTTTATTAAAGTATGAAATATCAAACGGTACTTTATTAATAACAGCAGTTAAATTTCCATTTTTAAATGTCAGCTTATTTAATGAGTTTGATACAGTTACAAAATTTTGTTTATTTTTACTAATAGACTGCATATCAATTGCGAAGGAAGGAAATGGTTTTTTATCTTGGTTAAAATATAAAACCTCAAAAGCGTGTTCTGAAATTGCCCAAAGTCTTACTTTGCCTTCAGTTGTGGTTATATTTAATTCCTGACCATTGAGCTGGTGGCTTATATAATCTCTTGCATTAACTTGCCAACTTAAAATGCTGATTAAAACAAGCACCATCGCTGGCAACTTAAAGATAAAAACTGTTTTGAGCATAACTTTAAATTCTATTTATTATATGAAATTTAAAGTTAACTTATGGCTATGGTGAATAAAAGTTAATTGGTATTGAATACGTATTCATAAGTTTTCTCTGCTAACGTTCACATTTTAAAATTAAAACTTATTCTACTATTTAAACTCCTTTTCATCTCTCGCTTACATACGCTTACATACGCTTACATACGCAATTATTTTTTTTGTTTAAAGTATATAATGGTTGACAAGGAGTAATTACCAATAACTTTTATAAGATTAGTAATTTTTTAATCTAATCGTTCTTCTATTTTCCTCTAATTTAATAACTTATATAGGCCCAAGCATAATGCCAATAGACATAAAAGAAACACTCAAAAAAGGCCCTGCTATTCCAAGTGTGATTGGAGACCCAATCGGTGCAGAGCTAGATAGCATAGTAATTAGCAAATTAGAACAAACTATGATTTTTAAAAACGCAAAAACAAAGTTTGCTTCTTCTATTAGCCAAGTTGTCGCACAAAAAATAAATGCGAGGGTAATTCCAAAAATGAATTTTGAAAATTCATTTGAATCTTCTTTAAAGTTTGATGCGAAAACCAATCAAATGACGCAACGCTCCTTCATGGAAACGTCTAAATCTACTTATGATGCGACTACTAGGACCACAGGATACAAAATAAAGAAAAAATTATTACATCTTGTAAGGGAACAAAAGAAAAGGCCTTTAAAAATTATTACATTACCTTTTAACCTTATTCCTTATGGAAAGTTAGTTTCCAATAGTGTGAATGCAATTGCCAACGGCGTTGATAAAGCAAGAAAAGAACGTAAAAAGAAGAAATACGGACATGATCAATTATCAAGTTTAGCAATCGATTTAGGACAAGCTGAAGCTCTTAGAAAAGTTGCTAAATGGCAAGCCAAAGATATAGCTGAATTGGGCCCTAAAATTCAAAGAAACTTACAAAAATTAAAACACGCTTCTTCATTACTAAATCAGCGTCAGAATAAATTACAGTTGTTGGTAGAAAGGCAATTTTCTATTAATGATTCGACTCAATCTAATGCGAGTTCGTTTGATAGAATGATTCAATCAGCAAGAAATGATCTTGCCATGAGCTATCATGAAGTTAGACATTATAACGATAAAATTAAAGATATGAGTAAAACAATGCAAACAACTATGGTCGATATTAATGCGCACTTATCGTATTTAGATACATTAGTAGATGAATGCGAAGAGGTAATTGAATGGTCGCTTGATTATTAACAGATGAGGTTAAAACTTGCCTTATAAAAAAGAACCAAATGTACAAGATTTAAATAACAAAGCGGCCACATTTTATAGTGATATTTCAAAGATACATGGAAGATAAATATCAAGCCAGTAGGTGTATAAAAATAGCGATGTAATGATGAGTAAAACCAACCTTATTTTTAGTAAAAATACAGAAACACAACAAATAAATAATATAATAATTCAATATCTGACTTTTGAACAAATGAGTGAATTATTTGATATCAATACATCTTTACATAATATATTAAGTAACAATCCAACTTATATCGAATTAAAAAATGCACAATGCCTTTTATCAAGCTCTAATAAGATATTAGGCCTAGCACTACAAAAGGTATCATTAAAGGAAAAGTTAAAAATTGATATGGTTTTACTAGCACAGTTTAATAAATTAGACACATCAAAAAAATATAAGTATATGAATTCTTTTATTTAATAATTTTATATAAAGACGTAAATCTTATTATTCTTAATGATTACTTGATAGGTTACTTAGATCTTCTGGTCGGTCGATATCAAACTTAGCTTCTGGCATTTCAATGATAATAAGATTTTCTTTATGTGTAATTAATACTTTTTTACCACCTTTATCTCCCTCTAGCCCTAACAAGTCTTTATAATATTTCTTAGGAAAAATACTTGGTATTGTTATTTCATTATCAAATTTTGCGGTTATTAATTTTGTTGGTTGATTTTGCCAACTTTGTATTAATTCGGTTAACTGAAAATGCTCAATAAGCACTTGATCGGCCGCGAGGAACATTATTGAATCATAGTGTTTCGCTAATTTTTGCGTTGCTATGATAATTGAACTGGCCATGCCTGATTTCCAAGCTGTATTGTGAATTATTTTGCTTGTTTTAAATTCAGTTGATTTAATAATATCTTGATAAGCAGCACCTAACACCACATAAGTATCAAATTCATTAAACTCGCAGCAGGTGTCTATTTTTTGTTGTAATAGCGTTTTATTTTTATAAATTGCTAACTGCTTAGCAGATCCAAAACGTGTTGCAGCGCCCGCAGCGAGTATAACGATAGCTAATGATTTGTTTACCTGTTGATTCATATATTTTATTGATTGATCTACATTAGCAAAATAATACGTCAAAAACTTAGATAAACAAACATACAACGTTAGCTGTTTATTGTTAAACAATAACATCTGAGGGTTTAATTATTACAAAATTCAATGCCATTAACATTAGAAAAACCTTCATTTTTTTCTACAGGCTCATAAATAGATAACATACTTTTAATAACATGCTCATCGATTAGCTTACCATGTTGCTTAAAACGTAGCTTGTTACGTTCAAGTATCGCTTTTTCATGACCTATAAAGTTAAAAACAACGGCTTGGAAGTTAGCGCCTGGGTAATGTTTGAATATTGTCTTTCTCGCTTTCTTGGTTAAATTTGTTAAATCCCAAACAACATGAGCGAAACTCTTACTTTCGACTATTAAATGGTTAAATATCTGGTTATGTTGTTTTCTTATTTTACTATTCATTGGTAACTTAAAAAATTGATGATATTGAATTTCAGCCTGAGAGCTTAGTAAATCAACAATATCGTCAGACGAAATTACAAAGTCATAATCAATGTTTTTAAGGTAGGTTGATTTTCCAACACATGGTGGACCAACTAAAATAGTGACAAGCTCAGTAATCAAAATAATTCCTCATTTTATTTAGCATGCTTCCAGCTAATCAGGGACTTAAGGGTTTTAATATATAGAGATTTAAACCCTTGAATTCGACCTGTGCTATAAACCCATTACCAATATTAAATTTCAGGCAATAAAAAAGCCTAATCTAATGATTAGGCTCTTAAATGTAAATAGTGGCACAGGGTAGACATTTAAACCCTTGAATTTTACCTGTGCTATAAATACGATATTCTTTAAATTTCAGATATAAAAAAAGCTTAGTATAAACCAAGCTTTTTTTAAGAATTAAGTGGCGGAGAGATAGGGATTTGAACCCTAGATGGGCTATAAACCCATGCCGGTTTTCAAGACCGGTGCATTCGACCACTCTGCCATCTCTCCGCATTGTTCTTTATTTGTTTTATATCAGTTAAATCTGATAGCACTTCCATTACAATAAAGTAAAGAAGTGGCGGAGAGATAGGGATTTGAACCCTAGATGGGCTATAAACCCATGCCGGTTTTCAAGACCGGTGCATTCGACCACTCTGCCATCTCTCCGCAGCGGCGCGAATATTATTAAACTAATGGCTGTTTGTGAAGTCTTTTTTTTACTTTTTTGTTTAAGTGCCTAAAAAATAGTTAATTCGTTTAAATATCTATCGTTTGTGATGTTTTTTCATTCGATTAAATAATCTAGGTTTTGCTGTTCGCTTAAGAAGTATTTAATTAAATAATTAACATTTACAAATAAAAAAGCCGACTTATTACAGTCGGCTCTAAAAGTTTATTTTTCATTAAACTTTAAATTTACTTATAATGGCAGTTAATCGGTGGTTTATATCATCAATGCTATTAATTTCTTCTACCGCTTGTTTACCATTTGAATCTAATTTTCCAACTATTGAGTTAATGGCAACCATGTTTTTACTCACTTCATGTGTTACATTGCTTTGCTCATCTCACTCACACTTTGCACTGAATTTTCAACGTCAGATACTAATTCTGATATAGTGCCCTGCGCCTGAATTGCTGTACCTTTTGAGTCTCGCCCGGCATTGTTAGTGCTATCGGTAAGCTGCGCGGCATTAGCAATGTCTTGTGCCATAGATTCAGCTGTTGCATTCATTTCTTCTATTGCTGTTACAACCTGCTCGGTTTCTTGCACATGGCCATCAAGAATTATTGTATTAGCTTCAGATTGCTCTTTTAATTTATAAACATTACCGTTTAACGCTTCAGTTTAACGTTTAATTTCTAATATCATTGTTTGTAAACTGGCTATAAATTGATTTACACCTTCGGAAATTTCGCCTAGATCATCATTTGTTTCTATTTTAAGCCTTTGTGTTAAATCACCATTCCCTTGCGAAAGTGCCATTATTGTTTCTTTTAACACTAATATTGGACGATAAAGCATTTGTAATAAAATAAAAACAAAGCCAACGCTAATAAGTGTAGCAACAAGCGTACTAATAAATGCGCTTGTTTTAGCTTTTGCAAGACTGGCATAGGCTACTTCTGTATCTAGGCTTAAAGTGTAATACCAATTTTTATCTGCTATTTTTACTCTATGTGAAAATAATAATTTTTCTACACCATCTACTTGATATGTTTGTATACTATTATTTTTGGTGACTGCATTTAACACAGCACCTTTAAACCAATGATAGTCAGATGCTAATTTCTTTGTTTCAACATTTGCACTTGTTGAAGCAAGAACGGTTGTATCATGATTTAAAATCAATGCGACAGCACCTGGGATTTGAGATGACTCACTTACGAGCTCATTCAAAAAATCCAATTTCATATCAACAGTAATTATACCGTTTTTAATACTATGAACGATACTGATCTAATAATCGATTGAATCAAAGTATGGCTCAGTTACTGCAGCACCTGAGCTATTACGCGCTAATTTATAATATGACTCCTTACGTACATCTCCTGCAAAGATATGATCAGGCCATACCTCACTACTTTGATTCCAATAACCTACACCACTTTCAAACCCAATTGCAGAACTGTTCAATTCATTGCAAAAGCAATTGTATTTGTCAGTTTAATAAAATCTTCAGTTGCGCCTATTTCTCGTTGTTCATTATATAAAGATGCGATCCTTGATAATCCAAGTGCCTTTTCATTTAATTGCTTTTCTATAATTTTTGCTTGTTGTTGAACAAATTCAGTATTTTCTCTGATGACAAGGGCTGTTAATACTTCCTCTTCTTTAACATAAGAAAAGTAGCTCGTTAAAGATACCGACATTCCGACCAAAATAGCGATCGAAATAAGTAATAGTTTTTTAAATCCAAACTGCATCATAAGTAAAAATACCCTTTCATTGTAGCTAGATAAGCCATTCGTTTATGAGTTTAAATAAGTGATAAGGTTTCAGAGTACGTTTTATCTAAATATATGTATGGTATTAGCGGTCCATCATACAGTTATCTATATTAAGGAATGTAAAATGAAACAGATATGTAATTTAGGCAAAATAAATTGAAACTGTGTTTTTAAACCTAAAAAATAAATTTGTTATTTAAGTGTAAAAATACCCCTTTATTAATTAAACTTTTCATAAACTTAGGTTAAATTCACATATTTATCTTTAAAAGTCATTAGAAGACTGAACGAAAGCTTTAAAATCGTATCTAACCTGTTATCATCTATATTGTTATAATTTAATTTTTAGTTATTTTGGGGAAGTTATTATGAATCAATCATATACTAATAGCGCTTCAGCAAGCAGCGTATTAGAAACAAACAAAGTATTAAGAAATACTTACATGCTTTTAGGAATGACACTATTAGCAAGCGCCGTTACTGCCGGCATTTCTATGGCTTTAGCATTTCCACGTATTATGGGATTAGTTTTCACTTTAATTTCATTTGGCTTAATTTTTGTTGTAAACAAAAAAGCTGACTCTTCATCAGGTATCTTTTGGATATTCGCTTTTACTGGTTGTATGGGTTTAGGTTTAGGTCCAATGCTTAATCATTATGCTGGTATGCCGGGCGGCCCTATGCTTATTATGCAAGCATTAGGTTCTACTGCACTAGTATTCTTTGGTTTATCAGCTTATGCACTTACAACTAAAAAAGACTTCTCGTTTATGGGTGGTTTTTTAACTGTTGGTTTATTAGTGGTAATCGTTGCTAGTATCGTAAATATCTTTATCGGTAGCTCTGTTACTTTTATGGTGATTAATGCTGCTGTAGTATTGATTATGTCTGGTTTTATCTTGTTTGATACTAGCCGTATCATCAACGGTGGCGAAACTAACTATATACGTGCAACAGTAGGTTTATACTTAAACATCTATAACTTATTCACGTCTATTTTGGCTTTATTAGGTATGTCAGACGATTAATAACATGCTTTAAGTACGTTATTTCACGTATAATAAAAGCCTCGCTAATTAGCGAGGCTTTTTTATAACTAAAATTCATGAGGATAATGTGGCTAAATTTGTTTTATCTTTACATGCATCACCTAGCGACAGCGATGCGTGTTTGTCTTTATTAAACTTTGCTAAAGCGGCACTCAGAGGTGGGCATACTATAGATGCTATTTTTTTGTATCAAGAAGCAATTTGGCATGCAAGCGAGCATTTTGTAATTGCAAAAGATGAAGTGCAACTCAATGATCAATGGCAATCCTTTGTAGATGATGAAAAAACACCTTTATTATTGTGTATAACAGCAGCAGAAAAACGTGGTTTAGATATAAAAAATACAGGTCCGTTTACTGTTGCTGGCTTAGCTGAGTTTGCTATGTCGGTGGCAAAAGCTGATAAGTGGCTTCAGTTTAAATAAGGAAATGGATATGAAAAATATTTTAGTAATGCAAACCTCTAGTCCATTTGACGGGGTTAAATGTAGAGAAGCACTTGATACTGCACTTATTTTTGCTGCTATTGATCAAAATGTCAGTATATTGTTTAAAGATGATGCTGTATTTTGCCTACATGAAAATCAAAACCCTGCTTTAGTAAGTTTAAAAGATTACTTTAAAACGTTAAAAATGCTTGAGCTATACGACGTTGAAAACATTTATGCTTGTAAGCAGTCTCTCGAAGTAAGAGGCATTGATATAAATAGCTTACATTTAGAGTGTGAGCTTGTAGATAATAACCAAATAAAAACTCTTTTAAATGCTAACGAGCATTTGGTGACGATGTAATGACTGATTTAACACATACGAATGCAACTTTACATATTTTATCTAAGCCTGTTACACAAACCCAATTCCAAGAGTTACTAGATTTAAAAAACGAATCTGATAGCGTTCTATTCACGCGTGACGCTTGTTACTCTTTATTAGCGCCTTATATAGATTTAGATATAGTTATAGCCATACAAGCTGATTGTGAAGCTCGAGGAATAAACAACAAAGCGATAAATGGCATTAGTTATGAGAAATGGGTTGAATTAGCCTTAGAATATAAGAATACATTAAGTTGGTAATATGATTGAATTTAATCAAAAAGAAATTGAAACAGACAAACAAGGTTATTTACTTAACCCAAGTGATTGGAGCAAAGAGCTAGCCCTAGTAATTGCTCAAGAAGAAAATATTGAATTAAGTGAATCACATTGGGAAGTTGTTCATTTTGTTCGTGATTTTTATGTAGAGTTTAATACTAGCCCTGCTATCAGAATGCTAGTTAAAGCGATGGCTAAAAAGTTAGGTGAAGATAAAGGCAATAGTATTTATCTTTATACTTTATTTCCTAAAGGTCCTGCTAAGCAAGCAACTAAAATTGCGGGTTTGCCAAAACCAGCTAGGTGTATTTAATATTTATTCTCCACTTTAGCTCTGCTGAACCTGATGTGTATTACTATAAACTGTTGTAAAAGCTTCAAAACCAACATAAGCTGCCACTAACAATAGTGATACCATTAACAACCTATAAAACCAACGCAGCGCAAGGTTGATTCCATTAACCCTTGTTTTTTTCTTTGTCATTTTTAATTCCTATTAATACATTTTGCAATATTGATTCTTTTTATTTCCCGATAAATGTTTCGGGCTGACGTCCTGTTGTTTTTACGCGTTATTGCTTATGTGTTTATACTGCGAGGATTAACCCCTCGCCTACAATTAAATTATGAAAATGTTTAAATCATCTTTGTAGACCGGACTTCAGTACCGTTTTTTATTAAATTACTCTGTGGCAACAGTGTTTATCACTGCGAGAATTAACCTCGCCTACATAAATCAATCTAACAGAGCTTATTTCTGGGTGATGTTTTTATTATAGGGCCATTTTTTATAAATGGATTTTGTAATCGACAAAGTAACAAAATTTAGCGATAAATTTATATTTCGGGTACAAAAAAAGGCCTCAGTGGCCTTTTTATAATAAGGTGATTGTCCTAAATAAGTTTGACTATTTACCTAATACTTCAATACCAGCCATGTATGACTTAAGTACTTCTGGTACTACAACTGAACCATCTGCTTGTTGGTAGTTTTCAAGTACGGCAACAAGTGTACGCCCTACTGCTAAACCAGAACCATTTAGTGTATGTAATAATTCTGGCTTTTTGCTGCCTTTACGTTTAAAACGCGCTTGCATACGACGTGCTTGGAAATCATTCATTGTTGAACAAGATGAGATCTCACGATATGTATCTTGTGCTGGTAACCATACTTCTAAGTCGTATGTTTTGCTTGAACCGAAACCCATATCGCCAGTACATAAAATTACTTTACGGTAAGGTAATTCTAATGCTTGTAAGATTTGCTCTGCGTGACCAGTTAACTCTTCTAATGCTCCAATTGAATCTTCAGGCTTAACAAGTTGTACTAATTCTACTTTATCAAATTGATGCTGGCGAATAAGACCACGTGTATCACGACCATAACTACCTGCTTCACTTCTAAAACACGGTGTATGCGCAGTTAATTTAACTGGTAGCTCTGCTTCTTCAAAAATCTCGTCACGCGCAAGATTTGTAAGGGGTACTTCAGCAGTAGGGATTAAGCTAAATGTATTTTGATCTTCTTCCAATGCTTCAGTATGGAATAAATCAGCAGCAAATTTAGGTAATTGTCCTGTGCCGTATAAACTGTCTCTGTTTACTAAATAAGGCACATACATTTCTGTATAACCATTTTTTAGTGTATGTGTATCTAACATAAACTGCGCTAGTGCACGGTGTAAACGTGCCATTTGACCACGCATAACAGTGAAACGTGCGCCACTTAATTTAACGCCAGCTTCAAAGTCTAAGCCTTTATCTAGACCTTCACCTAAATCAACATGATCTTTTACTTCAAAGTCATATGCTTTTGGCTCGCCCCATTTTAAGATTTCAACATTTTCGTCTTCATCTTTACCTTGAGGTACAGACTCATCATGTAAGTTAGGTAACGTTAGTGCAATATCTTTTAACTTAGCCAGAACTTCATCTTGCTCAGCTTTTATTGCATCAAGTTCTGCACCTAATTGACCAACAGACTCAAGTAATGGCTGAATGTCTTCGCCACGTGCTTTTGCTTGGCCAATTGACTTGGAACGTGAATTACGCTCACTTTGTAATTCTTGGGTTTTTACTTGTAGTGCTTTACGGCTTTCTTCTAAAGCATTAATTGTATCAACATCAAGCGTAAAACCTCTTTGTGCTAAACGCTCTGCTGTTTCGTTTATGTCCTGACGTAAATATTTTGAATCTAACATATTCTTCTTTTAACCTTTTGGGCACTACAAGTGCTATTTTTGTACAAACTGTATTACTAATTGCATCCCTAACCAAGTAACAAAGATACAACAGACTAAATTTAATGTGATATTTAACGCTACCTTTAGCCAATCTCCCTGCTGCATAAGCAATAAGGTATCTAAAGAAAAGGTAGAAAATGTTGTTAGCGCACCTAAAAAACCAATACCTAAAATGGTTTTAGCTGGGCTGCCAACTAAGAATTCTTTTTCTAATAAGGCAAATAAAATACCCATTAATAACGAACCCAGAATATTAACCGCCAAAGTGCCAAAAGGGAATCCCCTACCCAGTAGTTTTACCATGGTTTCGCTAATAAAAAACCTTAAGCAAGCACCACTGGCCCCGCCTAAGGCTACAAAAAGGTATAATTTGAATGAACTCATACTATTTTATTCATATCTTTTAAGTGTGCTTTGTTGATCAAGCGCTGTTAAATAATCCAGTTTTTCTTTTATTTTCTTCTCTAATCCACGATCTACTGGATGGTAATATTGCGTATCTTTTAATGCTTCTGGAAAATAATTTTCGCCTGCTGCAAAAGCGCCCGCCTCATCATGTGCATATCGGTATTCACTGCCATAACCTAAATCTTTCATTAAATCAGTAGGTGCATTTCTTAAATGCTCTGGCACTGGGAAGCTAGGTAATTCACTCGCTTGCTGTTTAGCTTGATTAAAAGCAGTATAAACCGCATTACTTTTTGCTGCACTAGCTAAATATAATGTGGCTTGTGCAATGGCGCGTTCGCCTTCACCTGGCCCAACTCTTTGATATATATCCCATGCATTTAATGCGACTTGCATTGCACGAGGATCAGCATTGCCTATGTCTTCAGTTGCAATTGCAAGTAAACGTCGCGCAACATAAAGTGCATCTCCGCCGCCTGCTAATATTCTACAATACCAATAAAGTGCAGCATCAGGTGCTGAACCACGCACTGATTTATGAAACGCAGAGATTAAATCGTAGTATTCATCTCCGCCATTATCATATTTTGCAATATGACTAGGTAATATTTGCTCTAAGACTGATTTATCGATTAAAGATACATCCCCTTTTTCAATCGCTAAATCGGCTGCTTGTTCTAGCAAATTTAAGAGTTTTCGAGCATCGCCATCGGCCGCTAAACATAATGCTTTTTTAGCGTTATCCGGAATATCAAACGCTTGCTTACCTAAGCCTTTATCACTTGAAAGCGCTTGCGCTAATACGTCGGTTAAATCTGTCTCAGTTAAAGATTTAAGCACGTATACTCGCGCACGAGATAGTATTGCGTTATTAAGTGCAAACGAGGGATTTTCTGTGGTTGCACCAACAAATATAAATGTGCCATCTTCTATATGCGGTAAAAAAGCATCTTGCTGAGATTTATTAAATCTGTGTACTTCATCAACAAATAATAATGTGCGTTGACCGTTAGACGCTAAATGATTTTTAGCATCTTGTACTGACTGTCTTATTTCTTTAACACCCGCAGATACTGCTGATATGCGAATTAAATTAGCATTGGCATGATGTGCTATGATTTCTGCTAACGTTGTTTTACCAACACCTGGCGGACCCCATAATATTAAAGAGTGGCATCGCCCTTCAATAATTGCGCGATAAAGTGGTTTATCAGGTGCCAATAAATGACCTTGTCCGAAATAATCATCCAAGGTCTCAGGGCGCATTCTTGCAGCGAGAGGTCGCACATCTGGTGCAAAATCTAAATTAAAATTTGACACTTATATTTAGTTACCCGTTTGGTCGTCTACTTCAATGTCAGCAGGGATATCAAATTTGAACACCTCTGCTTTAAGTTCTGGATTTACAGTTGCATTGCTAAAATTAAAGTAGGATGTTTGCCCTGAAATATCTTTTATCTCTAGTCCTTTTAAGCCCTTGGTTTTATCTTCAAAACGAATTACAAGGGCACTTACTTGTGCGTTTTCTAAAGACTTAGGGCTTACTGTATAAGCACCTTTACTCATTTTAACTGTGTATTTCTGCCAAAGGTTTTCATCATTACTGGTAAGTAAGATAAAAGGCGTACTTTGAATTAATTTTTCTGACTTAAATATAGAAACCTGCTCAGCAAAACTATCAAAATAATAGGTTTTATCTCCATCCGAGATTAATAGTGTATCTTCTTGTTGCCAGCTGATTTTATTTGGCTGTTGTAAGGCTATCTCGCCTTGACCTTGTTGTAATATATCACCTTGATCATCTTTTACTACTTGATCAAATTTCGCAGTAAAGCTATTTAATAGATTTAACTGACTACGTAATTGTTCTAAATCACCGGCTAATGTTGAAAAGCTCATAGTGAACATTAAACTTAAAATGCTTTTTTTTATCATTCTTTTAATACCTAAATTCTTTTATTTATCTTGTTATAACGAAACAAAACTGAACCTGAGTTTAACAAACAGATCAATTTAAATAAATTTACCTGTCTAAGTGCTGTATTAAGCGCGTCATCTACAAAGTGTTTTATCAAAGTTCTATCTTTTTATGCATTTATAGATTCCCGATATAAACAATTCGGGCATGACGATATAAAATGCACAAATTAATCTTAATAACCAAAGCTGTTAGCATATAAATTAATTGGCATTGGCGTTTGGTACTAATAATTCGCGAGCACCATTATGACCAGGAGCACTAACAATACCTGATGTTTCCATTTGCTCAACTAAACGTGCGGCTCTGTTATAACCGACTCTTAATTTACGCTGTACGCTTGATATTGATACTCTCCCTCCTTCTATTACAAAGCTAACCGCTTCATCGTATAATGGGTCTTGCTCAGTATCTTCGCCTTCAGGCGCTTCACCAGGTAATAATATATCTTCTGTCGCATCACCATTTAAGATTTCATCAATATAATTTGGTTTACCGCGTTTTTTCCAATCATCAACGACAGCATGCACTTCATGATCGTCAATGAATGCGCCATGAACACGTACTGATACACTTGTGCCAGGTGGTAGGTATAACATATCACCCATACCGAGTAAGTTTTCAGCACCTTGTTGATCTAATATGGTGCGTGAATCTATTTTTGATGATACTTGGAAAGCCATTCGTGTTGGGATGTTCGCTTTAATTAAACCTGTAATGACATCGACTGAAGGTCTTTGTGTTGCTAATACTAAATGAATACCCGCTGCACGTGCTTTTTGTGCGATACGTGCAATTAACTCTTCAACTTTTTTACCTACTATCATCATCATGTCGGCGAATTCATCTATCACAACCACGATATTTGGTAATTTATCTAAGTCTTCAGGCTCATTAGCCATACCATCAGTATCTTTAAATAAAGGATCCTTTATCGGCATGCCTAACTCTTTTGCCGCTAGTACTTTTTGGTTATAACCATTTAGGTTACGTACACCCAGAGCCGACATTAATTTATAACGACGTTCCATTTCACCCACACACCAACGCAATGCGTTTGATGCTTCTTTCATATCGGTGACTACTTCACATAATAAATGTGGAATGCCTTCGTAAACAGAAAGTTCAAGCATTTTTGGATCTATCATGATTAAGCGCACATCATCAGGACCTGATTTATACAGTAAACTGATGATCATTACATTCACACCAACAGACTTACCAGAACCTGTCGTACCTGCCACTAATAAATGCGGCATTTTACCAAGATCAACCACAACTGGTTGCCCTGCAATATCTTTACCTAACACCATAGCTAATGGAGATGCACTTTGTCTGAATTTTTCTGCATCAATTACTTCAGATAAACGTACTATTTCACGGTGTTTATTTGGTAATTCTAAACCAATATAAGTTTTGCCCGGTATAACCTCTACCACACGCACACTCACTGCTGATAAAGCACGAGCTAAATCTTTTGCCAAACCTGTTATTTTAGCGACTTTGATACCTGGCGCTAAATCAAGCTCAAAACGCGTTACTACAGGGCCTGGATACACACCTACAACTGTTGCTTGTATGCCAAAATCTAATAGTTTTACTTCTACTAAACGAGATACTGCTTCAAGTTCATCTTTAGAAATTGGATTTTTTTGTTTGTCTGGGCGATCCAATAAATCTAAAGTCGGTAATGGTGGCATATTGGCGCTATTTGTTTTTTCAGCCAACAGGTCTTCAAATTTTTCTTTTGCTGTTTGTGGTTGCAAATGCATAGGTATAACTGGCTTTGCCACTTCTTGAGGTACCAAAGGTGCACTAATTTCACTTTCTAGCGGTTCGCTTATGTCTTGTGTTTGCGAATAAGCATTTTGATCTAAAGAGTTTAACGCACTAGCAGTATCAATTGGCTCATCTTCAATGGCACTAAAGCTCATATCTTGATCTAAAATACTGTTAATATCATCAAATTCTGAACCTACTGGAGCAAAGTTCTCTTCAATATGATGGTCTAATACAGGCTCATTAATTGGTTCAAAATCATTATCAGTATTATGTATCGGCTCTGTAGATTCTATTTCTATATTAAATTCTGTTTCGTCTATTTGAGGAGACTCAGTTTCAGCAAATTTAGCCTCAGACACTTTTGATTCAGCCCCTGATGGTTCTGCCAATAAGGGATCATTTAACAATTCATCTGGCTCAATTTGAACTGCAGTGCTTTTAGTCATATTAAGTGCTGGTTTTGCTTGTCGACTATCAACCCATTTTTGCGGTAACTGGTGCAGGTATGTGCCAAATTTTACGGCATATTCACCTAACACATCAACAAATTGAACCCAAGACACACCGGTTAATAAAGTAAGACCTGCAAAAAAGAAACACAATAAAAATATTGAAGTACCCGTAAAGTTAAATGCCGGCATCATGGCATTTGCAATGACATCCCCTACTACCCCGCCTGAAGGAAAATAAAATATATCGTCAAAATTGATACTACTGATAGCTGCTGCTGTTGTTACAAAGAACACTAAACCAACTACACGTAGGCCTAATGTTAAATAATCTAGTTGTAAGATCTTGTGTGGTTTTTTAAAAAAGATATAACCAAAAGCCTGAATGGCAACAGGTATAAAAAATGCTAGCCAGCCAAAACTAAATAATAAAATGTCAGCTATCCAAGCACCTGTTGAGCCAGTTATATTTTTTACATGTAAAAACTCACCTGTTTGAGACCATGAAGGATCTGCTGGATGAAAACTAACTAAAGCACATAAAATGAAAATAGCAGAAAAGGTACTAATTATTAGACCGGTTTCAAGTAAGCGTTGCACACCATTTAGGCGCATATTAATAAATCCTTTGCTTATTATATAAATATTTATTCATGTTGAACTTTATCAGGAATTTACTTTTAGTGGTAACATTTCATCACTTTTGACCTCTTCCATTACAACATATGTACGACTTTCACTCACTGAAGGTAATCTTAAGAGTACATCTCCAAGAACGAGTCTATATGCAGACATATCTGCTACACGTGTTTTAAGTAAAAAATCAAAATTACCTGATACTAGATGGCACTCTAATATTTCATCGTGAAGCTTTACAGCTTGGCTAAAGTCTTCAAATACATCTGGAGAGGTTTTTGTTAAGGTGATTTCAACATAAACTAATAAAGCAGCTCCAACTTTAGCAGGGTCAATCACCGCTCTATAACCCATTATGAAACCATCCCTTTCAAGTTTTTTAACTCTTTCTAGACAAGGAGTAGCACTTAAACCAATTCTTCTGGCAAGTTCTACATTAGAAATGCGACCATCTTTTTGTAATTCGACTAAAATCTTATGATCAATTCTATCTAATGTGTAAGATGCTTTATTATGAACCATATAAATCACTACCAATTAAAATAATCTAGTTTAATAAACTTAATTATACACAAACTTTAGTGAGTAAAACTACAAATTTACACATACAATAGAATAAAACATAACCTCGTTCAAAAAGGCTAATTATTATGATTATCGGTGTTCCTAAAGAAATTAAAAACCATGAGTATCGTGTAGGTATGGTACCAGGTAGTGTTCGTGAACTTATTAACCACGGCCACCAAGTATTTGTAGAAACTAATGCTGGTATTGGCATCGGTTTTTCTGATGCAGATTATGTAACTGCTGGTGCAGAGATTTTAAATACTGCTGCTGACGTTTTTGCTCAAGCTGATATGATCGTTAAAGTAAAAGAGCCACAAGCTGTTGAACGTGCAATGTTACGTGAAGATCAAATTTTATTCACTTACCTTCACTTAGCACCTGATCTTCCACAAACTGAAGACCTAGTTAAAAGTAAAGCAATTTGTATTGCATACGAAACTGTTATTGACGGCCGTGGTGGTTTACCACTTCTTGCGCCTATGTCTGAAGTTGCTGGTCGTATGTCTATTCAAGCAGGCGCACAAGCACTTGAGAAATCAAATGCAGGTCGTGGCATGTTATTAGGTGGCGTACCAGGTGTTGAGCCAGCTAAAGTAGTTGTTATTGGTGGTGGTATGGTTGGTAACAACGCTGCACAAATGGCAATTGGTATGGGTGCTGAAGTTGTAATTTTAGACCGTAACATTGACGTACTACGTCGTTTAGACGCTCAGTTTGGTAATAAAGTTAAAGCTATCTACTCAACTGCTGATGCATTAGAAAAGCATGTTTTAGAAGCTGATTTAGTGATCGGTGGTGTATTAATTCCAGGTGCAGCAGCGCCTAAATTAGTAACTGCAGATCATATTAAACGCATGAAGCCTGGTTCTGCAATTGTTGATGTTGCAATTGACCAAGGTGGTTGTATTGAAACTTCTAAAGCAACAACGCACGCTGAACCAACTTACATTGTTGATGACGTTGTACATTACTGTGTTGCAAACATGCCAGGTGCTGTGCCACTTACTTCTACATTTGCACTTAACAATGCAACATTGCCTTATATCATTAACCTTGCAAACAAAGGTTACAAGCAAGCATTATTAGATGATGCTAACTTCCTTGAAGGCTTAAATGTTTATAAAGGTAAAGTAACTTATAAAGAAGTTGCTGAAGGTTTCAACATGGAATATGTTGCACCAATTGATGCTTTAAACGCATAGTTTATCGCTAAAATAAAAAAAGCAGCTAATTAGCTGCTTTTTTTATGCTTATATTTTAACTAGTCTAACATGTTCATTAACTTTAAAGGATTAACATTATTACTTATCCTTTTTATTCATAATTACAATCATCGCTAGAAACATTCCTAAAATTATAGCAGCCTCAAAATAAGCCATAATCTACAGCATTTTATTAGATAAAACGTTTAAGAATGACATCACCCTTCACTCTTTTTATTTTACCTAATATTTTTTGTACTGGCGCAGGATAATCAGGCATAGTTTCAAGTTCATCGTAATTCATAATTTGAGTACAATGCTTTAAAACTTGTGCTTTTTCATCTTCGATTCTTTGCTTTAATGTTTTATTAGGATCATCTAACAAAATGCCATTTTCAATATCTAAACTCCATGCTCTAGGGTTTAAATTATGGCCCGATAATAAATG